>NZ_JAQOTJ010000001.1:0-66654 GCF_028401955.1 Bacillus sp. BP-3
GAGGGACGACCATTGTTTTCACAGTAATAGGGGCGTAACTTCTCCTCAATAAAATCAAAATTAATAGTAGCTTCAATTGCACGAAGAAAATGATCTTGTGGAACTAACTCTTCTACAGAAACTGATACGCGTTCATCACGATGATTTTTTAATGCACCCATCATAAGAAATCTCTCCTTTTCCTCTTTTTTATCAGTGTTGACAGATAAAAAGAGGTTCAGACACAAAAACAGGCTGCGGAGAATACTTTCTCCACAGCCTGAAAGGCGGCACATGCCGCCTTTATTCTTTATCCCGCTATTCGTGGGCAGGATAAGAGCAGGGAAGAAAACTGCCCGTAAAAGCCCGATTGGTTAGTTTCACTTTATAAAAACGTTCTTTGTACTTTTTCCCAGAACGAGTTATTTTTTAGTTTTACTGTTTTGATTTGTTTATCGCTTAAACGAACAACTGCTTTTTCGACTTGCTTAATGCTAAGTGCTTCGTTATCCATACCCATGACAGGATAATCTTTGTCATTATGAGTTAATTTTAATGTTAACGTACGATTGTTGCTTAAAATAAATGGAGAACCAAGGGTACGGTACGTATTGTTATTTAACGAAGCAAGCTCACTTACTTGGAAACATGGAATTAATGGATCCACGACAGCTCCGCTTAGTGATTTATTATATGCAGTGCTTCCTGTTGGGGTAGAAACGACTAAGCCATCCCCTCTGAATGTTTCAAAATATAAATCATCGATGTACACATCTAATACAAATGTTTTAATTACGCTAGAGCGCAGTGTAAATTCATTTAGGCAATAAAAGGACGTGTCATGATCGACAGTTACTTGAATTGTTGGATATTTTCTTACTTCAATTTTATTTTTTGTGATTTCTTGAAGGGCGCTATCGACATGGTCGATGTGGAAGTCACAGTAAAAGGAAATATCATCTGTTGTCGAAATCCCTGCGTATAAACAATCCTCACGAAATCCTGTTTTTCTAACAGCTTGCAAAAATGTCCCGTCGTCGCCAACACTAACGATGGCATTTGCGTTCTTTGGATGGTCTAGTATTGTAAATCCGTTTTCCTTTAAAATGTCGTATACTGGTTTCATTTTTTCGATAAGCGTTGCTTTATTATCACCGTAAAAGAAAAATAAATTGCGACGATCTTCCATTTTGTATCCCTCCATGCAGTAAATAATATGTTCAAATAGTATATTTCAATAAAAATATGAGAAATCCTTCTTTTTTTAGAAAAATCTATATTTTCAATTTCGTTTATATTTTTCATATCGTGTCGATAATGGATACGGAATGAAAGGGTGGTACGATGAAGTGGCTTGTGATTGGAATTGGAATGCTTATTTTGCTTCTCTTACTTATTTTATTATCGAAATTATCGCTGAAAATTAGTTTGTTATATACAGAAACAGAAAAGCAATGTTTGTTTGAAGTGAAAATCTGGATGATTCATTATACGTTTGATGTACTAGAACGGATTGAAAAGCAGCAAAGAAAAACAGGTCAAAAAATTGAAAAAGCAGGAGAAGAAGGCGGGACTGAGGATAAATTTGTGGCATGGCTTGACAGTGTAGGGGAGATTATAAAAAGGCTGCAAGAAATCCATACTATGATTAAAGATTTTCTTCAAAAAGTGAAAATCAACAATTGGAAATGGTATTCGCAAATTGGAACAGGTGATGCAGCGAGTACAGGAGTTATTACAGGCTATGTATGGTCGGTAAAAGGGATCATTGTTGGCGTTGCCGGACAATATGCAGAAATTATAGGTACGCCGCAGCTTGAAATTACTCCGATTTTTCAAGGGAAAACTGTAGCAACACATTGTGAATTAACGGCCTCATTTCGCATATATCGTGCAGTTAGGGCGGTAATTCGGTTATTTATATTTCTGAAGAAGCAAGGCGTTATTACGACAGATCATACGGTGCAGCAATAAAGTGAAACTTTAATCAGTAGGGGGTTTCTTCATCCTCCACTGATTACCAGCTCTCAACAATCGGGCGCATGCTAGCAGTTTATCTCCCGCATAACTTCTTCAGAAAAGCGGAAGCGGCACGCTCAGAATTGTAGGACGTTGGAGCTTCTGACGTAGAGGTGTTTTTTACCTCACAGAAAGAAGCGAAGCCACCGAACATTCTAGTCACTGGAACTGGACATTGCTTTCGCCGGATTTTGAGGTGGGAGTATTACTGCCCGTTAAAGCGGGATAAATATAGGGGGGATTATATGGAACATCCAATTCAAGGGTTAATGACAACAGCGATGCAACAGTTAAATCATATGATTGATGTGAATACAATCATTGGTGACCCAATTCAGTCACCTGATGGAAGTATTATCTTAACGGTTTCTAAAGTAAGTTTTGGCTTTGCGGCAGGTGGTAGTGAATTTGGGAAATTAGAAAATAATAATCATCATCCATTTGGCGGTGGTAGCGGTGGCGGTGTTTCCATTAACCCGGTTGCTTTTCTTATAGTAAGTAGTGAAGGTGTGAAAGTACTTCATTTAGATAAACAGACACATATACTTGATAAAATAATGGAATTAGCACCGCAAGCAGTTGATAAGGTAAAAGAAATGATGAATAAGCAAAAAGATGAACAGCCGGAGTATGAAATATAAGAAAAAAGAAGCTAATCGAGCGATTAGCTTCTTTTTTCTAAAAACAGAGCGATTCAGTTGCATTCTGTTTACTGAACATCTATCATTTACACTGTACATATTTTGTTTTTTAGAAAAGGGAGGATTTTCAAATGGCAAACGTAACGTTTAAAGGAAACCCAATCACTTTAGTTGGCACAGAAGTGAAAGTAGGCGATCAAGCTCCAAACTTCCAAGTGTTAGCAAATGATTTATCTCCGGTAACTTTAGAGACATATAAAGGCGCAGTGAAATTGATTAGTGTTGTACCATCTATTGATACAGGTGTATGTGATGCACAAACTCGTCGTTTCAACGAAGATGCAGCTGGTATTGAAAATGCAAAAGTATTAACAATTAGCGTTGATTTACCATTCGCTCAAAAGCGCTGGTGTGCAGCTAACGGTTTAGAAAACGTTGTAACGGTTTCTGATCACCGCGACCTTTCTTTTGGCGAAGCATACGGTGTTGTGATGAAAGAACTTCGTTTACTTGCACGTGCAGTATTCGTAGTAGATAGCAACGATAAAGTGGTTTACGTAGAATACGTAAGCGAAGGTACAAGCCATCCAAATTACGAAGCAGCATTAGAGGCAGCAAAGGCTGCAAAGTAATATAGGCAACAAAGAGCGATCTCTTCTCAAGGGGTCGCTTTTTCTTTTGGGAAAAATTTAAAATATGGTATGATATAAGTTATGTGTATTTTAGTTTAAAGGAGGAATTTTCGTGAGTTCAACAGTAGAAACATTATTTTCTATTTTTGATTCTTCTGCCGTAATTTTACGTAAAGAATTAGATATAACGTATTTAGAAGCACTTGTAGAAACGGGTGACAATTTATTTGAAGGAACAATTTTACAAGAAGGCTTAGAACAACCAACAATTGAACGATTAGAGCGTGAGTATAGCAAGTTTAATGAAGAAAACTATAAAGGCGAAGAAATTCGCAAAGCGTTCCAACTTGCCATCTTAAAAGGGATGAAAGATGGCGTACAAGCAAATCATGAAATGACGCCTGATGCAGTTGGGATGTTTATGAGTTATTTATTCCATAAATTTATGAAGGATCAAAAGGAAATAACTGTACTAGATCCTGCAGTTGGAACGGGAAATTTATTAACGACAATTTTCAATGGTTGCTTAGAAGGGACAACGATGAGTGGCTTTGGAGTAGATGTGGATGACTTGCTTGTTAAACTTGCATTAGTCAATGCAAATTTACAAAAACAAGCGGTCGAGTTCTTTAATCAAGATGGACTAGCTTCTCTTTATATTGATCCAGTTGATGCGGTTGTATGTGATTTACCAATCGGCTATTATCCAAATGAAATCGGTGCAAGTGAATATACGTTAAAAGCAGATGAAGGTATGTCTTATGCACATCATCTTTTTATTGAACAAAGTGTCAAACATACAAAAGAAGGCGGCTATTTATTTTTCTTAGTGCCAAACTTCATTTTTGAAAGTGACCAAGCACCAAAGCTTCATGCATTTATTAAAGAAACATGTTTTGTGCAAGGATTACTACAGTTACCTGTTTCCATGTTTAAGAATGAAAAAAATGCAAAAAGTATATTTGTTCTCCAAAAGAAAGGGCAAAACGTAAACATGCCAAAACAAGCGTTATTAGTAGAATTACCGAAATTCTCTAATATGCAAGCGATGGAGAACATCATGCAGCAAATTAACGGCTGGTTTGTTGAGAAAAACTAAAAGGGTTCATATATAACAGATATACACTTATATATAGTACAGTTTTATATTGTTTACAAAATTCAGTAATATTTATAGGTGACAAAATTGAAAACTTTAAATCTGTAATATAAAAAAAAACGTTGTGTTACAATTTTTTCTCTTGAAATATGTGTCGTACGATGTTTAAATTAAAATCGTGAGTATTAAATTTTTATCAGTGGAACGGTTCTGTTATCTGAGAAAAATTGAAGACATAAAATTGAGCGGTTTGTGGAGAGATTCCACACAGCTAGAGAAAAAGGGGCGAAAGACTAGATGTCAAAAATCATCGCGATTAATGCAGGAAGCTCTTCCTTAAAGTTCCAATTATTTGAAATGCCAAGTGAAACAGTATTAACAAAAGGTTTAGTAGAACGTATCGGTTTAGACGATGCTATCTTCACAATTACTGTGAACGGTGAAAAACAAACTGAAGTAACAAATATCGCAGACCATGGCGTTGCGGTTAATATGCTTTTAAACAAATTAACTGAAACAGGTATTATTAAATCTCTTGATGAGATTAGCGGTATTGGTCACCGTGTTGTACACGGCGGTGAAAAATTCCCAGATTCTGCTCTAATTACTGATGAAGTATTAGCAGAAATCGATGCTTTAAGTGAGTTAGCACCACTTCATAACCCAGCACACGTTGTTGGTATTAAAGCATTCCAAGCAGTTCTTCCGAACGTACCTTCAGTAGCAGTGTTTGATACAGCGTTCCATCAAACAATGCCAGAAGAATCTTTCTTATATAGCTTACCTTATGAATACTATGAAAAATACGGCATCCGTAAATACGGCTTCCACGGTACTTCTCATAAGTATGTAACAGAGCGTGCAGCTGAATTATTAGGCCGTCCACTTGAAAGTTTACGTTTACTTTCTTGTCACTTAGGTAACGGTGCAAGTATCGCAGCTGTTGAAGGCGGAAAATCAATTGATACGTCTATGGGCTTCACACCACTTGCTGGTGTAACAATGGGTACACGTTCTGGTAACCTTGATCCTGCGTTAATTCCATATATTATGAAGAAAACAGGACAATCTGTAGATGAAGTTCTTAACGTATTAAACAAGAAAAGTGGTATGTTAGGTCTTTCTGGATTCTCAAGTGACTTACGTGATATTGAGCAAGCTGAAGAAGAAGGAAATCACCGTGCAGAAGTAGCACTAGAGATCTTTGTTGACCGCATCCATAAATACATCGGTTCTTATGCAGCTCGCATGAAAGGTGTAGACGCAATCATCTTTACAGCTGGTATTGGTGAGAACAGTGCACTAATTCGTGAGCGCGTATTAGAAGGACTTGAGTTTATGGGCGTATACTTCGATCCAAAACGCAACAACTTCCGTGGTGAAGAAGCATTCATCAGCTTCCCTCACTCTCCAGTAAAAGTAATCGTAATTCCAACAGACGAAGAAGTTATGATTGCTCGTGACGTAGTACGTCTTGGTAATATTGGTTAATATATGATGAAAAGACGGGATGATTCCCGTCTTTTTCTGTTATCTTTTTGAAAGTAGTTCGGTTAATCTGTTTGGGTATAATGTTTTTTCCTTTTGCAAAAACATTTCAATTGGGATCCATACAGCATAAGAGATGTTATCTCCATCTGCAATTGTGATCTTATTCCTTTTATAAAGTTCTTTGTTTGAAAAGCAGATAGAATACAATTGGACTATTTCATGGCCAATTGTATTGCCTATTTGAAAGATGTTTTCTAAACAGCCTAAGTATGTACCGATTTCTACAGTGACGCCAAGTTCTTCTTTAAATTCTCGCATAACGGTTTGCGCCGCGTATTCCCCAAGTTCAATCGTTCCTCCAAGTGGTCGGTAATAACGTCCCTCACCACTTTCATGTTTTTCGTTATATTATTCAACGAGGATGCAATCATTGTGTTCAATAATACCTAACGCTTTCGCACGTGGATACATAACATCCCTCTCCTTTTTTATTAGGACTTATTTGAAAATAACATATTTTTCAGAAAAAAACAGGGCGTACGGCCTCTCACGGCAAATATATTACAAGGTAGAAAAATAATCCAAGGGGATGTTTGTATGCTGTCAAAGGGCGAGGAACGAATTTTACATGATCTAAAAGGCTGGGAGCAACAACTAGTGCAATACGAATCAACGGATTTTCAGCAAATGTTTGATAAATGGTTAAATCGTACATTTTCGAAATTGCCAGAGAAGAAACGAAATGAAATTTTTTCGAAGGCAGATGGATGGCTCTTTCATTTACATGCGTTCATACAAAGCGCGCAGTCGCAGCTCGATGCGCGAGGGCGGATTTTGGGGGCGGCGCGTGTGTTTGATGATTCTATTGAACATATTGAAGAAATGAGAGAACTATCTATTCATCAACTAACATACATAGCAGAACAACAAACAGCTCGTTATCGTTTATATTCTTTCGTGCAAGGAGGAGTAACAGGAATTGGCGGTTTTTTATTATTAAGTGCAGACTTCCCTGTATTGATTGGTTTAAATGTGAAAGCTGTGCAGCTTATTGCCACATCATTTGGTCATGATGTGAATAAACCGTATGAAATGATGTTAGCGTTAAAGGTGTTTCATGCGGCTATATTGCCAGCCCATTTGCAGCAGTATGCTTGGTATAACTTACTGCAAGAGTTAGAACAAGAAGAGCCAGCGCCATTCTTTTATGAGGGAGAAGAGGAAGTAGTAAATCCGGCATCAGTACAAGTACTGTTAAAACAAATTTTGAAAACGTTCATTATTTATTCGCTACGCCGCAAGTTGTTTCAAGGTGTACCGGTACTTGGGATTGCGGTTGGATCTACGGCGAACTATCGGTTAACGCGGAGTGTGACAGAGTTTGCGAATCGATTTTATCAAATGCGTTATTTACGCCAAAAGTAAAAAGCGAAAGGCAGCTGCCTTTCGCTTCTAATTTGTTGCATGTTGTTTTGATAATGGAATTGCCACTGTTTTCTTTTCCTCTGCTGGATAATAGATTAAATCTAGCGCCTTCGCCTGTACAGCAAGGGAAAGAATTGTAAAGGCAATCTGAGTCCATGTTAAATAGTATAGTGAAAGTGCAATGACAATTACGTCAAAAACGAAGAAAATTTGCCCAACTGTAAAGTGAGTCTTTTTACTTAATACAATCGTTAAAATATCATCTCCGCCTGTTGCACCGCCGAATCGTAAAATAAAACCAAGTCCAACTCCAGCTAAAGCCCCGCCTATTACTGCAGCTACAAATAAATGATTAGATAAATCAACCGTGAATGGAGAATAATTTTCCATTAAAGAATAAAACGCTCCGAATGAAAGCGAACCGATAAATGAATAACCAACCATTTTTTTACCTAAAAATGTAGCACATAGTAAAATGACTGGAATATCCATTAAAACAGTTGAAATGGATGGTGAAATATCAAAAAAGTTTTGTAAAAACAGTGCGATTCCGACAAAGCCACCTTCAGTTAAGTGGTTTTGAAAATGAATGTGATATAGTGCGGTAGCTAAAATAAATGAACCAAGTAAAACCATAAAAATTTCTTTAATAATTCGTCGACTTTGGATGTTCTCCATCGTTATTCCTTCTCTCCGTAGTTAGTAGTTTTCTAGTTTGTATAAACTAACTACGCCTATATAGCAGCAGTTAGTTTACAGATGTCTAACTACGCTATATATCACTGAAGAAATAACGAATAATCCTCTCGTCCATCAATTCTCCCTACTTTCGTTTTAGTTTAGGCCTAAAATAGACTAAACAAAACTCAGAGTAGGATTTTTGTTTAGCAATCCTATTCTCTTCTAGGTTTTGTTTAGTGAGTGTCATACAACCTAAACAAAACGCTACGTGTAAGAAGAATCTTTTTGTTGCCAAATTATCCTTCGGGTAATCATAATTTCCCCACTTTCGTATTTTTTTCGCTAGACAAAATATCTAAGCAAAAAAATACGCTACGTGTAAGATTCGTCTTTTCGATGCCACATGCTCCTTCGAGCGATCATGATATCTAAATCCTTTCTGTAAAAGATTTTATACTATTATATCATACTTTTTGAAAATGTATGATGCTGGAAACTGAAAGTGGGCAAAGAAAAACCTACATACTTCGTAAATATGAGAGGGTAAGGTGAAGTTCAGTTAAAGTTTGAGGGGAGATGGTGTAATAAACTAATATTTGCTGTCGAAAGTTTTTTATTATGAAAGTAAAATTTTGTGCGGTGTAAATGATCTAAATCCATTTTAATTTTTCGACATCTTTGTCTAGCTCCAGCGGCTAGAATAGTTGGTGGCTTCGCATCTTCCGTTGAGGCCAAAAGCACCTCTATATCACAAGCTTTATCCCCTCTTGTTTTGAGCGAGTCGCTTTCGCTTTTCTGAAGAAGTTAGGGCCTGTAAAGGGGTGATAATCAGTGGGGATGAAGAAAACACCCATTGATTAAAGATTCGCTTTATGGCTGCTTTTCAACCTGTATTCATACAGAAATTTACTTTAATTAATTACATAATATTCATTTTAAAGTGAATATTCCCTATAATTCGAGTCATATAGGGGATGACTGGAGAGGTTCATATGAAAATAATAGATATGCAAACAAGCGTAGAGGAAAAAAGGGGAGAACTAACTGAACTTGTAAAAATGTATGGATTAAATCATGAGAAGGTAGTTGTATGCAGCAAAGAGTTAGATGAATTAGTCTATCGTTTGATGGGAAGTGTTACTTACCAAGAAAGTATGCATTCTATTTCTGTAAGGAAAAATATGAATGACAATATAAATTCTCCTTAGTTAAAAACGTTTGTGAATATTCATAATGAAAAATTCCCATCAGTAGAGCTCTACTGATGGGAATTTTTTTTATTTGGTGGTTTTGTAAATACGTCTAAAGAGGCGACGTGACAAGAGTATATGAATCTGCCAGTGTAAGTGAATGAAACAGTTTGGATACATTCGTCTCCTTTTACTAGCAGACCTCGCATTCCAAAGTATATTAAATCTCCTATGAAAGAAATCGTAGGTGACGAATGAAGTGTGTAAACTCCAAATAAGAATTACTGATGCGCTTTTCCTTCAGAAACATTTTGAGTAAGGCGGTACCAAAGCCAAAGGTCGTTAATGATGGAGGCAAGATCAGCAATTTCTGTATTCAATTTACAGGAAAGCTCGAAGTTTTCTTCGTTATTTAATTTATGCTGTTTCGTATTAATGATATGTTCAAGCTCCTGAATTCGATCGGGTATTTTCCCGCGAATTTGTTCCCACTTTAATAAAATGGCATGCTGCACAGCGGTAGGAATCTCTTCCCATTTTTCTTGTAAATCAGGTATTTCAATTCCTAGATGTTCATTATATATGAAATATTGTTTCATGCCTCTCCCCTCCATTTTCTGTTTTTATTGTATCGAAAAAGAGAACGAACTTCGATGGAATTGTTTAAAAAAATATTTGCAAATATCCCTTGCGCCATTTTTGAAAAGATGATAAATTATGAATTAATATTAATGATTATGAATAAATATTCTTTTTAGGGGGATATAAAATGGAAAACAAGAAAGTTGTATTAGCTTATTCCGGAGGCCTTGATACTTCCGTTGCAATTAAATGGTTACAAGAAAAAGGATACGATATTATTGCACTTTGTTTAGATTTAGGAGAAGGAAAAGATTTAGAATTTGTGAAAGAAAAGGCACTATCCGTTGGAGCTATTAAATCGTATATGATTGACGTGCAAGAAGAATTTGCGAATGAATATGCATTAAAAGCACTGCAAGCTCACACGTTATACGAAGGGAAATATCCACTTGTATCTGCATTATCTCGTCCGTTAATTGCGAAGAAATTGGTAGAAATCGCAGAGGCGGAAGGGGCAAGTGCAGTTGCACATGGATGTACTGGAAAAGGAAACGACCAAGTACGTTTTGAAGTTTCTATTCAAGCGTTAAATCCGTATTTAAAAGTGATTGCACCGGTGCGTGAATGGAAATGGTCACGTGAAGAGGAAATTGCGTATGCAAAAGAAAACGATGTGCCAATTCCGATTAACTTAGACAGCCCGTTTTCAATTGATCAAAATTTATGGGGACGAAGCAATGAGTGTGGAATTTTAGAAGACCCATGGGCAGCGCCGCCAGAAGAAGCATATGAAATGACGTTAGCACTGGAGAATACACCAAACAAACCAGAATTTGTAGAAATTGGGTTTGAAGCAGGGGTGCCAACAACATTAAATGGTGTATCTTATTCCTTGTCAGAGTTAATTAAATCGTTAAATGCTCTTGCTGGTAAGCATGGGGTTGGTCGCATTGATCACGTAGAAAACCGTCTTGTCGGTATTAAGTCACGTGAAGTATATGAATGTCCAGCAGCGATGACGTTAATTACTGCACATAAGGAATTGGAAGATTTAACGCTTGTAAAAGAAGTAGCACATTTTAAACCAGTGATTGAACAAAAATTAACAGAGTTAATTTATAACGGCTTATGGTTCTCGCCTTTAAAAGATGCCCTTGCTGCCTTTTTACAAGAAACGCAAAAACATGTAACAGGTACAGTGCGTGTGAAATTGTTTAAAGGACATGCAATTGTAGAAGGACGTAAATCGAATTATTCTCTATATGATGAAAAATTAGCAACATATACAGTAGAAGATGAATTTAATCACGATGCCGCAATTGGATTTATTTCATTATTTGGTTTACCAACAAAAGTATATAGCCAAGTGAATCAAAAGAAGGTGGAGGCATGAGTAAACTTTGGGGCGGTCGCTTTACAGAGCAGGCTGAGCAGTGGGTTGAGGAGTTTGGAGCTTCCATATCCTTTGACCAGCAATTAGCAGTAGAAGATATAGAAGGAAGTATTGCGCATGTTACGATGCTCGCGAAATGCGGCATCGTAACAGCGGAAGAAGGAGAAAAAATTAAAAACGGACTTCAGTATTTACTGGAAAAAGCAAAGAAGCAGGAACTTACGTTCTCTGTTGAAGCAGAAGATATTCATTTGAACATTGAAAAAATGTTAATTCAGCATATTGGAGAAGTTGGTGGTAAGCTGCATACAGGAAGAAGTCGTAATGATCAAGTAGCAACCGACATGCATTTGTATTTGCGAAATGAAGTACAGTATATTATCGAGGCAGTGAAGCAAGTGCAGACTGTACTTACAGTGCAGGCAGAAGAACATATTGAAACAATTATGCCAGGATATACACATTTACAGCGCGCACAGCCAATTTCTTTTGCGCATCATCTTCTTGCATATTTTTGGATGTTAGAACGTGATGTGAATCGTTTTAAAGATTCGTTAAAACGTATTAACATTTCTCCGCTCGGAGCCGGGGCACTTGCTGGGACGACATTCCCAATTGATCGTGAATATAGTGCACAGCTGCTCGGATTTGATGGGATATATGAGAATAGTTTAGACGCAGTAAGCGACCGTGATTTCATTCTTGAATTTTTAAGTAATGCTTCTATATTAATGATGCATTTATCGCGCTTTTGTGAAGAACTGATTTTATGGAGCAGTCAGGAATTTCAGTTTATTGAAATCAGTGATAGTTATGCAACGGGCAGCAGCATTATGCCACAAAAGAAAAATCCGGATATGGCAGAGCTCATTCGCGGGAAAACAGGGAGAGTATACGGCAACTTGTTTAGTTTATTAACCGTTATGAAAGGATTGCCGCTTGCTTATAATAAAGATTTACAAGAGGATAAAGAAGGTATGTTTGATACGGTTAATACAGTAAAAGGGTGTTTACATGTAATGGCCGGTATGCTTGAGACGATGACGGTGAAAAAAGATCATATGGCGAAAGCTGTTACGCAAGACTTTTCAAATGCAACCGAGATCGCAGATTATTTAGCGAGTAAAGGATTACCGTTTCGTCAGGCACATGAAATTGTAGGAAAGCTTGTCCTTCTTTGCATTAACAAAGGTGTATATTTACTTGATCTACCGTTAGCAATTTATCAAGAGATGAGTCCATTATTTGAGGAAGATTTATACGAAGTCCTTTCGCCGTACGCTGCAGTAAAAAGAAGAAACAGTGCAGGTGGTACAGGATTCGAACAAATTGGGCAAGCGCTTCAAAAAGCAAAAGAACGAGTAGAAACCCTCGTGAATATGTAACATTTCACGGGGGTTTTCATAATTGTTACCTATATTTAATTAATGTACTTTCTAATGCTTTCGTTCTTTGCAGAGATGTTGTTTGCCATTTACGAGTTGTGGCAGTTCCAAACATAATATTTTTAGAATCTAGACTATGTGTTCGATATGAGTTTGTATCTGGATTTTTTCCTTGTAGTTTTCGATGAGAGTAGAATAAAATGTGTCCGAGTTCATGCGCAAGTGTATTTTCTAATGAAGATTTTGTAAGAATAATATGATTAAAACGGCTTTTTGTCATAAGAGAAGAGAACGATCGTCCCGTTGTATTGTTTGAGAGGTGTCTTGCATTTGTATAAAAGATTGAAATACTATTTGGATTTGGAAAGAGATATTTTCTTTCGCTAAATAATTGTTTTATATTTTTACTTTGCTTTTTCCGAAATGAAGTATCATTCGTTCGAACAGAAAAATCTTTCAGCGTTGTGATGCTAGTAATAACAAATTCTATCTTCCATATTTTTGTTGCTAATTCAACTTGCTTCTTAATTTCTTTTTCTGATACATTACAGCCGGAAAGAGTAAAGATGCATAAGTTTATAAACGGAGTAGTGCGCTTGCTTTTGACTGTGGTTTCGCTGTTGGTTTTCTTTTCATTATTCAAGAAAAATCACACCTTTATGCTTGGACATATTTATAGTGTATGCATAAAGGAAAAGGTTGCTTGTATCATATAAGCAACCTAGCGTTTATATTTTTTATTCGTATTTGTGCTTTCCTTCTGTAAGACGAATATATTCGATGTCCATTAAGTCGCGAAATAGTGCGCCATGACTTAATTCTACACCGTGTTTTTCTTTAAAGTGGGCACAAATTGTTTCTACCATGTCGATTTCTTGCCCATTTAAATCAAGTATAATACGTTCAGAACTTTCCATGTTAGCTCCTCCATTCTTTTTTTCTTATCATAACCGCAGAAAATAATTTTATTTAGAAGGAATGAAAAAAACACCAAGCCATTATATAGAGGCTTGGTGTGAGTTTATTAAAGTTATTAAATATCACCTTGTTCTTCTTCGCCGCGAACAACAAGGACATCGCATTTCGCATAGCGAATAATATGTTCAGAGACGCTGCCGATTAAGAAACGTTCTACTGCATTTAAACCAGTTGCACCGCAAATAATTAAATCAACTTGGTTTTTTGGTGCAATATCTTTTGAGATTTTTGATTTTGGATTACCGAATTCTAATACAGTTTCTACTTTTGTAACTCCTGCTTCAAGGGCAACCTTTTTGTAGTCTTCTAACAAATCTTCAGCAAATATATTTGCGCGCTCTGCGATTGCACGGCTATATGCTTCTACTGCAGAGTAAGCTTTAACGTCAACGATATGAACGATTGTTAATGTAGCATCGTTACGTTTTGCAACTTGAATTGCTTTTTTAAATGCTTTTTCAGCTTCCTTAGAACCATCAACTGCGATTAAAATATTTGTATATGTAGTATTCATGAACAATTCCTCCCCGATTTATAAGCGTTATAACTCTTACATTTTTATTATAAAGTAAATTATGGAAAATTGTTTGACAGAAACGTTACAGAATTTTGAAAACTCTGTTTCGAACATTTTAGTTGTAATTGTATAAAGAAGTTGTTACATATGAAGTATAGCAAGAAAAAAGGAGGCTTATGTTTGTGAGACATGCGCTCATTACAGCCGGTACAAAAGGTTTAGGGAAGAAAGTCACAGAGAATTTATTACATAAAGGATACTCGGTAACAGTAACATATCGCAGTGATGTACAAGCGATGGAAACGTTAAAGCAGCAATATAAAAATCTTGCACATCGTATGCAATTTGTACAAGCGGATGTAACGAAACAAGAAGATTTACATACAGTAGTAACAAAAGCGATGGATCGTTTTGGCCGTATTGACTTTCTTATTAATAATGCAGGTCCTTACGTATTCGAGCGTAAAAAGTTAGTTGAATATAAAGATAATGAATGGAATGAAATGATTCATGGTAATTTAACGGCTGTATTTCACTTACTAAAGCTTGTTGTTCCGATTATGCGTCAGCAAAAATTTGGTCGAATTGTGAATTATGGATTTCAAGGGGCAGATAGTGCGCCAGGGTGGTTATATCGCTCTGCTTTTGCGGCTGCAAAAGTCGGACTAGTTTCGCTTACGAAAACAATTGCTTATGAAGAAGCTGAATATGGGATTACATCAAATATGATATGTCCCGGTGATATTATTGGTGATATGAAAGAAGCAACAATTGCGACGGCGCGTACATTATCTGATCAGCGTACACCGATTGGGCGTTCTGGTACAGGAGAAGATATCGCTCGTACAATTTCTTTTTTATGTGAGGAAGATTCAGATATGATTACGGGAACCGTTATAGAAGTAACAGGAGCAGTTGATGTCATTCATCGATATCGTCAAAATTAGACAAATTCTATCGGACAACTTGTATTGTTTTTGTCAAAAAATGAAAACTTATGATAAAATATAAGAGAATAGAAAGCGCTTTACAAAACTATTATAATCATTTAGGGGTAATTTTTATAATTTCAAGGGGGAATTTCCAATGCGTATCGGTGTACCAACAGAAATTAAAAACAATGAAAATCGTGTAGCGATGACACCAGCGGGTGTTGTTCATTTAGTTCACAACGGTCATGAAGTTTTTGTTCAAAAAGGTGCTGGTTTAGGGTCTGGATTTACAGATGAAGCGTATGTTGAAGCAGGCGCAACAATTGTAGAAACAGCACAAGAAGCGTGGAATCAAGAGATGGTTATGAAAGTGAAAGAGCCAATCCCAAGTGAATACGGCTATTTTCGTGAAGGCTTAATTTTATTCACATACTTACACTTAGCTCCAGAACCAGAATTAACAAAAGCATTAATTGACAACAAAGTAGTTGGTATCGCTTATGAAACAGTTCAATTAGATAACCGCTCTTTACCATTACTTGCACCTATGAGTGAAGTAGCAGGTCGTATGGCTGCGCAAATTGGTGCACAGTTCCTTGAAAAAAATAAAGGCGGTAAAGGTATTTTACTTGCTGGTGTTCCAGGAGTAAAACGCGGCAAAGTAACAATTATCGGCGGTGGTCAAGCTGGTACGAACGCAGCGAAAATTGCCGTTGGTCTAGGTGCGGATGTAACAATTATCGACTTAAGTCCAGATCGTCTTCGTCAATTAGATGATATCTTCGGCAACCAAGTAGCAACATTAATGTCTAACCCATATAACATTGCAGAAGCTGTAAAAGAATCTGACCTTGTTATCGGTGCAGTATTAATTCCAGGTGCAAAAGCACCAAAACTTGTAACAGAAGAAATGATCCAATCGATGGAACCAGGTTCTGTTGTAGTTGACATCGCAATTGACCAAGGTGGTATTTTTGAAACAACTGATCGTATTACAACACATGACAATCCAACTTATGAAAAACATGGCGTTGTTCATTACGCAGTTGCAAACATGCCTGGTGCAGTTCCACGTACATCAACACTTGCGTTAACAAACGTAACAGTACCATACGCAGTACAAATCGCAAACAAAGGCTACAAAAAAGCTTGCTTAGATAACAATGCCTTATTAAAAGGTATTAATACATTAGATGGTTACGTAACATTTGAAGCGGTTGCAGAAGCACATGGCTTACAATATGCCGATGCAAAAGAGCTTCTTGAAAAAGCACCTGCTTTATCATAAGAAAGACTGTAAAGCGACTATCCGTTGGATAGTCGCTTTTATTATGATTTCATACGTGCTTGTGCCGTTTCGCGTTGCCGATTTACAGGGATAGATTCACCAGCTTTTGCTAATCCAAAACGCGGCATGTTTACATATACACTTTCATATTGGCCTTTCTCAATCACATATGTTTCATGAAAAATACCAACTGATTCGTTTTTGGAAGATTTTAGGTTGGTATTTTTCCGTGTTTCTACATGGAAGGAAGCGTGGCATGCATAGTGTTCAAGAGCTTCAAAGGATTTCCAATATTGAATTTGTAAAGTGGTGCGGCCGTTGAAAAAAGATTCTGTACCGAGGAAACCTAGTTCTTTATTTTCATATAACTCTTTTAGCATTCCGCCCATTGCCCGGGCTACTGGTAACCATTTTGAAACAGCAGATGGTCTATTAATACGCATACCACTTACAAATACTACAAAGGAATCATCCATCTGTGCAGTATAACGTTCAGGTATTACAGCTTTCATTATTTATCGCTCTTTCATTATGGATTTAATATACGTAAATGAATGTCGTACATGTCCATTACATGTTGGGTTTGAAAGACATGAGATATTAAATAAGCACCGTAAAAAATAGAGTGTAATAGTTTTACAATTTGTGAAGTGTCCATCTGAAGTGTGATTTCTCCTGCGGCTTTGTCTTCTTCTACGCAGTTTGCAAATACTTCATTCATATGTATACTCCTTTTTGGTCAATCGATTGATTTAATTTTGGGAATTTTCACTCACTAAACTAGAAAATTTGATATGATGAGATTAGAAAAAATTGTAATATACCACTTGGATAATGGGGCGATAAATATGAAGAATGAACTAACAAAAGAAACAAAGTTAGAAAAAACTAACTTATTAGAGATCACGAAACATATTACAGAAAATCATAAAAATTTCGTTGTTTCAAATGTAAATAACCATTGTTTACGCATTGCTGTTTTTACAGGAGAATATGAATGGCATTTTCATTCGAATTCAGATGAGTTATTTATGGTAGTAGAAGGAGAGCTATTGGTTGATTTTCAAAATCAAGAAACGATTGCTTTGAAGCCAAATGATACGTTGCTAATTCCAGCGGGAACGATTCACCGTACTAGAGCATTAAAACGTACTGTCAATCTTTGTTTTGAAGATTTAGAGGCTGATACAGTTATCGTGGAATAGGTCTCAATTTCCGGATAATTGCTATGCAATGAATTGATAGAAAAATATAAATACTAATTCAGAGGAAATTTCAAGGGAATTGTTAATTGAGGAAGAAATTTACGTGGTATAATGTGGGTTTAGTGCTACTAATTTCAATAAACTACGTTTGATTAAGGATGACATATACAATGAGAGAAAAGAGAATGGGCGGGGCGTTTTTAAAATTTGCATTTACTATTGCGTGTACAGCTATGTTAAGTGCGTGTGGAAATGATGGGATAGATGGGACTTGGGAACTGTCTCAAGAGAAACAAAGTCAATGTCCGGTATACTATAAATTTGAAACGGTCACAAAAAAGGAAGAGAAAAAAGACGTTATTTATCATTTGGTAGAAATGCATACAAATGATCAGAAAGAAGGCAAATATAAAGGAACGTACAAACAAGAGAATAAAGGAGATTCATATATCCTTGATTATGGAAATTCTTTTATCTCGAAACAGCAATTGAAAAGAGACGGAGACCATTTAGAAGTGATTTTTAGCGATGTAAATAAACGATGCACATATAAGAAAAGTGCATGAGAATAAAAGAAAAGGTAGTTTGGCGTTAGTGAAATTGAGAGCACATCAAATATTGATGTGCTTATTATTTTTGAACATTTTTTATAAAGTTTGTATACATTTTACATATTCAAACGTTAAGTACATAGAAAGGAGCGAGTGATGAATTATGATACATACGAATTACTGTTATTAGAAAAATCAAAAGCAGTATATCATTACTTACGAAAGCTTGGCGTGGAAACAAAAGAAGCTGAAGATATTGTGCAAGATACATTATATAAGGCACTGCTATTTATGGAAGATATTCCGTTAGATCGATTGACTCCATGGCTGTTTCGCGTTGCTATTAATCACCACCGTGATATATATCGGAAAACAAATCGTTTAAATCCAATTGCGCTTGAATCAGCTGTACTCATTGGTCAAAAATCACTAGAAGACGTCATGCTAACGAAAGAACTACAAGGGGAAGTACAAGAAATTTTAGAAACGATAAGCCAAGATTACAAACATATTTTATTACTAAAGTATGAATACGAGCTCTCTTATAAAGAAATTGCTAATTTATTAGGAATGAAAGAAGCTACGGTCAAAACAAATTTATATAGGGCACGAAATCAATTTAAAGAATTGTATAGGAGGAAAGTAGATGAGTCGTAAAGATTTTGATTTAAATATGGATGATAAACAGATGAAAGCTCTGATGAAAAAAGCAAAGCGGAAGCACTTGTTACGAAATTGGATTATATCTATTTGTGCTACGATTATTGTTCTTGTTGGGACTTTTAGTATTATAGTTTATTTTACACAAGAAAACTTCAAAAAAATGGACCGAGAAGTGTATGCATTACATGGTATGCAGGGTCCTAATATGAGATTTTATGGGCATACGAAATTAAGTATGGGAGTAACAGGTGGAACCATGATGTATAGTTCGTACAAAAATATAGCTGGTCAACCGGTTAAATGGATTGATGAAATATATGAGTATTCTATATGGGGAGTTAGTCGGGTGAATCATAATGGTAATACACATTTAGAGGAAGAGGTCTCGAATAAGAAAGATGATTTTGAAACAATGCCAGACTATAACATACAAACAATGCAAAGAGAAATGCGTTTTTATTTACCGTTTATGAAATACGTAAACTATGTAAATGATTTAGAGAATATAGGAGAAATGAAAAATAAAGTGGCTGAAGTTGCTTTGTCCTTCGATAAAGCGTACACAGCGGAGCAAGTTGTCCAAATGTTACCGAAAGATATACGGCCAGCTTGGTTTTGGGTAGATACATACGATGAAAAAAAGGGAGATTCTTACGTAGGATTAGTTGATCCTGAAAGCGGTGGGGTTTTAAATGCTGAGATGTCCTTCGATGTATTTGGATTTGAGGGTAGTCATGCGAAGAAGATGGAAGATCTTCAGAATGATATAAAGAGAAATAGTGAAGGGTTTCTTAGCTCAATGAGACTTTTAACAGATGATAAAAGTGTAATTGGATTTAGAGACCATTATCGTAAGTATTATCAAGAAGTCAAAAACATTCCTCCAAAAGACCTACCGATTTACGGTATAGTTGTGACAGGGACAACGGAATCACTCAAACAACTGCAAGGAGCACCTTATGTGAAAGCTGCTGTTCGAGGAGTGATGGTTGATAAGCAATAGATGAGAGGGAGTTATGATGAAAGGAATATACGTAACTATTTATATGATCTTATTCTTAATTGGAGTATCTTACTGTGTAGAGCAGTATTATGATGGAGCTATGAGTGAATTTGTGAGTGGATTTTGTATGTCAGTAGCTGTTTTTATGAACGTCATATCAATCATTCTCGTACGATTTCAATTAAAAATAAGGGAAAGAAAAGAAGGTACTTTTTAAAGCACCTTCTTTTTGTATTATATTTATTTCACAAACTGTAATTCTTTCGGGAACTTCGTTAAAATTTCTACGCCATCTTTTGTAATATACACATCATCTTCAATACGAACGCCGCCTACGTTTGGTACGTAAATACCTGGCTCAATTGTGAAGACCATGCCTTCACGAAGAGGTGAGTTGTTACCTTCTTTTACGTCTGGGAATTCATGAACGCTAATGCCAAGTCCATGACCAAGGCGGTGCGGGAAGAAGTCGCCGTAGCCAGCATCTGCGATTACAGAACGAGCTGCACGGTCGATTTCACTAAATGTTGCGCCTGGTTTACATGATTCAACAGCGTTTAATTGACCTTTTAATACAGTTTCATAAATGCGTTTTTGTTCGTCTGAAATTTCGCCAAATGCAACTGTACGTGTAATATCAGAGCAGTAACCGTCGATAATAACACCTAAGTCAAATAGGACGAAATCACCACGTTGTATTTTGTTTGCGCCAGGAACGCCGTGCGGAAGTGCAGAGTTTGCACCTGTTAGTACCATCGTGTCAAAGGACATTTTATGTATGCCTTTTTTCTTTAATTCATGCTCAATTGTTGCAAGTACTTCAAGTTCACTACGATTTTCTTGAATGGCATTTACCCCGATTTCAACTGCATAATCAGCCATCGCAGCAGCTTCGCGTAAAATCGCAAGCTCTTTTTCGTCTTTAATTAAACGAAGTTCGCGTACTTTTTCTTCAGCTGATCTAAAAGTTGCTTTTGGGAATAATTGTGATAAGTACTCGTAGCGTTCTACATTTAAATGTTCTTTTTCAATTGCTACTGCACTTGCATCGATGCCGCGTGCTTCAATTGCTTTTGCAATCATATCCCATGGGTTGTCTGTATCTGTATATCCAATAATTTCATGAGTCCAGCCAGCGCCTCTCGCGTGCCCTTCTTCCATTTTAGGACAAATTAGCATCGGTTCTTTTTCTTGGAATACAAATAGACCAAGTAGTCTTTCGTGCGGTTCACAGTGGAAGTTCGTCATATAGAAGACGCTCGGTGTAGAAGTTAAGAATGCAGCCTCTGTATTTTGTTCTTGCAGCCATTGCATTAATTTTCCTAATCTAGTATTCATAGATTCGCACCTCCGAAATTTTCATTACATGTATAACTTTACATCGAGTGAAAGTATTCTGACAAGCAAATAGATGTTTGAAAAGACAGGGAATTATGAAATCATGTAGAATAAGAGGTGGAATGAAAACAAAGGAGGAATGGGCAGATGAAAGTATCTTATCACGGTCATTCTGTTGTAAAGATTGAAACGAATGGAAAGGTTATTTTAATTGATCCATTTATTACAGGCAATCCGAAAACAGATTTAAAAGTAGAAGATGTAACAGTAGATGCGATTATCCTTTCTCATGGTCATGGCGATCATGTTGGAGATACAGTTGAACTAGCGAAGAAACATAATGCAGTTGTCATTGCGCCGTTTGAACTTGCGACATTTTTAGGTTGGAAAGGTGTTCAGACATATCCAATGCATATCGGTGGTTCTCATACATTTGATTTTGGAACAGTGAAGTTTACACAGGCATTTCACGGCTCTAGTTATGTGGATGAAGAGAATCAAACAATTACATATACAGGAATGCCAGCTGGAATTGTATTTACGGCAGAAGGGAAAACAATTTATCATGCTGGAGATACAGCGTTGTTTTCTGATATGAAATTAATTGGTTCTCGTCATGAGATTGATGTGGCGTTTTTACCAATTGGCGATAACTTTACAATGGGACCAGAAGATGCCGCGCTCGCAGCGGAATGGGTCGGAGCGAAAGTTGTTGTGCCAATGCACTATAATACGTTCCCAGTTATTGAACAAGATCCGCATCAATTTGTAGAGAAACTAACCAGCAGCGTAGGAAAAGTATTAGCAGCTGGGGAGGGTATTGAATTGTAAAAAAAGAAACCTTCATTTTGCGCGGCAAAGTGAAGGTTTTTATATATGAGAAGGGTATAATGTAAATGGTGTATTTGTTATATCATTTTTAGATTGCGGTTTGTCTGTTTCTATTTCTGCTGATCCGTTTAATTCTATCGCCACTCTCTTTCCGTCCACAAATGCTAACAATACCGCACCAATTAAAAGTAAAGTTTTTTTCATATCATATCGCTCCTTTTCTCTTAGTTCTTGATTTCATTGTACGATAAGGAAATGAAACAAACCATCGAATGAAGTGACAAGGAAATTACATTATTGTAAGAAACTTGTATAGATTTGTTATAAAAAAAATAGTACAGATATAGAAACATGCAGTGTAACAGTTTTGAAAATATAGTATACTAAAAATACAACACATGAAGAATCTAGGGAAAAGAAAGTATGGTGAAAATTTTTGGCTACGAAACACAACCAAATTCTGGAGTATATCAACAGTTTGCCAATTGGGCATAAAATTTCTGTGCGCCAAATCGCAAAAGAGCTCGGCGTGAGTGAAGGAACAGCGTATCGTGCGATTAAAGATGCAGAAAATAAAGGCTATGTAAGTACAATTGAACGGGTCGGGACAATTCGTATTGAACAAAAAAAGAAAGAAAATATTGAAAAGCTAACATTTGCAGAAGTTGTTAACATTGTTGATGGGCAAGTGCTTGGAGGAAGAGAGGGTTTACATAAAACGCTAAATAAATTTGTAATTGGGGCAATGAAATTAGAGGCGATGATGCGCTATACAGAAGCCGGAAATTTACTTATTATCGGAAACCGTACACAAGCACATCAATTAGCACTTGAAGAGGGCGCAGCTGTGCTCATTACAGGCGGATTCGATACAGAAGAGCATGTAAAGAGATTAGCAGATGAGTTAAAGTTACCAATTATTTCAAGCAGTTATGATACATTTACAGTAGCCACGCTTATTAACCGTGCTATTTATGATCAGCTTATTAAAAAAGAAATTGTTCTTGTTGAAGATATTTTAACACCAATTGAAGAGACGATATGTTTACAGCCAAATGATACAGTAGAAAAATGGCATAAGTATAATGAAGAAACGATGCATGGACGTTATCCGATTGTAGATGAAGCAAATAAAGTGCTAGGTATTGTAACGTCTAAAGATATGATTGGTGTAGCAAAAGACACACCAATTGAAAAAGTAATGACAAAACAGCCGATTACTGTAAACGGAAAAATGTCTGTTGCAGCAGCGGCGCGTATGATGGTGTGGGAAGGGATTGAGCTTCTTCCTGTTGTTGACGATAGCAATACATTGCAAGGGATAATTAGTCGTCAAGATGTGCTCCAAGCACTCCAAATGATTCAGCGTCAGCCACAAGTTGGAGACACGATTGATGATATTGTCACGAGTCAATTTATGAATCAGAAAGAAACAAAGCAAGATCACGCATACCATTTTTCTGTCACGCCGCAAATGACAAATTCAATTGGGACTTTGTCGTACGGTGTATTTACAACAATTGTGACAGAATCGACTAATCGTGTACTACGCGCGCTGAAAAAAGGTGATGTAATTGTTGAAAATTTAACCATTTACTTTGTAAAACCGGTTCAAATTGACAACGTTGTATCCGTCCATCCGAAAGTATTAGAAATTGGACGTAAGTTTGGTAAGGTTGAAGTAGAAGTACATCTCGAAAATAGTGTTGTTGGAAAAGCGTTACTTATGGTGCAATTGATTGATCGTTAAAAAGGGAAAGCTGTCTGAAGGGGCAGCTTTTCTTGTATAAATAAATATCTGAATTTTCCGTTTTATGTGTTATAATGGAAGAAAAAGGAGGTCTTATTTATGTTATTTGCTAGTATCCTTTTCGGAGGTATTGCACTTTTTTACTTTCTCATTATGATTCCAATTCAATACTCTTATATATCTGGATTCAAAGAAAGAATGAAACGAACAGGCCTCACGCAAAATGAGTTATATGAAAAGATGTCATTTGAAGAAGAACAAGCGCATTTCAATTTGCAAGGAAGTTTGTTTAATTTGCCGTCTGCGCTTGTTGCGAGTTATATATATAAATTGCGTCATCGTTACTCATAAAAAAGTGTTCATCCTTTCAGCGAATATTACTGAAAGGATGAGCGCTTTTTTATTGAATGGCAATGCCAAATTCGCGCAAAGCAAGTGCTTGAAAAGTTTGTATATCAATTGTTTGTTTAGATTTCTGCTTCCCTTTTGTTACGGTATACATTTTGTCTGTTAGCGTAATGTGACCATCGTCTGTTCGTTTTGCAAGAAGTGGAGATTTATTGAATGGTGATTGTTCATGATGGGTAATGATTTGTTGTGCGTTCCGTAAAGCTGCTTCATTAATTGGCGATGTGAAGAAGTCGTAGCCGATTTCTAAAGTGCCATTTTGATATTTTTCAAATGCATATTCTCCGAAAGTTGTTTTTTTCTTTTGAATGCGGTATTCACCTGTTGAAGAAGGTATTAGTTCCCTTGTAAACGGAAGAGGTTGCAAAGCATGATGGGAACCGAAACCAACATCGATTAGGTATGGCTGATTATTATGCTGAAGAATCGTTGCAAAGTGTGTTCCAATTAGCCGAGTTTCTCCATCATTAAATACCGTACCGCATATCATATGGACTTGAAATCCTAGTTCTTTTAAAGCGTAGTAAAATAACGGATTCAGTTCATAACAAACACCGCCGCGCCGGTTGTCTATAATCTTTCTTTTTAAATCTTCAAAGGTCAGATCAATGTTTTCTTTTTGGATAATGCTCATATTTTCAAAAGGGATATGCTTCGCAAATTGAGATTGCAACACACGAATATCTTCAAATGTTACATCTTGTTTTTCATATTGAATCCGGTTGAAAAAATCGTTTAGAAAAGTGTTCATTTCCTCTCACCCCAATTATTTTTGTAACTGCTCTGCTTCCTCAATCGCAAGCGGTAAGAAATGTTTATATTGGCGAAAGCCGTTATAAATACTAGCTCCGCCAACGATTGCAAATAAAACGCCAACGATAATACGAGCTGTTGAAATTTCTAGAAAAAATTGATTTACGCCAAATAAGAAAACGAATAATCCGAGGGCAATGGCTGATTTTCCTGCAAGCCATCCTTTCTCCATGGAACGATTTGTACGAAAATATTTTGTTTTGTAAAAGAGATACAACATAAATGTAACGATAATACAAAAGACTAATACTGGCATGACCCCAATCCCCCATCTATTTGTATGTTATCCTGCTATTCGCGGGCAGTAAGACCCCTACCTCAAGATTGAGAGAGAAACATTGTCCAGCTCTAGCGGCTAGAATCTCCGGTCGTTTCGCTCCCTCGGACGAGGCCAAAAGCGCCTCTCTGTCAGGGGCTCCAACGTCCTGCGATTCTGAGCGAGCCGCTTCCGCTTTTCTAAAGAAGATAGGTGGGGGGAACTGCCCGTAAAAGCCCGATTAGTTCAACTAACCATCAGTGGGGGATGAAAAAACCACTGATGGAAGTTTCACTTTATTTCTTCATTGTAATTGAATTCTCCACCTGTATGAAGTGTTTTGAGCTATAATAGGAATAAATTGGCCGAAAAGGAGATTTTACATATGCATGAGAAAATTTTAGAAGCGATTAAGCAATTTGATACAATTATTATCCATCGCCACGTTCGTCCAGATCCAGATGCATTAGGTTCACAGTGCGGACTTGGTACGATGCTGCAAGAGTCGTTCCCAGAGAAAAAGATTTATATGGTAGGATACAATGAACCATCTTTAGCGTACTTACGCGTAATGGATGAAATTGATGATGCAACGTATGAAGAGGCCCTTGTCATTGTGTGTGATACAGCAAATCAAGAGCGTGTTTGCGATCAGCGTTATACAAAAGGAAAGCAGTTAATTAAAATTGATCATCATCCAAATGAAGATCCTTACGGCGATATTGTTTGGGTAGATACAACATCTAGTTCTACAAGTGAACTTATTTATGAATTTTATTTATACGGTAAGGATAAAGGATTAACGTTATCAACAGAAGCGGCACGTCTTATTTTAGCGGGGATAGTTGGTGATACAGGACGGTTCTTATTCCCGAGTACATCTGCTAAAACACTTCGTTATGCATCTGAGCTTGTAGAAAAGGGCGTTGAATTCCCAGCATTATATGATGAAATGTATAAAACAAATGAGCGTATCGCACGTTTAAATGGTTATATTTTACAAAACTTCACAATGACAGAAGAAGGCGCAGCATACGTTAAGCTAACAAAAGAAGTACTAGAACAATTTGGTGTGCTTCCGTCTCAAGCTTCAGGAGTTGTTGGGGCACTTGGGAATATTGAAGGATTAAAAGCGTGGGTACTATTTTTAGAGGAAGAAGATGTAATTCGTGTTCGTCTTCGTTCAAAAGGTCCGGTTATTAATACATTAGCTATGCGATATAACGGCGGAGGGCATCCGATGGCGTCCGGAGCAAAAGCTTTTTCTTGGGAAGAAACAGACCGCATTTTTGCAGACTTACGTGAATTGTGTAAATAACAAGAAAGGTAGAGGGAGCTCTACCTTTCTTGTTTTATTTTGACGCTAATTTCTAGTGTGGTATCAAATGAAACAGTTTCAATTTCAAATCGATAGACACGGTCGTAGTATTTATATACTTTATTTTCAATAACCTTCTTTAGTAGTTCTTTATTGTTTGCGATGCTTTGAATGTTTTGGGTAAGCAAGTGGCGGAGGTCATCACGAATAGAAGTTTGTAATGTTTCCACTGTTAGCGTGTCTAAATTGTATTTTTCGTGATTTGCAATCTCAATTTCAATTTCTTGAATGGTTAACAGTTTTTTGTTTTTTTCATTTTCTTTCTTTTGATCTTCCGTGAGTACACGTAAATCTTCCGTTAGTTTTTCTATTTGTGCTTCTTGTGTTTCAAGTGTTTTAGTTTGCTCTTCTTGAAACACGCCATATATGTACAAAAAAATAATCCAACTTAAAATACCACCAACCGCCGCACCGCCTAAAAATAATTTCCAGCGATTAGAGAGTGAACTTGGAACTTTCATACGTGATCCTGTGTAATCCATTTAATAATTGTGAATCCAGTTTGCATACCGCCCGTGGCAAAGAAAATAAGGAGAACTTGTTTCACAATATCTTTTGTATCTCCTCCAAAAAAGCTGCGTTCAAAGCTATAAAATGTATCGAAAGTTCCGCCAATGGCAGCGACGAGAGCCCAAATTCGTAAATTCTCTGCAAATTGTGTAATCATTGTGAGCGGTGGTTTTCCGACTAAAAAAGCACCAATTCCGCCAATTAATGACCCGCCAATCATAACACCAAGAGCAATAAAATAACTTGTAATGAGAAGAGAGAAAAAGCTTTGGTTCACTTCCATCATCATTCTCCTTTCTTTTTCATCCCGCATTAACGGGCAGTAATACTCCCACCTCAAAATTCGGTAAAGCAAAGAAGTTAGGTGGGAGATAAACTGCCCGTAAAAGCCCGATTGGTTCAACTAATAATCAGTGGGGGATGAAGAAAATCCCCACTGATTAAAGTTTCACTGTATGTATATGGACAAAGAAGGGGAAGTATGTTTTGATTTCACGTATAATAGGAAGTAGTCAAATAGATAAAGAGAGGGTATAAAAGTGAAGTTTGTGCATTTACAATGTCAAACCGTTTATAGTTTATTGAAAAGTGCTTGTAAAATAGATGAGCTTGTTCATCAAGCGAAAGAACTTGGATTTCCGGCATTAGCAATTACAGATGAAAATGTGATGTATGGTGTTATACCGTTTTATAAAGCTTGTAAAAAAGCGGGGATTCAGCCGATTATCGGTTTAACAGCTTCCATATGGAATGAAGAGGAGGATCAGTCTTATCCGCTTGTTTTATTGGCTGAAAACGAAACTGGGTATCGGAATTTACTTAAAATTTCTAGCAGCATTATGACAAAGTCAAAAGAGGGTATTCCAAAGAAATGGCTTACGCGTTATGCAGGGGGATTAATTGCGATTTCTCCAGGAAAAGATGGGGAAATTGAAAAGCTTTTATTGCAAGGAAAACATGAGGCTGCTGAGGAAGTAGCAAATATGTATAAGAATATATTTGCCAGCTTTTATATAAGTGTGCAGCACCATGCCATTCAAGAGGAATTGTTGCTTCAAGAAGAGCTTCTATCATTTGCGAAGCAGCTTGAAATTCCACTTGTGGCGACAAATGATATTCGTTATGTAAAACAAAGTGATGCAATTGTGCAGGAGTGTTTATTATCGGTTCATAGCGGGACGAAAATGACCGATTCAGAAAGGCCGCGTTTGCAGACCGATCAATACTACATGAAATCAGCTTCTGAAATGGAGGCATTATTTACCTCTATGCCAGAAGCAATTCAAAACACATTACGTATTGCTGAGCGTTGTCACGTAGAAATTCCGTTTCATACAAATCAATTGCCGAAGTTCCCGGTGCCGACAAATGAATCATCAGATCATTTTTTACGTCGCCTTTGTGAAGAAGGTTTAAAGAAGCGATATGTGGCGGTGACAGAAGTGCATACTTTGCGTTTAAATCATGAACTGCATACTATTTCTCGCATGGGATTTAGTGATTATTTTCTTATTGTATGGGACTTTATGACATACGCTCATAAACATCGTATTTTAACAGGGCCAGGCCGTGGTTCGGCAGCTGGTTCACTTGTATCTTATGTGTTGGAAATTACGGATATCGACCCGATTCAATACAATTTACTATTTGAACGCTTCTTAAATCCAGAGCGCGTTACACTTCCTGATATCGATATTGATTTTCCAGATATTCGCCGCGATGAAATGATTCGTTATGTGAAAAATAAGTACGGAGAACTGCGCGTGGCTCAAATTGTAACATTTGGAACACTTGCAGCAAAAGCGGCAATTCGTGATATTGCAAGAGTAATGGGACTGCCGCCAAATGAAATTGATATTTTTTCAAAACATATTCCGTCTAAGGTTGGGATTACATTAGAAGAAGCTTACGTAGAATCGCCATCATTACAAAGTTATCTACAAAGTAACCTAATCTTTCAAAGGGTATTTGATATTGCAAGGCGGGTGGAAGGTTTGCCGCGTCATACGTCTATTCATGCCGCTGGAGTGATTATGAGTGAAGAGTCGCTTACAAATAGTGTTGCTATTCAAGGCGGCCATGATGATGTATACGTCACGCAATATCCAGCAGAAGTATTAGAAGAACTTGGTCTGTTAAAAATGGACTTTCTTGGTTTGCGTAATTTAACATTGCTTGAAAATATTCGCATGTTTATTGCGAAGACAACGGGGACAAGTTTAGATATACGGAAATTGCCTCTTCAAGATGCAAATACATTTGCACTCCTTGGACGAGGGGATACGACAGGGATTTTTCAGCTCGAATCAAGTGGAATGCGAAATGTTTTGCGTTCGCTAAAACCGAATGAATTTGAAGATATCGTTGCGGTTAACGCCTTATATCGCCCAGGACCGATGGAGCAAATTCCCGTTTTTATTGATTCTAAACATGGGAAACGCGCCATTCAATACTTACATCCTGATTTGAAACCAATTTTAGAAAATACGTATGGCGTTATCGTTTATCAAGAACAAATCATGCAAATTGCCTCCCGTTTAGCAGGATTTTCTCTTGGCGAGGCTGATTTATTACGCCGCGCCGTAAGTAAGAAAAATCGTGATATTTTAGATGAAGAGCGCATGCACTTCGTGAAAGGGTGCTTGCAAAATGGGTATGATGAAGAAACTGCACAGCAAATTTATGATTTAATTGTTCGATTTGCCAATTATGGATTCAACCGAAGTCATGCAGTTGCTTATAGTATGATTGGATATCAGCTTGCTTATTTAAAAGCAAATTATCCACTTCAGTTTATGACAGCATTATTATCAAGTGCAATTGGAAATGAAGAGAAGATTGTACAATATGTTCGGGAAACGAAGCGGAAAGGATTCCGTGTTTTACCGCCGTCTCTTCATAAGAGCAGTTATGAGTTTCAAGTAGAAGGAAATGCAATCCGATATAGTTTACTTGCAATTCGCAATGTAGGGATGGCGACAGTAAACGCTGTAATTGAAGAAAGAAATAAAAAGCCATTTCAAGATTTATTTGAGTTTTGTTTGCGCATGCCGACGAAATTTGTGACAGAACGCAATTTAGAAACGATGATTTGGGCCGGTTGTTTTGATGATTTTAACGTTTCACGTTCTGTCTTATTTAACAGTATTAAAGGTGCGTTAGAATATGCGAGCTTAGCACGGGAAATTGGTGAGGAGCTTGTGCCGAAGTCGGAGTATGCACAGGAGGCAGAACTATCTTTTATAGAGCAGTTAAATAAAGAAAAAGAAGCGCTAGGCTTTTATTTAACAAGTTACCCAACCGCACAGTACGCAAAACTTGTTAAGGAATTGGAAATCCCTACACTTGCAGGAGCGATGAAGCAGCAAAAAAAAGTACAACGGGCCATTGTATATTTGACAAATATAAAAGTAATTCGGACGAAAAAATTACAAAAGATGGCGTTTATCACGTTTTGTGATCAAAATCATGAAATGGAAGGGGTTGTATTTCCAGAAACGTATATCCACTTTGCGGAGCGATTACAAGAAGGAGAAATTGTTTTAATAGAGGGGACAATTGAACAGCGAAACAATAAGCTCCAATGGATTGTAAATGGCTTGTATCCGTTAGAGAAGATGGACACTTACGAGGAAATGAAAGACGCTTCTATTTACGTGAAAATACCATCACAGTATGAAAAAAGGCTGTTAAACAATGTCAAGAAAATATTGTTTAACTATTCAGGTTTTGCGAAAGTACTAATTTATTATGAAAAAGAGCATAAGATGGTACAATTATCTCGCAGCTTATCCATTCATCCAAGTGAAGGGTGTTTACAAGCGCTTTATGAGATAGTCGGAAAGGAAAATGTCGTTGTAAAAATATAATGGACAATTTCCTACCATTTCGATTATAGTAGTAATAGCATTCGTGGTCAGACCACCTTGGAGAATGAATAATGTTATGCAGCAAGAAAATATGAGGAGAGTGGATCGTTTGTCAACACTTCGTGAAGAAGCACTTCACATGCATAGAGTGCATCAAGGAAAACTAGAAACAGTATCAAAGGTAAAGGTAGAAAATGCAAAAGATTTAAGTCTTGCGTATTCTCCAGGGGTTGCAGAACCATGTAAGGTTATTTATGACGATAAGAGCAAGGTATATGAATATACAATGAAGGGCAATATGGTAGCAGTTGTAACAGATGGAACGGCTGTATTAGGTCTTGGAAATATTGGACCGGAAGCATCACTTCCTGTTATGGAAGGTAAAGCTGTATTATTCAAGAGCTTTGCTGGTGTAGATGCATTTCCAATTGCTTTAAATACAAATGATGTAGATAAAATTGTTGAAACTGTAAAATTAATGGAGCCAACTTTTGGTGGCGTAAACTTAGAAGATATTGCAGCACCAAACTGCTTTATTATTGAAGAGCGTTTGAAAAAAGAAACAAATATTCCTGTATTCCACGATGACCAGCATGGAACAGCAATTGTAACAGTAGCGGGTCTTGTGAATGCATTGAAGCTAGTTGGAAAGAAAATGTCTGATATTAAAGTTGTTGCAAATGGTGCTGGGGCAGCGGGTATTGCAATTATTAAACTTTTATATCGCTACGGTGTACGCGACATTATTATGTGCGATACGAAAGGTGCGATTTTTGAAGGGCGCCCTGTCGGTATGAACCCTGTGAAAAATGAAGTTGCAAAATACACGAATAAAAATCGTGTAGAAGGTTCATTAGCAGAAGTGATTCAAGGTGCAGACGTGTTCATCGGTGTATCTGCAGAAGGAGCATTAACGGAAGAAATGGTTCGTTCTATGAACAATGATGCAATTATCTTTGCGATGGCGAATCCAAATCCAGAAATTATGCCACACATGGCAAAAGCAGCTGGAGCGGCAGTTGTAGGTACGGGACGCTCAGATTTCCCAAACCAAGTAAACAACGTGTTAGCTTTCCCTGGTATTTTCCGCGGTGCTCTTGATGTACATGCAACGCAAATTAACGAAGAAATGAAAGTGGCAGCAGTACAAGCTATTGCTGAACTTGTATCAGAAGAAGAGTTAACTGCTGAATATATTATTCCGGCTCCATTCGATGCACGCGTAGCACCGCAAGTAGCAGCGTATGTTGCAAAGGCTGCGATGGAAACAGGTGTTGCTCGCCGTCAAGTTGATCCGCAGGAAATAGCTGAAAGAACGAGAAATCTAGCGATTATCGGCAAAGAATAAGCGAGGAATGTTCATTGGCATCATCACAAACAAAAGTATATCTAGAAATAGTGAAAAAAATCCGTTTGATCATACAAGAGGACGGACTGAAGGCGGGCGACCGCCTTCCATCTGAACGTGAGTTAAGTGCACGTTTAAATGTCGGACGCTCATCTGTTCGTGAAGCGCTCAGATCGTTAGAACTAGTAGGTTTAATTGAAACGCGGCGCGGTGAAGGGACGTTCATTCGAAACTTTTATGAAAACGGTCTGGTGCAATTAATTGCACCGTTCGTATTACAAGATGAAAAGACACGGCGGGATTTGTTACAAATGAAAGAATTGCTTGAGAAAGATGCGATTCGTGTCTTATGTCAAACACAGGAAGAAAACAGCTTAAAGGCACTTCATAACATCTTTTCTGAGGAACAATCATCTATCGCAGTATTTCATCAAACTTTTTTTAAAATGCTTGTAGAACAAGTCGATAATTATTTAATGTATCGTGTTTGGATGATTGTACGTGACTATGTTTCGACGATTTCTTGTGATGTTCATTTAAACGCGCGAGAGTTACATGAAAAGCTATATATAGCATTACAGAATAAACAAGAACAAATAGCATTAGAGTTGTACGATGCAATAATGAGAAATATACAGTTTCATTTGTAAATTTATCTTGCTTACACATGTATGAATAAGCAAGGGTTTACTTTATACAAAATTTGTCGAAATAACCATGACACGTTCTGACACAAATTCTGCAAGATAACGTTTAAAGTTAAACGTAAAGAGACGGGTTATAAGGCAAATTAAGAAAATAAGGCTAACACCAATTGATTTAGGTGTTAGCCACATTTTCTTACTCGTTAACCTTAGCTCTTTTATCACCTAAAGGAGGGTCAAACTTTGCTACGAGATTTATTCCTAAAGAAGAAAAAGTATGCTGCAATTCCTTCAGAGCAGGTACGAAAAGATGTACCGGACGGTGTCATGACAAAATGTCCGAAATGTAAAAAAATCATGTATACGAAAGAACTTCTGAAAAATTTAAAAGTATGTGTAAACTGTGGCTATCATCACCCAATGAATGCATGGGAGCGCCTTGAAAGTTTGTTAGATGAAAATTCATTTCGTGAATATGACAAAGAAATGATTTCGGCAAACCCGCTTCAATTCCCTGGCTATGAGGAGAAACTCGAGAGTGATCGTAAAAAAACCGGATTAAATGAAGCGGTTGTGACAGGAGAAGGAACAATCGAAAATATGCTGGTTGTTGTTGCGGTTATGGATTCAAGGTTTCGAATGGGAAGCATGGGCTCTGTTGTAGGTGAAAAAATTGCGCGTGCTGTTGAAAAAGCATATGAAATGAAAGCGCCGTTTCTTATTTTTACTGCATCAGGCGGAGCTCGTATGCAAGAGGGTATTTTAAGCTTAATGCAAATGGCGAAGACAAGTATAGCTTTGAAAAAACATAGCAATGCAGGTGGTTTATTCATTTCAATTATGACGCATCCAACGACGGGGGGAGTTTCCGCGAGCTTCGCTTCACTTGGTGATTACAATTTAGCAGAACCTGGTGCATTAATTGGGTTTGCTGGTCGTCGTGTAATTGAACAGACGGTTCGTGAGAAATTGCCGGAGGATTTCCAAACGGCAGAGTTTTTATTAGAGCACGGACAATTAGATGCAGTTGTGCATCGCGATGATATGAGAGACACGCTCCGTAAGATTTTAGAAGTTCATCAAGGGGAGGAAGTGGCGTCATGGCAGAATTAGAATTTGAAAAACCAGTTGTTGAGCTAAGAAATAAAATTAGCGAGTTAAAAGAATATACGAAAAACAGCCAGATGGACTTCGGTGAGGAGATTCGTATCTTGGAAGGTAAATTAGAGCATTTAGAAGAAGAAATATACGGTAACCTGAAAGTGTGGGACCGTGTTCAAATTGCTCGTCATGCTGAAAGACCTACAACACTGGATTACATTGAGCACTTATTTACTGATTTTTTTGAATGTCACGGAGATCGATTATTTGGTGATGATGAGGCAATTGTTGGTGGGATTGCGAAATATAACGGGATGCCTGTTACAGTAATTGGTCATCAACGCGGGAAAGATACGAAAGAAAATATTCGCCGTAATTTCGGAATGCCTCATCCAGAAGGATATCGTAAAGCGTTGCGTCTTATGAAGCAAGCTGAAAAATTTAATCGTCCAATCGTCTGTTTTGTTGATACAAAAGGTGCATATCCAGGAAAAGCAGCTGAAGAGCGTGGACAAAGTGAAGCAATTGCCCGCAATTTATTTGAAATGGCTGGACTGACGGTACCTGTTATTTGTATTGTAATTGGTGAAGGTGGAAGTGGCGGTGCATTAGGCCTTGGTGTAGGTAATTATGTACACATGCTAGAAAACTCCACATATTCGGTTATTTCTCCTGAAGGAGCAGCGACAATTCTTTGGAAAGATGCTACGAAATCAAAAGAAGCGGCAGAAACGATGAAAATTACAGCAGCTAATTTGAAAGAATTAGGTGTCATTGATGAAATTATTCCAGAAGCTCGCGGCGGTGCGCATCGCGACGTAGTGAAGCAAGCGGAATATATGAATCGAACATTGCAGAAAACATTCCAACAATTAGAAGGCGTTTCGAAAGAGCAGCTAGTTGAAAATCGCTACGAAAAATTTATGAAAATTGGACAAGTTTCGTTTTCAAACGCTTCCATTGGGGTAAAATAGAAAAAGCGTGCGTTCCATCTCGCGAATGCACGTTTTTCTTATGAAAAAAGACACATCTTCTCCATTGTCAATTTATATTTTTTCATGTTATTTTATTATAGGGCAAATAATCTTTATGAGGTGAGTACTAATGAAACGTATTGGTGTTTTAACAAGTGGTGGAGATTCACCTGGAATGAACGCTGCCATTCGTGCGGTTGTTCGTAAAGCGATATATCACGATTTAGAGGTATATGGGATCTATCATGGATACGCAGGATTAATTTCTGGTCATATTGAGAAATTAGAATTAGGTTCTGTAGGCGATATTATCCATCGCGGTGGAACAAAATTATATACAGCAAGATGTCCTGAGTTTAAAGAACTAGAAGGACAATTAAAAGGGATCGAACAATTAAAGAAATTTGGTATTGAAGGACTTGTTGTAATTGGTGGGGATGGTTCTTACCAAGGTGCGAAAAAATTAACAGAACATGGTTTCCCATGTGTTGGTGTACCTGGCACAATCGATAATGATATTCCTGGTACAGATTTCACAATTGGTTTTGATACAGCTTTAAATACTGTTATCGATGCAATTGATAAGATTCGTGACACAGCTACATCTCATGAACGTACATATGTAATCGAAGTAATGGGTCGCCATGCAGGTGACATCGCATTATGGGCTGGTTTAGCAGATGGTGCAGAAACAATTTTAATTCCAGAAGAAGACTATGATATGGATGATGTAATCGCTCGCTTAAAACGCGGTAGTGAACGCGGAAAGAAACATAGTATTATCGTTGTAGCTGAAGGCGTTGGCAGCGCGATTGAAATCGGTAAACAAATCGAAGAAGCGACTAGTTTTGATACACGCGTTACAGTATTAGGTCACGTACAACGCGGAGGGTCGCCAAGTGCGATGGATCGTGTATTAGCAAGTCGTCTTGGTGCAAGAGCAGTTGAGCTTTTATTAGAAGGACAAGGTGGCCGCTGCGTAGGTATTCAAAATAACCAACTTGTTGATCATGATATTATTGAAGCATTAGCGAAAAAACATGAAATTGATGCAGCGATGTATCAGTTATCAAAAGAATTATCCATCTAATTGGTGTAATATAAAGTTATTGGTAACGTTTTCATAAATATTCGGAGGTGCGGTATGCGCAAAACTAAAATTGTATGTACGATTGGTCCCGCTAGTGAAAGTATTGAGAAGTTAGAACAATTAATCGAAGCAGGTATGAACGTTTGTCGTTTAAACTTCTCTCATGGTAGTCATGAGGAGCATGGATTACGAATTAAAACGATTCGTGAGGCTGCGAAGAAAACAGGTAAAACTGTAGCAATTTTACTTGATACAAAAGGTCCAGAAATTCGTACACATGACTTTGTAGACGGACAGGCTGAACTAAAAACAGGTGCAGAAGTTGTTATTTCTACAGAGCAAGTGTTAGGAACTGCAGAAAAGTTCTCTGTAACTTACGCAGGACTTTATGACGATGTAGACCCAGGTTCTCGTATTCTAATTGATGACGGTCTTATTGAGTTAGAAGTAATTGAAAAAGCAAACGGTGATATCCGTACAAAAGTATTAAACAGCGGTATGGTAAAAAATAAAAAAGGTGTAAACGTGCCAAACGTAAGTATTAAGCTTCCTGGTATTACGGAAAAAGATATTCAAGATATCATCTTCGGTATCGAGCAAGGCGTTGACTTTATTGCAGCTTCTTTCGTACGTAAAGCATCTGATGTATTAGAAATTCGTGAGCTATTAGAAGCGCATGGCGCAGGATACATTCAAATTATTCCAAAAATCGAGAACCAAGAAGGTATCGATAATATCGATTCTATCTTAGAAGTTTCTGACGGTTTAATGGTAGCACGCGGTGACATGGGTGTAGAAATTCCACCAGAAGAAGTACCGTTAGTACAAAAGCGTCTAATTAAAAAATGTAACGTATTAGGAAAGCCAGTTATCACTGCAACGCAAATGTTAGATTCTATGCAACGTAACCCTCGTCCGACGCGCGCAGAAGCAAGTGACGTAGCGAACGCTATTTTCGATGGTACAGATGCAATCATGCTTTCTGGTGAAACAGCAGCAGGTTTATATCCGCTTGAATCAGTACAAATGATGGCGAACATTGCAATTCGTGTTGAGAAATCACTGCAATACGAAGATATGTTCCAAAAACGTCTTAAAGAGCAATCTAGCACAATTACAGATGCAATTAGCCAATCTGTTGCACATACAGCGCTTGCACTTGATGTAGCAGCAATCGTAGCTCCTACAGAAAGTGGTTATACTGCAAAAATGATTTCTAAATATCGTCCGAAATCTCCAATTGTAGCTGTAACATCTAATGAGCAAGTATGTCGTCGTCTTGCCCTATCTTGGGGTGTACAAGCGTTTATGGCAGAGGAAAAAGCGAAATCTACAGATGAAATGTTAGAAACAGCGATTCAAACGGCTATGGATGCAGAGATGATCGGTCTTGGTGATACAGTTGTAATTACTGCTGGTGTACCACTTGCTGAAACTGGCACAACAAACTTAATGAAAATTCATGTTGTTGGCGAACAAATCGCTAAAGGACAAGGAATTGGACGTAAAACAGCAAAAGGTAAAGTTGTTGTAGCTAAAACAGCTGAGGAAGCATTAGCGAACGTAACAGAAGGATCTATTCTTGTTACAGTAAGCACTGATAAAGATATGATTCCTGCGATTGAAAAAGCAGCAGCACTTGTTGTAGAAGAAGGCGGATTAACAAGCCATGCAGCAGTTGTTGGTGTATCAATCGGTATTCCAGTTATTGTTGGTGTAACAACTGCAACTGCTACGCTAAAAAATGGCCAAGAAGTAACAGTTGATGCGGCACGTGGAATTGTATATAATGGACATGCGGAAGTGCTATAAGTAATAAATTGTGGGGAAGGATGTAAATCCTTCTCTTTTTTTTACAAAATTTGAAAATATGAAGATTTAGAAAAAGAGGTGAGAGGAATGAAAGTGTTTCTCTTTTTGTTTATTTTAATACCAGCGTTAGAAATTACGGTACTGATCGGATCGAGTCAGTGGATTGGGTTATGGCCGACATTTTGTGTTATTATGCTAGCGAGTATAATTGGAGCATATATAGCAAAGCGACAAGGGTTAATGGTATGGAGAGATATTCAATATCGACTCAGCAGAGGTGAACTTCCAGGTGATGCGGTATTGGATGCAATTTGTATTTTTGCTGGCGGTATACTTTTAATGATTCCTGGCTATATAACGGATTGTGTAGGAATGGTTTTATTAATTCCGGCAGCGAGGAAGCCAGTGAAATATATGATAATCAAATGGATGGAACGAAAAATAAATCGAAACAATACAATTATTGTGCAAAAATAACGCTTGAGAGAGAAAAACTCTTCAAGCGTTATTTTTTGTCGGAAAAACAGATGAATATTTATTCACTTGTAGAAAAACAAAGAAAAATATTGTATTTTTATTCGTTTTTATAAATAAAAAAACAAAGAGAAACTTCTCCTTGTTTTAGGTGATTTTTATTAGCGAATCTATGTTTCGCTTTATCCTTTTATAAATTTCCAAAGGTCTTTAAATACATTTGCTTTATGTAATGTATTTAATAAAACGAGTGTGACAGGACCGATAATTAATCCTAAAAAACCAAATAGTTTAAATCCGATAAATAAAGAAAATAATGTTGGCAGTGGATCAAGTCCAATGTTAGATGATAATACCTTTGGTTCCATTAATTGACGCTGCACAATGACAACGATATATAAAATAAGTAAACCAAGCGCCAAGGCAGTATTTCCTGTAAAGAATACATAAAGGATCCATGGAACGAAAACAGTGCCAGTTCCTAAGTATGGAAGTAAATCCACAACTCCTGTAATAAGGGCAATCGTAATTGCGTACGGTACACGCAAAATTAATAGGCCAATTAGAACGATAATGGTCGTCATGGATATGAGAGTAAATTGTGCTTTCACGAATCCGAACAAAGCTTTTCGTAAATCAACAAAAATTGTTTTTCCATAACCGTGTAATCGATTAGGTAATAATTTTTCAATTTTACGGGCAAGGCGGTGCCAGTCATAGCTAATAAAGAAAGTAGCTAACAAGATGAATACAAGAACAGTTAAGGTGGTCGGAAGAGCGCTAATGAAGTTTGTTAATCCGCTAATAATGGCTGTCAAAATGGATTTCATTTGTTGCGTTGCTTCTGCACCGAGATTTTGAATGTTTGTTGTAATCGTACTTTGTTGTGTAGCACCAAGATGGTTAAACTTAGCAATTAAATCGTTGTAGAGTGGCATAATATTGGTAAGAGCAAATTCCTGTAAATATTGAACAAGAGACGGGAATTTTTCTGGTACGATTTGTAACAAATAGGTTGTTGCGGAAATAGCTTCTGTTACAAGATACGTAACAAGCCCAACGATAGCGCCAAACACAAGAACGAGGCTAATTAGGACAGACAAAGCACGAGGAAATCGTAGTTTTCGATCAAGAAAGTTTACAACTGGATTGATCAAATATGCAATTGCAAAAGCGATAATAAATGGGTAGACAAGACCTGCTATATACAAAAGTGCGCAAATTCCTAATATAGTTGCTGCAATAACAAAGAGAAGTCGAAGTGCTATGTAAAGTGAATTTCGATTCAAAGGTGTTTTCCCTCCTCTATAAAAATGTTACGTATGAGCGAAGCTTGTGTAATTATTCACTTGAAAGTATACAGCAAATAATGAGATGCTTTCATGCCTCTTTTGTAAATGGTATGATGTAATATAGATTATTTCTTTCTTATTTTACCTTTTTCTTATAAGAAAGAAAAGGAAAGTGATCACTTTCGGTATAAGTGGAAACGATTCTCTATTTGAAGGGTGAATTCCTTTTTTATTTTAGAAAAGGGACATATTTGAGAGCTCTTCATTATTCTCAGAAAGGATGTGACATCATGATTAGTCAGTCGACTTTATTTTTATTCATACTTCTTATTGTTGGACTTGTCGCAAAAAATCAATCTTTAACAGTAGCGGTTGGCGTTTTATTTTTGCTGAAGTGGACGTTTTTAGGAGATAAAATATTCCCTTATTTACAAACGAAAGGAATTAACCTCGGGGTTACTGTTATAACAATTGCGGTCCTTGTCCCGATTGCAACAGGGGAAATTGGATTTAAGCAGCTTGTAGAGGCGACAAAATCTTATTATGCTTGGGTTGCTCTCGCTTCAGGAATAGCTGTGGCGCTTATTGCAAAAGGCGGTGTACAACTTTTAGCACATGATCCGCACATTACGACTGCTCTTGTTTTTGGGACAGTTCTTGCGGTAGCACTATTTAATGGAGTGGCGGTAGGACCATTAATTGGAGCAGGAATTGCCTACGCTGTGATGAACATTATACAGCTGTTTAAATAAAAAAATTTATTGTAATATAAATTTTTCGAATTCTATCCATTCACAAAAGTCAGATAATTGTTTATAATGTATTTAAGGCACTTCTTCGAGTTACATAACAGCATAGACCTACACCAGATAAAATAAAAATAACATGAAATAATTTTGTTAATATTGTTTTATGCTGTTTTTATAGGAAAGCTCTCCGAAATTATATTTCCTCACTATGTGTCGTTTTTAGCGTGGGGGTTCGGGGAGAAGCTCACACCCATGCTCCATAGTGCGGGATGATAGATAGATGTAAAAATGGTAATGATTGTGCCATTATGTATTTCACTTGTTTAAGAGGTGAACGGATGCTCATTCACTTTCTTGAACAGTGGAACACATATTTAATTGAGAAAAAAGTATTAGGTTGGGGAGAATTTTCGAGGAAAAGGAGAGATTATAATGACTGTTATTCGAGGTTTAGAAGGGGTAGTAGCAACAACATCATCTGTAAGTTCTATTATTGATGATACATTAACTTATGTGGGATATAATATTGATGATTTAGCTGAAAATGCTACATTTGAAGAAGTTGTATATTTATTATGGCATCGCAGACTTCCAAATGAAGTAGAATTAGAGGAATTAAAAACACAATTGGCCGATCATGCGGCAGTGCCAAAAGATATTTTGGAATATTTAACACGCACAAACTTAACAGTGGCGCATCCAATGTCTGTTTTACGTACAGCAATTTCCATGTTATCATTGTATGATGAGAGTGCTGAATTAATGGATGAAGCGTCCAATTATTTGAAAGCGGTTAAATTACAGGCGCAAGTTGCAACTCTTGTTGCAGCATATGCGAGAATTCGCAAGGGGTTACCGGTTGTCGAGCCTCGCAAAGATTTATCATTAGCAGCAAACTTTTTATATATGTTAAATGATCGTGAACCAAATGAAGTTGAGATTGAAGCGTTTGATAAGGCGCTTGTACTTCATGCGGATCATGAATTAAATGCATCTACTTTCACAGCACGTGTTTGTGTGGCTACACTTTCTGATGTATATTCCGGTATTACAGCAGCAATTGGTGCTTTAAAAGGACCACTTCATGGCGGAGCAAATGAAAACGTAATGAAGATGCTAATGGAAATTGGTGAAGAAGAAAATGTAGAATCGTATATTCATAATGCACTTGATAATAAAGTGAAAATTATGGGCTTTGGTCATCGTGTATACAGCAACGGTGATCCACGTGCAAAACATTTACGTGAAATGTCTAAGCGATTATGCGTGCTAACAGGACAAGAGAAGTGGTATAATATGTCTATCAAAATTGAGGAGCTTGTAACTTCGGCAAAACCGCTTCCACCAAATGTAGATTTTTATTCTGCATCTGTTTACCATTGCTTAGGAATTGATCATGATTTATTTACACCAATCTTTGCAGTCAGCCGTATGTCTGGTTGGTTAGCTCATATTCTAGAACAATATGAAAATAACCGCCTCATTCGTCCGCGTGCAGATTATACTGGTCCGATTAACCAACGCTATGTACCAATCGGACAAAGAATATAATGCGCTTTCATAAGTCTGACTTTTTCGTAAAGATATAATGATTGAAATATTTAAACTTAATTTATGATTTGAACTGAGGGGTTTATCCCTCAGTTTCATATATATGAAATTTCAAACATGGGGGTAATCACAGTGACTACAGGAGAAAAAATTACCGTAACGAATGGCATTATGAACGTACCTAACAATCCAATCATTCCTTTTATTGAAGGAGATGGAATTGGACCAGATATTTGGGCGGCAGCATCTCGTGTGTTAGAAGCGGCTGTTGAAAAAGCATATAATGGCGAGAAGAAAATTGTTTGGAAAGAAGTGCTTGCAGGGGAAAAAGCATTTAATCAAACAGGTGAGTGGTTACCAGAAGAAACGTTAGAATTGATTCGCGAATATTTAATCGCAATTAAAGGACCGTTAACAACTCCTGTTGGTGGCGGAATTCGTTCTTTAAACGTAGCACTTCGTCAAGAATTAGACTTATACGTATGTTTACGTCCTGTTCGCTACTTTGATGGGGTTCCTTCTCCAATTAAGCGTCCGGAAGATACTGATATGGTGATTTTCCGTGAAAATACGGAGGATATCTACGCTGGTATTGAATATGCGCAAGGTTCTGAAGAGGTTCAAAAGCTTCTTGCGTTTTTACAAAATGAAATGGGTGTGAAGAAAATCCGTTTCCCAGAAACTTCTGGAATTGGTATTAAACCAATTTCTGAAGAAGGTACAAAGCGTCTTGTTCGCGCTGCGATTCAATATGCGATTAATGAAAAACGTTCTTCTGTTACATTAGTTCATAAAGGTAACATTATGAAATTTACAGAAGGTGCTTTCAAAAACTGGGGTTATGAAGTAGCAGAACAAGAATTTGGTGACAAAGTATTCACTTGGGCTGAATATGATCGTATTGTTGAGAAAGAAGGAAAAGATACTGCGAATAAAGCGATGGCAGACGCAGAAGCGGCTGGAAAAATCATCGTAAAAGATTCAATTGCAGATATTTTCTTACAACAAATCTTAACACGTCCACGCGAGTTCGATGTTGTAGCAACTATGAACTTAAATGGCGATTATATTTCTGATGCACTTGCAGCACAAGTTGGCGGCATCGGTATTGCACCTGGTGCTAACATTAACTATGTTACTGGACATGCTATTTTTGAAGCAACACATGGTACGGCTCCAAAATATGCAGGTTTAGATAAAGTAAATCCATCTTCAGTTCTTCTTTCAGGGGTATTAATGTTAGAGCATTTAGGATGGAATGAAGCAGCGAAATTAGTTACTAATTCTGTAGAAAAAACGATTGCTTCTAAAGTGGTAACATATGACTTCGCACGTCTTATGGAAGGTGCAACCGAAGTGAAATGTTCCGAATTTGCTGACGCTCTTATTAATAATATGGACGCAGCAGTTATTAAAAACGCATAATTCAAAGTGGGGGAGAATTTATGACGATCAAACGCAAAAAGGTTTCAGTCATCGGTGCAGGATTTACAGGGGCAACAGCAGCATTCTTACTAGCGCAAAAAGAATTAGCAGACGTTGTATTAGTGGACATTCCACAACTTGAAAATCCAACAAAAGGGAAAGCGTTAGATATGTTAGAAGCAAGCCCTATACAAGGTTTCGACGCTAATGTTATCGGCACATCTGATTACGCAGATACAGCTAATTCTGACGTTGTAATTATTACGGCAGGTATCGCTCGTAAGCCAGGTATGAGTCGTGATGATTTAGTAGCAACAAACTCTAAAATTATGAAAAGTGTAACGCAAGAAATTGCGAAATATTCTCCGAATACAATTATTATTGTATTAACAAATCCAGTTGATGCAATGACATATTCGGTATTTAAAGAAGCTGGGTTCCCGAAAGAGCGCGTTATCGGTCAATCTGGTGTATTAGATACAGCTCGTTTCCGTACATTTATTGCACAAGAATTAAATTTATCTGTGAAAGATATTACAGGATTTGTTCTTGGTGGACACGGTGATGAGATGGTGCCGCTTGTTCGTTATTCTTATGCAGGTGGTATCCCGCTTGAAACATTAATTCCGAAAGAACGCCTAGATGCGATTGTTGAACGCACTCGTAAAGGCGGCGGTGAAATTGTAAATCTATTAGGAAACGGTAGTGCATACTATGCACCAGCTGCTTCTTTAGTAGAGATGGCTGAGGCAATCTTAAAAGACCAACGCCGCGTATTACCAGCTATTGCATACCTTGAAGGTGAATACGGCTATAGCGATCTTTACTTAGGTGTTCCGGTTATCCTTGGTGGTAACGGAATCGAAAAGATTATTGAATTAGATCTTCTTCCAGAAGAAAAAGAAGGATTAGATCGTTCTGTAGAATCTATCCGCAGTGTAATGAAAGTTCTTGCATAAGAAAAGAAAGAAAAAGATTCGGGGCTCCCGAATCTTTTTCCACTATTAGAAGGATATTTTTGTAAAATAATTTGAAAGCGCCAACAAAGAGGTATCCTACACTATAATACACAGATTCGTAGCGAATGTTCTCTCGTCTTTATAAAGATTTGTATAATATACCACTTCGAGTAGGATAATGAAAATATCGATCGGAGGGATTGTATCATGTTAAAGAAAAGAAGCAAATTAGGTCGTAAAATGGATGAAATTACAGTAGGGGAAAAGTTATCCGTTACAGAGAAAATAGAAGACAAAGATTTGTTATTATATTTAGGATTAACGAATGATTCGAATCCGTTATATATTCAGCATGATTACGCATCCCAAACTCCGTATGAAAAACCAATTGTACCAACTATTATGCTAACGGGGATTGTTACAACTGCAGTTACGAAGTACTTACCTGGTCCAGGAAGTCACGTCGTAAGACAAGAAATCGAATTTATAAAGCCTGTATATCACTACGCAACGCTGCAAATTCATTTTGAAGTTGTTTCCGTTCACCCAAAAGATCACTTAATTGAAATGCAAATGGTTGCGTATAATGAACAAGAAGAAGTGATAAAAGGGTTACTAACAGTAGCACCACCGCATCATTTAACGACGATATTTGAAAGATCGCTGGATAATTTTTAATGAAAGAAGCTGTCCTAAAAGTAGTGCTTTTGGGACAGCTTTCGTTTTTTTACCCACGCGGCCATAACATAATAAATACGCCAACGATACAAACGGAAGCCCCAGCCCAGTCGAATAAGTCGGGAGTTTTCTTATCAATCCACAAGCCCCACAGCAAACTCATGACAATAAATACGCCGCCGTAAGCTGCATACACTCTTCCGAAGCTAGAGAAAACCTGGAACGTAGCGATAACACCATATAAAAATAAAATAACTCCTCCGATGATTCCAATTCCAATAGAACCGCCTTCGCGCAGCCATTTCCAAATGAGGTAACCGCCGCCAATTTCAGCTAAACCTGCAAGAAAAAAGATAATAAATGCTTTTAACATAAAAGCTCCTTTCTATTCTATATACATCCAAATTTAAAAAACGAAATAAAGTGAAACTTCCATCAGTGGGGGGTTCTACATCCCCCACTGATGGTTAGTTGAACCAATCGGGCTTTTACGAGCAGTTATCTCCCACCTATCTTCTTTGCTTCTCTCTCAATCTTGAGGTGGGAGTATTACTGCCCGAGAATAGCGGGATAAAACCATTCTTTTTCGGTGGGCGAGAGCATCTAGCCCTGCATAGAAACGGTCAGTGCCCTTTCCTGCCACATGCAAGGTAAAACAAAGGGAGAAAGCAAGTGCGGGCTCTTCTGCATGGCCGCAATCTATATGTCGAAAAAGAATTTAAATTACTCCACTAGATGCTCTTTACTCTTGAAAAGAAGAGTGGTTTATCCCGCTATTTATGGTCTGTCTCCCCGATATAAGCTAAGAATATCATCATCAATATATAATCAATAAATACAAGTAGAATATTGTTACCAGTTTTAGACTTATGGTATCTAAATGTCCCTACTAATACCCCTACTATCATCATCAGTGCAGAGTTGGTTTTCGCTTGCTCTCCTTGTTGTAACTTCTTCTTTTGTAATACTAGTACTAAAATAACAATTGCTAAAACAATTATTAACATGTTTATAGTTTCCCTTATTGTAGTTTAAAATCTATCTTTCTCGTCAAAACCTTTAGACAACCAAAAGATACCCCTTACTGGAAACAAAGCCTACACTGCTTAACAATATAGGGAAATGTATTTTATCGTTTTCTTGTATAAGGGTAGCATAAAGTGAAACAGCAGTCAGTAGGAGATAAAGTCACATTTTTCAAAGCACAATTGTATTGAGAGGGGTTTTGTTTTCTAGTATGATGGAAATATCGGGGAAGGATATTAGGATGAGGAAGGTTTAGAGCCTATAACTTGGAGGAATAGAATGAGCAATCGAATTTTGGTCGTAGACGATGAGGAGTTTATTTTAACTTTAATCGAATTTAATCTGCAGCAAGCAGGGTTTGAGGTCATAACAGCGATGGATGGGGAAACAGCACTGCATAAAGCGCAGACAGAACGCCCTGATCTCATTATATTAGATTTAATGCTTCCGAAGATGGATGGCATGGAAGTCTGTAAAGAACTGCGTCTAGGGCGTATAATGACCCCTATTTTAATGTTAACTGCAAAAGACGATGAATTTGATAAAGTATTAGGTCTTGAGCTTGGAGCGGATGATTACATGACAAAACCGTTTAGTCCAAGAGAAGTAGTTGCGCGTGTAAAAGCGATTTTGCGCCGTACGAAAATTCATGATGAACAAGCTCCGGAAGTAGAAGATGAAAATAGTATTATCATTGCTGAATTAAGAATTTTACCAGATTTTTATGAAGCGTATTTTAAAGGGGACAAATTAGAACTTACGCCAAAAGAATTTGAATTACTCGTATATTTAGCAAAACATAAAGGCCGCGTGTTAACGCGCGATCAGCTTCTAAGTGCAGTGTGGAATTATGACTTTGCGGGTGATACACGAATTGTTGATGTTCACATTAGTCACTTGCGAGATAAAATCGAAAAAAATACAAAAAAACCAACTTATATAAAAACAATCCGCGGATTAGGTTATAAATTGGAGGAGCCAAAAGGAGATGAATAAATTTCGCTCCCGGCTTCTCCTTACGTTTATTTCTCTCATTGTCCTTATTGTTGTTGGGACAGGGATATTGATTGAAAAAGTATTTGAAGGGTTTTATGTTGATCATGTCCATGAGAGAATCGAGAAAGAAACAAAGTATATTGCTTCTATCGTTGAGGCGGATGGAATTGATCATGTTCTAAAGAACCCAAATGTATTTTCGAAAATAGAAGAGCATTTCGGTTTATATGTAACGTTTCTAGATGAGCAAAAACAAGTTCAATATAATACTGTGAAAGAGCAGATGGTGTTACAGAAAGAAGTGATAGAAGAACTTCTTCCTGAAGCAAAAAAACAAATGCATACAGTGGTGATGAAAGAAACAAAGGATAAATACCCTTATTATTATGCGACTTTTATTCAAGATGCGCAGGGGAAGAAAGGGTATTTCATTATTAACGCTTCTATAGAATCTTTGAAAACTGTACATCCGAAAATGTGGGGCTTGTTAATTGTTGGCTTTATTAGTTCTTGTCTCGTTGTTATATTTCTTGGGATGAAAATTACAGCACAATATATTCGGCCGATTGAGTCTGTTACAAAAGTAGCGATTGAGTTGGCGAAAGGGAATTATAAAGCGCGTGCTTATGAAAATCATTCAGATGAGACGGGAATGCTCAGTAAAGCAATGAACGTTTTAGCGCGCAATTTACAAGAGATGACATTGGAGCAAGAAATGCAGCAAGATCGGTTGCATACTCTTATTGAAAATATGGGAAGCGGTATGATTTTAATTGATAGCCGTGGATATATAAGTCTTGTTAACCGCTCTTATAAAGAGATTTTCCATGTAACGGATGAAGAGTATTTGCATCGTTTATATTATCAAGCATTTATACATAAAGAAATTGTTGAGCTCGTGGAAGAAATTTTTATGACAGAGGTTAAAGTGCGAAAACAAATGTTGTTACCTCTTGAAATTGAAAGAAAACACTTTGAAGTGTACGGTGCTCCTATTATTGGAACGAACCATGAATGGAAAGGCATTGTCCTTGTTTTTCATGATATTACGGAGCTGAAGAAACTTGAGCAAATGCGTAAAGATTTCTTGGCAAATGTTTCGCATGAACTAAAAACGCCAATTACTTCAATTAAAGGATTTTCAGAAACATTACTTGATGGAGCGATGGAAAACCAGCAGTTTCGTGAGCACTTCTTACATATTATTTTAAAAGAAAGCGACCGAATGCAAGCGTTAATTGAAGACTTACTTGATTTATCGAAAATTGAGCAACAAGGGTTTCAATTAAATATGGGTGTTGTGGACTTAAAAGAGCTACTAGAAGAAGTTAGGATGATCTTAAATAATAAAGCTGCAGATAAGGACATTCGTTTGCATGTTGATATGAATGAACATGTTTCTGTCATAGGTGATGCAGTTCGCTTAAAACAAGTTTTTATTAATTTAATGAATAACGCGATTCTATATACGCCAGCTGGGGGAACTGTGTCTGTTACGTTTTCTCATGATAGCGAAAACGTATATATAAAAGTGTTGGATACAGGTATTGGAATAGAGAAAGCAGAGATTCCTCGTATTTTTGAACGTTTTTATCGCGTTGATAAAGCGCGCAGTCGTAATACAGGTGGTACAGGACTTGGTTTATCTATTGTGAAACATTTAGTGGAAGCGCACCAGGGGATGATTACTGTGGAAAGTAAGATTGGGGTTGGAACGACATTTATTGTTACTCTTCAAAAGTATAATAAATAGACATTTACATTATATTAACAATAGCTTCATTTTATATTAATAAAGCCCTGTTACTATAATATATGAAAACCCCTTCATCCAAGGAGTAGTTTGGGACGAGGATAAGGAAACTTATTCTCGTCACTTCCCTTTTTCGTGACAAAATAGTTTTTACTTATTATGTTAAATATAGTTATAAAGAAAGCCGTTGTTTTTCTTCTCTCTTTCAGTCGTGGTAATATAGAGAGAAGATAAGGAACGGTTTTTTCTATTGGATTGAGAAATCGTTTTAATTTTTTACGGGGAGGTTGTTCCATTTGGAAAAGAAAGTGGTTTTAGTTGATGGAAATAATATTGCGTATCGCGCGTTCTTTGCGTTGCCACTTTTAAATAACGATAAAGGTATACATACAAATGCCATTTATGGTTTCACGATGATGTTAATGAGAATTTTAGAAGAAGAAAAACCAACGCATATGCTCGTTGCGTTTGATGCGGGGAAAACGACATTTCGTCATAAAACATTTAGCGAGTATAAAGGTGGTCGCCAAAAAACGCCACCAGAATTATCAGAACAGTTTCCATTCATTCGTGAATTGTTAGATGCGTTTCATGTGCCTCGCTACGAATTAGAGAACTACGAAGCGGATGACATTATGGGAACATTGGCGAAAGAAGCAAGTGAGCAAGGTATTGAAGTGAAAGTGATTTCAGGAGATAAAGATTTACTTCAACTCGTTTCAGACAATACGCGCGTTTGTATTCCGCGTAAAGGAATTACAGAAGTAGATGAGTATACAAAAGAAACGTTATTTGAGAAATATAGCTTATCACCAAAGCAAATTATTGATATGAAAGGACTAATGGGAGATCAATCAGATAATATCCCGGGTGTCCCTGGTGTTGGTGAGAAGACAGCTATTAAATTGTTAACACAATTTGAAACAGTAGAGGCTGTATATGAAAATTTAGATAAAGTGAGCGGTAAGAAATTAAAAGAGAAGCTTGAAGAGAATAAAGAACAAGCGTTGATGAGTAAAGAGTTAGCAACAATTATTACCGATGCACCAGTTACAATTCATGTAGAAGATATTGCTTATAACGGATATGAGAATAGTGATATAATCCCGATGTTTGAGAACTTAGGGTTTCATTCTCTCTTAACAAAGTTAGGCGCACCGGTTGCAGAAACACCTGCAGCTGAACTAGAAGATATTTCATTTGAAATTGTAGAAGAAGTAACGGAAGAAATGTTGCAGCAGGATAGCGCAATCATTGTAGAAGTGCAAGAGGATAATTATCATGGAGCGGATATTCAAGGGTTTGGTATTCAAAACGAAAATGGATGTTACTTTGTTCCGGCTGATATTGCTTTATCATCACAAGCTTTTACGGACTGGTTAGCGAATCCAGAAATGAAGAAGTATACATTTGATGCAAAGCGTGCAATTGTTTCGTTAAAGTGGAAAGGCTATGAAATAAAGGGAATTGACTTTGATTTATTAATTGCAGCATATTTACTTGACCCAGCAGAGACAGATAAAGATTTCCGTGCTGTTGCGAAAATGAAAGATATGCATGCTGTGCAGTCAGATGAAGAAGTATATGGAAAAGGTGCAAAACGTGCTGTACCAGAGCTGGAAGTTGTTGCGGAACACGTAGCGCGAAAAGTACATGTATTATATGATGTACAGCAAACGTTTACTGAAGAGCTGAAACATAATGAGCAGTACGAATTATTTACTGAACTGGAAATGCCGCTTTGCCGTGTATTAGCTGATATGGAATGTAAGGGCGTTACAGTTGATACAAATCGCCTCCGCACTATGGGGGATGAATTAGCTACGCAGCTAAAGAAAATGGAAGAAGAAATTTATGAGCTTGCAGGAACAGAATTCAATATTAATTCACCAAAGCAACTTGGTGTAATCTTATTTGAAACCTTAAACTTACCAGCTATCAAGAAGAGAAAAACAGGCTATTCTACATCAGCGGATGTTTTGGAAAAATTAATGGAGCATCATGAAATTATTCCGAAAATCTTACATTATCGCCAGTTAGGGAAATTAAATTCTACGTACATCGAAGGATTATTAAAGGTGGTGTATACAGATTCTTCTAAAATTCATACGCGCTTTAACCAAGTGTTAACACAAACAGGGCGTTTAAGCTCAACGGAACCTAACTTACAAAACATTCCGATTCGTTTAGAGGAAGGAAGAAAAATACGTCAGGCGTTTATTCCGTCAGAAAAAGATTGGGTTATGTTTGCTGCAGATTATTCTCAAATTGAATTACGTGTATTAGCCCATATTTCTAAAGATCACGGTTTAATTGCAGCATTTCAACATGATATGGATATTCACACAAAAACAGCGATGGATGTGTTTGGTGTTGAAAAGGATGATGTAACTTCTAATATGAGACGTCAAGCGAAAGCGGTAAACTTCGGGATTGTATACGGAATTAGTGACTATGGTTTATCGCAAAACCTAGGCATTACGCGAAAAGCAGCAGCTGATTTCATTCAAAAGTATTTAGAGAGCTTTCCAGGAGTTAAGGAATATATGAGTGATATTGTGCAAGAGGCGAAACAGAAAGGCTATGTATCTACATTGCTAAACCGTCGTCGTTACATTCCAGAAATTACGAGTCGTAATTTTAATGTGCGCGGCTTTGCAGAGCGGACTGCAATGAATACACCTATTCAAGGAAGTGCTGCTGATATTATCAAAAAAGCAATGATTATTATGGCGGATCGATTAGAAGAAGAAGGATTACAAGCACGTCTCCTACTGCAAGTGCACGATGAACTTATTTTTGAAGTGCCGCAAGAAGAGGTAGAAAAATTAGAGAAGCTTGTACCTGAAGTTATGGAGCATGCGATTGAGCTTTCCGTTCCGTTAAAGGTTGATTATTCGTACGGTCCAACGTGGTATGACGCAAAGTAAGGAAGGGATAGTATGCCAGAATTACCAGAGGTTGAAAATGTCAGGCGAACGCTAGAAGGGCTCGTCAAAGGAAAGACAATTGAAGAAGTGATTGTAACATATCCAAATTTAGTGAAAGAACCAGATGACGCTGAACTTTTTAAAGAGATGCTGCGCGGCGAAACGATTGAAGAGGTCAGACGCCGCGGCAAGTTTCTTCTTATATATGTAACCCGTTATGTCATTGTGTCTCATTTACGAATGGAAGGGAAGTATATGCTTACCGATAATGAGGATCCAGTTGATAAGCATACACACGTCCGTTTTCGTTTTACAGACGGTACAGAACTTCGTTACAAAGATGTGCGGAAATTCGGTACGATGCATCTATTTGAAAAGGGTACAGAATTTACTGTTATGCCGCTTGCAGATTTAGGGCCGGAGCCTTTTTCAACGGAGTTAACATCTGCGTATTTACAAGAAAAATTGCAGAAAACTGCTCGGAAAGTAAAGGTTGCCTTACTGGATCAACGTATTTTAGTGGGCCTTGGTAATATATATGTAGACGAAGTGTTATTTCGTTCACGTATTCATCCAGAGCGAGAAGCGTCTTCTTTAACAAATGAAGAATTTGAAACGTTGTATGAAGAAATTGTTGCAACGTTAACTGAAGCGGTAGAGCGCGGTGGAAGTACAATTCGTACGTACGTGAATTCACAAGGAAAGATTGGTTCATTTCAAGAACGTCTTTATGTATACGGAAGAAAAGGTGAGCCGTGTGAAACGTGCGGTACTTTACTTGAAAAAACAGTTGTTGGTGGGCGAGGTACACATTATTGTCCGGCTTGTCAGCCGAAAAGTTAAACAAACGAAACATCGGTAAAAAGATTTACTGCTCGTAAAAGCATGATTGGGCGGGCTTTTCATCAGTGGGAGGTGAAAAAACCTCACTGATGGAAGTTTCAATTTATTTTTCACAATAACATCGGATAGGCTTCTGTCATATATATAAGCAAAGCTATATATAGGGAAGGAGCTTATCAATGTATCATTATTTCTCTCTTATTTTATTAGCTTTTACGTTAAGTTTAGATAGCTGTAGTGTAGGGCTCACGTACGGGCTCCGAAATGTTCGGATTCCAATGAAATCAATTATTGTAATTGGGATTTGTTCAGCTGTTGTGATGATACTCTCAATGGGAATCGGACATATGATTGCTCAAATTTTTTCACCGGTGCTAGCGAAAAGAATTGGAGGATTCGTTCTTGTAGTAATCGGTGCGTGGGTGTTGTATCAGTTTTTTCAAAGTGATAAAAAAGAGGATGCGCTGCAAGAAGAAAAAGTTTGGAACTTAGAAATTGCTTCTCTTGGTCTTGTTATTCAAATTTTACGAAAACCGACTGTTGCTGATTTTGATAAGTCTGGGATTATTTCTGGAATAGAAGCGCTTCTCCTTGGGATGGCACTTTCATTAGATTCATTTGGAGCTGGGATTGGGGCATCTTTACTTGGATATTCTCCGCTCATGATGGCAGGATTAGTTGCGGTAATGAGCTCGCTATTTTTGTTCAGCGGAATGAAAGTAGGAACAGTATTATCAAATATGCGATGGTTACAAAAGTTCACGTTTTTACCAGGTGTATTACTTATTATTATTGGAATTTGGAAAATGTAAGAGGCGTGAAACGATTGTTTCACGTCTTTTATTATAAGGGGGATTATGATGACAGTTGTAATTGGATTAACAGGCGGCATTGCCAGTGGAAAAAGTACAGTATCAAAAATGTTTCAAGGTTTTCACATTCCAGTCATTGATGCAGATATTATTGCAAGAGAAGTTGTGGAGCCTGGTAAGGAAGCGTATAACGAAATTGTAGAAGCATTTGGACAAGAAGTGCTTGAAGAAAGTGGGGAGTTAAATCGCCCGAAACTTGGCAACATTGTATTTTACAATGAAGAAAAAAGGTTGCTGTTAAATGCGATTGTGCATCCAGCTGTACGAAAGGAAATGAATGCACAAAAGGATAGATACATAAGAGAAAATACGCAAGCGGTTGTGCTCGATATTCCACTCTTATTCGAGAGTAAATTAACAAGTCTTGTCGATCAAATTTTACTCGTTTATGTGGACAATGAAACGCAAATTACAAGGTTAATGGAACGAAATAATTTTACAGAAGAAGAGGCAAAAGCGCGAATTGCTTCGCAAATGCCGTTGCAAGAGAAAATAGCATTAGCGGATAAAGTGATTAATAATAATGGCACAATCGAAGAAACGAAAACACAATTAAGTAGCATTTTAAAAGAATGGAACATTATTAAATAAAAAAATTTGAAAATAATGAAATTGTTTAGTGACATATCTTCTTTTTGTGTTATACTATTATTGGGATTTGAGATGAATAGTATAACGCAATCAAGGGGGATAACATATTATGATTCGTGTGGCAATTAATGGGTTTGGACGTATTGGGAGAATGGTGTTTCGTCAGGCAGTAAAAGAAAGCGCATTCGAAATTGTAGCGATTAATGCGAGCTATCCATCAGAAACGTTAGCACATTTAATTAAATATGATACAGTTCACGGTAAATTTGATGGTACAGTAGAAGCGTTTGAAGATCATTTATTAGTAGATGGTAAAATGATTCGCCTTTTAAACAACCGCGATCCAAAAGAATTGCCTTGGAAAGAACTAGGGGTAGACATTGTAATTGAAGCAACAGGTAAGTTTAATTCTAAAGAAAAAGCAAGTCTTCATGTAGAAGCTGGTGCGAAAAACGTTATTTTAACTGCGCCAGGAAAAGATGAAGATGTTACAATTGTTGTTGGTGTAAATGACGACCAACTTGATATTACAAAACATATCGTTATTTCAAATGCATCTTGCACAACAAACTGTTTAGCGCCTGTTGTAAAGGTGTTAGATGAGCAGTTTGGAATTGAAAACGGTTTAATGACAACAGTTCATGCATACACAAATGACCAAAAAAATATTGATAATCCACATAAAGATTTACGTAGAGCACGTGCATGTGGCCAATCTATCATTCCAACAACGACAGGTGCTGCGAAAGCGTTAGCAAAAGTTCTTCCGCATTTAAATGGAAAACTTCATGGTATGGCACTTCGCGTTCCGACGCCAAATGTATCTCTTGTTGACCTAGTTGTAGATGTAAAACGCGACGTAACAGTGGAAGAGATTAATGAAGCATTTATGAATGTTGCGAACGGTGCATTAAAAGGAATTGTTGCATTTAGCGATGAACCGCTTGTTTCTATAGATTTTAATACAAATACGCATTCTGCAATCATTGATGGTTTATCCACAATGGTAATGGGTGATAGAAAAGTAAAAGTACTTGCTTGGTACGATAACGAATGGGGTTATTCTCGTCGTGTTGTAGATCTTGTAAAGCTTGTTGTAGATCAATTTGCGAAACAAGAAAACGTACAACATATTTAATAGATGAGAAAAGGGCAGGCGTTAGCCTGTCCTTTTTCTATTTATAATAGAAAAATATTACATATTTTTTCTGTGTAAATCACCTAGAACAGCTATGATTACTGTGGTTTCGGAGCTATTCTATTTTTTTAGAAAAATAAATGGGAAAATGTCATTTGAAAAAATAAAAAACTGTTGTTGCAAAATAAAAATAAACAAAGTATACTAACATTCGTAAACTTAAGAGCTGAGGTGGTAGTCACTGCTTAAAGGGTTAGGACCTCTCTGGACTAACTTTCCCCCGTGGTAGTGGAGCAAGCCAAATTGCAAATTAGTTTTCAATTCGAACAGTTAAATTAAATTAACAAGGGGGAACTGTAGAATGGATACTATGGATACTATGGGTCGTCACGTAATCGCGGAACTTTGGGATTGCGATTTCGACAAGCTTAATGATATGCCTTATATTGAAAAATTATTTGTGGATGCAGCACTTCGAGCAGGCGCTGAAGTACGTGAGGTTGCTTTCCATAAATTTGCACCGCAAGGTGTAAGCGGAGTTGTAATTATTTCTGAATCTCACTTAACAATTCATAGCTTTCCGGAGCATGGTTATGCAAGTATTGATGTATATACTTGTGGTGACCGCATTGATCCAAATGTTGCTGCAGAGTACATCGCTGAAGGTTTAGGCGCAAAAACGAGAGAGAGCATTGAACTTCCTCGCGGTACAGGTAGCTTCGAAATTAAGCAAAGAGAAACAAAAGCTCTTTAAAAAAGAAGATAATTGATTTAAAATGTAAAGAGGTGTATAATACACCTCTTTTTAGTTTTTTTTTATATCTATAATATAAGAAGAAATTTGTTTATACATAAGTATATTTGATTAAGTGTTTATAATATAGAAGAGAAAATTCTTGTTTATAATGTTTTAGTTTTGTTAAGATAAAATTAAATTGTAAAGGAGTGAATGGATTGCGTTGTCCATCCTGTTTTCACAATGGTACGAGAGTATTGGATTCACGTCCGGTTGACGAAGGGCGATCAATTCGCAGAAGAAGAGAGTGCGAAAGCTGTCTCAATCGATTTACAACATTTGAACGCGTCGAAGAGCCGCCGCTTATTGTTGTAAAGAAAGAAGGGACACGAGAAGAATTTAACAAAGAGAAAATTTTGCGTGGTTTAATTAAAGCGTGTGAAAAGCGACCTGTAACGTTAAAACAATTAGAAGAAATCACGCAACATGTAGAACGGGAATTGCGTAACTTAGGAATGTCAGAAGTAAAAAGCGATATGATTGGTGAAATGGTCATGGAAGCGCTTCGAGATATTGATGATGTTGCATATGTACGTTTTGCATCTGTTTACCGACAATTTAAAGATTTGAACGTATTTATTGAAGAGTTGAAAGATATTCTTCAAAAAGAACGAAAATAAAAGAGCTAGAAGCGTAAGCTATTAGCTCTTTTTTCACTCATAATGATAATAAGAATGGATGATAGAAAGGATTTGCAAGGATGGAAAGACAGTCATGGATGGAACTGTTGCCAATTGACCGTTATAAAGTAAGTGCAAGGGGGCTGCTCAGCAACTATGATCGTAAAGTGCTGACAATGTTATATCAACCGCTAATTGGTAGTAAAGCTTTTAGCCTATATATGACGTTGTGGGGCGAGTTAGAGCAGGAGCGTTTATTTGGAAAAGAAAATACACATCATTCTATTATGGTAACAATGCAGATGCAGCTCCCGGAGATTTATGAAGAACGTCTAAAGTTAGAGGCGATTGGGCTTTTAAATGTGTATGTGAAAAAAGAAAAAGATATTCGCATGTTTATTTATGAGTTACGGCCACCGCTTATGCCAAAGCAATTTTTTGATGATATTGTATTAAGTATTTTTTTATATAACCGCTTAAGCAAGGCGAAATATAATCAAGTGAAGCAATATTTCTTAGAAGAAGAATTTGACTTTGCTTCATATGAAAATGTAACACGATCTTTTAACGATGTGTTTGGTTCTTTTAATCCAGGACAAGTTGAGCATGCCAAGGAAGAACTGCTTATACCAAATGCAACTGTGATGCCGAGCAGAGCAGAGGGGAATGCGCCGCAAATTTGGAATGATTTCTTTGATTTTTCATTATTTGTAGAAGGATTATCCGCGCTTGTGCCGCGCAAAGCAATTACGGATCAGATGCGTGAATGTGTGATTATATTAGCTTACGTATACGGCATTGATCCGTTATCCATGCAAAATATTGTTCTTGGCGCTGTTACGGAGCATAATACAATTGATATGGAACGATTGCGAAAAGGTGCGCGTGATTGGTACCAATTTGAGAATGGACAGGCACTTCCTAAGTTCAGTGAGCGAACGCAGCCATTGCATGCACGGACAATGAAGGAGAAAGAACCGACAACACAAGAAGAGATGCTCATTAAACAGTTAGAGGAAATTTCACCAAGAGAGTTATTAAAAGAAATTTCGGGCGGGGCTGAACCGACGAAGGCTGATTTGCAAATTATTGAAGATGTGATGTTGAGTCAGAAATTAACGCCAGGTGTTGTAAATGTACTTATTTATTATGTAATGCTTCGTTCTGATATGAAGTTAGCGAAATCGTATGTAGAGAAAATTGCCGGACACTGGGCTCGTAAAAAAATTACAACCGTAACGGAAGCGATGGGACTTGCGAAAGAGGAAAATCGCCAATATCAAGAATGGGCAGAAACAAAGAAAAAAGGAAAGACAACGAAGAAAACGGTTCGTAAAGAACTTGTACCAGACTGGTTAAAGGAACAAACAGAAGATAGCAAGCCATCACATCGTAGTGAAGAGCAAGGGAAATTAGAAGAAGAGCGTAAAAAGTTAGAGGAAGAGCTGAAAAAATATAAGCGAAACTAACAGAGGCGAGCTCCTTTTGAGGTGAAGAAATGGAACCAATTCAAAATACATTTGCGAAGTTAATGCAAAATGAAAATTTTAAGAATAGATATGAAGTATTAAAAGAAGAGGTAATGACGCATCCGCGTGTGAAAGCATTTATAGAAGAACATCAAGGTGAAGTAACAACGTCGATGATTGAGCGCAGCCTTGTGAAGCTATATGAGTACATTGGACAGAGCGTTGGATGTAAAGATTGCCCAAACTTAGAATCATGTAAAAATATGATTCAAGGATACGAACCGAAGCTTATTATTCAAGGAAAGATGATTGATATTCAATATGATCGTTGCGTAAGAAAAGTGGCTTATGATGAACGGAAAAAGCATGAGAAATTGATTCAAAGTGTATATATGCCAAGCGATATTTTGCAAGCTTCGATGGAAAATTTAGATCCATCTGATTTAGAACCGCGTATTCAAGCGATTCGTGCTGCAAATGAATTTTTAAGTGAATATGAGGTAGGGAAAAAAGTGCAGGCACTCTATTTCTACGGATCATTTGGAGTAGGAAAAACATATCTTTTAGGGGCAATTGCCAATGAACTAGCACTGCGCAAAATTAGTTCTATGATTGTCTACTTACCAGAATTTTTGCGTGAAATTAAAAGTTCATTGCAAAATAATACGATTAGCGAAAAAATTGATGCGGTAAAGCGTGTTCCGGTACTTATGTTAGATGATATTGGAGCGGAAGCGATGTCGAGCTTTGTGCGCGATGATGTACTTGGAGCGATTTTACAATTCCGTATGCTGGAGAACTTACCGACGTTTTTCACATCTAACTTTGATTTCAAACAATTGGAGCATCATTTAACGTATACACAGCGCGGAGAAGAAGAAGAAATGAAAGCAGCTCGCATTATGGAGCGTATTAAATATTTAGCGAAGCCGATTCCTATTGGCGGGAAAAACCGTAGGCATACGTAAAGAGCAAGCAGTGAGCTTGCTCTTTTTTTTATCCTGCTATTCGTGGGCAGTAATACTCCCACTTCAAAATTCGGCGAAAGCAATGTCCAGTTTCAGTGGCTACAATCTCCGGTCGTTTCGCCCTCTTGGACGAGGCAAAAAGCGCCTCTTTATCGGAGGCTCCAACGTCCTGCGATTCTGAGCGAGCCGCTTCCGCTTTTCTTCAGAAGTTAGGTGGGAGATAAACTGCTGGCATGCGCCCGATTGGTGAGGGCTGATAATCAGTGGAGGATGAAGAAAACCCCCACTGATTAAAGTTTCACTTTATATTGTTTGTTTTCGTTCGAAAATAAGTTCGAAATATGCAGCTGATCCAGTTCCTGCTGTACTAGGAGCAAAAATTTGTACGAAGCGCCAACCTTCTTTAGCATGTTCTGTAATAATTGTTTGATAATCTTCTTTTGGTTTAGATGCCATTAGACCGGATTTTAGTTCGACTTTTACAAATTTGTATTCGTACATATTGTATTGCTCCTTTTAAAATCTTTTTAGAAAATTATACAATGAAAATGGCCTGTGAATATAAAAAAATCATATTAGCTTGTATCATTTTTTGTCCATCCCCCTAATATATATGGAAATAGCAAGAATTATAAAAGGGGGGACAAAAGTGATTGAAATCTGCTTCGAAGAAAAAAATGATGCTATTGTTATATATAAAGAGCTTAAAAAAAGGACAGATCATATATATGAAGAAATAAGTATTTATTTGTACGAACAAATAGTAATTGTTCATATACCAATACAAGAGTCTCGATATATTGATAAGGTGGTCATTCCTGTATTTATACAATATATTATCAACACAAAACAAGATGAATGGATAAGTGCGATTTTAAAAGATAAATTTTATTATGAAGAGCGAGAAGAACGAAACCAAATTTTACATATGGCTCATTCTATTTTAAAAGGGAAACGAAAAGGATTAATTGATGCACCTTCGAAAGAAAGAGGGAGAGAATTGGTGCTTTCGTCTTTACAAGGTTGGATGCATGATACGATGTCTTTTTCGTTTGGAGCATATATTCGTTTTCGTTTGAGAAAGTATAATGAATTTTTATATCGAACGGCGGAGATGGCGATCGATGAATATAAGTTAGAACAAGAGTATCAAATGTTCGTAGAAACACTTCGCCAACAAGTAAGCAGCCGAAAATCACGTTTGTCTTGCTTGCATCTCGTGTTTAATGACAGTTGTATCTTTTATGATGAAAAGGGGCGACGTTTAAAAGAAGAAAAACTTGTTCAGTATATAGAGGAAGAATTACTCTCTCAAAAAGGTGTATATATTGATCCGAATGTTATGGCACCGCTTCTGTCAATCGCGCCTGAAAAAATTCATCTGTATGTGAAGGAACAAGATCATAATATGATTGTAACGATTCAAAATGTATTTCAAGAGAGAGTGCAGTTATATGCGCTTCATGAGTTTGAAAAGAATGTGACAAAATTTAAAAATAGAGGGAACGCTCTTGATTTTCTAAATTTTTGAGCATATAATTACGTACATACACGAGAATACATCAAAATGTTACGATGAGGACATGAGTAGTTATCTACGATTCGCAGAGAGAGAAGCCTTAGGGTGTGAGCTTCTTAATACGAGATTATTACTTACCACCTCTGAACTTCAGCAGTGAACGAATGTCTAGTAATTGCTGACGGCAAGTGCCGTTATCATGAACTTGAGCAGTTAACAATGTGTTAACTGGAACAAGGGTGGAACCGCGAATTCAACACTCGTCCCTTTTTATAGGGATGGGTGTTTTTTATTTTGACTATGAAAAAGGAGTGATTAAAGATGGCAGATGTAGTAAAAATTACATTTCCAGACGGAGCTGTGAAGGAATTTCCAAAAGGAACAACAACTGAAGATATTGCTGCTTCTATTAGCCCTGGCTTAAAGAAAAAAGCGATTGCAGGGAAATTAAATGAGGAAATGGTAGACTTACTTACACCGATTGAGCAAGATGGTGCAATTTCTATCATTACATTAGATTCTGAAGATGGGCTATACATTTTACGCCACTCAACAGCTCACTTATTATCGCAAGCATTAAAGCGTTTATATAAAGATGTGAAGCTTGGAATTGGGCCTGTAATTGAAAACGGCTTCTACTATGATATCGATATGGAATACGCGATTACAGTTGAAGATTTCCCAAAAATCGAAAAAGAAATGCAAAAGATTGTGAACGAGAACTTAGAAATCGTTCGTCATGAAGTACCGCGTGCGGAAGCACTTCGTCGTTATGAAGAAATTGGCGATGAACTAAAATTAGAACTAATTAACGATCTTCCAGAAGATGCGGTTATTTCAATTTATGAACAAGGCGAATTCTTCGACCTTTGCCGCGGTATTCACCTTCCGTCTACAGGGAAAATTAAAGTGTTTAAATTGTTAAGCGTGGCAGGTGCTTACTGGCGCGGCGATAGCAACAACAAAATGTTACAACGTATTTACGGTACTGCATTCGTGAAAAAAGCAGAATTAGATGAGCACTTACGTATGCTTGAAGAAGCGAAAGAGCGTGACCATCGTAAATTAGGTAAAGAGTTAAAACTATTTACAAATAGCCAAAAAGTAGGACAAGGCTTACCGCTTTGGTTACCAAAAGGTGCAACAATCCGTCGTATTATTGAGCGTTACATTGTTGATAAAGAAGTAAGCTTAGGATATGACCACGTATATACTCCAGTATTAGGAAGCCGAGACCTTTATGAAACTTCTGGTCACTGGAATCACTACCGAGATGGCATGTTCCCATCAATGGAAATGGATAATGAAGAATTAGTACTTCGTCCGATGAACTGCCCTCACCATATGATGGTGTATAGAAACGATATCCACAGCTACCGTGAGTTACCAATCCGTATTGCGGAGCTTGGAACAATGCACCGTTATGAAATGTCTGGTGCTCTATCTGGATTACAGCGTGTTCGCGGGATGACTTTAAATGATGCGCACATTTTCGTACGCCCAGACCAAATTAAAGAAGAGTTCAAACGAGTTGTAAATTTAACTTTAGAGGTATACAAAGACTTCGATTTAGAAGATTATTCATTCCGTTTATCTTATCGTGATCCAGCAGATACTGAAAAGTACTATGATGACGATGAAATGTGGGGAAAAGCACAATCAATGTTAAAAGAAGCTATGGATGAAATGGGTCTTGAGTACTATGAAGCAGAAGGTGAAGCGGCATTCTACGGTCCGAAACTTGACGTGCAAGTTCGTACTGCGCTTGGAAAAGACGAAACACTTTCAACTATACAACTAGACTTCTTACTTCCAGAACGATTTGAGTTAACTTACATCGGTGAAGATGGTAAGCATCATCGCCCAGTTGTTATTCACCGCGGTGTTGTATCAACTATGGAACGCTTTGTTGCCTTCTTAATCGAAGAGTACAAAGGTGCATTCCCAACATGGTTAGCGCCGGTTCAAGTACAAGTAATTCCAGTTTCTCCGCAAGTACATTTAGACTACGCGAAGAAAGTACAAGAAGAATTACAACGTGCTGGCATTCGTGTTGAAGTGGATACTCGTGACGAGAAAATTGGTTACAAAATCCGCGAGGCGCAAATGCAAAAGATTCCGTATATGCTTGTAGTAGGTGACAATGAAGTTGCTGAAACTGGTGTAAACGTCCGTAAATACGGCGAACAAAAATCAGAAACAATCTCATTAGATGCTTTCGTTGACCTAATTAAAGTTGAAGGAAAACGATAAGAAAAAGTCGCGGCTTGCCCGCGGCTTTTTTGTGTACTTTGAATTGGTAATAAGAACCAGAGTTCGCTTTATATAAAAAACTGTTGCATGTATTCATTTTGTTTGTTACAATATTTTTTGTTGCTACTTAAGAAGTTTGACTTCTTGACACGCAGCATGTCCTATGGTAAAATCATCAAGGATAATAGAATACGGATTTGTGGAACAAGTAGAAGCACCCGCTTCTCACCTGATTGACGCGAAAGCAGTTGGCAGGTAAGTATTTCTTACTAGAGATATTATAAGTGTGGGTGTCATATGCCCGCACTTTTTTGTTTGGGTTCTTCCTTCCCAAAACGTATTCCCATAAAACCTTGGAGGTGGCTTACTATTAGCAAGGACATGATGATTAACGAGCAAATTCGTGCACGTGAAGTACGTTTAGTTGGTGCAAATGGTGATCAACTTGGAATTAAGTCTCGTCAAGAAGCATTAGATATGGCTGCAAACGTAAATCTTGATCTAGTATTAGTTGCTCCAAATGCGAAACCACCAGTATGCCGTATTATGGACTACGGAAAATTCCGCTTTGAGCAACAAAAGAAAGAAAAAGAGCAGCGTAAAAATCAAAAAATCATTAGTATGAAAGAAGTTCGTTTAAGTCCAACAATTGATGAACATGACTTTAACACAAAACTTCGCAATGCTATTAAATTCTTAGAGAAAGGCGACAAAGTTAAAGCGTCTATTCGCTTTAAAGGTCGTGCTATTACTCATAAAGAAATCGGTCAACGTGTTTTAGATCGCTTCTCTGAAGCTTGTGCTGAAGTTAGTACAATTGAATCTAAGCCAAAAATGGAAGGACGCAGTATGTTCTTAGTTTTAGCACCGAAAAATGATAAGTAATAAATAGAGGAGGAAATCACTATGCCTAAACAGAAAACTCACCGCGGCGCTGCAAAGCGTTTCAAAAAAACAGGATCTGGTAAACTAAAGCGTTCTCACGCTTACACAAGCCACTTATTCGCTAACAAATCTACAAAAGCTAAACGTAAATTACGTAAAGCTGGTGTAGTAAGCGCTGGTGACTTCAAACGTATTCGTCAAATGCTTGACAACATGTAATTTATATTTTGTTCAGATAGATATCTAGGAGGGAAATAATATGCCAAGAGTAAAAGGTGGTACGGTTACTCGTAAACGTCGTAAAAAAATTATTAAATTAGCAAAAGGTTACTACGGTTCTAAACATACATTATACAAAGTTGCTAACCAACAAGTAATGAAATCTTTAATGTATGCATTCCGTGACCGTCGTCAAAAGAAACGTGACTTCCGTAAATTATGGATCACTCGTATTAACGCAGCTGCTCGTATGAACGGTCTTTCTTACAGCCGTTTAATGAACGGTCTTAAGCTTGCTGGTATCGAAGTAAACCGCAAAATGCTTGCTGACCTAGCTGTTTATGACGAAAAAGCTTTCGCTGAATTAGCAACAGCTGCTAAAACAGCTTTAAACAAGTAATTGATAATAAATCCTTAGGACATTGCTCCTAAGGATTTTTTTAATGTTTATTATTAAAGAATAAATCCTACTAGTCATAAAAAATTCAAAAAATATCCAAAATAGTTCCTCTTTGGTAAATGGGAATGCTTTAATATATAAATGAAAACTTTTTCCAAAAAGCGGGTTGAAGGAGGAATTCATTTGAAAGCGGCTGTTGTAAACCAATTCAAAGAACAATTAGAGGTTAAGGATGTACCAAAACCGAAAGCAGGTCCAAATCAAGTACTTGTACATATTCAAGCATGCGGCGTCTGTCATACGGACTTACATGCAGCGCACGGTGATTGGCCGGTAAAGCCGAAGCTTCCATTAATTCCAGGTCATGAAGGTGTTGGTGTAATTGAAGAAGTTGGTGAAGGTGTTACACATTTAAAAGTTGGTGATCGTGTTGGGATTCCATGGCTATATTCGGCATGTGGGCATTGTGAATACTGTTTAACAGGAAGAGAAACACTTTGCTTAGATCAACATAACGCTGGTTATTCTGTTGATGGCGGCTATGCTGAATATTGCGTTGCGGCAGCGGATTATGTTATGCAAGTGCCTGAGAACTTAAGCTTTATTGACGCAGCACCACTGTTTTGTGCCGGTGTTACGACATATAAAGCGCTAAAAGTATCAGAGGCAAAACCTGGACAATGGGTTGCTATTTTTGGAATTGGTGGACTGGGACATTTAGCAGTACAATATGCAAAGGCAATGGGATTACACGTTGTAGCTGTGGATACAGTTGATGAAAAGCTTGAACTCGCAAAAGAATTAGGAGCAGATTTAGTAGTAAATCCATTAAAAGAGGATGCAGCACTATGGATTCATGAACAAGTAAATGGTGTACATGCTTCCATTTGTACAGCTGTGTCGAAGCCTGCATTTGACCAAGCTTACCGTGCCGTGCGCCGAGGCGGGGCATGTGTTGCAGTTGGTTTACCGCCGGAAATGATGGAAGTACCAATTTTTGATACAGTGTTAAATGCTGTAAAGATTGTCGGTTCCATCGTTGGGACTCGTAAAGATTTACAAGAAGCATTGCAATTTGCAGCTGAAGGAAAAGTAAAAGTAATCATTGAAACGCGTCACCTTCATGAAATTAATGATGTATTTGCTGAAATGGAAGAAGGAAAGATTAATGGACGTGTTGTATTAGATATGACAAAATGAGAATAAAAGATTCAATAATATAGAAGAATAAACATAAAAAGTCGGAGAGGTTCTCTGGCTTTTTATGTTTATTTATCCCGCTATTGGAGGGCAGTAACACTCCCACTTCAAAATTCGGAGAAAGCATTGTTCAGTTCCAGTGGCTAGAATGTTCGGTGGCTTCGCTTCTTCCTACGAGGTAAAAAATACCTCTATGTCAGAAGTTCTATCCCCCTCACATTCTGGGCGAGCCACTTCCGCTTTTCTTAAGAAGTTAGGTGGGAGATAAACTGCTGGCATGCACCCGATTGGTGGAGGCTGATAATCAGTGGGGATGAAGAAAACCTCCACTGATTAAAGTTTCACTTTATATATACAAGGAAATTTAAAAAACAACATAAAAACCCTTTTCTTTTTCGGGAGGACGAGAGTATCTGGCCGTGTATAGAAGTGATCAGTGCCACATGCGAGGTTTCAAACAAAGGAAGACAGCAAGTGCGGATCATGTTGTGTTGTACTTTGCATAGCAACAACTTATATATCGGAAAACAAAAATAGATATATATGAAATATGCTGTGAAAAGGGTGTTTGACTTCAGATAATCTTATCTTTCCACACGAAAGTGACACTGTTATAATGTAAGAATATAACTTGATTATTTGTTCATATTTACCAATAGAATGGAGCAATATCGAGTGAGTTTATTCGATATTGAAGGAGGAGTACGTTTTGGATTTACTACAATTATTTAAATTACAAAAAGAATTAGATGATCGTATTACGGAAGAACATAATTTAGAACCGAAAAAATTATTAAAAGAAAAAATGCTAGCACTTCTTGTGGAAATTGGTGAACTTGCAAATGAAACACGCTGCTTTAAATATTGGAGTAACAAGCCAGCATCTGAGCGTCAAGTTGTACTAGAAGAATACGTAGATGGGCTGCATTTTATTTTATCTATTGGAATCGATTTAGGAATTGATAAAAATTTCTTGTTTTATAAATGTGCACTAACAAATAAAACGCAAGTAGAAATCTTCTTAGATGTATATGCGAAAGCAATTCGCTTTAATGAGCAGCCGTCTATTACAAATTACATTGAATTGTTTACAAGCTATCTTCGTTTAGGACAAGCGCTTGATTTTGGACAAGAAGAGATTGAGAAAGCATACTTAGATAAAAATGAAGTGAATCATCAACGTCAAACAGAAGGGTATTGATGAAATTTTTTGAATATTATTTTCCGCTCTTGTATAATTGAAGAGATGAAGAAAAAGGAGGACATTGTCCA
>NZ_JAQOTJ010000001.1:67237-219088 GCF_028401955.1 Bacillus sp. BP-3
AACAATTAAAAGATGAAAAACATCCAAACATTGTATACGGTGTTGGAACTGTACAAGAAGAGGTAGGTCTTCGCGGAGCGAAAACATCTGCACATTATATTCAACCTGATATCGCATTTGCAGTAGATGTTGGAATCGCTGGTGATACACCAGGAGTAAGCGAAAAAGAAGCGCAAGGAAAAATGGGTGATGGCCCGCAAATTATTTTATATGATGCATCTATCGTTGGACATAAAGGTCTTCGTGACTTCGTTGTTAACGTAGCAGATGAATTAAATATTCCGTATCAATACGATGCACTTCCTGGCGGCGGAACAGATGCAGGAGCAATTCATATTTCCGTGGACGGTATTCCAGCGATGGCAATTACAATTGCAACTCGCTATATTCATTCTCATGCGGCAATGTTGCATCGTGACGACTATGAAAACACAGTGAAGTTAATTGGAGAAGTTGTGAAACGTCTTGATAATGAGGCTGTACATAACATTACATTTGATTAATAGAAAAAAGAGCGAGAGGATATGCCTTTCGCTCTTTTTTATTTAAGTGGCTCCTCTAATCCAGCTGCTGTATAGGGACCTAAAATGATTAAACGAGCTAGCTGTAAGGCCATATAATGAGGTGTATATGGCATATTTTGTTTAAGCCATGAAATGATCATTCCTAAATGTGCACCTGATACATAACTAATGAGGATATCACGTGGTACAACTAATTTATCATCATTAGGTTGTGAAACCGAAAGGCTAAGAAGTAAGTTCGTTTGAATTGCTTTCATCATTCGAGAGGAAAACTTCGGAATTCCATTTTCCCCAAGCATCACTTGATAAAAGAAAGCATTCTCAGCAATATGACTAAACAAAGATAGAAAGACAGGATGAGGAGTATCAAGGGTAAGTTTAAACTCACTCTTATCTAATTTTTTCGGCTTGAGAATGTCTGATAATGTTGTTAACTTTTCTTCAATGCTTTTGTCTAGTAGATCATATTTGTCATAATAATGACTATAAAAGGTTGCACGGTTAACAGTTGCCTTTTCAGCAATATCCTGAACGGTAATGCTATTGAAACTTTTTTCATGTATTAAAGATATAAGGGCATCACGTATTGCTTGTCTCGTTCGTTTTACGCGTGGATCGTTTGAGTTTTTAATAGACATTTTCGTTCTCCTTGCTGAATTTTATTCACTTAACCAACATATGTTTAGTAAAGTGTTGGTTAAACAACATACATAATCAAATTGTCGGTTGTAGATTCAAAATAATTATTTATAATTATAAACGATATTCCTTTAGAAAACAGCACCACTTGCATGCAGACGAAAAACTGTTTTGTCATGCAAAAGGTGTGATTTTTTTGGTTAATTGTTAATATAATTAACAATTAAAGAGTATAAACAAAAAGGGGTATTAATAGTTTAGAAAAAAATTATATGCGATATAAGGAGAGGAAAGCAATGAATCAGTTTCGAAGAATGATAATTATCAATATTATCACATTGATTGTATTAGTTGGCGGCGGAATTGGCGGTTATTACTACTACAATCAATCTCAAAATTATTTAAAAACGGATAATGCAAAAATCGATGGGAAAATAATTCCAATCGCATCACCAGTAGCAGGGAAGTTAACTGAATGGAAAGCTGAAGCAGGTAAGAATTACAATGAAAACGATAAATTAGGTACTGTTTCTACAGTAGGACCAAATGGTGAGCAAACGGTGGATGTAACAATTCCGAAAAGTGCAACAGTTGTTCAATCAAATGCAACAACAAATGCTTTTGTTGGAGCAGGTAGTCCAATTGCGTATGCATATGATATGAATGATTTATGGGTAACAGCAAATATTGAAGAAACAGATATTGATAGTGTACACAAAAGTCAAGAAGTAGACGTGTATGTAGATGCATATCCTGATACAACGTTAACAGGCAAAGTAGAACAAGTTGGTTTAACAACAGCAAACACGTTCTCTATGCTACCATCAAGCAATGCAACAGCAAACTATACAAAAGTAACACAAGTTGTACCAGTTAAAGTTTCTTTAGATCATAGCAAATCAGTAAATATTGTTCCTGGAATGAATGTGACAGTTCGTATTCATAAGTAAGGGGGGAAGATAAAATGTCCTCAGGTTTAATTGTAGGATATGCATTATTTTGTATTATCGTCTTCTTCCTTGTAAATCGTCTTTTAAGAAAGAAAAAAACGAACGTGGGAGAAGAACAAGTCCCAGCCGTAAGTAAGATAGAAGCAAAGCAACCAAGGCAAGAAGCTTCAAATGTCGTGGAATTAGAAACACCAAAAAAAGAAGTAGCAGAACAAGAAATACCGAAAATTACAAAAGAAGAACAAAAAAAAGAATCAAAAAAGCAATTGCCAGTAGAAAATGTAAATGTAAAGGCAGTTGTAGCAGTATTAATTCTCGGTATGTTCGTGTCGATTTTAAACCAAACAGTCATTAATGTTGCTTTGCCGGCATTAATGAATGAATTTAACGTATCTACTTCAACGGCACAATGGTTAACAACAGGATTTATGCTTGTAAATGGCATTTTAGTGCCAATTAGTGCGTTTTTAGTTTCTCGGTTTACGTATCGTAAACTATTTGTAGCAGCGATGTTGTTCTTCACAGTAGGTTCTATTATTTGTGCTGTATCTGGAAGCTTCACGATGATGATGACAGGACGAGTGACTCAAGCAGTTGGTGCAGGGATTCTAATGCCAGTTGGTATGAATATTTTCATGACTTTATTCCCGCCTCATAAGCGCGGAGCCGCGATGGGGTTACTTGGGGTAGCAATGATTTTAGCGCCAGCTATTGGACCAACTATAACAGGTTGGGTTATTCAAAATTACAATTGGAACTTAATTTTCTATGCGATGTTTTTCATTGGTTTATTTGTCACATTGCTATCTGTAAAATTCTTTACACTTGCTCAGCCAGTTTCTAACACAAATTTAGATATATTTGGCGTTATTAGTTCAAGTATTGGGCTTGGTAGCTTACTGTATGGATTTAGTGAAGCGGGAAATAAGGGCTGGAGCAGTGCAGAAGTTGTGATTTCACTTATTATTGGTGTAATTGGTATAGCGTTATTTATTTGGAGAGAGATGACGACGGATAATAAGATGCTTGATTTACAAGTATTTAAATATCCAACGTTTACTTTCACATTATTAATTAACGCAATTGTAACGATGGCACTCTTTGGAGGTATGTTATTACTTCCTGTCTATCTGCAAAATATTCGCGGCTTTACGCCAATTGAATCTGGTTTGTTGCTTCTTCCAGGATCATTAATTATGGGGATCATGGGACCAATTGCAGGTAAGCTATTTGATAAACATGGTATTCGTCCATTAGCGATATTTGGATTAGCTATTACGACATTTGCAACATATGAATTTACTAAGTTAACAATGGATACACCATATAGCGTCATTATGACGGATTATATTATACGTTCATTTGGTATGGCATTCATTATGATGCCAATTATGACAGCGGGTATGAACGCATTGCCGATGAAATTAATTTCTCACGGTACAGCAACGCAAAATACATCAAGACAAGTAGCAGGTTCAATTGGTACAGCGATCTTAATTACAATTATGACGCAGCAAACAACAGCACACGTAGCAGATTACGGAAATATGCTAACAAAAACAAACCCAATTTTAGTTGATAAAGTACATGGAATGGGGCAAAACTTAGCAGCGATTGCCGGATCAGCACAAGCTGGAGATGTGATGAGCTCGCAATTATTATTCGGACAAATTTCGAAACTGTCTGCGATTAACGGTATTAATGATGCTTTCTTAATTGCAACAATATTAGCGGGCATTGCCTGGGTATTATCATTCTTCTTACCATCAGGCAATAAGCCAAATCGAAAAGCAGAGAATTGATTTCTCTGTTTTTTTATGTTTTGATATCAAATTAGAGGTTTAATCATAGGGATTATTATTGGTTCGCTTCTCGGAAAGCTGTTAACGGGAATTATTTATTTCATAGTATTTGGCATTTGTTTTTATGAAATATTTAGAAGAAAAAAGATGAATTAAGGCTAATGCAAAATAAAAAGTCACGTATGATAAGATGGCATACATGACTTTTTTCTTATTTGAGATTCAGCTTAATGAGGATTAGACATGATTTGGTAGAAAGTTACCCCAAGGACACCAACAGAAATCATGATAATCCCCATAAGAAGGATACTCATAATTTTATTGCGTATGCCACTTATGCTAGCTAACGCGCCAGCTAAAGGAAAGATGCTCCAGTACATAGTAGTTGGGATAGGAATAAGTCGTTCCATATCAATCCCTATTCCCCAGAGAATAAAAGGTGTAGTTACAAGTGAGAAACAAACCAGTCCTGCGATAATAACAATTACTTTGCGATGCTTCACTCCTGCGGTTATTAAAAATATGCCTCCAATAATTCCCGATAATACTAGGACTGGCATGAATAAAATCCAAAGAAAGACTCCCGCATTTTCCATATAAACATATCTCCTATATTTAGTGTTTTTTTATAATAATAGTTACATTTTACACCAAATATCTTATTGTGGATATGTTTTGTGTAAAAAAATCCATTTATAGAGGTTTTCAACTAGAACATGTTCTAAAAGTTAAAACGCCATTATGCAATCATAATGGCGTTTTATTCAGTACAAGAAGGAACATGTATTAATTGTGATGTGAAGTAGGGTAGCTGGAATAATAGAATTCGTTTGTTGTTCTATATGTATATGTGTTTGCAAAGTTATACTCCTTTTTAATAATAGTTAGTTGATTTAGTGTACTCGGTATATACTCCCTACTCCCTTGTTTATGATAAAAACGCGAGCGTATTATTCATCATATGAAATAACATAGCAGGAATAATAGAGTTCGTTTTTTTATATAATACAGCCATAAACATGCCCATCATAAAAGCACTAACCATAACACCTAGAGAATATGTATGGGCAATTCCGAAGATGAAGCTTGAGCTAAGTGCGGCTATCCAAAATGGAAAACGTTGCTGGAAAAATTGAAGAATGATTCCGCGGAAAATAAGTTCTTCAAAAATAGGGACGAAAATCGCACTTCCTAAAATTAGTAGAATTTTATATTGATTTAAAGTTTCTAAGTTTAAAGCTAAATCTTGTTCTTGCGTTGCATGGGGAAATATCTTAGAAATTACAAATACATTTATAGCAATGCTAAGCGCGAAGAAAAGAAATAAGTATACATATGTACAAACTTTTTGGAGCGCTTGAAAATTGAAAACAGGTAATAATAGTTTTTTTAAGGGTTCGTATTTAAAAATAAACAATAATAAAATGAGCAGTTGTAATAAAGCACTTCCGGTTGTTCCAAGTGAGCTATAAAGGGCACTCGTTTTTTTGTTCGAAATACTTTCGCTGTAAATCATAAACGGAAGAGCTATAAATAAGCCGCTTATGATATTCGTCCCCAAAAAAGCAAATAAAACAGAACCAATAAATTTTCCCCATGATAAAGAATGTTTTTGATCGTATGTGAGTTGTACAGAATGCTGCATATATCGAATCCTTTCTATTGTTTATATATAAAATTATACATATTTGGATAAAATGTTCCAGGAGATAATGTTACATAATAGTTCGAAATTTCGCAATCAAAGTAAAAATCACCTTAGCCTTTACTAAGGTGATCTGTGTATAGTTATTGATTAACAGATTTGCTCTGCTTTTTTATTGGTAGAAATATGAGCATGGGACACTGATTGTTGAACTTGTAATTCACGATCTACCATCTCATCTAATCGCTGGATTGCTTGCAATGCTTTTTCATAAGAAATTGTTCGATAGTGATGTGCCCCGCCCGGTTCTTCATCGGCTTCATCTGCCCATTTAATAATATTTTGGAGAGGTGTTCTCTCAAGAGTTTGTTCTAGTAGAAAAGAATCAGTGTGCAGGAGAATGGCAACGGAAATTTCCTTTGCTTGTTTTGGGTGTTCTCCTAATCGAATTAGCAATTTATGAGCTCTTTCCGCTCCTTTAATCGCATGTATATCATTTTTCTTGTACAATTCATAGTCCCATTGTCCGTTTTGATACCATGTGTGGTGTCCTATATCATGAAGAAAACCAGCCTTTGTTGCCGCATCGACTGAGGCGTGATGCTTTTTGGCTAAGTGAAACGCATGGTAAGCGACGGCAATCGCGTGAACCATTCCAGCACGGTTTACATACTTTTGTGTAATATGATGTTTGAAAATTTGTTCAAGTGTAACACGGCGCATAAAGTATCCACTCCTTTTATTCATTGCTGTATATGGTAGAAAAAATAATAGCTATAAAGATATTTTGAATATTTTACTCTATCATATTGTGTTAGTAAAGAAATTTATGAAAGGTTGTTCAATTGTCTATTTCAAAGAGAGTTACTCTATCATATAAATATAGTAACTCTATAAAGAAAGGAGTTAAATGTATGGCCCTTCTAACTAACTGTACTACATGTACGCCTCCTGCGGGTTCAACACCTATTCTCACTGTAGATATTCCTGGTGGACTTGCTATTAATCTATTGGGTATTCATATTGAAGCTTGCCCAATCTGTCTTACAGTATTCACTGGTGGCGGAACATTAACTGCTGAACAGCAAGCTATTGCAAACAACCTTGTGCAAGCTGTTAATAATTTGATTCCGAATATCCCGAATGTTCAAAAGTGAATAGGTGTATAATTATTTTGAAAAACCTTCCATTTTTCTCCAGAAGGCTTTTTTGGTGAATAGCATTAGAGACGAGGCAGTATGTATTGCCCCGTCTCTAAGGAAATTCCCTATCGTTTTAACCCTTGCTCTAGCGTCGCTAACATTTCATGTTTTTCTTGTTCATCAGCAGTTTTCCAAATGACTTCGAATAACACGCCAAGGCCTGGAAGCATTTTTTCTTCTCCACTTTGAATCGCATCGACAATTGTTTCTTGTAATTGGTCTTGTGTATTTCCTGATACGTTGGCTAATACAGCACCGCGTAAATTAAAGTTCATCATGCTCACCTCTTTTTAGGAATGGAAACTGACGTTAGTTTTTGTTCTTTTTTATGTAAATATGTATGAAAAATGGGCTATAATGAGAAGACAAGAAGAGAGGGAAATACATATTATGAAAAACATTGATTCAGTACAAAATCCACGCGTAAAGCAGTGGAAGAAGCTGCAAACGAAAAAAGAGCGCGATAAAAAAGGATTATTTTTTGTAGAGGGATTCCATTTAGTAGAGGAAGCTTTAAAAGCAGGTGTTGCAACAGAGCTAATCGTCTCAGACCAGACAGACCTTCCGAAAGATTGGACGGTTGCTGAGGTAGAAATGTATATCGTGTCTGAAGCGGTTGTGAAAATGTTATGTGAAACAGAAACGACGCAAGGAGTATTTGCTGTTTGTGAGAAACATGAAAAAGAAATCGCTCTTACAAATGGGAAGTTTCTACTATTAGACGGCTTGCAAGACCCAGGGAATTTAGGGACAATTATTCGTACCGCAGATGCCGCTGGACTTGACGCTGTTATTCTTGGAGAAGGGTGCGTCGATGTATATAACAGTAAAGTATTACGTTCTACGCAAGGATCTGTATTCCATTTACCAATTGTAAAAGGAAACTTAGAAGAATGGGTAGACAAGTTAACTGAAAAGAACGTTCCTGTATACGGAACAGCTCTTGAAAACGGGGTTCCATACAGTGAAGTAGCGCCGTCAGGAAGCTTTGCATTAATTGTAGGTAACGAAGGAAACGGCGTTCGCCAAGAGCTTCTTGCGAAATGTAATCAAAACTTATACATTCCGATTTACGGAGGAGCAGAATCATTAAATGTTGCGGTTGCAGCAGGTATTTTAACGTATTATTTACAAACTCCGGTTGCGAATCGCTAAAAAACTTCTTATAATAGGTGGAAGTGAAATATTAAAAAACGATGATAGAGAAGAGTAGCTTGCAAAATCGCCATTTAGGGAGAGAATGTCATAGACTGAAAGCATTCTTATGGTAGACGGAAGTGAATTCACCTCTGGAGTTGACGCCAGGACCATTGTTATGTAAAGGCGTTCCGGTTTAACAAACCGTTATAACGAATTAAGTGGGCAGACTCGTTCTGTCAATTTAGGGTGGTACCGCGAATTTACCTCGTCCCTTTTTAGGGAGCGAGGTTTTTTTTATTTTTAAAATTAGGAGGGTTCCAAATGGAAGCACGTTTAAAAGAGCTAAAGCAAGAAGCGTTAGAGCTTATTGAAAAAGCGAAAGAGCTAAAGGGCTTAAACGATGTACGCGTTGCGTATTTAGGAAAAAAAGGCCCAATTACAGAAGTACTGCGCGGCATGGGGAAATTATCTCCAGAAGAGCGCCCGCGTATGGGAGCTTTAGTAAATGAAGTGCGCGAAGCAATTCAAACGCGTTTAGAAGAAAAAGTTAATCATTTAGAAAAAGCAGTAATTGAAGCAAAATTAGCATCTGAAACAATTGATGTAACATTACCAGGACGTCCTGTAAATACAGGTTGCCACCATCCGTTAACAGCAGTTGTAGAGCAAATTGAAGATTTATTTATCGGTATGGGATATGAAGTTGCTGAAGGCCCTGAAGTAGAAAAGGACTACTACAACTTCGAAGCGTTAAACTTACCGAAAGATCACCCAGCACGCGATATGCAAGATTCTTTCTACATTACAGAAGAAATGTTACTTCGTACACATACATCTTCTGTACAAGCGAGAACGATGGAGAAGAATACAGAAAAAGGTCCAATCAAAATTATTTGTCCTGGTAAAGTATATCGCCGCGATGATGATGATGCGACGCACTCTCACCAGTTCATGCAAATTGAAGGTCTTGTAATCGATAAAAACATTCGTATGAGTGACTTAAAAGGAACATTACAAGCATTCGCGAAGAAGATGTTCGGTGAAGATCGTGAAATTCGCCTTCGTCCAAGTTTCTTCCCATTCACAGAGCCATCTGTTGAGATGGATATTTCTTGTATGATGTGTCATGGCAAAGGTTGCGGCACTTGTAAGGGAACTGGTTGGATCGAAATTTTAGGTGCAGGTATGGTTCATCCAAACGTTCTTGAAATGGCTGGCTATGATTCAAAAGAATATCAAGGCTTCGCATTCGGTATGGGTGCAGAGCGTATTGCGATGTTAAAGTACGGCATTGATGACATTCGTCATTTCTATACAAACGATGTACGTTTCTTACAACAATTCAAACGAGCGTAAGGGAAGGAGAGAGAAAGAATGTTCGTATCATATCGTTGGTTACAAGAGTATGTAGATATTAAAGACGTAACAGCACAAGAATTAGCTGATAAAATTACGAAAAGCGGTATTGAAGTAGAAGGCGTTGAAGTATTAAATAAAGGCGTAAAAGGTGTTGTAGTTGGTCATGTATTAGAGTGTGAAAAACACCCGGAAGCTGATAAGTTAAGCAAATGTTTAATTGACATCGGCGAAGAAGAGCCAGTTCAAATCATTTGCGGTGCTCCTAACATTGCAAAAGGTTTAAAAGTACCAGTTGCAAAAGTTGGTGCTGTTCTTCCTGGTAACTTCAAAATTAAAAAAGCGAAACTACGCGGCGAAGCTTCTCACGGTATGGTTTGTTCCTTACAAGAGCTTGGCATTGATGCAAAATTAGTATCAAAAGACTATGCAGAAGGTATTTTCATTTTCTCAAGTGATGTAGAAGTTGGTGCAGATGCACTTGAAATCTTAAACTTACATGATGAAGTACTTGAACTTGGTTTAACGCCAAACCGTGCGGATTGCTTAAACATGTTAGGTGTTGCATATGAAGTAGCAGCAATTTACGGCCGTGAAGTGAAACTTCCAGCAGCAGACTTACAAGAAGTTGCAGAAAAAACTTCTGATTATATTTCTGTAAGTGTAGAAGCAACAGAACAAAATCCATTATACATTGCGAAAATGGTGAAAGACGTAAAGGTTGGTCCATCACCAATCTGGATGCAAACGCGCCTAATGGCAGCGGGCATACGTCCAATTAGCAACGTAGTTGATATTACAAACTATATTTTAATTGAATACGGTCAACCGTTACATGCATTTGACTATGATAAATTAGGTTCAAAAGAAATCGTTGTTCGTCTTGCACAGGAAGGCGAGAAAATGACAACATTAGACGATCAAGAGCGTACATTGCAAGCGCATCACCTTGTGATCACAAACGGTACAAAACCATTAGCGGTTGCCGGTGTAATGGGCGGAGCAAACTCTGAAGTAGATAACGATACAGTAAACGTATTAATTGAGTCTGCATATTTCGCAGGTCAAACAGTGCGCCGCACATCAAAAGACTTAGGTCTTCGTAGCGAATCAAGTGCTCGTTTTGAAAAAGGAATCGATCCAACACGTACATTCGAAGCGATTCAACATGCAGCAGCGTTAATGGCAAAATATGCTGGCGGCGAAGCGTTAGAAGGCGTTGTAGAAGTTGATCACTTACAAGTAGAAGAGCGCACAGTATCTGTTACAGTTGAAAAAATTAACCGTGTATTAGGTACAGAGATCTCCGCTGGTCAAGTGAATACAATTTTCACAAATTTAAAGTTTCCGTTCACAGAAGTAGAAGGAACATTCCATGTGAGTGTACCAGCACGTCGTCCTGATATTACAATTCCAGAGGATTTAGTAGAAGAGGTAGGTCGTTTATACGGATACGACCATATTCCTTCAACATTACCAACTGGTACAATTACACGTGGTAAATTAACAGCAGCGCAAACAAAGCGTCGTAAAGTACGACGTTATTTAGAAGGCGCTGGTTTATATGAAGCAATTACGTATTCATTAACTAGTGCTGAAAAAGCAAAACAATATATGGTGGAGTCAAACGAAAAAACACCTGTGAACCTTGCACTTCCAATGAGTGAAGAGCGTAGCCAGCTTCGTTTAAGTTTAGTACCACAATTATTAGAAGCGGTAACATATAACAACGCTCGTAAAGTAGATAACGTTGCGTTATACGAAGTAGGATCTGTATTCTTACCAACAGTTGAAGGCGAACTTCCAAAAGAAGAACAACATCTTGCGGGTGTAATGACAGGGCTTGCTCTTCATCATCAATGGCAAGGTGAGAAGAAGGTTGTTGACTTCTTCGTGATGAAAGGTGTATTAGAAGGATTATTTGACGTACTTGGCGTTGCGAAGAATATCACGTATGTACCAACAAAACGTGAAGGTATGCACCCAGGCCGTACGGCTGACATTGTACTCGACGGCGAAGTCATTGGGTTCATCGGTCAAATACACCCAGAAGCACAAAAACAATTAGATGTAAAAGAAACGTATGTATTCGAATTATCTCTTGCGAAAGTATTCGCAGCAGATGCAGAAGAAATATACTACACAACAATTCCGCGCTTCCCATCTATGACGCGTGATATGGCTGTTGTTGTAGCAAAAGAAGTAAAAGCAGGCGAAATGAAGCAAGTAATTGCTAAAGCAGGCGGAGAACTTCTAAAAGAAGTAACATTATTCGACTTATACGAAGGCGAAAAAATGGAAGAAGGCAAAAAATCACTTGCATTCTCTATGAATTACTTCGACCCAGAACGTACATTGACAGATGAAGAAGTAACAGAAGCACATAGCCGTGTATTAGCAGCGGTAGAAGAGAAATTTGGTGCGGAGTTACGTAAATAATAAAAAAGCAGCCTTGCGGCTGCTTTTTTTGTTGCGTTTTATAGTTGAAATTCCGCTGAAAACTTGATTATGCATACGGTGAAGGGGCGGTTGCATTTTTGGAAAAAGGAACGCCATTTACAGTGCCTGAAGCTGTAAGAGTTATATCCCCAGGTCCAAAAGCAGTGACAGTAGTGTTAAAAAACCCGTCTGCATCTGTAAAAACAATGGTTGGAGAAACATTTGCTGAACCAGATACCGTGAGAAAAACTGGGATGCCTGCAAATCCGGTACCATTGACTAATAACCGATCTGGTACAGGTGCTCTATCATCTTCACTTGGAAAACTGAATTCAAGATCTACTTCTATACTAGTAATTGTTAGTCTTTTCACACAAACTTTGATGATTTCTTTTTCTTTGAATGTAAACGCAACCCGCTGTTCATTTATAACACCAAAGTTTTGTTCTTGAGCAGAAACTTCGCTAAAAATAGCCACGCCAGTCACTTCAAAAATATCACCTTCATTTGCATCTTCGCGGTCAATGACACATTGAAATGGCATATCGTCTACAATTTGAAAATGGGGAACTAGAGTGCCGTTATCTAAAACAGCTGTATAGGTGAGAGTTGTATGAATGGCTCCGGAAATAACAAGCCTTTCCGGGAGTACCTTTTCAACATGCGCTTCAACTGTTCTCGTAAAAGTAACGGTATTTTTAAGTGCTGGGGGGACAAGTTGTGTAGTGTGTTCGACGAAAACTTGGCAACAAGTTGTTGGGTTAGCGAAGGGACAAACCATTACATATTCCTCCTTGTTTTTTAGGATATACTCTGTTCATCTATTATAAAATAGCTACTTGAACAGGGGACCACCTTCTCTAGTATAGATTATGAAATATATACGAATTTTGTATAGGAATGTATCTTAGACAAGGTTCCCATTTTATGTTTTTTCATTTAATCCATAAGGAGTTTCATGCTGAGAAATTTATAACTTGGAATTTAGAGGCTAACGTGAGCTATATATTTTAAATTTTTGACGCGGAGCACAACATGACTACTACTTACTTTCTCCTTATTTTTTAAACTTTGCATGTGGCAGGAAAAGGATCTAACCACCTCTATGCATGGCCAGATGCTCTCGCCTGCCTAAAAAAAGAGGGTTTTTATGTCAACTTTTAATTTGTATTTATAGGTTTGCTAGGTAATCATTTGTACGGAAATTTTTATAATATCTTTCTCTATTAAATTGAAAGCAAGGGTGTGCATATACAATTCAGGATTATTTGATTGTCCTAAATTAACTTCTTGGGAGAAAACCTCACTGAGTATTTTCTGTTCGGTGATGTCAAATTGGTTGTTTTCTTTAATAGCTGTAGATTCTATAAGACATTGGAAGGGAACATCATCTTGAATACTATAATTCGGGACTTCTTCGTTATGAATGACAGCTGTATAAGTAATCGTTTTACGGATAAAGCCAATGATGACAACAACTTCGGAACAAACCTTTTCAATATTAGCAAGTATTTGTTTATCTACTGTTATGGTTCCTTGTTTCGCAGGGGGAACTAACTGAATTTTATGTTCGACAATTTGTCTGCAACACATAATTTGGGGTTCGGGTGATTGTATTGGTTTTTGAATTTTAGTGTTTTTTGATAAAGCTGTTGTTTGCATCCTAGAAAGTTTTGATGAACCGATACAAGGAAAAAAGGGCGTGTTTGTATCAGATTCTTTTTTATGATAGCGATACATGTATGTTTCCTCACTTTTTTGTTGGTGTATAGTGTAGAATATGTTTTCTGAATTGTAGATGTTTGTTTTTAATAATGGATTGAAAAAAATGAGTGATTGTCATGTGGATGTGAAGTTAAGAATAGTTTTAAGTACGAAAGAGAGGTTTGTCACTCATGATCAGAGTGATAGGCCTCTTTTTTATAAAAAAGAAAAATGAATGCAACCAAATGCTAATTTTTGCTATCTAATAGAATGTAAAGAAGAGTATATTGAAATAAGTTAGCAAGGGGGTTCTATAATGGGGAAGCTGGAAGCCTTAGTGAAAAAGGAAAAAAGGGAGATGGAAGAAGCTTTTGTTTCTCTTGCGCAGCGCTATGAAGATGTGCTGTACAAAGTTGCAAGTAGATTGTTGCAGAAAGATGAAGATGTAGCTGATGCGATGCACGAAGCAATCACAGTGGCTTATGAGAAAATACATACGCTGAAAAATGAAGAGTACTTTAACAGATGGTGAGGGCTTTCCATCAGTGGGAGATGAAAAAACTCTCCACTGATGGAAGTTTCACTTTATAATAGTTATAAGAGAAAGGGTGTGTGGGGATTTCAAATGACGAATATAGTTGAACAAATAAAATTATTTTTAAAAATTAATGAGAACATACAATTATTTGCGGTCACCTCAGAAGAAGGTGAGAATGAGTTTAATGTGTTTGAGCAGCGAACAGGAGAATTAGTAGCATGTTATGAAATGGATGGAGAAGGTAGATTAAAGCATTTTCAAACGTGCAGAGATTTAGAGAACGTACAATGCGTACCATTATCCCATGATGAGGTTTATGAGATTGCACAATCCTTTTTACAAGTATTTGCTCATAATATCGTTAAATTTATCTATTTGATAAAATCGATAGAAATGGATAACGTGTTCCAACTTTCCTATGAATTGCGAGATGAACGCTACGGTTTATCCTTTCCGCATTCTAGTGTTATGCTTGAGATTGCAAAGGATGGACGCTTCCAATATTTCCTTTTTGAAGGAGAAGTGTGTGAAGTGCGGTATCCGAAAGAGCTTATTACAAAAGAAGAAGCGAAAGAAAAATACATTGAAGCGCTTCAATTTGAATTATTGTTTGCAAATAGAGATGATGCATATCATCTCGTTTATGCACCAAAAGATCACGTTATGGGTATAGGAACAAACGGAGACCTACATACATATGAGAATAATAGTGGGTTCATTCAGCAGTTTTATAACTTAGAGAACCGCACTGTACCAAATGGAGAGATTTTAAAATTAATTGGGTTAGATGATACATATGTAAAGATTTATACGAACTATAGAGAGGATACAGTAACGGAACTTTGGACGAAGCAAGAGAATGTTAATGATATAGAAGTGGAAGAAGGAACGCCGTTTCATACCATCCAAGTACGTTTTCAACAAGAAACATTTCAGTGTATAAGTGTAATCAATAACGAACGAAAAGATGGGAAGAAAGAAGTCATAACAGAAGAGGAAGCAAGAGAACGTGCACTTCAATTTTTATTTGCGTGTTATCCTAAAGCTGACGAACTATTCTTAATAGAGAGAAGCCATCCGCCGCATCATTGTGTATGGGAAGATGAAAATTGTGAGTCGCAATACGGATTTTGGTTCCATCCGCTGTACAGCGGGAAAAGAGTAGATACATATAATATGGTGATTCAAGTCGGTCAGCAATCTGGGAAGATTTTAGAGTTTCAAGTATTGGATGGCTTTGATAAAGAACTAGATGACCTAAACGATGAGCCGACAATTTCTGAAAAAGAAGCAAAATCTATTTACGTTCGTGATTTGGAGATGGAACTTGTGTGGATGAAAGAGCAAAATCCATTACATTACGAGCTTTGCTACGCACCGTCGTTCTCAAAAACAGATGGACATGTTCGGATGATTGAAGCGCATACGGGGACGGCATTTTCTTTGAAAGTGTAAGTCTTTTAAAGACAGCTTGCATCTTTCAAAGGAATGTAGTACATTAATTTTAGTTTAACAAAAGAAAAGACGATGATAAGGAAAAGTAGTATATACTATAATCCAAAGCGAGTCAGGGACGGTGCGAGCCTGATGAGGCGGTATATGTGAAGAACACCTTGGAGTTGCTAACCGAAATTGAATTGTGTATTCAAGAGTAGACTTAGACGGGAATCCGGCCTGTTACAAACCGGGAAGTATGTATATACATACGAGTTAGAGTTGGTCTTTATGACAAATTGGGTGGTACCGCGAAGTTTAACCTTTCGTCCCTTTATGGATGGAAGGTTTTTTTGTATTTAAATATAAGTAAAGGAGAATTTTACTATGGAAAACACATTAGTAAAAAGTCTATATAGAGAAACTGATAAATATGTAGACCAAAAAGTACAAGTATCAGGTTGGATCCGTAACTTACGTGATTCAAAAGTATTTGGTTTTATCGAATTAAACGATGGTAGCTTCTTTAAAGGCGTTCAAATCGTTTTCGATACAGAATTAGATAACTTTACTGAAATTACGAAACTTCCATTGAGCTCTTCTATTAAAGTAGAGGGCACATTAATCGCAACACCAACTGCAAAGCAGCCGTTTGAAATTAAAGCGGATAAAATCGAAATTGAAGGATTATCAGATTCTGATTATCCGTTACAAAAGAAACGTCATACGTTTGAATATTTACGTACAATCGCTCATTTACGCCCAAGAACGAATGCATTCTCAGCAACGTTCCGCGTACGTTCTGTTGCAGCTTATGCGCTTCATAAGTTCTTCCAAGAGCGCAATTTTGTACACGTTCATACACCAATTATTACAGGAAGTGATACGGAAGGTGCAGGCGAAATGTTCCGCGTAACAACGCATGACATGAACAACGTGCCAAAAGGTGAAGATGGACAAGTAGACGATTCAAAAGACTTCTTCGGCAGAGAAACAAACTTAACAGTAAGTGGACAATTGAATGCTGAAGCATATGCATTAGCATTCCGCGATGTATACACATTTGGTCCAACATTCCGTGCTGAAAATTCTAACACAACTCGCCACGCTGCTGAGTTCTGGATGCTTGAGCCTGAGATTGCATTTGCTGAATTAGAAGATGTAATGCAGTTGACTGAAGATATGCTGAAATATGCAATGAAATACGTATTAGAGCATGCACCAGAAGAAATGGAGTTCTTCAACAGCTTCGTTGATAAAACAGTTCTTGAGCGCATGAATAACGTAATCAACTCTGATTTCGGACGTATCACATACACAGAAGCAATTGAAGTGCTTCAAAAATCAGGTGCTGACTTCAAATACCCAGTAGAATGGGGGATTGATTTACAAACAGAGCACGAAAGATATTTATCAGAAGAAATATTCAAACGTCCTGTATTCGTAACAGACTATCCAAAAGAAATTAAAGCATTCTACATGCGCTTAAATGATGACGGAAAAACAGTAGCTGCAACAGACTTACTTGTTCCTGGCATCGGCGAATTAATCGGCGGAAGTCAACGTGAAGAAAGAATGGATGTTTTAGTAGATAGAATTAAAGAACTAGGCATGAACGAAGAAGACTACTGGTGGTACTTAGAGCTTAGAAAATACGGCGGTACAAAACATGCTGGATTTGGTCTAGGTTTCGAACGTTTCTTAATGTACATCACTGGTATGGCAAACATTCGTGACGTAATTCCATTCCCAAGAACACCAGGTTCTGCGGAGTTTTAAGATTGAAAAAAGGTATATCAACAGCAATTCAGCTGATTGATATGCCTTTTTATTTTTTTTTGAGCAGGGAGAGATACGGAATAAGGAGAAACATTACGTAGAAGGGAAAGGAGCTGAATTTGTGAAAAAAAGAATGATGTGTTTCTTAGCAATCATGCTAATTGGTTTAAGTGCATGTGGAAATGAAAAGCAAGAACAAGTAGTTCCAACATCACAAGAGGCAGAGGTTGTTACGTTTCAAGGAAAAGGGATAAAGGAAATTCAGCTGACATCTACGAAAACGAAAGGCACGAAAGTATTGAAAAAAGCGAAAGATATAAAACAGCTTGTATCTGCGATGGAGCAGGTAGGATTGGAGGGGAACGGAGATGAGCCGAAAACATTGTCATTAGATGAAGAGGCTAAATCTACCGTTCACTACAATATGTCTATCTATTATGATAACGGGTCAACTGAAAATTATTTTGTTTGGATAGAAGATGATGGGGACGTTGTGATTGGACATAAAGATAAGCCAGAGAAGAATCGTATTGAGTTTTATGATTTAAAAGAAGTCTCAAAAAAAGTTACAGAGACGTTTAAAACAGAGTAGTACAAACAAATGAGCTGACTAAAGTCCATTTTTTAGTCAGCTCATTTCACTTTTCGGCATGATTCAGGTGAGTAGCTCGATTACTCGCATGTCGAATGTCGTTGGAAGGGCTTTAAAATGTCTCGAAGCGCCGATATATTTTAAAGGACGGTCGATATATTGAATGAGCCCTTTGTTTAGCCTATACGTATCCTGTCCATAATGAAAAATAACTATTTCTTCAACAATCGAAACGCCTTTTCTGTATTTGCAAAATGTAATTTCACAAACTCAGGTAATCTTTCTTTCCCAAGCTTTTGAATCAATTTCGCTGCGGCAATATCGACTTGTTTCCCAGCGCCTTTTGGAAGCGGCATGCCTGCTTTTTTGCTTAGTTCATCAAACTGTTTTACGAATGAATAGCGAGCCAAAATAGAAGCTGCTGCAACGGCGATATGTACACTTTCGCCTTTTGTAGCAAAATAGACATTTTCGCGCTGAACGTTTTTTTGTTTGGCTAAATATTTATAATATGTAGTCGGTTGTGTGAACTGATCAATTAAGATGCCTTCTGGTTTCGTCGGTGCAATTTTAGCCAATAAGTTTGTGATAGCTTTATTATGAAGCAATGCTTTTAGGTGTCCTTGATTGTAGCCTTTCTCAAACATTTCGTTATATTTTTCGTTATGCAGAACGAGAGAGCTGTAAGGGACAACTGCTAGTAGTTGCTTTGCGATTTCACAAATTTGGGTATCATTTAAGCCTTTGGAGTCTTTCACGCCAAGTTCTTTTAATAATGGAATTTGCGTCGCATCTACGTATACAGCAACAACTGTCATCGGTCCAAAATAGTCTCCTGTTCCAACTTCGTCTGAACCGAGAATAGACATGGTAGCGATAGAAGCTGGTGGTGCATAGGCATGGTTGTCTACACTCTTCTTGACAGAAGGTTTTGGCGGCGCGGCATTTGCTTGCCACTGGCTCGCTTCTTCTGTTGCACGTCCACCTTGAAACATCACTTTTCCTGATTTATAGGCTGTAATTGTGCAAGATGGAACCTTTGCCATGAAGACGCCGCCTTGAGGTACTTTTGGCTGCACGGCTTGTGCGTACTTTGATTTCATGTCTTCTATAACCGCAGAGTTTACTTGAATAACAATAGAATTTGACAAAATGGTTGCTCCTTTTTCATTATTTATATTTTTATCATATCGAATAGTTGTTTCTGTTTCCATATGATGTTTTTTCATGGTATGATAATCTTTAGGATTCTGTACGGGATTGGAGGACAGTAAGTTGTCACAACAAAAGGGAAATCGAAGTCGAATTAATGTAGAAATTTACGGTCAACAATATTCAGTTGTTGGCGATGAAAGTACAAGTCATATACGCATTGTCGCGGCGATTGTGGATGATAAAATGCGCGAACTGAATGCTAAGAATCCTTCGCTTGACACAAATCGATTGGCGGTGTTGACAGCAGTCAATGTCGTACATGATTATATAAAATTAAAAGAAGAAAATGAAAAGTTGAAAGAAAGAATGAGACAAAAAGGAATGGAATAACATGGTTGATATTATAATCATTTTACTGCTTGTTATGGGTTTTCTTCTTGGTTTAAGAAGAGGACTAGTACTGCAGCTTGTAAAGTTAGTAAGCTTTATTATTGCTTATCTTGTAGCATATTGGTATTGCAAAGATTTAGCACCTGCATTGCAAAAAATTATTCCGTATCCATTTAAGCAAGAAATAAATGTGCCGAATTGGATCGATGCAAATAGCATGGAAACAGTCTTTTACCAAGCTATTTCGTTTATTGCGTTATTTATCACTACAAAAATCGCACTAACATTGCTTGGACAGCTTTTGAACATGTTTACAGAAATCCCTGTTGTGAAACAGGTTAACGCATTAGGCGGGGCGGTTTTAGGTTTTTTAGAAGTGTATATTATATTGTTTGTATTAATTGTGATCGGTACGGTACTTCCTGTTCAACAAGTACAAACGTCGCTTAATACGTCAACAATAAGCAAAGTAATTGTAAATGATACACCGATTCTTTCTGAAAAAGTTAAGGAATTATGGCAGACAAGCAGCAAGGTATAACTTCTCTTCTTTAGAAAGAGAAGTTTTTTTCTATGATGGGAAGGCGGGAGAAGAATGAAAATAAATAAAAAACAAGTGATTAAACTACTTGAAACAATTGCACTTTTCATGGAACTAAAAGGGGAAAATCCTTTTAAAATATCAGCATTTCGTAAAGCGGCAGCAGCGTTAGAAAGTGATGATCGCAGCCTTTCAGAAATTGAAGATTTCACAAAAATACCAGGAATCGGAAAAGGAACAGCGGCCGTTATCGCAGAATATATTGAAGTTGGAACATCAGAAGTGCTTACAGAGCTTGAAAAAGAAGTACCAAGCAGCTTATTACCGCTTTTAAAATTACCAGGTCTTGGCGGGAAAAAAGTCGCGAAGTTATATAAAGAACTTGGCGTTGTAGATATGGAAACGTTAAAGAAAGCTTGCGAGGAAAAGCAAGTGCAAGCTCTTGCTGGGTTTGGTAAGAAAACGGAAGAGAAAATACTAGAGGCAATCGAGCAGGTTGGTTCCAGGCCAGAACGTCTTCCGATCGCAATGGTACTTCCTATTGCCGGGGAAATAGAGCGGAAATTGTCGAATATACCAGAAATTATTCGCTATTCTCGTGCTGGTAGTTTGCGCCGCGTTCGTGAAACAGTGAAAGATTTAGATTTTATTATTGCGACAACAGAACCAGAAAAAGTGCGTGAGCATTTACTGCAGTTTGATAATATGATTGAAGTGATCGCAAGCGGTGATACAAAGGTTTCTGTACGCCTTCAGTATGAGTATGATATTTCGATTGATTTCCGTCTGGTGAAACCGGAAGAGTTTATTACTACTTTGCATCACTTCACAGGTTCAAAAGACCATAATGTAAGAATGCGCCAAATTGCCAAAGATAAGGGCGAGAAAATTAGTGAATACGGCGTTGAAAACTTAGAAACGGGAGAAGTGCAGACATTCGAGACAGAAGCAGCGTTTTTTGCACACTTTGGACTTCCATTCATCCCGCCAGAAGTGCGTGAAGATGGAAAAGAGATTGATCTAATTGAGCAGTACCCAAATTTCGTTCAGTTCTCTCATATTCAAGGTGATTTACATATGCATACAACATGGAGTGACGGTGCTTTTTCTATTGAAGAAATGGTACAAGCATGTCGTGCTCGTGGATATAAGTATATGGCGATTACGGATCATTCTCAGTACTTAAAGGTGGCGAATGGATTAACGAAAGAGCGCCTTCGTGAACAAGGAAAAGAAATTGAACGTCTGAATGAAAAGTATCCGGATATCACTATTTTACGCGGTATTGAAATGGACATTTTACCAGATGCAACACTTGATTTTGATGATGACGTATTAGCAGAACTTGATTATGTAATCGGAGCTATTCATTCTAGTTTCTCACAAGATCGTGAAACAATTATGAAGCGCCTACGCGCTGCAATTGAAAATCATCATGTAACAATGATTGCGCATCCAACAGGCCGCTTAATTGGTCGCCGCGAAGGCTATGATGTCGATACAGATTTATTAATTGAGCTTGCGAAAGAAACAAATACTGTACTTGAATTAAATGCAAATCCAAACCGTTTAGACTTAAGTGCGAAGCTGTTAAAGCAAGCGCAAGATGCGGGTGTGAAAATCGCCATTAATACAGATGCTCATACGCTTGAAATGCTAGAGGATATGGAAATTGGTACTGCAGCTGCGCGCAAAGGTTGGATTCAAAAAGATACAGTTATTAACACGTGGGATATTGAACGTTTATTAGATTATATTAAGCGTAATAAGTAACACAAGGGGGCAGCAACTATGTTAGAACGAACGTTGCGTGTATTAGAATATGAAAAAGTAAAAGAACAATTGCTGGAACACGTTGCTTCTTCACTTGGACGAGATAAAGTAAAAGGGCTTGTGCCAAGCACAGATTACGAAGAAGTGGTAAAAATGCAGGAAACAACAGATGAGGCTGCGAAGGTCATCCGTTTAAAAGGGCATGTGCCGCTTGGTGGGATTTTTGATATTCGTCCAAATGTAAAGCGGGCGAAAATTGGTAGTATGCTAAGCCCGCATGAACTTTTAGATATTGCAAGTACGATGTATGGCAGCCGCCAGATGAAACGATTTATTGAAGATATGATTGAAAATGGTGTGGAACTGCCGATTTTAGATACATATGTAGCGCGCATTGTATCCTTATATGATTTAGAAAAGAAAATTACAAATTGTATTAGTGATGGCGGAGAAGTAGTTGATAGTGCGAGTGAAAAATTACGTGGTATCCGCCAGCAAATTCGCACTGCGGAAAGTCGAATTCGCGAAAAACTGGAAAATATGACGCGTTCTTCTAACGCACAGAAGATGTTGTCAGATGCAATTGTAACGATTCGTAACGATCGCTATGTAATTCCAGTTAAACAAGAATACCGCGGTGTATATGGTGGTATCGTTCATGACCAATCTGCTTCTGGCCAAACGTTATTTATCGAACCGCAAGTTATTGTAGAACTGAATAACGCACTACAAGAAGCGCGCGTGAAAGAAAAGCAAGAAGTAGAACGTATTTTAATGATGCTAACAGAAGAAGTAGCTATCGAGGCTGATATCATTTTAGAAAACGTTGATGTTGTGGCAGAACTTGATTTCATTTTCGCAAAAGCTTTCTATGCAAAACGATTAAAAGCAACGAAACCAATTTTGAACAATGAGCGTTATATGAACTTACGCCAAGCACGTCATCCGCTTATTGATCCGAAAGTTGTTGTGCCAAACGATATTGTGCTTGGAAAAGACTTTACAACAATCGTTATTACTGGACCGAATACAGGTGGTAAAACAGTTACATTAAAAACGGTAGGGATTTGTATTTTAATGGCACAATCTGGTTTGCACATTCCTGTTTTAGATGAGTCCGAAATTTGTGTGTTTAAAAATGTGTTTGCTGATATCGGTGATGAGCAATCAATTGAGCAAAGCTTAAGTACATTCTCCTCTCATATGGTAAACATTGTTGATATTTTAGAACAGGCTGACTTTGAAAGCTTAGTATTGTTTGATGAATTAGGAGCAGGGACAGACCCGCAAGAAGGGGCTGCACTTGCGATTTCCATTTTAGATGAAGTGTATAATCGCGGCGCGCGCGTTGTGGCAACGACGCATTACCCTGAGCTAAAAGCGTACGGCTATAATCGTGAACAAGTTGTTAATGCAAGTGTTGAGTTTGATGTAAACACATTAAGCCCAACGTATAAATTGTTAATTGGTGTACCAGGGAGAAGTAACGCTTTTGAAATTTCAAAACGTCTTGGGTTATCTGACCGTGTAATTGATCGTGCCCGTGGTCATATTAGTACGGAATCAAATAAAGTAGAAAATATGATAGCTAAGCTGGAAGAAAGTCGAAAGAACGCTGAGCGTGAATGGAATGAAGCAGAAGAGCTTCGCAAGCAATCTGAAAAACTTCATAAAGAACTGCAGCGTCAAATTATTGAATTTAACGAAGAGCGTGATGAAAGATTACTAAAAGCACAAAAAGAAGGCGAAGAAAAAGTCGAATTGGCGAAGAAGGAAGCAGAAGAAATTATTCGTGAACTTCGTCAATTGCGAAAAGCAAAGCTTGCTGATATTAAAGATCATGAGCTAATTGAGGCGAAAAGCCGTTTAGCAGGGGCAGCGCCGGAGCTTGTGAAAAAACAACAAACAAAAGTGAAAAACACAGCACCAAAACAAGTGTTAAGACCAGGCGACGAAGTAAAAGTATTAACGTTCGGTCAAAAAGGTCAGCTTCTGAAAAAAGTAAGCGACAACGAATGGAACGTCCAAATCGGAATTTTGAAGATGAAGGTGAAAGAGTCTGATATGGAATATATTAACACACCAAATCCTGTTGAGAAAAAAGCAGTGACAGCGGTAAAAGGAAGAGACTATCAAGTTTCGTTAGAACTTGATCTTCGTGGTGAACGTTTTGAAGATGCGCTAGCACGTGTAGAAAAATATTTGGATGATGCGCAGCTTGCAAGCTATCCGCGCGTTTCGATTATTCACGGAAAAGGAACCGGGGCACTGCGTCAAGGTGTACAAGATTATTTGAAAAAACATCGTGGTGTGAAAAGCTTCCGTTATGGTGATATGGGTGAAGGTGGCCTTGGTGTTACAGTTGTAGAACTGAAATAGGAAACGAAGCAAAGGGGAAACGGCTATGTTTATGGACAAACTTGCAAAAGTATTGTTAGCTTGTTGCGGAACGTTTTTTATCATTGGGGTTATATATTTGCTGTTTTTTGCGAAATAAGGGAGAGGACACCGTTTTTGGTGTTCTTTTTCATTGTCTGTTTTCTAGGCATGAGTAGAAGATGTTTTGTATAATAGAGAATGTTACACAGGAATAGAAGGAGACACTATGATTACAACAAAAAAACTGTTAGAGGAAGCAACTAATTTTATTACAGATTGCTACAACGAGCTAGAAAAGTCTCATGAAATGCAAGATAGATTATCACAAATTGAATCTGAAATACAAATGACAGGAACGTATGAGCATACTTTTGAAGAGCTTGTTCACGGGGCACGAATGGCATGGAGAAATAGTAATCGCTGTATCGGTCGTCTGTTTTGGAATAAGCTTCATGTATTAGATGCGCGTGATGTAAATGATGGGGAAGGGATATATGAGGCACTGCTTCATCACATTCAATATGCGACAAATGACGGGAAAATTCTACCTACGATTACTATTTTTAAACAACATCAAAACGAGAAAAATCATATTCGAATTTATAACCACCAATTAATTCGCTATGCGGGTTATGAAACCGAGCAAGGCATTATCGGTGATTCTCATTCCTTATCCTTCTCATCATTTTGTCAAGAACTTGGCTGGAGAGGGAAGGGAACACATTTTGATGTGCTGCCACTTGTATTTTCAATAGATGGAAACGAACCGGTATATATGCCAATCCCAGAGGGATCTGTAAAAGAAGTGCCGTTAGAACATCCGGAATATCCATTTTTCACTTTGGAAGCAAAATGGTATGGTGTTCCAATCATTTCAGATATGCGCTTAGAAATTGGCGGTATCTCTTATACAGCTGCTCCTTTTAACGGCTGGTATATGGGAACAGAAATTGGTGCACGCAACTTAGCTGATCATGATCGTTATAATCTACTTCCAGCTATTGCGGAGATGATGGGATTAGATACGTCAAGAAACAGTACACTTTGGAAAGACAAGGCATTAATAGAATTAAATATAGCCGTTTTACACTCTTTCAAAAAACAAGGTGTAACGATTGTAGATCACCATACAGCTGCGCAGCAGTTTGGTCAATTTGAGAAGCAAGAAGCAGCATGCGGTCGTTTAGTCACAGGGAATTGGGTATGGTTAATTCCACCTGTTTCTCCTGCAGCGACGCACATTTATCATAAGCCTTATCCGAATCAAGTACTTACACCTAATTTTTTTCATAAAAAAGGGTGAAGGCTTGTCGGGCAGATAAAAAAATAACGTGTATAGATAAAAGGGACCGTTAATGCCCGATTAGTTCAACTAACCATCAGTGAGAAAAGCATCACTGATGGAAGTTTCACTTTATTGGCGATACTAAATAAACGGCCCTATTTCTGTGCTTCTAACATAGAGTGGTTTCATACATAAAAAAAGTTGTTACAAAACTTCTGACTTCGTGTAGGGCCTTTCTTAACAGCTAGAAAGCATTGAAATGGAAAGGTAGGATAGGTAATGAAAACAGAAGTCATTTTAAAGGTTAAAACAAAATATACAAACGAATTAAAAAGTGGCTATCCACTTATTTCAAAAGAAGCGATTATAAATTTACATGATGTAAATGTAGAAGGTACAATCGTAAAACTTGTAGATGACAAAAATAAGTTTATTGGTACAGGATATTATGGAAAGCAAAATAAAGGATATGGCTGGATTTTAACAAGAAAAGAACAAGCACAAATCGATCAAGCCCTCTTTGAAAAGAAGATTAAATCTGCTTTAAGTAAACGTAAAAATTTCTATGAAGACACAGATACAACAGCATTTCGCGTGTTCAATGGTGAAGGTGATGGAATTGGTGGCTTAATCATCGATTACTATGATGGGTATTACGTGATTAGCTGGTATAGCGAAGGCATTTATCAATTTAGTAAAGAGATTATCGAGTCCTTACAGAATGTGGCTACATATAAAGCGATCTATCAGAAAAAACGCTTTGATACGAAAGGACAATATATTGAAGAAGACGATTTCGTAACAGGAGAACGCGGAGAATTTCCGATTATCGTCAAAGAGAATGGTGTTAACTTTGCCGTATATTTAAATGACGGAGCAATGGTCGGTGTCTTTTTAGATCAACGTAATGTAAGAAAGCAAATTCGTGACAAATATGCAGATGGCAAAACAGTCTTGAATATGTTCTCCTACACAGGTGCATTTTCTGTCTTTGCAGCACTTGGCGGGGCGACAAAAACAACAAGTGTGGATCTTGCAAACCGCAGTTTAAGTAAAACAATTGAGCAATTTAGCGTGAACGACGTTGATTATGAAGCGCAAGATATTATCGTAGAAGACGTATTTCACTATTTTAAATATGCAGTAAAGAAAGCACTGAAGTTTGATATGGTCATTCTAGATCCACCAAGCTTTGCACGCTCAAAAAAATATACATTTAGCGCGGCTAAAGATTATAAAAACTTATTAAAAGAAGCAATTGCGATTACAGAAAATAACGGTATCATTGTCGCTTCTACAAATTGCAGTACTTTCGGTATGAAAAAGTTCAAAGGCTTCATTGATACAGCATTTAAAGAAATGAACGGCAAGTATAAAGTATTAGAAGAACATTCATTACCAGAGGACTTCCGGACGATTTCACAGTTTCCAGAAGGTGATTATTTAAAAGTAGTGTTTATTAAAAAAATAAAGTAAAAACCTTTTTTAGATAGGCGAGAGCATGTCATGGCTGGTCTTGCATACTAGTAACTTATAGGTTGAAAAATTAAAATAGGTTTATTTAACCTTTTAAAGTAAGAGCGTTTCTTTGTAATGAGAAATGCTTTTTATTTTTGTTAAAATTGATATTTCAATAACGGTATAATGAAAAACAATATTAATTTATTGTAAAACGATAAATTAAGTGCTAAAATCATGTTGTTATGAAATAAGTGAGGTGTTTTAAATGAATGTTAAACGAGGTTCAACCACTTTCTTAAAGGTAATTATTTTTCTGGCTGGAATTGCAGTTCTTGCTTTATGTATATTTTTAGTGCCCCATATGGCGAATTTCGCAGCGAAACTGTATCCAAATATTGCCCCAATGAAATATCTCGTTTTCATCGTGATGTATGGAGCGGCTGTGCCCTTTTACTTTGCTCTCTATCAGGCTTTCAATCTTTTACGATACATTGACGAGAACACAGCGTTCTCGGAATTATCTGTAAAGGCGTTAAAGAACGTAAAGTGCTGTGCGATTACAATCAGTGGTTTGTATGTATTAGGCTTGCCACTCTTTCATTTTATAGCGAAGAAAGTTGACCCTCCTATTGGATTAATGGGACTCACCATCATTTTTGCTTCGTTGGTTATCGCCGTTTTTGCTGCTATCCTCCAACGGCTTCTACAAGAAGCGATTAACATAAAATCAGAAAATGATTTGACGGTCTGAGGTGGAGGATATGACAATTATTATTAACATTGATGTGATGTTAGCAAAACGAAAAATGAGCGTAACGGAGCTTTCGGAGAGGGTTGGAATTACTATGGCGAATCTTTCTATTCTGAAAAATGGGAAAGCAAAAGCGGTTCGTTTTTCAACATTAGAAGCGATATGTAAGACTTTGGATTGTCAGCCAGGTGATATTTTGGAGTACAAAAGCGATGAAGATACTCAATAAAAATAGATAACATATTTATTTAACGGGAGTCGATAGAGAATTTAAGGGATAGCCATTAAGCTATCCCTTCTTTGCGTTTATTGATGTTATTTGTAATGTTTGCACCTCAAAAGGGAACCCATTAGTATAAAATGAGTTCCTTTTTTATTGTACAATGTGCTGTACTCTGCCAACTTGTCCGTCTTGTAAACGTACTTTTATGCCATGTGGATGAGAAGGTGAGTTTGTCAAAATGTCTTTCACAATCCCTCTCGTTAACTTTCCAGTACGCTGATCTTGCTTTAGTACAATATCAACTTCGAGACCAGGCGATATATTTGCGCGTTTCTGTCCGTTCATTTATACACCTGTGCGTCTGCGTTGATTGTTTGGTTTTTTCGTTTGTTGATTTTGTAGCTTCTTCGTTGCTTGATTTTGATTTTTCGCATTAGCTCCATTTCCATTTCCTTGCTTTTTCTTCGCAAGTTGCTCACGCATTACATCGGCTAAGCTTACTTTTTTATTTTCTGACATATGAAATCTCCTTTTATATACAGTGAATTGTAAACATTTGTAGTGAACTCCATCATATCATTGTTGGGAGAAGAAATGAAGCTACACGTAAATAAGAAGTTCTATAGGGATTTTCGACGGGGAAATGGGTCGTGGGTCTCTAATAGCGTAATAAACATGGGAGAGCGACGAGAAGATAGTCCCTGAAGAACCCGCCACATTCTTTTAATAGTTTTTTGTATTCATAAAAATTTTTTTGAACCTTTTTATTCAAAATAGCGAATATAAGGGTGAAGAATATTTTAGGGGAAAAGGGAGTATTTACAAAAGTTTTGTATTTAATGACAATGGAGGTTACAGAGATTTTGGACACGACCATGAATATGGTAACAGTTGTCGTAAAGGACTTCTTTGGAAATACGTTAAAACGAATGGGTAGTCCATGTATCGAGCTAATTAACGAAAAGCCCCTCCAGTGTATGAACTGAAGGGGCTTTTCACTTGTATCTCTAAATTGTGGATCTGTAATAATTTGTTCTCTTATGGAGCAACAGGGCTAAGGGGAGCGTAAGGATAATGTGGGAGACCATGTGAGATGGCCGGAGTAGATGAAAATTGATGGTGCAAGGCTGTATTTCCTTCTTGCGGAACACCGGCAGCATTGATTCCAAATGTGTTCGTGATGACACACTTGGCAGGTCCATGTTGAGAAGTCACAAGTACTTCGTAGCAAGGACTTGGCATCTGGAAGGAATTTGGAAGGGATGCGTGAATCACGAGAAGATTGCGCGGAGGAATTGTAAACGTAAACGGTGTGAGAATTGGTTGAATGTTGCCGGGCGGAACGATGCTGTTTTGTTGAGGTTGAATCGTTTGTGCGGTGTTTACAGGTGGATTGACGACTTGTCCATATAAAAATGCAGACTTGGAAACTTCAGCCGGATTATACGTATTTTGCCAATCTAACACGGATACAGTGACGGTTTGGGGGATATTGTAATCCTCATTTAATAGCGTGACGATCACGATCTCGGTATTGGGATTTCTCCATACAGGTCCTGTCGTAAATACAGCGGATTCCCTTGGATAGTTTGGAGGCGGAGCAGGATGCCCATAAGAATTAAAGTGTTTTGCTGACAAGAATAATAAAACTCCTTTCTTTTAGAATATAATTTATTTATATGTCATTGTATTCCTTTTGCTTGTATGCTTGTCTGATTCATAATATTATTGAATATTGCTTTTTTTGTGGGGAATAAAAGTTGTTTGAAGGTAATTGTATTCATATATGAGAAATTAAAACGAGGAATGAGGCTACATGATAGTTAGGATAAAAGAATGATAGGAATATGGTTATATTTATATGTGATCCACTCCGTATATTGTATTTACCAAATTCAACCACCATATTACAATATAATTATAAATTTTCAAGAAAACGGGTGATGGTGTGCAACATAAAATTTTATTAGTAGAAGATGATATATCGATTCAAGAAATGGTGAATGGGTATTTAACGAAAGATGGATTTATTGTGGCGGTAGCTTCGGATGGAGAGGAAGGGTTTTCTAAGTTTTTAGAAGATCAGTTTGATTTAGTTATTCTTGATATTATGATGCCTAAAATAGATGGCTTAGAAGTGATGAATATGATTCGGAAAAAGAGTTCTGTTCCGATTTTAATTATGTCCGCAAAGGATACGGATCTTGATAAGGCGTTAGGACTTGGACTTGGCGCAGATGATTATATTTGTAAGCCGTTTTCTATGATTGAGCTATCGGCACGGGTGAAGGCGGGAATTCGCCGGTCAACTACGTATTCCGCTCCGCAGCAAAAGCAAGAGGACATAATTGTGATTGGAAATTTGAAAGTTGATACGGCTAATTTTACTGTTCAAAAAAACAACGAAACTATTAAACTTACATCGAAAGAGTTTGAGCTATTAAAACTATTTGCGACCAATCAAAATCGCGTGTTTACGAAGGCACAAATTTATAGCTTAATTTGGAATGAAGAATATTACGGTGATGAGAATGTCATAAATGTGCATATGAGAAGACTGCGGGAAAAAATTGAGGACGATCCTTCTCAGCCGCAGTACATTAAGACATTATGGGGCATCGGTTATAAACTGGAAGTGATATAGAATGGTTTTATTTTTAACGGCAATTATTTTTTTATTAATTGGTATCATTTATTTACAATATCGCAAGGGAAAAAATCGAAGTGCGAATTTACGTTATACATATGAAAAGCTTCATATGATTTTAGAAAAGAAAACGAATGAAAACTTATTAGTTGTGACAGATGATAAAGAGTTGAAGGCATTATTAGTGGCGATTAATTATTTATTAGATGAAAAGAAAAAAACAATTGCGAAGCATTCAAAACTGGAAATCTCCATGAGAAAAATGCTTTCTAACATTTCGCATGATTTAAAGACGCCGCTTACAGTTATTCTTGGTTATATAGAAATTTTAAATGTAGATAAAACGATAAGTAAAGAAGATCGGAAGGTATTACTAGAAAAAGTTCATACGAAAACGTTAGAAGTGCTGGATCTTATACATAAATTTTTCGACCTTGCTAAACTAGAATCCGGAGATAAAGATATTGAAATGACACGGATTTATATGAATGAAATTTGTCAGGAACATATGCTGTCATTTTATGATTTATTAACAACGCAAGGATTTGACGTTCATATCGATATACCGGAAACACCGATATATGCGCATGGAAACACAGAAGTGCTTGGAAGAATTATGAATAATTTAATTTCAAACGCAATTGCCTACGGGGGAGACGGAAAAACATTAGGGATTACATTGCGAAGTGATGAGCAATTTGTGTACGTGGACATATGGGATAAAGGAAAAGGAATCTCTGAATCTCATATCGATAAAGTGTTTGAACGGATGTACACATTAGAAGATTCACGCAATCGTTTGTATCAAGGAAGTGGACTTGGACTGACGATTACGAAGCGTCTTGTAGAAGCATTAGGGGGAGAAATTCATCTATCTAGTACGCCTTATGAGAAAACGGTATTTACGGTTATGTTAAGAAGAATCAATTATTAGCTTGTAGAAAGAGCAATTCTACAAGCTTTTTTAACTTAAGAAATTTGTAAGGAACAGGTAAGAAAAAAGAGAATTTCATTGCTTATTATATAAATATAGAACGGGAGCGAAAGGGGAATGGAAAATGACGTACGTATTGAGAACGAATCAATTAACGAAAGTGTTTCAAGGTAAAGAAGTTATTTCTAACGTAAATATGCATGTGAAACAGGGTGAAATATATGGATTTCTTGGACCAAACGGTGCTGGTAAAACAACGATTATGAAAATGATCACGAATTTAATTAAACCGACGAGCGGTGAGATTGAGATTTTCGGTGAGAAATTAACAGATACATCATATGAAGTACTAAAGCGAATGGGGACAATTATTGAATATCCAATTTTTTATGAAAAACTAACAGCTAAAGAGAATTTGAATTTACACTGCGAATATATGGGGTTCTATGACAAGAAAGCAATTGATAGGGCGTTAGACCTTGTGAATTTACACAATGTTGATGATAAGCAAGTAAAAGATTTTTCACTTGGGATGAAGCAGCGACTAGGAATTGCAAGGGCAATTACAACAAAACCAGAGTTGTTAATTTTAGATGAACCAATTAACGGTTTGGATCCAATCGGCATTAAAGAGTTACGAGAATTATTTAAAATACTTTGTAAAGAATATGGAATTACGCTGTTAGTGTCTAGCCACATTTTAGGTGAAATGGAACAAATGGCAGATACAATTGGTGTCATTCAAAACGGAAAGCTAATAAAAGAAGTTTCCATGAAAAGTATTAATGGGCAACAAACGGAGTATATTGAAGTTACTGTTCAAGATGTGAAACAAGCAGCTTATATGTTAGAAAATAGACTGCACCTGACAAATTATAAAATTATGAGTGAAAATATAATTCGCATTTATGACACATCAGCAACGCAGCAAGCTATTTCAAAAACATTGATTATGAATGATATAGAAATTGAGAGTATTAATAAAAAGAATAGTTCATTGGAAGAGTACTTCTTAAATCTTATGAATGGAGAGGGAATCCATGCTTAATTTAATAAGATTAGAACTTGTTAAATTTAAATTATGGCCAGTCATTAAAGGAGCCTTCATAGCGCTACTTGTTATGTTAGGGTTCATTACATTAATTATGCTTGATGGGGAATTTAAAAGTTACGATGATGCTTTTCGGTTTATTGATATTTTTGTGAAGGCAACCTTTATGATATTTGGAGCAAGTTTAATTGCTAAATTTATTATTCAAGAATTTAAAGAAAAGACGATGACCGTTATGTTTATGTATCCGATTAATCGTAAAAAAATGATGATTGCAAAATTGTTCATAATTATGATCTTTACATTTCTTTCGATTGTTATTTGTGACATTGTAATTTTTAGTTTCTTTTATGGATTAAATGTATATTATTCAGTCATAACAGAGCCGTTAACGATGACAATTCTTTTGCCAAATGCATCTAAATTATTAATGAATGCCATCGCAGCAACTGGAATTAGCTTAATTCCTTTGTATTTTGGTATGAAAAAGTATTCAGTGCGAACAACGATTGTATCGGCGGTTATTATTATGTCCCTGCTAACATCAAGCTTATCTGGTCATTATTCCTTATATGATATTATTTTGGTCCCTATTACATTAGCTTGTGTTGGACTATTGATTGCATATATGACCGTAAGGAAAATAGAGCAAGTGGATTTGTTTAAATAAATTAGGTGAACTAGGAGGAGAGGCCATTATGCTACACCTCATGAAGCTAGAAATAAAGAAGTTTAAATTTGGTTGGTATGTAAAAGGAGCAATGCTTGCTAACATCATTATTACGGCTTTGTTCATTTCCATGAACTATATACAGGAAGTAGAAAAAGATGTCATTATGACGAATGCTGAGGATGCTTTTTTATTGATAGGGACAATGGTAAGGGCGACGTTTATTGTGTTTGCAGCAGTATTACTTGCGCAATTAGTTATTGAAGAATATAAAAATAAGACAATCATGCTCATGTTCTCTTATCCGATTAAGCGGAAGAAAATCATTGCTAGTAAATTAGCAATTATAGCGATATTGACATTTATAACAATTTGGTTATCTAGTACGATTGTTACAGGTGCTGTCTTTCTTTTACATGGATATTTTTCATTTATATCATACTCGATTACATTTACGGACTGGATGCAGCAAGCGATCACAATGATTCCCTTTGCAGTTGCTGCTGCAGGTACAAGTTTAATTCCGCTATATTTCGGAATGCGTAAATATTCTGTTCCGGTCACAATTGTATCATCATTGTTTGTCGTTTCATTCGCTTGTTCTACTAATCCAGGATTCTCGGTGGCCGTGATTATTCCCATTCAGTTTGTCCTTGCAGCTGTTGGAATGATGATTGCCTACTTAGCAATTCGAGACATTGAGAAAAAGGATGCGATTTAGAAAGGTATAAAAGGGCGACAACCCCCTTTTATAGAGGAGGGCGAGAGCATTTGGCCGCGTATAGAAGCGGTCAGGGCCTTTTTATGCCACATGTGAGATTTAAAACAAAGGGAGAAAGCAAGTTGCGATTATGTTGTATTTTGCATAGCAAAGACTTATATGTCGAAGATCTATTTAGGGAGGAACGATTATGGATTTACTTGTACTTAATTTAGTAGGTGGGCTTATAGCGCTTTTAATAGGGGGAGTTTTGTATTACAGAAATCCAGGGCAGAAGTTTTATCTACTTATAGTGGGGATAGGGATGGCAAGTATAGTTATAACTGGAATTAGAATGCTTTTAAAATAGGTGATGATTCAGAACGATTGCAAGAAAAACGCACTCACCTGAGTCTGATAGAATATCGAACACAGATGAGTGCGTACCATATGGCTATTTTGTTTACTTAATAGAAAACATTAGTTTTTTATTTTCATAAACTCCAACAAATCGTCAAAAACTTCTTGTTGATTCTGCCATAGTTCAGGTAAGTTATCTAAGGGGAAAAATTTTAGCTGTAAGCTTTCTTTGTTATCAGTATGTAATGTTCCGTGAAAATCCTTGCAAATATAAGTCAATTTCACTAAGGCAACTTGATCGCCGTTAGCAAGTGTTCTTTCGTATTTCTTTCCAGAATACACATTAAAGAATGCAAGCTTACCTAATTTTAAACCAGTCTCTTCAAACACTTCTCTCCTTGCTGTATCTTCGACTGTCTCGCCAAATTCCATAAATCCGCCAGGCTGTCCCCACTTGCCGTTATCAGATCGTAATTGCAGAAGCACTTCGTTTTTTTCATTCAAGACAAAACAACCTGCGACCACCATAATTACTTTTTCGTGTCCAACCATATTTCGTAGATAGCTTATATAATCCATACGTTTCAGCTCCAATATTCATTTGTATCCATTATAAGTGATTTCAGGGAAATTTGTTTTGTTCTCATAGAATGAAAATGAGGTTCCTCCAAAAAAAGGAACCTCATTTTCATTTAGTAAGCAAATATTATCTCTTTGGCTCTTCCATTCCAGCTGCAGCCCACTCTTCTTTTGCTGGACCGTAAATGCCAGGAACTTTCAATCCTGCTTGACGCATAAGGACTGTCATTTGTCCGCGGTGATGGTTTTGGTGATTGATGATCGTCATAAGAAAGATTGAATTGGGCATTTGCTGTCCGAAGAAGTCATTTAAAATAGCTAAGTCTTTGTCTGTCCATTGTGTTTGAATTGCTTTAACAAATGCACTAGCAGTTTGACGATAGCTGTCTGCAATAAACTGAGCTGAAGTTGGAACAGGGAAGTCATTCGCTGGTGCGTCAAACTGGAGTCCTGTACGTGATGCGATAACAGAAATAGTGGTAACAATGTGCCATGCAATGCGTCCTAACGTCCAGTTGTCTGGTGTAACTTCTTGTGTCAGTGACTCATCAGTTAGCATATCTAATACTCTTTGTGTTGAATCTGCTTCGTATTTCCATGCTTTTAAAAAACCTTCTACAGTTTGGAACATAGAAAAAACCTCCTATGATTAGATTCAAATGGTAAATTCGTGAAAGTTTTGTCGTTTCCTTCTAGTATTTTAATTTAGAAGAGATTTTGTTTTAGTAGATGGATTTATTGTTGAAGAAGGCTCTTACGAAGAACTAAACAGAAAATCGCAGTCTTATGCTCATGTGCTGGAGAATATTTGTAGGGTGGTAATAGGATTGTAATAGTCTGAATATTATGATTGTAACGAGGCAATCCCTATACTATAATGAAAATAAGCAACATGAATACACATTCATTTATGTTAGAACGGGCGTACCGCAGAGAAGTTATGTTTTTATAATGTAGAGAAGGGGGAGTTAGAAGTGGAAAAACCATGGCTGCAAAATTATCCAAAGGAAATTCCGCACACGATTTCCTTTGATATGAAGCCTCTTCACGTGTATTTGCAGGAAGCTGCTTTACAATATCCAGAAAAGAAAGCGCTTCATTTCCTAGGGAAAGATATTACGTTTGCAGAGCTAGATCGTAAGGTTAGGCAATTTGCCAATTATCTTCAGAGGCTTGGGTTAGAAAAAGGGGACCGAGTTGCGATTATGCTGCCAAACTGTCCGCAAGGTGTGATCGGTTATTACGGAACACTATTAGCTGGTGGTGTTGTCGTGCAAACGAATCCACTTTATACAGAAAGAGAGCTTGAATACCAGCTTCATGATTCAGGTGCGAAAGTTATTCTTTGTCTCGATATTGTATTTCCGAAAGTCAGCAATGTGCAGTCTAGAGCGAATATCGAGCATGTCATTGTGACACGCATCGCCGATTATTTACCATTCCCAAAAAATTTATTGTATCCATTTGTACAGAAGAAACAAACAAATCTTGTTGTTCATGTAAAAGAAAGTGAGAATATTCACGTTTGGAAGTCTATTGAACATGCAGAGGATATAGCGGTGGATGTGCCGTGTGATCCCGAAGAAGACTTAGCTCTCTTGCAATATACAGGCGGGACGACAGGATTTCCAAAAGGTGTTATGCTTACTCATAAAAATCTTGTATCTAATACAAGGATGGGAATGCATTGGCTTTATAATTGCCGGGCAGGTGAAGAGGTTATTCTCGGAGTATTGCCGTTTTTTCATGTATATGGGATGACAGCTGTTATGAATCTGTCAATTATGGAAGCGTATAAAATGGTCCTCATTCCAAAATTTGATATTAAAATGGTATTAGAGGCAATTAAAAAACATCGCGTTACATTATTTCCTGGAGCCCCGACTATTTATATTGCGCTATTAAACTACCCTGAACTCCACAAATATGATGTTTCTTCTATTAGCGCATGTATTAGCGGATCAGCTGCTCTTCCGGTTGAAGTGCAAGAACAATTTGAACGTGTAACAGGTGGCAAGCTTGTAGAAGGATATGGTTTAACAGAATCGTCTCCAGTTACACATGGTAATTTTTTATGGACAAAGCGAGTGCCCGGAAGTATTGGTGTGCCGTGGCCAAGTACAGATGCGCGTATTCTTTCACTAGAAACAGGTGAACCGCTCTCGGTAGGTGAGGTTGGCGAAATTGCTGTGAAAGGTCCGCAAGTGATGAAAGGTTACTGGAATAAGCCAGAGGAAACAGCGGCGGTATTGAAAGATGGGTGGCTGTATACGGGTGATGTTGGCTATATGGATGAAGACGGATTTTTTTATGTGAAAGATCGGAAGAAAGACATGATAGTGGCAAGTGGGTTTAACGTATATCCGCGTGAAGTAGAAGAAGTATTATATGAACATGAAAAAGTGCAAGAAGTGGTTGTTTTGGGTATGCCTGACCCGTATCGCGGTGAAACGGTAAAAGCGTTCGTTGTTGTGAAAGATGGTGCAACATGTTCAGAAGAAGAATTAAATGCATTTGCTCGTAAATATTTAGCAGCGTATAAGGTTCCGAAAGTATATGAGTTTCGAAAGGAATTACCGAAAACGACTGTTGGGAAGATTTTGCGTCGTGTGCTAGTTGAGGAAGAGTTGCAAAAGGAAGATGATGAGCAAACGGGCTAATGCCCTTTCTTTTTTTGAGGAAATAGCATTGACAATATTTGAAATAGTCAGTATTATTGAAATGTGAATGAATCATCATTCAGTCATCTTCTTGAAGGGGATAGTACTGTGAAAAAGAATCGACCTAAATATAACCAAATTATTGATGCAGCGGTGATTGTCATCGCAGAAAATGGATACCACCAAGCTCAAGTTTCCAAAATAGCAAAGCAAGCTGGTGTTGCCGATGGAACGATATATTTATATTTCAAAAATAAAGAAGATATATTGATATCTTTATTCCAGGAGAAGATGGGAGAATTTATCGAAACAATTCGGCAAAAAACAGCAGGAATTGAAAGCGCTGTAGAGAAGTTATTTATGTTGGTAGAAACACACTTCTCTTTACTTTCGCAAAATGACCCTCTTGCTATCGTTACGCAACTAGAACTTCGCCAATCTAACCAAGACTTACGCCTCAAAATCAATGAAGTGCTGAAAGGGTACTTGCAAGTCATTGACGAAATTTTAGAAACTGGCATTAGGCAAGGAGAATTTCGTACGGATTTAAATGTCCGCGTGGCAAGACAAATGATTTTCGGAACAGTAGATGAAGTTGTCACCAACTGGGTAATGAGCGATCATAAATATGATTTGGTCGCAATTTCGAAAACGGTGCATGAGCTATTAGTAGCAGCTTGTGGTTACCGCAATTAATGGGGAGGGAGTACATTTGAATTTCCTATCTGTAACGGTGGAGGATTATATAGCAATTGTAAAGATTAATCATCCGCCAGCAAATGCGATGTCTTCACAAGTTATTAGTGAAGTTGGTGAACTACTTGATGCAGTGGAAACGGATGAGAATGTACGCGTTGTACTTGTTCATGGAGAAGGCCGATTTTTCTCAGCGGGAGCGGATATTAAAGAGTTCACTGCTGTTGAAGAAGCAAAAGAGGCAACGAAATTATCGCAACATGGACAAGTGATCTTTGAACGCGTTGAAAAATTCTCAAAGCCAATTATTGCGGCAATTCATGGCGCAGCGCTTGGTGGGGGATTAGAACTTGCGATGTCTTGCCATATGCGCTTTGTAAGTGAGACTGCAAAAATTGGTTTACCGGAGCTAACGCTAGGATTGATTCCAGGATTTGCGGGGACGCAGCGTTTACCGCGTTATGTTGGAAAAGCGAAAGCTTGTGAAATGATGTTAACAAGCGATCCGATTTCAGGTGTGGAAGCAGCTGAGATTGGGCTTGCAAACCGAGCATTTCCTGAGGAAGTATTGTTAGAAGAGACGTTAAGAGTAGCGAAAAAGATTGCTGGAAAAAGCACAGCATCTGTCTGTGCTGTATTAGAACTGCTGCAAACTACGAAGTCTTCTCATTACTATGAAGGTGTACAACGTGAGGCACAAATATTTGGTGAAGTGTTCACAAGCGAAGATGGAAGAGAAGGTGTAGCGGCGTTCCTAGAAAAACGTAAACCTTCTTTTAGCGGCAAGTAGTTCTCTATTTTTTTAATATAAATTAACAGAATATTAGGATTAACCAAATTTTCCTTTAAAAAACAAGGGGGTAAATAGAATGAACATCTACGTACTCATGAAACGAACATTTGATACAGAAGAAAAAATCGCAATTAAAAACGGTGCAATTTACGATGGCGAAGCGGAATTCATCATCAACCCTTACGATGAATATGCGATTGAAGAAGCAATTCAAGTAAGAGATGCACAAGGCGGTGAAGTGACAGTCGTTACTGTTGGCGGTGAAGATAGTGAAAAAGAACTTCGCACGGCACTTGCGATGGGCTGCGATAAAGCGGTATTGATCAACATTGAAGATGATGTTGAAAATGGCGATCAATATACAACAGCAAAAGTGCTTGTTGAGTACTTAAAAGAGAAGGATGTTGACTTAATTTTAGCTGGTAACGTAGCGATTGACGGTGCATCTGGACAAGTTGGACCACGTGTAGCGGAAGCGCTGAATATCCCATATGTAACAACAATTACAAAGCTTGAAATTGACGGTACAAACGTAAAAATCGAGCGTGATGTAGAAGGGGATACAGAAGTCATCGAAACATCTTTACCTCTTTTAGCAACAGCGCAGCAAGGTTTAAATGAACCGCGTTATCCATCGCTTCCAGGTATTATGAAAGCGAAGAAAAAGCCGCTAGAAACGTTAGAATTAGATGACTTAGATTTAGATGAAGATGATGTAGAAGCGAAAACAAAAACAATTGAAATCTATTTACCTCCTAAGAAAGATGCTGGAAAAGTGTTACAAGGCGAACTGCAAGATCAAGTAAAAGAACTTGTATCGCTATTGCATACAGAAGCGAAAGTAGTTTAAAAAATACTAGGATATCCAGGAGGGAAAACATATGGCTCGTAAAGTATTAGTAATGGGAGAAGTTCGTGACGGTTCTTTACGTAACGTTTCATTTGAGGCAGTAGCAGCCGCAAAAACAATTGCAGAAGGCGGAGAAGTTGTCAGTCTTTTACTAGGTGAAAGCGTCGCTTCATTCGCACAAGAACTTATTTCTTACGGTGCAGATCGCGTTGTGACAGTTGAAAGCGAGAAATTAGCTTCGTATACTTCTGATGGATATGCGCAAGCATTTCTAGCAGTGTATGAAGAAGAAAAGCCAGAAGGAATTGTGTTTGGACATACAGCATTAGGAAAAGATTTATCACCAAAACTTGCAGCGAAATTAGAGGCAGGTCTTGTTTCTGACGTGACAGCGTTAGAAGTGGCTGGTGGTAATGTTGTGTTCACACGTCCAATTTATTCTGGTAAAGCATTTGAGAAGAAGATTGTAACAGATGGTGTATTATTTGCGACAATTCGTCCAAATAATATTGCACCGCTTGAAAAAGATGAAGCGCGTACAGGCGATGTTTCTTCTATGACAGTCGATGTAAAAGATTTACGTACAATCATTAAAGATGTTGTTCGTAAAACAGCAGAAGGTGTCGATCTTTCTGAAGCAAAAGTAATTATTGCTGGCGGACGCGGTGTGAAAAGTGAAGATGGTTTCAAGCCGTTAAAAGAATTAGCAGATGTGCTTGGCGGAGCAGTTGGTGCGTCTCGTGGAGCTTGTGATGCAGAGTACTGCGATTATTCACTGCAAATTGGGCAAACGGGTAAAGTTGTAACGCCTGATTTATATATTGCATGTGGTATTTCTGGTGCGATTCAACATTTAGCTGGTATGTCTAACTCAAAGATTATTGTAGCAATTAACAAAGATCCAGAAGCGAATATTTTTAAAGTAGCTGACTATGGCATCGTTGGTGACCTATTTGAAGTATTACCGCTTCTAACAGAAGAGTTTAAAAAGTTAAAAGTACATTCTTAAGTTGCGCATAATGAGTTTCTAGTAAGTAATTACCCCTATAAAAATAAAGAAAAGCGAGAGGTCCCCTGCTTCTCGCTTCTTCGTTTGAATGAATTTTTGCTAGTATAAAGGTTGAGTTATTTGTTAAAATATTTAACGATACATATTATTCGCCACGTATATAAGATAATGATATACTTTGGTTAAAGGTTCATAAAGGAGGAAATAAAATGGCAATTGTAAACGCAACTGACCAAACTTTCGCAGCTGAAGCAAGCGAAGGTGTTGTATTAGTAGATTTTTGGGCACCTTGGTGTGGCCCTTGTAAAATGATTGCTCCTGTATTAGAAGAAATTGATGCAGAATTAGGCGATAAAGTAAAAGTAGTAAAAGTAGATGTGGATGAAAATCAAGAAACAGCTCGTAAATTCGAAGTAATGAGCATCCCAGCTCTTTTCGTATTAAAAGATGGTCAAGTGGTTGATCAAGCATTAGGTTACAAACCGAAAGAAGCGTTGGCTGAATTAGTATCTAAACACTTCTAATCCGAGGAAAAGCTGCCAAGTGGCAGCTTTTTTCTTATGCGAAAAAATATGGAAATGTGTATAATGTTTTCAATTTTTCCTGCTTTCTATTACAATAAAAGAACGTATGTTGGGAAAGAGGTTGTTGTATTTCTCTAAGAGAAATACGAATGATAAACATGAAAGGAACGGAGGAATACGAGTGCACGAGCATTTAAAAGAAAAGTTAGCGATTTTACCGGACCAACCGGGCTGTTATTTAATGAAAGATAAGCAAGGAACAGTTATCTATGTCGGGAAGGCCAAGGTGTTAAAAAATCGTGTGCGCTCGTATTTTACTGGTTCACATGATGGAAAAACACTTCGGCTTGTAGGAGAAATTGTTGATTTTGAATATATTGTCACCTCCTCGAATCTGGAGGCTCTTATTTTAGAATTAAATTTAATTAAAAAATATGATCCAAAGTATAATATCCAATTAAAAGATGATAAAACATACCCATTTATTAAAATTACAGCTGAAAAAGAGCCACGTTTGCTTATTACGAGAAATATAAAAAAGGATAAAGGGAAATATTTTGGTCCATATCCAAATTCGCAGTCAGCCCATGAAACGAAAAAGCTGTTAGATCGTATGTATCCGCTTCGGAAATGTACAAATATACCAGATAAAGTTTGTTTATATTATCATATGGGACAATGCTTAGCGCCATGTGTACAAGAGGTAACAGATGAACAAAATAAAGAAATTGTTGATGGAATTATTAAGTTTTTAAATGGTGGACATAAAGAAATTCGTTCGGAATTGGAAGCGAAAATGTTTGAAGCATCAGAGAAATTAGAGTTTGAACGCGCGAAAGAATTGCGTGATCAAATTGCTCATATGGATGCGATTATGGAAAAACAAAAAATGATTATGAACGACTTAGTCGACCGGGATGTATTTGGTTATGCGGTTGATAAAGGATGGATGTGCGTGCAAGTATTTTTCGTTCGAAAAGGAAAGTTAATTGAACGAGATGTTTCGATGTTTCCGATTTATGATGATCCGGAAGAAGGATTTCTAACATTTATCGGGCAATTTTATGAACAAAATAACCACTTTAAACCGAAAGAAATTGTCGTGCCAAGCAGCATTGATCATGAATTGATTGGGAAATTTATGGATGTAGAAGCAACGCAGCCAAAACGGGGCAAGAAAAAAGAACTTGTCGACCTAGCAAGTAAGAATGCTAAAATTGCGCTGCATGAAAAATTTTATTTAATTGAACGCGACGAAGAACGCTCCATTAGGGCGGTAGAAAACTTAGGAGCACAGCTAAGGATTGAAACACCACATAGAATTGAAGCATTTGATAATTCTAACATTCAAGGGACAAATCCGGTTTCCGCGATGATTGTCTTTATCGATGGAAAACCTGCTAAAAAAGAGTATCGCAAATATAAAATTAAAACGGTGCAAGGGCCCGATGATTATGAATCGATGCGTGAAGTTGTGCGCCGCCGTTATACCCGTGTTTTAAAAGAAAGCTTACCACTTCCAGATTTAATTGTAATTGATGGCGGAAAAGGTCATCTTGCCGCAGTAGCTGATGTGTTAGAAAATGAACTCGGTCTTTCTATACCAACAGCAGGGCTCGTGAAAGATGATAAACACCGCACGTCACATTTAATAATTGGTGAACCGCCAGAACCTATTTTATTAGAGCGTAACAGCCAGGAGTTTTACTTATTACAGCGTATTCAAGACGAAGTGCACCGCTTTGCGATTACGTTTCATCGTCAAATTCATGGGAAATCTGTTATTCAATCAGCATTGGATGATATACCAGGAATCGGAGAAAAACGGAAGAAAACACTTTTAAAACATTTTGGTTCTCTAAAGAAAATGAAAGAAGCGTCTGTTGCAGACATTATAGAAGCTGGAATGCCGCAAAAAATAGCCGAAACCATTCATACGTATTTGACAGGGAAGACATTGTAAGTGGCAATGTCTTCTTTTTTTGTAATCCAAGAATGTCACAAATAATAGAAAGTGATGGTTTATACTATAGGGAAAGTGAAGCCCCCATTGCACGCAAATAGAGGAATAAAAAAGTCAACTGGACGTGATGTCTAGTTGACTGATAAATGTGTATTATACTTCGACAGGATCTTTTACATCCCATTGCACAAGAAATGTAACAGAGCTAGAGCGCTTTTTCTTTTCTTCGTAAGATTCAGCAATCACACTGCGTTGCTTTTGGATTTGTTCGGCAATAAAACCAGCTTCTAATTGGTAGGAAGAATGTCTTTTTTGTTGCTCACGTTCTTCAATAAGAGTACCTGTTAGTTTAAATTGCATTTCACGACGTTTATGTTCAATGATTGTTAAGTCGCCCCAACCAGCCATTACGAAAAATTGGATCATTTCATCGATTGTTTCTAACGGGTATTTTCGTGCTAAATTTCTGCCAGCCCAATATAAAATGGCATCTAATTCTTTCCCTATTAAATCAGGGAGTAACTCTTCACGAAGCAATTCATAGGCAAACGCATTGATTGAAATATTTTGTAAAGATTCGCTCTCAATTTTTTTTGTACTCACAATATTCCCCACTTTCTATACTGCCAATATTATATACCATTTTATATATATAAACACAGCTATTTCTTTGGAAAAAATCTGATGTAGAGAATGAAAAAAGGAATATGAAAATTATATACAGATTATGTATACGTTTTCTTGACGCTTCGACAAAAATAGGAGTAAAATGAACATGTTATCAAATTATGCTGAAATATTGCGAATAATTTTTTCAGTTTTTCTTATAACAATAGTGGGAAAATGCTATTGTTATAAAGCAATGCGACAAACAACAGTCAAACATTCGAGGGGGTAATGGGGACATGAAAGGCCGCGAGTATACATTTCGCAAGTGGCACTCGTTACTGGGTGTCATTCCAATTGGCGTCTTTATGACGCAACATTTAGTAATTAACAATTTTGCAACAAGAGGAGCAGAGGCGTTTAATAGTGCTGCTCATTTCATGGAAGTACTTCCATTCCGGTACGCATTAGAAATCTTTGTGATTTTCTTACCGATTTTGTACCATGCTGTATATGGTTTATATATCGCATTTACAGCAAAGAACAATGCAACATCGTATAGCTATTTCCGCAACTGGATGTTCGTTTTGCAACGATTTACTGGAGTAATTACACTTATATTCCTATCTTGGCATATTTGGGAAACTCGCATTCAAGCTGCGCTCGGACAAACGGTAAACTATGATATGATGGCAGATATTTTAAGAAATCCATTTATGTTTGGCTTCTATTTAGTTGGGGTTGTATCAGCTATTTTCCACTTTGCAAATGGATTATGGACATTCTTTATTAGCTGGGGTATCACAGTGTCACCACGTTCACAGCGTATTTCTACGTATGTAACATTAGCAATTTTCTTAGCATTATCATACGTAGGAGTGAGCGCGTTATTTGCGTTCATTAATCCAAATCTAGCAAACTTGTAAGGAGTGGGAGAGCATGAAAGGGAAACTTATCGTAGTTGGCGGTGGATTAGCCGGTTTAATGGCAACGATTAAAGCAGCGGAAGCAGGCGTGAACGTAGAACTATTCTCTTTAGTACCAGTGAAACGTTCTCACTCTGTATGCGCGCAAGGCGGCATTAACGGTGCTGTAAATACAAAAGGTGAAGGGGATTCTCCATGGATCCACTTTGACGATACAATTTATGGAGGAGACTTCTTAGCGAACCAACCTCCTGTAAAGGCGATGTGCGATGCAGCACCTGGTATTATTCACTTAATGGATCGTATGGGTGTTATGTTTAACCGTACGGAAGAAGGATTACTAGACTTCCGTCGCTTCGGTGGAACACAGCATCACCGCACAGCATTCGCTGGTGCAACAACAGGACAGCAATTATTATATGCATTAGATGAGCAAGTACGCCGTCATGAAGTAGCAGGTCTTGTTACGAAATATGAGGGCTGGGATTTCTTACGCGCTGTTGTAGATGACGAAGGCGTATGCCGTGGAATCGTAGCGCAAGATTTACAATCTATGGAGATTAAAAGTTTTCCAGCAGATGCCGTAATTATGGCAACAGGGGGCCCTGGTATCATTTTTGGAAAATCTACTAACTCTATTATTAATACAGGTACAGCAGCATCTGCTGTATATCAACAAGGTGCATATTATGCAAACGGTGAGTTCATCCAAATCCACCCAACAGCAATTCCAGGCGATGATAAATTACGCCTTATGAGTGAATCTGCACGTGGTGAAGGCGGTCGTGTTTGGACGTATAAAGACGGAAAACCATGGTATTTCCTTGAAGAGAAATATCCTGCATACGGAAACCTTGTACCTCGTGATATTGCAACGCGTGAAATTTTCGATGTGTGCGTTGAGCAAAAGCTTGGTATTAACGGCGAAAACATGGTATATCTTGACCTTTCTCATAAAGATCCGAAGGAGCTTGATATTAAACTTGGTGGAATCATTGAAATCTATGAAAAATTCATGGGTGACGATCCACGTAAAGTACCGATGAAAATCTTCCCGGCGGTTCACTACTCAATGGGCGGACTATGGGTTGACTATAAGCAAATGACAAATATTCCAGGATTATTCGCAGCAGGTGAGTGTGATTACTCTATGCACGGTGGTAACCGACTAGGTGCTAACTCATTATTATCAGCGATTTACGGTGGTATGGTAGCGGGACCAAATGCAATTGAGTATATGAAAGGTCTTTCAAAATCATCAGATGCTGTTTCATCTGCTTTATATGAGCAAAATGAATTAATCGAAACTGAGAAGTTCAACAATATTTTAACGTTAGATGGTAATGAAAATGCATATATTCTTCATAAAGAGCTTGGAGAATGGATGACAGATAACGTAACCGTAGTTCGTGAAAATAAAAAATTATTAGAAACAGATGCAAAAATCGTAGAGTTAATCGAGCGTTATAAACGTATTAACATTAACGATACAGCGAAGTGGAGCAACCAAGGTGCTTCGTTTACACGTCAACTGGCAAATATGCTTGAATTAGCTCGTGTTATTACAATTGGTGCATATAACCGTAATGAAAGTCGCGGTGCACATTATAAACCAGAATTCCCAGATCGTGATGATGAGAACTTCTTAAAAACTACAATGGCGAAGTTTGAGGGAGCAGGAAATGCACCAGCATTCCATTACGAAGAGGTTGATATTTCATTAATCCAACCACGTAAGCGCGATTATTCTTCAAAACATGAAGTAGCTGCTAAGGGAGAAGAGAAGGGGGATAAGCAACATGTCTGAGAAAACAATCCGCCTTATTATTACAAGACAGGACGGCCCAAACTCACAGGAGTATGATCAAGAGTTTGAAATTCCATATCGCCCAAATATGAATATTATTTCGGCATTAATGGAAATTCGTCGTAATCCTGTTGATACGAAAGGAAATAAGACAACACCTATCGCTTGGGATATGAACTGTTTAGAAGAAGTGTGTGGTGCATGTTCGATGGTAATCAACGGAAAACCACGTCAATCATGTACAGCGCTTATTGATAAACTAGAGCAACCAATTCGCTTAAAACCGATGAAAACATTCCCGGTTATTCGTGACCTGCAAGTAGACCGTAGTCGTATGTTTAACGCGTTAAAACGTGTAAAAGCATGGATTCCAATTGATGGTACGTATGACTTAGGTCCAGGGCCGAGAATGCCAGAGAAGAAGCGTCAGTGGGCATATGAATTATCAAAATGCATGACTTGCGGTGTATGTTTAGAGTCATGTCCAAACGTAAACAGCAAATCTGATTTTATCGGTCCAGCACCGCTTTCACAAGCACGTTTATTTAATGCACATCCAACGGGTGAAATGCATAAAGCAGATCGTTTGCGTGCAATCATGGGCGATGGGGGACTTGCAAACTGCGGTAACTCACAAAACTGTGTACAATCTTGTCCAAAAGGAATTCCATTAACGACATCGATTGCTGCATTAAACCGTGATACAACGATTCAATCCTTTAAAGATTTCTTTGGTAGTGACAATAACTATTAATTTAAATTGCCTCTTCAGTTTGAAGAGGCAATTTTTGTAGTTATATAAATACAAGTTGAAAGCACACCATAAAGTGAAACTTTAATCAGTGGGAGTTTTCTTCATTCCCCACTGATTATTAGCCCTCACCAATCGGGCGCATGCCAGCAGTTTATCTCCCACCTAACATTCTAGCCGCTAGAACTGGACAATGCTTTCGCCTAATCTTGAGGTGGGAGTATTACTGCCCGCAAATAGCGTGATAAAAAGTAAAAATCCTTTTCTTTTTTGGAATGGGTGAGAGAATCTGACCATGCGTAGAAGTGGTCAGGGTATTCTTTGTTTTGTATGGCAGTGCATTTTGATTTTAAAATTCCGAAAAATCAAATAATATTAAAGAGAGTATACAAGAAGGAGATGGATGGTTATGAAGAAGATTCATTATATTGGAAACTTTGAAGAGTGGGCGAGTGCATTTTCATTTTACATTCCCGTAAAGGTTCGTTTTTGTGAAACAGATATGTTTGGACATATGAATAACGGTGTTGCATTTACTTATTTTGAAGAAGCTCGTATTGAATTTTTTAAAGAACTTGGTTTTATGCAAGAATGGGTGCATGAATCGTCAGAAACGATGGTCGTAGTAGCGGATTTACAATGTAATTTTTTGAAACAGGTGTTCTTTGATGAGAACTTAAAAGTGTATGTGAAAGCAGAACATGTCGGAAACTCATCGTTAGATTTACACTATATGGTGAAGAATGAAGCAGGAGAGATTTGTTTAGTGGGACGCGGGGCGATGGTACAGGCTTCGAAAAAGACGGGAAAAGGAGTACCTTGGTCAGAAGAATGGAAACAAAGGTTATTCGATTAAAAAAATAAGAGAGTGCATAACTCTCTTATTTTTTGTCTTCTTCTGCTTCTTCTAATGTCAGGTGATGCGCATATAAATATGTGGCATACGGATTGCCAACAAAGCGGAGATGCCATGGCTCATAAGCGTATTCTGTAATGTTTGTTTTATCTTGCGGGTAACGGATAATAAATCCAAATTCGTGAGCATGCTCTGCCACCCATTTTCCTTCAGGTGTTTCGCCGAATACAGGTTCCAATTGGAAATCTGCTGAATTAGAGCTAATATCCATAGCAAGTCCTGTTTGATGCTCGCTTGTTCCTGGAACGGCACTTAATGCATCAGCAGCTTCTTTACCTTGACGGTTTACATATGTGTTGTGTAATGACTGTTGTCGTTTATAAGAGCGAAATCCAGATATTGCTGTAAGCTCAATTCCTTGTTTTTTTGCTATTTCAAACATTGTTTCTAGAGCATCCGCTGCGGGCTTACGAAGCAATGTTTTTTCTTTATCTTTTGGATTTGAAAACGGAACATTTGGTTTTGTTAAATCATTTGGTGTATAAGAGTCTGGTAGCTTTCTATGCTTGTTGACTAAAACGAGTAACGAATCAGGATTATCAACAAGACTATATTGATCATCTGTTTTTTTTGCGGTCTCACTTGCTTTTGGGAACGGAGGAATTCCCTCTTTTTGGTGTTGTTCAATATGTTTTTTTGTTTCAACTGCTTCTGCTTGCTTGTTTATCAAAGGTTTGGATAGAAAATTTATTAAAGCAATAACAATGAGAATAATAATCGAAATTAAAAGGGTCCTTTTTATAATTCTTTTTTTAATCATGTTTAACCGATATAGTCCTTTCTAAATTGCTTGTACTTGAATATCTTTTTACATTATAAATCTATCTTATCTAAAAAGGAACAAAGGAGTGGTGACGTAATGAAAATGAAAAAAATTTGTAAAAAAAAGTCGATAATTATTCCTTTTTTTTTAAAATGACACAATTATAACCTTTCACTAACTCTATTTTTTATGTAATATATACTTATAAAACGATTTAACGATTTTCGTGTTATATAGCTTTTTTGTAGTAAACAAATTGGGAGGGAACAACGAATGGATTTGGCATCAATCATTGGAATTATCCTAGGGATAGTTGCTATTGTGGTAGGAATGTTTTTGAAAGGAGCCCCGCTTAACGCCTTATTAAATCCGGCGGCATTTATGATTATTTTTATGGGTACATTTGCAGCGGTCTGTATCGCTTTTCCAATGAACCAATTAAAAAGAATTCCTAAATTATTCAAAATCATTTTCGGGAAAAATAAAAAAGAGATGACTTATGAAGAAATATTGGAATTGTTTGTGCATTGGACATCGGAAAGTAGAAAGTATGGTATTTTATCCTTAGAGCAACAGCTAGATCAAGTAGAAGATGAATTTTTAATGAGGGGTATGAAATTTGTTATCGATGGTGTGTCAGCAGATGACCTTGAGCAAATATTAGAATCAGAAATTGAAGCGATAGAGGAGCGTCATACAAAAGGAGCTAGTCTTTTCACTCAAGCTGGTACATATGCACCGACACTCGGTGTTTTAGGGGCTGTAATTGGACTTGTAGCTGCATTGGGGAACTTAGCGGATATTGATAAGCTAGGTCATGCGATTTCTGGTGCGTTTATTGCGACAATTTTTGGTATTTTTTCTGGTTATGTGCTGTGGCATCCATTTGCAAACAAATTAAAACAAAAGTCTGCACAAGAAATTGAGAAGAAGCGTTTAATGGTTGAATGTTTATTAATGCTTCAAGCTGGTACGTATCCATTTGTTATGAGAAATCGTATTTTATGTGCACTCTCTGAAACTGAGCGTAAAAAGCTAGAACAGGGAGCGAAGAAAGATGAGTAGAAGAAAGAAGAAGAAAAAAAAGCATGAAGATCATATTGATGAGACCTGGCTAATTCCGTATGCGGACATGTTAACTTTGTTATTTGCATTATTTATCGTTTTGTTTGCGATGAGTAGTATTGATGCAGGGAAGTTTAAACAAATGGCAGTTGCTTTTAAGAAAGAGCTTTCAGGTGGGACAGGGAATAAAGAGTTTTTAAGTGAACAAAAGCCAATATCTGACAAAGATTTAAAAGAAACGCGCCCTGAGTCTGAAAAAATTAAGGAAAAAGCAGAGGCAGAAGTGAAGCAGCAGGAAATGAATGAATTAAAAGAATTACAAAAAAATATTGATAAATACATTGCAGAAAAGGGACTTCAATCTTCATTTAATACAGAGCTCACAGAACGTGGATTAATGGTAACAATTCGAGATAACGCACTTTTTGACTCTGGACAAGCTACTGTGAAGTTAGAGTCGCTGAATATGGCGCAGGAGATGTCCTCATTATTAGTTGCAGCATCTCCTCGAGAAATTACTGTATCAGGACATACAGATAATGTTCCAATCTCGAATGCGAATTTTGCTTCTAACTGGGAGTTAAGTACGCAGCGTGCTGTTAACTTTATGCAAGCACTACTCAAAAACAACCAATTACTTCCGCAAAAATTTAGTGCAATTGGCTACGGAGAATATCGTCCTGTTGCATCGAATGACACTCCGGAAGGAAGAACAAAAAATAGACGGGTAGAAGTATTTATTTTACCTCTTATAAAAGATAAAAAATAAAGGATGGCATTGTGCCACCCTTTATTTTTTATCTTCAAATGATTTTAAGTTGTCTCTACGAATTTTATCTTTTTCTGCATCAGATTTTTTAAAGTCATAGTTATATAAAGAACCTTCCCAGTCACCATACATAGGATTTGGGAAAACGATAAATTTTTCGCCAAATTGTGCTTTTAATTCTTCTACTTTCTTATTGCGATCTTGCGTAGATAATCCATCAAAACCAATGAAGTCTGATAAATTATCACCGAATAATAAGACGATATCATGCGTTGATGAAACGAGTTCACGACGCTTTTCTTTTCCCTTTTCTTTCGGCTCTTGTAGTAAGATATGTTCTTTCGTTGCTTGTGGAGCACCGATACGTTCTAAATTTTTAATTGTTGCATCTAACTGATTCGTTTTACGATTTGAAATGTAGTAAATATCTACACCTTTTGATTCTGCATGTTTTAAGAAATCAATTGCACCAGGAAGAGCTTCCGCTTCTGCTTTGTTAATCCATTCATCCCACTTATAAGGATAGCCTTTTCCTGTTTTTACAGTCATTGCTTGGTGTGGACTGTTATCAACAACAGTTTCATCTAAGTCTAGTACTACAGCCGGTTTCTTGCTTGTCCCCTTAGCAAGAACTGCATCTAGCTTTTGTGTACCGATGTTGTAGCCTTGGTAGTATAATGCTTTTGCTTCACCAGATGTTTGATACCATAAGTCAGCCATTAATTGTTGATCTGTTAATTGGACTTTTTCTTCTTTTGCTTTTGCTGATGTCTGTTCTGCCGCCATGTTGCATGCTGTTAAAGTTGTAGATAACAACGCAACAGATAACAGAGTTGTTAATGTTCTCTTTTTCATAGTGTCCTCCCTAAGGTGTGTAATTTAACACTTGATTATATCACGATAAAATAATGGGAAGTAAATGTAATTTTGCATATTTATATACGTATATAATTTATTGTGTGCAATGTTATAATAAAATATGGTAAAAATATACGTATTTTGAATAGTATTAAATGTATAGGACTAATTTTAAGGAGAGAAAAGTATGACATTGCAGATTCAACAATTAACCAAGCAGTTTGGTGAAAACGTTGCAGTGAATCATCTGAATCTTACTCTGCCGAAAGGTGAAGTATTAGGACTGTTAGGACGAAACGGTGCAGGAAAAACAACAACTATTAAAATGCTGTTAAGTTTATTAACACCAAATAAGGGCAGTATTACGTGGGATGGGAAAGAGATTTCGGAGAGTGGTGTGACAATTGGTTATCTTCCCGAAGAGAGAGGCTTGTATACGAAAAGTCGAGTAATTGATCAACTTCGCTATTTTGGTAGATTAGAAGGAATGACAAAAAAAGCAGTAGATGCAGCCATTGATTTTTGGTTAGGAAAATTAGCGATTCCTGAATATAAGCATAAGGTTGCGGGGGAATTATCAAAAGGGAATCAACAAAAAATTCAATTAATCGCAGCGCTTCTACATGACCCTGAGCTACTCATTTTAGATGAACCGTTCAGCGGGCTGGATCCCGTAAATGCTGAAATGCTAGCAAATATTATTGAAGAACAAGTTCAAAGAGGGAAAACAATTATTTTGTCCAGTCATCGTATGGAACAAGTTGAATCGTTTTGTCAGCATGTGTGTATTTTGAAGCAAGGTGAAGCGGTTGTAGAAGGTCACTTAAGTGATATAAAAAAAGAATACGGATTTCGAAACTTAACAATTGAAGATAACGAAGAAAATGAAAAAGCATTGCAGACATTACAGATTGTGTATGAGAAACGTCTTGGTTATCTTTATATTAAAGTTCAGGAAGATACAGAGGCCCTATCAATTTTACAAAAATTACAAGATCAAGGTATGCATTTACGTCAGTTTAAAATGCTAGAACCGACCTTAAATGAAATCTTTGTAGAAAGGGCGAAATAAGAATGCGTAAATTTTTTCATGTGTTTTCGTTTTATTTTAGAGAATCATTTCTTTCTAAAAAATCACTAATTACAAGTGGGATTTTATTTTTAGTAGTATTTGGAGTTTTTGCTTTTAATCACTTTACTGCTGATAAAGATAAAAATAAGGACAAAGACAAGCTGGCAATCGTAATGGATAGTTCGACATATACCGTGCAAGAAGAGATGTTAAATAAAATTCTTCCATCAGCCCAAATACGAGTAGAAAAGAAAGAACAGCTAGAAAAAGTTCATAAGCAAGTTGAAGAAGGGGAGCTAGATGGCCTCTTTTACGTTACAGAAAAAAATGGAGTACCCGAAGTAACGTATATGTATAATGGTTTTCCAAGTAAAGAAACGTCTACTATTATAGCGAACTATTTAAAACAGCAATATACGCAAGTGATTCTTTCGAACCATAAGGTGCCGTCTGATGTAGCGCGGCAATTACAAACAGATATTTCGGTGAAAGAAGAAGCGATTAAAGATCGTGCTTCCTCCTTCGGTATTGCATATGCGTTTATATTTGTACTATATATGTTTATCATGGCGTTTGGAAATACAATTGCGATGAATATCGCATCAGAAAAATCTTCTCGTGTTATGGAGATTATGCTTTCGAAAGTGAAACCATTGTATATGATGTACGCTAAAATTCTTGCTGTTGTTACAACAGCGTTACTTCAAATTGCTATCCTTGCATGTGGTTTTCTCGTTCCAGTTTTAATTGGATGGATAGATTTAGATAATGCGTCTTTATTTGGTCTTCCAATTGATTTTGCAAAGTTAGATGCAAAAGTTATTAGTCTGTTTATTGTATTTTTCATTACGGGCTATTTATTGTATGCGATGATGTATGCGGCAGCTGGAGCTGTTGTATCAAAAACGGAGGACTTACAATCAGTATCATTTCCAGTCGCAATTTTAATTATGGCAGCGTTTTTCATTAGTATTAAATCATTATCAGATCCAAATAGTACAATTGTTGTGATTAGCTCATATATTCCTTTCTTTACGCCAATGGTCACATTCTCACGTGTTGTAGCTGGAGAAGCTGGCGCTTTAGAAATTAGCATTGCCTTATCGTTATTACTTGCGACAATTCTCCTTTTAAACTTTATTACAAGTCGCATTTACGTAAACGGTGTTATGAGCTATTCCGATAAAGTGAAATTTAAAGATCTCACTAAATTTATAAAGCGTCATTAATACAGAAAAATCCTGATTCTTTTAGAAGTAAATCAGGATTTTTTTCTGGATTTACAATGCTATTTATTATATACCACTTTCTTTCGCTTTATATAACGAAAGAAAGTGGTATATAATAAAAGGTACGTTATTTTTTTGTAATTGATAGAGAATGGAATAAAGGAGGGGAATACAAGTGGGGATTAGTAGTCGTTTTACGGTGGCTGTTCATATGTTAACATTGCTAGCAGTGGACAGAACTTCACGTTGTACGTCTGAATGGATTGCTGGTAGTGTCAATACAAACCCAGTCGTTATTCGCCGAATTACAGGAATGCTAAAAAAAGCAGGACTAGTTGATGTGCAAGCTGGAAAAGGTGGCACTTCTTTAGCTCGAGATTTAGACGAAGTGACGTTACTTGATGTATACAAAGCGGTTGAAGTTGTGGAGGAAGGACATTTATTTTCTTTTCACGATAATCCAAACGTACAATGTCCAGTTGGGGCAAATATTCAAAATGTGTTAGAAATTATATTATTGCAAGCGCAAGAAGCGATGGAAAATGTACTTGCAAATGTAAAAGTAAAACAGCTCGTTACGAATTTAGAAGAAAAAATAAAACAATAAAAGAACCTAGCCTTCTATCATGTAAGGCTAGGTTCTTTTTCATTAAGCGTTACGCACTGTGAAGCGTTGACGTAAGAATTGAGGAGTTTCTACTTCATCTAATAAAGCAACAGCGTAGTTTGGAATAGAAACGCGGCTTTCGCCGTTTTCATCCGTTAATAACTGGTCTGTACCTGTTACATATTTGCCTGTGCGTTCCCCAGGTTCGATCATTGCAGCAGGGCTTAAATTTGTCCAGTTAAAGTCCGACTGTTTATATACTTCTAATGCATCGCGGTGTGCTAATGCGATTGGTTTCCAATCGGCAGGAAAGTCTGGTGTATCCACAACTTGTAAGCCAGGTGCTACTTCTAAACTACCTGCGCCCCCAACTGATACTAGACGAGAGATGCTAGCTTGGTTTGCTGCTTGTAATAAAGAATGTGTTGCTTCTACAAGTTTCTCCTCTTCACCATGTTTAGGGCCAAATGCACTAATTAATACGTCATGATTTACTGCTTCTTTTGCAATGCTACTTGTATGAAAGATATCACCTGTTACAACATGTAAATTTTCATGTTTCGTTTCTACGCGAGATGCATCGCGCACAATAGCTGTTACTTCGTGCCCTCGTGTTAAAGCTTCCTCAATGATTTGTTTTCCGATATTACCAGTTGCGCCTACTACTGCAAGTTTCATGTTCATTCTCCTTGTTCATTTTATATAAAAATGTATTTATCTGCACTTAAGTTGTAACTTGTTTGATTACAACTTTATGTAACTATTATAGTTACAACTATAATTCTTTGTCAACAGAAAAAACAAATTGAAGAAAGAGAAAGTTTCTATTTTATTTAAAGCAAACAGAAAACAAGGGGGGAATAAAGAAAAGGGCACCGCAGAAAGCAGCACCCTTATTCATAAGAACTTGGCATAAGCAACATGAGAATGAAATAAGCTAAAAAACCTGTTCCGAAACATAAGATAGCGATTAGCCAAAGAATGCGAATCATACTTGTGCTTATGCCGAAATATTCTCCTAAACCACCGCATACGCCGAGAAACACTTTATCTGTTGAAGATTTACACAATCTTTTTTCTGTCATGAACGTCTCTCCTTTTCATAATTCATCATTTTTTATGTAGCAATGAACAGGAACGATTGAATTATATTGCGATTTTTAGAGAGAAGATGACTGCTTTATCCCGCATTAGCGGACAATGCTTGTGAAAGTGAAAACAATTTTTTATAAATACATGCAATTTCTGCTTATTTGTATTCACCACGCCTTGCTTCTATTCATACAATATCTTGACTAAATAAACACCCAACTTACACACATACAGCTCTGGCTTAAGCAAGGAGGGTTATACCAATTGAAGGAAAAAGAATATCAATCTAAACCGTTGCTCACAAAAAGAGAAAGAGAAGTGTTTGAGTTACTCGTTCAAGATAAAACAACAAAAGAAATTGCAAGTGAACTTTTTATTAGTGAAAAGACCGTACGTAATCATATTTCAAATGTGATGTGTAGTGTTTGCAAAGAAAAGAGGTGCAAATTGCACCTCTTTTCTTTATTCTGCATTATTTGTTTCGGAGGTATGATTTGCTAATTTAAAAAATACCTCATTGATGTTGTGCATTCGAGCTTCGACTTTTTTAGCTGCAGCGTCTAATGTGAATCCTTCTTCGATTAGTTCTTGAATCAAAAGGATTTTTTTAATGTTTAAATAATTATATTTGCGAGTTGTTCCTTCTGTTTCGTTTTCAGATGTAATGATTCCTTTTTCTTCCCAATACCGAATTTTTCTTGTAGGAACTCCAGTAATATCAGCAACTTCCCCAATACCTACTACAAGTTTTTGAAGTAATCCAAAGTCAAGTAATGGATCCAATTCTTGTTTGTTATTCATCTTTCTCCTCCAATATATATTGTAACTATTTTACATCAAAAGTAATTAAATTACAAATATTTGCGTTAATTATTGACTTCTTTTGTAAATAGGTTACAATTGATGTAGTTTTTGTGCATTTGGTTATTTAAAATAAGGGGGAATACAGTTGATTAAAAATCCTGATTTTGAATTATTTAAAAATGAGTTTCCAGAAGTTTACGAGTCTTTTGGTAGTGTGTATCAAAGTGTCAGTTCTAATGCTCTAGATGAAAAAACGAAACAATTGGTTTATCTCGGAGTTTTGCCTGCTAATCGATATGCGCCTGCTATTCGTGTACACATTGCGAAAGCTTTAGAGGTAGGCGCAACACCTGAAGAAATTCAAGGAGCAATTATGTTATCTATTCCAGCTGGAGGGATTTGTGATTTCTTTGCCATTTTGCCAGAAATAATCAATGGACTAAAAAAAGAATGTAAAGGGGAAGAAGTGAATGAGTAATGTAGTCGAGGTGAAAAATGGGTTAACCAAACAAAATTATTCTTTAATGACAATTATTTTGTTTTGGTGTGGTTTGGTAGTTGTGTCAAGCTTATATGTTACGATTCCACTAGTATCAATTTTTGCAAGTGAATTTAAAGTAACGATAGCTAAAGCAACTTTAACAAGTAGTGCGTTCTCTTTTTTCTATGCGGTAGGTTTTTTGTTTTTCGGACCATTATCTGATCGATATGGAAGAAAGTTAATTATTTTATTAGGACTCATTGTTTTGGCATTTGTTTCTCCACTTTTAGCTTTTTTTAATAATTTATCTAGTTTGATTATTTTAAGAAGTATACAAGGAGTTGCAGCTGCAACATTTGCGCCATCAGCTTTAGCATACGTTGTGGAAGTATTTCCACTTCAAAAAAGGGTAACGACTATTGGTTTTGTTAGTACAGGATTTTTGATGGCTGGGATTGTTGGGCAAGTGTTTAGTAGCTTCATGGCTACAGAATTTGGGTGGCAAAGTGTATTTTATTGTCTTGCTGGTATGTATCTTATAACAGCTATTCTCGTTATTATTTTTCTTCCAAGTAACGGTGTGAACCCAGGGAATGGAAATTTGTTGAATGTTTTTAAACAAATAATAGTTGTACTGCGAAATAAGCAATTACTTATGTGCTATGTAATTACTCTCACATTACTACTGACTTTTGTAGGGATGTATACCACTTTAGGAAGCTATTTGGGTATCAATTTTCATTTGACCAACCAGCAAATTTTGTCTATACGGTCTGTAGGTATTATTGGAATGCTTTTGTCCCCATTTGCAGGTAAGTTGGTAGGGGAATTTGGTGTTAATCATATTCTTCGTAGTGGAATAGTGATGGCTATTTTAGGTCTAGCGGTTCTTGGTGTTTGCACCAACCTTTCTCTTCTCATTGTAATGAGCATTATTTTTGTTGGTGGAATCTCACTTACTGTACCAACACTTATTGTAATGGTGGGACAATTTGGTGGGGAATATCGTGGAATAGCTGTTTCTCTTTATACCTTTATTTTGTTTATTGGTGCTACGCTAGGTCCTATAATTGCTATTACTCTTTTAGGAATAGGAAGTTATGTAATAACTTTTGAAACATTAGCTTTTTTCCTTGTAATTAGCTTAGTTATTTCGTTCTCAATTAAGCGCTTTTGAAATGATGGAAAATATGTCAGGGAATTTAGAGTTTAGTTTCTGAAATTTCTTGAAGTTAAAATTGCTCACTTATTTTTAGAGAAAGTTGAGCCTGGATTATTTCAGTGTTTAGAAAATCTTTGGATTCGACCACATGATGAATCAGTTATTATAAATGGGAAACAAACGATTGTGGCTGGTATGAAGTATAAATGTTACCTGCCAGATAAAGATAGCTATGCCTGGATAATCGTTGGATCTAATGATCAAGTGATAACATTTGAGCAGGGGATTAAGTGGATGAATGGTCGAGTAACAGAAAAATGGTTACAGGATTTATGGGTTTAGTAAGGTATTGTGTATTTTTAAAAATTTTATTGTGAACTGTGGAAAGTAAGATATATTATAGTTGGTTTTATACCTTATGTAACAAAACAAAATCTTTTTAAAATGGGTAGTGTTTGTTCGGAGCGTTGTGAAAAAAGTGAAAATCAATCACTCTTTATTTAAAAATAAGGGGTGATTTTTTATGTGTTATTAATAAAAGCTATCAACTACAAAAACTTAAATTTTATGTAACGACATATGTTACAAAAATTGTGTTATTTGAAATCAAAAAAATTGAAGATAAATTATTCAGTAACAAGAAGGCTTGTCCGTAATCATATCAATATGTGGTGTGTAGATTTTGCGAATATAAGAGGAGATATAGTAATGCCCAAATGTATAATTTATAATGGAAATATATTCATGGAAAAATAATGTTGATTAGTAGTAATCATCGATATCTATAAAATGTGATATACACATTAGATATGGAAATATTTTATTCAAATGAAAAGGGGCTTGTCTTGTTATGTTCAAAATAAGAACGATGGATATCCAAAGAATCAATGGTGTTAAAGACTTATTTATAGGATTCAATCCAGGTTTGAACTTTATTTGTGGACCTAATGGAATTGGTAAAACCACCATATTAAATTGTATATCCAGTGCATTTCGTAAGATGCCATCCTATAGAATATTTCCACATAATAATGCTGGATACGGTGAATTTACTATTGATATGGAATATGAGGGGCATTCAGAAAAAGGGGTTTTTTATGTTGGAGATCATCGTGAAGATATATTTGATCTACAAAGAACCGGAATGAGAGAACACAGATATAATAATGTTTTTAAGGGGAATTGTATTGATTTCAATATTCAATCCAGGCTTTTTGATTATAAACCATCTGGGGTTGGATCCGCATTTGATCGTATAAAGTCCTGGTTTTATAGGAATTATTATAAGGGAGATATGAATCTCGATAAATTTTACAATTTGCAGCTTGCCCAAGAATGTTTTAATTTATTAGATCCTAATATCAGCTTTGGTAGAGTTTCGGAAACAATTATTACAGAGGGGCATCCTTTGAGTAGGTTTCCGAAATACAAAAATCTGTTGGTGGATAATAACAATTTTAGATATAAAAATAATGAGCTTAAAACATTAGATATGTTTGTAAATACTTTTCAGGGTGAGGTGCTTGTAGAATGTCTATCTTCAGGATATAAGTCATCGTTAACCGTTTTGTTAGGAATAATTAAAGAGATAGAGATGTTTTCATCGAGTATTTTGGTTAATGAGTTTACCGGTATAATAGTTATTGATGAAATAGATTTGCATTTACATCCACAATGGCAGGCAAAGCTTGTGTATGCTATTAGGGAGTTGGTTCCAAAAGCACAAGTAATTTGTACAACTCATAGCCCTCATATAATTCAGGTTGCCAAACCAGAAGAAGTAATAGTTCTAGGTGGGGATTACGAAGGTAATATTTATGTTAAGGAAATCCCATCTCCTAGTGAATATGGTTTTCAAGGATGGACTATTGAGGAAATTCTTACAGATGTGATGGGATTAGAACAATCAATGTCACCTTTATTTCTAGATTCGTTAGAAAAATTTAATGTAGCTTTGCGAAGAGGTGATAGAGAAATGTTGATGCATGAATATAAGCGGCTTCGAAAAATGCTACATCCTAACAACCCATTAGCAACATTGCTCAGTGTACAAGCAGGAGAACTAATGATTTGGGAGGATTTAAAATGATATACATAGAAAGACCCTCAAAACCTTTAAAACTTACTGAGGAGCATAGGGAAGAACTTACTGATAAATTTTAAAAAACTAAAACGGCTGTATGGAAAAGTAAATATATAACTCAGCCTCTTATAGAAATGTCTCATGGTAAGTGTGTTTTCTGTGAATGTAGACTAGGTGAAGAAGAGAAATATATGGAAGTTGAGCATTTTTACCCCAAATCACTATACCCTAATAAAGTTATTTTATGGGGGAACTTATTTCCAATTTGTAGTCGTTGTAATAAAGCAAAAAGTAATCATGACACATTGAAATATCCCATTATCAATCCTTGTTTAAATAATCCTAAAGACCACTTATATTTTGAGAATTTCAATATATTTGGTAAGGACTCTAGTCCAGTAGGTTTATTAACTGAGAAAGTATTAAACTTAAATGATATGTTACAAGTAGTAACCCCTCGCTTTCAAGTTGGAATGCTTGTAATACAAAAACTTCAAGGTATAGCTCAAATGGTTAAAAGGTATGATCGTCAATATGCACCTGTTGGTGATGACTATGACATCATAAATAAGACAAAGGCTCTTTTACAACATGCATTACCTCAAATGGAATATAGTGCAACTGTAGCTACTGTTATAGTTTCTTCGAGGTTTTATGAACAAATGAAAGATGAAATGATCACTAAATCTTTGTGGGATGAGGATTTAGACCAATTAGATAGCATAGCGAGAGAAATTTCACTAGAAGTAGCTTATGCAGAGATGGCTTAATAGTATTGTAAAAATAATTCTCGAGAACAGGGTCTGTTTTTTAAAATAAGGGTAGTCCCATCACTCAGTATTCATATATTGGTGATGAGGTGATGCTTCATGACAACAAAAACATCCCCACTTAAACTTGGAAATGAGATATACGGTACGATAAAGATTGAGAAAGCATTTCTCGAAGCGTTGGAAATGTATTTTATAAAGAAGCCAGTTCAAAAAGCTCCTGAGTAACTAGGAGCTTTTTTACATTTTGGTGAAGAGTATGTATTAAAGATATGATTATGTAATTTTATAAATCCAAACAAATTTTTCCCCTACATAAATACCCCAATCTTTCCATTGCCAAGGAGGCGGAGGATTATCTTGATAATATAATTGATAAAAGATATTTAGCCATTTAAAGGAACATTGATCAATTTCTAAAGATTGATATAACACACTGGGAATAGGAAAAGCTAGTTGATAGCCATCGCTACCTTTTTTAGAATGGTGATAAATATGGAAATATTCATCCAAAGGTAAATTTTTTAAATCCGCTGTGTAAAAAAGAAATCCATAGCGTTTAGCTTTTTCGAAAAAATAGATAAGAGATGTGACATCTGAATATTGTGTGCTTTTTATTCCGGTATTCAATGTGAGCAACTTCATCAGAGAGACCTCCTAGCATGATACTGATTCCCTCTATATAGTTCCCATATTCAAGAAAATAATTCATTTTTATAAATTTGATTTATAAAAATGAATTATGGATAAATAACTGGTAAGCGATATATGTGTTATGTAAATAAGACTTTGTTCTTATCAGAACGAGGTCTTATTTTCTATGTTTCTTATTACTTTTGTGTAGTTATATCTGTCTTATTACATTCATAAGATGATGATAGAAATCACATGAGGTGACATATGACAAAATGGATTAATGTCCAAGAAGCAATAGAGATTTTGGAGGAGCATTATATACAAGTGAGTTATAAAACCTTTACGGATTGGCTTCGTAAATTAGAGATTCCAGCAATTCCGTCAGCAAATCGAAAGGAGGGATGGGCGATTCGAAAAGAAGATATTTTTGGGTTTATTGAGAAGAAACGTCCAGGTTTACGTCAAATTCTTGAAGAATATGATGGTTTGGTCGAGGATATGAATCAATTGAAGCAACAAGTACAAGTATTGAGCGGGAATAGGGAGGTTATGGATAAATATGAAGAAGAACTAAAAGAAAATAAATTGGTAGACCCGTTGCAAAGTGAAGGGAAGGTTGAGAATGAAGAGGAGTATTTGTTATATGATTTTCTAAATGTAATGTTGGGAGTAATACAGGAATTAAGAGAACAGAGTAAGTCGATAAATCAAGCATATGGACAAATAGTGAGTGATTATCATTTTTTATATAAAGAATTAAGAAAGTTGCATGTAAGTACAGAAAAAACAATTGAATTGGAAAGAGAAGAGGAAGAGGTAGAAGATGAAATCATTCCTATGATAAATGAAGATGAATTTCATGAGTTATTACAGGCTCAGATAAAACAAAAAATTCCTGATCAGCAAATTGTATTAGAACCAGAAGCAGTCAAACAGTTGTATATTTTGCTTTGTAATAAGCTGTTTTCAGAGGGAGAAAATAAGCAATTAGGTATTATAAAAAGAGGAGATATTTATATTTGTCCTAGTAATGGAACGCAGTATAAACAAATTAATCGAATTTATAATCCGCCTATTCGTACATTACTAGAAGAGTTTATGAAGAATAAAAATAATAGCGTTGATGAAAAAATTTCAGAAGGACCACCTATTCAAGAGAAAGCGGAGCATATCAAGGGAAATGAATCTTAGTTGGTTGATTATGTGTAAACCTAATAACCAAAGTACAGAGTCTTTATATAAATGAAGATGCTGTACTTTGGTTGTTTTTTTATGTAATCAATTGGATTCCTTTAATAAGAAAGTCTTGCTTTTCATAAGAATGAGGTGTATACAGCACATCCATTCGATTATTTCGATTCCAATTTTGAAATAAGTGACTATGCGAATAGGCAAACGCTCTCTTTTTAGAAAAGCAAAATTGAATATGTTCTTTATTCTTTCCAAAACAGGAATAACCACAAGAAAATGTATTTTGACTTCGAAAAGCAGGTTTTGGATGTCCGTTTCCAAACGGTTCTAATGCCAGTAAATCATCAAATAAATGATTGGGAAAATTATAGATTGGGAATTCGCTGATAAAATACGAGACAGGTTTCGAATTTGTTTGTTGGACAGCTACTTTTTGGATTTGCTTTCTAAATTGCTGGATGCTTTGGTCTGTTGGTTCAATGGATAATCCAGCGGCTGCCGCATGTCCTCCATACTTTTTCAAACATTCATTACAAGATTGGATCGCTTGCACAATAGAAAATTTACTCCCGTTTCCACTTCTGGCAGACCCCACCCCATCTTGTGTTAGTACAATCGTCGGCTTTTTATAATGATTCGCAAGTTTAGCAGCAAGGATACCGATGATCCCTTTATGAAATTCTCCTTGTACAACAAGTAATCGATCTTGCTCTAATGATTGTTGTTGAATGATGCGTATTGCTAATTGGAATTGCTCGTATGTTACTTGTTTTCGTTTGTTATTTAGATTAATAAGAAGTTGGACGTCTTCTTTTGTAGGTTCGTTCTTTTGTAAGATAGTCGCTGCAATGTTAGGATCGGATATACGACCGCAAGAATTTAGCATCGGTCCGATTAAAAATCCAATATTCGTGCTATCTATGTATTTGAGCCGTAATTGTTCACGAAATAAGCGGATAAGTGGATTGGGTGCGGTTCTCATTTTTTGAAGCCCATACCAACAAATCACTCGATTTTCTCCGATTAGCGGCATAACATCGGCTATGGTTCCAATCGTAGTGTACTCAATATAACTCCATGTTTCTTTTATCCAATCTTGTTTCAATGTAATAAATAGCGCTTGGATAAGTTTTAATGCTACACCAGCTCCGCATAAATGCTCGAAAGGATAAGTATTATCTTTTCGTTTTGGATTAATGAATGCCAAACAATCTGGATGTTTTCCTAATACTTCATGATGGTCTATGACAATTACATCTAATCCTCTTTCTTTTGCTCGTTGCATAGCTGAATGGGAGCTAGATCCATTATCGACAGTAAGTAATAAAGAAACGTGTTTCGGAATAGCGTTAACTGCAAGTGGCGATAATCCATAACCTTCTTCTCGTAAAGGAAGCCTTGTTTGCACATGTCCACCTAATTTTTCCAATGCTTGTTTTAAAATCGTGGAAGAAGTGATTCCATCGCAATCATAATCACCAAAAATATAGATTGTTTCGTTTTGATGAATGGCATGTAAAATGCGTTGTACTGCTTGTTTCATGTCGTTTAGCAAAAAGGGATTATGAAACTGTGAAACGCTTGGATAGAGAAAAGAAGAGAATTGTTCTTCTGTCGTCATGTCTTGTAAAAACAAATGGTAACCTAGTAAAGGATCAAGATTTACTTGTCGTGATAAATACAGGATACGTCCATGAAATGGGTGATTTTCAAACGGGACGTCGAGTTGTTTCCAATACATAAAGAACCTCCTACGTATGTAAATAAGAAAGAGAGCCTATCACGAATAGGCTCTCTTTCTCTATGTCTGTTTATTCATTTTTATAAAATAATTTTACGTGAATGAATATAAAATGATGATTTGGTAATAATAATCACAACAGCATCATTCCTTTTGGAACAATACTAATCCCTCCTCAATATGAGAAATGAAATAGTGAGCTAATTCTGGATTGGTATCATGTAGTGCTTTTAATAATTCGCACATACGGTCTAAACGAAAATGTAATTCATGGTGGGGAGAAGTTGTGTGATTCAGTGAAGGAAACAAATCAAACTCTTCATTGAGCTTTGCAAGTAACGTTAAAGAAATGGTATCTGTCTTTTGTGTTTCAAGATTGCTTAAATATCCTGGTGACACTTCTATTTGTTCAGCAAAGGCTTGAAGAGAAGTACCTTTTTGTTTTCGTAAATTACGAATGGTTTGTCCAAGATTTTGTATCATATAATATTCCTCCTTAAATGAATAAAGGATGTGTAAGAGATGGTAAAACGAAAAGAAGTAAAACAGGTAACATTAGGTTCTATTCAATATGTTCATGACCCGCAAGCTGCAGAAAAGTGGTTTGCTTTGTATTTAGAATGTTTGCATGAAAAAATTATGAACTTCTCTTCTAAAATATACGAGCAAACGTATATTGAAAATGAAAAGGGTGGTGATGATGAAGCGTGAAAAAGACAGTAACGTATTATCGAAACTCTGCAGATTTTCAAGAAAACTCCATTGAAATGCAACAAATAAAAGCATTTGAGTATAGCGTTAAGTATCAGCTTGCTATTGATGAAGAATATATAGATAAAGATACTTCTGCCCGTAAAAATACATTAATGCAACGACCAAATATGCACCGATTGATTAACGATATAGAAGCTGGAATTGTGGGAAGTATTATTGTTTATAAAAGAGATAGGCTGGCTCGTAAGTTACAAGAGCATATGCAGTTATATCATTTATTTCAAAAACATGGCATCGAGGTTCACTTTTCATCAGGTAGTGAAGTGAAAATGTATTATTCTCCTATTGGTGAATATGTGGAAGCGATTCTTGGGTCTATATGTGAAAATGAAGGTTCTTTAATCGCACAGCGTATTCAAGAAACGAAAATTGCAAAGTTTTTAAGTGGAAAGTATGCAGGGAATTTGCCATACGGCTATGAATGTGGTGACCCTGATCCTGAAGATGGTAAGGTTACGATTTTACCTATTCCTCATAAAAAGACAATGGTGAAGGCAATATTTAATATGTTGGTAAATAAAAAGTATGAGAGCATAAAAGAATTGTGTGACGATGTTAATCAAATACAAAAAACAAAAACTCAAGATCAAGATGATAAACCATGGGATCAATCGAGAATCATCAAGCTTATTTCGAACCCTATTTACTATGGTTTACGTGTTATGAAGTTTGGCGATGAAACGTACAAAAAGGCATATAAAAATACGAAAATCATTGAAAAAGAAGAATGGGATTTAGCAAATGAAAAATTGAACCAAATTGTTGTGAAAAGAGAATCTAATACAGAAAAAGTTCGATTTTTACTTGAAAATATCCTCTATTGTTACCAATGTCAAAAACCGCTTATCACGAAAACACGTATGAAGCAGTCCAAACCATACAATGTGTATGAGTGTAAAGAGCATGATGCCTGCGTGGAAGCGGGATACATAGAAGAGGAGATATTGAAGCATGCAAAGCAGTTTTTTAATTGTTTATTAGATACAAACTTTGATCAATTATATGAAAGAAGTAAGTATCAGAATATACAACGAATACAAAAACTGATTCGAAATCAAGAAAAAACAGTTGAGAACAATGAAAAGAAAGTTGGAAAGTGTGTAGATGCATGGCTTAGCTGTCAAAGAAGAATTCGGGAGTACGAGAGTAATATATGTGAGAAGTGTAAAAACAATCAGCATAAACAAGAAATAAAAGAAACAAACGAAGCGTTGAAAAAAGAGAAAAAGAAATTGAAGCATTTAAAATTACGACTACATGAAATTCGTAACTTTAGAGAAAAAGCAATAGAATGGATGTCTCACTTGGAGTGTCCAGCAGATCTTTTACTACTTGACAAAGAACATAGGGAACATTTTTATCGGGAAATGATTCATTGCATACATGTAGATACCTGGGAATATCATATTGTGTTTAAACATCCATTTATGCTTATACAGGAGGTACATCAAGAGAGTGAACAAATATGACCAAGCTCGTTTAGAAGATGTAGTACAACCAGGAAAAAGAATCGTCTTTTATGCACGCTATTCTACAGAAAAGCAAGAATATGACATGCAAAAACATTCTGTTGAAACATTTTTACAACGGTATGGGTGTCAAATTTATAAGGAATATGTTGACCGAGCGACATCTGCTATCAAAGTCCCTTTTGAAAAACGAGAGGATTTGCAAAATTTAATACGAGACGCAGAGAAAGGTGAATTTGATGTTGTTATAACGTATAAAAATGATCGCATTGCTAGGCGGATTGAAGAGCATCATCTATTTCGGGAGAAAATGCGTGAATTGAATATACATGTAGTAGTAAGCAGCACGAGTGAATTATATACGGTTGGCGAAGTTGTGTCGCAGGCTGTAAAAGATGGGCTAACCAGAATTGAAGCTGCTTTAATTCAAGACCGTACAAAGGATACATGTCGTAGTAAAACAAAAAGGGGGACTTGGTTGGGTGGTAAAGCCCCCTATGGATATACATATCAGGTCACAGAAAAAAACAATGGTGGAATAAAAACTCGGAAGGAAGAGTTTGGAGATGAGAAAGTTCAGCAAAAAGCTGTGAAGGAGATATTCCGTTTATTCGAAATAGGATATGGATTTCAGCAAATTGCAAATGAAATACACAGTAGAAAATTAGATGAAAACATGAAATGGACGAAAGAAAAGATACGATATATTATCACAAATCCTTTTTATTGTGGTTTTATTTCAATGAATCGTTATGATAACGGTGTATTGAACGATAAAAGTCAATGGGTGGAGGGAACACCGGAGAATATGACCCCTTTATTTACAAGGGAGTATTGGGAATATGTGATGAGGTTATTTGAAGAGCGTAAAAAAAGAAAAGTTCATTCAAGAGATTATAGTACACCGTTTCTATTGAGAGGTATTTTATATTGTAATGAATGTAAAGAGTTAATGTTAGCGAAAAACCAACAATCAGGAGGAGAGAAAAATAAGGGCAAGGAGAAAAAAGAGCAACGAAGAATTTATGAATGTAAAAATTGTGATTTCAAGTTGCAAGCTAATATGATTCATGAACGATTTCGAAAGGACTATATTCCTTATGTGCTGGATCAGGTAACGCAGGGGAAAAAGGAGAAAGTAGAATTTGCAATAGAAGAAAGATTAAAGAAGGAAATGCAAAGCTTGAAAGGTGCGAAGAAAAAATTAGATGAGGAAATCACCAAATTAAATCAGCAAATTGAAGCATTAAATGTAGAAATGAAATCTTATTATGACAAAGAAACAATTGACGAAAAAGTATTAGAATTTATGAGTATCATTATGTCGCATCGTACCAATAAGATACACGAATTACATACAGTACAGGATAAGAAAGTTGGACTACAGGAACGCATTGGTCATATCGCAGAGACTATACAACAAAAGAAATATCTTCCTCCGCACGATTTACTTCATGAATTCACCAATGAACAGGTAAACCAACAAAAGTTAAGAGCATTTTTGCTACAGTTTTTTAAATGTATACATGTAGCAAGGGATGGAAATTTGGTGTTATCGATAAATGAACATTTAATGTAACTAAAAAACCTCTTTCTGGAAAATAAGAAAGAGGTTTTTTTCATTGCATTTTTTCTTTGTGCTAAAATGAAAATAAGATTTGTGTGAAAAAGTCATTTGGGCTAGTCTAAATAAGACAAGGTAACAAGGGACTTTGGAAGCTTGTTTGAAAAATTTTCTTTTATATTTTTGTACTGAAATATTAGCGGAAAAAGAAATGACGATTGAAATGTCGAATAGCGAAGAATAGTACAAATTATTCTAGATAGACCGTAAAGTATCACAAAAATTACGTACCTAATCTACAAGGTTAGTAATTTTTTGCTATGAAAATATTATTTTTGGACAAGCGGTATTCGGTTTTGGGAAAGGTTACATGAAACTCAATTGTCCACTTCTTCGGTTTCTGGTTATGCTAGCCATCACTAGCATAACCCAAGACCGAAGAAGTGGACAAACAGAAGGCTTATCCCATGAGAATTCTAGCTTCTTGTCCATTTGTTATAAATATGGTGTTTTAATGAGGAATATATTTCGGTTTGGAGAGTGGGACAAATACGAACAAGCTATACAGGTTTCGGTTTTGAGTATATAGATATTAGAATGTATTTTCAAAGTTTGCTAGCAATTTTTGAAAAAAATTAAGTGTATATGTTGTATAAGTGATAATGCAGTAGAAAAAGTTTTTAATCATTAGACAAGTATCTTTGTATGAGTTGCATGTGGTACAGGTGTTATATAACTTTTGTGATATGAAGATTTTCTTTCGAGAAGTTTTTTATGAAAAAGGTTATATTAAACTTTTTATATTACGTCTGTTATTTAATAATAGATAGTTGTGGGGGAATTACTTTTCTTTTCTAACGCCTTTGAAAGGTGCTGGACTACTGGTTTTTTGATCAAGGAATCGTCCAGTTGCACTGTCACGCTTAATCCAATTTCCGTTTGGACCTTGCAATTGACTACGCCCTTTTACTGCACCAATGCGCCCTTTTCCAGGTTCACCGTTTTTCGCCATATGAATCCTCCTTTCCTATGTGCTTATTGTTGTATGTCTTGTTGTATATTGTTTATTTTATATAAAACCATGGAATTTTTATATTATTTTGTATCAGGGATAGTACCACATACCCATCAAGCTAAGATTTTGAAATATCCCCAAAACGAAAAAACGTTATTCTCTCTGTAGAAATATGCAGGAAGAATAGCGTTTTTTTGACTTCTTCTGTTCAATGTGCATGCTATATTTACGCATGAAGTTTGAGTCATTTCCAATGTTCAAAAGAAAGATTTGATTTTTATCCGTTTGCTTCTACTGCTCCACGGTTCTTCCTTTGCCCCAACTCTTGATCTAATAACAATAAAGCAGCTGGATTATCCTTTGCTATTTTTAACCGTTCTACAATGGTTAAGGTTTGATTTTCCTCTTCAATTTGTTCCCTTAAAAAATCTAGAATAATAATCAGGGTTTGAGAATCTACTTGAGTAATATAATCATAAGCTCGCCGGTATGCGTTTGTTACAAAACGTTCATGTTCTAACGCCTTCTCAAAAGTTTCTAATGGTGTTCCAAAATCTGTAGGTTGTGCTGGTATTGCAAGTATTTGTACGATTCCATCTTTTCCTGCTAGGTAATCAATAAGCTTTAACATATGTGTTCGCTCTTCGTCCGACTGAAGCTTTAACCAATGTGCCATACCAGTATAGTTTTTACGATTAGCATCGGCAGACATCGCTAAATAGATGGAAGACGATAAATTTTCGAGTTGAATTAAATCATTAAGAAGCTTTTGAACTTGTTCCTTAATCATTTGAATCACACCTTTTAGTTATTTGTCACAAAGTATCTTATGAAACTATTTTTTATACGGTTAATAACTAACTGTATTCCTATTGCCATGACTGTAGCCTTCTTCGACAGCCAATGCATCTGTTTTAGTAACATGAACGGTACCAAGTGGATGATTTGGAGGAGCATATATCGAGTAAAGCTTTAACGGAACATTACCTGTATTAGTTAGATTATGCCATGTTCCGGCAGGTATCATTATTGCAAAATCATCATAAACGTTTCTTTGAAAATTTAAATTATCTTTACTCTTGCCCATTTGAACAATCCCCTGACCTTGTTCAATACGTAAAAATTGATCAACACCAGGGTGTATTTCTAAACCGATATCTTCGCCAACATTGAGACTCATTAAGGTAACCTGTAAATGTGTTCCTGTCCATAAAGCTGTACGATACGTATTGTTTTGCTGTGTTGCCTCATTGATATTAACAACAAATGGTTCTGATCCATAATCTGTTAACAAAATACTTTCATCACCATTGGAAAAACTAAAAGAATCAAATCTGTTTGCATACTCTATCTCATTAGGAGAAGTCCAGTAAACAGACTGTCTTCCATAGCTATACATTGGTACATCAACATAATAAGGATATTGATATCGATACATAAAAGGAGCATAGTACATTTTTCTCAACCCTTCACAATTTTATAAAATCATCCTATGCACTGGTTAAGTGAATGTACTTAGATTCAAGGTAACTTTTGTAAAGAAAGCTTTTTAGCTTAAAACACTTATTTCATTTAAGCAAAATTCACATAGAAAAAGATGATTTCCTGTACTTAGAGGTAACCGACTTTGGATGGTTAATTACCAAAAAACTTAGCGGATTAAAATAAGGAACTTTGTTTTTTGAACTGGTAATGATATTTTATAAAAATGTTTAAAAGAATAACTGTAAGGTAGTGAGAGAAAATTCTTACTACCTTACAGTTATTTTTACACAGAGGTTAGTTCTTCTATTATTAATGGATTACAGAAATAGCATTAAGTTGAATAAAACCAAAAAACAAGCGCCTACTTAGGCGCTTGTTTTTTTTGTTTTATTTTAAAAATGTCATTTGATAATTTTTGTTTCCACCTGATAAATTGTATACTTCTTTGAATCCCATATTCAGTAGGACGTTTTGTGCTGCATTCCCAGTCACACCTTTATTACAGTATGTGACAACAGGGATGTCTTTATTAAATTCGTTCCCTTTTTCACGAAGCGAGCCAAGTGGGATATTGATTGCATTTGGAACATGGCTCTTTTCATAATCTTTGGATGAACGAGCATCAATAACTAACATTTCTTCTCCGTTATCGATACGTTCTTTTAATTCGGATGGTGTAATTAACTTACGGTTATGCTGAATCGCATTATCTAATGCCATCCCTGTGTACATAACAGGATCTTTTGTTGTTGCAAATGGTGGTGCATATGCTAAATCAAGATGGAATAAGTCTTCTGCTTTTGCACCAAATGTCATGGCTGTTACAAATACATTAATGCGTTTGTCTACGCCTTCTTTTCCTACAATTTGCACACCAAGCACACGACCATCCTTACGATCAGCAATTGCTTTAATCACCATTTCACTACTATCTTCCATATAAGCTGGTTTATTTGGTTTAATGTTGTATAGAACTTCAATATCATAACCAAGTGATTTTGCTTCTTTTTCAGAAAGCCCTGTTTGAGCAACTGCCATATCAAAGAATTTAAAAATACCAGTCCCAAGAATTCCTCGGAATTCTAATGTTCCGCCAGTCATAACATCCCCAGCGATACGCCCCATCTTATTCGCAGTAGAACCTAATGGGCGATAGATTGCTTTCTTGGTAATAAGGGAGAAGCTTTCTGCACAGTCACCTACTGCATATACATCAGGTACGTTAGTTTCCATCTTTGTGTTTACCTGAATCGCACGAGTTTCTCCAAGTGTAATCCCAGCTTTCGTCGCTAGTTGTGTGTTTGGACGTACACCAATGGAAAGAATGACAATATCAGTTTTAATTTCTTTTCCACTATCTGTTACAACTTTTGTTGCATGGTTATCGCCTTCCAATGCAGTAACTGTTTCACCAAATAAAAGTTCTACACCTTTTTCTTTCATATATTTTTGAAGCCATCCAGTCATATCTTTATCCATTGATGGCATGACTTGTTGTTCACGATCAATTAATGTTACTTCCATGCCGAGCTTAATAAATGCTTCTGCAACTTCTAATCCAATAAATCCACCGCCAACAATGACTGCTTTTTGAGGCTTCTGTGTTACTAAATATTGCTTAATATTTTGTGCGTTTTAGATATTACGAACAGAAAATACATTATGTTTATCTGCACCTGCAATTGGAGGAACAATCGGTGATGCTCCTGTTGCAATAACTAACTTATCATATGTGTCGATAAATTCTTCATTTGTAAGTAAATTCTTAACTGTTACTTGTTTCTGATTCGCATCAATATTCATAACCTCATGTTGTGTATGAATGTCGATATTGTAGCGTTTTTTAAACCATTTTGCATCGCGTGGTGTTAATTCTGCTACTGTCTCAATATCTGGACCTAAATAGTAAGGGATACCACAACCAGAATAGGAAATGTGTGTATCACGGTCATAGATTGTAATTTGTGCTGTTTCTGTATTTCTTCTTGCTTTTGCTGCAACTGATGTTCCAGATGCTACCGACCCAATAACGATGATTTTCATGATTGAGTTCCTCCTAATGGTTTCATATGATTAAGCTGATTTTGTGTTTGAGAATTTCTTTTGTAATTTCAATGCGACATTAACGAGTGCAATTAAAACAGGTACTTTTACTAATGGACCAATAACTGCAGCAAAGGCTGCCCCTGAGTGAATTCCAAATACCCCTACTGCAACAGCGATAGCTAATTCGAAATTGTTACTTGCTGCTGTAAAAGATAATGAAGTTGCGACAGGATAACTTGTTCCCATTTTCTTAGATAAGAAGAATGAAACAAAGAACATTAAGATAAAGTAGATAAGCAATGGAATCGCAATTCGTACAACATCTAATGGTAACTGAACAATCATTTCACCTTTGATAGAGAACATCACAACGATTGTGAAAAGTAAAGCAATTAAAGTTAATGGGCTAATACGAGGTACGATTGTTGATTCATACCATTCACGACCTTTTGCTTTTACAAAAATAAATCGTGTCAACATTCCGGCGATGAAGGGGATTCCTAAGTAAATGAAGACACTTTTTGCAATTTCTCCCATTGAAATATCAACGACAAAGCTTTCCATTCCTAACCATTTTGGTAAGACTGTGACGAATACATAGGTGTATACAGAATAAAGCAAGATTTGAAAAATCGAGTTAAATGCAACAAGTCCTGCAGTGTATTCACGGTCACCTTGTGCGAGATCATTCCATACAATAACCATGGCAATACAACGTGCTAGACCGATCATAATCAAACCAACCATATATTCTGGGTAACCTTGTAGAAAAACAATTGCTAATACAAACATTAAAATTGGTCCAATGACCCAGTTTTGAAATAGAGATAATAATAGCACTTTCCAGTCTTTAAATACGCGCCACATTTCTTCGTAGCGAACTTTTGCTAGTGGTGGATACATCATGACTATTAATCCAATTGCAATGGGAATAGAAGTTGTACCGACCTGTAAGGAATTTAAATTGTCAACAAAGTTCGGTGATATATAACCAATTAACACACCTAATCCCATAGCGAGAAAAATCCATAATGTTAAATAACGATCTAAAAAGGATAATTTTTTAGTTACATTACCCAATTTATTCCCCTCCTTGATATATATTATTGTTCACTTATATAAGTATACGCTTATATTAGCGGTTGATTATATGTTTTTCAAGTAATTTTTATTAAATGGGTTTTCGCCTATGAAAAATATGTAATCGTAATGTGTAACGGATTTATGAGTATGTTGTAAAAGAAAAGGGGAACTTAAAAGAAAAGATGAGTATATAGGAGTGTATATTTCGAGTATTTTTTAGTTGAACATATAAGCTAATGCTTATATACTTATGATAAGAAGAGGGGGTTGAGATATGCAAAAAACAGTATTAGAGATTGAAAAGGTATCAAGTATCCTAAAATTATTAGGAGATAAAACACGTTTAGCGATGATGCGAATGGTATATGAACAAGAATATTGTGTTTGTAACTTTGTAGATATATTCAAAATGAGCCAACCTTCTATTAGTCAACATGTACGCAAGCTAAAAGATGCAGGGCTTGTAAAAGAAGAGAGACGTGGACAATGGATTTATTACTCCATGAATATAGAAAGTGAATACTATGAATTGGTTCAAGATATGATTCGTCATGTAGACCTACCTCAAGGTGCAACTACTTGTGATGATAACTGCTGTGACTAACTGAAATATTAGGAGATGAACAGATATGACAAAGAAAACAATTTATTTCTTATGTACAGGTAACTCTTGCCGTAGCCAAATTGCTGAAGGATTTGGAAAAACATATCTAGGAGATACATGGAGTGTGTACTCTGCAGGAATTGAAGCGCATGGCGTGAATCCAAATGCAATTAAAGCAATGAATGAAGTAAATATTGATATTACAGGTCAAACATCAGATATAATCGACCTCGACATTTTAAATAAAGCAGACCTTGTTGTGACATTATGTGGACATACGAGAGACGTATGCCCAACAATTCCTCCTCATGTGAAACATGAGCATTGGGGATTTGATGATCCAGCAGGGCAAGATTGGTCAGTGTTTCAACGTGTGCGTAACGAGATTGGTGCACGCATTAAGAAATTTGCGGAAACAGGTGAGTAATCAAAAGCATAGCCGAGGGTAACATCTCGGCTTCTTATATAGGAGGGGAAAGAACTATGAAAACAATTGAAATTTATGATCCAGCAATGTGTTGTTCAACAGGTGTTTGTGGACCAAGTGTAGACCCAGAATTAATTCGAGTTTCTGTGGCTGTTAACAATTTGAAAAATAAAGGTTTTGATATCACACGCTATAACTTAGCGAGTGAACCAGATGCGTTTGCATCCAATGAAATCATCAGTAAATTGTTGATGGAAAAAGGTCCTGAAGTGCTTCCTATTACTCTTGTTGATGGTGAAGTAGTAAAAGAAAAAGAATACTTATCAAATGATGAATTTGTTGCATTAACAGGGTTAACAGAAGAAGAGTTAATTCAAAAGCCTCGTGTACGTTTAGGATTAAACGTTAAAAAGTAAAGAGAAAGAAGGAGTAGACATGACTCGTTTATATAACCCACAAACCATGCAATTTACACCATTTCTATTTTTCACTGGAAAAGGTGGTGTGGGGAAAACATCAACTGCATGTGCGACAGCAATCACATTAGCTGATAAAGGAAAGTGTGTGTTGCTTGTAAGTACAGACCCCGCTTCGAATTTACAAGATGTGTTTGGTATGGAACTAACGAATCAACCATTAGAAATTCCAAGTGTAAATAATTTATTCGTAGCCAATTTAGACCCTGAAACAGCGGCAAGTGAGTATAAAGAACGTGTTGTGGGTCCTTATCGTGGGAAACTTCCAGAAGCGGTTATTAATCAAATGGAAGAACAACTGTCGGGAGCATGTACGGTTGAAATTGCAGCATTCGATGAGTTTTCATCTTTACTAACAAATAAAGAACTAACAAAACAGTATGATCATATTATTTTTGATACAGCACCAACAGGACATACGTTACGTCTTCTGCAACTTCCAACGGCATGGAACGGTTTCTTAGAAGAAAGTACACATGGTGCTTCTTGTCTTGGTCCATTGGCTGGATTAGGTGAGAAGAAAAAACTGTATGAAGAAACGGTTGCCACACTGTCTAGTGGAGAACAAACAACATTGGTATTAGTAACACGTCCAGACATATCTCCATTACAAGAAGCTGCAAGGGCTTCAAAAGAACTTGGGGAAATTGGGGTGCAGAACCAAGTCCTACTTATCAATGGGACGATGCAAAATCATGTGAAAGAGGATGAAGTATCCCAAGCTTTTTATGATAGACAAACAAAGGCGTTAGAACAAATACCAGATGAATTAAAACAGGTTTCTACCTATGATGTTCCTTTAGCGCCGTTTAACATCACTGGTATTGAAAATCTTCGCAAATTATTTATGAACGGTGTGATACCTGATGTGATGACATTAGAATCAGAAGACATGAAAACAGCACCTTTAAAAGATTTGATTGAGAATATACACAAAACTGGTCAACGTGTTATTTTCACGATGGGGAAAGGCGGCGTGGGGAAAACAACGGTCGCATCTACGATTGCGGTTGGTTTAGCAGAAAAAGGACACAAGGTTCATTTAACGACTACTGATCCAGCAGCACACTTGGATTATGTCATGCACCATGAATCCGTACATGGCAACTTATCCGTAAGCCGTATTGATCCAAAAGTCGAAGTGGAAAAGTACCGAAAAGAAATTTTGAATCAATCAAGTGAGTTGTTAGATGAGGAAGGATTAGCTTATTTAGAAGAAGATTTACGATCTCCTTGTACAGAAGAAATTGCGATTTTTCGTACGTTCGCTAACATTGTAGAAAAGGCAAGTAACGAGATTGTGGTTATTGATACAGCACCAACAGGACATACATTATTATTGCTTGATGCAGCACATTCGTATCATAAAGAAATTGAACGTTCCTCTGGTGAGGTTCCAGTTTCAGTACAGCAATTATTACCACGTCTTCGCAATCCAAAAGAAACAGGTGTTGTGATTGTAACATTGGCAGAAGCTACGCCTGTGTTTGAAGCAAGTCGTTTGCAAGAAGATTTAAAACGAGCAAACATCACACCAACCTGGTGGGTAATTAATCAAAGTTTATATGCAACGCATACGAAAGATCCTATCCTACATGGCAGAGCGATGTCAGAAATAGAGTGGATGCGTGAGGTTGAAAAAAGATCAAATGGACAATATGTGGTGATTCCTTGGAAGGCACAAGATATTGTTGGCTATGAAAATTTAAAACACTTAACAGTGTAAAAGTATAAACGAAGAGGAGATAATAACATGATTATTACAGATGGAGCAAAAGCATATATTGAAGAGATTATGAAAGAACATGGTGTATCCACATTACGTTTTTCATTTGAAGGTGCTGGATGTTGTGGACCAAGTTGGGGAATGTCATTAGCTATGGCAGAAGAAGACGACATTGTACAAACAGTTAATGGGCTAGAGGTTGCAATAGATAAAAAGGTTTTAGAGACAGTAAATAAGTTTACCCTTGATTTTGAAGGCGCAGGAGAAGAAGCAGGATTAGTCTTCCACGGCGGAGAAAGCTGCTGTTAAAGATGGGAAAAGGTCTCCTTGTACAAGGGGACTTTTTCGTATGATGCAAACCAAGGAGGAAGGGTCTTATATGCAACGAAGTATGGAGTATATTTGGATGGAGTTTAGTGATCGTTTACTATATTTTATTCAACGAAAAGTTTCTAATACGGGTGATGCAGAAGACATTTTGCAAAATGTATTTATAAAAATTCAGAAGAGTATTGGTCAATTGAAAGATGATACAAAATTAAAATCATGGTTATTTCAAATTGCAAATCATACCATTATTGATTATTATCGTCGCCCACAAACAGAATATAATATGGTTTACGAATTCAATCAATTTGTAACAGAAGATGATGAGGAAAATGCGAATCAAGATATCGCTTCTTGCTTACAAGATTTTATTGTACTTGTGCCAGAAAAATATCGTCAGGTCATGGTTATGTATGAATTTCAAGGTTTAAAACACAAAGAAATTGCAGAACGATTAAATATTTCTGTATCAGCATCTAAATCAAGACTGCAACGTGGAAGACAAAAATTAAAAGCCTTATTAGAGGATTGCTGTCGTTTTGAAATAGATAAGTATGGGAACATTGTTCACTACGAAAAAAAAGAAATATGTTGTGAATCGTAAATTTTTTTAAAAAAGTTGCGACCAAATATATTTTCATTCGTCTTACTAAGTGAAAACAAAAAGAAATGAGGTAAGAACGATGAAAGAACTTGAAAAAGATCAAATTCGAAATACAGTTCGTGAAAATTATAAAACAGTTGCATTAAAAGTAAATAAAGCAAGTAATTGTTGTGCGCCAAGCTGTTGTTCACCAGAAGAAAATCTGGATGTGCAATTAAAGGAACTATCAACAAAGATAGGATATTCGGAAGAAGAATTATCTTCTGTCCCACTAGGTGCAAATATGGGGTTAGGTTGTGGAAATCCGCAAGCAATTGCAAATCTAAGAGAAGGTGAAGTTGTATTAGACCTTGGGAGTGGCGGAGGATTTGATTGCTTCTTAGCCTCTAGAAAAGTTGGGGAAACAGGTGTAGCAATTGGTGTAGATATGACACCAGAAATGGTAAGTAAAGCTCGTGCTAACGCTGAAAAAAACAACTATAAAAATGTTCAATTCCGACTTGGTGAAATTGAACACCTTCCCGTTTCAAATGATTCAGTGGATGTTATTATTTCAAATTGTGTAATTAATTTATCGCCTGATAAACAACAAGTATTTAATGAGGCATTTCGTGTCTTACATTCAGGTGGACGTTTAGCAATTTCTGACATTGTACTCACAGCAGAATTACCAGAAAATATTCAAAAAGATTTACGTTTCTATTCAGGTTGTATTTCAGGTGCATCTTATATTGATGATTTGAAGGTTTATTTAGAAGAAGCTGGCTTTGAATCTATTCGTATTGAACCAAAAGATGAATCAAAGGAGTTTATCAAAGATTGGGTCCCAGGTAAAAGTGTTGACGAGTATATTGTATCGGCAGTTATAGAAGCTATAAAACCAAAATCAGTCTATCCATCATAATGGATAGGCTGATTTTATAAGAAAAAGGGGATGGAGAAATGTTAATTCGAAATGCACAAGCACGAGATATTGAACAAATCAATGCAATTTATAATCAAGGGATACAAGATAGAAACTTCTTATTTTGGGGGATTTACATAAGTATTATTTACTTTTACGCCTATGCCCTGGTCATAAACCATTTTTCCGCCGAAATATCCTACAGAAAGGATGGCACTAGAACATATTAATGAAAGTAAACAATACACAATCAGTGTAGATTTTTGAAATAGCTTCTTTTTAAAAAGAAAAAGGGTACGGAAAGCAACTACAAGAAAGGTTAGTACAGTAGTAAGGTCCGCCAAGTTTTCATGATACTTGAAAATATTTGTATTTCCTCCGACATCGTCTTCTGTCCCAGTACCAACCGCAATCCAGGCAAAAATAAAAGCTAGGATCCACAGCCAAAAACCCTGTTTCGGCGAAAGCTCCCGTTTTATTATAATCAAAAATAAGTCATAACATGTAGCCATAATAATTAATACAATAGGGAAATGCACCATAATAGGATGAATATGAGAAATCAATTCTTCAAACATCATTTTTCCTCCTCCAGAAAAGATATACATGGGTAATTTTACTAACGTATTTTTAAAATTTCTTTAAAAATACATTAACCTTGTCATGAGGATAAATTTTTGTAACAAAATTTAGGATGTTTTTGTGATAAAATGGTGTATTTTTGTTGATTTGAAGCTATTTATTTCTGTTATTGTATGGTGGTGTGTTGTTCTTATCTCAAAATGAATGACCAATAAGTTTCTTATATTTAACATTTGATTTCTGTGTAAAAAATACTACAAACGAGAATAATCTATGCTATAGTAATAAAGAATAACTATAAAACAAATAACCACAAATAGTGTGATTATTTAAAAAGCTGCTATCCATATGGATGGCAGCTTTCGTCGTTTTATAGGGATTTCGATTTTGATTCTTTTTCTCAATAAAAAATGACAAGGGAGCGAATAAGAATGAATTCAGAAGGAAAAACATTATCAACAAATAACAATATTTCTCGTTCAACTTGGGGTCAAATGTGGGGAAAACACCATGAACTGATCCTTGCTATTATATCTGGTGTTTTTATTTTAGCTGGTTGGATCTTAACAAAAAACGAAGTAACAACAGCTGGGATTATCTTTTATATTCTCGCATACCTCACTGGAGGTTACGTAAAAGCCAAAGAAGGTATTACAGATACGATTGAGGAAAAAGATTTAAACGTTGAGATGCTTATGCTTTTTGCCGCTATTGGTGCCGCTATTATTGGTTACTGGGCAGAAGGTGCAATTTTAATATTTATTTTTGCATTAAGTGGTGCAATGGAGACTTATACACTAAGTAAAAGCAAAAAAGAAATTTCAGCATTGTTAGATTTACAGCCGGAAGAAGCTTTACGTATTTCAAATGGAACGGAAGAACGCATTCCAGTAGATCAATTACAAATCGATGACATTATTTTAATTAAACCAGGTGAACGTTTACCTGCTGATGGTATTGTTTACGCTGGTGAAACAAATATTGATGAGGCTGCGATTACAGGGGAACCTATCCCAAATAGCAAAACAATAGGTGATGAAGTATTTGCTGGAACTGTGAATTTACGCGGTGCAATTGAAGTGAAAATTACGAAGCGTAGCGATCAAACATTGTTCCAAAAAATTATTCGTCTTGTGCAAAGTGCTCAAAGTGAAAAATCACCATCACAGCTTTTTATCGAAAAATTCGAAGGAACATATGTAAAAGGCGTGCTTATTGTTGTTGCTCTTATGATGTTTGTTCCACACTATTTATTACATTGGAGTTGGAATGAAACATTTTATAGAGCTATGATTTTACTCGTTGTTGCATCTCCTTGCGCACTTGTAGCAGCGATTACACCGGCTACGCTAGCTGCTATTTCTAACGGAGCACGTCATGGTATTTTATTTAAAGGTGGCATTCATTTAGAGCGACTTGCTTCTGTAAAAGCAATTGCTTTTGATAAAACAGGCACATTAACACAAGGAAAGCCATCTGTAACAGATGTATATGTGAGAAATGGCATAGCAGAAAAAGAGGTATTGTCTATCACAGCCTCCATCGAAAGCCATTCAACACATCCATTAGCAGAAGCAATTGTTAAACATGCCGAACATGCATACGATATTAAATTAACAAAACCAGAAAATGTTGAAGATGTAACTGGATTCGGCTTAAAAGGGACACTTGGGAATAAAGCTTATAAAATCGGAAAAGCCGATTTTATTGGCGAAGAAGCGAATTTGTTCCATGATGGTATTGCTACTACACTCGAACAAGAAGGAAAAACAGTCGTGTATATTAGTGACGAAGAAGGAGTTCTTGGTCTAATCGCATTGAAAGATACATTACGTCAAGAAACGATTGCCGCAATTCGTGACTTACAAAGCCTTGGTGTAGAAGCAATTATGATTACTGGTGATAATCAACAAACGGCAAAAGCAATTGCCTCTGAAAGTAACATCAAAGAATTTTATGCGTCATGTTTACCAGAAACAAAGGTGGAAACAGTAAAACAACTAAAAGAAAAATATGGTGTAGTTGCTATGGTTGGTGACGGAATTAATGATGCTCCAGCACTTGCCACAGCAAGTATCGGTGTTGCTATGGGGGGAGGAACAGATGTTGCTTTAGAAACAGCTGACATTGTTCTGATGAAAAATGAACTCTCTCGCCTTTCTCAAGCAATTCGTTTATCAAAACGAATGAATCGTATTGTAAAACAAAACGTTATCTTTTCACTAACAGTAATTGCAATGCTAATTTGCTCGAATTTCTTACAATTTTTAGCCCTTCCACTTGGCGTTATCGGTCACGAGGGAAGCACAATTCTTGTTATTTTAAATGGATTACGATTATTAAAAGAAAATAAATAAAATGTTTATTATAGATTTGCGATACAAATCAAATCTAAAAATAAAAATTTGGTTTTGGAAAACAATCGATCGATTTTGTTGTTTGAACTTTAGCCAAGAGAGTCTTTCATATAACAAATGTTATATAATATTTGTTATATGAAAGCTTTAATATAAGAGAGTTAAACAAAGATAAAAAAATTTTAATTTTATTTATTATCCGACTACCCACCACTTAGATGTTAATGCGTCTTGAAGTGAGGGCTTCGAAAGATACAATACCTTTCTCTTTTATTCCTGGGTCATCCACAGGGCTAACACCCCATGTCACCAGGCTTAGATTCGCGACGTCCCTACCGCAGGGTAATCGCCCTGCACGCGTTTGATGAAGGAGAATTCTTTCGGATAAATCGTTAAATGAATATGGGAGTTTTTTAAGTTTGTTTTAAGAATAATCTAATATTATAACTGTACAATAAGAGACTATTGTACTAAGTTAGGAGTTTTTTTATGCTAAAACAGTGGATTAAAAATCCAAAAGAGAGGAAATTAATTTATGTTGCAATCATAGCAGCTTTCGTTATTCTTGCATGTGGATTTTGGACAATTGAACACAGAGATTCATTAACAACACATATATTAACAGATGTAAACCATCAATATGAGCACCAAATGAAAAGTCCTTTGAAATCTTATGCTAAAAATAAAGCTTCTTTAGGTCGAATTGGTATTTTTGCTGCATTTGCCATGTTTCCTCTTTATTTTTTATTAAGACTCAAAAAAATAAAATTAGGCAAAGAGATCAAAGCACTCATTTCAAAAATTTTGAAGTGGGTGAAGTTATTTCATGTTCCTATTGCAGTTCTTGCATTCGCATTAATTACTGTCCACTCATTCATTATGGTATTTTATGAATGGAAAACAGATGCAGTGTCTATATCAGGCGTTATTTCGTATATTTTATTTCTTGCATTAGGAACATTGGGATTTCTACGATACAAACGAAAAGATAAAAATTGGCATTACTATCTTTCATTTGCTTTTGTATGTTCAATGCTGATTCATACGTTTTTCTAAATTGAACTACCTCCACTTAGACGCAGACGCGTCTTGAAGTGGGGGTATACGATAAATGCTAAAAATCTCCCAAAACTCATTAATGGGAATACACTAGAAGTTGTAAAAAAGGAACTAGGGTAGTTCCTTTTTTATTTATATAAAATTCATTTTTGTAAATAATATTTATGAAAATGAATTCATTGCGTAGTTAAAGACATACTAATATTAAAACGAACTGTTTTTCCTTTTAGTAATGAAAGAAAGGTAATGTGTCATATCTTTTATAAAAGAAGAAACGTTACAGTAAAAGTGCTTTGTATGATGTTCGGTAGTCTGGTGGTTCGGGGATGGGAAGGTGAAAGAATTGGAGTCTTATGCAGTTTATGTTCGTGTATCAACTGACCGAGATGAACAAGTTTCATCTGTCGAAAACCAAATAGATATCTGCCGAAATTGGTTAGAGCGGAATGGATTTAGATGGGATGAAAAACGTGTTTTTAAAGATGAAGGAATAAGCGGTACTTTATTCGTAGATCGTCCTGCTATTCAATTATTATTGCAAAAGGCAAAAGCGAAAGAAATTGATATGGTTGTTTTTAAATCTATTTCTCGTTTGGCGCGTGACCTAAAGGACTCATTGGAGATCAGGGAAGTATTTCTCGCTCATAATGTTCGGATTATTTCTGTAGAGGAAGGGTATGATTCTGTAAAAGCAGGGAAAAATGATATGGCGTTTGAGCTGTGGTCATTGTTTTCTGCTCAATATAGTAGAACTCTCTCTTCTAGTATTACTGCAGCTTTAGCAGTAAAAGTACGCCGCGGGGAGCATATCGGTAGGGTACCGTATGGATATGATCGTATAAATCAAAAGTTAGTCATTAATAAAGAAGAAGCAAACGTCGTTAAAAGGATTTATGATTGGTATAACAGCGGTTGGGGATTTAAAAAAATTACAAATGAGCTCAATCGATTAGGAATAAAACCTAAAAATAAAAGTGTCTGGCAAATGACATCTGTGCAAAGAATTGTTCGAAGTCCTATTTACAAAGGCACTTTTATTTTGAATCAATATACATCGGTTAAAGTTGGTGGTAAGAAAAAACAAATTCGAAATCCAAAAGAAAAGTGGTTTGTTTTTCCTAATCATCATCCAGCGATTGTAGATGAAGAAACTTGGAGTCAAGTTAATGAGAAAAATATAACGGATAATAAAACGAAAATTACAGCCTGGAATGAATTTCGTAATTTAGCAAAATGTGCAGTCTGTGGTTCGAATATGGTTATTGTACAATCTCATTTGAAAAAGAAAAATGGGGAACGAACAGAATGGAAATATTTAAAGTGTTCACAATATAGAAGAGCTGGGAAGCATGGTTGTGTAAACCATGTGCCTATTCAATACCATGATTTTCGTCAGTTCATTATTGATTTGTTAGTGAAAAAAGGAGAGTCTATTACTTTAAAACTTCAAAGTAATGTCGAAGAGGGACAAGAGAAAAAGATAAAAAAGTTACAACAGCTTATGAAAGTGAACGAACAAAAGAAAAAGGCGCTACTGGATCTGTATTTGGAAGGACTTATCAATAAAGAAGAATTTGAAAAAAAACGGAACGATCTTGAAATAGAAATAACGAAAGCGACTCATGAATTACTTATCATACAAAATAGTGATGCTGTGCAAATGGATATTAAAACAATAAAACAAGCTTTTGCGCAGTTGCAATACCAAGAGCAAGATTTGATCCATGTATTCCAGACGTTGATTCAAAAAATTAGTATTCATCAAGATGGGACGGTGGATATTACATATACGTTTGAGAGTCCGTAAGACAGGGGATGTGATTTCATCTATCTTCTTTTTATTTGCGGCAAGGTTATCGTTCCTAAAAATGTAATGACTACGAGATAGAATAGTCATGTAGAAAAATAAGATAATTTAAAGTGAAAATTACAAAATTCATTCAATTACGAAGATGGTATTTATGAATTAGTCATTGATAATATACGTTAGGGGGTACTTAATGTATGTAAAAATATTAAAAAAGACACTCAAAATGAGTGTCTTTTTTAATAGCCATATCCGCCTCCAAAGCAGCTACATCCAATGATGATTAACAAAATGAATAAAACAATTAATAAGGCGAAGCCACCACATCCAGCTCCAAAACCCATATAAACTCCTCCTTTAGATAAGGAAGTCAAACTATGCGAGGTAAACGGCGAATTTAAAACTTCTTATGTTGTAATGTTATACACAGTGCAAGTCTCTGTGTATAAAAGCAAAGATTTCAGAGATGAACAAAAATGTTGCTGTTATTTTGTTTTCTATCATGTGTTTTTGCAATCTTATAATTTTGTACTACTTTGATATTCTTATTTGTGATTATTCTATATCAACAGGAGAGGTAATCTTATCTTTATATAAATCAAAATATAATTGATCATTTGTTCCTCGAACGCAATATGAAACATCAGGAAGGGTCAATCCTCGTCGTGCTAATTCGGTAAATAACCAATTTTTTGTTAGATTGTTTTGAGTAAAATTTTTATCAATAATTTGACCATCCATAATTAATTCAATAGGAAAAGATGCTTTGATAGGATTAAAAATTCCCAAGTCTTTTTTGGTTACATTTTTATGCTCAGGCTTCTTTAATACTGATAAGTTTCCGTTAGTTTCGATAATAGCATATTCTACCTCATCAATATCAAATACATCTTTGTTTCTTAAAGCTTGATTTAACGAATCGATTGTAAATTTTAATTTCTCCATATTTTTCTCAAGTATTTTTCCATCTTGGATAACTACAGTGGGCTCTCCAGAAAGTAATGCCCTAGCATTTCTATTTTTGAGTGAAATTAAAGCGAAAATGAACATAATAGCACTAAAGGTTATTAATGCAATAATAAAATTTCGGGAATGTATTGAAGTATTAAATGTTAAATTTCCTGCAATAGTTCCTAACATAATTGAAACAATAAAATCATGATAAGTCATTCGTGAAATAATTTGTTTTCCAAGTAATTGAGCAATACATACAAGCAAAACAGCTGCTATAAGAGTTCGGGTTATGACTTCTAAAGCTGTAATCAATTTTGTGTCTCCTTTCAATCTTTTACTTACTATCATATGTTTTAAACTCTTTGTTAAAAAAAGCCTGAAAGGTGTGTAATGAAAAGTTGTCACAAAAATAATACGTAACAATGTTAGTTTCAAACCTTTTATAGATAAAATACTGGATTTTATGAATAATAACGAAAATATAGATTGTTTTCATGTTACATACGTGATGAATACTATTCCATATTAAAAAGTATCCCAATGTAAATGTGTTAAGAGTGAAGTCCCTAATTTTCTTATTTAATTTCTCTTTAAAAACAGAAATACTTTTGAGTTGTTACGCAGGAATTCAACAGCAAACGAGAAAATCTTTCTAAATTCCATTTTGTTCTCTAAGGTGTTTTTTATACATGACTTTTTCTAAGATTGTATGAAAGACCAAACTACTGAAATAAGAGTTTGTTTCAGTAGTTTCTTTATAATCTTCTTCCAAAAAAATTATTCAGTTAACGAAGAAAAAGCTAATTTCTTTAGTGTACAAGAAATTAGCTTTTTCTTCGTTAAATTTGCTTAGTATGAGTTTTATGTTAGAGAGTTAGTTTCACAAAAAAGTGATAAATAGAAATTAAAAAACAGAATATGATTCGTTTTAACACGTTTTTCAGCTGAACCCTTTTCAAATGGGAACGTCTGGCGGAAATGAACACTTTTTTCTTATACCAGCAACATAAAATAAAATGCAATGATTATAATGGTTATCATAACTAATAAAGACACCCATATAATCAATGTTTTAGGGGGTTTAAATGTCTGAGAATTAATCCTTTTATGTTTATCAAGATAATTGATTGTTGCAAAAATAATAATTACAATTCCAAATAAAATTGAACCTAATCCAATTCCAGTAGCAAATTCATTATACACTTGCGTAAGTTCCCCGCGTATGGCATGATGTAAATTCGCTACAAGAAAACCCAGACCACAAATTGTAATAGCGGTGCGTATCCATGCTAAATATGTTCTTTCATTTGCTAAATGTTGTTGAATGTATTTAGAATCTATGGTTTCTAATAACTTTTCTTTTGTATCAGGCTGTTTCATTAAAAATTTCTCCAATCAATCAGAGTTATATGAAAAGACAGCATATCCTTTTTTACGTCTATACCACATAATAAACAAACTTCCAATGATACAAATAAGAGATACTAATTGAGCAATTCGTATGTGAGAAGTCAACATTAAACTATCTGTACGCATTCCTTCGATAAAAAATCTTCCAATTGAATACCAGATCAGGTATGTTAAAAATATTTCACCTCTTCTAACATTCACTCTTCTTAACAAAAGTAATCCTATTACACCAATAAAGCTCCAAATAGACTCGTACAAAAAAGTTGGTTGATAATATGTGCCATGAATATTCATTTGATTAATAATAAATTCTGGTAAATGAAGAGATTCAAGAAAAGCTCTAGAGGTAGGTTCCCCATGTGCTTCCTGATTCATGAAGTTTCCCCATCGTCCAATTGCTTGTCCAAGTAATAAACTAGGTGCTAATACATCAGCTAACTTCCAAAAAGATAGTTTTTTCTTTTTACAAAACCAAATAGAAGTCAAAACTGCTCCAATGATTCCACCATGAATTGCAATACCACCATGCCAAATAGCAATAATCTCACTTGGATGATTTTTATAATAACCCCATTCAAATACGACATAATAAATTCGAGCAGTAAGTATTGCAATAGGAAGAGCTAACATAATCAAATCTAAAATTAAATCTGAAGAAATTCCTCTTCTGTTTCCTTCTTTGCTAGCTAATAAAATTCCAAGTATAACTCCTATACCAATGATAATTCCATACCAATGAACAGAAATAGGTCCAAATTGAAATGCAATTGGATCCAATGGTTTAATATGTTCTGTCATGTAAAGTTTCCGCCTTTCATCATACAATATCTTTTTAGAACATGTGCAATGTATTAAATCCATTTCATTATAACAAATCTGAAAGTTTACAATTGTAAAAAATACATAACTGTAAATTTTATTCATCAAGGATTAAGCTTTTTCTCTTTTTAAAAACAAAAAGTTTGTGTTAAAACCTACCAAGTAAAGAAGCTAAAAAGTATATTTGACATTATACCCCTATAGGTATATTGTTGTATTTGTTAAAGCTATTCCTTTTGTTTTAAATTAATCTTTTAAGACAGAAGTTTTTTAGGTCATCGTATATAAAATAATGTCTAAAAATATAGAAACAAATAGTCAAAGAAGTAATTAAGTTGTTAATAAAAAACTAACACAAAAGAGTTGACACTCTATTTTATTTTGATTAATATTATACCCGTAGGGGTATATGGAGGTGAAGGTATGAAACAAATAGCTGTAAAAGAAGTAGAAGCAGTATTAAACGAAGGAAAGAAATTAAATATTATTGATGTACGCGAAGTGGATGAAGTAGCGGCTGGCAAAATCCCAGGGGCAGTAAACATCCCTTTAGGACTCATTGAGTTTCGTATGAATGAATTAGATAAATCGAAAGAATATATCATGGTTTGTCGTTCGGGAGGCAGAAGCGGTCGTGCTACACAATTTCTTGAAAATCATGGATTTATTGTAATGAATATGACAGGTGGAATGCTTGCTTGGAAAGGTAAAACAGAATAAATTTTTTTAAATAAATATATACCCGTATAGGTATATAGGATGGAGGTTTATGATGGGAAGCATAAAAGTAAATGAAATTTTAGATGCAAAAGGATTAGCATGTCCAATGCCGATCGTAAAAACAAAAAAAGCAATGAATAATTTAGAAGCAGGGCAAGTATTAGAGGTTCAAGCTACAGATAAAGGATCAAAGGCGGACATAAAAGCATGGACTGAAAGTTCAGGACATCAATATTTAGGAACAATTGAAGAAGGAGAAATGTTAAAGCATTATCTAAGAAAGTCTTCTAATAATGAGACAAATGAAAAAAAGCATCCAAATGTGATTAATAATGAAGATTTCGAAAAAAGACTTGAAGCTAATGAGAATATTGTTGTTCTCGATGTAAGAGAAACCGCAGAATATGTTTTTAATCATATTCCAAATGCCATCTCTATTCCTTTAGGTGAATTAGAAGAACGTTTTGATGAACTAAATAAAAAAGACGAAATCTTTGTTGTGTGTCGTACAGGGAATCGAAGTGATCTAGCATCACGAAAATTAACAGAAAAGGGATTTGCGAATGTAATGAATGTTGTGCCAGGTATGAGTGAATGGACTAGTAAAATGGTAGGTATCAATAAATAACGGAGGTATAAGTATGAATTCTATTACAGTTTATACTACAACACGATGTCCTTATTGTGTAAGGTTAAAAAATTTTTTACTAAATCAAAATATTTCGTTTAAAGAAGTGAACATTGAAAACAATCCTGAAATTATGCAACAACTTGTAAAAACAACAGGACAGATGGGTGTGCCTCAAACTGAAGTTAATGGGAAATGGATTGTTGGTTTTGATCCTAATAATATTATGATGGCATTAAAAAACTAGGAGGAATAAGCAATGAATAAAAAAGTAGCTATTATTGCAAGTAATGGTGGATTATTTGATGCATACAAAGTGTTTAATATTGCAACTGCAGCCGCAGCAACTGACCAAGAGGTAGCCATTTTCTTTACATTTGAAGGGTTAAACTTAATTCATAAAGAGGCATATAAGCAACTTCCAATGCCTGAAGGAAAAGAACATTTTGCAGAAGGTTTTGCAAAAGCAAATGTGCCTGCTATTCCTGAATTAGCTGCAATGGCACAAGAAATGGGTGTTAGATTTATTGGATGCCAAATGACAATGGATGTAATGGGATTAGAAAAAGAAGATTTTGTTGATGATATTGAAGTGGGCGGAGCTGTCACGTTTTTAGAATTCGCAAAAGATGCAGATGTAACTTTAACTTTTTAATGAGATATATTTTTTAAAAAATAATAATACAATAGGGGGTAATTCGAAAGATGACTTTAAAAGTAATAACTCCACAACAATTAACGGAAAAGTTGTTAAATAAAGAAAACCTATTTATTTTGGATGTACGTAATGAAAGTGATTTTCAGGATTGGAAAATAGATGGGGAGAACTTTAATTATTTAAATATCCCATATTTTGAGCTAATTGATGGGATTGAATCAATTGTTGATAAAATGCCAAAAAACCAAGATGTTGTTGTTGTTTGTGCGAAAGGTGGATCCGCTGTATTTGTTGGTGAGCAATTAGCTGAGGCAGGATTCGATAATATTTACACATTAGAAGCTGGGATGCAAGGCTGGAGTCAGCATTTAGAAAAGGTTCAGGTATATGAAGATAATAAGGTAAAAGTATACCAATTTATACGAGTGGGGAAAGGATGCCTATCATACATGGTGGTATCTGGAAATGAAGCCTTAATTATTGATCCTGCTCGCTTTGTAGACGATTATATAAGAGTAGCCACGGAAGAAGGAGCGAAGATTACTCATATATTAGATTCTCATTTGCATGCTGATCACATTTCAGGTGGTAAAGCTCTTGCAGAAAAAACAGGGGCTAAATACTATTTAATGAAGAGTGAAGGTGCTGTATTTGATTTTGAAGCTTTAGAAAGCTACGAGAAGATTGAATTCAATCAAGTTCAACTTGAAGTTTTAGCTGTAAAAACACCTGGTCACACGCCTGGTAGTGTATCATTTCTTGTTAATGATAAACTCTTGTTCTCGGGGGATACCATTTTTATAAGTGGATTAGGTCGTCCTGACCTTGGAAATAAAGTACGTGAATGGGCAAATGACTTATACAACACTGTGCATAACAAGGTTTCAAAAATTACGGATGATGTGATTGTACTTCCTGGTCATTATGCTGATTTGGATACTGAGATTAACTCAAACAGATATATTGGAGATCAGCTTGGAAATATTAGAAAACGGAATGAAAATATGTTTACTACCCCAAAAGATGAATTTATAACTAATGTTGAAAAGTCAGCGAGTTCTGTTAAACCTCCAAATTTTGAAGAAATTGTTGCGATTAATCGTGGTGTGGAGCAAGTAGATACTACTAAAATGATGGAATTAGAAATCGGACCAAATCGTTGCGCTGTTCATCACACTGCATAATAGGAGGCATAGGGAAATGAAAACAGATAAAGTATTAGACGCAAAAGGATTGGCATGTCCAATGCCGATTGTTAAAACGAAAAAAGCTATTGAAGAAATGGAAACAGGTCAAGTATTAGAAATTCATACAACTGATAAAGGGGCTAAGAACGATCTAACAGCCTGGACTAAATCAGGTGGACACGCACTCTTAAAAAACGAAGAAGAAAACGGTGTTTTGAAATTTTGGATTAAAAAAGGTTAAAACTCAAAGGGAGCCAATTAAGGTTCCCTTTTCTAAAAGGAGGACAACATGGATATTAGCTTTATAATTACAATCTTCCTAATTGGGTTTGTAGGCTCATTTATTTCAGGGATGTTAGGAATAGGTGGAGCCATTATTAATTTCCCAATGTTGTTATATATTCCAGTTATTCTTGGTGTAGGACACTTTACAGCACATGAAGTTTCGGGAATTACAGCAATACAGGTTTTCTTTGCGACAATCGGTGGTGTTTTGGCTTATCGTAAAGGTGGATTTTTAAATAAGCCATTAATTATTTACATGGGAATTAGTATTTTAATTGGAAGTTTTATAGGAGGATTCAGCTCTACTCACATGCCAGAAAGTGGAATCAACATTGTATATGGGATTTTAGCGTTGATTGCTGTTATTATGATGTTTGTTCCAAAGAAAGGAATTGATGATATTCCTTTAGAGCAGGTGACATTTAATAAATGGCTTGCAGCACTATTTGCTTTCATCGTAGGGATCGGAGCTGGTATTGTAGGTGCGGGAGGTGCATTTTTGTTGGTACCCATCATGCTTGTTGTTTTAAAAATTCCAACAAGAATGACGATTGCCTCTTCCTTAGCTATCACACTAATTTCATCAGTTGGAACTGTTTCTGGAAAAATCACAACGGGGCAAGTGGAAATCCTACCTTCACTAATTATGGTTATTGCTAGTTTAATTGCTTCACCACTAGGGGCTAACTTTGGAAAAAGGATGAATACGAAAGTTTTGCAAGTTATTATGGGGATTTTAATCTTGGCTACTGCAGTAAAGACGTGGATGGAAATTTTATAAGTTCTCATTAGTTAATGAAGATAGAGGGAGAAATGACAAACAAAAGCATAATGTAATTTGTATTATTAAGTTCCAATAGTAATCGTTGTGGGGATATTTGGTGTTTGTTTTTGTGTAGTCCTTGCTGCTGTTATCGAGATACTACTAGAAGTACCAGTTATTTAAGTCAGAAGCCGATTTTTATTAGCATATAGAAAATCGGTTTTTTTTCTTATCGGAATTTTCTTAGCGTATGAAACTCGTCTTTTGTTAGTGGGACCCTATGACCATCAACTTAAGAAATTTTAACACCCCAATTTTATTTTTTAACAAGCTAGATTTAGAAAGGATGATGTTTTCTTATGAATCATTCAAGATGAACTACAACCATTTGTGGAAGGATTACAACGATATGTTCACCTGTGTTTTTAGAAGAAATATCCTATTCTTGGTCCATTGGAGAAGTAATGTTATCTTTATATGTATCAATATAAATATTTCCATTTGCAGCAAGTACAGCATACGTAACATCTTGGTAGCGGAGGTTACGTTTTTTTAATTCATATTGTAATCCTAACTTCGTCTGATTGTTTTGCTTTAGATTTTCTGTCATAATTTCTCCATCCATAATTAGCTCAATAGGGAGTTTATGCTCTTTTTTTGTCGGTATATTTAAATCTTGTTTTGTAACAGTACGATATTCGGGTTTTTTCAAAACAGATATCTTACCATTTGTTTCAACTACGACATAAAGAACCTCTTCAATGTTAAAAATACCATTTTCTCTTAACTGTTGGTTTAAATAATCTAGGGAATAGCGCATTTTTCGCATATTATTTTCTAAAATCTTTCCGTTTTCAATAATGACTGTTGGATTTCCAGCAAATACTTTTCTGCCTATACGACTTTTCATGGAAATATAACTAACCATTAGAATAATTAATACTAAAATAAGAAAAGCGATGACTGCATGGTGAGTTTTTATATTTAAATTAAATGCCAAATTTGCAATAATACTTCCGATAGAGATAGCACCAATAAAATCAAAGGTATTCATTTCAGCAATAATTTGCTTTCCTAGTAATTTAGCTCCGATAAATAAAATTGAAAAAGATAAAAGTGTTCTCAAAATAATCTCTATATGCTCAGACACAAGTAGCTCCCACCTTTTGGATTGAGTCTTCGTAGTATAACAACTTATCTAAGGATAGTATGTATCATTATAAAAGAATTTATTATGTTCAATAGTATTAGATAGTTCTTATAGATGATTAATCTCGGTTCTGATGCAAAGTTTCTCAAGAGATAAAAAGAGGCATGAATGCACGTGGAAATATAATGATGTTAAATGTTTAAATATAGAGTACAATTTTTGAAATAGAATAAAATATGAATTATCAAAAAGAGTTTGGATTCCCTTAAAGTTTTTTAACTAAATAAATATGAACTTATTTGCATTACCGGGATATGTTTTCTACCTACAATCCTGTATCACTCTCACCTGTCCAGAAAATCATAACTCTTTAAACTTGTGATTTCTTTGAGGAAAATAGATATTATTATTTTAAGAACGTTCCTAAAATATATTTTTAATGTTTTAAATTAAATGAGAAGTTTGGAGCACCCGGCTGCTCATTTTTTCGTTTTGGGTAACATTAAATTTTTTTACTTGATGGCGATGGGGTGGGACCCTACCTTATCCTTTAATAAAGTAAAGAAGAGAATGGATTCAATACTTGCTGTCTCTTTCGAAAATGTTAAAAATTAAGCAGTGATAAATTACTCTTTATCTAACAATCCTTTGAATATTGTTATTATAGCTAGCATTAAAAAGCATAAAGCGGAAATATATCCTACTCTTAACCAAAGATTAAAGATATGATAATAATTAAAAAAACCATTTAATAGTGGAAATAATAAAATGATGTAACTTATTAGCATCACATTCCATACTCTCAATATTTTCCCTCCCACATGTAAGTAATAACAACTATAATGATGGACGTAAAAGTTAGGTTTTATAACTTTTGGTACTTTTTATTTCCAGAAAATTCCCGCTCAATTATAAATAAGAATTCTTTATCGGATATTTTAGGTAATGATATTATGAAGGTTAGTCATGATTATTGTAGTTAGTGTAGGTTTGTTTTATTCTTTGCAAACACTACGCATTTCAAATGCAATGCAAAAGCTAGGAGTTAAAGGACGCTCACAAGCAGTTGTCGAGCTCCTTCGTATGGGAGAGCTTGAACTATAAAGGATAAAACCGGCTTTCAGGTGAAGAAAAGCCGGTTATTTTTGTATCTTGCAAATTACTAGGAAAAGGAGGAAAATGAAAAGGTCTATTCATGTACATAAGGTGAACCTTCTATTATTCTATGAATGAGTGCACTATTTGGAAATGTACAGTTAGATTATGAAAGAGAAAACGGGGCGATTGTTTTGAATAGAGCGATTGGTGTAATTGATTCAGGTGTTGGTGGTTTAACAGTAGCGAAAGAATTAATTCGACAATTACCGAAAGAGCGAATTATATATTTAGGAGATACAGCACGTTGCCCGTATGGTCCGCGATCTCGTGAAGAAGTAAGACAATTTACATGGGAAATGACAGAGTATTTACTAGCACAGGATATTAAGATGCTTGTAATTGCTTGTAATACTGCAACGGCAGTTGTGCTTGAAGAAATGCAAAAGAAATTATCTATTCCAGTTGTAGGTGTCATTCATCCAGGTGCGCGTACAGCACTTAAAGTGACAAATACGTACCATGTGGGTGTAATTGGAACGATTGGAACAGTGAAAAGCGGTGCATATGAATACGCGTTAAAATCGATTAACAACCGCGTATTAGTAGAGAGTTTAGCTTGTCCGCCGTTTGTTGAGCTTGTAGAGAGCGGGAATTTTGAGAGCGAAATGGCGTACGAAGTGGTAAGAGAAACATTGCAACCATTGAAGAACACGGAAATTGATACGTTAATTTTAGGTTGTACGCATTATCCGATTTTAGGACCAGTTATTGGGCGGGTTATGGGCGATTCCATACAATTGATTAGTTCAGGTGATGAAACAGCTCGTGAAGTAAGTACGATTTTGTATCATAGTAAGATGCTGTATGATATAGAAGAGCAAAGTGATCATCTTTTCTTAACAACAGGAGAAATTGATGTGTTTAAAGAAATTGCTTCAAAATGGTTCGGACAACCGATTGAGAATGTGAAGCATATCGTTTTATAAAGCTACTGTTTATGTAAAATATATAAAAGACCAGCCTTATTCAATGTGTATTTGAATAAGGCTGGTCTTTTGTTTGACTGGAAATCATAGTTTAAAGATGAATGAGTCAATACTGTTCATAAGAGCTCGATTGATGAAACGAACCCAACTGATGGTTAGTTTCACTTGATAAGTTGCGGAAGAACAGCTGTTAGTTCTTGTTTGATTCGTTTTGCAAATGCTGGATGTTTACCTGAAGTAGATATACTTACAATATACTCATGATTTCGAATAACAGCAGGTGTGTGAAAAGATGATTGTGTGCCGTCACTTACGATATTAACCCACTGAAAATCATGCGCTGCTTGTTTGACCCTTATATTTACATCGTGATGATTTGTTGCGGCATAAATGAGATGAGCATCTTGTATGTCTTCATCTGTGAACGCTTTTTGTTTCCATGTAATATAGGAGAGTTGCTTCATTTCCTCGCAAATGTCCGGACTCACAACGGTGACAAGGGCTCCTGTATCCTGTAATCCACACGCTTTTCGGTATGCAATTTTGCCGCCTCCGATAATGACAACACGCTTGCCTTGTAGATTACATATAAGGGGATATAAGTTACACATGTACATATTCCTCCATTCGTTCTAATAATGCGGACTTCATATAAGGATCAAATTGAAGGCAGTTACATGTTGTCACGTTCGTATATGTGTGTGCATGGCGCTCAATTTTTCGAAGTAATAATCCGGTAAAGAGAAGGTATGGCATGACATATACATGCTCGGCCGCTGCTGCTATACGATCAAGTTCTTCGGTAAAAGAAGGTGATCCTTTTGTTAAAAAAGAGCAGGAAACTCGTATGCTGATTTTTCGCTCAACTGCTTCTCCAATTTGCTGTAATTCATGTATAGGCTGAGGGTCGCTACTGCCTCGGCCGACGAGTAGAATTTCGCTATCTTGTATAGGCAATGCTTCTTGTATTCTTTTGATTACAAGTTCAATCATGAGCGGGTGTGTACTAAATGGTGGTACAACTGAAAATATAATATGCGGATAGCGCTTTTTCAGCTGATCAATTTCGAAAGGAACGTCACGTTTATAATGAGCCGCTGCAAATAATAAAACAGGGACAAGTAAAACTTCAGTTGCTCCATCTAAAATTGCTTCTGTAATTGCATCCTGGACAGTTGGTGTTGTGAGTTCAAGAAAGCCGATTTTTTGAATACCTTCATTTCGCTCCTTTATAACGGACTGGACAAAGCGGATGAATTGCTCATTGCCTTCTTGTAATCGACTGCCGTGCCCAATATAAACAATTCCTTTCATTGTGCCGTCACTTCTTTCTCGTTAAAAATCGCTTGTAATTCATAATCGATGTTTTGGAATCCGACTTTATTTGCGTACTGTAAAGTTAGTTCATCAGTATACGAGAATGGTAAATTGACAATATGCATGAAACCAAGGCGTCTGGCTTCCGCTATAAATGTATCAATTGCGGCACGTCCTTCAAATACAATGCTATCCCATGTAAATTCAGAGAGCATACGTGTATGAATTTCATCAAAACGATGATCTATTTTATATTCATGTGTCATTATATAAGAACCAGGGCCGATTTTTTCTTGAATAACAGCAATCCGGTTAATATTCCGTCCGAGATACACAGTTGATTTTGTAGAAAAACTTGCTTGTTCACTGATAAGCCCATATTTCATAAGTGCTTCCTCGGCAGCATGATTCATATGCTGGAGAACTCCTTGTAAGGAACGGATATCTTTCCGATGCTGTGTACATGATTGTAACAAGATTGCAACGCTTTCGGCTGAACAGAAAACAAGACGCTTGGCATCGAATATTTGACGGAGTTGTTCCTGCGTTAACGCGTAATCTCGTTTTTGGAAAGTTGGAATTTGATAAGTTTCTGCTCCAGCTTCTTGTAATGTTTGCTCTGCTTTACTTGTTTTATTTGATGAAGAGGCGAGCAAAACTTTTTTTCCGTGTAATGGCTTATGTTCTTTCCAAGCGATTTGTTTACGTAAGGATACGACATCCCCAACAATTGTCATGGAAGGATTTGAAATGTGTTCCTTTTTGACGCTATCAACAATTGTGGAGAGCGTACCTGTAACAACTCGCTGTCTTCCGGTTGTCCCCCATTCGATGACTGCTACTGGTGTATCTTTTTTCTTTCCGGTTTGTAGTAAGTTTTCGCAAATGGTTGGTAAGTTTTTAATACCCATATAAAAGGCAACGGTATCACTATTTAAGAGTGAGTTGTAGTTGACATGATCCTGAATTGGTCCTTTTGTATGACCAGTTAGTAATGTCACGCTATTACTGTAATCGCGATGGGTGAGAGGGATGCCGGCATACGCGCTTGCGGCGATGCTAGATGTAATACCTGGTACAATCTCATATGGAATGTTTTCTGCTGCTAAAGCGGCTGCTTCTTCACCAACTCGGCCAAAGATAGAGGGGTCTCCTCCTTTTAAGCGGACAACAGTCTTACCTTCTTTGGCAAATTGAAGTAAATGCGTGTTAATCATTTCTTGGCGCATCACATGATTTGTTGGCATTTTTCCGCAGTAGACAAGTTCGCATGTTGACTTCGTATAGCGAAGTAAATTTTGATTCAACAAGCGGTCATATAAAACAATGTCTGCTTGTTGTAAGCACTCGATTGCCTTTTTTGTAATAAGCCCTTCATCACCAGGTCCTGCACCAACTAAATATACGTATCCGTTCATCTCTACACCTCATCTGTTTTTACTGGAAAGGAAGCCGAGAAGGGGCTTCCTTGTATAAGTTACATGTATATATAAATATCGCCATTAATAATTTGTACTTCATACGTTTGAATACAGCCATCATCAGGTTTTTGTACTTCACCTGTTCGTAATGAAATTTTCCAATCGTGCAGCGGACAAAAGACAAATTCGCCAGAAACAATTCCTTCTGCTAATGGGCCATTTTTATGAGGACACCGATTTTCTACAGCGCGAATGTCACCGTTTGCTAGACGAAATAAGGCAATAGACATGTCCTTTATGCGCACTTCCTTACCGATTTGTACAGGAAGATCCGCGGCAGCCATAATTTTTATTTTTTCTTTCGTTTGTAACATATGAATCGCTCCTTATTTTACACTCTCTACTTCATACATCGTTTTTAGTGACTCGGTTTCTAGTGCTTGTCCCCAAGCTTCTTCGTAGGTATTTCGTGCTGTTTGGAAGCGTTCGTTTAATATAGCGACCATGCTTTCATCTTGCAGCACTTCTTTTATTTGATCTAAGCCTATTCGTTCTACCCAAGGAGCTGTACGTTCGCCGTAAATACCAGTTTCACGATAGTATTGTACGTACGCTGTGGCGATGCGAAGTACATCTTCTTCTGAAGGGACAATCATTACAAAGTCAGCTTCACGTACTTCTGTACCGCCGTTACCCCCGATATAAAGCTGGAAGCCATTTTCGACACAAACGACGCCAAAGTCTTTCGTTAATGCTTCTGCACAGTTGCGCGGACAACCTGTTACACCCATTTTCATTTTATGTGGTGTATCTACCATTTCTAATGACTGCTCAAGCAACATGCCAAGTCCTAATGAATCCTTTGTACCGAAGCGGCAGAAGCGGGAGCCAACGCATGATTTTACATTGCGAAGAGACTTCGAATAGGCGTAGCCAGAATTCATATCAAGATCAGCCCACACTTTTGGTAAATCTTCTTTTTTAACACCATATAAACCGATGCGGCTTGCACCTGTTATTTTCACGAGCGGGACGTCGTATTTCTTAGCAACTTCTGCGATTTTCATTAAATCATCTGCTGTTGTAACGCCGCCGTACATACGTGGAATCACAGAAAATGTTCCGTCATGTTGAATATTTCCATTCATTCTTTCGTTAACGAAGCGGGATGCTTTATCATCGGCATACTCTTCTGGACAAATCATACGTAAATAATAATTTAATGCAGGGCGGCATTTTGAACAGCCTTCTTCGTGCGAGAAGTTAAGAACGTTTCGTACTTCTTTCGGTGACTTTAACCCTTTCTCATGAATTGCAGCTACAACTTCATCGCGAGATAAGGTTGTACACCCGCACATGCCTGCAACTTGGACAGAAGCGTCAAAGTTATCTCCAAGTGTATGAGATAAAATTTGTTCCACAACTGGGCGACATTTACCGCAAGATCCTGCTGCTTTTGTACACCCTTTTACTTCTTCGAATGTCTTTAAGTCTTGTTCTAAAATAGCGTTAACAATTGTTCCTTTTGTGACACCGTTGCATCCGCAAACAGTTTCATCAGCACTCATACTTGCAACGTCAAGTCCGTTATCTTCACCAGCTTTATGAAGAAGAGAAGCAGGTGTATATTCTTGTATATCTTCTTCTTTTTTTAACATGCTGAAGAGGCGTGTGCCGTCAGTTGTATTTCCGTATAAAACAATACCAACAACTTTATTGTCTCGGATGAGTACCTTTTTATAGGAACGTGTACATTCATCGAAAATGGAGATTGCTTTTGTCTTATCATCTTCATAAATTTGACCAGCAGAGAATAAATCGCATCCTGCAACTTTTAGCTGTGTACCGACGATGCTGCCAGTATATCCACTTGTTTGTGTATCTGTAATGTGTTTTGCTAATATAGCACCTTGTTCATAAAGTGGTGCAACAAGTCCATATGCAATCCCGTCATGTTCTGCGCATTCTCCAACTGCATATATTGCTTCATCATTTGTTTGCATATAGTCATTGACTACAACACCACGGTTTACAATTAAATCAGTATCTTTTGCTAATTGTGTATTCGGACGTATTCCAACAGCCATCACAATTAAATCGCATGTTACAATATCGCCATCTGCAAATTGAATGCCCTCAACGTGGTTTGTACCAAGAATTTTTACTGTTTTCTTTTCCATAAGGAACTTCATACCTTGTGATTCTAAATCTTCGCGTAGTAGTGAAGCTGCTTTAGCGTCGAGTTGTTGTTCCATTAAGTGCGGCATTAAATGAACAACATGTACGTCCATTCCTAAGTCAATAAGTCCTCGTGCTGCTTCTAAACCAAGCAATCCCCCACCAATGACAACAGCTTTTTTATATTGTTTAGCGGTATCCATCATAAATTGTGTATCTTCAATTGTACGAAAACCTGTTACACCAGGGAGGTTTGCACCTTCCACTGGTAAAATAAATGCACTGGATCCTGTTGCGATTATGAGTTTGTCGTACATAACAAGACGATTTTTTTCTGTAACAATGACTTGTTCTTCTCGATCAATTTTCAGCACTTTTTCATTTGTATACAACGTAATATCATTTTCTTCGTACCAACTATATTCGTTCATAATGATATCTTGCATGTTTGTCTTTCCTTGTAGGACGTGGGAGAGCATAATGCGATTATAGTTTGGATGCGGTTCATCTCCAAAAATGGTAATGTCATATAAGGTATCGTTTTGTTTTAAAATTTCTTCGATGCAGCGTATTCCAGCCATACCATTCCCGATCATGACTAAACGTGTTTTCATATTTATTTCCCTTCTTTTATGTGAAATGTTTAACAAACTTTTATACTTGTATTATAAAAGTTTTGGAAAATAAGGAGATGTGATATTTATCACATCTTTGGAGGATTCATAAATTGTTCAAAAATGTATATAATTTATTTTTGCATTTGATGATTGGATCCTACTAGTTATAGGTAGTAATCCGCGGCTAATAGAAAATTCCCTTTATCTAGATGTTTTTTTAAAAAGATAAGTTGTCATTGCTTGTTCTAAAGTGAAAACGAGGCTCGTATATATATAGTACAAACTTAGATTTTTTTAGGGGGAAAGCGTATGCCTAAATCGACTTTCAAATGGATTGTTTGTGCTACATTAAGTACAGTTTTATTAACGGGATGCGGTTTGTTTAGTAAGGAAAAAGGGACAGAGCAAATTGATCCACCTAAGAAAGTAACATATACGGATGGTGAGAAGAAAGAAACTGCAAAACAAGGGGAAACAAAAAAATTAGATTTATATCTTGTAGATAAAAATGGTTATGTTGTGCCGCAAACGGTACAGTTACCCGCTCCGAAAGATAACGCAGTAATTAAGCAGTCATTACAATACCTAGTGAAAGACGGATCGGTAACAAATGTATTGCCAAATGGATTTCAAGCTGTGCTCCCAGCGGATACAGAAATGACAGTTGATGTGAAAAAAGATGGGACTGCAGTTGTTGACTTTTCAAAAGAACTGAAAAACTATAAAAAAGAAGAAGAACGCCGCATTGTAGAAGCGGTTACTTGGACATTAACGCAGTTTAAAGAAGTAAAGAATGTGAAGTTCAGCATGAATGGGCAAGATTTAGCGAAAATGCCTGTTGCTGGTACGCCGATTGGTAATGGATTCAGCCGAGCGAATGGTATTAACTTTGATGATGAGCAAGTTGCGGATCTTGCAAATACAAAACCAATTACGCTGTATTTCTTAGCGCAAAATAATAAGCAAACGTATTATGTGCCGGTAACGCGCCGCGTTGCTGAAGGGAAAGAAAATGAAGCTGCGACAATTGTAAAAGAACTTGTGAAAGGACCGTCGCAGAAATCGGCGTTAACATATGATTTTAATCCAGATGTGAGGTTAATTAATGAACCAAAACTTGAAAAAGGGACCGTGACATTGAACTTTAATGAAAATATTTATGCAAATAAAGATAAAAGCGCGATTTCCAACTATGTATTACAGTCGCTTGTATTATCTTTAACAGAAAAACAAGGTGTGGAAAAAGTGTCCATTCAAGTGAATGGAAAGGCAAATCTTGTTACAGAAAAAGGTGATAAATTAATAAAACCGGTCGATCGACCACAAAACGTGAATACAGGTGGTTTTTAAACAGAAATAATTTGATATACTGAATGTAGGAAGAGAAGGGGAATGCAGCTAATTCCCCTTCTTTTATTTCAATACATAACATAAATTTTGAATGGGCTATACTAACAAGTAGTAGTTACAAGGGGGTTATTTTTTATGCGAGTAGATGGTAGACAAGCATCAGATTTGCGTCGTATACATATTCAAACGAATTATTTAAAACATCCAGAAGGATCGGTACTAATTGAAGTTGGTGATACGAAGGTGATTTGTACAGCAACGATTGAAGATCGAGTTCCTCCGTTTATGAGAGGGGAAGGAAAAGGATGGGTTACAGCGGAGTATTCCATGATTCCTCGTGCAACAGAACAGCGTACTATCCGTGAATCAAGTAAAGGGAAAGTAACGGGACGTACAATGGAAATTCAACGTTTAATTGGACGAGCATTGCGTGCTGTTGTTGATTTAGAAGCGCTTGGTGAAAAAACAATTTGGATTGACTGTGATGTCATTCAAGCTGACGGCGGAACGCGAACTGCTTCGATCACCGGTGCGTATGTAGCGATGGTATTAGCATTTGAAAAGCTTGTGGAAGCAGGGAAAGTATCGAAACTTCCAGTGAAAGATTTCTTGGCGGCAACGTCTGTTGGGATCGTTGATGAGCATGGAGTTGTATTAGATTTAAATTATGCAGAAGATTCTAAGGCGAATGTTGATATGAATGTCATTATGACAGGAAAAGGACACTTTGTTGAAGTACAAGGTACAGGAGAAGAAGCGACATTTAGCCGCGGTGAATTGAACGAGTTGCTTGATGTAGCAGAACAAGGGATTTTACAGCTTGTTGAAATACAAAAAGAAGCATTGGGTGATATTGTAACTCATATGGAATAGAGGTGGAAATATGAAACAAGTTGTCGTAGCAACAAAGAATGCCGGGAAAGTACGTGAATTTGCCGAGCTATTTGAAAAATTTGATTTAGAAGTAAAATCACTTTATGATTTTCCTCATATTGAAGAAGTAGAAGAAACAGGTGAAACGTTTGAAGAAAACGCGATTTTAAAAGCGGAGCATCTGTGTAAACAGCTAGATGAAATTGTCATTGCTGATGATTCTGGTTTAATTGTAGATGCATTGCAGGGGAAACCAGGAGTACACTCTGCTCGTTATGCAGGTGAGGAAAAGGATGATCAAGCTAACATTCAAAAAGTGTTAGACGGATTAAAGAATATTTCAATGGAGAAACGTACGGCACGTTTTTACTGTGCATTAGCTGTTGCATTCCCGCAAGAAGATAAAGAACCATTGATTGTAAATGGAACGTGTGAAGGGAAGATTTTAGAACAGCAGCGCGGGGAAAATGGTTTTGGATATGATCCTATTTTTTATGTAGAAGAATACAAAAGCGCGATGGCGGAATTGTCGTCGGATGAGAAAAATAAAATTAGTCATCGCGGACGTGCGCTTCGTAAATTAGAAGAAAAAATTCCAGTCTGGTTTTTAGGGGAAGAATAAAGTGAAACTGCTATTCGTGGGGTCTTACTGCCCACGAATAGCAGGATAATAAGGGAGCGAAACCGATGAAGGCGTTAATTGTGAGCGACAGTCACGGTTCTGTAAAAGAGTTAAAGCAATTAAAAGAGCAGTACGAGGGAAATGTAGATGTGATGATTCATTGCGGTGATTCGGAATTAACATCGCAGCACGCTGAACTAGAAGGATTTCATGTAGTGAAAGGAAACTGTGATTTTACGGGAGACTTTCCAAATGATATTCTTACAGAAGTACAACATACACGGTTTCTTATCACGCATGGACATTTATACAATATTAAAATGACGCTGCAAACACTTTTATATCGCGCCAAAGAAGCTGAGGCAAATGTCGTTTGCTTCGGTCATTCGCATATATTAGGAGCAGAAATCATAGACAATGTTTTATTTATCAATCCAGGAAGTATTCTCTTGCCTCGTTCGAGAAGAGAAAAAACATTTGCCTTATTTGAAATAGAAGAGGGTATAATGGACATTCGCTTTCTTACTTTAGAAGGCACAATCGTAGCGCAAAAAACATTAAAAATAGGGTGAAAAATTCTTTACCCTATTTTTAAAAAATGGTGTTGACTTTCATTGGTATCGATAATATAATGAATAATGTCGATGAGGCAATTAGAAAAAATCATATCATGCGGGTGTAGTTTAGTGGTAAAACAAGAGCCTTCCAAGCTCTGGTCGAGAGTTCGATTCTCTTCACCCGCTCCATGTCCCAGTAGCTCAGCAGGATAGAGCAACGGCCTTCTAAGCCGTCGGTCGGGAGTTCGAATCTCTCCTGGGACGCTACAGAGAAGTGCACGAGTGCACTTCTTTTTTTTATACCTCTTATATCGTTTGTTTAAACGGTGTGAGAGGTTTTTTGTTTGGGTTAAAAGAAAAGGTAGTAAAGGAATCTGTAATTTGCTTAACTTTTGATTATGTTAAAAATTAAAGCAGGTTATTTGAATAATGAACAGAATATTTATTTTAGTAGTAGAAATATCGAATGGGAAGATTTGTAGTTCGCGAGGGGATAAATAAGTGAAACAATTTTTAGTTGTAATAACGGTTATGGTCATAGGGATTGTAGGGCTTGTGGGCTATGTTCTTGTGCAAGATGGATTTGATATTAAGGTGAAAAATCAAACAAATAAAGAAGTGTCGGGTTTATATTTGACTTATGATAATATTAAATCGGATATTAAGATACCCTTAACTGCATCAGGTGAAATTTATAAACTCAATGTAAATCCAACCGAGAATTCGAATAAGGATTTTGATGAGGGTGCAATGAAACTTCAATATAAAGATAACAAAGGAATTTTACACACAGAATATGTGATTGGATATTTTGAAAAAGGTTATTCTGGAAATGCTGTAATAACTATAAAATCTATTGATGACAATGGAAAACTTGATATAGAAATTAAAGAAAATACATCTTTGTATTAAAATGTGCAATTTTGGTTCGTCACCGTAACATGGGGTTGATTTTTTGAAAGTGAATCATTTTCAATACACGGAACGGAGAGTGGCGACTCCTGCGGGAATAGCGAGGAAAGTGAGACCCCGCAGGCTTGCCGAGGAGGCTCGCTCTCGCCCACGGAAAGCGTCCACTCGGAGTGGAGTGTACATCTATCTAAATGTCACCCCCGTCTTTTGGTGATGAACCGCAATTCTTCATTAAAAGTTATTTTTTAGTACTAAGGTTTTTATTTGTTTCTTGAACGTATTCTTTTTTGCATCAGCCAATAGAATGGCAATGCTAGAAAGAACGGCAGGGTAGATTGCGTTGTTTGTTTCAAAGAACCGTCAGAGAAGTAAAGTGTATTTGGGTACATAAGCCAACTAATTTGAAACATATACCCAAAATGTATAAAGGATGATTATAGCTAGTAAATAAATAGAGGGATTATCGATATGTTAAGTTTCATGTGATTTTCCTTCAAAAAGATATAGAGCAAAAAAGGAAAGTGTCCTAAAGGATACTTTCCTTTTTTGTGATGTCACATTAATTGTTAATAAACTTCTCAAACACAAACCCAAAATCTTTTACATTGTACTGTTTTTTCGTATCCACAAGCCAGTTGAACGCAATTTGATTAATTTCTTTAAACTGTGCTGCAAGATATACTTCGGCATTTCGTACATTACCTAATGTAGAAGATGCCATTTCTAGGCTTTTATGAGCGTATTGCGTTGCGATGTCATTTTCGTGAGTAATTTCAGCAATTTTTAGAAGTGCCTTATATAAATCTTTCACTTCTTCAATATGTTTTTTATGTATGTCAATGGAGTAATGTTCCCCGCCCATAGTAAATTTAATTTCGATATCTAAATCGACGGTTCCAGCTGTTTCAAGCAGGACGTTCGAAATTTTATGTGTGTTGTAATTATAACGGCGAAGTGTACGTTTCTTACTTACCGCACTCGTGCCGTCAACGTGAATAAGAGCGGTATTTGTAAAGCAATACTCGTCTGTTTTTGATTTGATTAAAAAATAAATTTTTTCATTTTCTTCATGCATCACATAATCGTCAGCATCTACTTTATCGTAATCAGCAGGGGTAATAACGGATCCAATATCACTTAGGCCAAGCATATCAGCTGCAACTTTTTTGAACATAGTGAATCATCCTTTCGCTATTGTTTTCAGAATCATCGCAATAATATTATATCATTTACATGGAAAGAAATGTTAAATATAAGAAGGAAGAAACGAACGATGGAATGAAATTTTATAGTGGTAATTCTGTTTGAGAAAATCTCTATAGGTGGTGTTATTGTGTATCATCATACAAAAACAAAAGGAGATTTAGGAGTTTTAAAAGCACAAGTTGATTTGTATGAAAAGGGTTATATGATACTTGTTCCTCATACTGAGCATGCTCCTTTTGAGCTTGTTGCTTATAAAGATGGCGTGTTTACACGGATTCAAGTGAAATATAGAGAATTGAATGACAAAGGAATTCTTGAAATAAGGTTTCGCTCCAGTTATTCAACTGGAAAAGGGACAACTATGAAAAATGTAGATAAAGAAGAAATTGATGTTTATTGTGTGTATTGTCCTCAAACTGATTTGTGTTATTATTTCGATCCTAAAGTCTTTCGGAAATCAATTAGTTTAAGAGTTAAAGCTCCGCAAAATTATCAAGAAAAGTATATAAATTTTGCGGATAAATATAGGGAGATACTATAAAACTACCCCAGTATATGTTAACTGGGATATTGTTTTTTGAGAAATCTTACAATTCTGTAAGGTACATGTAAGGTAGTTCGATGGTAACTATTTCTAAACATTTTATAATAAAGGTAACAAAGACGAATCGAGGAGGAAAAGTAATGAAAGGATTAGCTGTAGCGGCTTTAACAATTGCTTTTGGTGTTGCTGCGTATGACAAACTAGCGCACATGATCGAGGTTGTGAAACAGTTAATAGCATAAATAAAGACTTAAGGGGACAGAGAATGGAATGGCTATTAGGAATGATTGGCGTTTGTAGTGTAATCTTATTATTCATGCTTCCGGGCGGATTATTAAGTTCAAGTGTAAGTGTACTTTTCGTCTGTTCAATTATCTGTACAATTATAATTATTATGTTATTGATGAAACGTAGTAAGCTTATTTTCTTTTTTGGCGTCATTGTGATGACGTTTATTGTTCTTCAAGTCATAACCCTCTTTATATATCCTACTATTATAAAAGCTTTCCATTAGAACTCTCCGCACCGATAGCAGAGAGTTGTTTATTTTATTCATGAAATTTCTGCTTTCGTATTTCCCGCTGGTATATTCTATTTTTATATAGAAGAAATTGATATTTTCTCAATAAAAACGAACAGATTCCAATTATTGTGTTCCGAACTGTCATTTGTTATATTAACTTTAAAGTGTATTGAAAATCTAAAAAAAGAGGCGAGCGTATGGATAAAAAAGAAAGTACGGTCGTATTGTTTCCGCAATTGTCAGTGCGATTTACCGACGAAGGGTTTATTGCTTTACGTGAACGTCGGTTTGAGGAAGCGTTAAAAAACTTCGAAATGTTGCGCCAATACGGAGCACAGACAGAGCAATCAGAATTAGCTTCTGTTATTTGTTTGCTAGAATTAAAGGAAATGGAAGAAGCGAAAGAACGATGCGAGAAATTACTTGAAACAGGGGAGTTCTTATTTCAAGATATTCTCGAAACGTATATTACGATTTTAGTGCAAACAAATGATTATGAAGGTATTATTGAAACAGTGCAGTCTGTTTTACAAACGAAAGAAATAACAGTAGAACAAAAGGAAAAATTAGCACAACTTGCCTTGTTTGCGAAGGGTATGCTAGAGAGTGAAGAAGTAGTAGAGATTGATGAAAGTTTATCTTTTGATGAACCTGCGTTTGCAGATGCTTTGTTGAATGGTGACTACGGAGAGCAGCTGCGCGCGGTGAATCGTCTTGCGACTAAACATGTTGAGAAGGCGTTGCCGACGTTGCGCATTTTTTTATTAGATGAAACGAAACACCCATATATTAAAACTTCTATCTTATACGTACTAATGGACTTTGGAATACAAGAGAAGGTAGATATAGAGAAGTTTGGCGATACAATAACAGTTATACCGGCTAATTTGGCTTATAATCAATATGATACAGAAAAAGTGTTACATATATTGTCTGAACGATTAGAGCATGATAACCCATCGATGTATGGGGCGATTATTACATATTGGAAAGAAATGCAGACAAGTCTCTTCCCGTTTCCTCTATTAACGGACAAAGATGAGTTATGGGCAGCTGTTTTAGAGAGAGTTGGAAGGAAACGCTTTGGAATGCCAATTCATGAAGAGAAGCTTCTTCGTGAGTATGGTATTACACTGGAAGAATACCATATTGCATATCAGTGGTTTTTACGTATTGAGAAAGAAGGGTTTATGCCAGTATAATGAAAAAGAATGTTTCAGTTATTGAAACGAGAGTATTCTATGTTATAATGTAAGGGTTGCAAAAGGCTTAAATATGCCTTTTTATAAGAGAATAGAAACAAATATTCTCTTACTTATATGTTTCATATTATTCTCGAACAAAATATACCGCATTTGTCTTTTCGACAAATAATAGATTGAGAAGTATATCCAAAGCTTTTTATAGTGGGTAGAAGGCTGAATTTATCAGTTTGCGTTTTTTGTTTCTATATTGAGAAACGATAAAGGCTTCGATTTCTAAAGGTATGTGCATACATTATTATAGTTGGAGGGAAAGAATAAATGGCTGCAAAATGGGAAAAATTAGAAGGTAACGTTGGCGTTTTAACAATCGAAGTTGATGCGAAAGAAGTAAACAACTCTTTAGACGCTGCGTTCAAAAAGGTAGTAAAAACAATCAATGTACCAGGCTTCCGTAAAGGGAAAATGCCTCGTCCTCTATTCGAACAACGCTTCGGTGTAGAATCTTTATACCAAGATGCTTTAGATATCATCTTACCAAAAGCATACGGAGAGGCAATCGATGAAACTGGTATCTTCCCAGTTGCTCACCCTGAAATTGACATCGAGAAATTCGAAAAAGGTCAAAACTTAATTTTCACTGCAAAAGTAACTGTAAAACCTGAAGTGAAATTAGGCGAATACAAAGGTTTAACAGTAGAGAAAATCGATGCTACTGTAACTGAAGAAGATGTAGAGAACGAATTAACATCTTTACAAGAGCGTCAAGCTGAGCTTGTAGTGAAAGAAGATGGCACTGTTGAAAACGGTGATACAGCTGTAATCGACTTCGAAGGTTTCGTTGATGGCGAGGCATTCGAAGGTGGAAAAGGCGAAAACTACTCTTTAGCAATCGGTTCTAACACATTCATCCCAGGATTTGAAGAGCAATTAGTTGGTCTAAAAGCTGGGGAACAAAAAGAAGTGGAAGTATCATTCCCAGAAGAATACCATGCAGCTGAACTAGCTGGTAAACCAGCAACATTTAAAGTAACAGTTCATGAGATTAAAGTGAAAGAACTTCCTGCTTTAGATGACGAGTTCGCAAAAGATGCAAACGAAGAAGTTGCAACTCTTGATGAGTTAAAAGCAAAAATTCGTGAAAACTTAGAAGTAAGCAAAAAGCAAGAAGCTGAGCAAAAAGTTCGTGACGAAGTAGTAGAAAAAGCTTCTGCAAATGCAGAAATCGAAATTCCAGAAGCTATGATCGAAACTGAGTTAGATCGTATGGTTCGTGAATTCGAGCAACGCCTAAGCTACCAAGGCATGAACTTAGAACTTTACTACCAATTCACAGGTACTGATGAAGAGAAATTAAAAGGACAAATGAAAGAAGACGCTGCAAAACGCGTAACAACTAACCTTGTTCTTGAAGCTATCATCGAAGCTGAAAAAATTGAAGCAACAGAAGAAGAAGTAAATGCAGAAGTTGAAAAAATGGCTGAAATGTACAACATGCCAGTAGACGCTGTGAAACAAGCTCTTGGTAACGTTGAAGGTGTAAAAGAAGAACTTCAAGTTCGTAAAGCTGTAGATTTCTTAGTAGATAACAGCAAGACTGCATAATAAAATAACAAGGCGCGACATTGCTCGTGCCTTGTTTTATAAATATAAATATATTTGTAAAACATTTTGTTATGAAGAAGGAAATGATTCTTCGAAAGTCGAATATACATATTTCAAAAGTTTTAAAAATTTTTTATTTGTACATAACTAACCATATTATTTGTATTTCTCGCCACGTAGTGACATAATATGTATTTACATACGATACATTTATCGTGTACATACGAAGGCAAGGTTTTAGCACTTTGTAAGGGGTGTGAAAATATGTTTAAATTTAATGATGAAAAAGGACAATTGAAATGTTCTTTCTGTGGTAAAACACAAACGCAAGTTCGAAAACTTGTGGCAGGTCCTGGGGTTTACATTTGTGATGAATGTATAGAACTTTGCACAGAAATCGTGCAAGAGGAGCTTGCAAAAGATGAAGAAGTAGAATTCAAAGATGTACCGAAACCGGTAGAAATTCGTGAGATTTTAGATGAATACGTAATCGGACAAGATCAAGCGAAGAAAGCATTAGCGGTGGCGGTATATAATCATTACAAGCGCATTAATTCTAGCAGCAAAATTGATGATGTAGAATTAGCGAAAAGTAATATTGCCTTAATTGGGCCAACAGGTAGCGGTAAAACGTTATTAGCTCAAACGTTAGCACGTATTTTAAATGTTCCATTTGCAATTGCTGATGCAACATCTTTAACGGAAGCTGGATATGTAGGGGAAGATGTAGAAAACATCTTATTAAAACTTATTCAAGCAGCTGATTATGATGTAGAGAAAGCAGAAAAAGGAATCATTTATATTGACGAGATTGATAAAGTGGCTCGTAAGTCAGAAAATCCGTCAATTACGCGTGACGTATCTGGTGAGGGTGTGCAACAGGCACTTCTTAAAATTTTAGAAGGAACTGTAGCGAGCGTTCCACCTCAAGGTGGTCGTAAGCATCCGCATCAAGAGTTTATTCAAATCGATACAACAAACATTTTATTCATTTGTGGCGGTGCATTTGATGGTATTGAACCAATCATTAAACGCCGTCTTGGTGAAAAAGTGATTGGTTTCGGTTCTGAGAAGAAAAATGCTGATGTAACAGAAAAACATGTTTTATCGCATGTATTGCCAGAAGATTTATTAAAATTCGGATTAATTCCAGAATTTATTGGTCGTCTTCCAGTTATTGCGAACTTAGAGCCACTTGATGAAGGTGCTCTTGTTGACATCTTAACAAAGCCGAAAAATGCGCTTGTGAAGCAGTTCCAAAAGTTATTGGAGCTTGATGATGTTGAATTAGAGTTTGAAGAAGGAGCTCTTGTTGAAATTGCCAAAAAAGCAATTGAACGTAAAACAGGTGCACGTGGACTTCGTTCTATTATTGAAGGTTTGATGCTAGATGTGATGTTCGAACTTCCATCTCGTAAAGACATTGAAAAATGTGTGATTTCAAAAGAAACAGTAACAGAAAATGCTACACCAAAATTAGTGTTGCAAGATGGTACTGTACTTGAGCAAGATACAAAAACATCTGCATAAAGTGTTTTGAATAATGGGGGCTTTGGCCCCCATTATTTATGAAGTGGAATATAAACGATAGAAACAGCAATTATATAATTGCTGTTTCTTCTTATGTTTAGCGTGTTTCCTCCCAGGGGATACTGAAGAGTAAAACATAGCGGGAGGAAATGAATATGAGCTGGACAAATATTTTTTTAATCGTTCAACTAGTCTTTGGTGTAATTGTCGGATTATATTTTTGGCATTTACTCCGTAACCAGCGAACGCAAAAAGTTTCAATCGATAGAGAATCAAAGAAAGAGCTGGAGCAACTTCGGAAAATGCGAGAAATTTCTTTAACAGAACCGCTTGCTGAAAAGGTTCGTCCGACGTCATTTGCCGATATTGTCGGACAAGAAGATGGCATTAAATCATTAAAGGCAGCTTTGTGCGGACCAAATCCACAGCATGTCATTATATATGGACCACCAGGAGTTGGGAAAACAGCAGCGGCTAGGCTCGTATTAGAAGAAGCGAAGAAAAATATGAAGTCTCCGTTTCGCATGAATGCAACATTTATTGAACTTGATGCCACTACAGCTCGGTTTGATGAACGAGGGATTGCTGATCCGTTAATTGGTTCTGTTCATGACCCGATTTATCAAGGGGCTGGTGCGATGGGACAAGCGGGTATTCCTCAACCGAAAAAAGGAGCGGTCACAGATGCACATGGAGGCATTTTGTTTATTGATGAGATTGGAGAGCTTCATCCAATTCAAATGAATAAAATGTTAAAAGTGTTGGAGGATCGCAAAGTGTTTTTGGAAAGTGCATATTATAGTGAGGAAAATTCCTTTATTCCAACGTATATACACGATATTTTCCAAAAGGGATTACCAGCTGATTTTCGTCTTGTTGGCGCAACAACACGTTCACCGGAGGAAATTCCTCCAGCGATTCGCTCGCGTTGTTTAGAAGTCTTTTTTCGTGAATTAGATACAGACGAGATTGAAGCGGTAGCTAGAAACGCTGCTGAAAAGGTAGGTATGGAGATAGGGAAACAAGGCGTAGAAATGATTGGGATGTACGCACGAAATGGAAGAGAAGCCATTAACCTTGTACAAATCTCTGCTGGAATGGCAATTAACGAGGGACGCTCTTCCATAAAGGATGAAGATATTGAATGGGTGATTCATTCCAGCCAACTGACTCCTAAATATGAAAAACGTATATATCCAATTCCGAGAATCGGCCTTGTAAATGGTTTGGCTGTATATGGACCCAATACAGGAGCATTACTCGAAATGGAAGTAACAGCAATTCCAGCAAAGGAAAAAGGGTCTGTAGTGGTAACAGGGATTGTTGAAGAGGAAAGTATCGGCAATCAATCAAAATCGATTCGCCGTAAAAGTATGGCGAAAGGTTCTGTTGATAATGTTGTAACTGTCCTTCGTTCCCTGGATTTATTACCAGAAGGATATGATATACATATTAACTTTCCAGGTGGTGTTCCAATTGATGGTCCATCTGCCGGCATTGCAATTGCAACAGGTGTATATTCTGCAGTTCATCGTATGTATGTCAATAATGAAGTAGCGATGACCGGTGAAATTAGTATTCACGGGGAAATAAAACCAGTTGGCGGCGTTTATGCGAAAGTAAAAGCTGCGAAAAAGGCTGGGGCAAAGAAAGTGCTCATCCCAGCAGAAAATATGCAACCTCTTCTTTATACAATTAAAGGTATTGAAATTGTTCCTGTACGAAAATTAAAAGAAGTATTTGTATTAGCATGTATACAAGAGAAAATAGAGCGAACAGACGATACGTTGCTTGCTTTTGGGGAAGATGATGCACAATCGATTTGAAGAAATTTGTTAGCAAATCAAATCGGGCCGTTTTCGTTAAAAAGAAAGTTAAATCACTCGAATATTTTAGACTTCGCTAAAGTCATTATATGCTTAAGCGAAGTCCTTTTTCTTGAACAGGAAACAGTGTATTAAGTCTCTGCGATTGCATAAGGCTTTATTGTAATATAAAATAGGGAAACAAAGATATTTATGGAGGTGCTATGTCTAATATGAATGCAAACGAAAGAATCGTGCCCCTCCTACCATTAAGAGGCGTTCTCGTATATCCGACGATGGTTCTGCATCTTGATGTAGGACGTGATAAATCGATCAAAGCGCTTGAGCAGGCGGCTATGGATGAAAATGTGATTTTTTTAGCGATGCAAAAAGACGTGAATATCGATGATCCGAAAGAAGATGATGTTTATAAAGTAGGTACGTTAGCAAAAGTGAAGCAAATGCTTAAATTACCAAATGGGACGATGCGTATCCTTGTTGAAGGTTTACATAGAGTAGAAATGACAGAGTTCATTGAAGAAGATGATGTAATTACAGCTAATGTCCGCATGTTAATTGAAGAAGAAGAAGGCGATTTAGAAGAAAAGGCGCTTATGCGTACATTAATTGAGTATTTTGAGCAATATATTAAGCTGTCTAAGAAAATTTCTGGTGAAACATTTGCGACAGTTGTTGATGTTGAGGAATCAGGTCGATTAGCTGATCTCATATCATCTCATTTGCCGCTCAAAATGAAGCAAAAGCAACAAATTTTAGAAATTACTGCAGCGAAAGAACGATTACATACGCTTATTTCTTTTATTCAAGATGAAAAAGAGTTATTAAACTTAGAAAAGAAAATTGGTCAACAAGTGAAACGTTCTATGGAGCGTACACAAAAAGAGTACTTCTTACGTGAACAAATGAAAGCTATTCAAAAAGAGCTTGGTGATAAAGAAGGAAAAGGCGGCGAAGTAGAAGAGCTTCGCGAAAAGATTGAACAATTAGGAATGCCGGAAGAAACGATGAAAGCGGCATTGAAAGAGCTAGATCGTTATGAGAAATTGCCGGCAAGTTCAGCGGAGAGCGGTGTCATTCGCAATTATATTGATTGGTTATTATCTCTTCCTTGGACGGAGGCAACGGAAGATCGTATCGATCTTGTACGTGCTGAAAATATTTTAAATGAAGAGCATTATGGACTTGAAAAAGTGAAAGAACGTGTGCTTGAATATTTAGCGGTACAAAAGCTTACTAATTCGTTAAAAGGGCCTATTCTTTGTTTAGTTGGTCCTCCTGGGGTTGGGAAAACATCGTTAGCTCGTTCAATTGCGACATCAGTGAATCGTAATTTTGTTCGTGTATCACTTGGCGGTGTACGTGATGAATCGGAAATTCGTGGTCATCGTCGTACGTATGTCGGTGCGATGCCCGGTCGCATTATTCAAGGGATGAAAAAAGCAAAAACAATCAATCCTGTCTTCTTATTAGATGAGATTGATAAAATGTCCAATGATTTCCGCGGTGATCCTTCAGCAGCATTGTTAGAGGTATTAGATCCGGAACAAAATCATAATTTTAGTGATCATTACATTGAAGAGCCGTATGATTTATCAAAAGTGATGTTTGTTGCAACTGCAAATACGCTTGCAAGCATTCCAGGTCCGCTTCTTGACCGCATGGAGATTATTTCTATTGCTGGTTATACAGAACTTGAAAAAGTACATATTGCCCGTGAACATTTATTGTCGAAACAGTTGAAGGAACATGGGTTGAAAAAAGGGAATTTACAAGTGCGCGATGAAGCGATTCTTGAAATCATTCGTTACTATACGCGTGAAGCGGGTGTTCGTACGTTAGAACGTCAGCTTGCGAAGCTTTGCCGGAAAGCGGCGAAGATTATTGTAACGGAAGAGCGTAAGCGCGTCGTTGTAACGGAGAAGAATATTACTGAATTACTTGGAAAACGTATATTCCGTTATGGTCAAGCAGAAACGAAAGATCAAGTAGGTATGGCAACAGGCTTAGCGTATACAGCAGCTGGTGGAGATACGCTTGCGATTGAGGTATCTGTATCCCCGGGTAAAGGGAAGTTGATTTTAACGGGAAAACTTGGTGATGTGATGAAAGAATCTGCACAAGCGGCATTTAGTTACATTCGTTCTCGTGCAGAAGAATTACATATTGATCCTGATTTCCATGAAAAACATGATATTCATATTCATGTTCCTGAAGGTGCAGTGCCAAAAGACGGACCATCAGCGGGGATTACGATGGCAACAGCTCTTATTTCAGCATTAACAGGTATTCCTGTTAGTAAAGAAGTGGGAATGACAGGTGAAATTACACTTCGTGGCCGCGTGTTACCGATTGGTGGATTGAAAGAAAAAACGTTGAGCGCACATCGAGCAGGGTTAAAGAAAATTATTTTACCAGCAGAAAATGAAAGAGATTTAGAAGATATTCCAGAAAGCGTAAAGGAAAACCTTACGTTTGTGCCAGTCTCTCATTTAGATGAGGTACTAGAGCATGCATTAGTAGGAGTGAAAAAATGAAGGTAACAAAAGCTGAGATTGTCATTAGTGCAGTCAAACCAGAACAATATCCTGAGGGCGATTTACCAGAAATCGCATTAGCGGGTCGTTCAAATGTAGGAAAATCATCCTTTATAAATAAAATTTTAAATCGAAAAAAATTAGTGCGTATTTCTTCTAAACCAGGAAAAACGCAAACGCTAAACTTTTTCATCATTAATGATATGATGCATTTTGTGGATGTACCAGGTTATGGTTACGCGAAAGTATCAAAATCAGAACGAGCAGCATGGGGTAAAATGATTGAAACGTATTTCACAACAAGACAGCAGCTAAATGCAGCTGTTCTTGTTATTGACTTACGACATAAGCCAACGAACGACGATGTGATGATGTATGATTTCTTAAAACATTATGAAATTCCAACAATCATTATTGCAACAAAAGCTGATAAAATTCCAAAGGGAAAATGGCAAAAGCATTTGAAAGTTGTGAAAGAAACGCTTGATGTAGAACCAGGAGATGAAGTTGTACTATTCTCTTCAGAAACGGGTCTTGGGAAAGAAGAAGCGTGGAAAGCGATTCATAAGTTTACAAGTACAAAAAACGTGTGACGAGTGTCACACGTTTTTTATTTTATAGTACGTTTAAAGTAACTTCCATATTTCCTCTTGTTGCCTTAGAGTATGGGCATACTCCGTGTGCAGCTTCGACTAATTGTTTTGCTTCTTCGTGAGATACGCCCGCTATACGTACATCTAATGTGGTAGCTAATCCAAATCCACCATCTGTATCTTTGCCAATCGATACATGAGCAGTTACCTCTGTACTTTCTACTTTTACGCGTTTTGTACGAATGACAAGCTGCAATGCACTATCAAAACAAGCTGCATAACCTGCCGCAAATAATTGTTCAGGATTTGTTGCTGCGCCGCCCATACCACCTAATACTTTTGGCATTTTTACATCAAGGTTTAATACACCATCCTCAGAGATTACTTTTCCGTTTCGTCCACCTGTTGCTGTTACAGTAGCAGTATATAATGTTTCCATGGTTATTCCCCTTTTCTATCATTAATTGTCTTCATTGTTTCAATTAATTTATTTAATTGAATTAATAAAGTTGTATAATTTTTTTCTGTAATTCCTAAATGTGATGCCATTGTTTCTGGTAATGAACATGCTTTTTCTTTTAAAGCAGCTCCTTGTTCTGTTAGTTCAATACATACTTTTCGCTCATCTTCCTTCGAACGAACACGTTTAACAAGGTGTAAACTTTCCATTCTTTTTAACATGGGCGTTAATGTACCAGAGTCTAAAAATAATCGTTCGCCAATTTCTTTTACTGTAATGCCGTCTTGTTCCCATAATACTAACAAAGTGATGTACTGCGGATACGTAATGCCCATTTCTTCTAAATAAGGACGATAAAAACGTGTAACTTCTCTAGAACAAGCGTAAATAGAAAAACAAAGCTGATTATCTAGATGTAAAGGATTCTCATGCATGAGTATCTCTCCTTTTTAAATTGTGCACAATTTAATTTTGTGAAATTAATATAAAATAAAAAAAACGAAATGTCAAACAAAAAGAAAATCTATCGTTTGGAATAATCATACATATTTTTATTCAATTGAAAGAAGCTAAGGAAAGTTAGTCTTTCTGATATGTATGGAATAGTTTCCATTACTTGATTCCGACAATTTTTTTTGGTAACGTACAGATAGAATCGTTATTTTATAATTATTATAAAGTGGAGTTTCCTTTTCGGAAGAGGTTAGTTAAGCGAAGAAACGAAAATTATTCTTCTATATGAAAAGTTTTTCTCACTTTTCATTCTTTACTTATCAAGGGAGATGGCTTATTGTCAGATAAGTAAGGGAGTAAAAGAGAAGGTGTTCACACGATTGTCAGATTTATAAGGGGAAAGTTGTATTATGATAGTAGATAAGATGAAAAAACGGTTGAAGGGGGACATGCTGCGTGCATATTCTTGTTGTTGGTGTTAACTATCGAACAGCCCCTGTAGAAATTCGTGAGAAACTAACGTTTCAGGAAGCAGAATTAGAGACAGCAATGACAACGTTGCAAAAGCAAAAAAGTGTATTAGAAAATGTCATTGTATCAACGTGCAATCGAACGGAAATCTATGCTGTAGTAGACCAGTTACACACAGGACGTTATTATATTAAGAAGTTTATGGCTGATTGGTTTCAGCTTGAAATAGAAGAAATTGCACCGTATCTGTCTCTATATGAACAAGACGGTGCCACAGATCATTTATTCCGCGTAACATGTGGATTAGATTCAATGGTAGTTGGAGAAACGCAAATTTTAGGTCAAATTCGTAATAGCTTCTTACTTGCGCAAGAAATAAAAACGACAGGAACGATATTTAATACATTGTTTAAACAAGTCGTTACATTAGCGAAACGTGCACATTCTGAAACAACAATTGGCGGTAATGCAATGTCGGTAAGTTATGCAGCTGTTGAGCTTGGAAAGAAAATTTTTGGTGATTTGAAAGATTGCCACGTTCTTATTCTTGGTGCGGGGAAAATGGGGGAATTAGCACTGCAGAATTTGTACGGGAGCGGTGCTCATAAAGTAACTGTTATGAATCGTACGTTTGCAAAAGCAGAAACGATGGCAAAAAAATATATGGGGCTTGCAAAGCCGTTGGATCAGTTGCAGTGCGCACTGTTAGAAGCTGATATTGTAATTAGCTCAACAGGGGCTACTGAATATGTGATTACGAAAGAAATGATGTCCAAAGTAGAAAGCATGCGTTCTGGTCGTCCGCTCTTTATGGTAGATATTGCAGTGCCGCGTGATATTGATCCAGTAATTGATGCGTTAGAAAGTGTTTTCTTGTATGATATTGATGATTTACAAGGTGTTGTGGAAGCGAATCGTGCTGAGCGATTAAAAGAAGCTGAGAAAATTCAAATTATGATTGAAGAAGAAATGATGCTATTTAAGTCGTGGTTGAATACACTTGGTGTTGTACCGTTAATTTCGGAACTTCGCGATAAAGCATTAGCAATTCAAAGTGAAACAATGCAAAGTATTGAACGGAAAATCCCAACGTTAACAGAGCGGGAACGAAAAGTGATTAGTAAGCATACGAAAAGTATTATTAATCAATTGTTAAAAGATCCGATTTTAAATGCGAAAGAGTTAGCGGCTCAAGAGGATGCGAAAGAAAAACTTGCTCTATTTGCGAAAATTTTCGATTTAAATGCGAAAGAAGTAGTGAAAGAGAGCGAAGCAGAATGGAAACAAACGGAGAAGTGGACAGTATTCGTTCCATCTTTGTAATGGAAAGGATAAACGGATGGGTGTTTTAAACAATAGCATTATTTATCATATTGCCATTATTTTATATGCCTGCAGCGTTAGTTTATATTTCATAGATTATTTTCAAAGTAACCGAAGGGCGAACAGGATTGCCTTTTGGTTACTTTCTGTTGTATGGGTACTCTATTCAATATTTATGTTACTTCGGGCAACAGAAGCGGAAATTAATCCAATTTTAACGTTGCTATCGGGTATTTATTTTTATGTATGGCTATTAATTACACTATCATTAATGATTAACCGATTCATGCGCATTGACTTTTTAGTCTTTTTCACAAATATGATTGCGTTTGGTGTAAGCGTTTTTTCTATTTTTACACCGCTTGGAAAAATGTCGCCGGTATTAGCAGATCAATTAGTTTCGGAGCTTGTTTATGTACATATTGGTATGGCGATTACTTCCTATGCGACGTTTACAGTTTCTTTTATTTTTTCCATTATGTATTTAATTCAATATCGTTTATTAAAGCAAAAAAAATGGAATGCAAGATTAAGGCGGTTGGGGAATTTGCCGAAGCTGGATTCTATGTCGTACGGTTTAAATTTATTTTCTGTACCTTTCTTTTTATTTGCCATTTTGCTTGGGTGTCTATGGGGATATACGAAGTTAGATAATTTTCATTGGTATGACGCAAAGGTAATCGGATCTTTCGTCGTCTTGTTTGTATACTGTGCAGGTATTTATTTACGAGGATCAGATACATTACAGGGAAAGAAAATTGCGAGCTGGAATATTGGAGCCTTTCTTATTATGTTAATTAATATTTTCTTATTTAGTAGTTTATCGAACTTCCATTTTTGGTACTTATAATGAGGAGAGAAAAATATGCGCAAAATTATTGTAGGATCAAGAAAAAGTAAATTGGCATTAACGCAAACAAATTGGTTTATTGATCAATTAAAGGAGCTAGGATTGCCATATGAATTTGAAGTAAAAGAAATTGTAACGAAAGGTGACGTTATTTTAGATGTGACACTTTCGAAAGTCGGCGGAAAAGGGTTATTCGTAAAAGAGATTGAACATGCGCTCTTAACAAAGGAAATTGATATGGCTGTTCATAGCATGAAGGATATGCCGGCGGTACTTCCTGAGGGATTAACAATTGGATGTATTCCAAAACGTGTGGATCCGCGTGATGCGTTTATTTCTAAAAATGGGGAACTGTTTGAGGAGTTACCAGAAGGAGCGGTAATCGGTACAAGTAGTTTACGCCGCAGTGCACAGTTGTTAGCTGTGCGTCCTGATTTACAAGTGAAATGGATTCGTGGAAATATTGATACGAGACTACGAAAGCTAAAGGAAGAAGATTACGATGCAATCATTTTAGCTGCTGCAGGACTAAAGCGAATGGGCTGGGCAGATGATGTGATTACAGGGTATTTAGAAGAAACGGTATGTGTACCAGCTGTCGGTCAAGGTGCGCTATCTATTGAATGTCGCGAGGATGATGCGGATTTATTACAATTATTAAGTCATTTAAATGATCATGTAACAGCGAGAACAGTAGAAGCAGAGCGTGTATTTCTACACAAGTTAGAAGGAGGTTGTCAAGTTCCGATTGCTGGATATGCAACGCTCCAAGAGGATGACCAAATTGAATTAACAGCTCTTGTTGGATCGACAGATGGCACTGTCTTATTGAAAGAAGTTGTTGTTGGTAAACATGCTGGGGAAGTTGGAGAGCGAGCAGCAGACTTGTTAATCGAGCAAGGCGCAAAAGAACTGATTGCTGCAGCAAATCAGGAGAAAAATTAGCAATATGATTTCCCTTTGCGGAAAAACAGTGCTAATTACAAGAGCCCAGCAACAAGCGAAGCAAATGAGTGTAGCAGTGCAAAAACATGGCGGAATTCCAGTGGAAATTCCGCTTTTACATATAACAGCAACTGCCCATGAACAATTTCAACAGGTGCGTGAGGAATTAAGCACATATGATTGGATTGTTTTCACAAGTAAAAATGGTGTGGATTTTTTTTTAGATGGTGTGGGGCAACCGTTGCCGCATACTATGAAAATTGCTGCGGTTGGCGTGAAGACAAAGCAAGAATTAGAGCGTCGTGGCTACGATGTTCATTTTGTACCAACTACATTTGTAGCTGAAGCATTTGCGAAAGAATTTGTAAATCATATTGAAAGCGGGACGCGTATATTACTGCCAAAAGGAAATTTAGCAAGAGATGTTATAAGAGAGGCGCTGCGAAATCACGGGGCAATTGTCCGCGAACTTGTTGTATATGAAACAGCAGTCCATCTGCAAATGCGTGAACAACTTATCGATGCTCTGCAATCAAGAGGAATTGACGTGATTACTTTTACAAGTCCGTCAACTGTACAAAGTTTTCTTACATTGCTTGAAGGTGAAAACTGGAGAGAATGGATAAAAGGATGTACAATTGCTTGTATAGGTCCTGTTACAGAACGAAAAGCTCGGAAATATTTTCAAAATCTTCTCGTTCCAACAGAATATACAATTGAAGCTATGTTACAATGCATTTCAGAAAATATAATAAAGTGAAACTTTAAGAATTGGAGATGGAAAAGTTATGAATCCTTTACAATTTAACCGTCATCGTCGTTTAAGACAAAGCGCGAATATGCGTGCCCTTGTACGTGAAACACATTTACATACAGAAGATTTCATTTATCCGATTTTTGTTCTAGAAGGAGAAAATAAGCGTAATGAAGTTCCTTCTATGCCAGGTGTATATCAAATTTCATTAGATCACCTGCAAGCAGAGATGCAAGAAGTTGTTGATTTAGGCATTCGCTCTGTTATTGTGTTCGGTTTACCTGCTGAAAAAGATGAAGTCGGTTCTTCCGCTTATTGTGAACATGGGATTGTACAACGTGCCATTTCACAAATTAAAGAGCAGTTTCCAGAGCTAGTTGTTGTTGCAGATACATGTTTATGCCAATATACAAGTCACGGACATTGTGGTGTAATTGAAGACGGGATGATTGTAAATGATGCATCACTTGAACTACTTGCGAAAACAGCAGTAAGTCAAGCGAAAGCGGGGGCAGATATTATTGCACCATCTAATATGATGGATGGGTTTGTAACTGCTATTCGTCATGAGTTAGATGAAAATGGCTTTACGCATGTTCCGGTTATGTCATACGCAGTGAAATATGCGTCTGCTTTTTACGGACCGTTTCGCGATGCTGCACATGGTGCACCGCAATTTGGTGATCGTAAAACATATCAAATGGACTCAGCCAATCGCCTAGAAGCCATTCGTGAAGCTGAATCCGATGTGATGGAAGGAGCAGACTTCTTAATAGTAAAGCCAGCGCTTTCTTATTTAGATATTATTCGTGATGTGAAAAATAACTTTAACCTTCCAGTTGTTGCATATAACGTGAGTGGTGAATATTCGATGATTAAAGCAGCAGCGCAAAATGGTTGGATTAATGAACAAGATATTGTTCTTGAAAAATTATTAAGCATGAAGCGTGCAGGAGCAGATTTAATTATCACGTATCATGCAAAAGACGCAGCGAGATGGTTACAAGAAGGAGGCGCACGATAATGAAAAGTTTTGAGAAATCGATTGAAGCATTTGCAACAGCAAAAGATTTAATGCCGGGCGGTGTAAATAGTCCAGTGCGTGCTTTTAAATCTGTCGGTATGAATCCATTATTTATGGAGCGCGGAAAAGGCTCTAAAGTTTATGATATTGATGGAAATGAATACATTGATTACGTACTATCATGGGGGCCGCTTATTCATGGTCATTCCAACGATCAGGTTGTGGAAGCGTTAAAAGCAGTAGTAGAAAAAGGAACAAGCTTCGGAGCACCGACGGAAATTGAAAATAAATTAGCGCAGCTTGTAATCGACCGTGTTCCGTCTATTGAAATTGTACGTATGGTTAACTCTGGAACAGAGGCGACAATGAGTGCGCTTCGCTTAGCGCGCGGTTATACAGGCCGTAATAAAATTTTAAAATTTGAAGGCTGTTATCACGGACATGGTGATTCCCTTTTAATTAAAGCTGGTTCTGGTGTGGCTACGCTTGGTTTACCTGATAGCCCTGGCGTGCCAGAAGGCGTTGCGAAAAATACAATTACTGTTGCGTATAACGATTTAGAAAGTGTGAAATATGCATTTGAACAGTTCGGTGATGATATTGCGTGTGTCATTGTAGAGCCAGTAGCTGGAAATATGGGTGTCGTACCACCGCTTCCAGGGTTTTTACAAGGTCTTCGTGATGTGACAACAGAATACGGGGCGCTTCTTATTTTTGATGAAGTAATGACGGGCTTCCGCGTAGCTTATGATTGCGGACAAGGATATTTTGAAGTAACACCTGATTTAACATGTTTAGGGAAAGTAATTGGTGGCGGACTTCCTGTCGGAGCATATGGTGGTAAAGCTGAAATTATGAAGCAAGTAGCACCGAGCGGACCAATTTATCAAGCTGGTACATTATCTGGTAATCCATTAGCAATGACTGCAGGATATGAAACGCTTGTCCAGTTAACACCAGAAAGCTATAAAGAATTTGAGCGTAAAGCTGAAATGCTTGAAAAGGGTTTACATGAAGTAGCGGTAAAATATGGTGTTCCACATTGTATTAATCGCGCTGGTTCTATGGTCGGTATTTTCTTTACAGATGAAAAAGTTATCAATTACGAAACAGCAAAAGCGTCCAATTTAGAATATTTTGCAGCGTATTATCGTGAAATGGTAGAACAAGGTGTATTTTTACCACCTTCTCAATTTGAAGGTTTGTTCTTATCAACAGCACATAGCGACGCTGATATTGAAGCAACGATTGCTGCTGCAGAAATTGCTATGTCTAAATTAAAAGGATAAAAAGCCTTTTTTTTAGGAGAGGCGAGAGGGCCTGACCGCGCGTAGAAGCGGTCAGGTCTTTTTTTGTCTGGTGTGAAAATAAAGAGAGAAGATGAGTGCAAGTCACTTTTGGTTTTTGGGCGCAGTAATTTTTTTATTCATAAAGTCGCTATTCCTCACATAAACCTGTAATGACATATAGTTTGAGAGGGGGATACGAAGTGGCAGCAGATCAACAAACTTCATTGCGGTTTTCGTTGAAAGAATCTGTGTGGTTCCAAAAAGGACAGGAAGTCAGTGAATTACTTTCGATTTCATTAGATCCTGATGTTGCTATAGAAGAGCGTGAATATGAAATTGTTGTATTTGGACAGCTAGATCTAACAGGAGAATATATCCCGAAAGAAGAAACAGAGACGTTTTCATTACGAGAATTATCACCAGCACGTACGATAGATTATGTGGAAACGCGCGATGATGGGGTAAATGAATTAGTGCATTCGTTTCCACTGGAGATTTCCATTCCACGCGGCCGCGTGAAGCAAGCAGAAGATTTGTATGTGGGTATCGAAGAGTTTGATTATGAACTATTAGAAAATGGTTGTTTGCAGCTTTTGGCGGATATTTCAATTCATGGATTGCGTGACGAAGAGCATGAAGTGGAAGAAGCAGTAGAAGAAGCAATGGAAGAAAGAGTAGAAGAAGAGGTAGAGACTGATGAATGGGAAGATTATGCTTTTGAGCCATTTCAGCTAGAAGCTCGTCAAGAACCGGAGCCTGAACTAGATGAGGAGGAAGAAAACGAAGAAGAGGAACAAAGGCAAGAGGAAGAACAAAGACATGAAGAAGTTGTCGCACCGCAGTTGGTCTTTGGGCGTAAAGAAGCGAAAATACAACATATTGATGAGGAAGAGCAAGAAGAAGTTTTATATTCACAGCGGGATGAAAACGCGCTATATTTAACAAAATTATTTTCAAAGCAACCAGAAGATGAATTTACAAAGCTGCGACTATATTTTGTGCAAGAAGGTGACACGATTGAATCTGTTGCAGAGCGTTATGATACTTCCGTTCAACATTTACATCGTATCAATCAAACCGAAGATTTGTATTTAACAGCAGGACAAATTTTATATATACCAGTATCAAAGGCGAGAACAAAGTGAGTGAAGAGAAATCTTCCTCACCTCTTTTCTGTTTTACGCTCCTGTAGAAAGGGTCGTTGTTCGTATGGACATGGAATTACGAGACCGTTATGCGTCTATTTTGCAGCTATATCAATTAGCTCCTGAGCATATTGAGGAATATGGGAATGTAATCAAAATTTATACGAACCAAGGTCCATATGCGTTAAAAAAATTGCCTCCTCAAAAATTAGAACGCAGCAATCTTATGTATTATGTTCAGTTTTTACGAGAAAAAGGATTTACGAATTTTGCTCCTATTTATCATACGAAAGATGGAAGGCACGTTTTAAGTGATGGTGAGCATAGTTATTATTTAATGCCTTGGCTTGGAAGCGCAGAGAGCCAAGGAGAAGATAATGATCAGTATCATAAAATGTTTCAAACACTTGCTATGATGCATAAAAAAACAGTGCGAGAAGAAGATGTGACAGAAGAAGCAATTCAAGGACATTTTGATACGATTTCAAATCGCTGGGAACAAGATAGTGTATTACTAGAGGAGTTTTTAGTTGAATCAGAAGCGAAGTGGTATATGTCTCCGTTTGAATTGCAATATTGTACGTACTTTCATCAAGCGATGCGTGCTCATGAATTTGCAAAGAAACAATTTTCAGAATGGCATGAAGCGATGAAAGAAAAAGAAAAAACACGTATTTCATTTACTCATGGCAATGTTTCCATGAATCATTTTTTATTCGATTATCAGCGAAATGGTTATTTTATTAGTTTAGAAGATGCAGGGTTTGCTACTCCGGTTCAAGATATTGTTCAATTTTATTCACGCTCCTTTAACACGTATCCAATTGCAAGAAATGATCGGTATGAATGGTATCAAATATATCAAAAGAACTTTGCGTTTACGAAAGAAGAAAAGCTGCTTATGCTTGCATATTTAGCGTATCCTAAACCATTTATTAAACAAGTGCATGACTATGCAGATACCCGAAATACTCGTAATAAAACGAAGGAATTGCATGATGTGGGAATGCTCCAACAAACACATTGGCTTATAAGCAATATTGAATATTTCGTGGCACAGCTTCAAGCTGCTGAGCATCAATCATAGTAAAAAATGGCCGTAGCCCAAATAAAGAGGTTACGGCTGATAATGTAAGCGAATCGTTGCCGCGATAAAAATAGCAAGAATAACAAAATCTAAAAACGTAGGAAGCAGCAAAGTACGAATGCCTTGGAAAATTGTAAGTGGAATTGCAAAATCAGAAAACATCGTCTGTAGATTTCTTAACCATGAGGGAGTTGAAAAGTTGTACGTGCGTCGATAGCGTCGCATAATTGTCCTCCGTATTACAACCTTCTCTAGAATAGAATCATAAGAGAAGTGGAAATGTGATATTACAATATGCAGGATGGGCATTTAATGTGCTTGTGCTGCACTTTTTTCATTTTCTTTGCATATGTTATAAAAAACTTGGTTAAGCTTATTGACGATTGCGCATTTCTTTTTTAGACTATAAGGTATATTATAATTTTAAAACGTATATATAAATGCGTTGATAGGGAAGAGTACAACGTCCTACATCTTCAGAGAGAGAAATCAATTGCTGTGAGATTTCTTAGATGGTAGTGTTGGAAGGTCGCCCTTGAGCAGTTTCTTTGAACTCACGTCTGAAAGTAGGAGAAACCGGGTAGCCCGTTACAGATGATAAGTGTATAGGTGTAGTGTATCTATTTACGCCTGTAAAAAAAGGTGGTACCACGATCTCCGTCGTCCTTTTGGATGAGGGAGTTTTTTATTTTTTTAAGGAGGGAAAAATATGTCAAACACGGAAAATAATTTACCAACAAAATACGATCATATATCCGTAGAAGAAGGCCGCTATAAATGGTGGCTTGAAGGCAAATATTTCGAAGCTAAAGGAGACGCAGAGAAACAACCATACACGATTGTAATTCCGCCTCCAAATGTAACTGGTAAGCTTCACTTAGGTCACGCTTGGGATACAACACTTCAAGATATTTTAACACGTACAAAGCGTATGCAAGGCTATGATGTATTATGGCTTCCAGGTATGGACCATGCAGGTATTGCAACACAAGCAAAAGTAGAAGGAAAGCTTCGTGAAGAAGGTATTTCACGTTACGATCTTGGTCGTGAGAAATTCCTTGAAAAAGCATGGGAATGGAAAGATGAATATGCTTCTCATATTCGTCAGCAATGGGGGAAAGTTGGCCTAGGACTAGATTACTCTCGTGAGCGCTTTACATTAGACGAAGGTTTATCTGATGCGGTTAAAAAAGTATTCGTTCAATTATACGAAAAAGGCTTAATTTACCGAGGGGAATATATTATTAACTGGGACCCAGCAGCGCGCACTGCTCTTTCTGATATTGAAGTAATCCATAAAGATGTTCAAGGTGCATTCTACCATATGAACTATCCATTAACAGACGGTTCTGGTCACATTCGCCTTGCAACAACTCGTCCGGAAACAATGCTTGGTGATACAGCAGTAGCAGTTCATCCAGAAGATGATCGTTACAAACATTTAATCGGAAAAACAGTTACACTTCCAATCGTTGGCCGTGAAATTCCAATTATCGCAGACGACTATGTAGATCCAGAGTTTGGAACAGGGGTTGTGAAAATTACACCAGCTCATGATCCGAATGACTTTGAAGTAGGTAACCGCCATGACTTACCACGTATTCTTGTAATGAACGAAGATGGTACAATGAACGAAAAAGCTGGTAAGTATAACGGTATGGATCGCTTTGAATGCCGTAAGCAATTAGTAAAAGACTTGCAAGAAGCAGGTGTATTAGTAGAGATCGAACCTCATATGCATTCTGTTGGCCATAGTGAGCGCAGCGGGGCAGTTGTTGAGCCTTATTTATCAACACAATGGTTCGTGAAAATGGCGCCACTTGCAGAAAAGGCAGTTGAACTACAACAAAAAGAAGATGAAAAAGTAACGTTCGTACCAGACCGTTTTGAGAACACATATTTACGCTGGATGGAAAATATTCATGATTGGTGTATTTCTCGTCAATTATGGTGGGGACATCGCATCCCAGCTTGGTATCATAAAGAAACTGGTGAAGTATACGTAGGTACAGAAGCGCCGGCGGATATCGAAAATTGGAACCAAGATAATGACGTACTTGATACATGGTTTAGTTCAGCATTATGGCCATTCTCAACACTTGGTTGGCCAAATGAAGATGCAGCAGACTTCAAACGTTACTATTCAACGGATGCACTTGTAACAGGGTATGATATCATCTTCTTCTGGGTATCTCGTATGATTTTCCAAGGGTTAGAGTTTACAGGAGAGCGCCCGTTTAAAGACGTATTAATCCATGGTCTAGTTCGTGACGAGCAAGGACGTAAAATGAGTAAATCTCTTGGTAACGGTATTGATCCAATGGATGTTATCGAGAAGTATGGTGCAGACGCAATGCGCTTCTTCTTATCAACAGGAAGTGCACCTGGGCAAGATCTACGCTTTAGCATGGAGAAGGTAGAATCTACTTGGAACTTCATCAATAAAATTTGGAATGCGTCTCGTTTCGTATTAATGAACATGGAAGATATGCAATATGAGGATATCGATTTAACTGGTGAAAAATCTGTTGCAGATAAATGGATTTTAACTCGTCTAAATGAAACGATTGAAAGTGTAACACGTAACATGGATAAATATGAGCTAGGTGAAGTTGGCCGTGCATTATATAACTTCATTTGGGATGATTTCTGTGATTGGTACATTGAAATGGCGAAAATTCCATTATACGGAGAAGATGAAGCAGCGAAGAAAACAACTCGTTCTGTTTTAGCATACGTACTAGATCAAACGATGCGCTTGTTACATCCATTCATGCCATTCGTAACTGAGAAAATTTGGCAACACTTACCTCATGAAGGTGAATCTATTACAGTAGCCGCTTGGCCAACAGTTCGTGAAGATTTACAAGATAAAGAAGCAGCAGCAGAAATGCATCTTCTTGTTGATATCATCCGCTCTGTTCGTAACATTCGTGCGGAAGTAAATACGCCAATGAGCAAAAAAGTACAATTGCAAATCAAAGCAAAAGACGAAGCAGTACTAGCACAGCTTACGAAAAACAGCTCTTACATTGAGCGTTTCTGTAATCCAAGTGAATTAACAATTCAGACGGATTTACAAGCACCGGAAAAAGCGATGACTGCAATTGTATCAGGTGCAGAGTTATTTTTACCACTAGCTGATCTGATCAATCTTGATGAAGAAAAAGCACGTCTTGAAAAAGAACTTGAGAAGTTCGATAAAGAAGTAGAACGTGTACAGAAAAAACTTGCAAATCAAGGATTCGTAGCAAAAGCTCCAGCAGCAGTTATTGAAGGAGAACGCGCGAAAGAGAAAGATTACCTAGAAAAACGTGAAGCAGTTCGCCAACGTCTAGCAGATCTACAAAAATAAAGTGAAACTATAATCAGCCCTCACCAATCGGGGGAAATTATTTAAAATAACGAACCACGGCAAAGATTGTTCTATTTGAGTATAATAGGGCTAGGGCAATCTTTTGCTTTGGTTCGTTTTTTGATGGAAAGGGGAATGGTATACGTGATACATACATATGAAGAAGCAATCGGCTGGATTCATAACCGTTTGAAATTTGGTATAAAACCAGGATTAGAACGTATGGAGTGGATGTTAGAGGAACTTGGAAACCCAGAGCGTCATATAAAATGTGTTCATCTTGCGGGAACAAATGGAAAAGGTTCTACTCTCACATATATGCGTTATATGTTACAGGCGGCAGAGTACAAAGTAGGGACATTTACTTCACCGTACATTGAAACATTTAATGAACGAATCAGTGTGAATGGTATACCAATTGCAAATCAAGAAATTGCAGATCTTGTAAATGTGGTCAAACCTGTTGTGGAAAAGTTAGATGAAACAAATTTAGGCGAAGCGACAGAATTTGAAATTATTACTGTTATGGCACTTTATTATTTTGGAAAGATGAATATGTGTGACATCGTTTTATTTGAGACAGGACTTGGAGGACGATTCGATTCGACGAATGTCATTCACCCTGCATTGACCATTATTACAAATATCGGCCGCGATCATATGCATATTTTAGGTGATACGTTAGAAGCAATCGCATTTGAAAAGGCGGGAATTATAAAATCAGGTGTACCTGTTATAACTGGTGTACAGCAAAACGAAGCTTTAGAGGTCATCCGTACGACTGCCAATAAAAAACGTTCTAACTTATATGAACTAGGAAATCAAATTCAAGTAAAACACCTTTCTTCAGAGAAAGAAGGAGAAAGCTTTACATTCTCGTCTCCATTCCATACATACGAAGATCTTTTCATTTCTATGAAAGGCCAGCACCAAGTGAATAATGCTGCGCTGGCACTTATGGCGATGTCATACTTAAACGTATATCAAGCGTTTTTAATTGATGAAGAGCATATTCGAAAAGGATTAGCTGAAGCATATTGGATTGGGCGTTTTGAACAACTGTCTACGCACCCGCATGTCATTATTGATGGAGCACACAATCCAGAAGGTATACATAGCCTTGTAGAAACGGTTCGTGCACACTACGGTAAAAAACGAATTATTATTTTATTTACAGCACTTGGGGACAAGCAACTGGATGAAATGGTTGGACAATTAGAAACAATTGCAGATGAAATGATTTTTACAACTTTCAAGTTTGATCGTGCTATCTCTGCCGAGGCTCTTGCTGCTCATTCAAAGCGAGAATCAAAACATATCTTTGAAAATTGGCAGGAAGCCATTAGTGAGACAATGGATTCTTTACAAGAAGAGGATCTTTTCTTATTAACAGGTTCTCTTTATTTCATATCAGAAGCTCGTAAATATGTGGTTCAAAAAGCTAGACAGAAATAAGCTGTCTAGTTTTTTTGTTCTACAAATAAAGACGTAAGCATACATATAAGATAACAATATAGGGTAATTTGACGAATCTCTTTGACAAGTATCTCGTTTTTTTTTGAAACGAGTATGATACGATGCTGGCAATGAGAAGAAGTAAGGAGTGGGGGTATGGACAAACAATCGCGACCAATTTCAATTAAAGTAAATGGAACGGAAGCAAATTATATAGAGAAGAAAGAAGAGGAAATAAAAAAAGAAGAGTTTGATTGGCTGCTCCCGGAGAATGCGGTGACAAATAATGTTGTGTCGTTTCAAAAACATGCAGCATCAATACGTAAAGGGAAAAAAGAATGGAGTAATAGGTTTATTGTCACGGTATCTACAGCAATTGTAATTGGGACAGGGTTTGGGATGGGAATGCTGCACTTACTAACGGGACAAGAAACTGTTCATGAAAAGACAGCTCCAGCAGCAAATGTTACAAAGAATAATGAAACACAAAAACCGACAAATGAGAAACCAGCACCAACTGCTTTAGCGCCGCTGACGATTTATTTTGCGCAGGGCGGAGTCTTTTCTTCGAAGGAAAAGGGACAGGCATCATTAAAAGAGTTACAAGAAAATGGAGTCTCTGGAGCAGTTATGCAGTCAGGGGATAAATATTTACTTGTTCTTGGGGTGGCACATGATGAACAATCTGTTATGCAATTAATTACGCAATATAAACAAAAAGATATATCAGTTGTAAAAAAGAAATGGGAGATTACAGATCAAGCGCTTTTAAAACAGGATCAAGAATATGGAGCGTTTTTGGAAAAGCTGCAATCGTTGTATGGGAAACTATTGCAACAAACTGCTGCCCTGCAGTCCGGGGGGGGAATAAGTAAAGCGCATATAGAACAGATTGAAAATGAATGGAAAGCAATCAAAAAAGAAGAGGCAGCATTAAAGCAGGATGATATAAAGAAATTGTTTACGTATGCATCAGTGGCGGTGCAGACAATACAAGAAGAGAAACAAGATATGGAAACGATGACGAAATTACAGCAAGTGCTAGTAGATAGCTTTCTTTCTTATGAAAAAATAGTTTCACAAAAAAACAAAAACGTATAATAATTAGATGAGATTTAAATCACCATCAGTATGTGGTGCTTTTTTCTAATATTTATTCGTACGGAAGAAAGGAAAAGCAAGGTTGTGCTTTTTCCTTTCTTTTGTATTTTTTTAAAAGAAAAATGATATTTTTAAAATTTGAGGAGAATCTATACATTTAGTATGGTTATGCTGTATCTTCCTGCTAATTTTAAAAATGAAAGGAGAACGTATGAAAAAACTTATTTTAGCGTCTGGTTCACCAAGACGTAAAGAATTACTTGAGCTTGTGGATATGCCATTTGAGGTTGTAGTTAGCGATGTGGAAGAAACGATTGGAGCATATTCATCACCACATGATATCGTAATGTCACTTGCGTTGCAAAAAGCATCTGCCGTAGCAAAGGATTACGAAGATGGTGTTGTGCTTGGTGCTGACACAATTGTTACTTTTGAGTCGCGTATTCTAGGAAAACCAGAGGATGAGAGTGAAGCGAAAGAAATGTTACGGCTCTTGTCAGGAAAAACTCATGAGGTGTATACGGGAGTTGCTCTTATTTCAAAAGAAAAAACAGTGACATTTTATGAGCGTGCTGAAGTAACATTTTGGGAATTAACTGAAGAAGAAATTCATGCATATGTACAAACGAAAGAACCGCTTGATAAAGCTGGTAGCTATGGGATACAAGGAAAAGGTGCAGTTTTTGTTCAGCATATACAAGGTGATTATTATGCGATTGTTGGTTTGCCGATTGCACGTGTTGTGCGCGAGTTGAAACAATTTAATATGTAAAGGAGGCTGGAATATGAGCTGCATTCGTGATGTTGTGAAAGAAGATCAACCACGGGAACGTTTATTGCTAGAAGGAGCAAGCAGCTTATCAAACACAGAACTTCTCGCTATATTACTTCGAACAGGTTCAAAAGAGGAGTCGGTCTTAACATTAGCAAATCGAATTTTGCATTACTTTGACGGATTACGAATGTTAAAAGATGCGACAATTGAAGAGATGACAAGCATTCATGGTGTTGGGGTGGCAAAAGCATCCCAACTTATTGCTGCTTTTGAACTTGGACGAAGAATGGTACGCTTAGAATATCAAAATAGATATAGCATTCGTAATCCAGAAGATTGCGCACGTTATATAATGGAGGAGATGCGCTTTTTACAACAGGAACATTTTGTATGTTTATATTTAAATACGAAAAATCAAGTGATGCATCGACAGACGGTATTTATTGGAAGTTTGAATGCCTCGATTGTGCATCCGCGCGAGGTGTTTAAGGAAGCATTTCGCCGCGCTGCTGCCTCTATTATCTGTCTTCATAATCATCCTTCGGGCGACCCCACGCCAAGCAGAGAAGATATTGAAGTCACGAAAAGACTTGTAGAATGCGGGAAAATTATTGGGATTGAAATTCTCGATCATATTATTATTGGTGACCATAAATTCGTCAGTTTAAAAGATAAAGGTCATATTTAAGACTATTTTTTTTCTTTATTTTGTTTTATAATGTGAGTTATGAGTTTTTTGTAGGCTTTCGTCTACACTATAACAAAGAACATGTAAAAACGTTATGTTTTATATAAATATAATAATGTTGAAAGAAAAAATGAGCATTTTTTTAAAATTAGAAAGGAAGATATAGAATATGTTTGGATTTGGTGGTTTTACTCGTGATCTTGGAATAGACTTAGGAACAGCGAATACGCTTGTATATGTAAAAGGAAAAGGTGTCGTTGTACGCGAGCCATCTGTTGTGGCATTGCAAACAGACACAAAACAAATTGTTGCAGTTGGTAACGATGCAAAACAAATGATTGGTCGTACACCTGGAAATGTTGTGGCACTTCGTCCGATGAAAGACGGTGTTATCGCAGATTATGAAACAACAGCAACAATGATGAAATATTATATTCAACAAGCACAGAAATCAAATGGCTTCTTCTCTCGTAAGCCTTATGTAATGGTATGTGTACCATCTGGTATTACAGCGGTTGAAAAACGTGCAGTAATCGATGCAACTCGTCAAGCAGGTGCACGCGATGCATACCCAATTGAAGAACCATTTGCAGCTGCAATTGGTGCAAACTTACCTGTTTGGGAACCAACAGGTAGTATGGTTGTAGATATCGGCGGTGGTACAACAGAAGTTGCGATTATCTCTCTTGGCGGTATTGTAACAAGCCAATCTGTTCGTGTTGCCGGTGATGAAATGGACGATGCAATTATTCAGTACATTAAGAAAAACTACAATTTAATGATCGGGGAACGAACTGCAGAAGCATTAAAATTAGAAATTGGTTCTGCTGGCGAGCCAAACGGTGTTGAGCCAATGGATATTCGTGGTCGTGACTTAGTGACTGGACTACCAAAAACAGTATCGATTCGCCCAGAAGAAATTGCATCAGCGTTAAAAGATACTGTAGATGCAATTGTTGAGTCTGTAAAAAATACATTAGAAAAAACTCCACCAGAATTAGCAGCGGATATTATGGATCGTGGTATTGTTCTAACAGGTGGTGGTGCGTTGCTTCGCAATTTAGATAAAGTAATTAGCGAAGAAACAAATATGCCAGTTCTTGTTGCAGAAAACCCATTAGATTGCGTAGCAATTGGAACAGGTAAAGCGTTAGACAACATCGACCTTTTCAAAAGTGCTCGATAAAATCCATTATTTCAACATAAAAAATTAGGGAATTTAAGAGGGTGTGAACGTGCCACAGTTTTTCTTAAACAAAAGATTAATTGTTTTATTAGTTAGTATTATTCTTCTCGTGGCATTGATCGGAATCTCATTGAAAGAACGGAAAAATCTAACGTGGCCAGAGCAGTTTGTAAAGGATACCGTAGGAGTTGTAGAACGTGTATTTCAAAAGCCAGCGAATTATGTTGCCGGATTCTTTGAGAACGTAGAAGATGTAAAGCGCACGTATGAAGAAAATAAAGAATTAAAATCGAAATTGGACAAGTATGCAGAGCTGTCCGTAAAAGTAAAAGAATTAGAAAAAACAAATGAAGAACTTCGTGATATTCTTGGAAAAAAAGATACACTGAGTGATTTTAAACCGATTCAAGCAACTGTTATTGCTCGCAATCCAGATAAATGGAATGACTTAATCGGGATTGATAAAGGTGCACAGCAAGGCATTCAAAAGGATGCGGCTGTTATTACATCAAAAGGTTTAGTTGGAAAAGTAAAAAGTGTTTCACAATTTACTTCAACGGTTGAGCTAATCAGCTCATTAAACCGAACAAATCGTATTTCAGCTGTTGTCCGAGGAGATAGTAATGTTTTCGGGTTAATTGAAGGGTACGATAAAGAGAAGCAGCAACTTGTTTTCACAAAAATTCCATCTGGTGTCAAAGTAGAGAAGGATCAAACAGTTGTAACTTCTGGTCTTGGCGGTGTGTTCCCAGATGGATTGGTTATTGGACAAATCGTTGAGGTAACAGCGGATGAGTACGGATTAACACAAACAGCTTATATTAAGCCTGCAGCAGACTTAAGTGATGTTAGCAATGTTATGGTTGCTAAACGGACTATGTCGACAGTAGATTTAGGGAAATAGGAGGGGGAAGAGATGGAGATTTTAAAAAAAGCGATTCTTCCTCTTCTACTTCTTCTCGTATTTGTATTGGAGAATATGTTTTCTACTATTGTTCCAACGAGTCTTTTTTGGAAGAATACAATTGTAGCACCACATTTTTTAATGATTGTTTTATGCTTTATTGCAATTTACTTTAATTCTGTACATGGTGTTTACTATGGGCTATTATTTGGATTTTTATTTGATATCGTGCATACAGAGTTAGTTGGTGTGTATATATTTGCTTATCCAATTTTAGTGTATCTTGTCTATCAGGCAATGCGAATTTTACAAGTGAACCTTTTTATCGTGTTCTTTATTGTATTAGCGAGCATTGCTGCGTTAGAGTATTATGTGTATGGATTTTTGACGTTAATTGGTCGTATTCATATACCAGCGCATATCTTTTTCACAGATCGTCTTCTTCCGACGCTGTTGTTGAACGGAATTTTTTTACTACTGTTTTGCTTCCCACTGCAACGATATCTTTTACGTCTTTCAGACGCTATGGAAGAAAAAGAAAAAAGGATTTTCTGATTTTATGTCGAATTAAATCGGTGGGGTGAGCATTGGTGACAGAAAAAAAGCAACAAAATGTGACTATAAAAGGAACGAAGGATGGTTTAGCATTACATCTGGATGATTCCTGTTCATTTCGTGAATTGCTGCAAGAACTTGACGAAAAGCTTTCCACTCATTACTACGAGGGCGATGGACGCTCTCTAATTGAAGTGCAGGTGAAAGTTGGGAACCGTTATGTAACAGAAGTCCAACAAGAAGAGTTGCGCACACTTATTCGTAATAAAAAGAATTTAGTCGTAGATTCTATTGAGAGTGATGTTGTAACGAAAGAACAAGCGTTGGCATGGAAAGAAGAAACAGAAATTGTTTCTGTTTCAAAAATTGTTCGCTCAGGTCAAATATTGCATGTAAAAGGCGATTTACTATTGATTGGAGATGTGAATCCAGGCGGTACGGTTATCGCTGGAGGAAATATTTTTATTATTGGAGCATTACGAGGAATTGCACATGCTGGATATTATGGGGATACAGGGGCTGTTATAACAGCTTCTGTTATGAATCCAATGCAGCTTCGGATAAGCGATGTGACAACGCGCGCTCCTGAGGAGAAAGAAGACGGGGCGGAAGGGGCAGAATGTGCCTACATTAATGAGAATAATCACATTGTTGTCGATCGCATTCAACTTCTCACTCATCTTAGACCTAATTTAACAAGGTTAGAAAGGGGAATTGTATAGCTGTGGGAGAGGCAATAGTTATTACATCTGGAAAAGGCGGAGTAGGTAAAACTACAACGTCTGCAAATATTGGTACAGCCTTGGCTTTATCTGGGAAAAAAATATGTTTAATTGATACAGATATCGGCTTGCGAAATTTAGACGTAGTAATGGGATTGGAAAACCGTATTGTATATGATCTCGTTGATGTTGTTGAAGGACGTTGTCGTTTACCTCAAGCTCTTATTAGAGATAAGCGCTTTGATGAACTTTATTTATTACCTGCAGCACAAACGAGTGACAAGTCGGCAGTAACACCTGAACAAATGGAAGAATTAATACAACAATTACGTCAAGACTATGATTACATATTAATTGATTGCCCAGCTGGCATTGAACAAGGTTTTAAAAACGCTGTGGCAGGTGCTGATAAAGCGATTGTTGTGACAACACCAGAAGTATCTTCAATGCGTGATGCTGATCGGATTATCGGACTATTGGAAAAAGAAGATATCGAGCCGCCTAAGTTAGTTATCAATCGTGTCCGCAGTCATATGCTACATGAACAAGATATGTTGGATGTAGATGAAATTGTACGTACCTTGTCTATTGAATTGCTTGGGGTTGTTGAAGATGATGATGCGGTGATTCGAGCAACAAATACAGGAGAGCCTGTAGCTTTGCAGCCGAGTGGAAAGGCATCCATTGCTTATCGAAATATTGCAAGACGCTTGCTTGGAGAAAATGTGCCATTGCAACCGCTTGAAAATGAAAAAGAAACGGTATTTACGAAAATGAAGAAATTCTTCGGAATACGCTAGGAGCACTTCGCATATATGCGGAGTGCTTTTTTTGCCCTGCTATACGTGGGCAGTAAGATCCCGATTGGGCGGAAAACACTGATTAAAGTTTCACTTTATTTTGAGGATAGCTGCTGGTATACGCGCTGACCTTCTAGGAGAAAAGCATTCCTATGAATATCTTTCCCGGACAACTCATACATATGTACAAACTGATGGGAAGAGGAAGGGGTCAGAATGAGAAATAAACAAGTAGAAGAAATTAAAAAGCGTATTGAGAAGAGAAAAGCGCAGCAGGAAAGAGAAGATGAATTGTTTTCGTATGAAGAACAAGACTATACACCGCTTCTTGTTGAAGAAGGAGAAAAGACACATCCTCTCTTCCGAAAGGAAATATTTCTTTTTAAGCTACTGCTATCGGCTATTCTTGTTCTTGTCGTAGCCATCTTATTTAAAAACACAACAACTTCTTTTGAAGGTCCACGTACAGTTGTTGAACAAACAATGAAAGAAGAATTTCAATTTGCAACTGTGTCGAAGTGGTATGAATCAAAGTTTGGAAAACCGCTATCTTTTTTACCTTCCAGTGAAAAGAAAACAAAGCAGAAAGAAAAGAATTACGCTGTTCCCGCTTCAGGAAAAGTAACGCAAAGTTTTCAGGCAAACGGACAAGGGGTGTTTGTCCAAACAGCCGCAAATGCCGTTGTAGAATCAGTTAATGAGGGTATTGTTGTCTCGATTGGTCAAAAAGAGGGGTTTGGAAATACAGTTGAAATCCAACATGCAGATGGTACGGAATCTTGGTATGGAAATTTAGGAGAAGCATCAGTTAAGTTATATGATTATGTAGCGAAAAAGCAAAAAGTTGGAACAGTTGCAAATGGAAAGTTTTATTTTGCGTTCAAAAAGAATGAAAAATTTATCGATCCAATTCAGGTGATTTCATTTGAATAAATATAGTGGGATTTTTTCAAAGATTACCATTCATCCGTTGTTTTGGGGAGTTATAGCAATTGCGGTTTTTACGGCTCGTTTTAAAGAGGTACTTATTTTATTTTTCATTGTTTTTATTCATGAATTAGGTCATGCGATAGCAGCCGCTCATTTTAAATGGCGCATTAAACAAATTCAGCTCTTGCCATTTGGTGGGGTAGCTGAGCTTGATGAGCATGGGAATAAGCCGTTAAAAGAAGAAATGATTGTTATTATAGCAGGGCCTGTTCAACATATATGGATGGTAGCTGCTGCCTATTTATTGTACACAATAGGCTGGATGGGGGAAGGCCTTTACCATTTTTTTCTGTGGAACAATATGACCATTTTATGTTTTAATTTATTACCGATTTGGCCTCTTGATGGAGGGAAGATTGCACTAAATATATTATCGCATCGCTTTCCATTTTTACAAGCGCACAATATTATGATGAGAATTTCAATTGTGTGTCTTAGTGTTGTATTTGGGCTGCAGCTTCTTTGGAATGGAAAGAATGCAATGGTGTGGGCGTTACTTCTTTTTTTAGTATTTTCTTTATTTCAAGAATGGAAACAACGTCGTTTTGCATTTATGCGTTTTTTGTTGGAGCGGTATTACGGAAAGAAGCGAGAAATTGCCAAGGTCACAACAATTACAGTTCGAAAGGAAACGAGTTTATATCATATTTTCACTCAGTTTCGAAGAGGATATAAGCATTCAATTATCATAAATGGAGAACATAAAAATCAATACACGCTAGATGAAAATGAATTGCTTTACGCATATTTTACAGAAAAAAGAACAACATCATCTGTAGAAGAGTTAATAGGTTAGTGTTGACGGTAACACTAACCTTCTATTATTGTATAAAAAAGGATAAAAGAGAGGAATAGACTTTGAAGACGCTATACATAAATTACATCGGTTCGGAAAAGCGAGTTGCTGTTGAAGAAGAGAAAGAAATTGTAGAACTCTTATGGCAACGAAATGAACAAGAACAAATTGTTGGAAATATATATATTGGTCGTGTCATGCGAACAATCGCGGGAATGAATGCTGCCTTTGTCAATGTTGGCTTGGAGAAGCATGCTTATTTATCATATGAAAATGTGCCATCATCTATGCGATTACACGAAGGGCAATCGCTTCTTGTACAAGTTGTGAAAGAAGCGATTGATACGAAAGGACCAAAAATAACAGCAAATATAGAATTCACCGGGAGATATGTTGTATATATGCCCTATGACACGGTTTTTGCCGTTTCCCGGAAAATAAAAGATGAGAAAAAGAGAGAACAACTTCTTGCGCTAGAAAAAACAGGAGGATTTATTTTTCGTTCTGCATGTGAAAAAGTACAATTACAAGAAGTGCAAGCCGAGATGCAACGCCTTCAATCTCAATTTGAACTTGTGAAAAAACAAGAACAACGAGGAAAGGCACCGCTTCTCGTTTATTCTCCTTCTAGTTTTTTAGATCGAATTTTTCAAGAAATACCAGTAGAGACAGTTTCGCAAGTGATTGTAGATCAGCGCAGTATGATACAAGAATTAGAAGGAAAAATAGGTGCAGAAAAAGTTACTTTCTTTCATGAAAAGACACCGTTATTTGCTCGCTATGGAATTGATCGTGAAATTGAAAAGGCGCTAAAAAGAATAGTGTGGCTTCCAAATGGAGCGTATTTACTCATTGAACAAATGGAAACGATGACTGTAATCGATGTAAACACTGGTAAATTCACCGGGAAACAAAATTTACAAGATACAGTACTGCGCACAAATGAAATAGCGGCAAAAGAAATTGCACGGCAGCTGCGACTTCGTGACATTGGCGGGATGATTTTAATTGATTTTATTAATATGAAGCGCCATGAGGAAAAAGAAAAAATAAGAGGAATTGTAAAGTCGTACTTAGAAAAAGACCATACTTATACGAGGGTATTAGGATTTACAGAGCTTGGTATTTTAGAAATAACAAGAAAACGAAAAAAACAATCGCTTCGTGATATGCTGTTAACAGATTGTAAAATTTGTCAAGGCAGTGGTTATATGTTATCACATGAAACGGTAGCATATGAGTTAGAGAGAGAACTAATTGCTTATAATGGGACAGATGATGAAGCCGCTCTTATCGCTGCTCATCCGAGTGTGCAACAAATCTTTTTTGAGAAAGAACTGCAGCGCAATATATCTTTTCAAATTTGTTTTATTGATGATGAAGCAGCACGTTACACGATTCAACGCTTTGGAACGAAGAAAGAGATATGCGTGCGGAAAAAATAGTTAGTAGAAGATTCATTGACAATAGACTATGTTTCATGATAACATCTCTATGTTATAGTTTATAGCACCTAAACTGCTATATACTACAACCGCACAGGACAGGTTCCTAAAAGACATTGTATGTCTACCTCGTTTTGGCGAGTCTTAGTAATTATGAGGAGGTGCAATTATGTACGCAATTATCGAAACAGGTGGAAAACAAATTAAAGTTGAAGCTGGTCAAGAGATCTACGTTGAAAAATTAGATGTAGAAGCTGGTGAAACTGTTACTTTTGACAAAGTTCTTTTCGTTGGTGGCGAAACTGTTAAAGTTGGTAGCCCAGTTGTAGAAGGTGCAACAGTTACTGCGAAAGTTGAAAAACAAGGTCGCGCTAAGAAAATCATCGTTTTCAAATACAAAGCGAAAAAGAACAATCGTAAAAAACAAGGTCATCGTCAACCATACACGAAATTAGTGATTGAAGCAATCAACGCTTAATTCGGGTTGTCATGATTAAAATTACGATTAACCGCACGAATTTAGGAAGTATCCAATCATTTAAAATGACCGGGCATGCGAACTTCGCTCCGCATGGACAAGATCTTGTCTGCGCTGGAACGACAGCGGTTGTGTTTGGTGTAATAAATGCAGTGGAATCACTTTGTAATGTGCAAGCAACCATTGAACTTGGAAAAGATGGTGGATTCTTAATGTATGAATTGCCTAGTGATCTAGACGATTCCACAAAAGAAAAAGCATGTTTTCTGTTAGAGGGCATGGTTGTTTCGCTTAAAACGATTGAACTTGATTACGGAAAGTATATCCGTTTAATAGAAAAAGTGCAGGAGGTGTAACGTATGTTAAGATTAGATCTTCAGTTTTTCGCATCTAAGAAAGGTGTGGGTAGTACAAAGAACGGTCGTGACTCTCAGTCAAAACGTCTTGGTGCTAAACGTGCAGATGGTCAAATGGTTTCAGGTGGTTCAATTCTTTACCGTCAACGCGGTACAAAAATTTATCCAGGTGTTAACGTTGGTCGTGGTGGCGATGACACATTATACGCGAAAGTTGACGGCGTAGTACGCTTCGAGCGTCTTGGCCGTGACCGCAAACAAGTGAGCGTATATCCTGTTGCTCAAGAAGCATAAGAAACTCACGGAAAACTCTAACCTGAGTGCAGGTTAGAGTTTTTCTATATTAGAGGGGTATATGAATGGAAGAAAAATGGACAATTATAGATGCGTTGCGTCATTCAAGACATGATTGGCTTAATCGTATGCAGATGATTAAAGGAAATCTTTCGCTCGGAAGAGTGGAAGAAATTCATGGACTCATCGATCGTTTTGTCCAAGAAGCGAGACAAGAATCGAATCTGATGGGGCTTTCTATGCCCAAGTTTTCAGAATGGATTTTAACATATAATTGGAAACAGCACCCGTGCTTGTTGGAGTACGAAGTATTAGGAGAAATACATAACTTATCGCATCTAGATGAAAGAGTATCTGTATGGACGGCTCAATTTTTCCAAATACTTGAGCATAGTTTAGACGTTTATGTTGAAAATTATGTTTGTATCACAGTTGAATGTGAAGAAGAGGATGCTCGTTTCTTTTTTGATTTTCGTGGTAAGCTAACAAATGTACAAGAGATACAAGAGTGGCTTGCTAGTCAACATAATAAATGGTTCTCCATTTCTTATACAGTGCGAGATAAAGAAATCTCGGTTATATTACAACTACTAGAAAAAAGTGTGGTGAGATAATGTTTGTAGATCAGGTCAAGATATATGTAAAAGGCGGCGATGGTGGTAACGGAATGGTTGCGTATCGTCGTGAGAAATATGTTCCAAAAGGTGGCCCAGCAGGCGGTGACGGTGGTAAAGGTGCCGATGTTGTTTTCGTAGTAGACGAAGGATTACGTACATTAATGGATTTCCGCTATCAGCGTCATTTTAAAGCGGATCGCGGTCAACATGGAATGAGTAAAAACCAACATGGCCGTAAGGCAGATGATTTAATTGTAAAGGTTCCGCCGGGAACAGTTGTAAAAGATGTAGCTACTGGTCAAATTCTTGCGGATTTAGTAACGCATGAGCAATCAGCAGTTATCGCAAAAGGTGGTCGTGGTGGCCGTGGTAACTCACGTTTTGCGACGCCAACGAATCCAGCTCCAGAAATTGCTGAGAATGGTGAACCAGGTCAGGAACGTGAAGTCGTACTAGAATTGAAAGTGTTAGCTGATGTAGGTCTTGTTGGATTCCCGAGTGTCGGTAAATCAACATTATTATCTGTTGTATCATCAGCACGTCCAAAAATTGCTGAATATCACTTTACAACAATTGTTCCAAACCTTGGAGTAGTTGAAACAGGGGATGGACGCAGTTTTGTTATGGCTGATCTTCCAGGATTGATTGAAGGGGCGCATGCAGGCGTTGGACTTGGACATCAATTTTTACGTCATATTGAGCGTACACGCGTTATCATTCATGTGATTGATATGTCTGGTTTAGAAGGACGCGATCCATATGAGGATTACGTAACAATTAATAATGAATTAAAAGAATACAATCTGCGTCTAACAGAGCGTCCACAAGTTGTTGTTGCAAACAAAATGGATATGCCAGATGCAGAAGAAAACTTACAAGTGTTCAAAGACAAAGTGGGCGATGAAGTAAAAATCTTCCCAATCTCTGCAGTTACGCGTCAAGGTGTTCGTGATTTACTATTTGAAGTAGCAAATCTTATCGAAACAACACCAGAATTCCCAATACATGAAGTTGTAGATGAATCTGAAGCAAGTGTAATGTACAAATTTGAGGGTGAAGGCTCTAAATTTGAAATTACGCGTGAAAGCGATGGTACATTTGTCATTACTGGTTATGATATTGAGAAAACATTCAAGATGACGGACTTCAGCCGTGATGAGTCTGTCCGCAGATTCGCTCGTCAAATGCGCGGAATGGGCATTGATGAAGCACTACGTACGCGCGGTGCAAAAGACGGCGATATTGTAAAAATTCTTGAGTACGAATTTGAATTTATCGATTAAGGACTGCCGAAATTCGGCAGTCTTTTTTTGTATTGAAATAAAAAAATCTCCTCAAATGGAAATTTACCCTTATAATGGAAAATGGGTAGTGTAGGGCAGATAGTAATGATATCTACATGTACTTCTTATAAGGGAGTGAGAATGATATGTATAAAATATTAATTGTTGAAGACGATTTGAAAATTGGTGATATTTTAGAAGGGCACCTCGATAAATATGGTTATCAGTCATTTCGTGTACAAGATTTTCGGTATATAAAAGATGAATTTGCAAAAGTGAACCCCCATTTAGTTTTACTGGATATTAATTTACCATATTTTGATGGGTTTTATTGGTGCCGTCAAATTCGTACTGTTTCCAACGCGCCGATTATTTTTGTATCTGCACGTACAGGAGAGATGGATCAAGTAATGGCGATTGAAAATGGCGGTGATGATTACATTACGAAGCCGTTTCATTTAGATATTGTTATGGCAAAAGTAAAAAGTGCATTGCGCCGTGTGTATGGCGAATATGCTTCATCAACAGAAAGTGATTATTTTGGCGTGAATGGATTGCTTTTATATCAAGCGCAGCATATGGCAGAGTGGCAAGGAAAGCAAGTAGAACTTACAAAAAATGAGTACTATTTATTAGAATGTTTAATGAAGCAAGCGGATCAATATGTAACGAGAGAAGAGTTACTAGAAGCGTTATGGGATGAGATTGCTTTTGTTGATGATAATACATTAACTGTAAATGTAAAGCGTGTCCGTAAAAAGTTAGAAGAGATAGGAATTACTGATGCCATTGTTACGAAGCGGAGCTATGGATATGCGCTCTTAACGAATTGGGTGAACGAACATGAATCTTAAAAAATATGTGATGGACCGCATCGCCTTACTTGTTTCTTACATAATGAGTATCATCCTATTCGGTCTTGTCTTGCAACTGCAATCTTTTCTACAGAAACAATCTATAAATTGGAGTACATGGCTATATGGATTGTTATTATCAATTGTCGTTTTTGCTTTCTTTTTGATACATGATTATCGGAAAAGACGCGCCTTCTTACAAAAGGTAGAACATTACATTGCAGAGGGACAGGAGTTGCATCACTCTTTATCTGTCGGTTCATCTTATACATACGAACAAGAAACAATCGTGGAAGCTTTTTCGCTCTTAAGACAACAATATATGAATGAAATCCATGAAGGGCAGGCAAAAGGAGAACAGCAGACAATCTTTATGAATCAGTGGATTCACCAAATGAAAACGCCTGTATCTGTCATTGAATTATTGCTGCAAAAACTTGGACAAACACACCGCGAAGCAAGAGATACGATTGAAAGTATTCGTGAAGAAAATAATCGTATTTTACAAGGATTAGATTTAGCGCTTCACATGGCACGCCTCGAACAGTTTGGGAAAGATTATAAAATAGAAGAAGTCAATGTAGTGGACATTGTTCGTGACAATATTAATCAGCATAAAAAGACGTTCATTCAGTATGCTGTATATCCGAAAGTTATATTTGAGAAAGAACAGTACAGGGTAGCTTCGGATCAAAAATGGCTCAGTATTGCCATTAATCAAATTGTCATAAATGCTTTGAAGTATACAAGAATTACAGAGAAAGAGAAAAAAGAGATTACATTTCAAATCGAAGAAACAGAAAGTGTTATTGCATTGCATATTCGTGATAACGGAATAGGTATTCCAAAGCAGGATATAAAGCGAATTTTTGAACCGTTTTTTACGGGGGGCAATGGGCGAAAAACGAGAGAAGCAACAGGGATGGGGTTATATATTACAAAGCAAATTTGTGATCATCTTAGCCATGGAATTTCTGTACAATCAATAGAGAAGGAAGGGACAACATTTACATTCCAATTCTCAAAAGATAAAGGATATCATCAAATGATGAGGAAAATGACAAAATTGTAAGATAACAAACTGTTTTGTAAGGGAAATCACTCGTTACTTTCCTTCATTTTTTCTATAGTAAGAGTAAGAAGAAAACGTATAGGGGGATTCAAAATGAGTGTTCTTGAAGTAAAAGGTTTGACAAAGGTGTATCAATCAAAAGGATCGGTAACAACGACAGCGCTAAATAATATTAACTTTAAAATTGAAGAGGGTGAATTTGTCGGCATTATGGGACCATCAGGAAGCGGAAAAACAACGCTTCTTAATTTATTAGCAACGATTGATAAGCCGACATCGGGTCACGTTTATATGAATGGAGAAGAAATTAATCAAATGCGTGCTGCAAAGCTTGCGGCGTTTCGTCGAACACATTTAGGTTTTATTTTCCAAGATTTTAACTTACTTGATACGTTATCCATTAAGGAGAATATCATTTTGCCACTTGTAATGGCAAATCGTCCTGTGAAAGAAATTGATGCGAAAGTATTGGAAATTGCAAAGTTTTTAAACATAGAGGGAATTTTACATAAAAAAGTGTACGAAGTATCAGGCGGTCAGCAGCAGCGTGCGGCAGCAGCGCGGGCGATTATTCATCAGCCGACGTTAATTTTAGCTGATGAACCGACAGGAAACCTAGACTCCAAATCAGCTAAATCACTGATGGGTGCTCTACAGGAACTTCATGAAGAGAAGAAGGTAACGATTGCAATGGTAACGCATGATCCTGTTGCGGCAAGTTATTGTGAACGTATTTTATTTATTCGTGACGGTGAAATTTTCTCAGAGATTCATAAAGGAGAAACAAAACAAGCCTTTTTCCAAGAAATATTAGACGTACTTGCGATGTTGGGGGGAGAATACCATGAACTTTCGCCAGCTCGCGTTTAATAATGTCAAAGGGAATTGGCGCAATTACAAAGCCTTCTTAATTAGTAGCTGTTTATCGATTTTTGTGTTCTTTATGTATGCTTCGTTTATATATCATCCAGATGTTGTGAATGGTAACATTAGTATGAAAATGCGTATTGACAAAGGATTAGAGACATGTAATTATATTGTTATTTTATTTTCAGGGTTATTCATTTTATATTCGAACTCCATCTTTTTGCGGGCTCGTAAAAAAGAGCTAGGGTTATTTACTTTAATTGGTGCGACAAAAGGACAGCTAGGAAGAATGATCATGCTAGAGCAAATAATTCTTGGCTGCATTTCAATTGTCAGTGGAATTGCTCTTGGTATGCTCGGTTTACCACTCTTTTTTAAAGCAGTGAGTGCTGTAGTTGGAATTGAAAAAGCATTGCCATTTGTCTGGAATGGAAAGGCAATCGCAATTACTGCCGGTGTATATTTGATTCTCTTTTTCGTGTTATCATTATTTGGATTATGGACGATATGGAGATTGCAAATTATTGATTTACTTCGCGGCGCAAGAAAACAAAGAGTTGAGCCGTTTTCGTTTACATGGTTATTTTTAGCCGGATTACTAAGTATTATCGTTGCTTATGTTCTTTGCTTTCAAGTAACATTCATGAACCTTACGGTGTATTTCCTTCCAATTGTTGGTTTAACAATTATCGGAACATATTTTTTATTCACACAAGGAAGTGTTGTTCTATTAAAAGCATTGCAAAAAAGAAAGTCGCTTTTTTATAAGCAGCCGAATTTGTTTGTTATTAGTAATCTTGTTTATAAGATGAAAGATAACGCCCGTTTTCTGTTTGTTGTTTCGATCATCACAGCAATTGTTGCCTCGGCAATGGGAACGTTATACGTCTTCTTTGAGGATATGAGTGCAAAAGTAGTGCAGCATTCTCCTCATGCTATTTCCATTCAAGAAAAAGGAGTAAATTCTCATGAAGTGGTGAAAGAAGAAACATTGCAATCGCTGCTTAAAAAACATAATTTTGAACAGGCAAGAAAAGTAACCTTAACAGAAATACCAGGAACATTTCATATAAAATGGATGAAAGAAGAGAAAGAATTTGATTTAAGAATTATCTCTGAGCGAGAATTTAATGCAGAAGCACGCAAGCAACAGGAAGCAGAAATTCATAATAAACCTGGAACTGGCACAATGGTTGTGTTGGATATGATGAATGAACTCATGAAATTTGATGCAGCGAAGCCTTTTACATTTAAAGTACAAAATCAATCGTATGAGCTGAAATTAAATAAGCCGTATACAAAAGCGTTATTTAATACTGGTAATTTATTAGTTGTAAATGAACAAGACTACGCCAAGTATGCAGCTGCTGTCCCGGATGCAGAAAAGATGATGTATTACGGCTATTATATTCAAAACTGGAAAGATACGGAGGCTCTCGTGAAGGAATTAAAAGGTCACATCGCCGATGATAAAAAAGAAAATTTTGATAATGCTATTCTTGTTTATCAAAATGTAAAAGAAAATGGTGCGATTACGATGTTTATTGGTTTCTTCATAACAATATTGTTCTTCTTCTTTGCTTGCAGCATGACATATTTTAAGTGGTTTAATGATAAAGAACAAGACCGTATTCAGTTTCATTCTTTAAAACGAATTGGTATGACGGATCAAGAGATTCGTAAAATTGCAGTTCGGCAAATGGGAGCTATTTTCTTTATTCCGATTTTAATAGGTGTTTTGCATAGCGGATTTGCATTATATACACTAGGAAATATGTTGTATCTAGACTTATGGAAATCAGGAGCGGTTATTATTACAGCATATGTACTAGCATCCGCATTATATTTTGCCATTGCACAAAGAGGATATTTAAAGCACGTAAAAAGCTAGGACTTCCTAGCTTTTTACGTATGTAACGGATTTTAGGAGGGGGAAAGGTGAAGTTTTATCAACTTACTTTTCAAAATGTTAGAGGGAATTGGCACAACTACAAAATATTTTTCTTAAGTAGTTGTTTCTCTATTTTTGCCTTTTTTATGTATACATCTATTATTTTGCATCCTCAGTTAAAAGTGAGTGGGCTGTATAAAGGCTTACAGTGGGGCCTGATTGTATGTGATGTAATTGTAATTGCCTTTTCGATTCTATTTATTCTGTACTCTAGTTCAATTTTTATACAGTGTCGAAAAAAAGAATTTGGGCTATTCATCTTAATGGGAGCCACAAAAGTAAATCTTGTCTGGATGATGATCATGGAACAAATGGCAGTGGGACTCCTTGCGAGCTTTTTCGGCATTGGGATTGGAATATTATTTTTAAAACTATTTTTTATGATTTTTAGTTTGTTGCTTAATATGTCGACTGAATTGTCGTTTGTGCTCAGTTCAAAAGCTATTGTGATAACGTTTATGACATATGGTGCTATATTTCTTCTTTTAGCTATTTTTAGTGCGCTGCGCATATGGAAAATAGAAGTTATTCATCTATTAAAAGAAATGCAAGAAGGAAAAAAAGAAACAAGAAGTAAGAAGTAAGAAGTGGCTTTGTTGGCTTGGTTTCATCTGTATAAGTATCGGTTATGGTTTAACAACAAAAGTGACGATGATGAATATTGCCTTGTACTTTATACCTGTTTCTATTTTAACGATAGTTGGTACGTATTTTGTATGTACACATGGCCTCGTTCAAGTATTACAAGGAATTAAAAATAGAAAGAGTGTCATGTACCGCTATCCGTATGTATTCGTTATCAATCAGTTGTTACATACAGTGAAAGATAATCGGCGCTTTTTCTTTATTTTATCTATGCTAACAACGATAGTAGTAACGGCGACAGGCTCTGTTTATTTGTTTTTTTCAAACATGAGAGAACTATTTCGCTATGAACAGCCGCATGCTTTTTCCTATGTTGAAAAAGGTATTGACTCTAAGGAAGTAATGGAGAAAGAGACGGTCGAAAAGCTATTGCGTAAGCACGGTGTCAACGATTTTCGATACGTAACATTTGTCGGACTCCCAGCAACATTTCAATTAGATTCTGGTAATGAGTCTTATGCAACTGTAATTGGAGAAGATGAATACAATAGAGAAGCGAAAGGACAGTCGAAGCAGCAGATTCATCCGAAAGAGGGAACAGTAACATTCATTTATTATAGTAAGTATGATCTTCTCCCTAAAGATCCTAAGAAGTATATAAATTTTAAAGTACTAGGGGAAACATATCGCTTTACATATAACGGAGCATATGAAGGGAATGCATTTAATAGTGATACAAGTCAGCGGAGCGGAAGATTCTTCGTTATGAACAATCGAGATTTTCAGAAGCTTTCTCGTCAAGTTCCGAATCGCGAAAAATATGTATACAACGGATATGAAGTAAGAGATTGGGATAATACAGAAAGATTAGGCGAAGAATTACAATCTCACATTTTAAAAGGGAAAGAGTCAGTAACTCGTAATAATATGTACATATATAAGATGACGAAAGACGGAGGGAATCTAGTATTATTTGTCGGTTCGTTCATTAGTGTTCTCTTTTTTCTAGCATCCTGTAGTACAGTTTATTTTAAATGGTTTCATAATATTGAATATGACCGCATGCAATATCGATCTCTTTTGAAAATAGGGATGACAAAGCAAGAAATAGATAAGGTTTCACGTTGGCAATTAGGAATTCTATTCTTTTTCCCAGTTCTATTAGGAAGCGTACATAGTGCGGTTGCTTTACATACGTGCCAAAAGGCCTTTTCTATGAAATCATCTGGGGGCGTTTTAGAGGTCATTGCTATTTATCTTATCGCATGTGCACTCTATTTCTTCTTTGCGCAAAAAGAATATATGAAACAGATCGGCTAGCTCTTGCTAGTCTTTTTTGTTGTAATTTTCGAAAAACAAGTAGAAGAATAGAGGTGTTTATGATATAACAGTAAGAAAACGAAAAAGAGGGGACGAGATGACGATTCGAGTTGGCTATTTAGGACCGGAAGCAACATTTACAAATATGGCGGTGAGTCGCTTCTTTCCTGAGGCTGAACATGTACCGTATCGAACTATTCCAGATTGTATAGATGCAGCGGCAAATGATGTTGTCGATTTTGCAGTTGTCCCGCTTGAAAATGCGATTGAAGGCTCCGTTAATATTACGATTGATTATCTTGTGCATGAGCAAACACTGCCGATTGTTGGCGAAATTACAGTGCCTGTCCAGCAACATTTGCTCGTTCATCCACAGCACGCACAGGCTTGGCAAGATGTATATGCAGTGCATTCTCATCCGCATGCGATTGCGCAGTGTCATAAGTTTTTAAATCAAGAATTAAAAGGTGTAACGGTGCGTGACATGACATCAACGAGTGCTGCTGCGCAGTTTGTGATAGAACATCCAAATGAAAAAATTGCGGCAATTGCTAATAGGGATGCGGCAGAAAAGTATGGGTTATCGATTGTTCAACGTGATATTCATACGCATAAAAATAATCATACGCGTTTTCTTGTGTTACATAAGAGCGAGCGTGTGGAATTACCGAGAAATGGAGAGCGACGCGGGACGAAAACAACGCTTATGATAACGTTACCTTCAGACTATGCAGGAGCGTTATATCAAGTATTATCC
>NZ_JAQOTJ010000001.1:219137-535588 GCF_028401955.1 Bacillus sp. BP-3
TGAAGACAGGTCTTGGTAATTATTTTTTCTTAATTGATGTGGAGAAAGAGTATGATAATGCTCTGCTTCCAGGAGTGAAAATGGAATTAGAAGCACTTGGTTTTTCGGTTACATTACTTGGGAGTTATTCTTCTTATTGGGTTTGAAAAAAGAATCTCATTTCGTATTTTATCCCGCATTAACGGGCAGTAAGACCCCCACATCAAGATTCAGAGAGAAACGAGAAAGGTAGATGGGGGATAACTGCCCGTAAAAGCCCGATTGGTTCAACTAACCATCAGTGGGAGATGAAAAAACTCTCCACTGATGGAAGTTTCACTTTATGTTAATTTTTCAAGCCGTGCGGTTAATGATTTTCGCCAATCTTCGGCGAGTTCGGGAACAGCAATAATTTTTTCCATGCCCTCTACATCTTTTTGTCCCCGGAAATAGATTTCGTTCGCAAATAGAATGGAAATTTGGTGTGGATGACGTTCGAGAAATGTAATTTGTGAATCTTTACGAACTGCCCCTTCTTGTAGAACGCGGCATAAATATCCTGTATAGCCAGTTTCAACAATGCGAGGTAACATGCCAGGAATGCCGAGTCGTTTCGAAATTGTACTGCACGGAATTCTTCCTTGCGTCACTTGAACAATTGCATCTCCGAGCTGATAAATGTCGCCAATACAAACATCTTGCTCTAACATATTTGTAACTGTTACATTCTCTCCAAATGCAGATGAAGGAAGGGATGTATGAAACTCGTTTTCCCACAAATCATAATGTTCATAAGGATAAATACAAACAGCACGATCAGGCCCTCCGTGAAAGCGTAAGTCTGCAACACCGTCTCCTTGAAATCCATCTTTTGATAAAAAGGCATCTTCAACAAGCTGTTTACATATGCCGCTTGTCATTTCTTTATTTTCTGCATATTGAATTGTTTTTGGCTTCCCGATGCTAAAGTGAATGAGTTCAATTCCCATATATTATCTCCTTTCCCATCATTTTCTCCATTGTAGCATGATGAAAATAAAAAACGCACAGAGAAAATAAAATTCTCTGTGCGTTTTTTAATGAACAAGAAATCCAGCCCGGTCCAATGCCTCACAAGCAGCATGTAACTTTTCGAGCGAATCTGCTTCAATTGTATGCAAATGAATCCCATCTGTAAGCTGAGATAGATAAGTTGCTTTTGTTTCTTCAATCTTTTTTAAATACTGTTCAAGTTCAAAGCGGTTACTTACCAGAATTAAAGCAGTTAAGTCTCCGTACACTGGATGTTCCACTTTTACATCTTTAATTGTAACTCCATGATCAACAAGTATTGTAAGCTCTTGGCGTACTTGTGATGGCAGATGATTGGAAACGATAATACGCTCGAATGTAGTATGTTGTTTTTCTGTCGGTTTCAAATATAAATATCCTTGCGCTGTTGCAATAATAGGTTCGTTTCGTGCTTTTAATAAAGAAATATCTTGTACAATAACTTGACGGCTTACGTTTGTTTTCTTTGCTAATTCACTACCGGACAATGGTTTATTTGCAGCGAGGAGCCATTCTAAAATGAGCTGTCTTCTTTCCTCACCTAAAATTTTTTTTTGGTCATTTTGATTCATTTTCTATTAACACCTCTATTGAATTGATTTCTAACTTCTGTAATTGCATGAATCACTGCATCAATGTGTTCTGTTGTTGTTTGCTGTCCGAATGAAAAACGGACATATTGCTTCGCTTCATCATGTTCTTTGCCAATCGCAAGCATCGTTTTAGAAGGCTCTTGTTTCCCCATTTGACAAGCACTTCCTGTTGAAATCGCAATGCCGCGGCGGTTGCATTCTAGCATCGTATACTGACCTTCTATTCCTTTTATTGTAACCCCAATGATATGCGGTAAACAAGAAGTAGAATGACCTTCAACTTGTATTTCGGGTGATAGAGCTTGTAATTGCTGGATAAAGTATGTTCGCAATTCTTGTAAATGAGTAACTTCCACTTGTTGATTCTTTAACATGTGCTGCGCTGCTGTAATAAACGAAGCGATGCCAGGAACATTCACGGTACCGGGACGAAATCCTTTTTCATGAGAGGTACCAGGAAACACTTGTCCAAAGCGTACTTGCGGGTTTATATAGCATGCTCCCACCCCTTTTGGACCGTAAATTTTATGAGCTGAAACAGAGAGACTATCAATATTCATCTTAGTCACATTGATTGGTATTTTCCCAAATGTTTGCACACAATCTGTATGAAATAAGACGTTATGCTTTTTAAGAATGGCTCCAATTTCAGTAATTGGGTGCAGTGTGCCGATTTCAGAGTTTCCATGTTGAATACTTGCAAGCACGGTTTGTTCTGTAATCGCACGCTCGAGTTTGTCAAGTTGAATCATGCCAAAGCAATCCACCGGAATTTCAGTAATTTCATAGCCCTGCTTTTGAAGAAGGTGAAAATAATTTCGTATTGATGCATGTTCAATAGGTGTTGTAATAATATGAGTACCGCTCTGAGTATTTAGTAACGATTGAATCGCAAGATAGTTCGATTCAGATCCACCGCTCGTAAAAAAAACGCCTTGTTCTTTCCCACTGATCATCGCAGCAAATGTTTGGCGGCAAGATTGTAATAAAGAGGAGGCAGTCCCGCCAATATCGTGTAAGCTTTGTTCGTTTCCAAAATAACGTTCAGCGGCTTTTGTGTACGTCTCTAGCGCTTCCTTACTCATAGGTGTTGTTGCAGCATAATCCATATATATCATAGAGCATAGCCCTTTCTGTATTAGATTTTTTTGTCGGTTTCTAAAAAGTTCTTGTTATTATTTTAAATATATGTAAATATAGGTGTCAAGACAGTTGAAAAGTGTAAAGTAGGGGGCAATGAAAATGCCAAATGCAGATGTCTTAATTATCGGAAGTGGGGTTGCGGCGCTGCGCGTTGCACAAACCATTTGTCACGAAAAGAATGTGATGATTATCACAAAGAAAACAGGGCGAAACAACAATACAAATTTAGCACAAGGCGGGATTGCAGCAGCAGTATCTTCATCGGATCATCCAGATAATCATTATGAAGATACGCTTACAGCAGGTTGCCATTATAACAATACCGAAGCGGTGCGCTATTTAGTAGAGCATGGGCCACGAGAAATGCAAACATTATTAGATAACGGGATGCGCTTTGATGGCGATGAACGAGGGCTTCATCTTGGAAAGGAAGGAGCGCATCGACAAAGGCGTATTTTACACGCAGGCGGGGATGCAACCGGGAAAAACTTATTAGCGCATCTTGCAGAGCAAGTACTTCCATACGTGACGGTTGTTGAACAAGAAATGGTCTTGGATTTGATAATAGAAAATCAAACTTGTCATGGTGTCGTAGCACGTGATAGTGAAGGAAATATACAAAAGTATGACGCGCAGAGTGTTGTATTGGCAACAGGAGGTATTGGAGGACTGTATGCCTTTACTTCCAATGATTGTACTGTTACAGGCGATGGGTTAGCCATGGTGTATCGAGCTGGCGGAGAACTTGTTGATTTAGAATTTGTACAGTTTCATCCAACAATGTTGCATGTCAATGGTGCTTGCTGCGGCCTTGTTTCAGAAGCGGTGCGCGGAGAAGGAGCGATTCTTCGAAATGGAAAAGGAGAGCGCTTTATGACGAATATTCATGAGCAACAAGACCTTGCACCGCGTGATGTGGTGGCACGTGCTATTCATGAACAAATGTTAGCTGGTGAAACGGTACACTTAGATATATCATCTATTGCAAATTTTGAAGAACGATTTCCAACGGTCTCTTTTTTATGTGAAAAAAGTGGCGTTAACATGGAAAGTAAGTGCATTCCAGTAGTGCCAGGCGCTCATTTTCATATGGGCGGTGTAAAAACAAATTGTAACGGGGAAACGTCAATCAATTGTTTATATGCAGTTGGTGAAGTCGCGTGTAATGGTGTACATGGAGCCAATCGCCTTGCGAGTAATTCATTATTAGAAGGTCTTGTATTTGGAAAACGTGTCGGAGAACACATTTTAGAAAATAGTAGACCGCGAATCGTCGGTAACGATGAAATAGTGAATGGTGATTTACAACAAATACAATTACCAAACAAAGAAGAAATACAAGAGATGATGATGCAATACGTTGGAATCGTCCGAACAGAAGAAGGTTTATTATACGCGAAGCAATGGTTAGAGCAGTATGGAACATATAACAAACCGCTTCCATGTGAAAATCTCACAAATGAAGATATAACAATTATCAATATGTTAACAGTTTGTCAGCTACTAACAAAAGCTGCACTGCAAAGAAGAGAGAGTATCGGCGGTCATTATCGCAGTGACTTTCCAAATCGGAGTAATAAGCTACGCGAAATTGTAATGAGAAGAAACCTGTTGAGATTTGCGTAAGAAAAGAGGGGTACTATGAATTCATTAAAAGTAAAAGAGGCATTAAAGCAATTTTTTCTAGAAGATATCGGGGAGCGAGACGTAACATCGCAGCTTATTTTTCCAAACGATCTGCAAGCAAAGGGAACGTTTCTTGTCAAAGATACGGGTGTATTTGCAGGAGCTGATGTAATTAAGGAAGGTTTTGCAGTATTAGATCATCGAATTGAAGTTACACTTCATAAAAAAGACGGGGACATGGTAACAAACGGAGAAATTCTTGCTACTGTACAAGGGTCGATTGCTCCTTTGTTAACAGCTGAGCGTGTTGTGTTAAATGTTATTCAGCGTATGAGCGGTGTAGCAACGATGACAAGAAATGCAGTTACTGCACTTGAAAGCAATCATACACGCATTTGTGATACGAGAAAAACGATGCCAGGGCTTCGTATGTTTGATAAATATGCCGTTGTATGCGGCGGCGGTTATAATCATCGTTTCGGATTATACGATGGTGTCATGATTAAAGATAATCATATTGCATTTGCCGGGTCGATTACAAAAGCGGTAACAGCGGTGAAAGAACAGCTCGGACATATGGTGAAAGTAGAAGTAGAAACCGAGACGGAAGAACAAGTATTAGAAGCAGTTTCTGCCGGAGCAGACATTATTATGTTTGATAATCGTACACCAGAAGAAGTGCGCGAATATTGTAAGCTCGTGCCAAGCGCAATTGTTACAGAGGCTTCGGGCGGGATTACGATGGAAAATATAGCCAAGTATGGCCAAACCGGTGTGGATTACATTTCGTTGGGGCTCTTAACGCATTCTGTTAAAGCGTTAGATATTAGTTTTAATATTGAAGTGTGATTGAGGGAAGAGGGGGACTTCACTGATGAATATTTTAGAAACAGTGCAACTGATTGAAACGATGTTACCAGATCGTTATGGAACAATGTCAATCGAAGAGATGGAAGCGCGTGTGCGTGAAATTAAAGAAAAGATGGGGAAAAAGCTTTTCATACCAGGACATCATTACCAAAAAGATGAGGTCGTTCAGTTTTCAGACTGGGCAGGAGATTCTTTGCAGCTTGCCCAAGTAGCAGCGCGTAATAAAGAGGCAAAGTATATTGTATTTTGTGGTGTTCATTTTATGGCAGAAACAGCTGATATGCTAACAACAGATGAGCAAATTGTTATTCTTCCTGATATGCGAGCTGGTTGTTCGATGGCTGATATGGCTGATATTGAACAAACAGAGCGAGCTTGGAAAGAATTGCAGCAACTATTTGGAGATACAATACTTCCATTAACTTATGTAAATTCAACCGCTGCAATTAAAGCGTTTTGCGGCCGAAATGACGGCGCGACAGTTACATCTTCTAATGCGAAAGAGATGGTAAAATGGGCGTTTACACAAAAAGAGCGGATTTTATTCTTACCAGATCAGCACTTAGGACGTAATACAGCATATGACCTTGGTGTACCGCTAGAAAACATGGCAGTTTGGGATCCGCATACAGATTCATTAGAATATGATGGGAATATGGAAGATATTCAAGTCATTTTATGGAAAGGGCATTGTTCCGTCCATCAAAATTTTACTGTGAAAAATATTGAAAATGTAAGAAAAAACCATCCGGATATGAATATTATTGTTCATCCGGAATGTTGTTATGAAGTTGTTGCAGCTTCTGATTATGCTGGCTCAACAAAATATATTATTGATATGATTGAAAAAGCTCCGTCTGGAAGCAAGTGGGCAATCGGTACAGAAATGAACTTAGTCAATCGTATTATTCAGCAGCACCCAGATAAAGAAATTATTTCATTGAATCCATTTATGTGTCCATGTTTAACGATGAATCGTATCGATTTACCACATTTACTATGGGCACTGGAGGCAATTGAGCGCGACGAACATGTAAATGTAATTGAAGTAGATAAAAAAGTAACGGAATTCGCGGTACTTGCATTAAACAGAATGTTAGAGTGAGTATAAAAGCAACGGATTTTCGTTGCTTTTTCTTTTGTACATAATTTTGTTTTTATGAGCATACATTGTGGTGAAGCAATCATTGTGTTTATACTCGTTTTTATTATAGATAAGTTATACAGGAGGGGGAAAAATTGAAAATTCATATCGTGCAAAAAGGGGATACCCTTTGGAAAATTGCGAAAAAGTACGGGGTGGATTTTGAAGCATTGAAACAAGCGAATACACAGCTTAGTAATCCAGATTTAATTATGCCAGGCATGAAAATTAAAGTACCATCTAACGGTGTTCCAATTAAAAAAAATCCAGGTGCGGGTTCAGTCCCTCCAAAAGAATATGTAAAAGAAGTACAGCAAAAAGAATTTCCAGTAGCGCCGAAACCTCTTGGTATAGAAGAAGAGGAAGAAATGACTCCACAAGCCGGACCAATTACAGAACAGCCGGCAATACAAAAAATGCAGAAGGAAATGCAAGTAAAAGCGCAAAAGGAGCAACCTATCCAAAAAGAACAGCCTATCCAAAAAGAACAGCCTATCCAAAAAGAGAAACCGGTGGAAAAACAACCTATTATTGAAAAGCAACCGACTGTTAGTAAAGTGGAAAAACAAAAAGAGAGCACAAAATTTTCCGTAAACATTTTACCACAGCCGCCGCAAGCGCCGGTTAAACCTGCGAAAGGATATAAAATTGCTGATATTATAAAAAAAGGGAACGATTTAATTGCTCCGCAAGTAAATAAAATGAAGGGAAGTAATGTCGTTGTCCCGGAAGTGAAGAAAGAAAACGTAAGTAATGTCGTTGCTCCGGAAGTGAAGAAAGAAAATGTAAGTAATATCGTTGCTCCAAAAGTGAAGAAAGAAAACGTAAGTAACATCGTTGCTCCAGAAGTAAAGAAAGAAAACGTAAGTAACATCGTTGCTCCAGAAGTAAAGAAAGAAAATGTAAGTAATGTTGTCGCACCAAATGTCACAAAAGAAATTCCACAAGCACTTCCACCTAATATTACGGTGCCAATCATGGAAAATAGCCACATGCCAAACGTGATGCCAATGATGGAAAGTAATCAAATGCCAAATATGATGCCAATGATGGAAAATGATCAAATGCCAAACATAATGCCAATGTTGGAAAGCAATCAAATACCAAATATGATGCCAATGATGGAAAGCAATCAAATGCCAAATATAATGCCAATGTTGGAAAGCAATCAAATACCAAATATGATGCCAATGATGGAAAGCAATCAAATGCCAAATGTGATGCCGATGATAGAAAACAATCAAATGCCAAATATGATGCCAATGATGGAAAGTAATCAAATGCCAAACGTGATGCCAATGATGGAAAATGATCAAATGCCAAACATAATGCCAATGCTGGAAAATAGTCAAATGCCAAATATGATGCCAATGATGGAAAGCAATCAAATGCCAAATATGATGCCAATGATAGAAAGCAATCAAATGCCAAATGTGATGCCAATGCTAGAAAGTAATCAAATGCCAAATATGATGCCAATGATAGAAAGCAATCAAATGCCAAATGTGATGCCAATGCTAGAAAGTAATCAAATGCCAAATATGATGCCAATGATAGAAAGCAATCAAATGCCAAATGTGATGCCAATGCTAGAAAGTAATCAAATGCCAAATGTAATGCCGATGATGGAAAATAGTCAAATGCCAAATATGATGCCAATGATGGAAAGTAATCAAATGCCACACCAACAAAATCCATACTACGGAATGCCGCCAATGCAGGGAATGCCGCCAATGCAGGGAATGCCGCCAATGCAGGGAATGCCGCCAATGCAGGGAATGCCGCCAATGCAGGGAATGCCGCCAATGCAGGGAATGCCGCCAATGCAGGGAATGCCGCCAATGCAGGGAATGCCGCCAATGCAAGGAATGCCGCCAATGCAGGGAATGCCACCAATGCAGGGAATGCCGCCAATGCAGGGAATGCCGCCAATGCAGGGAATGCCGCCAATGCAGGGAATGTCGCCGATGCAGGGAATGCCACCAATGCAGGGGAGACCACCATATGATATGCAACACACTTTTATGTCGAATTCGAATGTTGCGCCTGGCACAATGGATAATAATGTGCCGCCAATGGAGCTAATGCAAGAAGATTGTGGTTGTGAGGGTGAACCAGAACTGTATAGTCCGCAGCCAGGTATGCCTTATTTCCCGCGGGAGCTTCATCAGCAAAACCCATATATTCCGTATACACCGCAGCCGGGCACAATGTATTACCAACAAAGTTCTCCCTCTGTATTTGGAACACCTTATCCAGAAGAAGAAAATTAATAAGAGTGATAAGAAGCCGTTCTTTTATAAAGAACGGTTTTTGTATGAGAATCTGTTTGGTAATTTGGTGGAGATTACAAAATAAAGTATTTTGAGTACAAAGAATTGTAAAAGGACTTATTGTTGGGAGCAGTATTGTATTAGATGTATGTAGTAAGCGCAGGTCTTTAGGGAGTAGAATGAAAGGGAGTTCCTAAAAAAGATCTCCTTAATTATTGAGCGTCTTCATGCTCACTTAGGTCATAAGTGTCATTTAGAAGCAGCACATTCGAAATTTTAAGTAAAATACTTACAGTGTAAAAAACCTCTTTGTGACTCATGATAAGAAGGAGCTTTTCGAATGAAAAGTTCATTCTAACAGAGGGGGTTTTTGCATTGAACAAAAAAATTAAAATTATTGCTGCTTCTTTGTTAGTTACCAGTGCGTTAGCTGCATGTGGTACACCGAAAAATAAAAGTGCGATGGACCGTAATGCTACTTATAATTATGAGCGCACATCTTATGAGAATGCGTATCCGCATAGAGATAATGTAGCAGGTACAGACCGTTACACAGATTATGTCACATACCGTAACGATACGCGAACTGACCAGTATGGGAATGTAAAGTATACAAAAATTAATCAAGACGTTCACAATCGTCGTGATAACGTTGGATACAATTATTACCGTGATGTAAACTATCATGGACAAATGACGAACCCATACCCAACTCGTAATGTAACGATGAACAACACGTATATAAACAACGATGGAAAAGTAGCTGAAGCAGTTTCCAACCGAGTAAAAGGGATGGATAATGTAGATCGTGTTTCTACTGTTGTACGTGGTAATGATGTTGTCATTGCGGTCAAAACTCGCAACAATCCAGACGAAAAAGCGCTAGAAAATGACATTCGCAAAGCTGTTGCGCCTCTTGTGAACAATCGTAATGTCTATGTAACAGCAAAAGCAGATATGTTTACTCGCGTTGATACAATGAGTACGCAGCTACGAAATGGAACAATTACAAATGATTTAAATCGTGATGTAACAAATATGTTCCGAGACCTTCGTACAAATGTAACTAACGTGGTGCGATAATGGAAAGAGGGGGAATTATTTCCCCTTCTTTTTATTTATGTAGTGTATTGCTTTTTCTGTTAATAAATGAATATTTTCTATGCAGTCTAATTGAAGTTCATCTTCTAATAAGTCTGCATTAATTGTACTATAATGTTGTTTTAATTCATGTAAGTCCGTGATGAGTTGATTTGGCTGAGGATTTGTTTTTCGTTCATTTAGTCGACGCGCCCAGACAGATTCATCACTGCAAATACATGAAATAGACGTTAAAATCCCTTCTCGTTGTTCGACCCAAGATTTTAACTTCAGTACGTCCTCTAAATGGTTATAGCCAAAATCGATAATAACGGTTGCATTGCAAGCAAGAGTGGATTCTAACAATCGGAAAAGAATATCAAAGCAAATTTTGTTTCGAGTAAAATAATCTGTTACATGTTTAGCGATGGAGTCATATAAATCGTCTTTATGAATAACCAGTATATGTAGCTGTGCGCCTACAGAATTTGATATTGTTGTTTTACCGGTACATATTTTTCCCCTAAATAAGATCACTTGTGTCATCATTCTATATCCTTTCTTTATAAGTGTTCTCCATATTCGACATTTTGTGAAATGATCCTTCTTTTTAGAGACAGCGTTTTTGATTATTATTTTTTTCTTGCTTTCTCTTAGCATTAATGTTATATTAACAAAGCGATGAGCTAATTTACGTAAGACGAGAGATATGCTTAAGTGCTAAACACGCGGATGTGGCCGCCTGGTCTCTCGCCGTAAACGCATCAAGACGCCTGCATGACAGGCGTCTTTCTTATTTATATAGAAAATGGTAGCGGAATAGGTTGAAGAACTTATTCCGCTTTTTTGTGTTCTTAATCTTGTACACCTCCTTCTTTATGGATAAAAGAAATTATTTTATACAAATTCATTTTAAATTCTTCGACATATCAATTGCTGTTATGCAGAATAAAACATAACCGCTACTTGCTTTCTCCTTTTGTTTTAAACCTTGCATGTGGCAGGAACAGGCCCTGACCGTTTCTATGTATGGCCAGATGCTCTCGCCCACCTAAAAGCGAGGGGTTTTTAATTTATATCTATATAATGAGTTAATGCTGCTTTTCGAGATATCTAACTTCGAATCTTCTAAGGGGCATAAAACTTTTATTTTCGGCCAAACTGTAAATAGAAGTTTTTATTTTCCCTAAAAGAGGTGACAGCATATGAAGTTCATGATCGTTGCCATGCAGATTGTGCTAGCTGCGTTTTGTTTGTATCATGAATCGAATGTAGCATTGGCAGAGAGTTCGGGTAATGCAGCTAGACAGGAGCCTCAAATTACAGTCATGTTGCAGCGTATATATTTAGATGGGGAAGTGAGTCAGGAGATTATTAGAGAAGAAGTTGTGAATTTAGAAAAGCTTTTAGAGCAATATGAAGATTGGCAACTCGTTGACCGAGATGATGTGCAAATTGTATTGCAACAGCACATTGATGATATTTCGCCGTTATTAAAAACGAGTGGGTATTTTGGCGTTTCGAAAGAGGGAATTCTCCAAATTTTTAACGGTGTGCCGAAAGATGACAATGCCATTCATTCCTTCTTTCAAATTGATATAAAAAAGATGGAAAGTTATCAGCGTGAACAGCTGAAGCGAGGAATTCGGGTGAAGTCAAAAGAGCGGTTCGTAAAAGTGATGAAAGATATGGAACAATATTCTCTGAGAAATGGAAACAGCCGTAGCGTAAGGTAGCTGCGGCTTGTTTCTTATTTTTATTTTGCTAAAATCATTTTTCAAGAGCAGCGTGTTAATATGAAAATGAAAAAATAGGATAGAGAACATTTGTTGGGGGAACCTCGCATTTCTAATGTTATTTATGTTAAAATGGAATACATGATTTGAGAGGGAGAGATACAGTTTTGTTTGAATATATTACAGGTTATGTGGAATATGTAGGACCGGAGTATATCGTTCTTGATCATAATGGAATTGGTTATCAAATTTTCACGCCAAATCCGTATGTATTCCAAAGAAGTAAACAAGAACTTCGTGTATATACATATCATTATGTAAGAGAAGATATAATGGCCCTTTACGGATTTAAAACGCGTGAAGAGCGTTTACTATTTACAAAGCTTTTAGGTGTATCGGGGATTGGGCCGAAGGGAGCGCTTGCGATTTTAGCTTCAGGTCAAACGGGGCAGGTTGTACAAGCGATTGAACATGAGGATGAAAAATTCTTAGTGAAGTTCCCAGGTGTTGGAAAGAAAACAGCGCGTCAAATGATTTTAGACTTAAAAGGGAAATTGGCGGATGTTGTGCCTGATGCTTTTGTTGACTTATTTTCAGATGCAGAGCGTTTCGATGAGAAGAAGGGAACATCTGTCGAACTTGATGAAGCTTTGGAAGCACTTAGAGCACTTGGATATGCAGAGCGAGAAGTATCTCGCGTCGTGCCAGAATTATTAAAAGAATCACTTACGACGGATCAATATATTAAAAAGGCACTTAGTCTTTTACTAAACGGTAAGAGGTGAGTAGAATGGATGAACGTCTCGTTTCAGGAGAATCCGCGTATGAAGATGCGGACTTAGAATATTCGTTAAGACCACAAACGCTCCGTCAATATATTGGCCAAGATAAAGCAAAGCATAATTTAGAAGTATTTATTGAAGCGGCGAAAATGCGTGAGGAAACGTTAGATCACGTCTTATTATATGGACCACCAGGACTTGGGAAAACGACATTAGCAAACATTATTGCGAATGAAATGGGCGTGAATATTCGTACAACGTCAGGACCAGCAATTGAACGACCTGGTGATTTAGCAGCAGTATTAACAGCACTTCAACCGGGTGATGTTTTATTTATTGATGAAATTCACCGTTTACATCGTTCAATTGAAGAGGTGTTGTATCCAGCAATGGAAGATTTTTGTCTTGACATTGTCATTGGAAAAGGCCCAAGTGCACGCTCCGTTCGGCTCGATTTACCTCCATTTACGTTAATTGGAGCAACAACGCGTGCAGGGGCGTTATCTGCACCACTTCGAGATCGCTTCGGTGTATTGTCTCGTTTAGAATATTACACAGTTGATCAGTTATCAGCCATTGTAGAACGTACTGCAGAAGTGTTTGAGGTGGAAATTGACTCCTTAGCTGCCTTAGAAATTGCAAGGCGTGCACGAGGTACGCCTCGTATTGCCAATCGTTTATTGCGCCGTGTACGTGATTTTGCGCAAGTTCGAGGCGATGGAACGATTGCGATAGAAATTACGCAAATGGCCCTCGAACTACTACAAGTAGATAAGCTTGGGCTTGATCATATTGACCATAAATTATTGCTTGGTATTATTGAAAAATTCCGCGGTGGTCCAGTTGGATTAGAGACGGTTTCTGCAACTATAGGTGAAGAATCACATACAATTGAAGATGTGTATGAGCCATATTTACTACAAATTGGCTTCTTGCAAAGAACGCCAAGAGGTCGTATTGTTACACCGCTTGTATATGAACACTTTGGATTAGAGATGCCACAAGCATGACGGATATGCCAAAGCTGCTCATTACAGTAGGTATTCTTTTCATAGTTGTTGGATTAGCTTGGAAGTTTATAGGTAGGCTTCCAGGCGATATTTTTGTGAAAAGGGGAAACGTTACCTTTTATTTTCCCATCATTACGTGTATTGTGATAAGTATTGTATTATCTTTTATTATGTACGTAATAAATAGATTTAAATAGAAATAGGTGAACATAAGTTATGGATATTAATCTGTTTGATTTTCATTTACCAGAAGAACTCATTGCACAAGTGCCACTTGAAGAGCGGGAAACATCAAGATTAATGGTGTTAGATCGTGAAACGGGCGAGATTCAGCATAAACATTTCATGGATATTCTTTCTTATTTACATGAAGGGGATTGCTTAGTTTTAAATGAAACGAAAGTAATGCCTGCTCGTTTGCACGGTGTAAAAGAAGATACAGGTGCACATATTGAAGTGCTTTTATTAAAGCAAGAAGATGGGGATACTTGGGAGACACTTGTTAAACCAGCGAAACGTGTGAAAGAAGGAACGATTATTTCTTTTGGCGAAGGAAAGCTAAAAGCAATATGTATCGGAACTGGCGAACAAGGCGGACGTCATTTGGAATTTTCATATGACGGCATTTTCTATGAAATTTTAGATGAGCTTGGTGAAATGCCGCTTCCTCCGTATATTAAAGAAACACTTGAAGACCGTGACCGTTATCAGACGGTATTTGCACGTGAGGTTGGTTCAGCAGCAGCGCCAACAGCAGGACTTCATTTTACAGAAGAGCTGTTAGAAGAACTGAAGAAAAAAGGTATTCAGTTAGCGTTTATTACGCTTCATGTTGGTCTAGGGACATTTAGACCGGTTTCTGCAGATACAATTGAAGAACACCATATGCATGCGGAATATTATCATATGTCAGCGGAAACGGCAGACCTTTTAAATCGTGTGAAGCAAGAAGGTGGTCGTATTATTACTGTTGGAACAACATCAACGCGTACACTTGAAACGATTGCAACAGATAATAATGGTAAGATTTGCGCGGCTTCTGGCTGGACTGATATTTTTATGTATCCAGGATATGAATTTAAAGCAATTGATGGTTTAATTACAAACTTCCATTTGCCAAAATCAACTTTAATTATGCTTGTGAGTGCATTTGCAGGAAGAGAAAATGTTCTTCATGCCTACAATGAAGCGGTAAAAGAAAAATATCGTTTCTTTAGCTTCGGTGATGCGATGTTTGTTGCATCTCACTCTCAAGTAGAGAAGAAATAAAAAAGGAGTAAAGATATGACAGCAATACGTTATGAATTAATTAAAACATGTAAACAAACGGGCGCGCGTTTAGGTCGTGTTCACACACCGCACGGTTCATTTGAAACACCAATTTTTATGCCAGTTGGAACACTTGCGACAGTAAAAACAATGTCACCAGAAGAGCTAAAAGCGATGGATGCGGGTATTATTTTAAGTAATACGTATCATTTATGGCTTCGTCCTGGTCATGAAATTGTACGTGAGGCAGGCGGCTTACATAAATTTATGAACTGGGATCGTTCGATTTTAACAGATTCTGGCGGTTTCCAAGTATTTAGTTTAAGTGACTTCCGCCGTATTGAAGAGGAAGGTGTTCACTTCCGTAATCACTTAAATGGGGATAAATTATTCCTATCACCAGAAAAGGCAATGGAAATTCAAAATGCACTTGGTTCTGATATTATGATGGCATTTGATGAGTGTCCGCCGTTTCCGGCAACATTTGAGTATATGAAAAAATCAGTAGAGCGTACGAGCCGCTGGGCAGAACGTTGCTTAAAAGCACACCAGCGTCCAGAGGATCAAGGTCTATTTGGTATTGTACAGGGCGGAGAGTTTGAAGAACTTCGCCGTCAAAGTGCACGCGACCTTGTTTCAATGGATTTCCCAGGTTATGCGGTTGGTGGTTTATCTGTTGGAGAACCGAAAGACATTATGAACCGTGTGCTTGAATTTACAACACCGCTTCTTCCTGATAACAAGCCGCGTTATTTAATGGGTGTTGGATCACCAGATTCGTTAATTGACGGTGCAATCCGTGGTATCGATATGTTTGACTGTGTACTTCCAACTCGTATTGCACGAAATGGTACGTGTATGACAAGTGAAGGCCGTTTAGTTGTGAAAAATGCAAAATTTGCGAAAGACTTTGGTCCGCTTGATCCGAATTGCGATTGTTATACATGTAAAAACTATTCACGCGCGTACATTCGTCACTTAATGAAATGTGATGAAACATTCGGAATTCGTTTAACGTCTTACCACAACCTGCATTTTCTGTTAAACTTAATGGAGCAGGTGAGACAAGCCATTCGTGAAGACCGTCTTGGAGATTTCCGTGAGGAGTTCTTTGAACAATATGGCTTTAATAAACCGAATGCTAAAAACTTCTAATACATAATAATTGAGGAGGAATAAAAGATGAATCCAGGTATGATGAATATTGTCATGATCGTTGCGATGTTTGCGATTTTCTACTTCTTATTAATTCGTCCGCAACAAAAACGTCAAAAGGCTGTAGCGCAAATGCAAAGCGAACTGACAAAAGGTGATGTAATCGTAACAATTGGTGGCTTACACGGTACAATTGAATCTGTAAATGATACAACAATTGTGATTAAATCTGGTGGTTCACACCTTACATTTGATCGTAGCGCAATTCGTGAAGTTGTGAAAAACTAATGCAAAAGGTGCCCTAAAAGTATTACTTTTAGGACACCTTTTTTTAATAAACGTAAGTATTGCTAGTAAATAATAACGAGAATGAGAAAATATAATTTGCTTTTTCTAGTGGATTTTGACTTGTGAAATGTATCCCGCTATTCGTGGGCAGTAAGCCCCCCACCTCAAGGTTGAGAGAGAAACATTGTCTAGCTCCAGTGGCTAGAATGTTCGGTGGCTTCGCTTCTTCCTACGAGGTAAAAACACCTCTACGTCAGAAGCTCCATCCCCCTCACATTCTGAACGAGCCACTTCCGCATTTCTTTATTGTCCAGCTTCTATGTTTAATATGTTGTTCGCTTACCGATGTTGACTCCAAGTATGCCTCCAATTGTACTTGCTGCAATAATGATAAGTTGATATAGAAGTTGTGCGCTTGATAATGTCGATGAAAACCCTAAATAATTTACAAGAAATACGAGAATAGCAAATATGCCTCCAGTTGATCCACCAACAAACCATCCTTTTCCTTGTGCTTTTACTCCAGCAACAAATCCAGCGATTACTGTCGACACAATGGCAAGGATAAGAAGTGCGATGGATAAAGTCCCTTCATTTATGTTTGTAAATTTCAATAATAAAGCAATGATGATGCTTGCTAGGCAAGCGAAAATAAGTAAGGTAACGATGCCGAATCCAACTGCAATTGATAATTTTTTCGTTCCATCCATAGAGCATCTCTCCTTTCTAATACAAGCATATTTCCTCTTTTACTAAGTTAGACTAGTTTCTTTTTGTGCGGGGAAACTAATGGGTAGAAATTGCAATGAGAAAGGAAAGAGAAGATGGAACTACTTCAAATTGTCTTTCGAACAATTCTTTTATATAGTGTGATGTTAATTATTTTTCGGCTCATGGGAAAACGTGAAATTGGTGAATTAAGTGTTTTAGACTTAGTTGTGTTTATTATGCTTGGTGAAATGGCGGTTATTGCAATTGAAAATATGGATAAGGCAATTTGGCATCAACTCGTTCCGATGGTGCTGATTATGATTATTCAAATTGTGTTATCCTTTGTCTCACTAAAAAGTCAGCGTATGCGTCACATATTAGAAGGAGAACCAGCTATTATCGTACGTGAGGGAAAGATAGATGAAAAGCAGATGCGTAAGCAGCGATACAACATGGATGATTTACTTATGCAATTACGTGAGGAAAGTATCGGTGATATACGTGATGTCGAGTATGCGATTTTAGAGCCATCGGGAAGGTTATCAATATTTGAAAAACAAAAAAGTAAAAAAAGTAAAAATGACACACCATTATTTTCACTTCCGCTTATTATTGATGGAGAGATTCAGAAAAAACATTTATACATGATGGAACATACTGATATATGGCTGAAGGATAAGTTAAAGAAATTAGGACATACCGATATTGAGAAGATTTCATATTGTAGTTTTCAAAATGGTCAGTTTTTTGTGGATTTAAAAGATGAGTAAATATACGATCCAAACAGGACTTCATGGAACTTTGTAGAATAGAAGAGGGAAAAGAAGTCTAATTTGGAGTGAATGATATGGGAGTCAGACTAGAAAAAGCAACAGTTTCTGACGCGGAATTGATTTACGCTATGCAAGTAGAGGCTTTTCTACCGTTATTGGAAACATACCAAGATTATAATACGAATCCGGCAAATGAGAAGCTTGATAGAGTCATTACAAGAATTAACAATCCGTACGGTGAATTTTATAAAATCATATACAATAAGGACGTTGTTGGTGCTGTGAGTATAGTTTGGAAAGAAGGGGCAACTGAATTTTGGATTAGTCCAATGTTCATTCTTCCGAAGTATCAAGGAAAGGGAATTGCCCAGAAAATAATATTGTTATTAGAAGAAATGTTCCCCCAAGCAACAAGTTGGGAATTAGCCACAATTTTAGAGGAAAAACGGAACTGTTATCTGTATGAAAAAATGGGTTTTGTACAGACTGGGGTAAGAAAAAGGTTGAACGAACATACAACGCTTGTTTATTATGAAAGACTGTAATAAATAAAAACAGCTATCGAATTAAAATCGATAGCTGTTTTTATTTAAAAAAGGAAAATTTACGAAGAATCGGGAGTCTTAGTAATTCTTCTTTTCGAATAATGCCAAAAAGGATTAATAGGAATACATATAGTGCGGAGGTAGATAGTACTTCCCATAATGTTTGCATGCCAAGTGAAGGAGAGAAGATCATGTGTTTATGTATGTAATAGCCCACGCCCCCAGCGATGATAATAGCAAGTAAACCATAAATATAATCTTTTATATAAATAGTAAACGTAATTTTTTTTAAGACAGTTGCATAGTGAAGTAAAGTAACTGTAACGATATTGGCTGCAATTGCAAGAGCGACGCCCATCATTTGAAACTGTGGTTGTGAGGCAAGAACGAAAATAACGAGTAATTTCACAATTGCCCCGATAAACGTATTCATCATAGCAGCTCGTGCTAAATTTAGAGCTTGTAATACAGATGTGAGTGGCCCCTGAAAATAGTGAAATAAAAAGCAAGGTGCAAGTACTTGAATGAAAAGTGTAGCACTATCGGAACCGTACATAAGCGTTAAAATGGGCGAAGTGAATACATATAAAATGACGACGGACCATCCCCCTGTAATAAGAGAGATGCGCAGAGCTTGTTGTAATCTATGCTCTACTAGACGGAGCTGTTTTTTTGCATTTGCTTCACTAATAGAGGGAACAAGTGCTGTAGAAAGAGCGTATGTAATAAAGGCCGGCAGAGACAAAAGTGGAAAGGCATACCCATTTAATATACCGTATTGCTGCGTTGCGATAGAAGCTGCAACTCCGGCAATTGCTAAACTTTGCATAACAACGATTGGTTCGAAAAAGTAAGAAATAGATCCAATTAAGCGGCTTCCCGTCGTAGGAAGTGCAATATCCATTAAAGAATAAAAGGTGCTTTTACTTTCTTTTACAGTACTTATAAAATGGGAATGAATGGCAAGGTGTTTTTCTCTTTGAAATAATGTTAATAAAAATAATAAAGAAGCGATTTCTCCAAGTACAGCTGAGAGCATGGCACCTGCGGCAGCGTACTCGACTCCATATGGTAAAAAAAAGCGAATGCATACAGCAATAATCGTAATACGAACGACTTGTTCTAGCACCTGTGCATAGGCGCTCGGTTTCATATTTTGTCTTCCTTGAAAGTAACCACGAAGTACAGAGGAAACGGCAATGACAGGTACAACTGGTAAAATAGCAATTAATGGATAGTAGGTTCGTTTATCAGTTAATAATGTTTCTGCTAATAAAGGAGCAAGAAGCATAATTCCAATTGTTAATAGAATACTAATGATTGAGGTAATAGCTAATGAAACGGTTAATATTTTTTTAACTTGTTGTTTATCGTGTGTAGCTTCTGCTTCAGCAATCAGTTTTGCAATGGCAACTGGAAGGCCGATTTGTGTAATGGTAATAGCTAATATAAATGTTGGAACAGCCATCATATATAGCCCAACGCCTTCTTCGCCTAAAATGCGCGCCATTACAATACGGTTAATAAAGCCTAATATTTTTGTAATAAAACCAGCGAGCATTAAAATAAAAGCACCACGTAAAAAGGTTTGTTTCGTCATCGTTTTCTCCTACCTTCTCAAAATCAGTGGAATGATTTACAATAATTTATATGCATGAATAAGATAAGCATGACAAGCTTTTGAAATGAGGAACGTGAGATCAGAAGGAGATGAGCTAGAAATGGCTGAGAAAGAGGCATTAGTAGAAGCGTATCGAGAGCAATTACAAATCGTTTTGGACAGTAAGGTGGAAGAGTTTCAAATGCTCGGCTATGATCGTGTTACACTAGAAGATGTATGGAAGTGTTTAAAGGATAGAAAGTGGAAAAAAGTAGGGCGCGATGTCAGATTGTATGAGCTTGTAAATGATGTGCTAACGTTAACAGCTAACGATTATATGACATATTTAACGATGAAGGCATATCAAGCACCGCTTTGGTCGTTTGAAGAATATGAAAATAAATAATAAGGTTGTAATTGGTTTGTTCTTCCTCTTGCAGTATAATAGTGAGTATTGATAAAGAGGTAATTTTGGAACAAGTGCTTTTGTTCAAAGGAGGAACAAGAAACATATGGCAAAGCGAAGCAGCAGAATCGTTGCCTTTTTCCTCGTTGTGTTATTAATTGGAGGAATCATTGGAGCAACGACAAAAAACATTACAAAAGGAATTAATCTCGGACTTGATCTTCGAGGCGGCTTTGAAATTTTATATGAAGTAAAGCCAGCGAAAAAAGGGGATAAAGTTACAAGGGATACTCTTGTGAGTACGGTTGGTGCACTCGAAAAACGTGTAAACGTTCTTGGTGTAAGCGAACCGAATATCCAAATTGAAGGAAATGATCGCATTCGTGTGCAGCTTGCTGGCATTAAAGATCAACAGCAAGCGCGAGATGTATTATCAACGCAAGCGAAATTAACGTTCCGTGATGTAAATGATAACATCCTTATGGACGGTGCGGACTTAGCAACGAACGGTGCAAAGCAAACGTTCGATGAGCAAGGTCGACCAAGTGTTGGCTTAAAGTTAAAGAGTGCTGATAAATTCCGTCAAGTGACTGAGAAAGTATTAAACATGAAGCCGAACAACTTAATGGTAATTTGGCTTGACTTTGAAGAAGGAAAAGATTCTTACAAGGCAGAAGCAGCGAAGCCAAAACCGAAATATTTATCAGCAGCTACTGTGAGTCAAGTATTTAATCAAGCGGAAGTATCTATTGTTGGTGGAAACTTTACAGTAGAGAGCGCAAAACAACTTTCAGAGTTGTTAAATGCCGGAGCACTTCCTGTTGATTTAAAAGAAATATACTCTACTTCGGTTGGAGCGAAATTTGGTGAGCAAGCACTGCAAAAAACAATTTTTGCTAGTGCAATCGGTATAGCGCTTATTTTCTTATTTATGCTTGTATTCTATCGTCTACCTGGTCTTGTAGCGATAATTATGCTTGGTTTATATATTTACATAACGTTACTCGTATTCAATTGGATGCACGCGGTTCTTACATTGCCGGGTATAGCAGCACTCGTGCTCGGGGTCGGGATTGCGGTTGATGCAAACGTTATTACATATGAAAGGCTGAAAGAAGAACTGCGCATAGGAAAATCGATGCTATCGGCATATCGTGCAGGTAATCAGCGTTCATTATCAACCATTCTAGATGCAAATGTTACAACACTTGCAGCAGCAGGAGTATTGTTTGCGTATGGTACAAGTTCTGTTAGAGGATTTGCGACAAGTTTAATTGTAAGTATTTTAGTTGGCTTTATCACAAACGTATATGGTACACGTTTCTTACTTGGCTTACTTGTGAAGAGCCGTTACTTTGATAAAAAATATGCTTACTTTGGTGTAAAACCGAAGGAAGTTATTCCGCTATCAAAAGGTGTAGAACACGCACCAACGAAATTTGACCGTATTAACTTTGTTAGTATCGGACATAAATTCTTCTGGTTCTCAGTTGTTGTCATGATTGCGGGTGCGATTATTTTACCGATTTTCAAATTGAATCTAGGCATTGATTTTGAAAGTGGTACGCGCATGGATATTAAAACAAATCAAGCGATAACGGTATCACAAGTACAAAAAGAGTTGCATGATTTGAAAGTAGATGTGAAGCAAGAAGATATCGTGCCAACAGGTAATGATAATAAAGGATTTGCTGTTCGTACAATTGGTGTACTATCAAAAGATGATATTTCGAAAGTAAAAACAGCCTTCCACGATAAATATGGTACAGAACCAAACGTAAGTACAGTTTCTCCGACAATTGGGAAAGAAATTGCGCGAAATGCACTTATAGCTGTGTTGATTGCATCAGCTGTTATCATTTTATATGTGAGCATTCGCTTCCGCTTCACATATGCATTATCAGCAGTATTAGCGCTTCTGCACGATGCATTCTTTATTATTGTTGTGTTTAGTCTACTTCATTTAGAAGTTGATCTTACGTTTATCGCAGCGGTGTTAACAATTATCGGTTATTCTATTAACGATTCGATTGTTACGTTTGACCGAAATCGTGAGTTATACAAACAGAAGCAAAAAATTCGCACATTAAGCGATTTAGAAGAGATTGTGAATGCGAGTATTCGCCAAACAATCGGTCGTTCTATTAATACGGTTATGACGGTGTTACTGCCTGTTATTACATTGTTAATTTTCGGCAGTGAGTCATTACGTAACTTCTCAATTGCATTATTTGTTGGTTTAATTGTTGGTACTTACTCTTCTGTTTTCGTTGCATCCCAAATTTGGTTGATGCTTGAAAACCGCCGTTTGAAAAAAGGAAAAGGTCAGAAGAAAGTAGAAGTAAAGACATCTGAACCGCAAGTATAAGAAAAAATCATGTGAATTTGAATGAAAAGAGATGCCTCTTTGCAGGCATTTCTTTTTTTGTTCTGGGATAGAATAAAGTGAAGGTTAGTACGGGACTTTATCCCTCGCTGATGGAAAGTCCGCCCAATCGGACTTTTACGGACAATTATCCATCATCTATCTTCTTTAGAAAAGCGGAAGCGGCTCGTTCAGAATCGCAGGACGCCCACGTCCCTGACAGGGAGGTGTTTTTTGCCTCGTTCGAGGCGAGGGTCTTACTGTCCGCGAATAGTGGGATAAAGTGTACGTTGATGAAAGAAAGGGTTTCGATTATGGAAAAAGATGAACGTTTTAAACAAGCGGAATTTGGGGCAATTGTTGGAATTGTCGGCAATATTGTGCTTGCGATTGTCAAAGCTGTTATTGGATATATTGGAAATAGTAAAGCGCTTATGGCGGATGCAGTTCATTCTGGTTCGGATGTTATCGGCTCATTAGCAGTCTTTTTTGGACTCCGCGCAGCGAAGCAACCGCCTGATGAGGATCATCCATATGGACACGGAAAAGCTGAATCTATTTCTGCAATCATTGTAGCTGTTCTTTTGTTTATTGTCGGAATTGAAATTGTTATTTCTTCTGTTAAAGCTTTTACACAAGTGCTTGAGCCTCCGCGCTGGATTACTGTGATTGCTGTACTTCTTTCGATTGTTGTGAAAGAAGGAATGTTTCGTTATAAATATAAGTTAGGCAAAAGGATAAATAGTGATGCAATTATTGCAAACGCGTATGAGCATCGTTCGGATGTGTTTTCATCAATTGCGGCTTTAATTGGTATTGGGGCAGCAATTATAGGGGATAAATTTGGGATGGAGTGGCTTGTATATGCCGATCCAGCTGCCGGTTTATTTGTATCTTTACTCGTTATAAAAATGGCTTGGGATATCGGCAAAGAAGCGATTCATACAACACTGGATCATGTGCTTCATGAGGAAGATATTATTCCGATGAGAGAAGCGGTTATGCAAGTAGAAGGAATTAAGAAAATAGGTTCGCTATATGCAAGAGAGCATGGGCATTATGTTATCGTCGATATTAAAGTGTCTGTTGATCCATACATTACGGTAGAAGAAGGACATCGTATTGGTAAACGTGTGAAAGAGGTGCTCATGCAGCAAGATCATGTACAAAATGTTTTTGTTCACATAAATCCCTATTCTCCTGACTAATGAAAACTTGTAAGCGCCAATTGGTTAATCAAACCTCATTGTCACCCCTTAATCTGTCTAGTATAATAGACAGGTTAAGGGGTGATTTCGTGTTACAACCGAAGACGCGTTGGAAAGAAAAGGATAATAATGAGGAACTTGTAGAACAATTGGCAAATAAACTTCAATTGTCATCTCTTGTTACTTCGTTATTATTAAATAGAGGTTTAGATACAGAAGAAAAGATTGTGGATTTTTTAAATACAGAGCAGCAAGAATTTCACGATCCTTTTTTACTTGAAGGTATGGATCGTACTGTAGAGCGCGTTCGCGAAGCGATTCAAAACGGTGAACAAATTTTAATTTTCGGTGACTATGATGCGGACGGTGTTAGTAGTACAACCGTTTTATTTTTAGCATTACAAGAAATCGGAGCGGATGTAGAGTTTTATATTCCGAACCGATTTACAGAAGGATATGGACCGAATGAAGAAGCGTTTCGCTGGGCGCATCGCGCTGGTTTCTCGCTTATTATTACAGTTGATACAGGGATCGCAGCTGTTCATGAGGCGCAAGTTGCGAAGGAGCTTGGCATTGATTTAATTATTACTGATCATCATGAGCCTCCGCCAGAATTGCCGGAAGCTTTGGCTATCATTCATCCGAAGTTAGATGGCGGTATATATCCATTTCACTATTTAGCAGGTGTTGGTGTGGCGTTTAAAGTTGCTCATGCTTTGCTTGGTAGTGTACCAGAACATTTATTAGAAATTGCTGTTATTGGTACAGTAGCCGATTTAGTGTCTCTTAATGGTGAAAACCGTCTACTTGTACAGCGTGGATTGAAAAAAATGCGAACAACGCAGCGAATAGGTTTACAAGCGCTGTTCAAAGTTGCTAATATTTCGCAAGGTGAAATTACAGAAGAAAGTGTAGGGTTTGCAATTGGACCACGCATTAACGCGGTTGGACGATTAGAAGATGCTGCCCCAGCTGTTCATTTATTATTATCAGAAGACGTAGAAGAAGCAAAAGAACTTGCACAAGAAATTGATGAACTAAACAAATTACGAAAAGACATTGTAAAGCAAATTACAGAAGAAGCGATTGCAGAAGTAGAAGCACATTATCCACCAAAAGAGAATACAGTATTAGTTTTAGCAAAAGAAGGATGGAATCCCGGTGTAATTGGGATTGTTGCTTCGAAGCTCGTAGATCGTTTTTACAGGCCGACAATTGTCTTAAGTATTGATCCTGAAAAAGGCACAGCAAAAGGTTCAGCTCGTAGTATTGAAGGTTTTGATTTATATTCGAATTTATCAGATTGTCGTGATATTTTACCGCATTTTGGTGGGCATCCAATGGCGGCTGGTATGACTCTTAATATAGAGGATGTTGATGAACTGCGCCGCCGTCTAAACGAGCAAGCTGCTGCATTGTTATCAGATGAAGATTTTATTCCTGTCACTACGGTAGATGTAGTATGTAAAGTGGAAGATGTCACGCTGGATGCAATCGAAGAAATGCAAAAGCTTGCTCCGTTCGGTGTCGGGAATCCAAAACCGCGCGTCGCTGTGAAAGATGCAAGTCTAGAAAGTATTCGTGCCATTGGTTCTGATGGCTCACATTTAAAAATGACACTTCGCGATGGACCAGCAACATTAGATAGTATTGGCTTTGGTTTCGGAGCATTTGCAAAAGAAATTTCTCCTGTAGCGAAAGTATCAATCGTTGGAGAAGCTTCTATTAATGAATGGAATAATTTCCGTAAACCACAAATTATGGTTCAAGACATTGCTGTAGAAGCTTGGCAATTATTTGATTGGCGTAGTATGCGTAATGTAGAAACGAATTTAGCAGATCTTTCGCGTGATAAACTGACAATTGTGTATTTTAAGGAAGAAGCATTGCAAAAGTTTTCGTTAGAAGCATATAAAGATTACGCAATACAGGCTAAAGATGTGACAACATTCGAAGATCGCTACGTTGTTATTCTTGATTTACCGGATGCGACAGAAGATTTAAAGCACATATGTGAAAAAGGATTTCCAGCCCGCATTTATACGGTTTTTTATCAAGAAAATAATCATTTGTTTAGTACGGTTCCAACGAGAGAACACTTTAAATGGTACTTTTCATTCCTGCATCAAAAAGCACCGTTCTCGCTTCGTCAATACGGAGAGCAGCTTTGCCGTCATAAGGGCTGGTCAAAAGATACAGTAAATTTCATGACACAGGTGTTTTTTGAGTTAGAATTTGTTACAATAAAAGACGGTGTCATTTTTATGACAGAAGAAATGAAAAAGCGTGATTTAACCGAATCAAACACGTATCGTGAGAAAATAAACCAATTACAATTAGAAAAGGAACTGGTTTATAGCACATATCAGCAGTTATATGCATGGTTTGAAACGCTTCGTAACCATAAAGAAGTAGAACAGTTAGGATAAAGGACTTGTATTTACAACGCTTTTTATATTCGAGGAGGATTCATAAATATGGATTTCAAGCAACATATTGCAATCGTACCAGATTATCCGAAAGAAGGTATTGTCTTTAAAGACATCACACCTTTAATGAACGATGGAAAAGCATATAAAGCAGCAACAGATGCAATCGTTGCATATGCAAAAGAAAGAAATATCGACCTAGTAGTAGGACCAGAAGCACGTGGTTTTATTATTGGATGTCCAGTTTCTTACGCATTAGAAGTAGGCTTTGCACCAGTTCGTAAATTAGGTAAATTACCACGCGAAGTAATCACAGTAGATTACGGTAAAGAGTATGGTAAAGATGTGTTAACAATTCATAAAGATGCAATCAAACCAGGTCAACGCGTATTAATTACAGATGACTTATTAGCTACAGGTGGAACAATTGAAGCAACAATTAAGCTAGTAGAAGAACTTGGCGGTGTTGTGGCAGGTATCGCATTTTTAGTAGAGCTTACTTACTTAGATGGCCGTAAAATGTTAGATGGCTATGATGTGTTAGTGTTAGAACAATATTAATTGTAAACAGGGCGACATGCGGAGTACCCGTGAATCTCTTTGAGAGGATCGGGTATTTTTATATATGTATCGAAAAAAGTAAAGTGAAATGTCAGTAAAATCTTTTCCTTTTCACAATTCACAATCATTACGTTATAATGGTAAGATAAAAATTATTCTAATTGGCAAGGAAAGAGATTATGAATCTTTAATAAAAGGTGATTAGATGGCGAATGAACAAGTACTAACAGCTGAGCAGGTACTGGAGAAAGCAGGGCAATATTTACACGATGATGATATCGATCTTGTGGCGCGCGCTTATGAATTTGCACGTGCGGCACATAGCGAGCAATACCGAAAATCAGGTGAACCATATATTATCCATCCTATTCAAGTAGCAGGAATTTTAGTGGACTTACACATGGATCCATCTACTGTATCTGCGGGGTTTTTACATGATGTAGTAGAAGATACAGATGTAACATTAGAAGACATTGAACGTGAATTTACAAAAGAGATTGCGATGCTTGTTGATGGTGTAACGAAGCTCGGGAAAATTAAATACAAATCTCATGAACAGCAGCAGGCGGAAAATCATCGAAAAATGTTTATCGCAATGGCGCAAGATATTCGTGTTATTTTAATTAAGCTTGCAGACCGACTTCACAACATGCGAACATTGAAACATTTACCACAAGAAAAGCAGCGCCGCATTGCAAATGAAACATTAGAAATTTTCGCTCCATTAGCACACAGGCTCGGAATTAATACGATTAAGTGGGAACTAGAAGATACATCGCTTCGTTACTTAAATCCGCAGCAATATTACCGTATTGTCAACTTAATGAAACGTAAACGTGCAGAGCGCGAAGAATATTTGGATGAAGTTATGATGGAAATTCGTGACAAATTAAAAGAAGTCGCGATTCAACCAGAAATTTCTGGTCGTCCAAAGCATATTTATAGCATTTATCGAAAAATGGCAATGCAAAATAAACAATTCAATGAAATTTACGATTTGTTAGCTGTTCGTGTTGTCGTAAATAGTATTAAAGATTGCTATGCCGTTTTAGGTATTATTCATACGTGCTGGAAGCCGATGCCGGGGCGTTTTAAAGATTATATCGCAATGCCAAAAGCGAACTTATATCAGTCGCTGCATACGACAGTAATTGGACCGAAAGGCGATCCGCTTGAAGTGCAAATTCGTACGAAAGAAATGCATGAAATTGCCGAATTCGGAATTGCGGCCCACTGGGCATATAAAGAAGGAAAAACGGCTGAAACAACAGGTACACTTGAGAAAAAACTAACATGGTTCCGTCAAATTTTAGAATGGCAAAATGAAGCCTCGAATGCAGAAGAATTTATGGAATCATTAAAAATTGATTTATTCTCTGATATGGTGTTTGTCTTTACACCAAAAGGCGATGTCATGGAATTGCCGCTTGGCTCTGTACCGATTGACTTTGCTTACCGCGTTCACTCTGAAATCGGGAATAAAACGATTGGTGCAAAAGTAAACGGTAAAATGGTCACTTTAGATTATAAGTTAAAAACAGGTGACATCATTGAAATTTTAACGTCTAAACACTCGTATGGCCCGAGTCAGGACTGGGTGAAATTAGCGCAAACATCCCATGCGAAAAATAAAATTCGTCAATTTTTCAAAAAGCAACGCCGCGATGAGAATATTGAAAAAGGTCGCGAGCTTGTTGAAAAAGAGGTGCGAGGCCTTGAGTATGAGATGAAAGAAGTGTTAGCATCTGATAATTTAAAGCGCGTTGCTGAGAAGTTTAATTTTGCAAATGAAGAAGATATGTTTGCAGCTGTTGGATATAACGGAATTACTGCATCGCAAATTGTGACGCGCTTAACAGATAAATTCCGTAAGCAACGTGAAGAAGATTTAACAGAAGTAAAAGAAGTTCGAAAACCAATGAAAATTCGTAAATGGGATTCTGGTGTAAAAGTAAGCGGTGCAGATAATTTACTTATCCGTTTATCGAAGTGCTGTAATCCAGTTCCGGGCGACGATATCATTGGTTATATTACAAAAGGTCGCGGTGTCTCGATTCACCGTACAGACTGTGTAAATATTCATACAGAAGAAGCGCAGGCAAGACTGTTAGAAGTAGAGTGGGAAGGCAGCCCAGAAAAAGAAATTGAATACAATGTTGATATTGAAATTTCGGGTTATGATCGCCGCGGTTTACTAAATGAAGTACTGCAAGCTGTAACAGAAACGAAAACATATATTTCAGCTGTTTCAGGAAGAAGTGATCGCAACAAAATGGCGACGATTCATATGTCTATTTCAATTCGTAACTTACAGCATTTGAAAAAAGTTGTCGAGCGCATTAAACGGGTTCCAGAAATTTATGCAGTGCGCCGCATGATGCATTAATAGGGAGTGAAGTGAAATGAGAGTTGTCTTACAACGATCAAAAGAAGCATCTGTAACGGTAAAAGGTGAAGTTGTAGGGCAAATTCCTTTCGGCTTAACACTATTAGTTGGAATCGCCCATGAAGATACGGAAAAAGATGCAACATATATCGCTGAAAAAATTGCAAACTTACGCATTTTTGAAGACGAAAACGAAAAAATGAACCATTCTGTATTAGATGTTGGTGGACAAGTTCTTTCCATTTCTCAGTTCACGTTATATGGAGATTGCCGAAAAGGAAGAAGGCCAAACTTTATGGATGCAGCAAAACCTGACTACGCAGAGCGCTTATATGAATTCTTTAACGAAGAACTTCGCAAACAAGGACTGCATGTAGAAACAGGGCAGTTCGGAGCAATGATGGACGTTCAGCTTGTTAATGATGGTCCAGTGACATTGATTGTAGAGAGTAAATAGTGATGGTCGAAGAGAGGGGGGTGTTCTCCTCTCTTTTTTGATTTGTTTAAAACATATGCATAACGTTTCTGTTGATTGTTAGAACGATTGTTTCATTCTTGAACATAGTAAAAAAATATAATATATCTATCCCTGTTTGTATAGCGCATCACGATCAGGATACTATTATGAGAACCAAAAAGGACTAGTTATAGGTAAAAATAAGGAATGATATTTCCAGTTATTATTGTTATGGATTAAATTATATAGAAGGTGCTCGATATTATGCAGTATTCATACAAGGAATTTTTGCCAAATTTATTAGCACAGATTAAGGAGATAGAACAATCTTTAAAAGAGCCTATTGCATTATTGTTAAAAAAATATAAACCCGTTTTCGCAGAAAAAAATATAGATTTTGATGTAGGACTTGAGATAGAGGGAGAAAATCATTTTACTCCTGGATACAATTCTGCTGTTGTTATGGCAATATCGGAAGAAGATGAGTTACTTGGTGTATATATAGTGACAATTTGGAAATGTGAACAAACGTGGCTTGGTTTACCTGTTTCTAAGAATATACCTGGATGCAGAATTATGGGAGATTTAGTAAAGGAATCAGTAGAAGAAATTTTATTAGAGCTAACAGAACATATTGAAGAAATATGGAAAGATGATGCGATTGAAGGTAAGTTATAGTATGTGTGTAGTGTGATTGTTAGGCGAAAAGAACTTTATCAGATGATTCCTCTTAGTAACAACGTATAACCCTTACATCAATATGGAACACTATTCATTAGAATTCCACTACCGAATGTGAGGGATATACGTATGCGTATGAATGAAAAGGGAAACTTTGCTACTAACGGAGCAAACCAATTGTTTAATGTGAATTTTCATGAGTTTATTTCAAAAGAACAGCAAAATACATCGCTAGAACTTGCTTCTGAATTTGGGATTTCTTTAAAAGATGTAAAAACGTTAAAGAAGCACCTCGGACGTTCTTGAGAATCTTGACAATAATTGTGAATAATCGTATAGTAGTAAACAAATTCATTTTTTACAGTTACATATGGTATAAACCGATGATAGAGAAGAGTAGATAAGAGACACATGAAAAGAGAGGAAATGTCTAAGGCTGAAAACATTTCTGCATGATGACTGATCGAATGACACTCTGTAGGTTTCGTCTTGAACAGCATAGTGCTTAGTAGAGGTCGAACGCAATTTAAGCGTTATTAAAAAAGTGGAAGCATACGTGCTTCAATTAGGGTGGCACCACGGGTATTATACTCTCGTCCCTACTGTACAATCAGTAGAGGCGGGAGTTTTTTTATTTTTATTACTATTGAGAAAATGAGGAGGAACTGAATATGTCTATTCAAATCCCGCGCGGAACGCAAGATATCCTTCCTGGTACTGTGGAATTATGGCAGTATATTGAAGGGCAAGCACGTGAAATTTGTCGTCGTTACAACTATAAAGAAATTCGTACACCAATTTTTGAGCATACAGAATTATTTTTACGCGGTGTTGGAGATACGACAGATATCGTACAAAAAGAAATGTACACATTCGAAGATCGCGGGGAGCGTAGTTTAACACTTCGTCCAGAAGGAACAGCTCCAGTTGTACGTTCTTATGTAGAAAATAAAATGTTCGGTGATGCGACGCAGCCGACAAAATTATATTATATTGGACAGATGTTCCGTTATGAAAGACCACAAGCTGGACGTTATCGTCAATTTGTTCAGTTTGGTATTGAAGCGATAGGTAGTAATGACCCAGCAATTGACGCAGAAGTGATTGCGCTTGCTGTTGAGTTTTACCGCGGCATGGGCCTAAAAAATATTAAAGTTGTGTTAAATAGCTTAGGTGATGCAGCGAGCCGTAAAGCACATCGCGATGCGTTAATTGCACACTTTGAGCCTCGCATTGGTGAGTTTTGTTCAGATTGCCAATCTCGTTTAGAGAAAAACCCACTTCGTATTTTGGATTGTAAAAAAGATCGCAATCATGAATTGATGAGCACAGCACCATCGATTACAGAATACTTAAACGAAGAGTCAAGTGCGTACTATGAAAAAGTACAGGAATTATTAACAATGATGGGTATTCCATTTGAGAAAGATCCAAACCTTGTGCGCGGTTTAGACTATTATCAGCACACTGTATTTGAAATTATGAGCGAAGCAGAAGGTTTTGGTGCGATTACAACATTAAGCGGCGGCGGCCGATACAACGGACTTGTACAAGAAATCGGTGGCCCAGAAATGCCTGGTATTGGTTTTGCGATGAGTATTGAACGTTTAATTATGGCGTTAAAAGCTGAGAATATTGAATTACCAATTGCTCATAACATTGATTGTTATGTTGTAGCGCTTGGTGAAAAGGCGAAAGATCATGCTGCAAAAATTGTCTTTGACCTTCGTAAGGCTGGATTAGCGGTTGAGAAAGATTACTTAGATCGTAAAATGAAGGCACAGTTTAAATCAGCGGATCGTCTAAGTGCAAAATTTGTAGCTGTTTTAGGTGATGATGAATTAGAAAAAGGCATTATCAACTTAAAAGATATGGCAACAGGCGAACAAGAAGAAGTTGCATTAGATGTATTTGCTTCTTACGTAGCAGAAAAGTCACTATAGGGGGAAAAAGAAATGGCTGAAAGAACGCATGCATGCGGAAAAGTAACAGTAGAAGCTGTGGGACAAACGGTTCAATTAAAAGGTTGGGTGCAAAAGCGCCGTGATTTAGGTGGATTAATTTTCATTGACTTACGTGACCGTACAGGTATTGTACAAGTCGTATTTAGTCCAGAAACTTCAAAGGAAGCGTTAGAAGTAGCAGAAACAATTCGCGGTGAATACGTACTGCACGTAGAAGGTACAGTTGTTGAGCGCGCAGCTGGTGCGATTAATGAAAATATGGCAACAGGCCGTATTGAAGTACAAGTAACGAAAGTAAACGTACTAAATGCAGCAAAAACAACACCAATTATGATTACAGATGATACAGATGCATCAGAAGATGTCCGCTTAAAATATCGTTATTTAGATTTACGTCGCCCTGTTATGTACAACACATTTAAAATGCGTCACGACGTAACAAAAACAATTCGTAATTTCTTAGATAGCGAAGATTTCTTAGAAGTAGAAACACCAATTTTAACGAAAAGTACACCAGAAGGAGCTCGTGATTACTTAGTACCGAGCCGCGTACATGAAGGCGAGTTTTATGCACTGCCGCAATCTCCGCAGTTATTTAAACAGCTTCTTATGGTCGGCGGATTTGAGCGCTATTATCAAGTAGCGCGTTGTTTCCGTGATGAAGATTTACGTGCAGACCGTCAGCCAGAATTCACACAAGTCGATATTGAGACATCATTCTTAACACAAGAAGAAATTCTCGAAATGATGGAACGTATGATGACAAAAGTAATGAAAGAAGCAAAGGGTGTAGAAATTAATGCACCATTCCCGCGCATGACGTATGCTGATGCGATGTCTCGCTACGGTTCTGATAAGCCAGATACACGCTTTGCGATGGAACTAATTGATCTATCAGAATTTGCAGCGGGTTGCGGATTTAAAGTGTTCACAAGCGCTGTAGAGAGTGGCGGACAAGTAAAAGCAATCAATGCCAAAGGTGCAGCGAGCAAATATTCCCGTAAGGATATCGATGCATTAACAGAATTCGTAAAAGTATACGGAGCAAAAGGTTTAGCTTGGTTAAAAGTTGAAGAAGACGGCTTAAAAGGACCAATCGCAAAATTCTTTAACGAAGAAGATGCAAATACGCTTATGAGCACGTTAGATGGGGCTGCTGGTGACTTATTATTATTCGTTGCTGATAAGAAGAGCGTTGTTGCGGATAGCTTAGGAGCACTTCGTTTACGTTTAGGTAAAGAACTTGAGTTAATTGATGAAAGCAAGTTTAACTTCCTATGGGTAACAGATTGGCCGCTTCTTGAGTATGATGAAGATGCTGATCGTTATTTTGCAGCGCATCATCCATTCACAATGCCATTCCGCGAAGATGTTGAGCTACTAGAAACAGCACCAGAAAAAGCGCGTGCACAAGCGTATGACCTTGTATTAAACGGTTATGAGCTTGGTGGTGGATCACTTCGTATTTATGAGCGTGATGTACAAGAAAAAATGTTCAAAGCGCTAGGTTTCTCACAAGAAGAAGCGCAAGAGCAGTTTGGATTCTTATTAGAAGCATTCGAATACGGTACACCGCCGCACGGAGGAATTGCATTAGGTTTAGACCGCCTTGTTATGTTACTTGCGGGTCGTACGAACCTTCGTGATACAATTGCCTTCCCGAAAACAGCAAGCGCAAGCTGCTTATTAACAGAAGCACCAAGCCCAGTTGCAGATGCACAGCTTGAAGAGCTTTACTTACAATTAAAAGTAAAAGAAGAGAAGTAAAAATGAATCCTAGGTGGACATACTAATTCCATCTAGGATTTTTTTATAGAGTATATAACTTATATAAATACAAAGTAACTACTCAGTTACTTTATGGAAAAACGACAGAAAAGCATTTTTTTAAATGGGCGAGAGGGACTGGACATGCATAGAAGCGGTCAGTTCCTTTTCCTGCCACGTGCAAAGTGTAAAACAAAGAGAGAAAGCAAGCAGCAGTTATGTTTTATTCTGTACGGCAGCGACTTAGATGCTAAAAAATCAAAGTGGATATATACAAATAGTCGGAAAAACGCTAGAATACATGGTAGACCATTTTTGTAATAGGAGTGTAGACCGCATGTTACATCAATTTTCACGTAATGAATTAGCCTTCGGAAAAGAAGGTATTGAAATATTAAAAAATAGTACAGTTGGTATTCTAGGAATTGGCGGCGTTGGTTCGTTTGCAGCAGAAGCATTAGCGCGTTCTGGCGTCGGTCGTCTTGTATTAGTTGATAAAGACGTTGTTGATATTACAAATGTTAACCGTCAAATCCATGCGTTACTTTCTACTGTGGGTCGTTCAAAAGTAGAACTAATGAAAGAACGTATTGCTGATATTAACCCAGACTGCGAAGTTATCGCATTAGAAATGTTTTATACAGATGAAACATACGAAGAGTTCTTTAAACATGGTTTGGATTTCGTAGTGGATGCATCTGATACAATTACGTTCAAAATTCATTTAATTAAACAGTGCTTGCGACGTAAAATTAAAATCATTTCAAGTATGGGTGCAGCAAATAAAATGGATCCAACTCGTTTCCGTATTGCCGATATTTCTAAAACGAACACAGATCCAATTGCGAAAGTGATTCGTACGAAACTTCGTAAAGAAGGTATTAAAAAAGGTGTGAAAGTTGTATTCTCTGATGAAAATCCAATTGTGATTCGTGAAGATATTCGTAAAGAAATCGTTCCAGATGAAAATGCAAAAATTCGCAAAGCGAAATTACCACCGTCCTCTAACGCATTCGTTCCGTCTGTGGCCGGCTTAATTATGGCAAGTCATGTTGTGCGTGAACGTTTGAAGGATGTTGAAGTAAAACGTGTCGGACAAGACTAAAATGAGGCACACATGTTTCTTTATGGAAGCATGGGTGTTTTTTTATGTTAAATATTCAGAGAAATGTTAAGAGTTAGATGTGCATATTTTTATATGAAGGAGGGAGACAATGAGAAATAAGAAACTTCTGTTAAGTTTTATTATGTTGCTTTGTTTCGTTTCATTTTCCGCATGTAATTCATATGAAGATTATTGGGTATTAGAGAAATCAAGGTATAATGAGGCGCCAGAAATGATTGACTATTTTCCGAAACGTGCACAGGAGAATCCTTCACTCGTAGGCTATTCTACCTATACAATTTCAGAAGGAAGAAAAATGATTGTGTTAGCAGTTGGGTCTAAGCATAAAGGTAGTGAAATTGAAGTAACAAAATTTCAGGAAAAAGGTGATACAACATATGTCACTGTGAATATCAAAAAGGGCAAATCGAATGAAGAAAATCCTGTTATCTTAATTGGAGTAAGTAAGTTACATAAGAATATTGTGATACAAGATACGGATGGAAAGAAATATAAAAGCTTATAAAATTGAAGAATAAGTAAAACAGAGAATATGAAACGCATGAATTTTATCCATGCGTTTTTTATGTGCTCGTTTTGTTATTTTAATTTTCGGCTGTGTAAACAATATCTAAGTTTCCGTTCTGATCCATTTTGAAAATTGGTGCCATCTGTTCTTGCGGGTTATCTAGTAGAACGAGCTTGCGTGCACGGTCCATAATTCTAACGAGTGTTTCATAATCTTCCTGCACAGATTGCTGTTGTTTCTGCAGTGTTTTAAGCTTTTTCTCTAATTGATGATTTGTTTTTTGCAACGTTTCGAGCTGCCTACGTAATGTGTCGTTTTCAGTTTGTAACTTTTCTGTACGTGGATTGTTTTGTTCTATATTTTGCAAAAATGAAATGACATCTTGCATCGTAAGTGACGACTTATTTGTAATAACATCTTCCGAAAACTCACCCTCAATAACAACTTTTTTCTTCGGCTCTAATCGTGATACTTGTGGTTTCGGCTTCACTGCTTGTTCTCTCTTTAATTCTTTGCGTTGCTTTCTCGCAATTTGCACAGCTTCTTCATAGCCTTGCCGAACTTCTGCGTTCCAACGAAAGCCACAAGCGGCAGAAGTTCTGTTTAATTGATCGCCCACTTCATCAAATGCTTTTAATTGCGTACTGCCTTCGCGAATGTGACGTAAAACGGTTTCTGCTAGAAGTAAATCATCTTCTCCAGTCCATGCATCTTGACGCATTTTCATTGTGAAACCCCCATATTTCATGTCGTTTTCGCTTATGTTACCCTTTTGATTCACTTTTATACGAATGTTGTAATCTTTCATAAACAGTAGCAAGTGCTTGCTCAAATTTACCAGTCGTTTTTGGTTTATAGTATTGCTTATTTTTAATTTTGTCTGGTAAGTACTGCTGCTGCACCCATCCACTAGGATAATCGTGTGGATAGAGGTAACCAATTCCTCTGCCGAGCGATTCGGCGCCTTTATAGTGACTATCTTTTAAATGAGCTGGAACATCACCTGTTTGTCCGTTTCGTAAGTCCTGAAGCGCTGCATCGAGCGCTTTGTATGCTGAATTTGATTTCGGTGATAAGCATAGCTCGATGACCGCATTTGCCAGTGGAATGCGAGCTTCTGGAAAGCCGACGCGTTCTGCGGATTCGATGGCCGCAAGTGTACGGGGCCCAGCCTGAGGGTTCGCAAGTCCAACATCTTCGTATGCCATAATTAGTAAACGTCTGCCAATGCTTTGCATATCACCAGCTTCAATAAGGCGGGCTAAATAATGAAGAGCGGCATTTACATCACTTCCGCGCACTGATTTTTGGAAAGCTGATAATACATCGTAATGGGCGTCGCCGCCTTTGTCGTGTACAAAACTTTTCTTCTGTAAACATTCTTCAGCGATTTCAAGTGAAATTTCTACTGTTTCTTCATTTGTTGTAAAGCTAGATAAGACTGCGAGCTCAAGTGCATTATAGGCAGAGCGCATATCACCGCCAGATGCGTTTGCGAAGTGACGCAGAGCTTCATCGGTTACGATTATGTTATATTCTCCTAGTCCTTTTTCCTGATCTGTTAAAGCGCGTTTTAATCCTTGTAAAAGGTTTTCTTCCGTTAAAGCTTGTAGTTCGAAAATTTGACAACGGCTTCGAATAGCAGAATTAATTGCGTGAAATGGATTGCTTGTCGTCGCCCCAATTAATGTAATGAGTCCGCTCTCTAAGTGAGGAAGAAGGAAATCTTGTTTTCCTTTATCTAATCGATGCACTTCATCTAAAATTAAGATGAGATGGCGATGCATTTTTGCTTCTTGGACAACAATTTCCATATCTTTTTTATTATGAGTAACAGCATTTAATAGACGAAAAGGCATACCGATGCTGCCGGCAATGGCGCTTGCAATTGATGTTTTTCCTGTTCCGGGAGGCCCGTACAAAATCATTGATTGTAGATGCTTTGCTTGTACCATCCGCCATAAAATTTTGCCTTCGCCCACTAAATGTTCTTGTCCGATAACTTCTGTGATATTGGTCGGACGCATTCGATGTGCGAGTGGTTGTTTCATATGTTCTCTCTCCTTCAGTGCCTTGTTTATATAATAAATTCCGAGTTATTTGGTATACTTATATGTTATCATTTCTGTTAGAAAAGTTGAAATTCCTTATCATACTATATTATGCTATAATTTCAAAGGATTTTGATTTCAGAGAGTGTTTTTCCTATAAAATAAAAGAATAACGAAGAAGTAGAAGCAAAAGACTTGAAAAGAGGTGCTACATATATGAAAATTTCAACAAAAGGCCGTTACGGTTTAACAATTATGATTGATCTTGCGAAAAAGTTTGGGGAAGGCCCAATTTCATTAAAATCAATTGCACAGGCGCACGATTTATCTGAACATTATTTAGAACAATTAATTTCTCCGCTTCGTAATGCTCGTCTTGTAAAAAGTACACGCGGTGCATATGGTGGTTATGTATTATCAGATCAACCAATTAATATTACAGCAGGTGATGTAATCCGCGTATTAGAAGGGCCGATTAGCGTAGTAGAAATGTTGGATGAAGAAGAACCAGCACAGCGTCAGCTTTGGGTCCGTGTTCGTGATGCGGTGCAAGAAGTTCTTGATAGTACAACGTTAGAAGATTTAGTACGTTATGAAGAAGAAAACAACGGCGGTTATATGTTTTATATCTAATTCCGTGTGTAACGATTTGGAAAGAAGGAGATATGATGGAACGCATTTATTTAGATCACGCTGCGACATCTCCGGCTCACCCAGAAGTAGTCGAAAAGATGATTCCATATATGACAGAAGTATTTGGTAACCCGTCAAGCATCCATTTCTTTGGGCGCCAAGGGCGTCATGCAGTAGATGAAGCAAGACGTGCGTGCGCGCGCAGTATTCATGCAAATCCAAATGAAATTATTTTTACAAGCGGCGGTACAGAGGCTGATAATTTAGCCCTTCTTGGTGTAGCTCGTGCGAATCGTAAGAAAGGAAATCATATTATTACGACAACAATTGAGCATCATGCGATTTTGCATACGTGTAATGTGTTAGAACGAGAAGGGTTTGAAGTGACGTATTTACCTGTTGATAAAACAGGGCGTATTCACATTTCAGATTTGCAAGCAGCGTTAACAGAGCAAACGATTCTTGTGTCTATTATGTTTGGAAATAATGAAGTTGGTACAGTACAGCCGATTGCAGAAATCGGAGCTCTATTAAAAGAACATAGTGCTTATTTTCATACAGACGCAGTACAAGCATACGGCTTAACAACAATTGATGTGAAAGAGCTTGGTATTGATCTCTTGTCAATTTCTGGACATAAAATTAATGGTCCAAAGGGTGTGGGCTTTTTATATGCAGGGCAGCATGTAAAGTTTGAACCGCTGTTAACAGGCGGAGAGCAAGAACGAAAACGCCGTGCTGGTACAGAGAATGTGCCAGGAATTGTTGGACTTTGGCAAGCTATTTTGTTAGCAGAACAAACTCGTGAGCAAAAAATTGCCCAATACAATGGATTTAAAGATATAATGATATCTGTCTTTAAAGACGAAGGCATTACTTTCGAGGTAAACGGAAACTTAGAGCATAGCTTACCACATGTATTAAATGTAAGTTTTATAGGAATGCATATTGAGTCATTTTTAATGAATTTAGATTTAGCGGGAGTTGCAGTTTCAAGCGGATCTGCTTGTACAGCAGGCTCGATTGATCCGTCACATGTACTTGTAGCGATGTTCGGAAAAGAATCCGATAAAATACGTTCATCCGTACGTTTTAGCTTCGGGCTTGGGAATACGAAAGAACAGGTCGAAAAAGCAACGTACGAAACAGTGAAGATCGTGAAGCGATTAACACAAAATTAATATAGGAGGTGACCTGATGAACAAACTACCTCACGAAACGCGCGTTGTCATCGGGATGTCTGGTGGCGTCGATTCATCTGTAGCAGCAATGTTATTAAAGAAACAAGGCTATGATGTAATCGGAATCTTTATGAAAAACTGGGATGATACAGACGAAAATGGTGTATGTACAGCGACAGAAGACTATAACGATGTCATTGAAGTATGTAACCAAATTGGAATCCCATATTATGCAGTCAATTTTGAAAAACAATATTGGGATAAGGTATTTACGTACTTTTTAGATGAGTACCGCGCTGGTCGTACACCGAACCCAGATGTAATGTGTAATAAAGAAATTAAATTTAAAGCATTTTTAGAACATGCGATGGCGCTTGGTGCAGATTATGTAGCGACAGGACACTATGCGCGCGTAGCGTATATGGATGGGGAATATAAAATGCTGCGCGGCGTTGATGATAATAAAGACCAAACATATTTCTTAAATCAACTAGGTCAAGAACAATTATCAAAAACAATGTTCCCACTTGGGGAGTTAAAGAAGCCGCAAATTCGTGAAATGGCGAAAGAAGCTGGTTTAGCAACAGCGGCGAAAAAAGATAGCACAGGCATTTGCTTTATCGGCGAGCGTAACTTTAAAGACTTTTTAAGCAACTACTTGCCAGCACAGCCAGGTCAGATGCAAACATTATCTGGTGAAGTGAAAGGGAAACATGACGGGTTAATGTATTATACAATTGGACAACGTCATGGCCTTGGTATTGGCGGCAATGGTGATCCATGGTTTGCTGTTGGGAAGAACTTGAAAGAAAACATTTTATATGTAGAACAAGGATTCCATAATGAACTGTTATATGGTGATGAAGTATTTGCCACAAATGTAAGTTGGGTAAGCGATAAGCCGAAAGAAAAAGAATTTACATGTACAGCGAAATTCCGCTATCGTCAAGCAGATAACGGTGTAAAGGTTCAAATCGTTGATGAGAATACCATTCGCATTCTTTGTGATGAACCAATTCGCGCAATTACGCCAGGACAAGCAGTTGTTTTCTATGATGGAGATGAGTGCTTGGGCGGTGCGACAATTGATGACGTATACTGTAATGGTAAGAAACTGGATTATTTAGGATAAGAAAGAAGAACCTCTGCCTTGTATTGGTCAGAGGTTTCTTTTTAGATAAAAGCGAATTTTCGTTCGCTCGGAAAATAGATTCTTTGTTATAATTTGTTGTAGAGGTGAAGGATACATGTCAAATAAACTGGAAATAGGTATTCAATATATGCAAGAAGGAAACTGGGAAGAAGCCGCAAAGAATTTTACTGAGGCGATTGAGGAAAATCCAAAAGATGCACTTGGTTATATTAACTTTGCAAATTTACTAGATGTATTAGGAGATAGTGAGCGCGCGATTGCCTTTTATAAACGTGCGATTGAATTAGATGAGGAATCTGCTACAGCATACTATGGATTAGGAAATATATATTATCAGCAAGAACGTTTTGCAGAGGCAAAAGAAGCGTTTGAGAAGGCGATGCAAGCAGGACTGCAGACAGGAGATGTGTCGTTTATGCTTGGCATTACATATGTGCAGCTTGGAAATGACCGTTTAGCGCTGCCATTTTTACAACGTACTACTGAATTAGATGAAAATGACGTTGAAGCCATTTTCCAATGCGGATTATGCTTAGCACGGCTAGAACATGTAAAAGAAGCAAAACCTTATTTTGAAAAAGTTGTAGCACTTGATGAAGAACATGCGGATGCATATTACAACTTAGGTGTTGCATATGCGTTTGAAGAAAATCGTGAGAAGGCACTTGCGATGTTTAAGAAAGCTGTAGCGATTCAGCCAGATCACTTTTTAGCTGGTAATGGTATTCGTTTATTAGAGCAAGACGCATAAAATGGAAGGAGGGGTAAAATGGGAAATCAACATGCGATGGATTTGTTTGAGGAAGAGCAAAAGTTTATAAAAGCACAAGTTCTTCATACCATTTTCCACAACGAAGAAAACCTCTATTCCGTTGTCAGTATGAAAATTATTGAAACGAATGAAACATATGACGAAAAAAAGGTCATGATAACAGGTCATTTTCCCCGAATGCATGAAGATGAAGTGTTTACACTAACGGGTCATTTTAAAGATCATCCAAAGTACGGGAAACAATATCATATTGAAACGTTTAAAAAAGAATTACCGCAAACAAAAACAGGAATGGTGCAATATTTAGCGAGCGATTTATTTAAAGGAATCGGGAAACGAACAGCGGAAAAGATTGTTGATCATCTTGGTGAACATGCGATTTCGAAAATTATGGATGATCCCGCAGCTTTGGACGGGATTGTAAATAAACAAAAAGCACAAGAAATATACGAAACGATTATTGAACATCAAGGTCTTGAAAAAGTGATGAGCTTTCTAAATGGTTATGGGTTTGGAACGAAGCTTTCTATTAAAATTTACCAACAGTATAAGGAAATGACACTTGAAGTCATCCGCAATAATCCGTATCAACTGATTGAAGAAGTAGATGGTATTGGGTTTGGACGAGCTGATGATATTGGCCGCGCGCTTGGCATCTCTGGTAATCATGCCGATCGTGTACGAGCAGGATGCTTTTATACATTAGAGCACGTTTCGCTGCAAGAAGGTCATGTGTATATGAATAGAGCACAGTTAGTGCAGCAAACGATGGAGTTATTAAATAACCAGGAAGCGGCTGTTGCAGAAGAAGATGTTTTGCAATGTGCGGAAATGATGCAAGGAGAAGGGAAAATTATTATAGAAGATGAGCGTGTATATTTAGCCTCCTTGTACTATTCTGAAAAAGGTGTTGTAGCCTCCATCAATCGTTTACTTGGCCAAGAAGAACTTCCTTCCTTTCCTGAATCGGAGCTGTTGTTAACGCTTGGGAAAATTGAAGAGCAGTTCGGCGTGCAATACGCACCGCTTCAGCAAGAGGGTATTCAAACAGCTCTTCATAAGCCACTGATGATTTTAACAGGTGGACCTGGTACTGGAAAGACGACTGTTATTAAAGGGATTGTTGAAATGTATGCTTCTCTTCATGGGTTATCATTAGACCCGAAGGATTATAGTGATGAAAATCCGTTCCCGATTTTATTAACAGCACCGACCGGAAGAGCAGCAAAGCGTATGAGTGAATCAACAGGATTGCCTGCTTGTACGATTCATCGTCTGCTTGGATGGACACCGGAAGGGGCATTTCAACGTAATGAGCACGATCCTGTTAAAGGGAAATTACTCATTATTGATGAATTTTCTATGGTTGATATTTGGCTTGCGAATCAATTATTCAAGTCATTGCCATCTAGTATTCAAGTCATCATCGTTGGAGATGAAGATCAATTGCCATCCGTTGGTCCTGGACAAGTGTTGAAAGATTTATTAGAATCCAGCGTTATTCCGACAGTAAAGCTTACGGAAATTTATAGACAAGCAGAAGGTTCATCTGTTATTCAGCTTGCTCATGCGATTAAAAAAGGTGCATTACCTTCTGATGTAACGCAAAACAAGCAAGATCGTTCGTTTATTGCTTGCACAGGTACGCAAATTGTTGATGTTGTGAAAAAAGTATGTGAAAACGCAAAAACAAAAGGATTTAGTGCGCGTGATGTACAAGTGCTAGCTCCGATGTACAAAGGGCCAGCAGGTATTAATACATTAAATGAAGCGTTGCAAGAAGTATTTAATCCGAAAAAAGAAAAAAGAAAAGAGATTGCATATGGCGAAGTTGTATACAGGACTGGAGATAAGGTGCTTCAACTTGTCAATCAACCGGAAAGTCAAGTGTTTAACGGTGATATTGGTGAGATTGTGTCGGTGTTTTATGCGAAAGAAAACGTGGAACAACAAGATATGGTTGTTGTATCTTTTGACGGTATCGAAGTGACCTATACAAAGGCAGATTTAAATCAAATTACACATGCGTATTGTTGTTCAATCCATAAATCACAAGGAAGCGAATTTCCAATTGTAATCATGCCTGTTGTGAAAAGTTATTATCGTATGCTGCGCCGCAATTTAATTTACACAGGGATTACACGCAGTAAAAAGTTTTTAATTATTTGCGGGGAAGAATCAGCGTTTCAATCTGGTGTAAATCGCCTTGATGATGCACTCCGGCAAACGACATTATGCAATCGCCTGCAAGGAAAGACCGAAGTGACTGAGGTAATGACTGAGGAAGGTCTCGATGTGGAAAACATTTCACCGTATGATTTTATGTAGCAAGGTGAAATTATATAGTGTAATGCAGTTCTTCTCATGTATAAACATATACAGTTTGGACATAATGGCGTAATAGAATACGGGAGATTGTAAGGAGATGAACGTCATATGTTCAGTTGTCCAAACTGTAAAGGAAAAGATATTGGGAAAATCGGTGTGAATCAATATTATTGTTGGAACTGCTTTATTGAATTATCGATTTCAAAGGGGAAAATTCATACACATCAAGTCGAAGAAGACGGTTCATTAAGTTCGTTAGATGATTTATTTGATGATAATGAACGGACAATCGGCTAATAAGGAGAGTGTTAACTTTGAAATTGCGCTCATCATTAATAGCGTTAGGTGTAGGAGCAGCGGCATATCAATATGCACGTAAGCAAGATGTATTTTCAAAACGAAATATGAAAAAAGCACGTAAAATGCTGAAGTCTTACTTATAAATTACATTATGTATGTGAAAGGCTCCCTAATTTTGGGGAGCTTTTATTATATCTAGCGATTCATCCCCCGCCTCAAGCGCGAAACGGTAGGTGGGGGTAGTTCAATATGTACTTGTATAGAGATAAAACAGTCCGATTTGGGAGAAGAGATGAGAAAGTCCGTAGCAACCGAGTCCTAAAATGCCATAGTGCCAAAGATGCCTGGCACGTTCTTGATTTGAAGAGGGAATGAAGAATCCCTTCCAAATGCCAAAACCAATACATACCCACTCTAATAGCATACAAAGTGTAGAAAGACCCAGCATTAACCATACCATTGTATTCCCTCCTAACTTTGTGGAACAAATTGGGATATTGTTGCTTATTCATACGTAATATCGCATGAAATTGTAATCGTTATAAGTATATGTATTTTTCTACAAAACAGTAAGAATCCCTACAAAAATATTGCAACGCGGCAATGTTTTTTATTTTTTTACACATAACCTTCTTTATTTCTTTTCAAACTAAGAAATAGAGGAGGTTTTTCTGTTGAAGAATCTTAAAATTATTTGGATTTATCGATTGGGTTTATTATTGCTGATTTTTTTGTGTTTACTTGTCTTTTTGAAAATTAAGCCGCTATGGGCACCAATTTTGTTTGTACTCAAGGTTGCTGTTACACCATTTCTCATCGCTTGCTTTATTGCCTATTTGCTGCATCCGCTTATTGAAAAATTACATGAAAAAGGTGTGCCGCGCACACTTGCCATTTTACTCATTTACATTCTTTTCTTTGGCGGTCTTGGATATGGTGTGTATAAAGGAACACCAGCCATTGTTGCACAGCTCCAAGAAATGAACGAACAATTCCCGCAATTTGTAAATATGTATGAATCGTGGACGGATGGAGTAAGAGAGCAAACTGAAAATTTTCCTGAGTTCGTGAATGAGAAAGTGAAGCAAATGTTTGCGGGGGTTGAAGGGAAGATACAAGCGCTGTTAAATAAAGTAATGGGTACAGCAAGAGGAATACTTGATTCCCTTCTTATCATTTTCTTAATTCCATTTATCGTATTTTATATATTAAAAGACTACGGAGAGTTTTATCATATTTTTTGGAAGCTTATACCGGCTAAGTGGCGGAAGGATGGACAACAGTTAGCAAAAGAAATTGATAAGTCTCTTGGAAATTATATTCGCGGTCAATTATTTGTTTGTTTAATTTTAGGAGGGGTTTCTGCACTAGCTTTTTGGTTTATTGGGATGAAATATCCACTGCTTTTAGGAATTATTGTTGGGGTTACTGATATTATCCCATATTTTGGCCCTATTTTAGGAGCGATTCCAACATTAATGATTGCTGCAACAGTATCGATGAATTTAGTTATTAAGGCTGGCATCGCGCTTGCGATTTTGCAATTTGTTGAGAGTAATATACTATCTCCGTATATTGTAGGAAGATCGCTACGGATGCACCCAGTTGTTATTATGTTTGCATTGCTTGTTGGTGGAGAAGTTGGCGGCATTATTGGGCTTTTATTATCCGTGCCGCTTTTAGCAGTTCTTCGTACGATTATTGTACACACTAAGCCGTTTTGGAAACATTGACAAATGGAAATGGATTCGCTACAATTTGGGCATATAGTATATGATAAATTGATGACGGAACGAGTATGTTACAGTCCATTTTGCAGAGAGAGGCTTCCTTAGGCTGTAAGAAGCTTCAGATGAAGGGTAACAGAACGCTATTCCTGAGAGCAGCTAATCCCTGCCGTCTTGCCACGTTACGGCAACTTGAGGTGATGAAATATATGCATATGATATACGATATGCAATCTAGCTGTCGTGTCTAAAAGTGAGACACATCCGCTTTTTATTTCATAATCAGGGTGGTAACGCGAGTCAACTCTCGTCCCTGCTATAGGGGACGGGAGTTTTTTGTTTTCTAATTGATTTTAATGAAGGAGGAAATACATATGAAACACTTAACAGGCGCACAAATTCGTCAAATGTTTTTAGATTTTTTCCAGGAAAAAGGACATGCAGTAGAACCAAGTGCATCATTAGTTCCACATGAAGATCCATCTCTTTTATGGATTAACAGTGGTGTTGCAACATTAAAAAAATATTTTGATGGCCGCGTAATTCCGCAAAACCCACGCATTACAAATGCGCAAAAATCAATTCGTACAAACGATATTGAAAACGTAGGGAAAACAGCTCGTCACCATACATTCTTTGAAATGTTAGGGAATTTCTCAATTGGTGATTACTTCAAAGAAGAAGCAATTACATGGGCTTGGGAGTTTTTAACAAGCGAAAAATGGATTGGTTTCGATAAGGAATTACTATCTGTTACGATTCATCCAGAAGACGAAGAAGCATTTACGATTTGGCATGAAAAAATGGGCGTGCCAAAAGAGCGCATTATTCGTTTAGAAGAAAACTTCTGGGATATCGGTGAAGGCCCAAGTGGACCAAATACAGAAATTTTCTACGACCGCGGAGAAGCTTATGGCAATGATTTTAGTGACCCAGAGTTATATCCAGGCGGAGAAAACGAGCGTTATTTAGAAGTATGGAACCTTGTATTCTCACAATTTAACCATAACCCAGACGGTACGTACACGCCGCTTCCAAAGAAAAATATTGATACAGGGATGGGTCTTGAGCGTATGGCGTCAGTTGTACAAAACGTGCCAACGAACTTTGACACTGATTTATTTATGCCAATTATCGGCGCAACAGAAGCAATTTCTGGTGAAAAATATCGTGCTGGTAATCAAGAACAAGACACAGCATTTAAAGTAATTGCTGACCATATTCGTACAGTAACGTTTGCTGTTGGGGACGGAGCGCTTCCTTCTAACGAAGGCCGCGGTTATGTATTACGTCGTTTATTACGCCGTGCTGTACGTTATGCGAAGAAATTAAATATTAATCGTCCATTTATGTACGAATTAGTACCAGTAGTTGGGGAAGTAATGAAAGATTTCTACCCAGAAGTTCTAGAAAAGAAAGATTTCATTGCACGCGTTGTGAAAAATGAAGAGGAACGTTTCCATGAAACACTTCATGACGGTGAAACAATTTTAGCTGAAGTAATCGGTAAAGCAAAAGAGGCAAAATCAACGGTTATTTCTGGTGAAGATGCATTCCGTCTATATGACACATACGGATTCCCAATTGAGTTAACAGAAGAATATGCAGAAGAAGCTGGCATGACAGTTGATCATGAAGGTTTTGAAGCAGAGATGGAAAAACAACGTGAGCGTGCACGTGCAGCTCGTCAAGATGTTGATTCTATGCAAGTACAAGGCGGGGTTCTTGGTGAAATTAAAGTAGCAAGCGAATTTGTTGGTTACAATACTGTTGGAACAGAAAGTAACGTTGTTGCACTTGTGAAGAATGGTGAGTTCACAGACAGCCTACAAGCAGGTGAAGAAGGACAATTAATGTTAGATGCAACACCATTCTATGCTGAGAGCGGTGGTCAAATTGCTGACCGTGGTTATCTTCTTGCTGATGGCGTAAAGGTACTTGTAAAAGATGTACAAAAAGCGCCTAATGGTCAAAATTTACACAAAGTAGTTGTAGAAGAAGGAACATTAACGAAAGATGCAGCAGTAAAAACGTTAATCGATACGAAAAACCGTGCAGCAATCGTGAAAAACCATACAGCAACTCACCTTCTGCATCAAGCATTAAAAGATATCCTTGGCGGACACGTAAACCAAGCGGGATCTCTTGTCACATCAGAGCGTTTACGTTTTGATTTCTCTCACTTTGGTCAAGTGCAAGCAGATGAACTTGAAAAAATTGAGCGTATTGTAAACGAGAAAATTTGGGAAAGTATCACAGTAGACATTTCTCAAAAAGCAATTGAAGAAGCAAAAGAGATGGGTGCAATGGCACTGTTTGGTGAAAAATACGGGGATGTAGTACGTGTTGTACAAGTAGGCGATTATAGTTTAGAGCTTTGCGGCGGTTGTCACGTAGATAATACGGCATCTATCGGTATTTTCAAAATTGTTGCTGAATCTGGTATTGGAGCAGGAACGCGCCGTATTGAGGCAGTAACAGGGAAATCGGCATATGAACTAATGAATGAACAAGTAGGTTTATTAAAAGAAGCAGCAAATAAAATGAAAACAAACCCGAAAGACATTTTAACTAGAGTAGATGGCTTATTTGCTGAAGTAAAACAATTGCAAAAAGAAAATGAATCTCTTGCAGCAAAACTAAGCAACATTGAAGCTGGTAATTTAACAGATGCAGTGCGTACAATTGATGGTGTAAATGTACTTGCGACGAAAGTAAATGTTGCAGATATGAATAATTTACGTACGATGATGGATGATTTAAAGAATAAGTTACAATCTGCAGTTATCGTGCTTACAGCTGTTAGTGATGATAAAGTTAACATTCTTGCTGGCGTAACAAAAGATTTGATCGAGCAAGGATACCATGCTGGTAAACTTGTAAAAGAAGTGGCATCTCGCTGCGGCGGTGGCGGCGGTGGTCGTCCCGATATGGCACAAGCTGGTGGTAAAAATCCAGCACAAGTAGAAGATGCACTTGCATTTGTAGAAGAGTACGTTAAATCTGTTTCAAAATAAAGAGATAGTAGTGTACAATATAGGGAGAAGGGATATCTTTCTCTCTATATTTAGTAAAGTGAGGTGCTTAAAATGGACGGATTCGATAAAACGATGAAGTTTAACTTCCAAGAAGAAAAACAAAATGTCCATGTCAATGACGTACTATTAACTGTGTATGATGCACTTCAAGAAAAAGGGTATAATCCAATTAATCAAATCGTCGGTTATTTATTAAGCGGTGATCCGGCATACATACCTCGTCATAAAGATGCTCGCAATATTATTCGTAAGCTAGAACGTGATGAATTGATTGAGGAGCTTGTTAAGTCTTACTTGAAACATCATCGTGAGGAGTAGTTTATGCGTATATTAGGTTTAGATGTTGGTACAAAAACAGTCGGCGTTGCAATAAGCGATGAGATGGGCTGGACAGCACAAGGTTTAGAAACGATTAAAATTAATGAAGAAAGAGGCGAATTTGGTTTTAATCGTATTTCTGAATTAGTAAAACAGTACAATGTGGACAAGATAGTAGTAGGATTGCCAAAGAACATGAATGGTACAATCGGTCCGCGTGGCGAGGCTTGTCAGCAATTTGCAGAAAATTTGCATGAACTCGTGCAATTAGAAGTTGTACTGTGGGATGAACGTCTGTCAACAATGGCAGCGGAGCGCTTGCTCATTTCAGCAGATGTAAGTCGGAAAAAACGAAAGCAAGTCATTGATAAGATGGCGGCTGTCGTAATTTTACAAGGATATTTAGATAGTAAATAAGAGGTGACCATAATGGAAGAAAATCAAATTACAATTGTTGACGAAAAAGGTAACGAACATCTATGTGAAATTATTTTCACTTTTGATGCTGACAAATTTGGTAAAAAATCTTACGTAGTATTCTCACCAATCGGTGAAGTTGACGAAGATGGCGATCCAATTTATGATGCAATGGCTTTCGAGCAAAACGAAGATGAGTCTGGTGGTACATTACTTCCAATCGAATCAGAAGAAGAGTGGGAAATGGTACAAGAAATGTTTAACACTCTTGCTGAAGAAGAAGGCGAAGAAGAGTAATATGGTAAGTAAACAAACTGATTTCATATTGAAATCAGTTTGTTTACTATATAAGGTACTTATATATGCCAATTAAAAATCTGACGTTAAAATCTCCTTTCTTTTTAGTGGGGAGAGAGCATCCGGCCATGCATAGAAGCGGTCCTACCACATGCGATGTTGAAAACAAAGGGAGAAAGCAAGTAGCGGATATGTTTTATTCTGCATAGCAGTAACTTAGGTGACGGAAAATTAAAATGTATTTAGTGAATATTTTAAATATCTATTTATTTGGATTTATCGAAAAGAGGGTTATTCATATGAAATGGAATGAAATAAAGGGAACGAAAGATATAGAAACATTTCTTGAAATATTTGGTCATTTTCATGATAGCTGTTTAAAAGAATTATACATGTGGACAGAAAGTTATGTAAGTGAAGAGCTATCTATGGCAGTATCAACTGAACTTGATACAAATGTAAGAATACTTTTTCAAAGACAGTTCGATAATCCATCAGCGGTTGAATTAGTATTTGAAGGTGTAACGCAATTTCATATCATTCCAAGTCCGGTAAATTATGATTCAATTATTTATGATGCTACGCTTCTCTTACAAGATGATATGTTTTACTGGGCAAATGCGTATGACTGGAAATTAGAGGATGAGAATTCCAAAGATGTAAGTTGGATCGCAGCTAAAGTTGTGAAGTGGCGTGATGTAAGTTCTTGGATGGGAGAGCAAATGAGATATGGTGTGCTTGAAGACTGTTAATCATTTTTTGTTCGTAAACTGAAATCATATTTATACAATAAATGAAAGATTTTTTGTCGAAAGCATACGATTATTTGTAGTATAATGATACAGATTGTAGAAAAAAGGGAAACATGTCTACGGATAGACATGTTTTTTAATATTCCTTAGATTTTGTATAGGGTAAACCAGTGCAGTCTATAATGGGGAGTAAGGAGGAAGTACGGTAGTGAATCAAAGGAAAACAAAGAAACTAAGACGAGTGATTGCAATCATTTTCATCACGTTGCTTGTTGTATGCGGCGGCGTATATGCGTATGTTACATCAGCTTTAAAACCACTAAATACAGCAAGTAAACAGGAAATTGAGGTGGAAATTCCAAAAAGTTCTTCTACAAGTAAGATTGGAGAAATTTTGGAAGATAAAGGAATTGTAAAAAACGGGACTATATTTAGTTTTTATGCAAAAATGAAATCCAAAAATTTACAAGCTGGTACATATTTATTAAACTCATCGATGAATGTAGAAGAAATAATGGGACAAATGTCATCAGGTAATGTGCATCGTCCAGTTGCTTATAAAGTGACAGTTAAAGAAGGCGCACAAGTTGTTGAAATCGCAGATACAATTGCAAAGGAATTGAAGTGGAATAAAGAAGATGTTGTTCGCCAACTAAACGATAAAGCATTTGTACAAAAACTACAGAAGAAATATCCGGTTTTATTAACAGATAAAATTTATGATGCAAATATTAAATACCCATTGGAAGGATATTTATATCCAGCAACATATCCTTTTTATAAAAAGGATGTAACGTTAGAAGAAATTATTATTCCGATGTTAGAGAAAACAAACAAGCTCATTGTTGAAAATGAACAGAAGATGAAAGAAAAAAATTGGGATGTTCATCAATTATTAACCTTATCTTCACTTATTGAAGAAGAAGCAACTGGTTATACAGATCGTCAAAAAATAGCAAGCGTGTTCTATAATCGCTTAGCGAAAGGAATGCCTTTGCAAACAGATCCAACAGTGCTATACGCATTAGGTAAGCATAAAGAACGTGTATTATACAATGATTTAAAAGTAAACTCTCCGTATAATACATACGTTATAAAGGGGTTACCAGTTGGACCAATTTCGAATTCTAGTGTAAAATCAGTACAGGCAGCACTTGAACCTGAAAAGACAGATTACTATTATTTCTTGGCGGCACCAGATGGTCAAGTGTACTACGCGAAGACATTAGAAGAACATAATGCGTTAAAACAAAAGTATATTACACAAAAGCAATCGTAAATTTTTTGAGGGAAGCGAGAAAAATTCGCATATCCCTCTTTTTTATGATAAAATATAGCGGGTTAAAAACTGGTAGAAGAATCGTTTTTAATACAGAAACGGGATGTACAAGCTAAGGATAGAGCAGGCTTGTATTTTTCTTTCCATATAGAGACAATATTCTTTTTTACTTCTCCATGCGATAAGGAGGACTATCTATGGAGCAACAAGATGTAGTTAGTGAATATTTGCTGTCTTTTATCGATCCAAAAGATGAGCTCATTCTTGAAATCGAACAGTATGCATGTGAGCAACATGTACCAATTATGGATCGTCTTGGCATGGAATTTATGTTGCAATTTTTGCGTTTAATTGGGCCAAAGAGCATATTAGAACTTGGTACAGCAATTGGATATTCTAGTATTCGCATGATGCAAGCTATTCCAAATTCACGTATTGTGACAGTAGAACGAAACGCAGATCGATACGAAAAAGCACTTGAATATATAAATCGTTCCCCAGTAAAAGAGCGCATTTCTGTTATTTATGGAGATGCTTTAGAAACAGGGGATCAAGTAAAGGAATATGGCACATTTGATGTTATTTTTATTGATGCAGCAAAAGGACAATATCGCCGCTTTTTTGATATCTATGAGCCGTTATTAAATCCTGGCGGTGTCATTATTTCAGATAATGTACTATATCACGGCCTTGTGACGACAAAGGAACACATTGAAAATAGACGTACACGCGGTTTAATTAGACGAATTAAAACGTATAACGAGTGGCTCATGAATCATGAAGGGTATGATACAACCATTTTCCCAATTGGTGACGGAGTAGCAGTGAGTAAAAAGAGAGGGTGACAGGCAATGAAAAAACCTGAATTGTTAGTAACGCCAAAAACAGTGGCAGATATCGAACCACTTGCAAAAGCAGGCGCAGATGCAGTGATGATTGGTGAGCAAGAGTTTGGCTTACGTTTAGCAGGCGAATTTTCTCGCGAAGATGTAAAAGAAGCGGTAGCAATTGCACATGAAAACAATATGAAAGTATATGTCGCAATGAATGCGCTGTTCCACAATGAGAAAGTAGAGGCTTTAAAAGATTACGTTTCATTTTTACAAGAAGTAAACGTAGATGCGGTTGTATTTGGAGACCCAGCTGTATTAATGACGGTGCGTGAAGTTGCCCCAAATATGAAAATGCATTGGAATACAGAAACAACAGCAACGAACTGGTTTACATGTAATTACTGGGGACGTAAAGGTGCAAAACGTGCTGTGTTAGCTCGTGAATTAAGCTTAGATGCAATTGTTGAGCTAAAAGAACATGCAGAAGTAGAAATAGAAGTACAAATTCACGGTATGACATGTATGTTCCAGTCGAAGCGTTCTTTAGTAGGAAACTACTTCGAGTATCAAGGTCGTGAAATGGAAATCGAGAAGAAGAAATACGAAGAAAACATGTTCTTGCATGATGCAGAGCGTAACAATAAATACCCAATTTATGAAGATGAAAACGGTACGCACATTATGAGCCCAAATGACATTTGCTTCATCGACGAGTTAGAAGAGTTAATTGATGCAGAAATTGATAGTTTAAAAATTGAGGGTGTATTAAAAAGCTCTGAGTATATCATTGAAGTGACAAAGAAATATCGTAAGGCGATTGATTTATGTGTAGAAAATCGCGACGCATATTACGATGTGAAAGACGACTTATATAAAGAGATTGAGGAATTACAACCAGTAAATCGTCCGTTAGATACAGGGTTCTTCTTTAAAGAAACGGTTTATTAAAATAGGAGGTAACGCATATGAGTTTTCAAGAAATTTCACGCGTCATTGACGGAAAGCGTGTTATTGTAAAAAAACCTGAGCTATTAATGCCCGCAGGAAACCTAGAAAAATTAAAAATAGCTATTCATTACGGCGCAGATGCTGTATTTTTAGGAGGACAAGAATTTGGTCTTCGTTCGAATGCAGGAAACTTCACGTTAGAAGACATGGCTGAAGGCGTTGAATTTGCAAAGAAATATGGTGCGAAAATATATGTAACAACAAATATCTTTGCTCATAATGAAAACATGGATGGGCTAGAAGAATATTTAAGAGGGATTGAAAAAGCAGGTGTAACAGGTATAATCGTTGCAGACCCTCTTATCATCGAAACATGTAAGCGCGTAGCTCCTTCTGTGGAAATTCATTTAAGTACACAGCAATCATTATCAAACTGGAAAGCGTCCCAGTATTGGAAAGAAGAAGGATTGCACCGCCTTGTACTTGCTCGTGAAGTAAGCTATGAAGAAATGAAAGAAATTAAAGAAAAAGTTGATATTGAAATTGAAGCATTTATTCATGGTGCGATGTGCATTGCTTATTCTGGAAGATGTACATTAAGTAATCATATGACAGCGCGTGACTCCAACCGCGGTGGTTGCTGTCAGTCCTGCCGCTGGGACTATGATTTAATTCAAACAGTATCGCAACATAAAGAAGCACAAGAACTTTCTCTTTTCCAGGAAGAGGATGCTCCGTTTGCAATGAGTCCAAAAGACTTAAACCTTATCTTATCAATTCCGAAGATGATTGAAATCGGAATTGACAGCTTGAAAGTTGAAGGGCGCATGAAATCTATTCACTATATTGCAACTGTAGCAACTGTATACCGTAAAGTAATTGATACGTACTGTGCAGATCCAGACAACTTTGAATTTAAGCAAGAATGGTTAGAAGAGCTTGATAAATGCGCGAATCGTGATACAGCTCCTGCATTCTTCGAGGGAGTTCCAGGGCACTTAGAACAAATGTATGGAAATCATAGTAAGAAAACAACGTATGATTTTGCTGGTTTAGTGTTAGATTATAATGAAGAAACAGGCATTGCGACAGTAGAGCAACGTAACTACTTCAAGCCAGGTCAGGAAGTTGAGTTCTTTGGACCGGAAATTGAAAACTTTACACAAACGGTGGAAAAAATTTGGGATGAGGATGGAAACGAATTAGATGCAGCGAGACATCCGTTGCAAATCGTGAAATTCAAAGTGGATCGACCAGTGTATGTGAACAACATGATGCGAAAAAGCATAATTCAATAAGAAAGAGTGGTAGTTGAATGGGGACGAACAAGCCTGTTGTAATTGGAATTGCTGGTGGTTCAGGATCAGGTAAAACAAGTGTAACAAAAGCAATTTTTGATCAATTTCAAGGTCATTCCATTTTAATTTTGGAGCAAGATTATTATTACAAAGATCAAAGCCATTTGCCAATGGAAGAGCGCTTAAAAACAAATTATGATCATCCATTAGCATTTGATAATGACTTACTAATTGAGCATTTACATCAGTTGCTTTCATATAAGGCGGTTGAAAAACCTGTATATGATTATACATTGCATACACGCTCAGAAGAAATTATTCCAGTAGAGCCGAAAGATGTAATTATTTTAGAAGGGATTCTAATTTTAGAAGACCCGCGTCTTTGTGATTTAATGGACATTAAAGTGTTTGTTGATACAGATGCTGACCTTCGCATCTTACGTCGTATGCAGCGTGACATTAAAGAACGTGGTCGTACGATGGACTCTGTTATTGAACAATATGTAAATGTTGTGCGTCCAATGCACAATCAATTTATTGAGCCTTCTAAGAAATTTGCGGATATTATTATCCCAGAAGGTGGACAAAATCATGTTGCAATCGATATTATGGTCACAAAAATCGCGACAATTCTTGAAGAAAAAGTGAATTTGTAATAGCATAGTAAAAGATGTTCGATAGGAAGGGATTTTCTCCCTTTTTATCGAATACAATGAAACATGCAAACCTCACCCATATCTAGGTGAGGGCATATTTATATTAGCTTTCCATACATATCTTTTTGATATAAGGAAGAATTAAGGAAATACGGGGTTGTATGTGACAACTCCGCTAGTGCTGCCTGTACTAGAAACCTCCGCTATTTTATAGGGCGGGGGAGTTTTCATATGGAACTCCTCTTTTTTTCGGGGGATCGGTATATAAAAGGAGTGGAAAACATGGCAACAGAAAAAACATACCCTATGACACTTGAGGGAAAACAAAAATTAGAACATGAGCTTGAGCAATTAAAAACAGTAAGACGTAAAGAAGTTGTAGAACGTATTAAAATTGCGCGCAGTTTTGGTGATCTTTCTGAGAACTCTGAGTACGATGCAGCAAAAGATGAGCAAGCATTTGTAGAAGGGCGTATTACACAACTTGAAAATATGATTCGCAATGCAGTTATTATTGAAGATAACGGTGAAGAATCTACAGTTGTAACGTTAGGTAAAACTGTAATATTTAAGGAATTACCAGATGGAGAAGAAGAAGCATATACAATCGTTGGTAGTGCAGAAGCAGATCCATTTGAAGGTAGAATTTCTAACGATTCTCCAATCGCAAAAAGCTTACTAGGAAAGCAAATTGGCGAAAAAGTTGCAATTCAAACACCAGGTGGAGAAATGCAAGTAGAGATCGTCTCTGTAAAATAATAAAAAAGGTTCGCTCTTTTGAGTGAACCTTTTTTATTTTCCTCACATTAACGGTCCCACATTTCAAGATTCACAGTGTCAAGTCTTATATCAAATTGTCCATAATAGTGTGTGTAGTCAATAAAGTGAAACTTTAATCAGTGGGGGTTTTCTTCATCCCCTACCTATCTTCTTCGCTTCTCTCTCAATCTTGAGGTGGAGGTCTTACTGCTCACGAATAGCAGGATAAAAACTATACAAGAAAAATTTAAACTCTAATAATAGTTTGTTTTGTATAAAAGGAATGACACCTCGTCTAAACTGAAAAGACGAGGTGTTTTTTATGAAAATCAAGCGGAGAATAATTATCATCTTATTATTTTTTATGTCCATTATATTATTACTAATTGGTAGGTTAGTGCAAATACAGCTTATAGCTACTGAGTCATTTACAAATAGACATATTAATTTAATAGAACAGAGTGTTAAGCAACGTACCCAAGCAGTCACAGTGGACGATGGCAGGGGACATTTTATTGATCGAAATGGAGAAAGTATTGGAGAAGAAAGATATCCAGTTTTACTTGTCTTTCCATTTTTACAAATAAGCAATGATATGTTAGAGAAAATAGCCCATATAATTGGTGTAACTCGCAAAGATATTCAAGTACAGATGAAAAGTAGAAGTAAACCATTTATATTTCAAAAAGATGATCGTCCATTTCCATTAACAAAAGAGCAAATGGAAATGGTGAACCGTACTAGTATGTTAGGTATGGTAGCAACTGAAGTAAGAATGCAACGAAGCCGAGAAGCAGAGCACTTGATAGGTGTAGTCGGAGAAAATGAGAAAGAATATAAAAAGCGCTATGAGAAATTAAAAAAGTTATCTAGCGAAACCCCAATCGGTATTTCTGGATTACAGCAGTCATTTGATGAGTTTTTAATGACTGACGGTGAAACGAAAGTGCTGTATCAAATAGATGGACAAGGGGAGCCGATTTTGGGAGAACGTGCGAAATATACAGCGCCTGGAAACCCCTTTTATCCAGTTACGGTTCAAACAACATTAGACAAATGGTTGCAGCTAAAAGCAGAAGAGCTTGTGAAAAAGCATGGATTACAAAAGGGTGGAATAGTATTATTGGATGTCCAAACGAGTGAAATTGTAGCAATGGTGAGTAAACCATCATTACATACAAATAGCAAGGAAGCTTATAAGCAGGGGGCGAGTAATCAAATGCTTATCCCTCATTTTCCTGGATCTGTTTTTAAAACAGTTATTGCAGCAGCTGCTATTGAAGAAGAAATACTTACAGCAAAGCGAAGGTTCGATTGTAATATGGACCTTTATGGAGAAGGGGAAGCCGACCGATTGATGGGAAAGCTATCGTTTACAGAGAGCTTTGTGCGCAGTTGTAATCGTACGTTTGCAGAGCTTGGACGCGAATTGTTACAAAAAGATAAAATGGTGATTGAGAAGTATGTCGAAGCGTTAGGAGCGTCTAAAAGTGTTGGATGGGAAGGAAATGTTTTTCATACGACTTCATTTCGACAGCTTGTAGAGGAGAAAGAGGGAACGATTTGGCGTGATGAAAGAGATAAAAGCGTCCGAAAAGCAATTGCACAGACGGCAATCGGTCAAAAGGACGTCCGCTTATCACCGCTAGCTGTTGCGAATATGATGGCAACCATTGCAAGGGGCGGTGAAAAGAAAGAGATTAAAGCTGTTCGGGACATTACATATAAAAATGGAACGAAAGTATTTCGTTTTGAAGATCATGTATTACATGGGAAAACACTGAAAAGAAATACGATTAAGAAAGTACAGCAATTGTTAAGAAGTGTTGTAACGGCACCGAATGGTACAGGATATGTGTATCAATCATTACCATTTACAATAGCGGGAAAATCAGGAACTGCACAAACAGGGAAAGGGAATGATGAAAATCGTTGGTTTGCTGGTTATTTTCCGTATGAAAATCCTCGGTATGCGTTAGTTGTCGTGGATTTAGAAACGAATAGGAAAGACAATGTGGTAACACGCATTTTTACTGATTATGTGAAGGCGATTGCTAAGAGGGAACAATAGCGAAAGTGATAAGAAATATTTTCATTTTGAGAAAAAGTGGTCCTACTCCTTCAACCTTTGGGCATTTGATGTTACAATAACAAGTATGAAAATTGTCATGGAGGTTTGAATAATGGCAGGAACTAGATTTCAACAAAAACAACAAAGGCGTCGCCAAAATGGTATATTGAATATTGCAATTGGTATCGTGTTATTAGCGGTAGTAATTGTAGCATATCAACTATTCTTTACTTCTGATAATACAGAGCAGGCTGCTTCTAGTGATAAAAAAGTAACGCAGCAAACTGAAAAAGAAAAAGAAGCCGTGAAAAAGAAAGAGAAAGAAGAAGCAAAAGCAGCGGAACAAAAGAAAAAAGAAGAAGAAGCTAAGAAGAAAGAGGAAGAAGAAGCGAAAGCAAAAGAGAACGAAAAAGTATCCGCAGAGAAAACAATTCCACAAGCGAAAGAAGCATATACAAAACCAGCTTGGAAACCAGTTGGTACTGAGCAGGGGCAATCACCTGCAATGACATTCCAGAAAGGAAGCGTTGACTGGAATGAGATGAATAAAGCGATTGCTTATGCAATTGATATCCCAGTGGAACAGTTGGTAATTCAACGTATTGGAAATAACGGAAAACAGAAAGCATACGGCAGAGTAACAGATAAACAAACAGGAAACAAATATAATGTAAATATTGATTGGGTAGAGAATGAGGGCTGGAAACCAACGCTTGTTCAAACCCTGAACTAAAAAGGAGAGAGGTGATAAAGCCTCTCTCTTTTTTTAGCGTGATTTTTTCAATTTAAAGTGAACAACAGCGCTATAATATGGTCGTTTGCTTTCAGGATCCATCATCATTTGATACGAAACGTGATGCACCTCTAACATCAGTGCCTTATTATTATCAACTTGTTCATTAACTTTCTTTTCTAGCAATGCTAAGCTAGCTGCCTCAAAAAACTCAACTTTATCTTCTATCATTTCGAATGTAAACGACATGAAGAACACCTCTTTCTGCATGTTCATAGTATAGTTTATCAAAGAAAACTAAGAAATACCATGTGCATTTTTGTTGACTTTTTGACGGATCAGGAATATTATACTGATAAATCCGATAAGAAAAAGGGGGATTTTCTATGGGGACAGAATTTAATGAACTATTTGATCAATGGGCTCATACGTACGATTCTTTCGTACAGGGCGAAGATATACAATATAAAGAAGTTTTCGCTCATTATGAGGAGATTTTAGAGGATGTTGTAAATAAATCTTTTGGTAATGTTTTAGAGTTTGGTGTTGGTACCGGCAACTTAACAAATAGATTATTAGCTGCTGGTCGCACTGTTTACGGGATAGAGCCATCAAAAGAAATGCGTACGATTGCCAAGCAGAAGCTTCCGAAAGAAGTATCGATTACAGAAGGTGATTTTTTGAACTTTGTCACTCCTTCGCATGTGGATACAATCGTCAGCACATATGCGTTTCACCACTTGCTTGATGAAGAAAAAAATGTAGCAATTGCGAAGTATAGTCAATTGCTAAACAAAGGTGGTAAAATAGTGTTTGCTGACACGATATTTGTAGATCAGGAAGCATATGATAAAACTATTGAGGTTGCACAGCAGCGAGGGTTTTATGAGCTAGCAAATGATCTACAAACGGAATATTATACGCGTATTCCAGTCATGCAATCTATTTTTGAAAACAATGGCTTTCATGTCTCATTTACTCGCATGAATCATTATGTTTGGGTAATGGAGGCAACGAAGCAATAGAAAGAGGGATTAGATTGAGAATTGCTGTAATTGGAGCAATGGAAGAAGAAGTACGTATTTTACGTGACAAGTTAGAACAAGCGGAAACAGAAACAGTTGCGGGTTGTGAATTTACGAAAGGTACATTAGCAGGACATGAAGTAATCTTGTTGAAATCTGGTATTGGTAAAGTAAATGCAGCGATGTCCACGACGATTTTATTAGAACGTTATCAGCCGGAAAAAATTATTAATACAGGTTCAGCTGGTGGATTCCATCATTCTTTAAACGTGGGCGATGTTGTCATTTCAACAGAAGTTCGTCATCATGACGTAGATGTAACAGCATTTAACTATGAATACGGTCAAGTACCAGGAATGCCAGCAGGATTTCCAGCTGATGAAGAACTTGTTGCATTAGCTGAAAAATGTATGCAAACAGCAGAAGGAATTCAAGTTGTTAAAGGTATGATCGCAACAGGTGATTCTTTCATGAGCGATCCAAACCGCGTTTCATTTATTCGTGAGAAGTTTACTGATCTGTATGCAGTAGAAATGGAAGCTGCGGCAGTTGCACAAGTATGTTATCAATATCAAGTGCCATTTGTTATCATTCGTGCACTTTCTGATATTGCTGGTAAAGAATCAGATGTTTCGTTCGAGCAGTTTTTAGATCAAGCAGCTCTTCATTCTACAAACTTTATCGTAAAGGTATTAGAAGAATTAAAGTAATGTAGCAAAAAGGCAACTGTTTCATATAAAGAAAATACATACAGTTGCCTTTTTCTTTTGAGGGGTTAGGTAAGGAGGAAATACGATGAAAGTGTATCGCAGTATTCACGACCTAATCGGACATACACCACTCGTTGAGATTACGCGCTTTTTACTTCCAGAAGGTGTTCGGATTTTTGCAAAGCTTGAATTTTTCAATCCAGGCGGCAGTGTGAAAGATCGATTAGGGCGAGAATTAATTGAGGATGCTCTTGCCAAAGGGCTTGTAAAGCCAGGGGGAACCATTATTGAACCGACTGCTGGCAATACAGGAATCGGACTGGCACTGGCAGCACTTGAGCATGATTTACAGGTTATCGTTTGCGTTCCAAAAAAATTTAGTATTGAAAAACAAGAACTTATGAAGGCTCTTGGTGCAACAATTGTTCATACACCAACGTCACAAGGAATGACAGGTGCTATTGCAAAAGCAGAAGAACTTCTAAAAGAAATTCCAAATTCGTATTCTCCATGTCAATTTGCAAATGAAGCAAATCCACGTGCATACTATAAAACATTAGGGCCTGAACTGTGGGAGGCACTAGATGGGCATATTGATATATTTGTCGCTGGTGCTGGAACAGGCGGAACATTTATGGGAACAGCATCATATTTGAAAGAGCAAAATCAACAAATTAAAACAGTCATTGTTGAACCAGAAGGCTCTATTTTAAATGGGGGCGAAGCCGGTTCTCATGAGACAGAAGGAATTGGGCTTGAGTTTATACCACCATTTCTTATTCCAACATATTTTGATGCCATTCATACGATTTCAGATCGTGATGCGTTTTCACTTGTGAAACAACTGGCGCAAAAGGAAGGGCTCCTCGTTGGCAGTTCTTCGGGAGCAGCACTACATGCAAGCTTATTAGAAGCTGAGAAAGCAAAGCCAGGAACAAATATTGTAACTATTTTTCCAGATAGCAGCGAACGTTATTTGAGTAAGAACATATACAAAGGATGGGAATAAAATGAGAACAAAAGCAAAGTTAATTCAAGGTATTCACATCGGATAACGTAACTAAGATAGGAACAAATATTGTAACCATTTTTCCAGATAGCAGTGAATGCTATTTGAGTAAGGATATATACAAAGGATGGGAATAAAATGAGAACAAAAACAAAATTAATTCATGGTATTCATATCGGAGAACCTTCAACTGGAGCTGTAACCGTACCGATTTATCAAACGAGTACGTACAAACAAGAAGGTGTAGGAAATCATAAGGGATATGAATATTCACGTACAGGAAATCCAACTCGTTCAGCTCTTGAAGAAACAATTGCTGTTCTTGAAAATGGTTATGCGGGATTTGCATTCGGATCAGGCATGGCAGCAATTACAGCAGTAATGATGCTTTTCTCTAAAGGAGATCACGTTGTTTTAACTGATGATGTGTACGGCGGAACGTACCGCGTCATGTCAAAAGTATTAAATCGCTTTGGGATTGCACATACATTTGCTGATACAACAAACTTAGAAGAAGTAAAAGCAGCGCTTCTTCCAAACACAAAAGCAATTTATGTTGAAACACCGACAAACCCGCTTTTAAAAATTACGGATATTAAACAAATTGCAGCACTTGCTAAAGAACAAGGTTTATTAACAATTGTTGATAATACATTTATGACACCGTATTGGCAAACACCAATCTCTCTTGGTGCAGACATTGTACTTCATAGTGCAACAAAATATTTAGGCGGTCATAGCGATGTTGTTGCTGGGGTAGTAGCTGTAAATAGTGCAGAGTTAGCAGAAGATCTTCACTTTGTACAAAATTCAACAGGTGGTATTTTAGGACCACAGGATAGCTTTTTATTACTACGTGGCTTAAAAACATTAGGAGTGCGTATGGAGGAGCATGAAGTAAATGCGCGTGCAATTGCTGAGTTTTTACAAAATCATCCGAAAGTAAATAAAGTGTATTATCCAGGGCTTAGCACTCACCATAACCACAACTTAGCAGCAGAACAAGCAAAGGGATTCGGTGCAATTATTTCATTTGATGTGGATAGTCAAGAAACATTAAACACTGTACTTGAGAAGGTACAATACTTTACACTTGCTGAAAGCTTAGGAGCAGTAGAAAGCTTAATTTCTATTCCTTCGCAAATGACGCACGCTTCTATTCCAGCAGAACGCCGTGCAGAGCTAGGAATTACAGATACATTAATTCGTATTTCAGTGGGAATTGAGGACGGGGAAGATTTAATTGAAGATTTAGCACGAGCGTTAGCATAAGGGAACAAGCACTACGAAATAAAGTAGTGCTTGTGCTATATAATTTCAAATAAAAAAACAATATAAAACCATTTTTTTAGATGGTCGAGAGCATCTGGTCATGCATAGAAGTGGTTAGGGCCTTTTTCTGCTACATGCGCAGTTAAAACCAAAGAGAGCAAGTGAGTGCAGTTTCCTTTTTTCTGCATAACAGCAAATTATATCTTGAAAGATGAACACATATAATTTGTGAAACATTTCACAAATTTGACACACACATATATAAATATCTGGTGTATAGTAAAACACAGGAAGCGAGATGCTTCGCATAAAATTATGTGAAATATTTCACAAACAATGAGATTCATGTAGAAAAGGTAGTTCTATTTTTTTAAGCTAATAGGGACACATTTAGACCCCTAGGGACTGTAAAAGTCCAACAGCAGAATAGGAGGAAATTACATGGTAGTCAAAGAGAAAGTTGTAAATGAAATGCAAGAAGTAACAGACATGATTGAAGCGTTAGCAAAGAACGGTCAAAAGGCTTTACAAGCATTAGAAGGGTTTACACAAGAACAAATTGACAACATTGTACATCAAATGGCACTTGCGGGTGTGGATCAACATATGCCACTTGCAAAAATGGCTGTTGAAGAAACGGGCCGCGGTGTATATGAGGATAAATGTATTAAAAATATTTTCGCAACTGAATATATTTGGAATAGTATAAAAAATGATAAAACAGTGGGGATTATTCGTGAGGATCCACATGAGGAAGTAATAGAAATTGCAGAACCAGTCGGTGTAGTTGCTGGGGTAACGCCAGTAACAAATCCAACTTCAACAACGATGTTTAAAGCGATCATTGCGATAAAAACGAGAAACCCAATTATTTTTGCATTCCACCCTTCAGCGCAAAAATGTTCTATCGCAGCTGCAAAAACAGTACGCGATGCTGCAGTAAAAGCTGGTGCACCAGAGAATTGTATTCAATGGATTGAAAAGCCTTCTGTGGAGGCAACAAAACAATTAATGAATCATGAAGGGATAGCACTTGTTCTAGCGACGGGAGGAGCTGGAATGGTAAAATCAGCATATTCTACTGGTAAACCAGCCTTAGGGGTAGGTCCAGGTAACGTTCCATGCTATATGGAAAAATCAGCGAATGTAAAACGCTCTGTAAATGATGTGATTTTATCAAAAACGTTTGACAACGGTATGATTTGTGCTTCTGAACAGGCAATTATTGTAGATAAAGAAATCTATAATGATGTGAAACAAGAAATGATTGCAAATAATTGTTACTTTGTAACAGAAGAGGAACGAAAAAAATTAGAGAAGCTTGTTATTAATGAGAATACATGTGCAGTAAATAGTGATATTGTTGGGAAATCCGCACATTACATTGCAGCATTAGCAGGGATTACAGTGCCTGAAGACACAAAGATGCTTGTAGCTGAAATTAAAGGAGTCGGTGCAGCTTATCCGTTATCTCGTGAAAAATTAAGTCCAGTATTAGCTTGTCTAAAAGCGAATTCATTAGAAGAAGGATTACAGCATTGTGAAAATATGTTAGAGCTTGGCGGGTTAGGACATTCTGCTGTAATTCATTCTACAAATAAAGAAGTACAAAAACAGTTTGGATTACGTATGAAAGCATGTCGTCTTATTATAAATGCTCCGTCAGCACAAGGTGGAATTGGTGATATATATAACGCTTTCATTCCATCGCTTACACTTGGATGCGGATCATACGGAAAGAACTCTGTTTCTCAAAACGTAACGGCAACACATTTAATGAACGTAAAGAGACTTGCAAATAGAAAAAAGAATATGCAGTGGTTCAAGTTGCCACCAAAAATTTATTTTGAAAAACACGCTACGCAATATTTAGCAAGTATGCCGAACATTTCACGCGCATTCATTGTAACAGATCCTGGAATGGTGCAGCTTGGGTATATTGATGTAGTGACGCAATATTTAGCTCAACATAGAAATGATGTAAAAGTAGAAATATTCTCTGAAGTAGAACCAGATCCGTCAGATGAAACTGTATTTAAAGGTGCAGAAATGATGAGAAGCTTCAAACCAGACGTGATTATTGCTCTTGGTGGCGGATCGGCGATGGATGCAGCGAAAGGAATGTGGCTCTTTTATGAGCACCCAGAAACAGAATTCTTTGGTATAAAACAAAAGTTTTTAGATATTAGAAAACGTACATGTAAATATCCAAAACTAGGAGACAAGGCGCAGTTTGTTGCGATTCCGACAACATCTGGAACAGGTTCAGAAGTGACACCATTTGCGGTTATTACAGATAAAAAGAACAATATCAAATATCCGCTCGCTGATTATGAATTAACACCAGATGTTGCCATTGTGGATCCGCAGTTTGTTATGACAGTACCGCCGCATATCACTGCTGACACAGGAATGGATGTTTTAACACATGCAATTGAAGCGTATGTATCGATTATGGCAAATGATTATACAGATGGATTAGCCTTAAAAGCAATGGAGCTTGTGTTTAAATATTTACCACGTGCATATAAAGATGGCAATGATGAAGAGGCTCGTGAAAAAATGCACAATGCATCAGCAATGGCTGGTATGGCATTTGCAAATGCATTTCTTGGTATTAACCACAGCTTAGCACATAAATTAGGACCGGAATTCCATATTCCGCACGGACGTGCCAATGCCATTTTAATGCCGCATGTTATTCGCTATAATGCAATCAAACCAAGAAAACATGCACTATTCCCAAAATACGAGTACTTTGTTGCAGATGAGCGCTATGCACATATTGCAAGAATGCTTGGACTTCCAGCGCGTACAGTGGAAGAAGGCGTAGAATCATTAGTACAAGCTATTATCGCCCTTGGAAAAGAATTAAATATTAATATGAGTATCGCTGGCCAAGGTGTTGAAAAAGAAGCATTTGAAGCAGTTGTGGATGTACTTTCTGAACGAGCATTTGAAGATCAATGTACAACAGCAAATCCAAAATTACCGCTTATTTCAGAATTAAAAGAAGTGTATATGCAAGCATATAAAGGTGTGTAAGTTAGAAAGAGCCGTACTATTACGGCTCTTTTTCTTTTCAACATTTAAGCCACTGCTATACAGAACAAAAAGTGACTTGTACTCGCTTTCTTTGTCTTCATATAGCACGTGGCAGGAAAAGGAATTGACCGCTTCTCTGCATGGCTAGATACTCTCGCCCCTTAAAAAGAAAAGGTTTTTATCCCTTTTTTTCAATTTGTATTCATGGAAAACTTCCCCCTCATTGGCTGTATTTACTTGCCTACGAAACGATGAAAATATGATACAGTGAAAAGGAGGAGTGAGTGAAGAATGAAAGAATTACAGCAAAAAATTGCTGATTATATTCGTTTCGGTCAAGTCATGTTAGCACTAAGTGGATTTTTAATGCTCGGTTTAATACTCCCAAATGGACAAAAAGAAGCGGTGCAAATGTTTGCTATGATGGGTGTGATTGCTGCTTTTTTAGGCGGCTCATTTTATTTTTTCTACCGCGTGAAAGAGCTGCGTGACAAGTTAGAGGAGAACGAGCATGAACAGCCACTATAAATAGAAACGTTACTTAAAGAGTGTCTTTGAGTAACGTTTTTTTAGTTAACACTTGAATGTCGGCGTAAGATGTAATGATAAAATCAGCATACGGTGTTAACTCTTCTATTGCATGTTTGTGATTTGCAATCCCTACAGCAATACTCCCTGCCTCTTTGGCCATTTTTACATCTACAACAGTATCCCCAATCATAATAAGTTCATTTGTCTCAATGCCAAGTTGTGTACATGTTTTTATAATCATCTCTTGGTTCGGTTTTCCGCATGTTACATCTTCTGGAGTAAGGAGAAAATGCAGAGATGGCACGTCAAGAAGTTCAATACACTTTTTTGTTCGTAATTTATTATCTGATGTTAAAATGCCTGTATAAATTCCTTCGCTTTGCAAGGAACTTATACAATCAGCTGCTCCTTGAATCGGATGAAAAGCTTTTTCGATACATAACTCTTCATCGCTTTCTTTAAAAATAGCAGCGGCAAGTTCTTTACAGCGATGCCATGGATATTTTGTAATTTGATATAACAAGCTCGCGGTAACAATGATTTCATCACTTTCAGGGGCAACTGCTAATAATCCTTTAAAATCAACTTGATCAGGATGTACGAAACCAACTGCTTTTTCCCAAAGTGACTCGTATCCCTCTCCGGCGATTTGTGAAAATTTATGTTTTCTCAGTCTATCAATTTCATACCAAAACGGGATAGCTTGAAATAACGTACCGTCCTTATCAAAAGCAACAGCTTTTGCACGAATAATTTCTCCTGAAATTTGAATTTTTCCCATATTTAAGGTCACTCCATTTATAATAGATATATAACTTACTATATACTGTACATTCTGAAATGCGTTACAGGTCAAGGGGGAGATTCAAAATTTCTACAATTGAAGATATCGCCAAATTAGCTGGGGTTTCGAAAGCGACCGTTTCTCGTGTAATCAATCGTCATCCGTATGTTCGAACAGAATTAAGAGAAAGAGTGCAAGCGATTATTGATGAAAAAAAATATGTCCCTGTAGCGGTAGCAAAAGATTTACGACGCCTTCAAACGAATTTAATCGGTGTAGTAGTACCGAATTTATACCATCCATTCTTTAGTCAATTCATTCAAGAAGTAAGTAATGTTTTAAAAGAAGATTGTTATGACGTTGTGATATTACAATCAAATTATGCACCAGAGAGGGAAAGAGAATTTATCCATTACGTAAGAACGAAGAAGCTAGATGGGCTTATTTTTGCGACACTTTCTTTGCCGGTAGAGGAGGTCGAATGTGTAAGTACTTCAGGTGCGATTATTATATGTAATGAGCATATAGAAACAGAATTGATATCAACAGTTCAATTTGATGAAGAACGGGCGGGGTATTTAGGAACAAAGCATCTTTTAGAGAAAGGATATACACGCATTGGATTTTGTTACGATACATTAAAAAGTAAGGCGCAGCGAAAAAGGTATAAAGGATATAAAAGAGCTTTATGTGAGCATCATCTATCATTGCGACAGGAATGGATATTTCCTAATTGTTATGGATTAAAAGATGGGAAACGGGTGCTACAGATGATGCAATCTATGAAAAATGCCCCCGATGCGATTTTTACAGGTAGTGACGAAATAGCTGCCGGAATGATTATGGAAGCACAGCGAATGGGAATTTGTATTCCGAAAGATTTTGGTGTGATTGGATTTGATAATCAAGAAATTTCGATGATGATGAATCCGAGTATAACAACTATTTCTACCTCGATTGCAAGTATGGCAAGGTATTCTATTATTTTATTGCATAAACAATTACAGGGAAAACATGTGCAACAGATACAATTACCTATTTTAGTTATAGAAAGAGAATCGACAAGAAGGGAGGAAGGATATGTTTCATACAGACCGTGTACAGTTTCGTAAATATACAATGGAAGATTTAGATTTTTACGCTTCTTTATGGGGGAATGATCAAGTAATTCGTTACATCGGGAAAGGGACTCCCAAAACGTATGAACAATGTAAAAAAAGTCTTGAGAGCTGGGTTTTACCAGGATACGAATGTGGAATTGGTTTATTTTTAATGTTACATAGAGAAACGGGAGAACCAATGGGACATGCGGGACTTGTTAAGCAACGCGTTGATGGAAAAGAAGAGATTGAAGTTGGCTATTGGCTTCTTCCAGAGTACTGGGGAAATGGATTTGCGAAAGAAGCGGCAGCAGCTTTTCGTGATTATGGCTTTCAAGTATTAAAGCTTCAGAAACTTATTTCTCTTATTAATCCGAATCACCCAGCTTCTATTTTTGTAGCAAGAAAGACAGGTATGGTTTATGAGAAGACAGTTGTATTCCATGATATGGATGTTCTCGTATATGCAATGAAACGAGCAGGTGAGTGAAAGAACAACCTGCTCGTTTTATGCTATTTATAAAAAGCGCTGCAAACAAATTTGTTTACAATGCCTCAATATACATGTTTTCGATTTTCAGTATGGCTTGAAATAAGGAGAAGTGCAGCTTCATCACCAATATTACGAACGATATGTGGTACACATGCGCTCCAAGAAAACGAATCTCCTTCTTCAATGATGGCAATGTCCTCTCCATGTTGTACTTCTAATTTTCCGCGCAAGACAAGATGGCATTCTTCACCTTCATGAGCATTCGGTGTGTTTTCTTTCGGAAAGCCGACAGGAATTTCTACTAATGATAAACGCAGTCCGCCTTGCTCGGCTACATGTTCAATTTTTTGTTGATCTTTTCCATAAATACTATATTTCCGTTCTTCTTTTTTTACAATTTTCATCCGATCTTTTTGCTCTAACAATAAATAAGGAAGAGGAACATTTAAAAAATGAGCGATTGTTTCAAGAGTAAGAATAGACGGAGATGTTTTATTGTTTTCCACTTGACTCATAAATCCTTTAGAAAGCCCTGTTCCTTCACATATTTGCGCAATTGTAATTCCTCTGCGCTGGCGAATTTCACGTATTGTCGAACCGATATTCATAAAAACCGTGCTCCTTTTTAATAACAGATATTTGTATCATAGCAAATCTTTTTTATTTTTTCTCAATAAAAATTAATTGACGAATAAAAAAAATTATTGTATGTTTTGTAATGTAAATAAAAGTTTTATATAATGAAACAAAAGGAGAGTAAAGATGAATCAATATATTGGTAATGTAATTATTCGAGTTGTATTAGGAATTATATTTTTTGCTCATGGTTTAAAAAAGTTTCAAGCAGGAATCGATAATATTGCAGGTTGGTTTACAAGCATTGGTTTACCAGGTGGTCTTGCATATGGCGTTGCAACAGTCGAGGTAGTTGGCGGTGCGTTATTAATTATCGGCTTAGGTGTAAGATACGTAGGATTATTATTTGCACTTATTTTAGTTGGAGCAATTGTAAAAGTGAACGGACCATTTGGCTTATTAGGCGATGGGAAACATCCAGGATATGAATTAGACTTAGCGTTATTAACAATGGGTCTTTATTTATTTGTTGTAAAAGCAGAAGGTTTTGTGGATCGCTACTTAAAAGCTAAGATTTTGAAAAAAGACTAATTTAAACTAGAAAATAGTATAAATTTTTGATGTTACCTTAATACAGAAATTTGTAGTGTAATTTGGTCATCATATTCTGTTCATTATGAAATGTCGAAAAGGAAGCATGAGGTAGGCTTCCTTTTCAACATTCTCTTATCGTACTATCGCTTTTTCATTCTGTAAAAACATCTCATCAAACTGCTTTGCCATTTCAAAATCGAGTGTTGTTAATCCTTTTGCATTCCAGGATGACAATGTGATAATAACTGCTTTATACTGAATTAAGATAAATGGATGGTGATTGCGTTCTTCTGATAGTTTGGCGGCTTCAGAAACAAATTCGACACCTTTTAAGTAGTCGGAGAACATGTATTTTCGTTCAATCCATTTTTCGTCCTTTATTGTCCATTTATCCAACTTCATTAACTCTTCTTGTACTTCTTCATTAGTTAGTCGTTGCATTATTTTTCACATCCTTTATTGGGAGTAAGGCAAGTCCGTTATTAATTAATCGCTGCACCGCTTCATTATTTGTAAAGGAAGAAAGTTGTTGTAATAATGTTGCGCGTTCTGGGATCTCTACTTTATGCCCCGCTAACAACTCTAAAATTTCAAGGCGCAGTAGCCATTCTTGTTTATAAAATCGTTCTAGTGCGTGATAAATGGCTGCAAGCTGTTCTATATGCTGTTCATGTAGTGAACTTTCACCCCGAATGTTGCGAACTGTTTCGTACATGTTTTCTAGTTCTGATTGCATACGCGGTGCGGGTGTTGCTTCTTCTTCGTCATCCACCGGGAAGAATGCTGCTGGATCTGCTGCCCCGGGGAATACAGAAGCAATAGCCGAACCAACTGCCATGTCAAATGTACCCCATGATGTATCAAATAATAAGCGGTCTTTCAGTGTTACAGTACAGTTTGTAAACGAAATGACAGCGACTTTTTCTTTATTTCTAATCATATCGCTTACTATTCCTGTGACATGTACACCGCTTTTAAAAATAAGCTCGGCTTTATGACCAATAACGATTCCTAATGCACGTAATTCTTCATCTGTACAAGATTCTAATGCAATATCATGTTGTAATAGTCCAATTGGTGTACCGAAGCCGTCTTGATGTACAGCTGTGGAATGATTTTGTAATTGCGCATGGTGAATTGCTAATGCAGTTGGACTATTTGTTTTCATATAAATTGCTTCGCCGTTTTCATCTTTTACGATTTCAGCGAGCGTTCCTGTAATTTGTAATCCACTGTTTAGCTCGACTGTTGCTGTATTTTCAGAGCGGAGCGCTTTATCTAAACTCTCTGTACCGCCTAGTTTGAATGCCATCGTTTCTGAGAATGCTTCAATTGAATCAATAAGCTCTTCAAACGATTGACAAACAAAGAGTTGCGGCTGCATTTTCGTTACATCGTAAGTCGTTTGAATGCATGCTTCAATTGAGAAAGGTACTTTTTTGACTGCATCAGTTAAACAATACTTACTTTCACCAACAGAAGAAAGGAGACCGGCGCCGTAAATTTTCGGGTTTTGTAGATCGCCAATTAGCCCGTATTCTACTGTCCACCAAAATAGACGTGAAATTTGTTCTGCTTCTGATAGGCCGGAAATATGTTTTTGTTTTTCTACTACTTCTTTTTCCGCTGCCACAATTTCTTCTTGTGTAGATGTTCTGCTTTCTTTTACAATCGTTAATTGGCGAACTGCTTCAAATAATTCGTGTTCTTCTTTTGTAGAAAAAGCTTTAGCTCCAATCATTCCAAATAATTTCACGTACTTTGCATATGTAGGGTCGAGTAAAATTGGGGCGTGACCAGCTGCTTCATGAACGATATCTGGAGCCGGTGTATACTCAATATTTTCCACTTTACGAATATCTGTCGCGATGGGCAGAAGTCCGTGTCCTTGGAAGTCAAAGAATGCTACGCCAGGAATCAATCCGTCAATTGTAACAGCGCCCCAACCACTCGGTGCTAAACAATCATTCATTTCTTCTACTTTTGGAATGGCATCTATGTTAATCCCGGAAGATTGCAATCCATTTACATAAGCTGGATGTGCAACGTCTTTTAAAAAGTTATGATTTTGTCTCATAATGTAGCGCCATACGGCATGATCAACTGGTGTGTATTGATCGTAATGCTGCTTTGATACATACGGTTTTAAATGTGATGGAATTTCTGTTTTTTTTGTCATATATACATCCTCCTTTTAAGTGAAAAAATAAGATGTTACATGTTGTACACGCATCGATCCTTTCAAAATGATGTAAGCGCTTTTAATTTTATCACAAGATTCCGAATTGTTTAACATTTCTTTTGGTGCAAATAAAAAAATTGTAGTACTAACCCACTTGTGATTTTTTAGGTGAACGTGATAAAGAGTTGTTTTTAATAAATTTTGTATACTCTTCGGTTGAGTAGCGAAATGCTATAAGAAAAAGGTAGGGGATAATTATGGCAATGGAGCAAGAGATAGTAGCATTATTAATACACGGGGCAACAATCTTTTTATTGTTATCTTTTGTTATTGCTGCACTGTTATGGTGGAAAACAAAATGTAGTGTATATGGCTGGTTTTTTAGTCATCTTATATTTCTAAGTTTTGGGATTGCAGCTTGGGTACATATTTTACAAGAACCGTCTGTTGGAGAGGGGAGGGGAGTCGGAATATAATTCACTTTATATTGGACTTGCCGGCTCATCATGGGGAATTAGTATGCTATTTTTCATAAAAGGAATGCAGAGAATTGCAAAGCTTATAAAGTGAGGTATTCATATGCTTAAGAGTATGTTTCAGTTTTTTATATTTGTTTTTGTTTTCTTTGGCGCGGTTTCAAGTAGTTATGCGGAAAGTGTGCCAGTACAAGTTGCTTTTATTCGTAATCATAATCTTTGGATAAAAATAAACGGAAAAGAAAAGCAGGTAACAAAAGGAGAACATATCGCGAATCCAGAGTGGTCATATGATGGGAAGTGGCTTGCTTATGTAAAAGGAAAAGAGGCAAACCGGCTTGAATTATATCGAATTTCAGATGGGAAAAAGGTGATACCTTTCCAAGCGGATGCAACAAACCATCAATGGTCACCAAAGCAAAATATCATCGCTTTTCAATTTGGCAGTGTTTTGAATATATACGATGTAGAAAAAACACAACAGGGTTTTGAGAATGTATCAGTAGGGGTTGGAGATTATGGCTGGTATCCTGATGGGAAGAAATTTCTCGTTTCTTCTATGTCTCATTTACTACCAACAGGATGGACAGGTGCTGAGTTATTTCAAGTACCACTTAATGCAAATTTAGATCGAAGTAAGATTAAACACTTTTACACCTTACCGAAAGAATCACCACAATTTTTTGCAATTGTAGCAAGTTTATTCCAATGGTCACCTGATAGAAAATGGATTTCCTTTTTAGCAACACCAACTGCCTCTTGGTCAATGGATAGTAATACTTTATGTATAATCGGAGCAGATGGAAGTCGGTTTGAAGCAGTTGATCACATGTTGATTCAACCAAAATGGTTTCAATGGGCCCCATCAAAAAATATTCTTGCATACATAGAAGGAGAGGGGCGTTTTATCGTCGAAAATAAACATTTAAAATTAAAAGAACTTCCTGCTTTTAAGCAAATTACTTTTACTCCAAAAGGTTATGTTGATTGGGATTTTATTTGGAATAATAATACTTTGATTACAATTTCCAGAGCAAAGGAAGCGAAGTGGTCCAATGATCCAAAAAAACGTCCCAAGCCTTCACTATATCAAATCAATGTTACGAATGCACAGCAACTTCAAATAACAACCCCATCAAAAGGATACGGAGATTATTATCCATACTATATTACACACACAAATCAAATCATATGGATACGCTCTAACGGAGAGCAATCTGATATGTGGATTGCCAATGCAGACGGTTCACGAGCGAGAAAATGGATTCACAATATAGACGAAGCAGCAAACTATTATGAGAAACGAGATTGGGAACATGTTGTATCGGTACAAGAATAAAATATGCGTTCTCTGTTTGCAGAGACGCATATTAAAAGAGTGTATAGTTTGGCATAGATTTTTCGGCATTTATGCAGCGTTGTATCCATTGAACTTCATATTGTGAATGAGGTAAAATCCGATGCTGTAAATGACCGATATGAAAGATCTTTTCTGATAGACACCAATTTACACATAATTTGTATAAGTCATAATGTAATGGATCATCATCCCAATACACAGGAATCTCTTTTATATTTGCTTGCCAATATAAATATGCACGGGTATGACCATCTGTAAAAATAATTTTATTTTCTAATTTTTTTACGGGTAATGGTGTATGAAAAGCAAATGCCGATGGTGAAAAAGTCTGTTGCAATCTCATGATTTTGTCATTGCTTAGAAACAATTGACTCGGCTGTACTTTACATATATCGATAAAAAAAGAATTCATTTCGCATCACCTAAGTCTATTATAAGATTTTCGCCATATAGTATTCATTTCTCGGCTGTCCATCAACAACTACACCATGCGCAGCTTCACCTTCAATCACAAACCCCATCTTTTTATATAGTGCAATCGCTATCTCGTTATGAGACATGACAGTTAATTCAAGACGCAGTAATTGTTGTGTGCGAGCCCACATTTCAATTTCGTGAAGTAATTGTTTGCCGATTCCTTGACCTGCATACTGCTGGAGCACACCAATGACTAAATATGCAGTGTGTTGCTTTCGCCTTACTGCTCCGCCGCGAGCGATTATATATCCAACAAGTTGCTCATCTTTCTCAGCTACTAAAAGTGTTGAATTATATGGAGAGAGAAGAGATTGAATCATAGATTTTTGCTTCTCAATCGTAAAGTTCCGCTCATCCGGCTCAAATAACATAAAATCTGTTTCTTGATCAATGGTTTGACATAGTTTCAAAAAGGGAGCTGCGTCTGCTTCTGTAATTTCGCGAATCATTGTTATCACTCATTTCTATTTTTATGTAACGTATTACATTCGTTGGATAGATGGTAAACTCCTATGAGAATGGAACGATCTAACTATGTTTCTCCTTTAAATTTGTATATACGTTGATCCTCTCTTTTATATAAAGAGAGGATTTTTTTGTAAAGAGGAGAAGGATAACAGTGAAGAAGGGAGTTCATTTCAATACGAGAAAGGGATTTTAATATGAATATTATTTTTGTAAGGCACGGAGAAGGAGAGCATACAAACGATCTGCTAGATAGTTTGCGAATAGAGCATCCATCTCTTACGGACAAAGGGAGAGAACAAGCATTAGCACTGCGGGAAAAACTTCCCCTACATGAGAATGATATATTGATTGCAAGTCCGGCAGTCCGAACATTACAGACAGCTGCGCTATGGAGTGAGCAAGTTGCTTGTAGGAGAGTTGTTCATCCGTATATTTCGCCGCGTATCTTCCCATATCGAAAAGGAGCAAGAACGTTACCTTGTGATAAGATGTTAAGTCAAAAGAACGTTCAGCATTTATTTCCGCAATTTTTATTAGCAGAAGAACATGATGAAGAGTTATGGAAAAACGGGATTAATACGATTACAGAGCCTGCATTTTGTACAGCTGCTCATAGTTTCATGGAATGGTGTAAAACGTTAAAATCTTCACGTGTGATAATCGTGTCTCATGATGGAACGATTACATCATATAGGCAATATGTGATGAAACAAGCATTAACAAGGGAAGACTTTTTAGAGGAAACAGGGATATATGAAATTCAATTATAGTAGAAATAAATGTTGCATGAACAAGAGGAGATAACTGTGTTTTATATTTGAGTTATCCCTCTCTAGGGGTAGTAAGACCCCCACCTCAAAATAGAAAGAAACAGAAAAAGGTAGGTGAGGGGTAAGTGTTTATAAGATCTTTTTCATGGAATAAGAAAATTTTGCATTGAGAAAATAATTTTTTGTAAATAGTAATGAAAATCATTATCGTTTGTGTTATTATAGGTTCAAGTTTTTATTTGCAAATAAAAGTAGTTATATAGCGTACGTTTAAAGTATTTTGTCAAAATTGATAAAAAGCATTCATAATGAATGAACCAAAAACTAGTTACGAATGTTGTTGTATTCATGTAACGTATTTAATTACAAAAATCAGGAGGACTGTATGGTTATTCAGTTTTTAAGAGAGAATAAAGCCGTTTCCTTTTTATTAGCAGTAGTGCGTATTTATGTTGGATATACGTGGCTTATGGCAGGGATGAAAAAGTTAACAGGTGGTGGATTTGACGCAACAGGTTATTTAAAAGGAGCAATTGAAAAAGCATCAGGAGCTCAGCCAGCAGTGCAATCATGGTGGGCATCCTTTCTAAAAGAAGTAGCAATTCCAAATGTAGAGCTATTTAATTTTTTAGTTACATGGGGAGAAATTTTAGTTGGAATAGGGTTAATTGTTGGTTGTTTAACGAAAACAGCTGTATTTTTTGGTCTTGTAATGAACTTTTCCTATATGTTTAGTGGGTCAACGGGCGTGAATCCGCAATTAGTAATTTTGTCTATGTTGATTCTAGTTGCAGGTTATAATGCTGGCAAATTTGGTGTAGATGGATTTATTTTATCAAAAATTTTCAATAAAAAATCACGCAATTATAAAAATCAAGCCGCCTAGTATATAAAAGGGTATCTCATCATGAGATACCCTTTTAACGCGTTTGTGGTGATTTTGCTATAAATAAACTAAGAAGGAGCATCGTAATTGCTGATAGAAAGAAAATGATGATTCCTAAAAAGGCTGAACCGAAACAAGAGTCATCGTTTGGAAGACTCATAAAGTAGCCGAAAAAAAAGAGGTTTGGAATTACGCCAATTAAACCGATAATAAACATACTCCAAATCGGCTTGTGGGTAACATATTGGCGGTACTTCTGTAATAATCGAATCCATAATATAAAGTAACCGATCCCTGATAGGAATAAGAAGAGTATTATAATCGGACCAAATAAAAGAGTGAAACTACCTTTTATTTCAATGGAACTAAATATCCAAACAAATCCAATTAATAGAGCACCTGATCCAAGCATATAGCATAAGTTATAAATGCTTAAATACAATCCATTTTTATATGAATTATTTTTAGTGGATCTCAGCAATACATCTCCTCCTTTTTCCCCCGATTGTATCACAAGTTTTCTTTTGTTAGGAATTTTTGTAAAAAATTATAACTTAGTAGGATACTTCGTGAAAAACTCATCAACATACTGTATAAACTCCTTCGGCTGTTGACGAAACGGTGCATGTTCGCCTTCTTCGATAATATGAAATGTACTGTTTTTTAAGAATTGGTGATATGTTTCGCCTTTTTGCCAGGCAACGCTTTGATCATGTCTTCCCCAAATAAGTAACGTTGGTAATTGGATTTCATCTGCGTTAATGCGTAAACGACGCGGCCACATTTTACCGAGTTCATCATGGTGTGCTGTATCGTCACGATTGTTCTTTACTTCTCCTTCGCGAAATTCTTTCGGAGTAGAAACTGTACTTAAATCATTTGATAATTTTGGTTTTGGAGATCCTTTCCCGTGTTGTAAAGTTTCTGCTCCTATTGCATCCGATAAAATAAGGTGAGTTACTGCATCTGGATATAAGTATGTTAAATTTAAAGAAATTTCTCCGCCCATAGAGTGTCCTAATATAGCGAATGTATCATAGCCTAATTTTTTCATTAATTTATAATATAAGTTTGCTTGGTTTGGGAAGGAGTAGCGAAAATCCATCGGTTTTGAAGAATGACCGAAACCTAAAATATCAACAGCGATAACGGTATGATTTTTTCCTAAATCGGGATAAATATCACTAAATCCATTTGATGAACCTCCAAAGCCGTGAAGCATAAGTAAAGGTGGTTTATTTTTACCGATTTGTTTAAAGTAAATAGTTTGTCCGTCAATTTCAATCATTTTTTCTTTCGTTTCTAGTTTTGTTTCAATTGTTTCTTTTACTTGTGTTGCTTTTTCTGTTTGTTTTTCGATTGTACTGCAGCTCGTTAATGTTGTGAGGACAAAACAGCTGAGCATGTAAAGCTTCCATCGTTTCAAAATGTTTTCCCCTTTCTAGCATAGCGCTGCATCCATCATGGCATATATAAAATCTCGCTTACCAGGGAGGGTTTCTCCGTTTTTTATCATGAAAGGAGAGAGCAGCGTTTCTTCAAACTCAAATGGTAACAGTTTATCTCTAAAGCTTTTTTGTATATGTGGAACATCAATGCGAACAGTTCCATTCCATTGGTTACATATGGATAGCAGTAAATACAAGGCGTCCTCTTCGTTGCTAGCGATAAGTGGAGTAACACATAACGTATCTCCTTTTCGGATACATAACGCGAAAGCTTCAAGTCTATCATTTCTTTCGACTTTTAATGAAAGGTGTGCTCTATGTAACAGCTTTGAATATAGATCAGGGCGATAAGCGCCGCTTGCTTCGTAATCGAATTGAATAAGTGTATTAAGGTCCTCACTTGTGATTGTACGAGTAGCAAAGGAACCAGGTTTTGCTGTTGTTCTATTTCGTTCCAATCGATGAATGGAAGTAACTGTGTTAAATCCGTATGTATGATATAAAGGCGTACCAGCATCCGTTGCAATGAGTGTAACAGGTTGCAATGGGGGAGCATTTTTTATACAAATATCTAGTAAAGAACGTCCTAATCCCCTTCGCTGAAAATCCGGATGAACAATAAGCATACCAATAGAAGTAAACCCTGTTTTATATGGAAAAACAGCAATACAAGAGACGAGCTGTCCTTCGTTATCATGACCAAATAAATTACCGACGGAAAGGTACGTCTCGAATTGCCCCTTCATAAATGAAATATTGTGTAACCATCCTACAGCATCGCAAAGAGATAAAAGCTGTGATATATCAGAGTGATTTAATATTTTTACTTTCATATATCATCCCCCCTTAAATTTCCATATGTTAATCCATTTTAGCATATGAATTCAAAACATTCCGTTTACATGAAAAAATAATGCTAGGCAAAGAAATAAAACGACAAAGAAATGCACATTGTAACGATAATCACCAACAATTAACAAAACATTTACATTTTTCTAATTTCCCCTTAACAGTTTTCCTTTACATTAGGTAATGGGGATTGAATTAACTAATTAGGGGGACTTATAAAGTGAAAAAATTTATGAAGAAAGCATGGCCATTTGCAGTTGTTTCATCGTTAGCACTTACTTCGGTTGTTACATGGAATATGACACGTTCAGAGGTCATTAAAGCAGACGAAAAAGAGAGTGATGCAAAGATTAAAAATGTAATTGTCTTAATAGGAGATGGGATGGGCCCTTCTTATATGACAGCACATCGTTATATGAAAGATAACCCAAAAACATTTGAGATGGAGCAAACGGAATTTGATAAACACCTTGTAGGAACACAGGTTACATATCCAGAAGACGAGCATCAAAATATTACAGACTCAGCTTCTGCTGCTACTGCAATGTCATCAGGGATTAAAACATATAATGCAGCTATAGCGGTGGATAATGACAAAACAAACGTAAAGACAGTACTAGAGCAAGCGAAAGAACGCGGGAAATCTACAGGTTTAGTTGCAACTTCTGAAATTACGCATGCAACACCAGCAGCTTTCGGTGCACATGATGTAAGTCGGAAAAACATGGATGCCATTGCAAATGATTACCTCGATGAAAAAATTAATGGTAAGCATAAAGTAGACGTTCTTCTTGGTGGCGGTGTAAATAACTTTGTAAGAAAAGATCGCAATCTTACAGAAGAATTTAAAAAAGATGGTTATAGCTATGTAACGGATCGTCAGCAATTATTAAATGATAAGAGTGACCAAATTCTTGGTTTATTTGCACCAGGCGGTTTTGATAAAATGATTGATCGCAATGATAAAGCGCCTTCTTTAGCAGAAATGACGAACACAGCGATTGAGCGTTTAAATAAAAACAAAAATGGTTTCTTTTTAATGGTAGAAGGTAGCCAAATTGACTGGGCTGGTCATGATAATGATGTTGTTGCAGCGATGAGTGAAATGGAAGACTTTGAAAGAGCATTTAAGGCAGCGATTGAGTTTGCGAAAAAAGATAAACATACATTAGTTATAGCAACTGCTGATCATTCTACTGGCGGCTTCTCTCTTGGAACAAAAGGCGAGTACAATTTTGATGTAAAACCAATTAAAGCAGCAAAACGTACACCTGACTTTATGGCGGCTGAAATCGCTAAAGGGGCAAGTGTTGAAGAAACATTGAAAAAGTATATTGATTTAGAATTAACAGCAGAAGAAATTAAATCAGTAAATGATGTAGCGCCGTCAAAAGATGCAACAAAAATTGACAATGCAATTGAAGCAATCTTTAATAAGCGTTCTTATACAGGATGGACAACAGAGGGTCATACTGGTGAAGATGTTGGTGTCTATGCATTTGGACCAGGGAAATATTTATTTGCTGGCGTTCAAGAAAATACAAACTTAGCAAAACGTGTATTTGATATTATTGGCGGCGGTGACCCAAATAAAGGTCGACGCTAATATGGAGAAAAAGCGGGGCTTCTTTGCCTTGCTTTTTCTTTTTTATTTTGGAGGAGAGAGATATGAAACGAATACTAAAGAGATTAGGAATTGTAGGGATCATAAGTCTTCAATTATGCGGATGCAGCTCACAAGAAAAAGTGCAAGATACAATGAAAAAGGAAGAAAGGGTTTATAAAGAAGAGAAAAATAAAAAGGTGACAAATCCTATACCAGAAAAAGAAGAACAAGCAATTAAAAAGTTAATAGATTCCTATATTCAAACAATAAATGAGAAAGATTTTGAGGGACATATGGCACTCTTTTCAACGAAATCATTAGGATTAGAAGATACAAAAGCACAAAAACAAGCAGAGTTTAAAAATAAGAATAAAAAAATCGACCTATTGGATTTTAATGTAGAAAACTTTGAAGGAGAGTATGCTGTTATAAAAACAAAAGAGAAAGAAGAATCCATTCAAAGGAAATTGCGTTACACCGTAGGAAAAGAAAATGGTGTATGGAAGATAGAAGATGTTCGTGTAATGGGGGAAGGATAAAGTGAAACTTCCATCAGTGGGGGATCTTACTGCACACGAATAGCGGGATAAAAAGAAGTTCTCCAAATAGAGAACTTCTTTTACACAGGTAATAAAATGCGCTCGGAACACGCTTCGATTTCATCGATATCTTGACGGATAGATGCCATCTTATTATCAAGTTCTTCAGCTTTCATAGCAGCATCATGTAATTCGTTTTTTAAATACTCAGGGATATTTCCTTCATATTTATAGTACATTTTATGTTCTAAACTCGCCCAGAAATCCATTGCTAGCGTACGTAATTGAATTTCTGCAAAAACATCTTGTGTTCCAGAATTTAATGCTAATGGATACTTAATAATCATATGGAGACTTTTATAGCCATTTGGTTTTGGCGTATTAATATAATCTTTAACTTCTACGATTTCCATATCTGTTCGTTTTTCAATCAATTTTTTTAAATAATAAATATCTTCCACGAAACAACATGTAATTCGAATGCCAATGATATCGAATAAATGCTGTTGAGCGTTTTCAACAGTTGGTGTTAAGTGTTTTCGTTCTAGCTTTTTAATAATACTTTTTGGTTGCTTTAATCGTGTTTTTATATGTTCAAACGGGTTGTAGTCTTCTAGAAACTGAGCTTCCCGGTTCATAATTTCGAATTTTGTTTTCAGTTCTTCAAGAGCAAATGTATAAGGTAATACAAATGCTTTCCAGTAATTAACTGTTGTTTGGTTATAATCCATTTTCTACACACCTTTTTCTTATTTGGAAAATAAGGTTGCTTACACTAAATACCATATCATATACGCACATGCTGCGAATGATGAGATCATAAAGCGATAACGTGTTTTCATGAGAGGTCCCTCCTTTGTTATGGAATTTATTGTATGTAAACTCTGTATACTCTTATACTAATCGATTGATGTGAATTTCGTATGAACAAATTGTTTCAGTTTGTTGTCTTTTTTGAATCGTTTACAAAAAAATAAGGAGAATGGTGTTTTTTTAATATGGAATTGACAAAGCGTATAATAAAGTTTGTGATATAAATCATAACGATTTCGTTTTACGAAACGGAATGAAATTTTTAGGAGTCACACACTTATGCGCGTAAATATTACATTAGCTTGTACAGAATGCGGTGCCCGCAATTATATTACAAAGAAAAATAAACGAAATAACCTAGAATGTATTGAACTAAAAAAGTACTGTCCACAATTAAAACGAGTAACATTGCATCGTGAAACGAAGTAAACGACTAGGGATTTTAGTCATTTTTTTGTTGGATAGGGATTACGACCTTTATTAGGTAATCAGCTATAATTTCGCAAATTCCTACTAATCCCATTTATACAAAATAAAGATAATTTCGTGTGATATGATATAGATGTATTTTTTACCATAGGGGGAATATGATGAATCAAGTAGATAGGAAAAGAATACAACAGGTAGCACATATTGTTGAAATTCCACATGATTATACACTTGTTGTTGATGATGAAAGCGTAAATGAAGATGTTCATTTATTATGGTGGGAGAAACAGGAGAATCCTGAAGAATACATTCAAGTTTGTTTCCGAAAAGAAACAGGAGAGTTAATGGAATTATCTATCCATAAAGAAGGTGTTACAAAGCAGCTAAGTATAAGTAAAGAGCAAGGAAAAGGCATTGCGGATGCATTCTTGCAGCAGCATGCACCGCATACATATAAAGAATGTACGGTTATTTATATAAATGAAAGAAAGGCAAGTATAGTGATTGAATATAGGCAGGAAGTAAATGGCTATTCGTTGCCTCGAACAGGTTTTGTAGTAGAAGTTGATTTAGATGGGAATGTTAGGAAATTTAGAAACAATGGCATAAAGGAAAAACCATTGTGGCCTAGTTCTATTGTAGAGAAAGAAGTTGTGACAAAGCAGTTGAAGCAAAGGCAGAGTATGGAGCCTGTCTTTATCCAGCTTTCGAATTCGTTGTTTGAGTGGGAGGATGGCGAAATAGAACAAGGTTATTATCTTGTATATGAACCGATTCCTGCACATGCTTTTATTGATGTACATACTGGAGAAGACTGGCATGATCGTAATCATTATGTGATTGAAACAAAAGAATTGCCAGCTTTAAGTGAGAAACCGCAACTAGCAGCAAATATCGATCGTTTATTTCATATAGATAAGAACGTTATGAAGAAAGTACACGAAGAAGAGGGAGAAACAGATAAGAAAATTATTTGGGCAAAGGTACCAGATCAACAAGAGGATGCAGAAGAAGATGACAAATCTTTTGATGCGTACTGGAAGAAAACGTTTCATATATTCCAGTATGAAACGTCAATTACTGTGAAAGTGGATAAAGAAACAAATGAGTTGCTTGGATATTATGAACGGGGAAACGACGTAGGAAACCCTGTATTAACTCGTGAGCAGTGTTTTGAAAAGGCGCTACAATTTTTAGGGAAGGTATTTCCAAATTACGAACAATATCTTCGTGTTTGGAGTAATCAAGATGATCCTGATGAAGAAGATCCAGGGCACTTTCATTTTTACGTATATGTAAATGATGTTCGAATAGAAGGTGAGTTGGTACGCGTCGTTGTGGACGGAGAAACCGGCCACATAAGAGCGTATAGTGGTACGTCGCAAAGTCTTATTCAAAAGCTGCTCACTTATGACAAGGAAGTGAAAGTGAGTGGAAAGCAAGCGTTAGAGCGGTATTGTCAATCGCTTCGGGCAGAATTAAGGTGGTTTGAGGAAAGTGAACAAGAGCCTCCACAGTATCGACTTATTTATAGTCAAACAACGGCAGAAAACAATAAAGAATATAATGGGGATTATAGCAATAGACGAGAAATTCGCTATATAGATGCGAGTACGGGAAAAGCAATTTGGTGGAAAGTTTGAAACAAATGCATTTAAATAATGAATGTTTTTCGCTTTGTCTATAAAGCTGTACAGACACAAACAACCACTCGCCCACATACATATAGTAAAGACCACTATTTTTGCGGGGGTGAAGAGGTTGAGTCTGTTCGCCGCAATTGGATATATGATTCGTGAAATGTTTGTATTCGTATCGTATGTCAAAAATAATGCATTTCCACAGCCATTGTCGCCTGATGAGGAAAGGAAGTACCTGGAGCTTATGGAGCAAGGGGATGCGCACGCAAGAAATCTCCTCATCGAACATAATCTGCGTCTTGTAGCACATATTGTGAAAAAATTTGAAAATACAGGAGAAGATTCAGAAGATTTAATTTCCATCGGTACGATTGGCTTAATTAAGGCAATCGAAAGCTATTCGCAAGGAAAGGGAACGAAACTAGCAACATATGCAGCTCGTTGTATTGAAAATGAAATCTTAATGCATTTACGGGTATTAAAGAAAACGAAAAAAGACGTTTCTCTTCATGACCCAATTGGACAGGACAAGGAAGGGAATGAGATTTCCTTAATCGATATTTTAAAATCAGAATCAGAAGATGTAATCGATACGATTCAACTAAGTATGGAGCTTGAGAAAATTAAAGAGTATATTGACATATTAGATGAACGAGAAAAAGAAGTGATTGTAAACAGATTTGGTCTTGGTATGGAGAAAGAGAAAACGCAGCGCGAGATTGCGAAAGCACTTGGTATATCAAGGAGCTACGTATCACGTATCGAGAAGCGGGCATTAATGAAGATGTTTCATGAATTTGTTCGTGCAGAGAAGGAGAAGAAGGGGAAATAGTAAAGAAGAAAAGTGCTTGCTTTTATTCGAAAGCAGGCACTTTTCTTATTGGATAAAACGAAACTCCTATGATAAATCCATGTTCACGGTTGAAAATGATGGGTTCTATCTGTAATATTAAAAGGTGCTAATAATTTATGATATAGAAATAAGAATAGGAAAAACTACATGTAAGGGTCTTATTACAACATTATATATCATGGTAGGGGGTTTCGCAGTTTGCGACGTACGTTATATCGATTATTGATTGAACTTACAAACGGTCGTTTTACGTCCTATATATTGCGTAAATTTGCACAGTCTCGTTTAAGCTCAATGATTATTCCATCTTATGCGAAGGTATTTCAAATTAAACAAGATGAGATGGAGAGGGGTTTAAAAGAGTATCAAACGCTTCATGAATTATTTACGCGTAAATTAAAAGAGGGCAAACGATCAATTGATACAGAAGAGTCTGCTATTGTGAGTCCGGTTGATGGCGTTTTTGCAGATCATGGTCCCATTAATGAGACAAAAATGTTTGAGATTAAAGGAAAACAGTATTCAATTGTAGACATGCTTGGTACGGATGAAAGGGCAACGCGTTACGCAGGTGGTACATACATGGTGATTTATTTAAGCCCAAGCCACTACCATCGTATTCATAGTCCGCTTTCTGGTACAGTGACAGAGCGTTTTGTACTTGGAAGGAAGTCATATCCTGTTAATGCAGCAGGTATGAAATATGGAAAAGATACGTTGTCTAAAAACTATCGCTCTGTAACAGAAATAGAGAGCGAAGGCGAGCGGATGGCGCTTGTTAAAGTAGGTGCAATGTTTGTAAATAGTATTGAACTGTTGCATGAGAGAGAAACTATGCAAAAAGGTGAAGAGATGGCCTATTTTACATTTGGCTCGACAGTCGTGCTATTATTTGAAAAAGGTATGGTTGAAGTCATTCAATCATTAGCTAGTGGACAAGAGGTTCGTGTTGGTGAGAAAGTGGCAACTCGATTATAAAAGAGCCGTCTTATAAGATGGCTCTTTTTACAGGTGAAGCAGTATCTATTTTTCTCACGTAATAAAGGGGAGCTTGTTCAACTAATTATCAGTGGTTAAATGTGACCGACGGAAGTTTTACTGTATATATGCTTAAGACGATTTTAAAAGCTTGTCCTCTAATGAGCGTCTAATGATTTCTTGTTTAATAAGTAAAATGAAGTCAGGATTTAATTTTAGTTCTTTTGCTTTATAATAAGACTCAGTGAGTAATTCAGTAGATAACTGTTCCATATGTTTCGCCGTCAAGGCGGTTCACCTCCTGCGAAAAAGGAAATTTGTCTCATTTAATGTACCAAAAATTGTCTTATGTCACAATCTGTTGGTTATCCACACTCTATCGTGGATAAGGTGTGTAAGAATTGTTGATAATTTTTGAATTAACTGAATTTGACAAGAGGGAAATTGTGTACAAGTTTATCCACAGATGCATAATCGAAAAATGCTGTCGAAAAATTTTCTCCAATTTTAACGGACAGTAGCTGTTAGATGATTTATCCTGCTTTAACAGAAAATCATGAGAAGAATGACTTCCTGTAAGAGCCCGATAAGTTCAGTTAACCATTTTGAGAGAAAATCGTTCTCAAAATGGAAGTTGAACTATATAAAACTCCTCAAAGAGGTGAAAGAGATTGAGTTTATTTTTACCGAATGAATACGTGAAAAACGTGTATCATATTCAGCCTGAAGAATTGAAAAACCGAGGTGTAAAAGGAATCATTACTGATTTAGATAATACCTTGATTGAATGGGATCGTCCAAATGCGACACCGCAATTGGAAGAATGGTTTGCGAAAATGAAGGAACACGACATTCAAGTGACAGTTGTTTCGAATAATAACGAACAACGTGTAAAAGATTTTGCTGATCCACTAGGTATTCCGTTTATTCATAGCGCCCGTAAGCCACTTGTTCGTGCTTTTAAACAAGCGCTAATGAAAATGAATCTACGTGCGGAAGAAGTAGTTGTAATTGGAGATCAAGTATTAACAGATGTGCTTGGTGGCAATCGTGTTGGGTTGCATACGATTTTAGTTGTTCCAGTTGCAAAAACAGATGGATTTATGACGCGCTTTAATCGGAAAATTGAGCGTAGAATTATGCGTAACATGAAGAAAAAAGGTTTAATTAATTGGGAGGAATAAAGTTTGACTGAGACGTTTAAATGTATTGGATGCGGCGTTGCCATCCAAACAGAAAATAAAAATGAAGTTGGTTATGCACCCGCTTCTTCGTTAGAGAAAGAACATATCATTTGTCAGCGTTGTTTTCGCTTAAAGCATTACAATGAAATCCAAGATGTGTCATTAACAGATGATGATTTTTTACGCATTTTAAATGGGATTGGACAATCGGATGCATTAGTTGTTAAAATTGTTGATATTTTTGACTTTAGTGGAAGCTGGCTTCCTGGCCTGCATCGCTTTGTTGGAAATAATAAAGTACTTCTTGTCGGTAACAAAGCAGATTTAATTCCAAAATCAGTAAAGAAGGAAAAGCTTACACATTGGATGCGATATAGTGCAAAGCAACTGGGCCTAATGCCAGAAGATGTTTTCTTAATTAGTGCAGCAAAAGGTCAAGGTATTGAGGAGCTTGCAAGTGCAATTGAACAATATCGTAATGGGAAAGATGTTTATGTTGTTGGATGTACAAACGTTGGGAAATCAACGTTTATTAACCGTATTATTAAAACGTTTAGCGAGGAAACGGAAAATGTCATTACGACATCACATTTCCCAGGTACAACGCTGGACTTAATTGATATTCCGCTTGATGAAACGTCATCTTTATATGATACACCAGGTATTATTAATCATCATCAAATGGCGCATTACGTTGGGAAACAAAGCTTAAAAATAATTACGCCAACAAAAGAAATTAAGCCGATGGTCTTTCAACTGAATGAAGAACAAACGTTATTCTTCGGTGGACTAGCACGATTTGATTATATAAGTGGCGGTCGTCGTTCGTTTACTTGTCATTTATCTAATCGTCTTACGATTCATCGTACGAAGCTTGAAAAAGCAGATGCATTGTATGAAAAGCATGCCGGAGAATTATTAAATCCGCCAACACCAGAAGAACTTGAAAACATGCCTGAGCTTATAAAGTATGAGTTTACCATTCGTGAACCCAAAACAGATGTTGTATTTTCAGGTTTAGGATGGGTGACGGTGAATGAAGCTGGTGCAAAAATTGCAGCACATGTACCAAAAGGAGTTAGTGTTTCATTACGTAAATCTTTAATTTAAAGTGGTGAGGACTTGTGAAACAATTATATGGTGTAATTGGAAACCCAATTGGACATTCCTTATCACCGCTTATGCATAATGATGCATTTGCTCATTTAGAAATGGATGCACATTATCATGCTTTTCTCGTTCAAGAGAGTGAATTAGGCGAAGCGGTGAAAGGATTGAAGGCACTTGGAGTTGTTGGATTTAATGTGACAACACCGCACAAAGTTTCGATTATGCAGCATTTAGACGAAATTGATCCTTTGGCAGAACAAATCGGTGCGGTAAACACAGTACTTCATAAAGAAGGAAAATTAATTGGCTATAATACAGATGGAATAGGGTATGTTCGTTCATTGCAATCTATTAGTAAAGAGCCATTAACGAACAAACGTATTTTACTGCTCGGAGCTGGCGGGGCGTGCCGTGCAATTTATTATTCACTTGCAGATGCTGGTGTGAAAGAGATTGACATTGCAAATCGTACAGTAGAGAAAGCAGAGCAGCTTATTGCAGATTGTAGAAGTGAAGTCGTGTCTTTGGCACTTTCCTTAGAAGAAGCAACAGATAAGCAAGCACTGTATGATATTATCATCCATACAACGACAGTAGGGATGCATCCTCATGTCGAAGATACACCGCTACGCATTCGGAATTTGAAAAAAGGAAGCATTGTATCTGACATTATTTATAATCCGTTTAAAACAAAGTTATTGCAAGACGCGAAGGCACATGGAGCGATTGTACAAAACGGCATTGATATGTTTGTTTTTCAAGGCGCACTTGCATTTGAAATTTGGACGGGACGTTTGCCAGATATAGAACGAATGAAACAAATAGTAATGAAAAAGCTTGGAGGCTAAACACATGTTAACAGGAAAACAAAAACGATTTTTACGTGCAGAGGCGCATCATTTAACGCCAATTTTTCAAGTTGGTAAAGGCGGCGTAAATGAAAATATGGTAAAACAAATTGCAGAAGCGCTAGAAGTACGCGAGTTGATAAAGGTTAGTGTACTGCAAAACTGCGAATTTGATCGCCATGAAGTAGCAGAAGAACTTTCGCAAGGTGCAAACGCTGAACTTGTACAGGTTATCGGAAGTACAATCGTCTTATATAAAGAATCAAAAGAAAATAAACGTATTGTGTTACCAAAAACAAAGTAACGATTTCTAAAAGTTAGTTGAACCAATCGAGTTCGTATAGGCTTCTCATTTTGTCATAAATGAGAACTACCACTTATAAGGACGAGGTAAAGGGGCGTTTTCTTTGAAGAGAATCGGGATTATTGGCGGGACATTTGACCCGCCGCATAATGGACATTTGTTAATTGCAAATGAAGTGTATGATGCATTGGGACTTGATGAGGTCTGGTTTTTACCAAATCAAGTCCCCCCTCATAAACGAGATAAGGATGTTACAAGTGTACGTAATCGTTTAGAAATGATTCATTTAGCAGTTGAACAAGACAGGTATTTCTCTATTTGTTTAGCGGAACTGGAACGAGAAGGTCCGTCTTACACATATGACACTATGTTACAATTGACAAAGGAGCATCCAGACGTTCAATTTTATTTTATTATTGGCGGGGATATGGTGGAGTATTTACCAAAATGGTATAACATCGATGAATTGTTAAAGCTCGTTACATTTGTCGGTGTTGCTCGGCCTGGTTATACACTTTCTACGCCTTATGACATTGTAACGATAGAAATTCCGGAATTTGCTATTTCTTCTTCGCTTCTTCGCGAACGTTTTACAAAGAAGAAGACGTGCAAATACTTGCTTCCTAAAGGGGTACAGGAATATATTGAGAGGAATGGGCTATATGGATCGTAAACGGGCACTTGAAATTGTGAAACAGCAAATGCATGAAAAGCGTTATATTCATACAATTGGTGTTATGGAAACGGCTATTGAACTTGCAAAGCAATATGGTGTTGATGAAAAAAAGGCAGAAATGGCAGCGATTTTTCACGATTATGCAAAGTGTAGACCGATTTCAGAAATGGAAGAGATTATTAAGCGAGAAAATTTGCCAAAAGATTTATTACTTTATAATAAAGAATTATGGCATGCGCCAGTTGGGGCATATTTAGTAGAACGAGAAGTCGGTATTACAGATGCTGACATACTACAAGCTATTACGTATCATACGAGTGGACATGAACAGATGACGAATCTTGATAAAGTGATTTACGTGGCGGATTATATTGAACCTGGTCGTAAGTTTCCAGGTGTTGAAGAAGCACGGAAGCTAGCACGAGAAGATCTCAATCAAGCGTTATTATATGCTTTAAAGCATACGATACAATTTTTAATGGAAAAGAATCAAACGATTTATCCATTAACATTTCAAACGTATAATGCAGTCATTAAGGAGGACCTTACGAAATGAAGGACAGAGAATTATTAATATTGGCAGCGCGAGCAGCTGATGATAAAAGAGCAGAAGATATTGTTGTGTTGAACATGCAAGGGATTTCCCCGCTTGCTGATTATTTTGTAATTTGTCATGGTAACTCAGATAAACAAGTACAAGCAATTGCTCGTGAAGTAAAAGAACAAGCACATGAAGTACAAGTTGATGTAAAACGTATGGAAGGCTTTGAAGAGGCACGTTGGGTACTTGTTGATCTTGGTGATGTTGTTGTACACGTATTCCATAAAGATGAGCGTGATTATTATAATTTAGAGCGTCTATGGGGCGATGTACCGCGCGAAGATGTTACAGAAGAGTTAGGTCAATGAGATACGAACAATTTGCATTGTTATACGATGAACTAATGAATGATGTCCCATATGAAAAGTGGGTGGAATTTACGGAACAAAGCTTGGGGCAAATTGGTAAAACAGATGCGAAAATTCTTGATGTTGCTTGCGGAACAGGGAATGTTACGTTACCTCTTGTACAAAAAGGATACGATGTAACAGGGGTAGATTTATCAGAAGAAATGTTAACAATTGCTCAACAAAAGTTAGGTGAAGAAGGACAATTTATTCCTTTTTATCAACAAGATATGCGTGAGTTAGATGTTCCAGGCGAGTTCGATTGTGTAACAATTTTTTGTGATTCGTTAAATTATGTACTAGAAGAAGAGGGCATCCAAGAGACATTCCGACGTGTGTATCATCATTTGCGTCCAGATGGTTTGTTTTTGTTTGATGTGCACTCTCTTTATAAAATTCATCACGTATTTCAAAATGAAACGTATACAATGAATGAAGATGAAATCTCTCTTATTTGGAACTGTTTCCCAGGTGAAGGGCCAAATAGTGTGGAGCATGATTTGACATTTTTTGTACGAGATGAAGAAGAGGATGTGTATCATCGGTTTGATGAATTGCATATGCAGCGTACATATCCTGTTGAAGAACTGACGAAGTGGCTTGAAAACGCCGGTTTTACTGTTCTCCGTGTAACAGGAGACTTCGAAAGAATAGAAGTCACAGAACAAACAGAGCGAATCTTCTTTGTCGCTACAAAAAATGCATAATAAAAAAGCAACCATTCTCGGTTGCTTTTTTATTAATAGCAAAAAATAAAATATTTTATGAAGGAATATAGTTGTTTCTGTCGTAAAAGATATATTAATGTTTATTAAATTGCTGTTCTATGTGCTCTACATCCTCTTCATACTTTTCATGTGTTCGTTTTAACACCTTGTTAAACAAATCTCCAATATGTTCGTCTAAGACACGAATCCCTTCTCCTGTTATACCTCCTTTTACGCAAACTTTCTCCTGTAAAGTTGGTAAGGTGAAAATTTGCTTTTCTAGCAGTTTTCCCATCCCGATAATCATTTCACTCGCTAAAATAGTAGCTTCTTCACGTGTAATATTTGTTTCCTCTACAGATGCGTCAATAAAACGTTGTAATAAGTAACTGAAAAATGCTGGGCCGCAGCTTGCGATATCGGATGCTACTCTTGTGATATTTTCTTCAATGATGATAGGTTTAGAGATTTTTTGAAACAAGTTCAATATACATCTTTGCCATTCTTGTGAGCAGTTTTTTCCGAATGTGCATAAAGAGCCCCCAGCTAATGCGCGATTTGTAATACTCGGAATAATACGAGCAACGTGACAAGATACAATCGTTTCTAATTGCTCGGTAGATATGGGACTTGTAATAGAGATTAGACATTTATCGTTGGTAAGAATTGAAGCGTGCTTTGTCAAAATAGTGTGTATGTCTAATGGTTTTACACAAATAAAAATGAGTTCAGAGCGTTCGATTACTTCTTGGATTGTTTTTGCTATATGAATAGAAGGATACTTCTCTTTTATATGATATGCTTTTGCGAAAGTACGATTAATGATGGTAAGACACGAAGGTTTGACAGCACGGGCTTCGATACATGCATCAATAAGTATATTCCCCATATTTCCTGTTCCTATTATTCCTATGTTCAATGTTTCATCCCCTCCTTCGTAACATCTTTCTCCTAAACAATATGAAGTTTATATTGAATTTATGAATTAGAGGTGCAAAATGATGATGATGAATTTGCCCAGAAAGTGGCTCGTTTTGTTTGCGGTAATTTGTGTTGTCAGTATTTTATTTGTATGGCAAACAAAAGGAGGACAAGAACAATCGACAGTGAAAGTGGAAGCAAAATCGAAAATAGAAGAAAGAAAGGAGAAAACAAAGGTAACAGAATCTAAATTGCAGTCGAAAACGATTATTATTGATACGAAAGGAGCTGTGCATCGTGAAGGAGTATATGAATTACAAAGTGGAGCGCGGGTGAAAGATGCCGTTGAAAAGGCAGGAGGATTTTTACCAGAAGCAGATGTAACAAAAGTAAATTTAGCACAGCTTGTACAGGATCAAATGGTGATTTATGTGCCGAAAAAAGGAGAGCAAAATTCCACTGTGAATGAAGCACCTTTGTCAGAAGGGAAAATACAAATAAACACAGCGACAAAGGAACAGCTTGAAAAAATATCGGGCATTGGTCCTAGGAAAGCAGAAAATATTATCAAGTATCGTGAGCAGCATGGCCTCTTTCAAAAAGTAGAAGATTTATTAGAAGTCGATGGAATTGGTGAAAAATCACTGGAAAAAATGAAAGGTGAGATAATTGTTCATTAAATAAACATTGACGACTTTTTTCTTATTTCGCTACACTATAAACAGATTTTAAAAGTAGGTGAAGATAATGGAACGAGTTTCTTGGGATCAATATTTTATGACACAAAGTCATTTATTATCACTTCGCAGCACGTGCACAAGACTTGCGGTTGGCGCGACAATTGTGCGGGATAAACGTATTATTGCTGGGGGTTATAATGGGTCGATTGCCGGCGGTGTGCATTGTATAGATGAAGGCTGCTATGTCATTGATAATCATTGTGTGCGTACAATTCATGCTGAAATGAATGCGCTATTGCAATGCGCGAAATTTGGTGCGAAAACAGACGGAGCGGAAATTTATGTTACCCATTTTCCGTGTTTGCATTGCTGTAAAGCGATTATTCAAAGTGGTATTACAGCCGTGTATTACGCGCAAGATTATAAAAATCATCCGTATGCGCTTGAGTTATTTGAACAAGCAAATGTAAGGATAAAACATGTTCCTCTTGCATTTGACGTAACAACATTAGAAGAACAACAAAAAATGCGAGAGTTAAAACAGTTTTTGTCTTCGATACAAACTGATGAAATGACGTTAGAGCAGTTGCAACAAGTATTACTACAGGCAAAAAATATGGTGTAAACCGTGAGGTGAGTACGTGTTGCGCGGGCAATGGATTTGCGTTGCAATCTCAGTTATCTTTGGGGTTGCAACAGCTTATTCCTCTTTTACTATCGTCCCTTTTCTTATCTTTGGTTGTTATTGTGTAGTTTGTTTTTCACGTACCTCTCTTCGGATGCTCTCCTTGATTATCCTCGCGTTTGGTCTTACCTATGTATACGCGACTTATGTAGATGCGCAAAATGATTCGGTGCTTTCTTTTCGGGAAGCAGATGTAATAGGTACAATTCAAAGTACCCCGATTATAAATGGAAATCGTCTTTCTTTCCAGTTGCAAATGGACAATGATAAAACAGTTCAGTTGTTTTACAAAATTCCTTCTCGTGAATTAAAAGAAAAATTGAAACAGTTAACCCCTGGTATGTTGTGTACGTTTACTGGTACGTTGAAAGAACCACCATCTCCTCGCAATTTTTATGCGTTTGATTATAAGGATTATTTATATAAACAGCATATTCATGCCCTTTTTGAAGTGAAATCGCTTTCGAATTGTGTGCAAAAAGATATGTCGTTTGTTCATTGGTTATTTTCGATGCGACAAGCAACTGTTTCTTATATAGGAGAGACTTTTTCGGGGCAGTCAGCAGCTTTTATGAATGCTTTATTGTTTGGTGATCGTCAATATATGGCGTTTGAAGTAGAAGAACAGTATCAACAGTTTGGACTTGTTCATTTATTAGCGATATCAGGATCGCACATTGTCTTGTTAACTGCAATATGTTATTTTGTATCCCTTCGAATTGGTATGACGCGTGAAAGCACAACGATGCTTCTGCTTGTTTGTATTCCGTTATATACGTTTTGTGCAGGGGCTTCACCATCTATTGTTCGGGCATCTATAGCAGCTGTTATTGTGTTTGGAGCTCTTACGCGAGCAGTGAGAGTGTCCGGGATGGATGCTTTAAGTATGACAGTAATAATTATGCTTTTTTATGATCCGTATGTATTGTTTGACATTGGGTTTCAATTTTCATTTGTTGGAAGTTTTTCTCTTTTATTATCTTCATCACGTTTGTTGGCTAATGAAAATGGTATAGTGAAAAATTCTATATACCTTTCCGTTATTTCTCAATTGACAAGTATACCTATTTTACTTTATCACTTCGGTTATGTATCTCCTTACAGTATCCTTCTTAATATGATTTATGTCCCGTTTTTATCTTTACTTGTTTTACCGGTTTGTATCGTCATTCTTGTATGTCTTATATGTCTTCCTATTGTGTCTCAATGGTTAGCAGATTTGTTGTCCCTATGTATAAACGTATCGAATATAATGCTGAAAATGTGCGAAGCCTTACCGTTTGTACGCCTTATCTTTGGACAAACCCAGCCATTTCTCGTTGCTTTATATTGTATAAGTATTGTAACCGTTCTTTTATCATGGGAAGGGCTAATGTGGAGAAAATATCGCCTACTGTTTCTATCGAGTTTTTTTCTCCTTAGTACATGCCACTATGCCTTTCCGTTTGTAAATGCAAACGGAAGTGTTACTTATATTGATGTCGGACAAGGGGATGCTATTTTGATTCGCCTTCCATATAATCAGGGGACGTACTTAATCGATACTGGTGGAACACTTCCGGTAAAGAAAGAAGAATGGCAGCAGAAAAAACATGAATTTTCTGTTGGGCATGATATTCTCGTTCCTTTTTTACAAAAAGAGGGTGTGAGAATGATTGATAAATTAATTGTGACACATGGAGATATGGATCACATGGGAGCAGTGCAAGAGGTAATACAATCTATTGCGGTAAAAGAAGTAGTGTTAGGGAAGAAAATAAAATTCTCTTTGCTTGAACAACAAATACAGCAGTTTGCTATGCAAAAGAATGTGCCTGTTCGAATTGTAGAAAAGGGAGATAGCTGGAAGGCGGGAGAGACGGTGTTTTCAGTATTATCACCAGAAGGAGAGGAAAAAGAAGATAATAATCAATCTATTGTACTTTGGACAAAAATAGGGGGATTAACATGGTTGTTTACGGGTGATTTAGAAGAAGCTGGTGAGAAGCGCCTTATACAATGGTATCCAGAGCTGCATGCAGACGTTTTAAAGGTTGGGCATCACGGAAGTAAAACGTCATCTTCAGGGCAGTTTTTAGATGCTGTTCAGCCGAAAAAAGCCATTATTTCTATTGGAGAAAAAAATCGTTATGGACATCCGCATATTGAAGTGTTAGAGCGTTTAAAGGAACGTGGAATTGAAGTGTGGAGAACTGATGAACAAGGGGCGATTTCTTATGTTTTTCGAGGCGATGCGGGAACATTTCACAGTAAGTTAACATATGATGAAACACAGAAAAAAAGAAGACTGCCACATGCAGCCTTTAAGAACCGATAAATTTAACGACTGTTGCGATGATAAATAAGGTGGTAAAAAATCCGAATGAAACGATAAAGCCTACCCCTGAGTCGACAGCGTCATTACGCTTACTTTGAACGTTTTTTTCAAATTCATTCATCTCTGAATCCCTCCCAACATTCCACTATAGTATAAAATATTGTCAGAAAAAAATCTACAATTTATCCAGTTATTCGTAACTCGTAATCTTGCTATTGATTTAAAATTCTAAATATTTAACTTTGATAGTTGGTAAAGTCTCTTTTCAAGATTTTGAGCGGTGGGATAATTCCGATTCAAGCTTGATTGGTTCAATGCTTTTCCAAGTGTGCTAACAGTTGTCATTCATAACTCGCAAGGAAGGTGCAAACAATAAAATTAAGGTGGTCACCGTTATGAAATAAGGTTCCCGGGGCTTATTTTGTAACGTTTTATATAGATCAAGGAACGGGTGGCTGCCTGTTCCTTTGGACTTGTAAAACAGCAGTTGTCACATTACTATAAGTATATAAAGTGTTAGGGAGTAGGAAATGACATGAGTGATATACATAAAAAAATAAAGAAAAAGCAATTTGCTTCGTTATACTTGTTATATGGAACAGAGGCATATTTTATAAATGAAACACTTCGGCTTTTGACATCAGAAGCGTTAGCTGAGGAGGATCGTGAGTTTAATGTCGTTACGTATGACTTGGAAGAATCATATATAGAGGAAGTTGTTGAGGACGCAAGGACGCTTCCTTTTTTTGGAGAACGTAAAATTATCGTTGTAAAATCACCGTTGTTTTTAACATCACAAAAAGCCAAAATTGAGCAAAACGTCAAAGTGCTAGAAGAATATATTGCTGAACCTTCGCCATTTTCGATCCTTGTGTTTATTGCTCCGTTTGAAAAATTGGACGAGCGTAAAAAAGTTACGAAGCTCTTGAAAAAAACAGCGGATGTAGTAGAAGCAAATGCTATGCAAGTGCAAGATGTACGTAAATGGATTATAAGCCGTACGGAAGAAATGCATATTCAAATAGAAGAAGCGGCAGTTAGTTTGTTATTAGAGTTTGTTGGAAGTAATGTAACGATGCTTGCTAAGGAAATGGATAAACTAACATTATATGTGGGAACAGGCGGTGAAATTACGGCAAAGCTTGTCGCAGAACTCGTTCCAAAGTCTGTTGAACAAAATGTATTTTCTTTAACAGAAAAGGTAGTAAAAAAAGATATTGCAGGTGCGATGCGTATTTTAGAAGGGTTATTCACACAACAAGAAGAACCGATTAAACTGCTTGCGCTTCTTGTGAGTCAATTTCGTTTATTATATCAAGTGAAAGAACTTCAGCAGCGTGGTTATGGGCAAAATCAAATTGCATCTCACATCGGTGTACATCCGTATCGTGTGAAGCTGGCTATGAATCAAACAAATTTTTTCTCGTTTGAAGCGTTAAAACGAGTGATTCACGAACTTGCTGAGGCAGATTACAATATGAAGACAGGAAGAATGGATAAACGTCTTGTGCTAGAATTTTTTCTTATGCGTTTAAATCATATTGGATAGTGGAAAAATGTTCATGTAAACATCTGCATGAACATTTTTTTGTAAATAAAAAACGACCCATACGGATCGTTTTTAAACGCCTTACGCGTTTACTTGTTTCGCTAAGCGAGATTTTTGACGAGATGCAACGTTTTGGTGGATAAGACCTTTACGAGCTGCTTTGTCAAGTTTTTTAGAAGCTACTTTGTATGCTTCTTTTGCTGTTTCAAGATCGTTATTGTTAACTAAAGCTTCTACAGTTTTAACAGCTGTACGCATGTCAGACTTGATAGAAGCGTTATGTGCACGACGCTCTTCACTAAGTTTAGCACGTTTGATAGCAGATTTAATGTTTGCCATATATTTCACCTCCCTGGTGCAATCGAGTGACTCGATTCTTACATAGAACAAGTGATATTCTATCAAACGGAGAAGAGAATTGCAATAGTGAGATCGATGAAATTTCAATATAGGAAAAGAATGTCTGAAAATAAATTGGGGAATTCTATATAAATCCAAATTAAAAAAACGGCATAAAACCTTCCTCTTTTTAGTTGGTCGAGAGCATCTGACCATGCATAGAAGCGGTCAAGTCCTTTTTCTGCCACGTGCAAAATTCAAACAAAGGGAGCAAGAAAGTAGCAGATTCCTTTGTTTCTGCACAGCAGCAATCTATATGTCGAAAATTTGTGGGGGATGAAGAAAACTCTCGCTGATGGAAGTTTCATTTTAATATGAATAGTGGAGGAGATTGTATGAGTGAACCGCTTGATTTAAGTAAATATGGGATTCGAACAGATCTTGCATTAGAAGCCCACCAAATGCTGCAAGAGAAGCAAGAAGAAAAAACAGCGATTCAAGGTGTAATTGTAAAAGAGCGCGAAGAAGAAGGGATTACAATTACAAAGGTGACAATCGATGAAAGTGCCGCTCCGACGATGGGAAAGAAACCAGGGAATTATTTAACTTTAGAAGTGCAAGGAATTCGTCAGCAAGATACAGCGCTGCAACAAAAAGTAGAAGGGATTTTTGCAAAGGAATTTTCGCACTTTCTAAAAGAAATTGGAATAAGTGAAGAAGCAAGTTGCTTAATTGTTGGTCTAGGTAATTGGAATGTAACGCCGGATGCTTTAGGTCCAATTGTTGTAGAGAATGTCCTTGTTACGCGCCATTTATTTCAGCTGCAGCCGGAAAGTGTTGAGGAAGGGTTTCGGCCTGTCAGTGCAATTAGGCCGGGGGTTATGGGGATTACAGGTATTGAAACGAGCGATATGATTTATGGTGTCATTGAAAAGACGAAACCAGATTTTGTAATTGCGATTGATGCGCTTGCTGCTCGTTCTATTGAACGAGTAAATAGTACCATCCAAATTTCAGATACTGGTATTCATCCTGGTTCTGGTGTTGGGAATAAACGAAAAGAATTGAGTAAGGATACGCTAGGTATACCGGTGATTGCAATTGGCGTTCCGACCGTTGTAGATGCAGTTTCAATTACAAGTGACACAATTGATTTTATCTTAAAGCATTTTGGGCGTGAGATGCGTGAGGGTGTAAAACCATCTCGTTCTTTACTCCCAGCCGGTTTTACATTTGGTGAAAAGAAGAAGCTGACAGAAGAAGATATGCCAGATGAAAAAAGCCGCACTATGTTTTTGGGAGCGGTTGGTACGCTAGAAGAAGAAGAGAAGAGAAAGCTAATTTATGAAGTGCTAGCCCCACTAGGACATAATTTAATGGTAACACCTAAAGAAGTGGATGCGTTTATTGAAGATATGGCGAATTTAATTGCGAGTGGCTTGAACGCAGCTCTTCATCATCAAGTTGATCAAGACAACACAGGGGCATATACGCATTGATTGGAAAAGGAGAAATAAGAAGTGGGGCAGTTTACACGCAAATGCATCATTGTCGTTGTGAGTGCATTTTTTATAACGTTAGCCGGGATGCAAGTTGCCAACAGTGGATTGAAACGAATGAAGGGCTATAATAATCCCACATATGAGCAAATTGCTCACATAACAGGAACAAACTACGGGGATATAGAAAAAATAATTCCTGGAAATGCATTTTCCGTTGAAGAAAAACAAGCGCAACTAGAAAAATTAAAAAGCTTTAATATGTTCGAAAGTATGGGAAGAGGATTGACTTCTTTGGTGCAAAATGTTATTCGTAGCATAACATGTACCATAGTTGATAAAATAAAAGGTGTATTTCATTAATTTAAAGTATAAAAAAGCGGCTATCTTACGTACGAGTAAGATAGCTTTTTGGATTTTTAGGAAAGGTTTGTCTATTGTTTACAAATTGCATATGATAATAGTAAGAGTACTTGCTTATATCGTAACACCAGTTTTCATTGAATCTTTTTCCTTGTATTGATATAATCAGTGCTAGTGTATATTGGCGAGATTAGTAGGAGTGATAAATAGATGAACAAAGAAGAAAGAGCAAAAAGGCAGTCTAAAATTCGTAACTTTTCCATTATTGCTCACATTGACCATGGGAAGTCCACGTTGGCAGACCGTATTTTGGAGAAAACAAATGCGTTAGCACAACGCGAGATGAAAGCACAGTTGCTTGACTCCATGGATTTAGAGCGTGAGCGCGGGATTACAATTAAATTAAATGCAGTCCAATTAACGTATAAAGCGAAAGATGGAGAAGAATATATTCTTCACTTAATTGATACACCAGGACACGTCGACTTTACGTATGAAGTATCTCGTAGTTTAGCGGCTTGTGAAGGTGCGATCCTTGTTGTGGATGCGGCGCAAGGAATTGAGGCTCAAACATTAGCAAACGTATATTTAGCACTTGATAATAACTTAGAAATTTTACCGGTTATTAACAAGATTGACTTACCAAGCGCTGATCCAGAACGTGTTCGTCAAGAGGTAGAAGATGTAATTGGATTAGATGCGTCTGAAGCGGTTCTTGCTTCTGCAAAAGCGGGTATTGGTATTGAGGAGATTTTAGAGCAAATCGTTGAAAAAGTACCAGCTCCAGCAGGTGATTCGGAAGAACCATTACAATGTATGATTTTCGACTCTTTATATGATCCATATCGCGGTGTAATTGCTTATATCCGTGTTGTAAATGGAACGGTAAAAGTTGGCGATAAAGTACGCATGATGGCAACGGGTAAAGAGTTTGAAGTAACAGAAGTTGGTGTATTCACACCGAAAACAACACAACGTAAAGAGTTAACAGTAGGTGATGTAGGGTTCTTAGCAGCATCGATTAAAAATGTTGGCGACACGCGTGTAGGTGATACGATTACGCATGCAAAACGTCCAGCAGCAGAACCTTTGCCGGGGTATCGTAAATTAAACCCAATGGTATTCTGTGGTTTATATCCAATTGATTCGGCACGTTATAATGATTTACGTGATGCATTAGAAAAGTTAGAATTAAATGACTCTGCTCTTGAATTTGAACCAGAAACGTCTCAAGCACTTGGATTTGGTTTCCGCTGTGGATTTTTAGGCTTACTTCATATGGAAATTATTCAAGAACGTATTGAACGTGAATTTAAAATTGATTTAATTACAACAGCACCAAGTGTTATTTATAAAGTATATTTAACAAACGGTGAAGACATGATAGTTGATAACCCATCTAACATGCCAGATCCGCAATCTATTGATCGTGTAGAAGAACCGTATGTAAAAGCATCTATTATGGTTCCAAACGATTATGTTGGAGCAGTTATGGAAATTTGCCAAGGAAAACGCGGAACATTTATTGATATGCAATATTTAGATGAAACACGCGTTACTTTGACATACGAAATTCCGCTTTCTGAAATCGTATATGATTTCTTCGATCAATTAAAGTCGAATACGAAAGGATATGCATCCTTTGATTACGAGTTAATTGGCTATAAACCATCTAAGCTTGTGAAGATGGATATTTTATTGAATGGTGAGCAAGTTGATGCACTATCCTTTATTGTGCATCGTGATTCAGCATATGACCGCGGAAAAGTGATTGTAGAAAAGTTAAAAGAGTTAATTCCAAGACAACAGTTTGAAGTGCCTATACAAGCGACAATCGGAAATAAAGTTGTGGCGCGTTCTACAATTAAAGCGATGCGTAAAAACGTATTAGCGAAATGTTACGGCGGTGACATTTCTCGTAAACGTAAACTTCTTGAAAAACAAAAAGAAGGTAAGAAGCGTATGAAGTCTGTTGGTTCTGTAGAAGTACCACAAGAGGCATTCATGGCTGTACTGAAAATGGATGATAACTAATAAAAAGAAGCCGTACAAACGGCTTCTTTTTATTTAGGGAGCAGAAATCAAAGTATTTAAAGTTTTGGTTAATATTTAGACATCTTTGTATCTCTCCTTTACAATAGTGATGAAGCTTTTGATTGTAAGAAGAAAAGTTATTTGGGGAAGAATGCGAATAGATAAAGTTCGCATAGGATTACAGAAGTAAATAAACCTCCGAAATGCGGAGGTTTTCTTTTTAGAAAGGTAGGAACAGAATTTGATACAAGCTGCATATATTCATATTCCGTTTTGTCAGCATATTTGTCACTATTGTGATTTTAATAAAGTGTTTATTGAACGTCAGCCAGTTGAACAATACTTGCAATATTTAGAGAAAGAAATTGTGAATACAATCAACAAAACGTCTTTTAAAGAAATGAAAACGATTTTTGTTGGTGGAGGAACGCCAACAGCGCTAAATATGGAACAGACAAAGCAATTGCTAGACATTATTAATCGTCGTTTACGTCCGTTTGCGCCAAATTGTGAACTAACTTTTGAAGCGAATCCAGGAGATTTACCAAAAGAGAAATTAAATCTTCTACTAGAAGGCGGTGTAAACCGGATTAGTTTTGGTGTTCAAACATTTCGTGATGAATTATTGGAAAAGATTGGACGCAGGCATACGAGAGAAGATGCGTTTATAGCGATTCGTGAGGCGAAGGAAATAGGTTTTGCAAATATTAATGTTGATTTAATTTATGCATTGCCGGGTCAAACGATAGAAGATGTGAAAGAAACGTTAGAGATTGCATTTACACTTGGGGTTCAACATTTCTCTGCGTATTCTTTAATTGTTGAACCGAAAACGGTCTTTTATAATTTAATGAACAAAGGAAAGTTGAGACTTCCAGGTGAAGACAGTGAAGCTAAAATGTATGAAATTGTGATGGATGCCATGGAAAAGCATGGTTACCAGCAGTATGAAATTAGTAATTTTTCGAAAGAGGGCTATGAAAGTAGACATAACCTCACTTATTGGAATAATGAAGAATACTACGGTTTCGGAGCGGGTGCTCATAGTTACGTAAATGGCGAGCGGATTCAAAATGTAGGTCCACTAAAGCAATATTTTACGAAAATTGATGAGACAGGTTTGCCCTATTTAGATGTTCATACAGTAACGACACAAGAAAAAATGGAAGAAGAGTTATTTTTAGGGCTTCGAAAAACAGCAGGTGTTTCAAAAGTAGAATTTAGCAAAAAATTCGGCGTAGAGATGAACGACATCTTTGCAAAACAATTACGTTATAATAAAGAACATGAATTGCTTCAAGAAACAAACACTCATGTCTGTTTAACAAGAAAAGGGAAGTTATTAGGAAATGAAGTCTTTCAATCATTCTTGGTGGATTAAACGCTGTATCGGGCTCAAACAGACGGTACATAGAGGTAAATCGAGAAGAGAAACCGTCTGTTTGAGCCCGATTGGCAGGGCTAATTAGTAGCAAAAAAAAACGCTGCTAAAAGTTTCACCTTATCTCATCACGTTTCCGTTGACAATTCAATAGCAACTTTGGTAAGTTAGTAATAGATTTAGCACTCGAAACATAAGAGTGCTAACAGAGGTGATGATGAAATGCTTACGGAACGTCAGCTCTTAATTTTACAGACGATAATTGACGATTTTATCGGATCAGCACAACCTGTTGGATCAAGAACATTATCTAAGAAAGAAGTAATTACATTTAGCTCAGCAACAATTCGAAATGAAATGGCTGACTTAGAAGAATTAGGGTTTATTGAAAAAACACATAGTTCTTCAGGGCGCGTTCCTTCTGAAAAAGGGTATCGCTTTTATGTAGATCATCTTCTTGCACCGCAACATTTGCCTAGTGAAGATGTTGTACAAATTAAAGACTTGTTCGCTCAAAGAGTTTTTGAAGCAGAAAAGCTTGCGCAGCAATCCGCGCAAATCTTGTCAGAACTCACGAGTTATACGGCAATTGTTCTTGGGCCAAAAGTTAGTGCGAATAAGCTGAGAAATGTACAAATTCTTCCACTTGGTCATCAAACAGCGGTTGCAATTATTGTAACTGATACAGGACATGTGCAAAGTAAAACCATCACAGTTCCAGAATCTGTTGATTTGCAAGATTTGGAAAAAATGGTTAACATTTTGAATGACAAGTTGTCTGGTGTACCGATTTCAGAACTGCATAATAAAATCTTTAAAGAAATTGTAATGGTTTTGCGTCAGTACGTTCATAATTATGATAGTGTCATGAAGATGTTAGACGGTACATTCCAATTTCCGTTATCTGAAAAAGTATATTTTGGTGGAAAAACAAATATGCTTGCGCAGCCAGAATTCCATGATATTCAAAAGGTCCGATCATTACTCAATATGATTGAAAATGAAGATGCTTTTTATGACATCTTAAAGAGTAAACAAATTGGCATTCAAGTGAAAATTGGCCGTGAGAATTCTTCTGCTGCAATGGAAAATTGTAGTTTAATTTCTGCGACATACTCAATTGGAGATGAGCAGCTCGGAACAATTGCGATTTTAGGACCGACAAGAATGCAATATTCTCGTGTTATTAGTTTGTTGCAATTGTTTACAAAACAATTTACAGATGGCCTCAACGGTTTGTATAAACCGAAATAATAAGAAACTTTCATTTGTAGCGGAGATATCTCCCGCTGCTGATGATTAGTTGAATATAAGAAATTAGATGGCTTGGTTCGTGCTGATTTGTGCCTGCCCTGCCTTTTTAAGGAGGTGAAAGTTGTGGAAGAGCGTAATGAACAAGTGGTAGAAGAAGTAAAAGAAGCGCAAACAGAAGAAGCTGTAGCACCAGAAAATAGCGAAGAAACTGTTGAAGAAAAAAGTGAAGCTGCTCTTTTACAAGAAAAAGTAGATGAATTACAAGCGAAATTGACGGAAACGGAAGGTCGCATGCTTCGTCTACAAGCTGATTTTGAAAACCATAAGCGCCGCGTTCAACTAGATAAGCAAGCGGCTGAAAAATATAGATCACAAAGCCTTGTGTCAGATATTTTGCCGGCTCTTGATAATTTTGAAAGAGCAATGCAAGTAGAAGCAAATGATGAGCAGATGAAATCTTTATTACAAGGGATGGAAATGGTATATCGTCAGTTGCAAGAGGCGCTAGTAAAAGAAGGTGTTGAAGCGATTGAAGCTGTTGGAAAGCAGTTTGATCCACATGAACATCAAGCTGTTATGCAAGTAGAAGACAGTGAATTTGAATCAAATGCGGTTGTGGAGGAATTCCAAAAAGGCTATAAGCTAAAAGATCGTGTGATTCGACCATCAATGGTAAAAGTAAATCAATAATTACATAAATGTAGGAGGTTTCCCCATGAGTAAAATCATCGGTATTGACTTAGGTACAACAAACTCTTGTGTAGCTGTTATGGAAGGCGGAGAGCCAAAAGTTATTCCAAATCCAGAAGGTAACCGTACAACTCCTTCTGTTGTAGCTTTCAAAAATGAAGAGCGTCAAGTAGGGGAAGTAGCGAAGCGTCAAGCGATTACGAACCCAAATACAATCATGTCTGTTAAACGTCATATGGGTACAGATTACAAAGTAGAAGTTGAAGGTAAAAACTATACACCTCAAGAAATTTCTGCAATCATTTTACAAAACTTAAAAGCTTCTGCTGAAGCATACTTAGGTGAAACAGTAACAAAAGCTGTTATCACAGTACCAGCATATTTTAACGATGCAGAACGCCAAGCGACAAAAGACGCTGGCCGTATTGCTGGTTTAGAAGTAGAACGTATTATTAACGAGCCAACAGCAGCTGCACTTGCTTACGGTTTAGAAAAACAAGACGAAGAGCAAAAAATTCTAGTATATGACTTAGGTGGCGGTACATTCGACGTATCTATCCTTGAATTAGCAGATGGAACATTTGAAGTTATTTCAACTGCTGGTGACAACCGTCTTGGTGGTGACGACTTTGACCAAGTTATTATCGATCATTTAGTAGCTGAATTCAAAAAAGAAAACAATATTGACTTAAGTCAAGACAAAATGGCACTTCAACGTTTGAAAGACGCTGCTGAAAAAGCGAAAAAAGATCTTTCTGGTGTAACACAAACACAAATTTCATTACCGTTCATTAGTGCTGGAGCTGCTGGTCCATTACACTTAGAATTAAACTTAACAAGAGCGAAATTCGAAGAGCTTTCAGCTAACCTTGTTGAAAGAACACTAGAACCAACTCGTCGTGCGTTAAAAGACGCTGGTCTTTCTGCAAGCGAGTTAGACAAAGTAATTCTTGTTGGTGGTTCTACTCGTATCCCAGCTGTACAAGAAGCGATTAAACGTGAAACTGGTAAAGAGCCATATAAAGGAGTAAACCCTGATGAAGTTGTAGCTTTAGGAGCTGCAGTTCAAGGCGGCGTACTTACAGGTGATGTAAAAGGCGTTCTATTATTAGACGTGACTCCACTTTCTTTAGGTATCGAAACTATGGGTGGCGTATTCACAAAATTAATTGAGCGTAATACAACAATTCCGACAAGTAAGTCACAAGTATTCTCAACTGCGGCTGATAACCAACCTGCAGTTGACATTCACGTACTACAAGGTGAGCGTCCAATGTCAGCGGACAACAAAACACTAGGTCGCTTCCAATTAACAGATATTCCACCAGCACCACGTGGTATCCCGCAAATCGAAGTAACATTTGATATTGATGCGAACGGTATCGTTAATGTACGTGCGAAAGACTTAGGAACAAGTAAAGAACAAGCAATTACAATCCAATCTTCTTCAGGTCTTTCTGATGAAGAGGTAGATCGTATGGTAAAAGAAGCAGAAGCAAATGCTGATGCTGATCAAAAACGTAAAGAAGAAGTTGAACTTCGTAACGAAGCTGACCAACTTGTATTCCAAACAGATAAAGTTGTAAAAGATTTAGAAGGCAAAGTAGATGCATCTGAAGTAGCGAAGGCAACAGAAGCGAAAGATGCATTACAAGCGGCAATCGAGAAAAATGATCTTGATGAAATTCGTGCGAAAAAAGATGCACTTCAGGAAATCGTACAACAATTAACTGTAAAATTATATGAGCAAGCTCAAGCTGCTGCAGGAGCACAGCAAGCAGAAGGCGCACAAGACAATGCGGGCGCGAAAAACGACAATGTAGTCGATGCTGAGTTTGAAGAAGTTAAAGAAGATAAGTAATAAAATAAGTAAGATGACAAAAAGTCAAAGTCAAGCGTGCCTTGGCTTTGGCTTTTTTCACGAGTGAAGAAAAGACTGAGGGTACGCGAAGACTTTCGCGTGGGAGTCCAATGTTTTTCTTTTTGCATACTGTAAGTGAGGAAACAGTGTTGCAAAGCACTTTCTTTCGATGTTAAAATTACGTTTATGTGAAAGGATTCGGGGGTTGCAAACTTATGAATAAACGAGATTACTATGAGGTGCTCGGCGTTAGCAAGGGTGCTTCAAAAGATGAGATTAAAAAAGCATATCGTCGTTTGGCGAAAAAGTATCATCCAGATGTAAGTACTGAAGAAAATGCAATTGAAAAGTTTAAAGAAGTGCAAGAAGCATATGAAGTATTAAGTGATGATTCAAAACGTGCGCAGTACGATCAATTTGGTCATGCTAATCCAAATCAAGGATTTGGCGGAGGCGACTTTGGTGGTGGCTTTGGCTTTGAAGACATCTTCAGTTCATTCTTTGGTGGTGGAGGCGGTAGACGTCGTGATCCAAATGCACCGCGTCAAGGGGCAGACCTTCAATATCAAGTTACTTTAAATTTTGAAGAAGCAATTTCTGGTAAGGAAATGGATATTGAAATTCCTGCTGAAGATCCTTGTAATACATGTAACGGTAGCGGAGCAAAACCTGGAACTTCTAAGGATACATGTTCACATTGTTCTGGAACAGGTCAAGTTAGCGTGGAGCAAAACACACCATTTGGTCGTATTGTGAATCGTCAAACTTGTAGACACTGCTCTGGAGCAGGTCAAATTATTAAAGAGAAATGTACAACATGTCATGGATCTGGAAAAGTACGCAAACGCAAAAAAATTAATGTTAAAATTCCAGCAGGTATTGATAACGGTCAACAAATTCGCGTTACTGGTAAAGGGGAAGCTGGCATCAACGGCGGCCCGGCAGGAGATCTATATGTAGTTGTTCGTGTGAAAGATCACGAATTCTTCCATCGCGAAGGTGATGATATTATTTGCGAAATGCCATTCACATTTGCGCAAGTAGCACTTGGGGATGAAGTGGAAGTTCCGACTGTGCAGGGGAAAGTGAAATTGAAAATCCCAGCAGGAACACAAACAGGAACAGAATTCCGTTTAAAAGGAAAAGGTGCGCCAAATGTACGCGGCTATGGGCAGGGTGATCAATACGTAGTGGTACGTGTTGTTACACCAACGAAATTAACATCGCACCAAAAAGATTTATTAAAAGAATTTACAGGTCAAGAGGATAAAGATGATAGCCTATTTGGAAAGCTTAAGCGAGCTTTTAAAGGGGAATAATGGAAATAAAAAATGGAGTTGGTAAATTGTGAAATGGTCAGAAATTAGTATTCATACAGCAGAGGAAGCAGTAGAAGCAATCTCGCATATTTTACACGAAGCAGGTGCAAGTGGTGTTGCGATTGAAGATCCTGCGGAATTAACGAAAGAGCGTGAACAACAATTTGGCGAGATTTATGCATTAAATCCAGCTGAATATCCAGCGGAAGGTGTACTTGTAAAAGCGTATTTCCCAAAGAATGATGCCCTGCAAGAAACAATTACAAATGTAAAATCATCCATTGATTTGCTACCTTCTTATGGAATCGAGATTGGAGCAGCAACTGTATCTGTTAATGAAGTAGATGAAGAGGATTGGGCTACTGCTTGGAAAAAATATTACCATCCGGTGAAAATTTCTGATACATTTACAATTGTGCCAACATGGGAAGAGTATACGCCTTCCTCACCTGAAGAAAAAATTATCGAATTAGATCCAGGAATGGCATTTGGTACGGGAACGCATCCGACAACAACGATGTGCATCCGCGCTTTGGAGAAAACTGTTCAACCGGGAGATACTGTCATTGACGTTGGAACGGGTTCTGGTGTATTAAGTATTGCTGCAGCTAAATTAGGTGCTGCTTCTGTTCAAGCATACGACTTAGATCCGGTTGCAGTAGAGAGTGCGGAAATGAATGTACGATTAAATCATACAGAAAATGTTGTAACTGTTGGACAAAACAGCTTACTAGAGGGCATTGAAGGGCCTGTAGATTTAATTGTTGCAAATTTACTAGCGGAAATTATTTTACTATTCCCAGAAGATGCAGCGAAAGTTGTGAAGCAAGGTGGATTGTTCATAACATCTGGTATTATTGCTGCAAAAGAAAAAATTGTAACAGAAGCGTTAGTGAATGCTGGTTTTACAGTAGAAGAAGTGTTAACGATGGAAGATTGGGTAGCAATTATTGCACGTAGAGGATAAGCTAAAGTTTTCCTAATCAAGTGTTTATTACCCGTTTGTACGGGAGATGTAAGCGGAAAGTCTCTCGCTGAAAGCAGTGAGGGACTTACCGTTTGTTTCGTCCAAATTATACCGTTTGGCTCTTTTCGTAAGCATTTGTTTACGAAAAGAGCTAAACTTTACTAAGGTGATAAAATGCAACGTTATTTTGTAGAAGAACAAAATGTAAATGAAATGGCGATTCGTATTGTAGGAGATGATGTGCATCACATCGGAAGAGTAATGCGTATGACGCCTGGTGATCGAATTTATTGTTGTACAAATGGGAAGACGGCAATTTGTACAATTGCTGAAATTACCAATGAATTTGTAAATGCGACTATTGTAGAATGGGTAGAGATGTCAACTGAGCTACCTGTTTTTGTGACAATTGCAAGCGGATTGCCTAAAGGAGATAAGCTTGAGTTGATTTTACAAAAAGGAACTGAGCTTGGAGCAACGGCCTTTTTACCGTTCCAAGCATCGCGATCTATTGTGAAATGGGATGCGAAAAAAGCTGGAAAAAAGGTAGAGCGTTTTAATAAAATTGTCAAAGAGGCAGCTGAGCAGTCTCATCGCAGTAAGATTCCGACTGTGTATGCACCTGTTTCTTTTAAAGAGCTTCTTGCGATGAGTAAAGAATATGATAGCTGCCTTGTTGCGTATGAAGAGGAAGCGAAACAAGGTGAAAAATCAAACTTCGCTAAGGCTTTAACAAAATTAATGCCAGGACAAAAGGTGCTTATTGTATTTGGACCAGAAGGTGGTTTAACGGAAGAAGAAGTATCTTCTCTTTCTGAGCATGCTTTTGTACCTTGTAGTTTAGGACCAAGAATATTGCGGACAGAAACAGCGCCTTTATACGCGCTAAGTGCCGCTTCTTATCATTTTGAATTAATGGGGTGAGTATATGGCAACTGTTGCGTTTCATACGTTAGGTTGTAAAGTAAACCACTACGAGACAGAAGCAATTTGGCAACTGTTTAAACAAGGTGGTTATGAGCGAACTGAATTTGAAAAAACAGCTGATGTGTATGTAATTAATACATGTACTGTAACAAATACAGGGGATAAAAAAAGCCGTCAAGTTATTCGTCGTGCCGTTCGTCAAAATCCTGATGCGGTAATTTGTGTAACGGGATGTTATGCACAAACATCTCCAGCGGAAATTATGGCAATTCCAGGTGTAGATATTGTAGTAGGAACGCAAGACCGTGAGAAAATGCTTGGCTATATTGAAGAGTACCGGAATGAGCGTCAGCCAATTAATGCTGTACGTAACATTATGAAAACGCGTGTATACGAAGAGCTAGACGTACCATATTTTACAGATCGTACGCGTGCATCTTTAAAAATTCAAGAAGGATGTAACAACTTCTGTACGTTCTGTATTATTCCATGGGCTCGTGGTTTAATGCGCTCTCGTGATGGGAAAGAAGTTATTCGCCAAGCGCAGCAATTAGTAGATGCTGGCTATAAAGAAATCGTCTTAACAGGTATTCATACAGGTGGATACGGTGAAGATATGAAGGATTATAATTTAGCTGGACTACTTCGAGATATGGAAGCGCAAGTAGAAGGGTTAAAACGCCTTCGCATTTCTTCTATTGAAGCAAGTCAAATTACAGACGAAGTAATTGAAGTGTTGCGCGATTCTAAAGTTGTTGTCCGTCATTTACACATTCCGCTTCAATCTGGATCTAATACAGTATTGAAACGTATGCGTCGTAAATATACAATGGAGTTTTTCCAAGAGCGTTTAGACCGCTTAAAAGAAGCGTTGCCAGGACTTGCAATTACATCTGATGTTATCGTCGGTTTCCCTGGTGAAACAGAAGAAGAATTCATGGAAACGTTCAATTTCATTAAAGATAATCGTTTCTCTGAACTTCATGTATTCCCATACTCAAAACGTACAGGAACACCAGCAGCACGTATGGATGATCAAGTACTAGAAGAAATTAAGAATGAGCGCGTACACCGCTTAATTGCATTATCAGATCAATTAGCGAAAGAATATGCATCACAGTTTGAAGGTGAAGTACTTGAAATTATTCCAGAAGAATCATTTAAAGAAGCTGATCGTGAAGGGTTATTTGTAGGATATACAGATAATTACTTAAAAGTTGTCTTTGAAGGTTCTGAGGAATTAATTGGTAAATTAATTAAAGTAAAAATTACGAAAGCTGGTTATCCTTACAATGAAGCACAATTTGTTCGTGTGCTAGAAAATGCATCGCCAAAAGAATCAGCAAGCGCGTAACAGAAAAGCATGCAAACAGTTTTGTTTGTATGCTTTTTTATTTGCTGGAGAAGTTAAAATATGAAAACGCTATACGTTATGATATAATGCTGAAGATTAAGGTTGTCAGACAATCGGTGAGCAAAAAATTCACTACGTATAAGTTGAGGAAGGGGCAATTTTAAAATGAACTATGCAAAGTTAATTGATCATACGGCATTAAAACCAGATACAAAAAAGGAAGCAATCGTAACTTTATGTCAAGAGGCAAAACAACATGATTTTGCTTCTGTATGTGTAAATCCAACGTGGATTGAAACGGCAGCAGAATTGCTAAAAGGGACAGATGTAAAAGTTTGTACAGTAATTGGTTTCCCTCTTGGAGCAAATACACCAGAAACAAAAGCATTTGAAACAACAGATGCGATTGCAAAAGGTGCAACAGAGGTTGATATGGTAATTAACATCGGTGCGTTAAAAGATAAAAATGATGCGTTAGTAGAGCGTGATGTTCGCGCTGTTGTAGAGGCAGCAAAAGGAAAAGCGCTTGTGAAAATAATTATTGAAACATGCTTACTTACAGAAGAAGAAAAAGTTCGTGCTTGTGAATTGTCTGTAAAAGCAGGCGTTGATTTCGTAAAAACATCAACAGGATTTTCAACAGGCGGTGCAACAGTAGAAGATGTTGCGTTGATGAGAAAAACGGTAGGACCAAATATCGGTGTAAAAGCATCAGGAGGGGTTCGTGACGAAAAAGGCATGGATGCAATGATCGAAGCAGGTGCAACGCGCATCGGTACAAGCTCTGGTGTAGCGCTAGTAAGTGGGAAAACAGCAACAACTGATTATTAATTTAAAAGCGGAAGCCGCTCGTATAGAACATGAGGACGTTGGAACTCTTGACGTAGAGGCGCTATTTGCCTCGTAGGAAAGAGTGAAGCGACCGATTGTTCTAGCGGCTGCAGCTGGATAAAATAAAAGCGGAAGCCGACTGTTTAGCCCTGTCGGCTAAGGTTATTTCACGTAGAAGGTGCTCTTTACCTTCTCGCGTGGAAGGTTCTTAGACGTGAGGGGGCTAGGAGGCGCAGCTGGATAAAAAATAAAAGCGGAAGCCGACTGTTTAGTCCTGTTGGCTAAGGTTATTTGACACGAAAAACTAGAGATATTGTATCCAGATGATGAAAAGTAGAAGTAAACATTTTGGTAAAATAGTGTTGCATTGATATAGAAAAATATATCAAAAATGTACGTTTCATGAAAAAAGAAGAGCAAGTGCTCTTCTTTTCTTTTATCAGATAGTTGACCTAAAAGTATAAAATGTATTATAATCGTAAAAGACATGCTGAGAAAGTGTTTACTTTTTGCATGCTGAAATTAGGATGTAAGTGGATGTTTCGGAGGGAGGGAAAGAGAATGTCAAAAACAGTCGTTCGTAAAAACGAGTCTTTGGAGGATGCACTTCGCCGTTTTAAAAGATCAACTTCTAAAGCTGGTACGCTTGCTGAAGCAAGAAAACGCGAGTTCTATGAAAAGCCAAGTGTAAAACGTAAGAAGAAATCTGAAGCGGCAAGAAAGCGTAAATTCTAAGAGAGGGTGTAATTTATGAGTCTTCTCGGTCGTTTAAACGATGATATGAAACAAGCGATGAAGAATAAAGAAAAAAATAAATTAACCGTTATTCGTATGGTTAAGGCTGCTTTACAAAATGAAGAAATTAAACTACAGAACCCTCTTACAGAAGAAGAGGAACTAACAGTTTTAACTCGTGAAGTAAAACAGTATAAAGACTCCCTCCTTGAGTTTGAAAAAGCGGGTCGTGAAGACCTTGTCGATAAACTGAAAAGCGAAATTCAGATTTTAGAAACATATTTGCCAGAGCAATTGACAGAAGAAGAATTGCTTGCTGTTATTCAGCAATCTATCTCTGAAGTTGGTGCAGCTTCTAAAGCTGATATGGGCAAAGTGATGGGTGCTGTTTTGCCGAAAGTAAAAGGTAAAGCAGATGGCTCACAAGTAAATAGGCTTGTTTCACAACTATTAGCATAAAAAAGCGTCTCATTATAATGAGACGCTTTTTTATGTTTTTTTTCGAATTGGACGTGATATTACAAGCTTTTTTTTCATACATATGGGATGAGAGGGGGGTCTTCGATGAGAAAGTTGCAGCAAATGAAAAATTGGATTACGAAGCAGATAGACCTACCTGCAGATGTATTCATGGATCTGCCGAGAATTACACTTGTTGGGCAGGTGCATATTTATATAGAAAATCATCGTGGATTATTGGTATTTAGTGATAAAGAGGTACGACTTTTATTAAAACAAGGGCAATTATTAATAAAAGGAGATTCATTTGTAATTAAGACAATTCTGCCAGAAGAGCTTTTACTTGAAGGAACCATTGAGCAAGTCTTATTTTTAGAAGATGAAAAAGAAGGGAAATAAAATGGAATTGTTATTCGTGTGAGGGCGTATGGAACAAATCAGGGGCAAGTGGTTAGGGAATATTTAGTTCTTAGTCCTCCTACTACTGACTGTATAAGCGGAGTAAAGTCATAGAGGTGGTGCGCAGATCTCTTAAGGGGCTGCGCCTTTTTTAGAAAGCTGATGGAGGCGAGCTATGAAAAATAAGTGGTTTACAAAATGGATTGGGTATGTAAAAGTGCGAATTCAAGGAAGAGGAGCAGAACGGTTTATTAACGAATGTGTACGAAGAGATATCCTAGTTTGGGACGTCAAGAAAGTTGCAGATGATACAATTGTATTCTGTATATTGCTTCGAGATGTGAAACGATTACGCCCGATTTACCGTAAAAATGAATGCAATCTATATTTTATTGGACGTTACGGAGTTCCGTTTTGGAATAAGCGCTTACTTCGAAATAGTGGTTTTCTTATTGGCTTTCTCTTATTTTTCTTAAGTGTCATTGCCTTATCAAATATGGTATGGAAAATAGAGATCACAGGGGCGAAGCCAGAGACGGAATATATCATGATGAAAGAATTAGATAAAATGGGTATTAAAAAAGGGAAGCTTCAATTTCAAATGCCGAGTGTAGAAAATATACAGCGCTATTTGACTGATAATATTAACGCCATTACATGGGTTGGTTTGGACGTAAAAGGAACGACGTATCATTTTAAAATAGTTGAAAAAAATGAGCCGAAAAAAGACGAAGAACAGGTGCCGCAACATTTAGTCGCCAAAAAAGAAGCGATTGTTACAAAAATGTTTGTAGAGATAGGAAAACCAATAGTTATGAAAAATGATTATGTGCAAAAAGGACAACTTCTTGTGTCAGGAATGTATGGGAAAGAAGAGAGTCCTACAATTGTTTCAGCTAAAGGTGTTGTATTTGGTGAAACTTGGTACAAGTCTGAAGTGGAAGTACCTCTAAAAACGAAATTTCAAGTTTATACAGGGGATTCGTACAAAGAACATTATCTTATTTTTGGAAACATGAAAATAAAAATATGGGGATTTCAGCATGATAAGTATAAGCAGTCTAAAGCTGAGACAGTAAGACATGATGTGAAATTGCTTGGTTTTACACTGCCGATTGCTTATGAGAAAGCGATTGTACGTGAAGAGGAAGAAGCAAACCGTGAATATACAGAAAAACAGGCAATGACGGTGGCGGAGGAAATGGGGCAAAAAGAATTAAAGAAAAAATTGGATGAACGTGCTATGATTATAGGGAAGAAAGTTTTGCATAAACAGGTTGAGAATGGAAATTTAAAATTATTGATGCATTATACAGTGATTGAGAATATTGCAGAGGCTCAACCGATATCTGAATCCGATATTCAAGGAGATTGAGTAATTAATGGCTGAACAATTAGTAGAGATGAATCAACAATTGGAAAACCATAATGAAGCAATTGCTTTGTTTGGAGTAAATGATGCACATTTAAAGATAATTGAGAATGAACTTGAGGTATCGATTGTTACGAGAGGTGAATCTGTTCGTGTTTCCGGAACGAATGAAGCGGTAGCTCTTGTTGAAGGGATATTACAACAACTTCTAGTTGTTATTCGTAAGGGTATATCGATTTCTGAGCGTGATGTAGCCTATGCGATTCAACTTGGACGTCAAGGGAACCTGGCTCATTTTGAAAAGTTATATGAAGAGGAGATTTTTAAAACAGCAAAAGGTAAGTCTATCCGTGTGAAAACAATGGGACAAAGGCAATATATTTATGCCATTAAGAAAAATGACATTGTATTTGGCATGGGACCGGCGGGTACTGGTAAAACATATTTAGCTGTAGTAATGGCTGTTCGAACATTAAAAAATGGTTATGTGAAAAAAATTATTTTAACAAGACCTGCTGTGGAAGCTGGAGAAAGTCTCGGGTTTTTACCTGGGGATTTGAAAGAAAAGGTGGATCCATATTTACGACCTCTTTATGATGCTCTTCATGATGTGCTTGGACAAGAGCATACGCAAAGAATGATGGAACGCGGTATCATTGAAGTAGCTCCGTTAGCGTACATGAGAGGGCGTACACTCGATGACGCATTTGTGATTTTAGATGAGGCGCAAAATACAACGGGTGCACAAATTAAAATGTTTTTAACACGCCTTGGATTTGGCTCAAAAATGGTTGTAACGGGAGACCCATCTCAGATTGATTTGCCAAAAGGTGTGAAATCAGGTCTCTCTATTGCAGCAAATGTGTTAGACCGTGTGTCTGGTCTTTCGTTTATTAAACTTGAGCAGTCAGATGTTGTTCGTCACCCACTCGTACAGCGTATTATTGAAGCATATGATAAAATGGAATGATCCTGCTTGTAAGGATCATTTCTTTTTATCCAGAATGGAAGTCTCACTGTATCTCGCTCAAACGGTTGGTAGCAGCAGAACAAAGAAGTAAGAACAAACCGACTGTAAGAGCCCGATTGGCTCAACTAACCTTCAAGAGAAGAGCACTCTAGAAGGAAGTTTCACTGCATATTTTTTATAGATATTGTGAACAGGTTGGCTAATGCTTTGTTTTTTATTATCATAAATAAAGGGAAGGGCATTTGTCCTTGTGTTTAAATATGTGAAAAGAGAGTTTCACTTAATATTCGGAGAGGAGAAGGTATTGTAATTATGTCAAGGTTTCAAGAAGTTGCTAAGTGGTTTCGTAATTTACAGCATTCGAAAAAACTGAGCTGGATTTCTTATATTTTAATAGGGGCAGTGTTGTTTTTTGCACTGATGAATAATGTAAAACCGGAACAACTCGATATCAAAATGTTATCTATTTCCAAAAAAACAATTCATTCTCCTATAAAAATTGAAGATAAAGTAACGACAGAAAAGAAAAAGAGAGAAGCGGCTCAAAAGGTTGAAGATCAGTATACATATCGAAGCGGATATAAGCAAAACCGGATTGAGGTTGTGAACTCAGTATTTGATGCAATTAAAGAGGTGGATGCAGAGTCAAATGCAACCGCTTCGGCGCCAGAAGGACAACATAAATTATCGGCGGCAGAAAGATTGGACAAGTTAAAAAAGAAACTTCCAACAGAGTTAACGAAAAGCTTGTCTGATCAAGTGTTATTACAATTTTTAGGTGCGACAGAAGATCAGCTTCTTATAGCGAGGGAATCAACTGTTACAGCTGTTAATAGTCTAATGAGCTCTCACATTAAAATGAATGAAGTAGATCAGTTTAAAGACCGCATTACTAACGATTTAAAAAATGTATCTGTCAGCAATGAATTGAAACAAGCAATTACTGCGCTTGGGCAGTATGCGATTATACCGAACTATTTTTATGATTCGAATGCAACGAAAGAAAGAAAGCAAATGGCAATCGATCAAGTAGCTCCTGTTTACATTTTGCAAGGTCAAATTCTTGTAAAAGAAGGAGAGACAATTACAAGAGAAGCATATGAACAATTAAAGTTAGTAGGGTTATTGGATCAAAGTAATTCGTTTCAACCGTATTTGGGACTAGCAATCTTTATTGGGGTTCTTTTATTTTTTATGCATAAGCAATTTGGTGCATTTTTAAAGCAGAGAAGAGAGGACAAGCCATATATTTTAGCTTATACAACAATTGTCGCTATTACAGTTGTTTTAATGAAAATTATTAGTTTGTTTCAAAAGTTAGAATATGTCGGTATTGCTTATATTGCTCCAGTTGCAATGGGAACTATATTAGTCAAACTGATGATTGGTGATCGATTTGTTTTTATCACAAGTGTGATTTTTTCGGTGTGTGGCAGCATTTTATTTAATGAAGGTGTAACGAGTACACTAAATTATGCAGTCGGAATTTATGTGTTGCTTAGCTCGCTTTCGGTTAGTATTTTCTTACGAGAAAAACATCGTCGCACAATGCTGCTGCAAGTTGGGATACTTGTATCGATTTTAAATGTTGTTGTATTAGCAGCTTTATTGCTACTGCGTAACGGAAACTTTTCGGCAATTGAGATTGGAACACATTTATTAATGGCAGCAGCGTCTGGGATTATTTCATCTATTTTAGCGATGGGGATATTGCCGTATTTAGAAAGTGGCCTTGGTCTTGTCTCTAGCATGAAATTAATAGAGTTGGCAAGTCCGAACCATCCGTTGCTTCGTAAAATTCTGTTAGAAGCACCAGGAACGTATCATCATAGTGTTATGGTTGCTAATTTATCGGAAGCAGCATGTGAAGCTGTGGGAGCGAATGGTGTGCTAGCGCGCGTGGGAGCATATTATCACGATATTGGAAAAACGGTGCAGCCGCATTTCTTTATTGAAAATCAAATGGGCATAGCAAATCCTCATGATCGGTTAGATCCTGAAACAAGTAGAGATATTATTATCGCTCATGTTACAAATGGAGTGAAAATGTTAGAAGAACATTATATTCCGCAAGAGATTATTGATATTGCGGCCCAGCATCATGGAACGACTTTGTTAAAATATTTCTATTACAAAGCAATGCAAGAAGATAAAGAGAAATATACAGAAGAAATGTTTCGTTATCCAGGGCCAAAAGCAACATCTAAAGAATCGGCAATTGTTGGAATTGCTGATAGTGTAGAAGCGGCAGTTCGTTCGATGAATGCACCAACACCTGAACAAATTGATCATCTTGTTCGCAGCATTATTAAAGATCGTTTACAAGATGGCCAATTCAGTGAATGTAATTTAACATTTAAAGAACTGCAAATTGTCGAGAAAACATTATGTGAAACATTAAATGGGATCTTCCACTCTCGGATTAAGTATCCAAAATTAACAGAAGAAAAGGTGAAATAAATGGGATTAATAATTGACTTTTTTGATGAAACAGAAGAAGTGAAAGAAGAGTATGTCGAGCTGATTCAACAATTAGTTGAAAAAGCTGCAGAGATAGAATCTGTAGAGGATGGAGCTGAGCTTTCGGTTACATTTGTTAATAATGAACGTATTCAAGAAATTAACCGTGAATATCGTGATAAAGATCAGCCAACAGACGTAATTTCTTTTGCGATGGAAGATATGGGAGAAGGAGAAATGGAAATTGTCGGTGTAGAAATGCCACGCATGTTAGGGGATATTATTATTTCTATTCCGAGAGCGAAAGAGCAGGCTGAAGAATATGGCCATTCTTTTGATCGTGAACTTGGTTTTTTAGCGGTGCACGGCTTTTTACATTTGCTTGGCTACGATCATATGACGGAAGAAGAAGAGAAGGTTATGTTTGGAAAGCAAAAAGAAGTTCTTGCTGCATTTGGATTAACTAGATGAAAAAAGGAAAACTTATAAACAGTTTTCGCTATGCGTTTGCTGGTATTTTCTTTTGTCTTCGCTATGAACGAAATGTACAAATTCATTGTTTAGCAGCGTGTGTTGTTAGTTTTTTCGGTTTTTATTTTCATGTTACAAAAACAGAATGGCTCATTTTGATTTTGACTATTGGTATTGTATTTGCACTAGAAATTGTGAATACAGCAGTGGAAAAAGCCGTTGATTTAGTAACAATGGATGTGAAGCCACTTGCTAAAATAGCAAAAGATGCAGCGGCAGGTGCAGTATTAGTTTTCTCGATTATCGCTGTTGTAATTGGCGCTATTATCTTTGGACCGTATATGATATAGTTGCATTCCAAAGATTTTTATCTTTTCATATTGTGAATGGAAAGGAAGAGAAACAATGAACAACAATGAATTAATTCAAGAAGCGATTGAAGCGCGTAAACAAGCATATGTACCATATTCTAAATTTCAAGTAGGTGCTGCTCTGTTAACGACAGACGGGAAAGTATACCGTGGTTGTAATGTTGAGAATGCATCATATGGTTTATGTAATTGTGCGGAAAGAACAGCGCTATTTAAAGCGATTTCTGAAGGAAGTACAGAATTTACTGCAATTGCAGTTGTGGCAGATACAAAGCGTCCGGTACCTCCATGTGGAGCGTGTCGTCAAGTTATGGTAGAATTGTGTAAGTCAAATACAAAAGTATACTTGACAAATTTACATGGTGACATACAAGAAACAACAGTAGGAGAATTGTTACCAGGAGCATTTTTAGCGGAGGATTTACATGAATAGAGAAGGTTTTAAATCAGGTTTTGTCTCTATTATTGGGAGACCAAACGTTGGGAAATCAACATTTTTAAATCGAATTATCGGTCAAAAGATTGCGATTATGAGTGATAAACCACAAACAACACGTAATAAAATTCAAGGTGTGTACACAGAAAATGATGCGCAAGTCGTATTTATTGATACACCAGGTATACATAAACCAAAGCATAAGCTTGGCGATTTTATGGTTAAAATGGCACAAACGACAATAAAAGAAGTAGATATTGTTCTATTTATGGTCAACGCAGAAGAAGGCTTTGGACGCGGTGAAGAGTTTATCATCGAAAAATTACAAGAAACGAAGCAACCGGTATTTTTAGTTATTAATAAAATCGATCAAGTCCATCCAGAAGAGCTTCTGGGACTGATTGATCGATATCGTACGTTATATAATTTTGCTGAAATTGTGCCGATTTCAGCATTACAAGGAAATAATATTGATGCGTTAATCGGAGCAATTAAAAAGTATTTACCAGAAGGTCCTCAGTATTATCCAGAAAATCAAGTAACGGATCATCCAGAACGCTTTATCATTGCGGAACTAATTCGTGAAAAAGTATTGCATTTAACACGTGAGGAAGTGCCACATTCTGTTGCCGTAGTTATTGATGCAATTCAAAAGCGTGAAGGCGGAGCGATTTACGTTAATGCCACAATTATTGTAGAACGTCCATCACAAAAAGGAATTGTAATTGGAAAACAAGGTAAGATGTTAAAAGAAGTTGGAAAAAGAGCGCGTCTTGATGTGGAGTCGCTTCTTGGTTCAAGAGTATTTTTAGAACTGTGGGTAAAAGTGCAGAAAGATTGGCGCAACAAAATGTCCCAGTTACGTGATCTTGGCTTCCGTGAAGATGAATATCTATAAAGTGAAATGTTTTTACTGCTCGCAAATTGCGGGATAAAAGCTGTATAATTTAGAAAAATTTTTCTCACATGAAAATGAACAAAATGGGTCATTTTAATAGCAAAGAAAGAAATTGGATTACATGAACGCTCACTGAGAAAGGTGGATTCTTATGTTAGATTTTACCTGGAAATTTTTCTCGAAAACAGGAAGCATTGAAACATATCTTCTTTTGAAGGAAATGGAAAAAAATGTAGAAGATGAAATGCAACAGCATGAAGAAATACAAGTAGAGCTAGATTCTCCAATTTCCTAACCCATTTTGTTCGAACCTTGGATGGTGACGAACATGTTTCAAAAAATTGAGGGAATAGTCATTCGAACGATTGATTATGGAGAAACAAACAAAATTGTAACTATATTTTCTCGTGAATTAGGGAAAGTTAGTGCGATGGCAAGAGGTGCTAAAAAGCCTAAAAGTAGATTGTCATCCGTTTCTCAATTATTAACTCATGGCCATTTTCTTATTCAAATGGGTTCTGGTTTAGGAACATTGCAGCAAGGTGAGATTATTTCTTCTATGAGAGAAATTCGTGAAGATTTATTTTTAACTGCTTATGCGTCATTTATTGTTGAGTTGACTGATAAAGCGACAGAAGAGAAAAAACATAATCCGTATTTATTCGAAATGTTATATCAAACGTTGCATTATATGGGCGAAGGGGTTGACCCGGAAATTTTAGCATTAATCTATCAAACGAAGATGCTGCCAGTTCTAGGGCTTAACCCATACTTTGATACATGCGCAATTTGTCACCAGTCAACAGACTTTGTCGCCTTCTCTGTTAGGGAAGGCGGCTTTCTGTGTAAACATCACGCTGAGCAAGATCCGTACCGTATTTCAATTAGCGAAGCTATTCACAAGCTGCTTAGATTATTTTATCATTTCGATTTAGCCCGTCTGGGAAATGTCTCTGTGAAAGCAGAAACAAAAAAACAAATGCGCACAGTATTGAATATGTATTATGATGAATACTGTGGGATATATTTGAAATCAAGACGTTTTTTAGATCAACTTGATAAATTTCAAATATAAAGGACCATATTCGGGTCCTTTTTACATACTTTCTTTTTCGAATGATATATTTAGTATATAATATTTAAGAGATAGTATAACTTTTTTCGTTTTGTAATGAAGGTGGTGATTATCATAGAACTGAATAAGCGCCAAGAACATATCATTCAGATTGTAAAAGACAACGGTCCAATTACAGGAGAAGCGATTGCTGAGCAATTAAATTTAACGAGAGCAACGCTTAGACCAGACTTGGCTATTTTAACGATGGCTGGCTATTTAGAAGCGCGTCCTCGTGTTGGGTATTTTTACACTGGAAAAACAGGTGGACAACTGCTTTCAGAAGCAGTTAAAAAGATTGTCGTACAAGATTATCAATCTAGGCCAGTTGTGGTTGATAAAAATGTTTCGGTATATGATGCGATTTGTACAATGTTTTTAGAAGATGTCGGTACTTTATTTATCGTTGATCAAAATACATTGTTAGTCGGTGTTGTTTCTCGAAAAGATTTGTTAAGAGCAAGCTTAGGAAAGCAGGATTTAGCGTCATTACCGGTAAATATTATTATGACAAGAATGCCGAATGTTACGATGTGTCGTAAGGAAGATAGCTTGTATGATGTTGCAATGGATTTAATAGAAAAGCAAATTGATTCTGTTCCGGTTGTAAAAGATACGAAACAGGGATTAGAAGTTGTTGGTCGAATTACAAAAACCAATATTACGCGTGCATTCGTTGATTTTGTGAATCATGAGTAAAGGCAATTCGTTTAAAGTGAGGTAATGCAATGAATAGTAAAATCGTATATGTCGTGTCTGATTCAGTTGGAGAAACAGCCGATTTAGTTGTTCGGGCGGCTATGGGACAATTTCCATTTGCGCCGGATATTAGACGTGTGCCGTATGTAGAAGATACAGGGACGTTAAAAGAAGTTATTTCTATTGCCAAAAGTAATAATGCTCTTATTTGTTTTACATTAGTAAAGCCTGATATGAGAAAATATTTACGAGAAGAAGCGGCAAAAGAAGGCGTAGAAGTTTACGATATTATCGGTCCTCTTATCGATCAAATTGAAGGTATAACAAAACAAACTCCAAGATATGAGCCAGGGGTTGTACGAAAGCTGGATGAAGAGTATTTCAAAAAAATTGAGGCAATTGAATTTGCTGTAAAGTACGACGATGGTAGAGATTCACGAGGTCTTTTAAAAGCAGATATTGTATTAATTGGAATTTCTCGTACATCGAAAACACCGCTTTCGCAATATTTAGCACATAATAAGCGATTAAAGGTTGCTAACGTTCCGCTCGTACCGGAAGTGGATCCGCCAGAAGAATTATATCATGTACCGAAAGAAAAATGTTTTGGGTTAAAAATAACGCCTGATAAATTAAATCATATCCGCAAAGAACGTTTAAAATCTCTTGGATTAAGTGATGGAGCAAATTATGCAAACATTGAACGTATTAAAGAAGAGATTAAACACTTTGAACGGGTTGTAAGTAAAATAGGTTGCCCGGTTATTGATGTATCGAATAAGGCAATTGAAGAAACGGCAAATATTATTGTGAATGCAGTGCAAAACCAAAAAATGTTTTAGCACATTTACCAAAGGTGAATGTGCTTTTTTCACTCCACTATAAAGTGAAACTTTAATCAGTGGGGGGCCATTCCCCACTGATTATTAGCCCTCACCAATCGGACCTTTACGGGCAGTTTATCTACCACCTAACTTCTTAAGAAAAGCGGAAGCGGCTCGCTCAGAATTGTAGGGCGCCCACGCACCCGACAGAGAGGCACTTTTTGCCTCGCCCGAGGGGGCGAAACGACCGGAGATTCTAGCCGCTAGAGCTGGGCAGTGTTTTCGCTGAATTTTGAGGTGGATTATTACTGCCCACGAATAGCGGGATAAAAATTAAAAGGACATGTAGCTAAGTTTAGGAAAATGTATTATAATAAAAAATTGTGATAAAAACATTCATTTTACGTTTAGACTTCAATTTTTCAGAATAAACTAGTGATAGGTTTTGTAAAGGACATGCTTTTACGTAAAATCGACAAAAATCTGAACAAGAAAACGCACAATGTGGAAGGATTCACAGAAGGGATGTAGAATAGAGAAATATGCAAAACATCACTCGAATTTATGTTGATGCAGATGCATGTCCAGTGAAGGAAGAAATTATGCACGTCGGTGCAAAATTTCATGTCGATATTTGGTTTATCGCATCCTACGCCCATCAGTCAAGAAGTCAGAAGGGAAATTGGGTATATGTAGATTCTGCGCAAGACGAGGTAGACTTTTATATCTATCAGCGTGCAAAAGCAGGAAATCTCGTTATCACACAGGATATGGGACTTGCTGGTCTTCTTGTCAAAAAAGGAGTATATGTATTATCTCCGCGTGGCACAATTGTGACCGATGAGCATATGGATACAATTTTATATAGTCGATACGTATCTGCGAAGTTACGCAGACAAGGAACCTTTACGAAAGGGCCAAAAGCGTTTTCTAAACATGATCGACAATATTTTTTGGCAAATTTAGAAAAAATATTGTCGAATTATAAAGGAATCCTTTAATTTGTATCGAATACAAAATACGACACGGAGATGGAGTTATGGGGAACAGAATTCCCGAAGAAGTTGTAGAACAAATTCGAACATCATCTGATATTGTTGAAGTGATTGGTGAATATGTACAGCTTAAAAAACAAGGTCGAAATTATTTTGGACTTTGTCCTTTCCATGGCGAAAACTCACCATCGTTTTCTGTTTCCGCTGATAAGCAAATTTTTCATTGCTTCGGATGTGGAGAAGGGGGAAATGTTTTTTCCTTCTTAATGAAAATAGATGGACTGGCTTTTGTGGAAGCTGTGCAAAAATTAGGTGAGCGAAATGGTATTCCTGTTGCTAACTTTACATCAGAACTAGAGCAAACACAAAATATATCTGATGATAGCACGATTATGTTGCAAGCTCATGAGCTTTTGAAAAAGTATTATCATCATCTCTTAGTAAATACAGAAGAAGGAAAACAGCCGCTTGCGTATTTATTAGAGCGAGGTATTACAAAAGAAATGATTGCAAAGTTTGAAATTGGATATGCCACTCCTGCTTGGGATGCAGCGGCAAAAATCTTACAAAAACGAGGTTTTTCACTTGCTGTTATGGAACGAGCCGGATTACTTGTTCGCAGTGAGAAAGATGGTAGTTATCATGATCGTTTTCGCGGACGAGTTATGTTTCCAATTCATACACTGCAAGGAAAAGTAGCAGCTTTTAGTGGACGGGCATTAGGTGATGATACTCCTAAGTATTTAAATAGTCCAGAGACACCTATTTTTCATAAAAGCAAGTTGCTATATAACTTTCATCAAGCAAGGTCATTTATTAGAAAACGAGGACAAGTTCTTCTCTTTGAAGGATATGCGGATGTTTTAGCTGCTGTGAAAAGTGGGATTGAAGAATCTGTTGCTACGATGGGAACGGCTTTAACTGAGGAACAGGCAAAGCTTTTGCGGCGCAATGTTGAAACTGTTGTTCTTTGCTATGATGGTGATAAAGCAGGACAAGAAGCAACAATGAAAGCAGGACAATTGTTATTGCAAACCGGTTGCGAAGTGAAAGTTGTCTCTATGCCAGATAAATTAGACCCTGACGAGTATGTACAGCGTTATGGTACAACAGCGTTTCAAAAACTTGTACAAGCGAGTATAAGTTTTGTTGGATTTAAAATAAATTATCTTCGTTTAGGGAAAAATTTGCAAGATGAGTCTGGAAAAGAAGCTTATGTGAAAAGTGTTTTAAAAGAGTTAGCGTCATTGCAAGATGCAATGCAAGCGGAATCGTATTTGAAGGCATTGTCACAGGAATTTGCTTACTCAATGGAAACACTGCTGGGGCAATTGCACCAATATCGCAAAGAACAAAAGGTACAGCAAAAACAGACAAAGCCAATTGCACAGCCTTCTCAAATTGTTCATGTGAAACCGAAATTTTCTGGTTTTGAAAGAGCGGAAAGAGAGCTTATTTATCACATGTTGCAGAGTGAAGATATCGCTTTTCGTATCGAACCTCATATAGAAGATTTTCATACTGAAGAACATAAAGGGATTTTATATGAGCTATACGCATATTATGAAAAGGGAAATGAACCGTCAGTCGCAAACTTTCTAAGTTGGCTTTCTGATGAAAAGCTGAAAAATATTGTAACTAATATTTCAACAGATCAAATGATTAATCCTGAGTTCTCAGAAGAATTGCTTCATGGCAATGTAGACGCGCTGCGTCGGCAGAAGCAAAAGTTAAAGAAAATGGAAAATATCTTTATGCTGAAGCAAATGGAAAAAGAAGATCATTTAGCAGCAGCACGATTTTTCCAAGAATATTTGCAAAAACGAAAAGCAAGAAAATAGCTTTTTGTATAAAAACTTACTATAATCATTGTTTGTATCTCGCGTAAGGAGGGGAACAAATGGCTGATAAACCAGCTCGTTCTAAACAAATTGAAACTGATGTAACACTTGAGCAAGTGAAAGAGCAACTCACAGAGCTCGGAAAAAAACGTGGCGTTCTTACATATGAAGAGATTGCGGAACGCATGAGCGGATTTGATATTGAATCCGACCAAATGGATGAATATTATGAATATTTAGGTGAACAAGGAATCGATCTAGTTGGCGACAGCGATGAAGATCCAAACACTCGTCAATTAGCCAAAGCTGAAGAAGAGTTTGACTTAAATGATTTAAGTGTACCGCCAGGTGTAAAAATTAATGATCCTGTTCGTATGTACTTAAAAGAAATCGGTCGTGTTGACTTACTATCTGCTGAAGAAGAAATTGCTCTTGCAAAACGTATTGAAGAAGGCGATGAAGAAGCGAAACGCCGCCTTGCAGAAGCAAACTTACGTCTAGTTGTAAGTATTGCAAAACGTTATGTTGGCCGCGGTATGCTTTTCTTAGACTTAATTCAAGAAGGGAATATGGGTCTAATTAAAGCAGTTGAAAAGTTTGATTACCGCAAAGGGTATAAATTTAGTACGTATGCAACGTGGTGGATTCGTCAAGCCATTACACGTGCAATTGCGGACCAAGCAAGAACAATTCGTATACCAGTTCATATGGTTGAAACAATTAATAAATTAATTCGTGTTCAACGTCAATTATTACAAGATTTAGGTCGTGAGCCATCTCCAGAAGAAATTGGTGAAGAAATGGATCTTGCTCCTGAAAAAGTACGCGAAATCTTAAAGATTGCACAAGAGCCTGTATCTCTTGAAACGCCAATTGGTGAAGAGGATGACTCTCATTTAGGCGATTTTATTGAAGACCAAGAAGCAACATCTCCTGCAGATCATGCAGCATATGAATTATTAAAAGAACAATTAGAAGATGTACTAGATACATTAACAGATCGTGAAGAAAATGTTCTTCGTCTTCGTTTTGGTTTAGACGATGGACGAACTCGTACGCTTGAAGAAGTTGGGAAAGTATTCGGCGTTACGAGAGAGCGTATTCGTCAAATTGAAGCAAAAGCGCTTCGTAAATTAAGACACCCAAGCCGTAGCAAACGTTTGAAAGATTTCTTAGAATAGAGCTTTGTGTAAAGTTTACTTCATTAATGTGAAGTAAACTTTTTTCTTTTGTTAATTTTTGTTAAGATTTATTTATCAGTAGCAATTACAATTCTTGTAATTTATTTTACAGAATTGTCTTTTGATTTGCAAATAGTCATTTTTCGATTTTTCGATTAATTTCGTGTATTCTTAACAAAAAAATATGGAGAATGTAACTGTTTATGATGAGAAAAGTGGATATTTAGCAAAAAATTACGTGAATTTGTAGCGGAGTAATTAATTGAATATACAGAATCTTTTTGATTTATTGTAGTTTGGTCTTTTCTGGTAGAGTGTTTTCAAGTACAATAGAAATGACTGAATCATCAAACTATTAGGGGATGTAGAGGGGGAGAAGGGAAAAATGAAGCGTAATCCGTTAATTCCATTTGCTCTTATTGCTGTATTGGGAATAATTATTATGTTTGTATTTTCATTTCAAGGCATGCATAAATCAAAGGAACTAGCTGATGCGAAGAAAAACGGGGGAAAAACGACACAAACAGCAGCAAAGCCAGAAGAGATTGTAAAACAGAGTTGTACAAGTTGTCATGGCGATCAATTGCAGGGAGCAGTTGGTCCTAATTTACAAAAAGTTGGCGGTAAGCTATCGAAAGATCAAATTCAAGAAGTGATTGTAAAAGGAAAAGGAAATATGCCACCAGGTATTATTCCAGCGGATCAAGCATCTAAAGTAGCGGATTGGTTATCAAAGAAAAAATAATAGTGGATTACATAGTAGCTCTTTACGCCTAAGTAAAGAGCTTTTTTATTTGCTTAACCATTGAATTTAAAAATAAATGGTTTATAAGCGGAGTAAAATGATTTATCTACTTGCAATTACAACTATAAATTCTTTATCATGGAGACAGACTGAAAGAGAAGGAGTAATTGAAATAAATGAATGAAGTAAAGCTTTCAAAACGATTAGAAGAAGTGGCACTTGAAATTCCAGCAGGTTCCACTGTTGCAGATATTGGTTCGGATCATGCTTATTTACCTTGCTATACAATTTTACATCATATTGCCGTGCAGGCAGTAGCAGGAGAAGTTGTAGAAGGTCCATTTCGTTCTGCGCAAGCTACAGTAGCAGAATGTGGATTGCAAGATAAAGTGAGCGTACGTAAAGGAAATGGTTTAGAAGTCATTACGCCAGGCGAAGTAGATGTAATTACAATTGCAGGTATGGGTGGTGCGTTAATTCGTGATATTTTAGAAAATGGAAAAGAGAAGCTGAAGGGCGTAACTCGTTTGATTCTACAGCCAAACATTGCTGCACATCATATTCGTGAATGGTTTATTGAGAATGGTTGGGAATTAATAAAAGAAAAAATTGTAAAAGAAGACGGAAAGATATACGAAATTTTAGTAGGAGAACTGGGCGATGTTCTAGCACCCTACAAGGAGAAAAAAGAAGAAGCTTTATTCATGGGACCATTTTTAATGAAGGAGAAAAATGAAGTGTTTGTAGAAAAATGGGAAAGTGAACGAAAAAACTTTGAAAATATTTGTAAGCAATTAGAACGTGCAACAGAAACAGAAGAGGCAAAAGCGAAGCGTGCAGAAGTGTTAGAGAAAATCCGTATGATTGAGGAGATTTTATCGTGAGTAAAATACCTAATGGATACGAAATCATTTCTTTGTTTGAAAGTATGTACCCGAAACATTTAGCAGTCGAAGGTGATAAAGTTGGATTGCAGATTGGTGCATTAAATAAACCAGTAGAGAATGTGTTAATTGCGCTTGATGTAACAGAAGAAGTTGTACAAGAAGCAATTGAAAAAGGGGTAAATTTAATTATTGCTCATCATCCGCTTATTTTTAATCCGCTTAAAGCGATACATACAGAGCAAGCGTACGGGCGTATTATTGAAATGTGTATAAAAAACGATATTGCAGTTTATGCTGCTCATACAAATGTTGATATCGCAAAAGGTGGTGTGAACGATTTGTTAGCAGATGCATTAGGATTGCAGGAAACAGAGGTGCTTGTTTCTACTTATACGGAAGAAATGAAAAAGCTAGTTGTATTTGTTCCTTCTTCGCATGCAGAAACAGTACGTCAAGCAATCGGTGATGCAGGAGCAGGGTATATCGGGAATTATAGTCATTGTACGTTTAATAGTAAAGGCAAGGGTATATTTTTGCCACAAGAAGGCACAAATCCGTATATCGGAGAGGCTGGGCGTTTAGAACAGGTAGAAGAAGTTCGGATTGAAACGATTATTCCGGCGTCGTTGCAACGTAAAATCATGAAGGCAATGCTTGGCGCGCACCCATATGAAGAAGTAGCATACGATATTTATCCGTTAGAAAACAAAGGTGAAACGTTGGGGCTTGGGAAAATTGGATACTTGCCACAAGAAATGACATTACAACAATTTGCGGAACATGTGAAACAATCCCTTGAGGTAAAGGGAGCTCGTGTTGTTGGTAACTTACAGCAAACAGTGAAGAAAATAGCAGTACTTGGCGGAGACGGAAATAAGTATATAAAGCAAGCGAAGTTTAAAGGGGCAGACGTATATGTAACGGGAGATATGTATTATCACGTTGCGCATGATGCGATGATGCTCGGATTAAATATCGTAGACCCAGGGCATAACGTGGAAAAAGTAATGAAAAAAGGTGTGCAAAAACAATTACAAGAAAAAGTGGATGAGAAAAAATTTACTGCGCGTATTCATGCTTCCGAATTACATACAGATCCGTTTACATTTGTATAGAATGAAAAAAGTAAAATCCGTTATCTTATGAGATAACGGATTTGCTTATATCAGCTTGTTATTTGCAGGCAATAAAACCTTCAATGATGAAAGTTTTACTTTATTTTGCTTTAACTTTTGGTAAGATTTTTTGTAATGGTACGTTTCTTTTACGCTCCCACGTTGCAGGATTTGTTGGATCGTACTGTTCAAAGAATGCAATTACTTCTTTTGTAATAGGCGTTGGTGTAGAAGCACCCGCTGTAATAGCGACTGTTTCTACGCCTTGTAGCCATTCTAATTGAATCTCACTTACATCGGCAACGCGGTATGCCTTTGTACTAGCAATTTCTTCAGATACTTGTGCAAGGCGGTTAGAGTTATTACTTTTTGGGTCACCAACGACAATTGTTAAATCAGCAACATTTGCTTGTTTTGCAACGGCTTCTTGGCGCACTTGCGTAGCAAGACAAATTTCTTTATGGAACTCTGCTGTTGGAAATTTTTCTTGAATTTTCTCCATAATATGTTGAACATCCCATTGACTCATCGTTGTTTGGTTTGTAACTAAAATCTTATCTGTTGGAATGGTAAGTGCTTCAAGATCTGCATCTTTCTCGATAAGATGGACAATATCTGGAGCAATCCCGACTGCACCTTCAGGCTCAGGATGTCCTTTTTTACCGATATAAATAATATGGTAGCCTTCTTCTTTCTTTGCTTCAATTAAGTCGTGTGTTTTTGTAACGTCAGGGCATGTTGCGTCAATTGTAGTTAAGCCCTTTTCCTTAGCGCGTTGTTTTACTTCTGGAGATACACCGTGAGCTGTGAAAATAACAGTTCCAGACTCAATTTGTTCCAAAATATCTAAGCGGCTTGGGCCATCAAGCGTAATGATGCCATCTTCTTCAAATGCATCTGTTACGTGTTTGTTGTGGACAATCATGCCTAAAATATAAATTGGCCGTGGTAATGTTTTATCGAGCGCTGCATTGCGCGCAATAACCATCGCGTCTACAACGCCGTAGCAATAGCCGCGAGGAGAAATTTTAACGATTTTCATGTAATTAATCCGCTCCTTTAAAAAAGGATTTGTTTTTATAAAGCTAATCCTTTTCATTATAAAGGAGAAGAAAGCAGATGACAAAGAAATGTTACACGTATAGCTTTGGTTTAGGAGTGGTAGAGTGTACGTTTTCTACTGCTGCCTCATCTTCAATTATAATGTTAGGAGCGGGTGGTTTTCCTGTAATAGGTATTTCTTGAGATGGAGTGGAAGGGGAGGCTTCGACTACTTCTGTTTGTTTTTCCTCAGTGCTTTTTTCAGGTGAAAGTATTTTCATGATGCTAGGAATGTTGCGAACAATTGGACCATATTGCTGCACGACTGGTCCAAAGGACTGGGCCATTTGGACAACTTTTTCAACGTTACTTATCATTCCAGTGGGATTTGAAATAAAGTTTGTGAAAAATCCGCCTATTCCACTAGATGCGCTTCCTCCTCGTGTTTCATCTTCTGCCATCATCTGAGGCTGCATCATTTGTTGTTGCTGATTTGGGCGGTGCATATATGGTTGATTCTGCTGGTATGGTGTATTTGGGTATGTTTCTAATTGTCTATAAGGGGGCATCATATACATATAATCTGCAGCGGGATTGCGTTTTTGAAACAATTTTGCAAGAAGTCCTTTTTTTCTAGGCATCATCGGTTGCATGCCTTGCGTCGGGTACATTGTATGAGGATATGGAGACTGAGTGTACATTTGTTGATAGGGAGGAGATTTCATGTACATTAGGAAATCCTCCTTTCTTCAATTAGGTAATATACACTACAATATGCAGTGGAGAGAAAGAAGGTTAGTTTTTCCGTTGAAATGCTAAACTATAGATAAACAAATTGAAAAACAACATAAAAAACCCTCTTTTTTTTAGGCGGGCGAGAGCATCTGGCCATGCATAGAAGCGGTCATGGTGTATTTTGCATAGCAGCGACTTATAAAGAAAAGCGGAGCCGACTGTTTAGGTCTGTTGGCTAAGGTTCTTTCACACAGAAGGTGTTTTTTTACCTTCTTGTGTGGAAGGTTCTTAGACATGAGGGCCTAGGAGGCAGAGCTGGACAAAGATGTTGGAAAATGAAAATGAATATATATAAAGATAGATTTTACGGATAGATTTCGATATAATGGTAACTTGACTGATTAATGAACGCAGTAGAAATAAGAAAGAAGGTGGAATGTATGACATTGCAAACATTTACACAATATGATTTTCAACCGTTTTTAATAGATGCAATTCGTGAATTACGTTTTTCAGAACCAACAGAAATTCAACAAAAGATTTTTCCAGTTGTGAAAAAGGGAGTTAGTATTATCGGACAATCACAAACAGGATCTGGAAAAACGCATGCGTATTTACTTCCAACATTAAATCGTATTGATGCAACTAGAGAAGAAGTACAACTTGTAATTACAGCTCCGACTCGTGAGTTAGCGCAGCAAATTTATGAAGAAATCGTAAAGTTAACAAAGTTTTGTGAAGAAGACAAAATGATTACAGCCCGTTGTTTTATCGGTGGAACAGATAAACAACGTTCAATTGAAAAGTTGAAGAAACAACCACATGTTGTGGTGGGAACACCAGGACGTATTAAAGATTTAGTGGAAGAGCAAGCGTTATTTGTACATACGGCTTCTGCGATTGTTGTCGATGAAGCAGATTTAATGCTTGATATGGGCTTTATTCATGATGTGGATAAAATTGCAGCACGTATGCCTAAAAATTTACAAATGCTCGTTTTCTCAGCGACAATTCCGCAAAAGTTAAAACCATTTATGAAGAAATATATGGAAAATCCGGAGCATATTCATATTAATCCAAAGCAAATAGCAGCGATTAATCTGGAACATCACCTTATTCCGTCAAGGCACCGTAATAAAGTTGAACTTGTAAAAAATCTGTTACTGCAATATCAGCCGTATTTAGCAATCGTTTTTACGAATACAAAGAAAATGGCTGATGAAGTAGCTGATGGTTTAACGGAGCGTGGCTTGAAAGTTGGTCGTATTCACGGTGATTTATCACCACGTGATCGTAAGAAAATGATGAAACAAATCCGTGATTTAGAATTTCAATATATTGTAGCGACAGATTTAGCTGCACGTGGTATTGATATTGAAGGGATTAGCCATGTTATTAACTACGAAATTCCTTCTGATTTAGATTTCTTTATTCACCGTGTGGGTCGAACAGCGCGTGCTGGATATTCTGGTATTGCAGCAACCATTTATGACCAAGCGAATGAAGAAGCATTAGATACATTAGAAAAGCAACGTCATATTGAATTCAAGCATGTGGACTTGCGTGCAGGGGAATGGGTTGAATTGGGACCTCGTCGCCGCCGTCAAAGCCGTAAGAAACCAAATGATGTATTGGATTCTATGGCGCAAAAAGTTGTGAAAAAACCCAAAAAAGTAAAGCCGAATTATAAGAAAAAGCTTGAATGGGAACGCGAAAAAATTAAGAAGAAATATAACAAAAAGAAAAGATAAGGGACTTCCTTATCTTTTTTTTACGAGAAAGTTAACAGTGTCAGATTTCTACAAATTATGCTATCATTATAGCTATTGCATTTATAAGAGGTGATTACATGTTGAAAATTGGATCTCACGTTTCGATGAGCGGAAAGAAAATGTTATTAGCAGCAAGTGAAGAAGCTGTGTCATACGGTGCAACAACGTTTATGATATATACAGGGGCACCGCAAAATACGCGAAGAAAACCGATTGAAGAGTTAAATATAGAAGCTGGCCGTAAACATATGGAATTGCACGGAATTGAAGAAATCATTGTTCATGCACCGTATATCATTAACATCGGTAACACAACGAAACCTGAAACATTCCAACTAGGTGTTGATTTTCTCCGCATGGAAATTGAAAGAACATCAGCATTAGGCGTTGCAAAGCAAATTGTACTCCATCCAGGGGCTCATGTTGGAGCAGGAACGGATGCAGGAATCCAAAAAATTATTGAAGGATTAAATGAAGCATTAACAACCGATCAAACAGTGAACATTGCGCTAGAAACAATGGCTGGAAAAGGAACAGAGTGTGGACGAAGCTTTGACGAGCTTGCGAGAATTATTGATGGTGTAACACATAACGAGAAATTATCAGTTTGCTTCGATACATGTCATACGCATGATGCTGGCTATGATATCGTTAATGATTTTGATGGTGTTTTAAACGAGTTTGATAAAATTATAGGTATTGATCGTTTGCAAGTATTGCACATTAATGATAGCAAGAATGAGCGCGGCGCTAGAAAAGACCGTCATGAAAATATCGGTTTCGGTCATATTGGTTATAAAACGTTACATCACATTGTACATCATCCCCAATTACAGCATGTACCAAAAATTCTTGAAACACCATATGTAGGTGAGGATAAAAACGATAAAAAGCCGCCGTATAAATTTGAAATTGAAATGTTGAAAAATGGTGTGTTTGATGAAGAGGTTCTTCAGAAAATTAAAGGACAATAAAAAAGGGGAGCATCCCCTTTTTTTATTTTATCCCGTTATTCATGGGCAGTCATCCCCTGCTTTAAGATTAAGAGAGAAGTGTTGTCCAGTTCCAGTGGCTAGAATGGTTGGCCTTCCTGCGAGGTAAAAAGTACCCCCATGTCAGGAGCCCTCCCATTCTGAGAGAGCCACTTCCACTTTTCTAAAGAAGATGGTTGGAGGATCTGATAGAAGTTTCACTTTATTAGTTTTTGAAATAGAGTATTAATTTGTTGTGCGGTAGCGGGAGAAGTGACCTTTGCAATTTGTTTTAAAAGTTGTAATCTTTCTTGGTCATCATAAATATTAATTTGTTTTCCTTGAATTAATGTGACAATTTTGTCTGCTTGTTCGTTTGTAATGGACACCCCGTATTCTGCACTATATTTTAATAATTCCTTAGAAGTCATATTGTTTAATTTTTTATTTACAAACTGTTGAATGAGGTTCATGTTGCTCCCTCCTTTATTTTGTCCTCATATCCGAATATATGTAAAATATGCTTGTGTATATTCCAAAGCAGGCAGTTTTCTCATTAAAAAAGGGAGGGTATGTTATAATAAAGGGGAAAATATATAGATACTTGAGGAGGTAGTATGGCAAAACAACAGCATAAAAAAGAAAGTATAATTCATCTTGTGTATCGTCTTGTTATGATTGTCATAGGTGCTGGCTGTGCAGCAGTTGCACTTGAGCTATTTTTAATTCCAAACAAAATTATTGATGGTGGTATTATCGGTGTTTCCCTCATATTAGATTTCCTTACACCAAATATTTGGTGGCTAAGCTTTTCCACTTTAGTTGTGATCCTCAATTTACCGTTTATGTACTCAGGTTATAAGCAAATCGGAAAAACATTTATGTTATCTTCTGTTTTTGCAGTTATATGTTTAGCTTTGATTGAATCAACATTACATTCCCTTCAGCCTTTTACGACAGAGCCAATTTTAGCGACCGTTTTTGGAGGTTTAATTTTAGGTATTGGTGTTGGGCTTGTGATTAGACATGGTGGTTCATTGGATGGCGCGGAAATTCTAGGTATTTTACTAACAAAGAAATTACCGTTTTCTGTCGGTGAATTTGTTATGTTTATGAATATTTTCGTTTTTGCTTGGGCGGCAGTTGTATTTGGCGTAGAACAAGCAATGTATTCTGTCATGACATACTATATTGCCTTTAAAACGATTGATACGGTTATCCAAGGTTTAGATGAAACGAAAGCAGTAATTATTGTTTCAGACCATTATGAAGAGGTGTCAAACGCAATTTTACATCGACTTGGCCGCGGAACAACGAAATTAATTGGAAAAGGTGGCTATACGGATAAAGAAAAAGAAGTGATTTATGCAGTTATTACTCGTTTAGAGGTAACGAAGCTAAAATCGATTGTTCATGAAGTAGATGAAAATGCTTTTATTACCATTATGAATACACAGGAAACAAAAGGTGCAAAATTTAAATCAGCAATTCACTAAAAGCGGAGAGATTTTCTCTGCTTTTTGCTATACTAGATAAGTTATCTAAAATGAAAGGTATATTTTAGGGCAGATTGGTTTACAACTCGTAATGAGCTATAATATAATTTAAACAGAAATAAATCGGAATCATTCTGAATTAAAATAGGTGAGGTATGATGAATTATATATTAGAAATCGAGAATTTAACCTTTCGTTATGAAGAGCGAAATGTGTTAGAGGACATTCACTTGCAAGTTCCTAAAGGAGCTTTTTTAGGTTTAGTAGGACCGAATGGATCAGGAAAATCTACATTATTGAAATGTATATTAGGGATTTTAAAACCGAAACAAGGAACGATTCGGTTGTTTGGTATGGATAGTAAAAAATTTAAAGATTGGAATAAAATTGGCTATGTCTCCCAAAAGGCAAATAGTTTCAACTCTGGATTCCCAGCCACTGTATTTGAAGTTGTTTCGATGGGACTCGTTTCTAAGAAAGGCTTGTTTCGCTTTTTAACAAAGATGGATAAAGCGAAAGTGACAAAAGCGATTGCTGATGTTGGAATGAGTGAGTTTATGAACCGGAATATTGGTGAGCTTTCTGGTGGGCAACAACAACGTGTTTTTATTGCACGTGCGCTTGTAAGTGATCCAGAGTTATTAATTTTGGATGAGCCTACTGTCGGTATTGATGTAAAGAATGTAGAAAGTTTTTATGAAATGCTAGAACATTTAAATAAGCGTTTAGAGATTACACTTATTCTTGTCACTCATGATATGGGAGCTGTGACAGAGAAAGTTACACATGTTGCTTGTTTAAATCAGCGTCTTCATTTCCACGGAAATGTCGATGCGTTCCAAAAGTTAGAAGATGCTGAAATGTCATTATTATATGGTTATCATGTTCATCGTTTAGAGCATGATCACGAGCATCACGGGGGGATACGATGATACAGGATTTTTTGCAATATGACTTTTTACGCAATTCTTTATATGCTGGAATTTTAATAGGACTTGTTGCCCCGATGCTTGGTGTTTTTGTTGTCATTCGTCGTTTATCGTTGATTGCGGATGCATTAAGTCACGTTACGCTATCAGGTATTGCAGCCAGTTTATTATTAGAAAAAACCGTATTTACGGGCGGTTTTTTAAATCCACTATATATGGGGATGATATTTTCTATTGGTGGCGCTCTGCTTATTGAAAAATTAAGAACGGTATATAAACATTTTCAAGAACTAGCAATTCCTATTATTATGTCAGCGGGTATTGGGATTGGTGTAATTTTCATTTCTCTTGCTAATGGGTTTAATACAGATTTATTTAGTTATTTATTTGGTAGTGTAAGTGCAGTTACAAGTAGTGATTTACTTATTATTGGATTCGTTGCTGTAATTGTAGTGGCTGTCATTATATTATTATATAAAGAACTGTTTTTATTATCTTTTGATGAAGAATACGCTGTAGCGACAGGTTTACGCGCAAAATGGATTCACTTTATTTTTATTATTTTAGTTGCACTCGTTATTGCGATTTCAATGCGTGTTGTTGGTATTCTTCTCGTTTCATCGTTAATGACATTACCAGTTGCAGCAAGTATTCGAATTGCGAAAGGTTTTAAACAAACAATCTTTTTCTCCATTGTGTTTGGTGAGATTGCAGTAGTCGGAGGCATGTTAGCTTCTTATCAACTTGACCTTGCTCCAGGTGGTACAATTGTTGTATTATCAGTTCTTATTTTAATCGGTGCAATCTTATGGAAGAAGAAAAAAACTGCGTAAAGTAGGGATAACTATGAATCTTACAGAAGCTTTACACCTTATGAAAGAGAAGGGTTATAAACATACTGGAAAAAGGGAAGACATGTTGCGTTTGTTTGCCAATCATAATAAATATTTAACGGCAAGAGATGTTTTAGCTAATATGAAAGGTGATTATCCGGGACTTAGTTTTGATACCATTTATCGCAACTTAACCCTGTTTGTAGAAATCGGTATTTTAGAACAGACAGAGCTAAATGGTGAAAAACATTTTCGCTTCAAATGTTCTACTATAGAACATCATCACCATTTTATCTGTTTAGATTGTGGAGGAACGAAGGAAATTACATCGTGTCCAATGGAATTTATGAATAAAGACTTTACAGGATATGAAGTAACGGGACATAAATTTGAAATATATGGACGCTGTCCGAAATGTGCACAATAAAAAGCTTGTCAGTTTTCAAACTGACAAGCTTTTTTATTAGCAGCTTTACATTTTATTTTTCTTGCTTTGCTGCGTATTCTTCTGCGATTTTATCAATTTCTTTCTTTAACTCTTCCACCATGGTTTCTTCTGGTACTTTACGTACAATTTCACCTTTGCGGAAGAGAAGACCTTCTCCGCGTGCTCCAGCAATCCCGATATCTGCTTCACGCGCTTCACCAGGGCCGTTTACTGCGCAGCCAAGGACAGCAACTTTAATCGGTGCCTTAATTTTTGAAATATATTCTTCTACTTCATTTGCAATGCTAATTAAGTCAATTTCAATACGTCCGCAAGTTGGACAAGAAATCAATGTAGCGGCATTAGAAGCAAGTCCAAATGATTTTAATAGCTCACGCGCTACTTTTACTTCTTCAACTGGGTCTGCACTTAATGAGATACGTAACGTATTACCGATACCTTTGCTTAAGATTGCACCAAGACCAGCTGCACTTTTTACAGTTCCAGCAAATAAAGTTCCAGATTCTGTAATGCCAAGGTGTAATGGATAATTGAAAGCACGAGATGCTTTTTCGTACGCTTCAATCGCCAAATTCACATCAGAGGCTTTCATCGATACGATGATGTCATGAAAATCTAGATCTTCTAAAATTTTAATGTGATGCAATGCACTTTCTACCATACCATCAGCGGTTGGATATCCATATTTTTCTAGAATATGACGTTCTAATGAACCAGCGTTTACACCGATGCGGATTGGAATACCGCGTTCTTTCGCAGCATTTACAACTGCTTCAACTTTATGACGACGACCGATATTTCCTGGGTTGATACGAACTTTGTCAATACCGCCTTCAATTGCTTTTAATGCTAGACGATAGTCAAAGTGAATATCAGCAACAAGAGGTATATTAATTTGTTTTTTAATATCTGCAATTGCATTTGCAGCGCGCTCATCGGGAACGGCTACACGAACAATTTGACAGCCCGCCTCTTCTAAACGCTTAATTTCAGCAACTGTTGCTTCTACATCATGAGTTTTCGTTGTTGTCATGCTTTGTATAATTAATTCATTATTACCGCCAATTGTTAAATTTCCAACTTTAACAGGGCGTGTTTTTGTACGATGAGTTATTTCATTCACGAATAGATCGCTCTCCTTATAAAAGAAGTTTCTTATTTTGTAGACAAACACATTTATATTGTATGCAGTATTTGTCAAGTGAAGCCAAATGTCTATATAAATCCATTTTGATTTTTCAACATATGAGTTGCTTCTATGCATGGGCCAGATGTTCTCGTCCGACTAAAAAAGGACTGTTGTTTTTTCAATTTGTATTTATATAGCTTCACTTTTACTATTGTATCAGCGCCTTACTGCAATTGACAAGGATTATGTGATGTTATTACGGATAGAGGGGGAATTTGTATTTTTTTCCGACTTGTAATTTTGCTGGCGAATCGTTTTGATTTAAGTCTTTGAAGTCTGTAACAATTTTTTCGATAGAAGGGATTTTTTTCTTATTAATTTCTTCTGTAATAGAGAGAACGGTATCGCCTGTTTTTACTTCAATGACTTTATATTTTGTTAGTGATGTATTTCCTTTTTGTTTATCATTTGAAACTTTAGCTGAAGTTTCTTTTGTTTTGGAATATGTATGAAGCAACGGTAACGTGCCAATTGTCATATCATAGTATAAGACGTAACCGAGAACAAGTAGTAACAAGACAGTGCCAAGCCTTCTCATATTTTTCCACTCCTTTGTAGAGAAATATATGCTTGTCCAAAAAAAAAATGCCTTGAAGGCATTTTTTAAAGTGAATTTTTTTCTTTTGGTTTTGGCACTTCTTTTATTGTTAAGTAAAGAACGATGAGAACAACAACAATGAATATAAATAATGAGAATGGAACATGCACTTTTAATAGGTCCATAATCATAAAGAATATAGTTGGGATTGTATAACTATAGGCAGTTAATGTCCAAACTTGTTTGTAAGATAATTTACGTTCTCCGCTTATTGCAGAGCCGATAAATGCCAATAGCGTAACACCAAGAAATGTAATAAATAGTTCGAATAAGTAAATAAAGATCCCAATTAAGAATATAGCAACTGGTAAGATGTTATCAACGAATGAGACGAATTCTTGGATATCTTTCTTTTCAATAGTTGTATTTCCAAAATCACTATATGGGAAGGATTGTGTTTGTTGTTGTGCCGTTGAAACCATTTTATCTTTTAAAATGAATATACCATCGCGGTTTGGATAAGCTTTTGTGTCTGCTCTGTTTGGATCAAATACAAAAATAAAATCTGTTTCATCTTTTACAATTGGTTTGCTAATGTCTGCGTGAAGTTCACCATTTTCAATTTTAAAATCAGGCACATCTTTTTCGACAGAGCGATCGATTAAATGAACGCCCTCTTGAATGAAATTTCCAAATAAAATCGTTTTTGGAATGGTAGCAAGCAGGCAGAGTAACATTATGTAAAGAATTGTCTTTCCGATTTTTTGAAAACGAAAAAGAGCCATTTCTTTTGGTGCGTATAAGCTTTTAAACAGTTGTATAAATATGGACATGCATTCACTTCCTTCTTTAAATATATTGATTCATAATCTCATTGTAACGTATGTTTTTAAGGAATCACAAGATATATCATGTCGTATGTCAAAATACAATTGACACATTTCTTTTTACTATGGTAAATTTATCTTACATTTTTACATATAATTATCCATTCCATCGTAGTTGAACTGGCTAGAGCATATAGTTGATCACTGCTGTACTTACGGACCCTTAGCTCAGCTGGTTAGAGCAGACGGCTCATAACCGTCCGGTCGTAGGTTCGAGTCCTACAGGGTCCATATCCATTTCGCATATTGATATATGGCGGATAAGCTTCCTTGTAGAAGGGAGCTTTTTTTTACGAAATGTATGAGCATTTCGTTTGAAAAGAAATGGGAAATTTGCTACTTTAATGTTAGCGAGGCAATACGCTAAATTTGTTTTCACCCTTATGTAATTAGGGTAAAATGGATTTGTATGCCAAGTCATTATCGGCAATACATACAATGGGAGGAATATAACAATGGCGAAACATGAATTACCAAATTTACCTTATGCGTATGATGCATTAGAACCTCATTTTGACAAAGAAACTATGAACATCCATCATACAAAACATCACAACACATATGTAACAAACTTAAATGCTGCATTAGAAGGACATGCGGAATTAGCAGAAAAAAGCATTGAAGAGTTAGTTGCAAACCTAAACGAAGTGCCAGAAGCAATTCGTACAGCAGTACGCAATAACGGTGGTGGACATGCAAACCACTCTTTATTCTGGACAATCCTTTCTCCAAATGGCGGCGGACAACCAGTAGGTGAACTTGCAGGTGCGATTGAAGCGAAATTTGGTAGCTTCGATGCATTTAAAGAAGAGTTTGCAAAAGCAGGCGCAACTCGTTTTGGATCTGGTTGGGCATGGCTAGTTGTAAACAATGGTGAATTAGAAGTAACAAGCACACCAAACCAAGACACTCCATTAATGGAAGGAAAAACTCCAGTTTTAGGATTAGACGTTTGGGAGCATGCATACTACTTACATTACCAAAACCGTCGTCCTGACTACATCAATGCTTTCTGGAGCGTTGTAGATTGGAATGCGGTTGAAAAACGTTACCAAGATGCAAAATAATTATAATTGTAAAAACTAGGGGATATTTCTCCTAGTTTTTTTGTTTGCTCTTTTTCTCGGGTGCGGATCGGCTTACCTCAATGCTAGTGAGAAAACTGCTTACTAATGAAAGTTTCACTTTCCGTTTTTCTTCTTTACATAATTGTGACCTTCTTTGGAAGACTAGAACATGAAGTAAAGGAGAGTTTATATGAAATGGAAACATTTAGTTGGCGATGTTGAGGTGAATCGTGATTTAGTTTTATTACTCATAATTGGCGGGTTATATACGTTGGCCATTTCGTTGTCTAATACGTTTGTTAATATTTATTTATGGAAGCAAACGAAGGATTTTATGAATATTGGCTTTTATAATTTAGCAAGCGTTGTTTTACAGCCGCTAACTTTTCTTGTTGCTGGAAAACTAGCGAAACGAGTAGATCGTACGATTTTACTTCGCATCGGTGTAACAACATTAGCTGTTTTTTTTATTGTTGTATTACTGACGGGAACGAATGCTTCGCAGCATATTTTACTTATTGGTGGCATACTTGGGATAGGATATGGATTTTACTGGCTCTCATTTAATTTGTTAACATTTGAAATTACAGAGCCGGAGACACGTGACTTTTTTAACGGATTTCTCGGACTGCTTACCTCATTTTCAGGTATGATTGGTCCAATTGCATCTGGGTTTATCATTTCACGTATGGAAAAGTGGAATGGGTATACGTTCGTTTTTTTCCTATCTTTAACCTTATTTACCATTGCAATCGTTGTCAGTTTTTTTCTGACAAAACGTGAATGTGAAGGACGTTACGAAATTGTTGAAGTAATGAAAGAGAGAAAAAATAATAAAAACTGGGGAAGAATTACGCTTGCTCATTTCTTTCAAGGGCTTAGAGAAGGGACATTTATATTTGTTATTTCTGTATATGTGTATATGGCTTCCGGTAGTGAATTAGCACTGGGGAAATATGGACTTGTAAATTCCGCTGTTTCTTTCATTTGCTATTATATAGTAGCGCGCGTATTGAAAAAGGAATGGCGAAAACAAGCCATTTTACTCGGTGGAATTATTTTATATGCAGTTGTATTTTTAGTTGTCTTTCATGTCACGTATGCGAAATTACTTATTTATGCAGCTTGTATTGCCATAGCGTATCCAATTCTTCTTGTTCCATATGGTTCAATGACATATGATATAATAGGCAGAGCTAAACAAGCAAAGGAGCGGCGAGTAGAATATATTGTTGTTCGTGAACTATGGCTAAACGGAGGAAGAATTTGTTCGGTTTTAAGTTTTTTACTAGCTGTTTCATTATTTCCGGCAGAAAAAAGCTTGCCTATCTTATTATTAATATTAGGTGCTGGACATTTGCTTATCTATTTTGCGATTCGAAATGTCAAATATGATGATGAAAAAGTATGCCATGCAGGACTTGCAGCTGTACAAACGACGCAAAATACAACAGAAGGAGAAGGTTAACTTCTGCGGCATTTTATGTTAAAATGGTAAAACATATATGACAGTAGCGAGGACACCTGAAGAAGGTGTCCCTTTCCGCTTACAAAGCTGTTGGCAGAGGGGGTCCGTATGAGTAAGAAAAAGAAAAAGAAGAAAACCCACGTTCCATTTCGGTTAAACGTGTTGTTTTTCTGTGTGTTTTTACTGTTTTCAACAGTAATTGTCAAATTAGGTATGATACAGATTGTCCATGGTGAAGATTATAAAAATGAAGTAAACAGGAAGGAAAACTTAACGGTAAGTACCCCTGTTCCGCGCGGGAAGATTTTTGACAGGTATGGCCGTGCAGTAGTGGATAATACACCACTTCGAACGATTACGTATACAAGAACGAAGGAATCAAAACCTGAAGAACGTTTAGAAACAGCAAAACAACTTGCAAAGCTGCTTGATGTACCGACAGATAAATTGACGGAGCGAGATAAAAAAGATTTTTGGATTCTGTTAAATGAAAAACGGGCAAAAGCGAAAATTACGAAAAAAGATGACGCTGATTTTAAAGCGAAAAAAATTACTGATAAACAATTGGCACAACGTCAGCTTGATCGTATTACAGAAGCAGAATTAAATGAATTAACTTCTCAAGATTTAGAAGTGTTAGCCATTAAGAGTAAGATGGAAGGCGGCTATGCAATGACGCCGCAAATTATTAAGAAAGATGTTACACCTGAAGAATATGCTGTAGTTAGTGAGAATTTAGCGAAACTTTCAGGGGTAGACACTACAGTTGATTGGGATCGTCACTATGCTTATGGAGATATGTTCCGCACTGTACTTGGCGGTGTAACAAGCTCTGATGAAGGATTACCGCGAGAGAATATCGACTATTATTTAGTTCGTGATTACAACCGAAATGATCGCGTCGGAAAAAGTTATCTTGAGCAGCAATATGAAGATGTATTGCACGGTACGAAAGCACAAGTGAAAAATATTACGGACCAAAAGGGAAATATTCTTGAGACTGTCTATCTTTCTAAAGGAGAAAGTGGAAAGAATGTAAATTTGACCATTGATATGGAGCTACAAAAGAAAGTTGAACAAATTATTGAAGAAGAAATGAAAGCAGCAAAGGCTTCAGGCTCAGCGGAGTATATGGACCGTGCGTTTGTTGTGATGATGAATCCGAAAAACGGAGAAATCTTATCAATGGCTGGTAAACAGTTTGGGGAAGAAAATGGACAAAGAGTTATAAAAGATTATGCACTTGGCACGATGACGAGTGCATATGAAATGGGTTCGGCTGTAAAAGGGGCGACTCTTTTGACTGGATATCAAACAGAAGCTATTAAACCGGAGCAAGTACTTGTCGATGAACCACTTGTATTTAAAGGTACGAAAGTGAAAAAATCGTGGACTGGATCGGGAATGGGACCAATTAATGACTTAACTGCCTTGCAGCGATCTTCAAACGTATATATGTTTAAAACTGCAATGGAAATTGCTGATGCTCCGTATGTGCCGAATGGTACATTAAACATTAAACAAAAAGCTTTTGATACAATGCGTTATAACTTTAGTCAATTGGGTCTTGGAGTACCAACGGGAATAGATTTACCAAATGAAATGGCAGGAGTAAAAGGAAACGCAGTAAGAGAACCTGGTAAGTTACTCGATTTAGCAATCGGACAGTTTGATACGTATACACCGCTGCAATTGGTGCAATATGTGTCAACAATTGCTAACGGTGGTTATCGTATGAAACCACAGGTTGTAAAAGAAATTCGCACTCCGACTTCAAAACCTGAAGAGTTAGGAAAAGTAGTGGAGTCGGTGGAGCCGGTTGTTTTAAATCGAGTAGATATGAAAGATGAGTACATTAACCGCGTTCAAGAGGGCTTTAAAATGGTAATGCAAACACCACAAGGAACAGGCTATGGAACAGGTTATCCTAATGGTTTTGCTGGTGCGACATATGATCCGGCAGGAAAAACAGGAACTGCACAAGCGTCTTATGCTGGTCCAAATGCAAAAGAAGTAAGAGCAAAGTTAGGTGATAGAGACATATATAACTTAACGATGGTTGGATATGCACCGGCATCTGATCCGGAAGTTGCCTTCTCTGTTGTTGTTCCGTGGCTTACCGATGATCACAACCCAGTAAGTAAAAGAATTGCACGCCGAATTACGGACGCATATTTCGATTTGAAAAAGCAAGAAGCAAACGGAAATACTGGAACATTAGAAGATACGAAGAAAACAACAAATGAAGAATAAAAATGTGTAAGATTGGCACACTATCTGTGAAGATAGTGTGCTTTTTTATATATATGTCGCATATAGTGATGATAGAAGTGTACAAGCCTAAAGGAACATTATATACAGTGTTTACTTTCAAAAGGAGGGATGGAGAATAGCGCGTAAATACGTGTATATATATCCGTTTTGTTGTAACGTTGCACGAGACAGGAAAAGGCCCTGACCGTTTCTATGCATGGCCAGATGTTCTCGCGCATTTAAAAAGAAAAGGGTTTATCTTTCGATTTTTTAACTTATATTTACAAAACTTTTACAAACTATTAAAACCGCATTAATAGTTCAACATTATTCTTATATATGTACTCCTGTTAGCAGGAGGCTCCTAGGAGGAAATATTACGTGAAACGTAATAGAGCAAACACCATGGTTTTTATCATAGCACTGTTTTGTTTATCTGTTCATACGTTACCTGCTTCCGCCGCTAGTATGGTAGGAGAAGTACAAATGGATGGATCTTCTACAATTTTTCCAATTATGGAGGCTGTAGCAGAAGAGTATACGAAGCGAGAACCTCATGTGAAACTTTCTATTGGTATATCTGGAACGGGAGGCGGATTTCATCGTTTTGGAAAAGGAGAAGTGGATATAACAAATGCTTCTCGGCCAATGAAATGGGAGGAAGAACAGCTTGCTAAGAAGCACCATATTACGTATACACCATTTCAAATTGCTTATGACGGTCTTACGCTTATTGTGAATCGTGAGAATACGTGGACAGATAATCTTACAATAGAAGAATTACAAACGGTATGGAGTGAAAGTGAAACGCCGAAAAAATGGTCGCAAATTCATCCGAAATGGCCGCATGAAACGATACAATTTTACGCACCAGGCATAGATTCTGGTACGTACGATTATTTTCAAAGTGTAGTGTTGCAACAAAAGCGGATTACAAAAACAGTTACATTATCCGAAGATGACAATGTTTTAATAAGAGGTGTTATGAGTAATAAACACGCAATTGCCTTTGTTGGCTATGCTTATTATGCTGCGAATCGTGACAAAGTAAAGGCCGTAAAAATTAACGGTATTTCTCCGGCGAAAAAAACAATACAATCTGGGGAATATAAGCCGTTGTCTAGGCCGCTTTATGTATATGTAAATAACGCTTCTATCCGCGCAAACAATAGTGTGGCAAACTATGTATCTTTTATGATGAAGCATGCTGGAGAGCTTGTAGAAGAGATTGGATATGTGAAGTTGCCGCAATATAAATATAATGAACAGCTGCAAATGTTAACAGAAATGCAAAAATAATGTCAAGATGGAAAGGGGTTTTCATCTTTGGCTCGTAATAAAAAGGGTCATGTTACGATTTCTGTTCAACATTTGATTGAAAGAAATACAGGCAAGCGAAAGAAAGCACAGCGAATCAATCAAATGGTTCCTTTTGTGTTACGAATAATCGCCAGTATCTCTATTATTACAACAATGGGGATTATTATAACTTTGGCAAATGAAACATTTATGTTTTTTGAAAGAGTATCAATAATTTCCTTTTTTACAGAAAAAGAATGGCTTCCTTTTTTTGAAAATCCTAAGTTTGGTATTTTGCCGCTAATATATGGAACGATGCTTGTTACTGGTATTGCCATGATTGTTGCAATTCCGATTGGATTGGGCTGTGCGGTGTTTTTAAGTGAATATGCGTCTAATGCATCAAGAAAGGTGTTAAAACCCGCATTAGAGCTATTGGCAGGGATTCCAACAATTGTATACGGTTTTTTTGCTTTAACAGTTGTCACCCCTATTTTGCAGCGCATCGTTCCAGATTTACAGTTTTTTAACGCACTTAGTCCAGGGATTGTAATTGGTATTATGATGATTCCGACGATTGCATCTCTTAGTGAAGATGCGATGCGAGCTGTTCCTCATAAAGCGCGAGAGGCTTCTTTTGCAATTGGCGCCACTCGTTTTGAAACGACAAAGCACATCGTGTTACCAGCTGCCTTTACTGGAGTGTTAGCGGCAATTGTGCTAGCTGCTTCAAGAGCGGTTGGAGAAACGATGATTGTCGTCATTGCAGGTGGTTCGACGCCAAGCTTAGCGTTAGATCCGACACAATCTATACAGACGCTAACAGCGTATATTGTGCAAGTTAGCTTAGGAGATGCTCCTTATGGAACAATGACCTATTACAGCATGTACGCTGTCGGAGCGACGCTATTTATGTTTACGTTGATTATGAATATGATTGCACAGCGTATTATGCGTCGTTTTAAGGGGGCAACATAATATGCGAATGCTAAATGAGCGAAACATAGAAGAACATATGCCTCCGCGCTTTTGGAAAGATCGTGTATATAAAACCGTATTTCGCATAGCGATGTTATTTTCACTTTGTATATTGTTTTTTTTACTATACCAAATTTTCCAACAAGGAATAACATATATTTCATTAGATTTTTTAATTCGTTTTGCATCGCGAAATCCAGAGCAAGCTGGGATTGCAGCGGCTTTATCGGGAACGATTTTATTTATGAGTGTTGTCGCTCCTACCTCGTTTTTATTTGGAGTAGGAACAGCCCTTTATTTAGAATACTATGCAAAACAATCATGGTTTACAAAAATAATTGAGGTCAACATTCAAACGTTGGCAGGAGTACCATCAGTTGTGTTTGGGTTATTAGGATTAACAATGTTTGTATATGGCTTACAGTTAGGTGAAAGTATATTGGCAGCGGCATTAACGATGAGCCTGCTCGTCTTGCCAACGGTTGTTGTTGCGGCGCAAGAAGCACTGCGCTCTGTACCCAAATCGTTGCTAGAAGCTTCTTATGGAGTGGGGGCGACGAAGTGGCAAACGATGTACCATGTTGTGATTAGAGCAGCAATGCCAGGGATTTTAACAGGTTGTATTTTAGCGTTGTCTCGAGCGATTGGAGAAGCGGCCCCGCTACTTGTCATTGGGGCACTTGCTTTTGCAAACTATGTACCGCTTGATGTAATGGATAGATTTACAGTTTTACCAATTCAAATCTTTAATTGGATGAATAGGCCGCAAGAGGAGTTTCAACATGTAGCAGCAGCTGGAATTATTGTGTTACTCGTACTGCTATTGTTTATCAATACTTTTGCAATATGGCTGCGAAATCGTAAGTAAGAAGGACTGGATGAAAGGGGATTTTCAAAATGGTATCTACAGTAGTAAAAGTTCAGGTGAAAAATGAAGAAAAGGCAGAACCGCAAACAAAAAAAGTTGTATTTGATACGAAAAATTTAAACTTATGGTATGGGGAAGACCATGCGTTAAAAGACATAAATTTAAGCATTCATGAAAATGAAGTGACAGCGATTATTGGACCGAGTGGGTGCGGAAAATCTACGTATTTAAAAACATTAAATCGTATGGTTGAGCTAGTGCCAATTGTCCGGACAACAGGGGTAATTGAGTATCGTGACCGCAATATTTTTGATAAATCTTATCCTGTTGAAGAACTGCGTACGCATGTTGGAATGGTATTCCAGAAGCCAAATCCATTTCCAAAATCAATCTATGAAAATGTTGCGTATGGTCCGAAAATTCATGGTATTCGAGATAAGAAAACGTTGGATGAAATTGTTGAGAAAAGTTTGCGCGGTGCGGCGATTTGGGATGAATTGAAAGATAGATTACATGATAATGCATACGGATTATCCGGTGGACAGCAGCAACGTTTATGTATTGCGCGTTGCTTAGCGATTGAACCAGATGTCATTTTAATGGATGAACCAACATCAGCATTAGATCCAATTTCTACATTAAAAGTGGAAGAGTTAATTCAGGAGTTAAAGAAAGATTTCAGTATTGTAATTGTTACGCATAATATGCAACAAGCAGCTCGTATTTCTGATAAAACAGCTTTCTTCTTAAGCGGAGAAGTTGTGGAATATACAGATACAAATAAGTTATTTACAACTCCAACTGATAAACGAACAGAAGATTATATTACAGGGCGCTTCGGTTAAGCGTATTTGTTTGAGGCCTTGTCTTATACGGAAGTACGTGTGGAACGAATGAAGGAGGAAACAACATGGTACGCGAACAATTTCAATATGACTTACAATCATTACAGCAAAAAGTTATTGAACTAGGTGAATTAGCAAAACAAGCTCTTGAAATTGCAATGGAAGGATTGCGTACAAGAGATGTAGAGAAAGCAATTGAGGTAATCGATGGTGATTACCGTATGGATAATTTGGAAGAAGAAATTAATGATTTTGCCTTAATGCTCATTACGAAACAACAACCTGTTGCTAGTGATTTACGAAGAATTTTTGTTTCGATTAAAACGGCAACAGATTTAGAACGTATTGCAGATCATGCGGTAAATATTGCTAAGTCAACTATTCGTCTTGGAGAAAAAGAGCTTCCAGTTTCATTACAAAGCCTTGAAAATATGTTTAAAATTGCATTAGATATGTTGCAAAATGTGATTCAAGCTTATGGAGAAGAAAACTTAACATATGCGAAAAAGATTGCTGAGATGGATGATGAAGTTGATGAACTGTATGGAAAATCAATTCGTGAATTTATTTCTTCTATTCCAAATAAGCCGGAGTCCATTGGACAAATTACACAACTATCGTTTATTGCCCGCTATATTGAACGAGTAGCAGATCACGGTACAAATATTGCAGAAAATGTTTTTTATCTTGTAAAAGGAAAGCATTATTTGTTAAATGAATAAGGTGAAACTTCCAGCAGTGGGTGCCTTACTGTCCGCTGATGCGGGATGAAATTTATTACGAGAGGAATGCAAAAGCATTCCTCTTTTTTTAGTCAAAATATGACGAAAAAGTACCATTGTTACTTTCTTATTGCAATGATAATATGGATTATAATGGAATTATTAGAAAACGCTTACTTTTGAGTGGGATGTCCCGCTCTGTCGGCTGGTAAGAATTACGGGCAAAGAGAAAAACAAACCATCCGTAAGAACCCGATTGGTTCAACTAACCTTTCATGAGAAAGGCGTTCATGAAAGGAAGTTTCACTTTAGTCTTCTATATGAAGAGAAAAGAGGGATGTATGGAGCCTTTGCGTATTTTAATGTTGGCATGGGAATATCCCCCGATGATGGTAGGTGGTCTTGGAAGGCATGTGTATGAATTATCACGGGCTCTTGCGCGTAATGGACATGATGTGCATGTAGTAACGATACACGAAGAGCAATGTACGATATATGAAAAGGTACACGATGTACATGTACATCGTGTTGCAGTTGATTATCGCGAAAAGTACCATTTTTATGAGTGGATTGCTCAGTTAAACAAGTCTATGCTTGCTCATGCACAAGAACTATGTAAAGTTTACGCGTTTGATGTGATTCACGCTCATGATTGGCTTGTTGCTATTTGTGCAATGGATTTGCAAAAGCAGCAACAATTGTCTCTCGTCACAACGGTTCATGCAACAGAACGTGGACGAAATAGTGGGATTTATACATCATTGCAATGGAAAATACATATGCATGAAAAAGAACTAGTAAAAGAATCTAATGTTGTGATTGTTTGTAGTCAATTTATGAAAGGTGAAGTTGTGCGGGATTTCGAAGTAAATAGTGAAGCTGTTATTGTGCATCCTAATGGAATTGATCAATATTTTTTCCATGCGGTTACGCCTTCGCTAGAAATCACAAATTATTATAATTTAGTGAATCGATTGGTTGTATTTTCAATTGGCCGTATTGTGAATGAGAAGGGATTCTATACCATTATTGAGGCGGCACCGCATATTATTGAGCGGTACCCGCAGATTTTATTCATTATTGCAGGTCAAGGAACCATGTTAGAGCAATATCGTGCAGCTGTACAGGGGATGGGACTGCAACATTCTATCCATTTTCTCGGTCATATTACAGAAGAAGAGCAGCGCGCATTTCTTCAAAGGTGTGATGTATTATTAATTCCAAGCTTGTATGAACCTTTTGGGATTGTTGCATTAGAAGGGATGCTCGCAAAGAGGCCAGTTTTAGTTTCGCGTGTGGGCGGTCTGCAAGAGATCATTGTAGATGGTGTGAATGGATTTCAAATGCAACCAGGTTGTTCGCAAAGTTTGAGTGAGAAATTAATATGGGTTATAGAACAGCCGAAAATTTCTCAACGCGTCGCGAATAAAGGATATGAAGATGTTCTTGTTCACTATAATTGGGGTGAAATTGCAAGAACAACTGCACAGACGTATGAAAAAGCAGTTCAACATCATAAATGTGGAGGTTGAATGCCGATGAAGGGGGTTATTTTAGCTGGAGGGAAAGGAGTGCGTTTACGCCCGTTAACATGCAACCTTCCAAAACCCATGTTACCCCTACTACAAAAACCAGTGATGGAATACAGTATTGAACTATTGAAACAGCATGGTATTTGTGAAATTGCTATTACTGTTCAATATATGAGTTCTGTTATTCAAAATTATTTTGGTGATGGTAGTAAATGGGGAGTGAAAATACATTACTTTGAAGATACTCCCCCTCTTGGTACAGCGGGGAGTGTAAAACAAGCAGAGAAGTTTTTAGATGAGCCATTTGTTGTAATTAGCGGAGATGCGCTAACAGATTTTCATCTATCGAAAGGAATTGATTTTCATAATAGTCATAATGGGATCGTTACGATGTTTGTTAAAGAAGTAGTTAATCCATCATCGTATGGATTAGTTGTTACAAATCAGCATCAGGAAATTATTAAATATATTGAAAAACCTAGTTGGAATGAGGTAATTTCCAATACAGTAAACACAGGTATTTATATTATGGACCCCGACATTTTTTCTTATATTACACCTCGTACGTTTTTTGACTTTAGTCATCATGTATTTCCTTTATTAGAAAACAAAGAAGCAATGTATGGATATGTAGCAGAGGGATATTGGCTTGATATTGGAACGTTTACACAATATCGCCAAGCTCAATTTGACTTGCTTACAAAGAAAGTTCATGTACCTATTCCATATACAGAAGTGTTGCCAATGGTATGGATTGGAGAAGATGTAACAATTGAAAAAGGAACAAAGATACACGGCCCTGCTTTTATTGGTGAGGGAACAACTGTGCAAACAGGAGTTACTATTGAGCCGTATTCTATTATTGGTAAGCATAGCGTAATTTCTGCGTATACTCGTCTTCAAAAAAGTATTTTACTCGCTCATACGTATGTAGGAAAGCGATGTGAATTAATCGGGACCACAATTGGAGCCAGTACAATTATTGAAGATGGAGTTACTTTATTTGAAAAGAGTGTTGTAGCTGATCATTGTCGAATTGGTCAAAATGCTGTGATTAAGACGAAAGGGAAAGTATGGCCAGAGAAAGTGGTTGAGAGTAGTGCAATTATTGCTTCATCTGGAATTACAGAACATGAAAATATTTCGTGTTTTTTGCAGAAAAGTCGTATATGCGGCAGAAGTAATTTAGATATTACGCCACAAGTTGTTGTAAAATTGGCGATGGCATATGGTTCTTTATTATCAGAAGGAGAAAGTTTGTTGATTGGCAGCAGTACACATGCAGAAGTGCAAATGTTTAAACATATTTTTTTACATGCTGTTCATACAGTGGGAGTGCATACAATGGAATGCCAAGACATGAATGAATCTTGCTTCCGATATGCAACTGGGCAAACAAATGTCGTTGGAGGAGTGTTTTTTTGTAAGGGAAAAGATGAGAAACTTATGATTCAATTTTATAATGAAGAAGGAATGGCATTAACATATAAAAAGCAAAAAGAGATAGAAAATTTGTATATGGCAGAGTCATTTCGTTATGTCGATAGTAAAAAAATTGGGGATAACGAAATCATAGATGTTTGTTCAGAAGCGTATATTGAATCTACTTTGCAATTCATAGATATCCCTGTTATAAAAAGACAACATTTTCACCTTCTTATAAATAAGCCAGATGAACTATTTCAGCCTTTGCTATTTTCTTTTTTACTGGAAATTGGCTGCACAGTAACGTGGATGTATGCTGCAGAGCAAAAAGAACATATTAAGTCATTAATGAAATCAAGCAGAGCAGATATGGCGATTCTATTTCAAGAACAAGGAAATACATTTGAATTATATGATGCTTACGGGAATATTTATAAAAATACAAATTGCGAAGAAATGGATATTCCTAATTTATTATTTGAAAAAGATAAAGGTTTCTACCCATTAGCATTAAAATTAGGAGAATGTTATCTTCTTTTTTATATGCATAATGAAAGTAAGAAATTATTTCAAATGAGATGGCAGCAAGATATTTTATTTCGAGTTGGTAAATTATTGGAGTTAATTGTTCTTCAAGGGAAAACATTGCCAGCAATGTTAGAACAATATCCACCACTATACTTATTATGTGATGAAGTAGTTTGTTCATGGAATGAGAAAGGAAAAGTGTTAGGAATGCTGCTGCGAGACCGGGCACAGCGAGAGTTTGAAGTATTAGAAGGAATTAAATTTACACATGCAGAAGAAGAGTGGTCTTATGTTGTTTCAGATGTAAATCAACCAAAATTTCTCGTGTATTCTCATGCAAGAAATCCAGTCATAGCAAAGGAAAATATGGATACACTTATAGAAAAAATTAGACAATATCAAAAGGTGTAGAATTTTTGTTTTAAAAGTGGTATTATGGTATAGTCTGATTTAAGTTATTAGTGACTGGAGGGAAATAAGAATGCGTGTGAATATTACTCTAGCATGTACAGAATGCGGAGATCGTAACTATATCTCTAAGAAAAACAAACGTAACAACGCTGAGCGTCTTGAGCTTAAAAAATATTGCAAGCGTGACAAGAAGTCTACGTTACACCGCGAAACAAAGTAAGCAGTAGGGATATTTTCCTACTGTTTCTTTTGTATATAGGGGGAATTTATGGTGAAAGAAGAGAAAAAAAGATTACGAACAGAAATATTAGAGCGTATGAATGCTTTATCAGAAGAACAGTATACGACTTTATCAGAAAAAATTGCAGATTCCCTATATAAACAACAAGAATGGATTGAGGCGAAAACAATTGGGATTACTCTTTCTATGGAGCGTGAAGTAAATACATATACAATTATTAAAAAAGCATGGGAAGAAGGAAAAGTAATTGTTGTTCCAAAATGTAATCGTGAAACGAGAACAATGACATTTCGTCAAATTACAAGTTTTAAACAATTAGAAACCGTTTATATGAATTTACGAGAGCCCGCTCCGTCTATGACAGAAGAAGTATTAACAGAGGAGATCGATTTACTTGTCGTACCAGGTGTTGCCTTTACAAGAAAAGGCGAGCGTGTAGGATATGGCGGAGGATATTACGATCGTTATCTTGTGAACTATAAAGGGAAAGCGCTATCATTGGTTTTTGATTTTCAAATGGTTGCTCATATCCCAGTTGAACCATTTGATAAAACTGTACATAAAATTATTACAGAAAAAGAAACATTTTCTATTTTATAACCTATATAGATAAATTAGAAATTGACGATTCTTTTTTATGTTTATTATAATAAATTATGTGAACGTTTTCTTATTATGTTTTTATAGTAAGTAGACATTTAGAGGGTGAAAAAATGAAAACTATTTATGATATTCAGCAATTATTAAAGCAATTTGGAACGATTATTTATACAGGAGATCGTGTTGCGGATTTGCAATTAATGGAAGATGAGCTTCGTGAATTATATAAATCACAGCTTATTGAGCCGAAAGAGTATCAGATGGCTTTATTTTTATTGAAGCAAGAAATTCAAAAAGCGACATAAAAACTCTTTCTTTTTAGAGGAGGACAAGAGCGTCTGGTCATGCATCGAAGTGGTCAGGGCCTTTTCCTGCCACATGCGAGGTTTAAAACAAAGGGAGCAAGCGAGTACAGGTGATTGTGTATTCTGCATAGCAGTAATTTATATGTTGAAATTTCTATTGAAGAAATAGAGGGAAGAAGGAGAACAATATGGAAGAGAAATGGTTGGTTGGTGTTGATCTTGGTGGAACAACAACTAAATTGGCATTTATTAATATTTATGGTGAGTTTATACATAAGTGGGAAATCCCAACAAATACAAGTGAACAAGGAAAACATATTACACTTGATATTGCAAAAGCAATTGATAAAAAGTTACAAGAACTAGGTGAACTAAAAAGTAAGTTGGCTGGAATTGGAATGGGTGCTCCGGGGCCTGTTCATGGTGCTTCTGGAATGATTTATGAAGCAGTAAACTTAGGATGGAAAAACTATCCTCTTAAAGATTTATTAGAAGTAGAAACTGGTTTGCCAGTTGTTGTTGATAATGATGCGAATATTGCAGCACTTGGAGAGATGTGGAAGGGTGCTGGAGAAGGATCAAAAGATATAATTTGTATGACGCTTGGGACGGGCGTTGGTGGCGGTGTTATCATAAATGGTGAGGTCGTCCATGGTGTAAGCGGAGCAGGTGGTGAAATTGGTCATATTACAGTTGTAACAGAAAATGGCTTTGCTTGTAACTGTGGGAAATCAGGATGCTTAGAAACTGTTTCTTCTGCAACTGGTATTGTACGGGTTGCGATGCAAAAACTGCAGGAAACGGATGAGGTTAGTGTACTACGTAGGGTGCTAGAACAAGAAGGGCATGTTACATCAAAAGATGTGTTTGAGGCCCTTGCACAAGGTGATGCAATAGCGAAACAAGTAGTTGAAAAGGTTGCCTCATATTTAGGATTAGCAGTCGCAAATTTAGCTAGTACATTAAATCCAGAGAAAATTGTTATTGGCGGTGGTGTATCAAAAGCAGGTGATGCATTGTTACAACCAATTCAACGCTATTTTGAACAATATGCATTTTCACGTGCTTTTAAAAGTACAAAACTAGCAATTGCGACACTTGGTAATGATGCGGGAGTAATTGGCGGTGCATGGCTTGTGAAAAAATATATTTATGAAGCAAAGTAAAATGAAGTTTTCTATTTATAGAAGGTGAGCGGGAAAAGAAAAAGGAAGGGAGCGCCCTTCCTTTTTTTATATGCTAGAAATCATGATGTATGTAGAGATTGTAAACAATTGCTTAATGTGTTGGTGGATAGCCATTGTTCAGTACTGTCATGATTGTAAACCATCCAAAAACAAGTACAGTTGCAATGGAAAAACCTCCAGCAAGAAGGTTCTTGTCTCGCAATGTTTTAAGAGAAGAGTATACAGCTAACAGAGTGACTAACGCAAAAATAATAACAAGACCCATACATATCCCCTCTACTCTCTTGATTTGTTTGACTTTTTATAATATTTTTTCATTTTCATTGTACATGTTTTCAATAGGGTTGTCGAGGTTTCGTTTCTTATGGAAAGAAAATGTTGTATCATAAAGTGAAGCTTCTATCAGTGGAGGGCTTTGTTCAAAGCTCTCACCAATTGAGCGCATACTAGCCCCTTACTTAGATTGTATATATTTAAATTTTGAGGTGGGGTTGCAGTACAAAAGTGAGTGTAATGACTGGAGGAGATTGAGAGTGAATTGGATTCAAATGCCATTAGGGCCACTGCAAACAAATGCATATATTTTAAGTAATGATCAAAAAGAATGTATTATTTTTGACCCGGGCAGTGAGGGAGAAAAACTTGTAAGTTACATAAAACAACAACAATTAAAGCCATTAGCTATTTTATTAACACATGCACATTTCGATCATATTGGTGCAGTTGATGAAGTACGCACTGCGTTTCAAATTCCAGTGTATGTTCATCAAGAAGAAGCGGATTGGTTAGGAGATGCTACTGTTAACGGTTCGCAAATTTTTATGATGAATCGTAGTATTACGGCAAAACCTGCAGATCACATCATTGAGGGAGAAGGAACATTGACAATTGGTTCGTTTACGTTTGATATGTTTGAAACGCCGGGACATTCACCAGGAAGCGTTTCGTACTATTGCAAACAAGCAAACGTTATAATCTCAGGTGATGTTTTATTTCAAATGAGTATTGGCCGCACTGATTTGCCGGGAGGTAGCTTTCAAGAATTAATCATGAGTATTGAAGAAAAGCTATTTGAACTACCTGATGATACAACTGTGTTATGTGGGCATGGTCCAGACACAACAATTGGCTTTGAAAAAGAAAACAATCCATTTTTACAATAAGGGGAACAGTGATGGAGCACGTTCTAAAGCAAGCGATGGAAAAGGAAGAAGACCGGTCTATTTCTTATAGTACATATATGAGCCTTGCATTATATGATGTAAACAATGGTTATTATATGAAAGAACGTGAAAAAATTGGCAGACAAGGAGACTTTTTTACAAGTAGTAATGTGTCTTCTGTTTACGCAAAAACATTTGCTCATTTTTTTATTCAGCTTGTAAAAGAAGGAGTAGTTGCACCTCATATATGTGAAATTGGTGGTGGAACGGGGAGATTTGCATATGATGTATTGCAAGAGTGGCAAACGATATCGCCTGATACGTTTGTAAACCTGCAGTATTCTCTTATAGAAGTGAGTCCATTTCATAGAAGGTTGCAAAAGCAACAACTTCTTTCTTTTTCAAATGTTTCGCAATATGCATCCTATGATGAATTAGGCGCCGCTTTTACAGGAATTGTTTTTTCTAATGAGTTGTTTGATGCGTTTCCTGTAGAAGTAATTGAGAAGCGGGAAGGTATGTTATATGAAGTACGCGTAAAGTATAACTGTGAAGGTGGACTTATAGAAGTGTTGCGTCCATTAGATAGTGAACATATTGTAAATTATCTGCACAGACATCAAATCGGGCTGTATGAAGGACAACGATTTGAAGTGCCTTTACAAATGAATGTTTATGTAGAACAACTCACAAGTTGGCTGCAAGAAGGCATACTTATAACGGTCGATTACGGCTACACAAATGAAGAATGGATGCACCCAGCTCGTCGTGAAGGAAGTTTGCGAAGTTATTATGAGCATCAACTGATTCGTAATCCTCTTCAACTTCCAGGAGAGATGGATATAACAACTCATATTCATTGGGATGCATTGAAGGCTGCTTGCGAAGAACAAGGTTTACAAACAGTATGGCATACGAAACAAAGAGAATTTTTGCTTGCTGCAGGAATTTTGGAACAACTTGTTGATCATGCAGATCGTAATCCGTTTTCTGATAGTCAAAAGAAAAACCGTGCAATTCGTTCTATGATTTTACAAGGTGGAATGAGTGATGCTTTTGAAGTTGTTATTCAGAAGAAGGGGTTGCCACATTTCAATTTAGATCATTATTTGCATATCTTTTCATAAAGTGAAACTTCCGTCAGTGGGGGGGTACTGCCCGTTAATGCGGGATAAAACGAGGCGCAGTGTAAAATACTGCGCCTCATTCCATAGGTAAATACGACATTTTGTTTAGGATTATGTAGTATGTATATATTTTACCTCATGATATATATTTATATTAAAAATATGAGATAAAAGATACATAGTACACCTATTGTTTAATTGAATACACCTAACCTAGTAAAACGCGAACTAGTTGAATAATTGTTTCGTTTTCTACTTTGTAGTAAATTTCCAATCCTTTTCTTTCGCTTGAAACAATTTTAGCGCTTTTTAGCTTCGCTAAATGCTGAGAAATTGTAGATTGTGGCATGTTTAAGCCCGTATACATTGTAGAAACGTTACTTGGTCCTCGCTCAATCAATCCTTTTACAATACATAAACGCACTGGATGAGCAAGTACTTTTAATAATTCTGCATTGTTTTCATATAGTTCTATTTCTTGTTGAAATGTTTCTAACATATTTTCTCCACCTCCATGTGTGCTGTTATACCAATACTATACATAACAAAATTTTAAACCAAAGAAAATAGTTTTTGCAAAAAAAATGCTCTAAAGTAAAGAAATTGTAAGAAAAGAGACCGTCATGTAACTAAATTGGATAAATCTAGATATTTTTCCATTAGGATAAAACAGTACTAGCCGACTTTAATAACGAATTTCTAAGTTCTCAACAAAAAAACATTTTCAATTATATTACAATCTTACCATATTTTATTTTTCTTTCAATAATATAAATGAAAAAATTTTTCGATAATTTAAGAGGAATTATATATATCAATCTGGAAATTATTAGGGATAGAAAGAAGGGGTAGTCATGAGAATAGAATTTTTAGGAACAGGTGGTGCGACACCAACTCCAAGACCAGGGAGTTATAGCAAAGTAAGTAAAGAGGCGAGAGAAAAAGGGTTGCCATATAGTAGAATGGGACCGAGTATTTTTATTCACGATCTCAGCCTATTAATTGACACGCCGGAGGAAATACGCTTGCAATTAGAGCGATCTCAAATTTTGAAAGTAGAGGCCGGGATTTACTCTCATTGGCATCCAGATCACACAATGGGACGGAGAATTTGGGAAACGATGGCGTTTGAAACGAACAGAGCTTGGAGTACGGCGGTATACGTACCGAAGCAAGTAGCAGAGGATATGAAAACATTTTTAGGACTGTGGGATCATTTGCACTTTATGCAGCAGCAAGGATGGATTGATGTAATTGTATTGCGAGATGGGCAATCTTTTGTGAAAAATAAAATTAAAGTTACACCATTTCGTTTACATGAACAATATATGTATGCATTCTTATTAGAGAAAAAAGAAAAGCGAGTACTTATTGCAATGGATGAATTATATAAGTGGGAGCCGCCTGCTCATTTGGTTGGTAATTTAGATGTAGCTATTTTACCAATGGGCATTGCCGAGTTTAATTGGAAGACGAAAGAGCAAATAAGAGATCGGGCTTTTATTGAACATATACGCGAGGCGACGTTTGAAGATACGCTAGAAGTAGTGAAGCAATTACGAGCAAAACATACAATTATTACGCACATTGAAGAAGTAGAGAACATTGGATATGACGAATTGAAAGAAATTGAAGCTGAATTACGAGTAGAAGGTATGAATATAACGTTTGCTTACGATACGATGAAAATCGATGTGTGAGGTGCAAAGTACATGGCTACATCACAAGGGAATCTCTATGGAAACACCGCTAGATTTTATGATTTAGAAGAGAGACAGGATCATAGAGAGGTATTATTTTATCTTGAAAGAGCTTCTAAATTATCAGGTGATATTTTAGAAATTGCTTGTGGGACAGGAAGAATTACTTTGCCATTAGCTCAAGCTGGCTTTTCGGTATGGGGAATTGATTTATCCGAATATATGTTGCACTTACTTCAAGAAAAGCTACACGCTATGTCTAGTGAAATTCAGAAGAAGATTCATCTTCAGCAAGCAAATATGACGAATTTTACTATGAATAAGCGCTATGATTTCATCTTAATTCCGGGTATTTCATATCAAGCATTGCTCAAAAAAGAAGATCAAATCGAATGTTTGAAAACGGTATATAACCATCTTAAGGCTGATGGAGAATTTATCCTTAATGTATTTCGCCCTTTTAAGCAATTAGATCAAACTTGGGTTCAACCTGAAGCGGTGCAATGGGAGAAGGTAGATCCGCAAACAGGAAGTGCAATTCAAAAGTCTCATATTGCTAAAGCTATTGATGTAGAAAATCAAATTATTTATCCAGAATATATATTTCGGGTTACACATGAGGATGGGACAAAAGAAGAATTAAGAGAACAGTTGTCTCTTCAATATTACTACCACGAACAAATAACGGATATGATTCAGGCTGCTGGATTTACAATCGCTGAGCAATATGGGAATTACGAGGGTGGCTCTATTGAAGATGGGGCAGAGATGATTTTTGTTTGTAAGAAGTAAAAAGGAAAATTTGCTTAAAACTAGCTGAACTCTCATCTTCTATTTCTACTAGAGGTAGTTATGTAAAAAAAGTTCCTTCAGCCTTCTGGAGGAACTTTTTGAATCTATAATTCTTCAATAATTACAGTTTTGATTTTTCAACATGGAAGTCCCTGCTATGCAGAACAAAACATGACCGCTACTTGCTTGTTCTTTTTTTAACCTTACATGTGGCAGAAAAAGGCCCTGACCGCTTCTATACACGGCCAGATGCTCTCGCCCGCATAAAAAGAAGGAGGGTTTTTATGTTGTTTTTTAAATTTGTATTTATCCCGCTATTCGTGGGCAGTAATACTCCCACCTCAAAATTCGGCAAAAGCATTGTCCAGCTTCATTAGCTAGAATGTTCGGTGGCTTCGCTTCTTCCTATGAGGTAAATAACACCTCTATGTCAGAAGCTCCATTCCCCTCACATTCTGAGTGAGCCGTTTCCGCTTTTCTTAAGAAGTTAGGTGGGAGATAAACTGCTGGCATGCGCTCGATTGGTGAGGGCTAATAATCAGTGGGGGATGAAGAATCCCCCACTGATTAAAGTTTCACTTTATATCATTCTCTAGTTTAACTTTTTTTACGAGGTAACGACTTCTTCTACATACGTAAGCGCATGCTCAAGGTCCGCAATTAAATCGTCTGCGTTTTCTAATCCAACCGATAAGCGCAGCAGTGCATTTGAAATTCCTCGTTTTTCACGTTCTTCTTGTGGCATGGAAGCGTGTGACATTTTTGTTGGATACGAAAGAATCGATTCAACTGCTCCTAAACTAACCGCAAATACCGGAAGTTGAATGTGTGCTAGAAACTGCCTTAGCGCATGTTCAGATTCTAGTGTAAAGGAAAGGACTGCTCCTGCTGATTTTGCTTGATTGTGCTGTGTTTCATATCCGGGATGGGATGGTAACCCGGGATAATAGATATCTTTAATTTTTGGATGATGCTTCAAATAACAGGCAATTTTTTCAGCGTTTCGTGAAGAGTGCTCTAAGCGCACGTGCAATGTTTTTAAACCGCGAAGCACAAGGGAGCAATCTTGTGGTCCTAATATAGCCCCAAAAGAATTTTGTAAAAACCTCACTTTTTTTGCGAGTTCTTCATCTTTTACGACTGCTAATCCTGCGGTAACATCACTATGACCTGCGAGGAATTTTGTTGCGCTATGGAGAACGATATCAGCCCCAAGTTCTAACGGTTTTTGGTAAAGGGGTGTTAAAAATGTATTATCAACAAAAGTGAGAGCACCAATAGATTTTGCAAGTGCACAAACGGCTCTAATATTTGTTACTTTTAATAATGGATTTGATGGTGTCTCAACGTAAAAAACTTTTGTATTGGGTCTAATGGTTTGTTTAATTTCTTCTAAATTTGTCATGTCAACGAATGTGTGTGAAACCCCGTAACGAGAGAGGACTTCCGTTATAATTCGGTATGTGCCACCGTACACATCTTCAGAAATAAGGACATGGTCTCCTTGCGATAAAAGAAGAAAGGCTGTTGAAATAGCAGCCATGCCAGATGAAAAGGCAAATCCCTTGCTTCCGCCTTCTAGTAAAGCGATTAGTTCCTCGAGAGCATCGCGTGTTGGATTTCCAGAACGACTATAATCATATTGTCCAAATGAATCTACATCAAATTGATGAAATGTAGATGTATTATAAACAGGAACATTGACAGCACCTGTTTGTTTGTCATGCTTAAAACGATTATGAAGTAAAAGCGTATCTAGGGAATAACTCATATTCTCACTCCTTCTTTTACTTGTTTTAAAGTTTGCTGCAAGTCTTGAATTAAATCATCTTGGTTTTCAATTCCTACGGAGAAGCGAAGCAGACGATTACAAACACCTCGTGCAGTGCGAATATCTTCTGGTATATCGGCATGTGTTTGTGTTGCAGGGTATGTAATAAAGCTTTCTACACCGCCAAGACTTTCTGCAAACGTAATAAGAGAAAGTGATTGTAAGAACGGATCAATCCACGCTTCTTCTCGTAGTTTAAAAGAAATCATACCGCCTTTTCCTGGATAATACACATCGGTTATGGCTTCTTCTTCTTGTAAATAGGCAACAATTGCTTTTGCATTCTCTTCATGTTGCCTCATGCGCAGCGCTAATGTTTTCATGCCTCGTATTAAAAGCCAAGAATCAAATGGGCTTAACACGGCTCCAGATGCGTTGTGATAGTGCGTGAGTTCTTCACGTAATTTTTCCCCTTTTGCAACAACAAGTCCGCTTAATACATCATTATGACCGCCTAAATACTTTGTAGCGCTATGCAGGACAATATCAGCTCCTATTGTTAATGGTTGTTGTAAATAGGGTGTGTAAAATGTGTTATCAACAATAAGGAGCAAGTCGTGGCGTTTTGCAACGGCAGCAACTGCGGCAATGTCTGTTACTTGCATCAGTGGATTTGTTGGTGTTTCTATGAAAATGGCTTTTGTTTTCGAAGAAATTGCTTTTTTAATTTCTTCTATATGCTGCGTATCTATATATCTACATCGAACATCCCATTTTTGCTCGTGCTCTGTAAATAAACGATATGTTCCGCCGTATAAATCTTCAGATACAATCAGTTCGTCACCAGAGCGGAATAGTGAAAGGACAAGAAGAACAGCGGCCATTCCTGAGCTACAGGCATAGCCTTGTTCGCCATGTTCTAAGTCAGCAATCGCGCGTTCTAATAGAAGGCGCGTTGGGTTTCCGGTTCGGGAATAATCAAACCCCGTTGACGTTCCAATTCCTTCGTGGCGATAAGCGGTGGAAAAGTAAACGGGTGGGTTGACTGCTCCAGTTGTTGTTTCACTACGATTTCCAATTTGGGCAAGCTTTGTTTCGATTGTAGACATAATAGAATTCCTCCTTAGTGCAAAATAAAAAAGCCTTCTAAGAAGAAGGCTTATATACGGCAAATATAGTCTTCTTCTTATCTGTCAAATCATTTCTCAATTTGCTGGAATTAGCACCTTATTAACAAATAAAAAGCTTGTTAATGGTTGCTGAGGCGTCATTGGGCCAGTCCCTCGACCTCTCTCGATAAGAATTCAAAATATGAAGTTTTTGATTATGTTTTTTACTTTACAATAAATTCAGAAAGAATTGCAACCATATTTTGAATAATTTTATTTTTCTTTCTTTTTGTTGACTTTCATAATTTAACATGCTAAATTAGTGAAAAAATTAACAAGGATTGTTAATAAGTGAACGAATGATGTTTGCTTTTTGTAATCATAATCGAATGAAACTCTTATCAAGAGTGGTGGAGGGAAAGGCCCTGTGAAACCCAGCAACCTTCAAATAACATGTTTGAAACGGTGCTAATACCTGCGGAACAAAGTGTTCTGAATGATAAGAGGAGGATAAAAAGCTGTCCCCCTCTTCATTGAGAAGAGGGGGCTTTTTATATTGAAAGAAGAGAGGGAGACATGTGAAACTACTAGATTTATTGCAAAGAGGAATTGTGATTGGGGACGGAGCGATGGGAACGTTGCTGTATTCTCATGGTTTACAAAGCTGCTTTGAAGAATTGAATATATCTGAACCAGAGCGAATTATTTCGATTCATAAACAATATGTTGCAGCAGGGGCAGATATTATTCAAACCAATACATATGGAGCAAATGAAGGGAAACTTCGCATGTACGGTCTTGAGGATCGCGTAAGGAAAATTAATCGGGCTGCTGTAAGACATGCAAAAGCAGCTGTGACAGAAAAGAATGCAATCGTTGGGACCATCGGTGGAATGAAACATATTGGAGCAGTTACAACCACTGATATGGAGCGTGAATTTATGCTCTTAGAGCAAGCGGAGGCCCTGCTAGAAGAAAGTGTTGACGGGTTATTATTAGAAACGTTTTACGATGAATTTGAATTACTTCATGCAGTAAAAGTATTACGTAAGCAAACAAATGTCCCTCTTATTGCGCAGCTTGCCCTTCATGAAGCTGATACAACTCAAAATGGAAATAGTGTAGATGATGTCTTGAAGCGACTCATAGAGTATGGTGCAAATGTGGTCGGATTAAATTGTCATTTAGGACCGCTTCATATGATTGAATCTTTTAAAATGATAGAAATTCCCCAATATGGTTATTTATCCGCGTATCCAAATGCTGGTCTTCCTAAATATGTAGAAGGTCGTTACGAATACGAAGGAAGCCCGGCTTATTTTGAAGAGATGGCACCGGCATTTATTAAGCAAGGCGTTAGACTGCTTGGAGGCTGTTGCGGAACAACCCCTGCCCATATCGAAGCGATGAAGCGAGCGCTTGAAAATGAGCGTCCTGTAATAGCCAAAGAAGTTGTAAAGAGAGCCGAAGTAATAACAACGCAGCGTGTAAATGCAGTAAATCGAATTACATTAGCAGAAAAAGCGAAAAAGGAAACGACGGTGATTGTTGAGCTAGATCCGCCTAAAACGTTGGATACACAGAGATTTTTTGAAGGAGCAAAGGCGTTGAAGCGGGCCGGAGCAGATGCCATTACGTTAGCAGATAATTCTTTAGCATCGCCTCGCGTATCAAATATGGCAATGGGAGCGTTATTAACAAAGTACGATATCCCTATATTAACTCATTTAACGTGCCGTGATCATAATGTGATTGGGCTGCAGTCTCATTTACTTGGATTAGCAGCGCTCGGTATGGAGGAAGTATTGGCATTAACCGGAGATCCTGCGAGGGTTGGTGATTTTCCTGGTGCAACTTCTGTATACGACCTCTCTTCTATAGAACTCATTAAAATGATTACAGAAATGAACAATGGCCGGTCTATTTTAGGAAAAACAATTGGAGCAGCAACCCGTTTTTCGGTTGGTGGGGCTTTTAATCCGCATGTCAGACATATCGAGGCAGCTGTAAAACGTATGGAGAAAAAAATTGCAGCTGGTGCGGAGTATTTTTTAACACAGCCCGTTTATGATGCAGCGCTCATTAGAAAGTTGTATGAGGCAACGAAGCATATCGAACAACCGATTTTTATTGGTATTATGCCGCTCATAAGTAAACGAAATGCAGACTTTTTACATTTTGAGGTGCCAGGCATTACGCTTCCAGAAGAAGTGAGAAGGCGTATGGATGGACATAAAACATCAGAAGAAGCAGTGATAGAAGGAATTCGTATATCTAAAGAATTAATCGATGTTGCGATGAAGTTATTTAATGGTATTTATTTAATGACACCATTTTTAAAATATGAAGTGACAGAAACGCTCATTCGATATATTCAAGTAAAGAAAGAGCAGAAAGAAGGAATGAATGCATGAGACAAATCGAGGAAAGATTGCAGCAAGAAATTTTAATATTAGATGGTGCAATGGGAACGATGATTCAGCAAGAAGACCTTTCAGCTGCAGATTTTGGCGGAGAAGAATATGAGGGCTGTAATGAATATTTAGTAAAAACACGGCCGGACGTTATTTTACATATTCATAAAGCGTATATTGAAGCAGGAGCAGATATTATTGAAACGAATACATTTGGTGCAACGAACATTGTACTCAGTGATTATCACCTTTCTCACTTAGATGAGGAATTAAATGAAAGGGCGGCTAGGTTAGCGAAACAAGCTGTCAAAGAGAGCGGAAAAGAAGTGTATGTAGCTGGTGCTATGGGTCCAACGACAAAAGCGATTAGTGTTACGGGGGGCGTTACTTTTGAAGAGCTTATTGAGGCGTATACAAGACAAACACGCGGTTTACTGCGCGGCGATGTGGATTTATTACTTGTGGAAACAAGTCAGGACATGCGTAATGTAAAAGCAGCCTGTTTAGGAATTGAAAAGGCATTTATTGAGGCAGAGAAAAAAGTTCCGCTTATGATTTCAGGAACAATTGAACCGATGGGAACGACGTTAGCGGGGCAAACAATTGAAGCATTCTACTTATCGATAGAGCATATGAATCCATTATCGGTTGGGCTAAACTGTGCTACAGGACCAGAGTTTATGAGAGAACATATTCGTTCACTTGCAGAGTTATCCGAGTGTTACATCTCTTGTTATCCAAATGCTGGACTTCCAGATGAAGACGGGCATTATCATGAATCTCCGCACTCCCTTGCTCATAAAGTGGAACAGTTTGCAGAAGAAGGCTGGGTGAATATTGTTGGTGGTTGCTGCGGGACAACGCCAGCGCACATTCGTGCGATGAAAGAGGCGCTGTTATCATTTGAGCCCCGTGTGAAACGAGAACGAAAAGGTCATGGGATTAGCGGGCTTGAAGCGCTACAATATGAAGATTCCATGCGCCCGTTATTCGTTGGAGAGCGCACGAATGTAATTGGTTCACGCAAATTCAAACGTCTTGTTGCAGAAGGGAATTTTGAAGAAGCAGCGGAAGTCGCAAGAGCACAAGTAAAGAAAAATGCCCATATTATTGATATCTGCATGGCAGATCCAGACCGGGATGAAATAGAAGATATGGAAAATTTCTTGCAAGCTGTGACGAAAGTATTAAAGGTACCAATTATGATTGATTCGACAGATGAGAAAGTGATGGCGCGAGCTCTTACTTATTTGCAAGGAAAAGGAGTGATTAACTCTATTAACTTAGAAAATGGAGAAGAGCGTTTTGAAAAAGTGATTCCGCTTATTAAACAGTACGGATCGGCTATTGTTGTGGGAACAATTGATGAAATTGGTATGGCGGTAACGGCTGAGAGGAAGCTTGAAATTGCCAAAAGAAGTTATGAACTCTCAACAATAAAATATGGAGTACGTCCGTCAGATATTATTTTTGACGCACTTGTCTTTCCGGTTGGAACAGGTGATGAAGAATATATCGGTTCAGCTGCAGCGACAATTGAAGGCATTCGGCTCATAAAAGAGGCGATGCCTGAATGTTTAACAATATTAGGTGTAAGTAATATTTCATTTGGTTTACCGCCAGCAGGACGCGAAGTATTAAATTCAGTCTTTTTATATCATGCGACAAAAGCTGGTTTAGATTATGCCATTGTGAATACTGAAAAGCTAGAGCGTTATGCTTCTATTTCTGAAGAGGAAAAGGCATTGGCGAATGCTCTTTTGTTTGAAACGACGAAAGAGACTTTGGAGGAATTTACAAATTTTTATCGAAATGTGAAGAAAAAAGAAGTCGTGGTGACTGAAACGTTAACGCTTGATGAGCGGTTATCTCATTATATTGTAGAAGGGACGAAACAAGGATTACATGATGACTTGCAATTTGCACTAGATGAAGGAAGAAAGCCGCTTGACATTATTAACGGACCACTTATGGCTGGCATGGATGAAGTGGGACGTTTATTTAATAATAATGAGCTTATTGTTGCAGAAGTGCTGCAAAGCGCGGAAAGTATGAAAGCAGCCGTTGCGTATTTAGAGCCGTATATGGAGACCGGTGATAGTACGAAGAAAGGGAAAGTACTACTTGCAACAGTAAAAGGTGATGTACATGACATCGGTAAAAATTTAGTGGAAATTATTTTATCGAACAATGGATATGACATTGTAAACCTCGGTATTAATGTGCGATCTGATCGTATTATTCAAGAGGTGAAAGAACAGAAGCCAGATATTATTGGTTTATCAGGATTACTTGTTAAATCTGCGCAGCAAATGGTAACAACAGCAGAAGACTTAAAAGCGGCAAATATTGACGTTCCGATTGTTGTAGGAGGTGCCGCGCTGACGCGGAAGTTCACAGAAACGCGGATATCTTCTTCATATCAAGGTCTTGTTCTATATGCAAGCGATGCGATGACAGGATTAGATCTTATCAATCGTCTGCAAAACGAGGCGGAACGGGAAAAGATGAGTGAGGAAAAAGCGAAACGTCATTTACATGTTGTTGTAGAAGAAGAGAAAAGACGAGTAGAAGTACCGATTCAAATTGAAAAATTACTGCCAGCATCAGTAATGGCACCGCATTCTACAAAACGTGTCGTTCTGCGTGATATTTCAGTAGCACATCTTGCTCCGTTTTTAAATCGACAAATGTTACTTGGACACCACTTAGGTTTAAAAGGGAATGTGAAAAAGTTGCTGCAAGAAGGAGATAGAAGGGCCCATGAACTGAATGACTTAATCGATGAATTGCTTCGCGAGGAACAATCATGGTTACGTCCGAGCGCTGTATATCAATTCTTTCCAGCGCAAAGTGAAAACCAAGATATTTTAATTTATGATCCAGAAGATCAGGGGCGTGTATTAGAGCATTTTACATTCCCAAGACAAGGAAAAGCACCGTGTCGCACGCTTGGCGATTACTTGCGCCCAGTTGGAGATGAAATGGATTATGTTGCTTTTTTAGCTGTAACGGTTGGAAAAGGTGTCCGTGCTATAGCAGAAAAGTGGAAAGAACAAGGCGATTATTTGCGCAGCCATGCGATTCAGTCACTTGCGCTGGAACTTGCAGAAGGATTAGCTGAAAAAACGCATATGCTCATCCGTGATCGCTGGGGATTTCCAGATTCACCAAATATAACGATGGAAGAGCGGTTCCGAACAAAGTATCAAGGAATTCGCGTTTCTTTTGGCTATCCTGCGTGTCCAGAACTTGCTGATCAAGAAAAGTTATTCCGGTTGCTTCGTCCTGAAGAAATTGGAATTTCCTTAACGGAAGGGTTTATGATGGAGCCAGAGGCTTCTGTAACAGCGATGGTGTTTGCTCATCCAGAAGCGCGTTATTTCAGTGTGTTATAATAAAAAGCAAATCTTTATTAAAAGGAGACATACTGTGAAGACGATTATATTTACTGGCGGAGGTTCTGCAGGTCACGTTACGCCGAACTTAGCGCTTATACCACATTTTCAAAAGAGTGGTTGGAAGGTGTGTTATATTGGTTCGCATAATGGAATCGAAAAGACAATTATTGAAAAAGAAGAGATTCCTTATTATGGAATAGCGAGTGGGAAGCTTCGTCGTTATTTTGATTTGAAAAATATAAAAGACCCATTTCTTGTTATGAAAGGGGTTATGGATGCGTATTTCCTTATTCGGAAGTTAAAACCGGATGTTATTTTTTCAAAAGGCGGCTTCGTGTCTGTACCGGTTGTAATTGGTGCGTGGCTAAACCGTGTTCCTGTTTTTTTACACGAGTCTGATATGACGCCTGGGCTTGCAAATAAAATTGCTCTTCGCTTTGCTTCAAAAATATTTGTTACCTTTGAAGAAGCGAAAAAACATTTGCCGAAAGAAAAAACAGTATTTACTGGTTCACCTGTGCGAGAAGAGGTATTGCAGGGAAGTAGAAACAAAGGACTGCAATTTTTACGATTCACTGCATCAAAACCAGTTATTACAGTTATGGGAGGCAGCTTAGGAGCGCGACGAATTAATGAAGCAGTACGCGGTGCATTGCCAAACCTCCTGCAAACCTATCAAATTGTTCATTTGTGCGGGAAAGGCAATATTGATGAAAAACTTGAGAATACACCAGGATACAAGCAGTTTGAATATGTTCACGGTGAACTTCCTGATATATTAGCGGCAACTGATATTGTCATTTCTCGTGCAGGATCCAATGCGATTTTTGAGTTTTTAACATTACAAAAGCCAATGTTATTAATTCCTCTTCCGAAATCTTCGAGCCGAGGAGATCAAATTTTAAACGGACAGTCTTTTGAAAAACAGGGATATGGACGTGTGTTATTTGAAGAAGATATAACAGAAGCGTTGCTAATTGAACATATAGAAGAATTGTATAAAAATCGTTTGCAGTATAAAAGATCGATGCAGCAATATAGCGGACGAGAAGCTTTGCAAACGATTATTGATTATGTAACGAAAGCATGATTTCATAGAAATCATGCTTTTGGGGCTGTTTGGAAAGCTGTTAACACCTTTTTGCTTAATCTAGTTCGCCTATAAACCACATTTCTTTGTCATTGTAATCAGGATGAGTAAAAATTTCCGTATATCCTTTTACTTGTAATTCTTTAGGTATATGTAAACCGAATTCTTTTACGATATCGCGTTCTTGTGGTAATGAAACCCACTGTGGCCCATCCATGTATCTACCTAGAATGCCTTCAAAAAATCGTTCTATACCTTGTTTGCTAAATACAATTAAGATATTAGAAGTGTGTAAGTTAGGAAAAGAGACACCAAAACAAATACGATATTCTTTTTCATTCACAGTTTTTAGACGAATTAAATGTTCTACTCGATTGATTGCTGTCTGTAAATAAAATCGTTTAATTGAGTTGGAGTTACGTTTTGCATGCATATAAGAAGGATTGAAGGGAAGATGAATGGAACAGCAACCTAACTCAGAATGGTCGTTAGCATTTGGTAAAGAGCTTGTATGCATAGTAGTATACTTCAAGAAATTTCGAAATGCGCGCCTTAGACCACGAGTTTTCTTTTTTGAGCCATTGTTCCGAATCGATTGTTTCAAAGAAACACCTCATAAGCAATATTTTCTATTTTTCTAGTTAAGTTAAGAAATAGAATGGGAATGCTAGTTGTTACTATAATAGCAGAAATTGGATAATACCAGAAAAAATTCTCTTAAAAAATGAATAAACTAATAGTATGATGTAGTTAATTGGAAATTAAACTAATTATAGGTATATTTCTATTTAACAGCATGATTAGAGGGGGGAGAAAATGAAACAAGATTTGAACAAAAAAATAGAAGCTCTAGAAACAGCAATTGATACATTGCAGGAGACGCTCTATGAGTTAAAAGCACAGCAAAGGACAATGGACGTAGAAACAGTTCAACAAGTAAAGGAACCTCTTGAGAAGAAACAAGAAGTTAGTATCCCTGTGCAAAATGTACGACAAGAAGAAAGAGTCATTAACAAAGAAAGTGTGAAGGAGCCGGAGGAAAAACAGGTAGATATATCTGCGTTTAAGCCTGAACCATTTGATATTGTGAAATTTTGTCAGACATGGCTACCACGTATTTTCGTCGCCATTATGCTTCTTGGAATAATTTGGATATTTAAAGCGGGAGTAGATGCAGGATTACTTACTCCAGCAATTCGTATTGTATTTGGCGTAGTAGTATCAGTTGTTTTCTATTATGTAGGTGATATACAGATAAAAAAAGAACGTCAAGCGTTAGGTTTAGTATTAGCTGGAGGAAGTATTACAAGCGTTGTTTTAACAACATTCGCTGCGCATTATTTGTATCATTTCTTTCCGGCAAGCATTGCATTTATATTCAACATTGTTTGGATTATACTCGGTATCTATTTATCTAAGCGATATCAATCGGAGTATCTCGCTATATTTGTATCTGTAGGAGCCTTTTTTGTACCGTTCTTATTAAATAGTACAACACCTAATTCGTACATTTTCTTTGGATATGAAACAGTGTTAACGATTAGTTTATTATGGTATGCGTATAAAAATCGCTATCAATATTTATATATGGTATCTTACTCTGTTTCTGTACTTGTAACGTTTGTCTTTTTTGTAATCATGACCGTGTTACTAGGGAATTTACAGGTACAATTAACAATTGTTTATGGATTAATTCATATTTTGCTTTTTTGGCATATGTTGATTGATCGAAGCTTTATTTATCAACCTAGAATGGCTTTGTTTAGTGCTAATGCACTCTTCTTTATTATGGCAATTGTAAAAATTCCAGACTTTACAACATGGGGATTGTTAATTAATACAATTGTACATACTGTAATGTTTGTAGCTGACTATATGAAAAATAAAAAATCAGCATTTGCAGATCTTTTATTTGGTTTTGCGATGGGGTCGTTTAGTTTAGCAGTTTTATATGAATTTAGTTTAGTGAATGGAGCAATTGTATTGATGTTACAAGGTTTTGTAGGTATCGTTACTTCTGCGAAATTAAAACAAGAAATCAAGTTTTATATCGGTGCAGTTATTTATGCAATCAGTATGTTGCAAACGCTTGTTAGTCCATTTGAGACATTCATGTCAGCAGCTTTTGTAGCCCATCTCATTTTAGTTGGAACATTTTATTATGGAATGATAAAAGTGAAACCAATGTTGCAACATTTTGGGAAATATGTGTATTCGATTACGTTATATGGCTTTATGGTACTTGTATTTATTACGATTACTAGAATAGGAGAGGTTCTTTCGACAGACGGAAGTATTATCAGTGTATTTGTCTCTCTTTTATGGATGATATATGCTTTAGTTTCAGTTTGGTTTGGACGTAATAGAGAAATGAATGAAATATTATATGCCGGATTAGTTGTGTTAGTTGTGACAGTAATCAAGTTATTCTTCTTAAATTTACCAGAAGCATCAATGATGATTCGTGCAGTATTATTCTTACTTATTGGTGGGCTAGGGATTGTTATTTCTAGAATGTTTTTCTCGAAAGAAGAAGGTGAGTAGTAAAAAAAGTAATCCATTTAGGGTTGCTTTTTAAGATAGAGATAAAAGTACACTTTATCCCGCATTAACGGGCAGTAAGATCCCCACCCCAAGATTCAGAGATAAGCAAAGAAGATAGGTGGAGGATAACTGCCCGTAAAAGCCCGATTGGGCGGGCTTTCGGTCAGTGGGGGATGAAGAAATCCCCCACTGACGGAAGTTTCACTTTATGTTACAATAGCATAGATTTGACAGACGAATTCTAATTATTGACGCGTGTAAATACGGATGAGATTAGGAGTGACTACATTGGGACTAAGTCTCTGTGAAAATATTGCTCTAGTTGTTTGTTTAGTATTGTATATTGGTAGTATTATAGTTTATATGGGACGGAATTTTTCACAAGAACGAAAATTAGAAAAATCAGAAATTACAGCTGAATTAGATATGTTAAATGATAAAATTGATAAAAAAGTAAAAAAAGAGTCGTAAATGCCCTTTTTCCCTAAGATTTTCCTGCCTATTTTGTATATGAAGGAGAGAGGTAGCGTGAAATTTTACATCGCTTCAACCTTTACAAATAAACACATTGTCCACCTTGTAGCAGATAAACTGAAACAAGCAGGGTGGATTCATACATATGATTGGACAAAAAATGAAAAAGCGACAAATAGATTAGAATTACAAAGTATTGGACAAGCAGAAAAACAAGCTGTACGAGACGCAGACGTTTTTCTGCTTTTATTAGATGGAGGAAAAGGAAGTCATACCGAATTCGGAATGGCGCTTGCTTGGGAAAAGAAAATATTTGTGTATAAAGGAAATAGTCCGTTGGATACAACATTTTATCATTTACCAGAAGTGTGCATCGTTGAAGATAACCTAGATGGATTTATTGAACAAGTGCTAGAGGGGGCAGGAGCATGATTACAATTCATGATTCTATATACGGTGAACATAATATAGATGATGTGCTTGCGGAACTATTGCAATCAAAGGCGGTGCAGCGTTTACAGAAAATCCATCAAGGCGGCGCAAGCTTCCTTGTGAATCCAATGTGGAACGTAACACGCTATGAACATTCTGCCGGTGTTATGCTTCTTGTGAAAATGTTAGGTGGCAGTATAGAAGAACAAATTGCAGCATTGCTTCATGATGTATCTCATACAGCATTTTCACACATTGTTGACCATGTATTAGAAGAGCAAGATGAGGATTATCATGAACAAATTTTTATGGATGTTATTGAAGCTTCAGATATTCCATCTATTTTGCAGAAATATGGCTATGATTATAGAATGATTGAGAAATGGGAACAATGGACGTTGTTAGAGCAACCTCTTCCGAATTTATGTGCAGATCGTATAGACTATACGTTACGGGATTTACATACATATGGAATGATTTCAAAGCAAGAAGTGTCTTCTTTTTTAGAAGATATAACAGTTCATGACGGACAAATTTGTATACAATCTGTGCAGGCAGCAGAATGGTTTACAGATGCTTATTACAAAGAAACGATTAATTTCTTTTTGCATCCGTTGAATTCATATGGTTACTATAGACTAACAGAGGTATTAAAATACGCGTTACAAAGAAATATTTTACATCTATCTGATTTTTCAACTGATGATGAAACGGTATTACATCTATTACGAAATTGCGGTGATTGTGTAATGGATAAGATGTTGAGTTCGCTGCATTCGAAAGTAGTATTAGAAGAGAGTGATACAGAATACGACATTTGTTATAAGGGTGGAAAAGAACGATTAATTGACCCGCCTATTTATATAAACGGCAAGACGCAAAGGGCATCTGTCGTATCTTCATTTGTTAAGCAGTGCAATGAGAAAGCGAAAAAGCAATTGCAGCAAAATATATATTTAAAAATAAAGAGTGTATAAAAGGAGCTATAAAACATGCATTTAGAACAAGGATGGAAAATAAATTTCTTAACAATTGTACAGCAAGGTGAATATAAGAAAGGTGCAACTTTAGCACAATTATTATTTGAAGACGGGGAAGAAGTAGAAGAACTTGTCGATGATTATGGATATGAAGAAATTATTAATCGTGAACATGATGAGGAATTAGAAGAGATTTTAGGTGAAGAATTATTTTATGAACTTGAGCGTAACGTCTTTTTATCATCGCAGTCAAAAGAGAAGTTCATCTCTTTTATAAATGGTTTAGGGTTTCAATTATTAGATTACATTGTGCTACTCGAATCAGAATTTCGTGTAGATAGTGCGATGTTTTCATCTGATATAATCAAAAAAATGGAGAAACGTTTTCCAAAGTTTCCTTATGTAGAAGGTAACAAAACAATTTTTGAGATGACATTAGAAGAAGCAATTGAGTTAATAGAAAATGTGTCAGGTCTTCAGATTAAAGAAAATATGAATGTATAAAAAAGAACGTGCCCAGCACGTTCTTTTTTATAGCATAATTGTATGTTCTGCGTTTTTATCCCGTAAAAGCCCGATTGGTTCAACTAAATGTCAGTGGGGATGAAGAACCCCCGCTGACGGAAGTTTCACTTTATATTGCTTTTCAATAATCGTATTTAAATACTCAACCTTTCGGATGCAAGATTGTATATGCCTCTCGACTTCTTGCAATTCTGTAAGGTGATGCGTTTCAATAGGGTGGATTTGTAAGCTGAACTTTTCAAATTGAGCGCTATATGTTATTTCTGCATAACCGCTCATAATATCTGCCCTGTTTTGAAACAAATATTGCTTTGTTTTTTTGCAATAAGCTACATTTTGAAATCCGTATGATTTTAAAGTCTTAATGATTTTTGTAATTGTTACTGTATCCATTGTTTTTCCTCTTTAAGAAGTTCGATTTTATCCCGCTATTCTTGGATAATAAGACCTCCACCTTAAGATTCAAAGAAAATGAAAAAGATAGGTAGGAGATAAACGTCTGTAAAAAACGATGTGTAAAACTAAACGGTAATGAAGCAAGTTGTTACTGTATTAGTATAACATGAGCGCACTGAAGAAAGCGCTAACAATTTATTTTGAAGAGGAATCTTTATATGTATTTTATGAAATTAAAATAAATGAAAAATAATTGTAATAAAGCAAAAAAGTAGGGACTCTTTTGATCTTTCATCATATACATAGATAAGTAGAGCAAATGAAAGAGGTGAAGATGTTGAACTTTGATATTACAGGACAAAAAGCATATGTAAAAGATGGACCGTATCGAAATCAAATAGGGATTATAAAACGAAATAGTACAGAGAACGGTGCAAAATATGCGATTGTAATTGACGGCATGGATATTGATATTGAATTAAAAGATATTGTTTTAATTGATGTAGATGTTCGGCAATTTCATGATTGGTGTGAAGAGCAAGGGTATTTGTAAAAAATGGATATGTATTGAAAAGAATAAAAAGTCTTTTTAATAAATTGATGTAGTGAGGCTTAAATATTTAATTTCCATTTTAACTACTATCTAAAAGTTAGAAGATTTGAACCAAAATAAGAAAACACCCTAAACAATTCAGGGTGTTTTCTTATTTGGTTCAACTAACCATTCGGAGGAAAAAGCACCTCCGAATGGTTAGTTGAACTTTATAATGCAATTTCTTCAGTTTTATTATCAACTTCGTTGTACACATGTGTGTCTAACTCTCCAAGCCATTTGCTAGAAATAAGTCCAGCTGTCATAGAACCGCTCACGTTTAAAGCTGTGCGTCCCATATCAATTAATGGTTCAACAGAAATTAATAACGCGACAATTTCAATTGGTAAGTTCATAGTGGAAAGTACGATGAGTGCTGCAAATGTTGCTCCGCCTCCGACACCAGCAACGCCAAATGAACTAATTGCAACAACAGCGATTAACGTTAAGATAAATTGCGGTTGCAATGGATCTATGCCAACAGTTGGCGCTACCATCATGGCAAGCATAGCAGGATAAATACCAGCACATCCATTTTGACCAATTGATACACCAAAGGAAGCAGCGAAGTTTGCAATTCCTTCCGAAACACCGAATTTTTCTTTTTGCGCTTCAATATTTAATGGCATTGTACCTGCACTTGAACGTGATGTAAACGCAAATGTTAAAACAGGAAATGCCTTTTTCAAATATTGCACTGGGTTTAAACCAGAAAGGGCAATCAGTAATAAGTGAATAATAAACATAACAATAAGTGCCACATAAGATGCCAAAACAAAATTACCAAGTTTTAAAATCGCTTGCACATCACTTCCAGAAACTGTTTTTGCCATAAGAGCAAGTACACCGTATGGGGTAAGGCGTAAAATTAATGTGACCATGCGCATGACCACTGCATATACAGCATCTAGTATATTTTTAAATTGTTCCGCTTGTTCTGGATATTTCTTTTTCACTCCTAAGAAGGCGATCCCAATAAATGCTGCAAAAATGACAACAGAAATGGTTGATGTTGGACGAGCACCTGTTAAATCTAGAAATGGATTTGCAGGAAGTAATTCCAATAATTTTTGCGGGATGGGTGTTTGCTCAATAGAAGTAAGTTTTTCTTGTACTAATTTCAGGCGAGTTGCTTCTGCACTCCCTTGCTGCAAGCCAGTTGCTTGTAAGTCAAAACCAGCACTTGTTGCAATTCCGACTGCAGCAGCAATTCCAGTTGTAAGAAGTAAAATGCCGATAATAAGACCGCTAATTTTGCCGAGATTACTAGTTAATTTTAATTTTGTAAACGCTGAAATAATGGAAACTAAAATAAGTGGCATAACAATCATTTGTAATAACTTAACGTAACCACTTCCGATTAAGTTAAACCAATTATTAGACTGGATAATGACTTCAGAAGTTGGTTTATAAAAAAATTGTAAAATAAGTCCAAATATAATTCCGAGTCCGAGTGCGGTAAATACACGTTTGTTAAAAGAAAGGTGTTTCCGTTGCATATAATACAATACACCGAGTAATAGGAGCATAATCATGATGTTTATGCTAACTAACAATGTACTCATACTGTTTTCCCCCTTCAAATCTGTTACAAATAAATATATTCCAATAAAACCTATAAGTCAACTATGTAATTAGGTTGATATAAAAAAAGATGGCGTGTATGCCATCTTAATGTCCAACTCCTGGTGTAAGAAGGAATGTCGTATAGTATGTAAATCCAATGAAGAAGACTGTTAAATATGCGCCAAATACATAAATGTACATGCGCTCTGTTAATTTTAAATAGCTTAAAAGTACAAAAAATCCTGTTTGTCCTAAAAATAAAAGTGCTGCCCCATACATATCCCCTAAGTAAAACATCACGGAAAAAATACCAGTCCAAAAGCCGAGAACGCGAAACATGCGCTCCATCCCATTCCCCTCCCTTTGTATGAACTCAATACTCTCCTTAATTATAATGCACTTTTCTAACTATTGTAAACATTTACAAAATAATAAGAAGCCAGTATAATCTGGCTTCTTATTTTACACATGAAGATGATAATTACAAGACTTACAACCTGTTTCGAACATATTATCATTACGTGCTAATTCCATGTTCGGAAATAGCACTTCAAAGATCCCTTTCATCATATCGACGTGCATGTTACAAACTTCTTTTGGATGATGAATGGCAACTTCTTTAAATGGACAATTGTATACGTCATAGAAAATTTTTGATCCATCGGTGCTTAATTCAAATTCTGGAGATAAGCCCGCTGTTGTTAAAGCTTCTTTGGCAATTTGTACTTTTTGTTCAACCGTTAATTCATTTTCATTAATGTTTAAGCGATTTAGCTGTTGTTCCATTAATTCTTTACCAAACTTTTTACCCGTTGCATAAAGTGCTTTTTCACCAACTTCACCTAAGCTAAGTAATGTATTGCAAGCAATTTGTGCTAACAATTGATAATCGCGAAACGGAAATTGCAGTTGAATGACATCATCTGATAAGACATATAACCGGCTAGGTCTACCGCCTTTACCTGTTTTTTTTGTTTCTGATTTTAACATATTTACATCTTCTAGCTTTGAAAGATGTAAACGCGCAACATTCGGATGAATATCAAATTCGTCAGCAATTTCTTGTACGGTAACCTCTGTGTGTTTTTGAGAAATATATTTATAAATATAATAGCGTGTTGGATCAGAAAGTACGTTTGTAATTTTTAAAGCTTGTTCCATGAGGATCGCCACCTTTATCGGTTTATCTGAGATAACAATATTATAATATAGATAACGTTGTATAACATGTTTTTGGGCAATGATTCATTAATTGTTCATAATTTCACAAACTTTTTAGGTATGTAAAATTAGAAAATATCGCCATGAAAATAGAAACTTCGCTATTTTTCTTTTCGTGATGGTCGTGATATATAAAGAGTAAGGAGGCGATAACAGTGAATGCTGTCGAACAATTTGCTGACACAATTATGAAAGAAGCATGTAGGTTGCGGGCATCAGATCTTCATATTGTGCCGCGTCATGAAGATGCTGTTGTACAATTGCGTATTGGAAAAGACTTAGTAACAAAGCATCATACTTCAAAAGAATTTTGTGACCGACTTGTATCACACTTTAAGTTTTTAGCAGCTATGGATATTGGTGAAAGGAGAAAGCCGCAAAATGGTTCATTGCAGATGAAAGTTGATGATGAGGAGGTATATTTACGTCTTTCTACTTTGCCAACTGTGCATCATGAAAGTCTCGTTATTCGGTTGCATTTACAAACTACGGTTCCGAACCTCTCTCATCTCTCATTATTCCCAAATTCCGCAAAAACACTTCTCTCTTTTTTACATCATTCGCATGGATTAATAATTTTTACAGGTCCGACCGGCTCCGGAAAAACGACAACGATGTATGCCCTTTTAGAAGTAGCAAAGAAGGAGCAGACTCGCCGCATTGTGACACTAGAAGATCCAGTTGAGAAGAAAAAGGATGGACTATTACAAATTCAAATTAATGAAAAAGCAGGTATTACGTATGCAACTGGATTAAAAGCGATTTTACGTCATGACCCAGATATTATATTAGTGGGAGAGATCCGAGATGAAGAAACAGCAAAGGTGGCGGTTCGGGCAAGTTTGACGGGACATTTAGTTATGACAACATTGCATACGAATGATGCGAAGAGTGCAGTGCTACGTTTAATGGATTATGGTATTACATTCTTAGAAATTGAACAATCGCTACTAGCGGTAGCGGCGCAGCGACTAGTGGAATTAAAATGTCCATTTTGTAAAGGAAAATGCTCACCATTATGTAAAAAAATGCGTCACGTACGCCGAGCGAGCATTTATGAATTATTGTACGGTGATGAATTAAAAGAAGTCATTTATGAAGCAAATGGAAAACAAGCAACGTATCAATATACAACGCTTCAAGATGAATTAAGAAAAGGATATGCACTAGGGTTTATTGAAGAAGATGTTTATGTGTAAGAAAGAAAAGTGGCGCTTACATGAACAAGCATTGCTACTTCGAAGGCTTGGCGAACTTTTAGAGAAAGGATATTCTTTATTACATGCATTAGAGTTTCTACATTTTCACTTAACTCCGCGTAAACAAGTGCAGCTTCAAGATGCTGCTGAAGAATTTAAAAAGGGAAGCAGTTTACATGATGTGTTTGATAAACTTGCATTTCATCCCGATATTTTAAGTTATTTATTTTATGCAGAGCGGCATGGTGATATTGCCTTTGCCTTGCAGCAAGGGAGCTCACTCCTCAGCAGAAAAGATAAACATCAAAAAAATATGATGAAAGTGCTGCGCTATCCATTCGTTCTTTCTTTGTTTTTATTAGGGATTCTCCTTGTATTTAATCTAGTTCTTCTGCCGCAGTTCTCTACTTTATACCGTTCCCTTCGCGGATCATCTACTTCATTTACAGACAGTATTTTAACCGTTATTCAAGCACTTCCGTATGTTATGGGGGGCGTTGTTGTTGTAATTGGTGCTGCAGTTCTTCTATATATGCTGTATGTAAAGAGGTTGCATCCAGTTACGAGAATGGATATTTGTATGAGAGCACCTCTTATACAAATGTTTTTTAAATTAACGAACTCACACTACTTTGCAATCCAATTAAGCGGCCTTTTACAAGGCGGGCTATCTATATTAGAAGCGCTAACCTTAATGAAGGAGCAAAAGCATCATTTGTTTTTTCAATGCGAAGCTCTCAAAATACAGGAGTTATTAACAATAGGGGAGCACCTTGATTCTATTATGATGAATCGTTCCTATTATGAACGGGAGCTTGCTTACATTATTAAACATGGACAAGCAAATGGTAATTTAGCAACTGAACTTGCCGATTATAGTGAAATGACAATAGAAAAAATCGAAGAGAAAATTAATCGTATTTTGTTTGTGATACAGCCCCTTTTATTTGCATGTATTGGAATGGTGGTTGTGCTTATGTATTTAGCGATGATTATGCCGATGTTTCAAATGATGGATTCTATTTAGGAGGCGTGTTCTGTGAAAAATGAAAAAGGATTTACGTTATTAGAAATGTTGCTTGTTATGGTTGTAATCTCTGTGTTACTACTGCTCATTATTCCAAATGTGGTAAATCAGCGCTCTTCCGTACAAGGAAAGGGATGTGATGCCTTTGTAAAGTCTGTTGAATCACAAGTACAAGCATATCAATTAGAACATAATAAAATCCCGACAGTGGACGATTTGTATACAGGTAAGTATATTACATCTAAAACTTGTCCAAAAGGGGAGAGCATTACAATTGATGCTGCAAATGGAGAGGTTAAAGTTGTAGGGAAATCGTGAAGAAAAATGGCTTTACGCTATTGGAAATGCTCCTCGTATTAAGTGCCATTTCCATTTTAAGCGTTGTAACGTATTTTAATTTATCGTCGATTTATGAAAAGCAAAGGATGAATCAGTTTATGCATCAGTTTTCTCAAGACATCCTTTTCATGCAACAAGTAGCGATGAGCTGCCATAACCGTCACACATTACGGTGGTTTCCTAATCAAGCCTCATACAGCATTACATCGTCAGGAGAAACAGATCCTGTTCTAGTTCGTTACTATTCATCTGATATACAAGTGAATATAAACACATTCCCTAATCCAATGAGTTACGGGCCGGATGGTAATATTAATAGAGGCGGAACAATTATTATTTCTTATAAATCCAAAACGTACCATGTTGTATTTCAACTTGGGAGAGGAAGATTTACGTATTATGAAGTGTGACAAAGGTTCGGTTATGCTAGAAATTCTTGTGTCGCTGAGTTTATTAATGATGGCGGTTTGGCTTTTGCTTCCGCAAACGCTTCTTATTATGCAGGAAAGAAAAAATATCCAGCTTCGATACAGAGCGCAGCTACTTTTGAAAGAAGCGGCAGCGGTATATATGTATGAGCATGTTGTTTCGCCAGTAATAGAAAAGCGCTATGAAAATACGGTATATACAATTCAATGGAAGACCGAGAAGGTGTGCGTAATGTGGAAAGATAGTAAACAGCGTGAGAATGAACGGTGTCGTTATGTTAAAAAGTAAGCAAGCTGGGTTTACGTTATTAGAAGTTATGATATGTTTTCTATTTTTATCTGTATTTTTTCTTCTTCTCCCGCGTCTTCATGTCTTCTTTATAGAACCGCCGTACCCTAAACAAATTACGAATTGGGAATGGAACGTTTTTTTAGAGCAAGTACAAATTGAATTTCGGGATGTAGAAGAAGGCGATAATGGGGAAGGAAAATTATTTTTCAAAACAAAGAAAGGAGAACATATCACATATGTTAAGTCTGGAAATAATGTTGTTCGAAAAGTAAATGGGGCAGGACATGAAGTTCTATTACAAAAAGTAGAGAACATTTCTTATCAATTAGCAGCTCATACATTAATGATACGTGTGCGGGATATAAGCGGTAAAGTATACGATGGTGTTGTTACTCGTTATTCTGCTATTGAGGTGAAAGGATGAAATCGGAAAGTGGATTTACAATGCCGGGAACAATCATCCTCATATTTTTACTTATGTCTTTTTTAGTATACGAGACAAATATATTCCTATCAGATCAAAAGTTTTATACAGAAGCAGAAGAATTGTTTATATTAGAAGAAATAACGAGCCAAGCTGTTGCGGATGTAAAACAAGAATTAAAAGCTAAAATGGAAAAAAGAGAATTTTTTTATACGTATGAAAAAGGAGAAGCAAAGGGAGATTACACAATAGTAGATGGGAATGTTTATATTACTTTACAATGTATAACAAAACGAAAGCGCGCAAGTAAAGTTAGCTTTCGTTATAATACAAATAACGAAGAGATTACGAATTGGCAAGAGGAGAGAGGATAACATGCAAACATTATATATAACAGGTTTTATGGGAGCAGGGAAAACAACAGTTGGTAAAGCGTTAAGCAGTGCACTTCATTTGCCTGTTATTGATACAGACCAACGTATTGAAGAGAAGACAAAGAAAGTTATTCGGGATATCTTTTCAGAAGAAGGAGAGGATGAGTTTCGAAAGTATGAAAGTGAAGTGCTGCAATCATTACCGACCGATGATTACATTATTACAACTGGAGGAGGAATCGTTGAAAAAGCTGAAAATCGAGAGTGGATGAAAGGACATGGCACGGTAATTTATCTGTACTGTGATCCACATGTGATTGCAGAACGAATTGTTGGGGATACAACAAGACCGTTATTTCAAAAAGAAAATATAGGGTCGTTTATCGAGAAATTTGAAAAGCGTCAAGTTTATTATGAAGAAGCAACAGTGAAGATCGATACGACAAATAAAAATGTTGAAGCAATTGTTCAAGAAATTCAAGGGCTGATTAATAAATAAGAAAGTGGGCATACTAATCTAGTAGAGGTGATAGGTATGTCTACAAATGATTATATAAAATATGTCACACAACAATTTGTATCATATATGGATGCTCCAAAAGAGGATCGAAAACAAAAACGGCAGCAGCGTCGTGAAGAGAGAGAGCCATTTTTGAATCGTTGGTTTGGTATGTTGCCGTTAAGCGCCGCAATTTTTTATCGCCAAATGAAGAAAAAGAGGAAGAAATCAAGTTAAGTATTTCTTTGGAAACATTTACAACTAGAATAGGGTTTCATGTCATAGTACAATTTCTACGGCGAGTTGAACACGCCGTATATTCGACAATATAACCTAGAAAAGAAGCTCCACCGCTTACAAGTAGTGGAGCTTCTTTTTCATCCTACTTTAACGAGCAGTAAGACTCCCACCTCAAGATGTAGAGAGAAACAAGGAAGTAAGGTGGGAGATAAAAAAACTCCCACTGATAGAAGTTTCACTTTATGCGTTAAACTTCAGCTTCAGTCACCTGTTTAATTTTATTACTAATCCAAAGGAACCCAGCTCCAATTCCGATTGAAATGCACCAACCAACTCCTGTCATAATCGCTTTCATTTCTCCGTATCCGTCTACTCCAAATTTAGAAATCATATAAATCTTAATACTGCTAAGTACAATAAATTGTAAGCCAAAAAAGAAAGTAAAGTATTGGAATGATGGAAAGAGGCGTGGGTCACGATATAACAATTGCGATTTCTTTCGATTATCCCCTTGTAATGCAGCAAGGTCGGCTGCGAAATATAGCATGAGTGGTTGTTTGATAAAGATGGTACATATCACAACAATACCAAGTACAATGTGATAGTACACGTCGTTCCATAACATCTTTTCAGCTGATCCGGAAAGTAAATCTACGCTTGTATTTACAATCATCGTGATGAGGATAAAAAAGCCGGTCACATGAAATTGCCGTTCTTTCTTAAAACAATACAGTGTATAAAAGATGCCTGGCACAGAAGAAATGAGCATGGCATAATATGCATCCATATATTGTTTACCGAATTTCCAAATAACAAATGGAAAGATGAGATAAAAAATAATATCGTAGATTGCTTTATTGTTTTGTTTCATTGAAATCCCCCTTTGTTTGTATTGTACAACAAGTATTCTGAATATTAAACTTGTTTGCATAATAATTAAAACGCTTTCATTTTTTAGATTTGTTCACAGAATTGTCTAAAATACACTTTGATACTATGGCAATGTTGTTTTATAATGGAACTAATCATCTATACATGCATACATTGATTGTGAAATGAATAACATATTGAGTTTATATAAATGTAAACGTTATCAAAGGAGAGGTGGTACAAATGAGTAAATTTTTCTTTGATCAAAATCCTGCAACAGTTGAGGATGGAAGATTGATAGAATATGCAGAAACGATTTATGGAAAGGGCGGACGTTCTGTATTAGAGAACTTAGTTTTAAAGGCATCTATTCGACTACGTGATCGTTATCCTCATAAGTCAGATGAGCAGATATCTTATCTTGTGAATCAACAGTTGCATGATATGTTTCAAAAATATGTGTAAGGAGAGGTAATTACCTCTCCTTATTTTTTTGTATAAGGGGAATATGGATTGCGAAAACTAATGTTGAAGTATATACAAGTGGGGTGAACAAAATGAGTAACGGAGCAGGCGGTTCAAAGAAGAATAGAGAAACAGATGCTAATCATGTAAGTGCAAAAGATAGAGAATATCAAAAGAGAATGACAAAGATTCATCAGCAAGAACATAACGATGGCCGGAAATATAATGGGAAAATTTAAAATGAACTTTTACTTTTTAACATAAAAAAGCTCCTTGTAGAAGGAGTTTTTTTATATTAAAAAATGGTTCGCTGTCACATAAAAGAGTCCGCCGTTTATAATTTGCATCGTAATGCGCGGCTCATATTGTTCTTGCAGGGCTCGTTTTTCTATCTCAAAGCTTTCTGGTAATTTATCACTTTCCTCATAAAAACGGTTTAGTAGTTGTAAATCGTGATTCCAACGAACTTTTGCTTCTTCAGCCCATGTGTGATCGTCTGATGCAATGATACGTTTCATGGCTTCTTCAATTCTAGATAACCCGCTTTGCGGTTTAATAATTGGCGTTAATGTAAAACAAAAATCAGGAATTTTTGGTGTAAGACGAAGCGATGTTAATGCCTCGTGAAAATTTGTAATCATCGCACCAGAAATAAGGTGAATCCCGATGGAATACAACATATCTTTTTTTCGATCACATTGATAGGAGATTTTTATATTAACACCAAGCCAAGGGTGAAGCGGAGTGCTTGTTTTTCCGTTTAAATGTACATCTTCAAATAAACGAATGTAAGCACCTAATTCTTTTGTTGCTTGAAAAATTTGATGTAAGCGCGGAGAACCGTAGTGAATGAATTCACCTTCTTGCTCCTCATGTTTTGCATCAGTAATGAATGTAAGACGCATCGGATTTGGTATACCGCCCGTTTTTTCAAGATAATGCCAGTAAAATGGGCGATTCATCAGTAGTTTGTCCATTTCAGTTGTTAATTGAACGTCTAATAAATGAGGAAAACGCTGCAAAATTTCACAGCCGTTTGCCTCAAAAAAACAATGTAGATAGTGATGAATTTCATGTTGCTGCATAGCCATGCACCTCAGCTTCATTTCGTTTGGCAAATTCAATAATCGACGTTAAATTTTCCATTTTAATTCGGATTTCTCCTTCACTTTTGGAATGAGCAAAAATATCATGAATGTGAGCATCGATGTTTTTCATATTAATTCTTGTTAAAATTTCATCTAAATCACCAATGACACGTTCAAATAAGTCAATTTTTTCATACAGCAGTTTTAAAATATGCTCTTCTACGGTATGTTTCGTTGCCAAATTATAAATATGAACGTCATGCTTTTGTCCAAGACGATGAATCCGTCCGATTCTTTGTTCAAGGCGCATCGGATTCCAAGGAAGGTCATAGTTGATCATGTAATTACAAAATTGTAGATTTATTCCTTCACCGCCTGCTTCTGTCGCAATTAACACTTGGGCATGGTTTTGAAACAATTCTTTCATCCAATCTTTTTTGCCGCGCTTAAATCCGCCACGAAATGGTACAGATGAGATGCCGTGCTGCTTTAAAAACCATTGCAGATACATTTGAGAAGCACGGTATTCTGTAAAAATAACAACTTTATCATTAACTTCCTTAATAATTTCTAATGCTTTATTTGCTTTTGAATTAGCAGAAATACCATTAATTTTCTCCATTAACACATCTATGTATGGATCTACTGTATATTGCTCATTTTCTTTTTGCCGCTTTTCTACATGCTTTTTGAGTGAGAAATAAACAGCTTCGCGGCTACTGCACGCTTCACGCTTCAATGTTAAAGCAGAAAATGCTGAGGTAAATACATCTTGTCTTTTCCATCCTTCAATTGCATCGTATAAAGCTTTTTCTTGCTCATTGAAATCGACAAAGAGCGTATGAACGTGTCGTTTTGGCCATTCGATGCCAGTGTCGTGCCGTCGATTCCGTACCATTACTTTATTAATGAGTTCTTTTAAATGTTCATCTGTTTCAGCCGTGCGATTTTTCGAAGCGTAATATTCTTCAAAATTAGACTGGTTGCCGAGATGTCCAGGTTTTAATAACGAGACAAGATTAAAGATTTCATCAATGCGATTTTGAACCGGTGTTGCTGTAAGTAATAAGCAAAATTTTTTCTTTAATAGTTGCGCAAATTCATAGTTTTTCGTTTTGTTGTTTTTTAGTTTATGTGCTTCATCAATAATAATGAGATCATATTCTAAATTTAAAACGATATCACGGTGCGGCGAGCGCTTTGCTGTATCGATAGACGATACAATAACATCAGCTTGCTCCCAGGAGTAGCTTTTTCTCTGCATGGCGGCTGGAATGAAAAATTTTGTATTTAGTTCATATGCCCATTGTGAAACGAGAGATGCAGGGACAAGAATGAGCACTTTTTTCACAAGTCCGCGCACCATATATTCTTTTAAAATAAGTCCAGCTTCAATTGTTTTTCCAAGTCCAACTTCATCTGCTAAGATTGCTTTCCCGTTCATCTGTTCAATGACGGTTTGCGCAACTTCTAATTGATGTGGAAGCGGCGTGAAATTAGGTAAATGTTTAGGCGCCTGTAGCCCGTCAAATGTAGGAATGAGAAGGGACTGTTCAGTTTGATATGCGAGATGAAATAGTTCCCAGTTTGTCCACGGGCCATCTTCTTCTATTCGTTTTAAGAAGTTTTCTTGCCAAGAACGCTCTATTGAAATTTCGACATTCATGGATAAAATCTCACCTTCTATAAATTCTAAATTATTTTTTTAGCTAGAATATTGATGAAACGGCTCGAAAAATGTTAGGATAATGGTGTGAAATGTGTGGGATCTTTCGTATTTTATCCAAGAAAGCACTTTTTTATTTACGCTTTCATAAAAAAATAGAATGAGATTCCGTATATCCCATCTTTTAATAATGAAAATGTTTAGAAATGGGAAGCCAATTTTTATTGATTTGTCTTAGAAGGCGTAAGGGGGAGAGAGCATGATTACGTTACAACGTACACCGCTATTTGATGTATACGCGAAGTATGGTGGGAAAACAATTGATTTTGGTGGTTGGGAATTGCCAGTTCAATTTTCAAGCATTAAAGAAGAACATGAAGCTGTTCGCACAGAAGCAGGTCTTTTTGATGTTTCTCACATGGGAGAAGTAGAAGTAAAAGGTGCAGATAGTTTAGCATTTTTACAACGTGTAGTTACAAACGATGTCTCTATCTTAAAGGTAGGCGGCGCACAATATACGGCAATGTGTTACGAAGATGGTGGTACAGTAGATGACTTATTAATCTACAAACGCGGCGAAGAAGACTATTTACTAGTAATCAATGCATCAAACATTGAAAAAGATTATGAGTGGTTAGCTTCTCATGTAAGCGGCGATGTGCAAGTAGTCAACGTTTCTAGTGAAATTGCACAACTTGCAATTCAAGGACCAAAAGCAGAGGGCATTTTACAAAAAGTTGTATCAGAAGATTTGAAAGAAATTAAGTTCTTTAAATTTAAAGACCATGTTCTTGTGGATGGTGTAGAAGCACTTGTATCTCGTACTGGTTATACAGGTGAAGATGGGTTTGAAATTTACTGTAAGAGCGAAGAGGCTGCGAAGCTTTGGGAAAAACTTCTTGAAGTAGGCGAAGAAGACGGTTTAAAACCATGTGGCTTAGGCGCGCGTGATACACTTCGTTTTGAAGCAACACTACCTCTTTATGGTCAAGAGTTATCAAAAGATATTACACCAATTGAAGCTGGAATTGGTTTTGCAGTAAAACCAAATAAAGAAATGGACTTCTTTGGAAAAGAAACGTTAAAGGAACAAAAAGAAAATGGTGCACCTCGTAAATTAGTCGGCATCGAAGTAATTGAACGTGGTATCCCGCGCACGCATTACCCAGTATATGTGGGCGAAGAAAAAATCGGGGAAGTTACAAGTGGTACACAATCTCCAACGTTAAAGAAAAGTATCGGTTTAGCGTTAATTGATGTGAAATATACAGCAGTTGATACAGAAGTGGAAATTGAAATTCGTAATAAACGCGTCAAAGCAGTTGTTGTTCCAACACCATTTTACAAACGTTCAAAGTAACGGGGAGAGGGGAAAATTTCATGTTGCATCGTTATCTTCCAATGACAGAAGAAGACAAAAAAGAAATGTTACAAACAATCGGCGTTCAAACGATTGATGAGTTATTTTCTGATATTCCAGAAAGCGTTCGTTTCCAAGGAGATTTAAATATTAAACAAGCAAAGTCAGAACCAGAACTTTTAAAAGAACTGTCTGAGCTTGCTAGTAAAAATGCAAACTTAAAAGACTATGCTTCCTTCTTAGGAGCAGGTGTATATGATCATTATGCACCAGTAATTGTAGATCATGTTCTTTCTCGTTCAGAATTTTATACAGCTTATACGCCATACCAACCAGAAATTTCACAAGGGGAATTACAAGCAATCTTTGAATTCCAAACAATGATTTGTGAACTAACAGGTATGGATGTAGCAAACTCTTCCATGTATGACGGAGGTACAGCGTTAGCAGAGGCGGCAATGCTAGCAGCGGGTCATACTCGTAAAAAGAAAATTCTTGTTTCTAAAGCAGTTCATCCGGAATCAAGAGCAGTTCTTGAAACATATGCAAAAGGTCAACACCTTGAGGTTGTTGAAGTTGATTATAAAGATGGTGTAACAGATTTAGACGCATTACAAAGCAAAGTAGATGATACAGTAGCTTGCGTAATCGTTCAATATCCAAACTTCTTTGGACAAGTGGAGAAACTGGCTGATATTGAGAGAATCGTTCATCAGCAAAAATCATTATTCATCGTTTCTTCTAATCCATTGTCATTAGGGGCATTAACACCACCTGGTAAATTTGGTGCTGATGTTGTTGTAGGCGATGCGCAGCCATTTGGTATTCCAACACAGTTTGGTGGCCCGCACTGCGGTTATTTTGCTACAACAAAAGCGTTTATGCGTAAAATTCCAGGACGCCTTGTTGGACAAACAGTGGATTCTGAAGGACAACGTGGTTTCGTATTAACGCTGCAAGCACGTGAGCAACATATTCGTCGTGATAAAGCGACATCTAATATTTGTTCAAACCAAGCGTTAAACGCATTAGCAGCTTCTGTTGCAATGACAGCACTTGGGAAACAAGGTGTGAAGGAAATGGCACGTCAAAACGTTTCTAAAGCACAATATGCAAAACGTCAACTTGAAGCAAAAGGCTTTACAGTAACATTTTCTGGACCGTTCTTCAATGAATTTGTTGTAGATTGCAAACGTCCAGTACAAGAAGTAAGCGATGCATTATTATCCAAAAATATCATCGGTGGTTACGACCTTGGCCGTGATTATAAAGAACTTACAAATCATATGCTTCTAGCTGTAACAGAGTTACGCACAAAAGAAGAGATTGACACACTTGTAAACGAAATGGGGGCTATCCAATGAAGAATCAAGACCAAGCACTTATTTTTGAAATGAGTAGAGAAGGACGCGTAGGATATAGCTTACCCCAATTAGATGTAGAAGAAGTAAAATTAGAAGATGTGTTTGAGAGTGAGTATATTCGCACGGAAGATGCAGAGCTTCCTGAAGTATCAGAACTTGATATTATGCGCCATTACACAGCACTTTCAAACCGTAACCACGGTGTTGATTCTGGGTTTTATCCACTAGGATCTTGTACGATGAAGTACAACCCAAAAATCAATGAAAATGTAGCGCGTTTCCCTGGCCTTGCACACATTCATCCACTTCAAGATGAAAAGACAGTGCAAGGTGCAATGGAATTAATGTATGACTTACAAGAGCATTTAATAGAAATTACAGGTATGGATACTGTAACGCTTCAACCAGCAGCTGGTGCACACGGTGAATGGACAGGATTAATGTTAATTCGTGCATATCACGAAGCAAATGGCGATTATAAACGTACGAAAGTAATTGTTCCTGACTCTGCTCATGGAACAAACCCAGCTTCTGCAACAGTAGCAGGATTTGAGACGATTACAGTGCAATCAAATGAAAATGGTCTTGTTGATTTAGAAGACTTAAAGCGCGTTGTGAACGAAGAAACAGCAGCGCTTATGTTAACAAACCCAAATACACTTGGACTATTTGAAGAGAACATTTTAGAAATGGCAGAAATCGTCCATGATGCAGGCGGTAAATTGTACTATGATGGTGCAAACTTAAATGCAGTATTAAGTCAAGCGCGCCCAGGAGATATGGGATTTGACGTTGTGCATTTAAACCTTCATAAAACATTTACAGGCCCGCATGGTGGCGGTGGTCCAGGTTCTGGTCCAGTAGGTGTAAAAGCAGATTTAATTCCGTTTTTACCAAAGCCAGTTTTAGAGAAAACAGAGAGCGGCTACCACTTTAATTACGATCGTCCACAAGCAATCGGACGCGTGAAACCGTTCTATGGTAACTTCGGTATTAATGTTCGTGCGTATACGTATATTCGCTCTATGGGTCCAGATGGACTTCGTGCCGTAACAGAATATGCGGTATTAAACGCGAACTATATGATGAGAAGATTAGCTCCATTCTACGATCTTCCATTTGATAGACATTGTAAGCATGAATTTGTATTATCTGGCCGTCGTCAAAAGAAACTTGGCGTGCGTACGCTTGATATTGCAAAACGTCTGCTTGATTTCGGCTACCATCCACCAACAATTTACTTCCCGTTAAATGTGGAAGAATGTATTATGATTGAGCCGACAGAAACAGAATCAAAAGAAACATTAGATGGATTTATCGATACGATGATTCAGATCGCAAAAGAGGTAGAAGAAAATCCAGAAGTGGTTCAAGAAGCGCCACATACAACAGTAATTAAGCGTCTTGATGAAACAATGGCAGCACGTAAGCCGATTTTACGTTATCAAAAACCATCTATGGTTCAAGTTTAATCATCAATAATAATTTGTAGAGAACTCGCTATATGCGAGTTCTTTTTTCATATTGTCGAAGAAAGTGTCATTACCTAAAAAAGATGTTACAAAATTGTAGGTTTTATGTAAGATTGGAGAATTATCGCACTTTCTCAACATTTTTGTTGAAAAAGTCCCTTTGATAAAAGTGTGTATTTTTGTTAGAATTTTATTGAAATTAAAGTGAATGAGAAGCAAGAATGTCAATTTTTCATACATATGTGAAGAAATGAACAAGGGGATGAAAAAGATGGGCTATAAGCGTTGTAGGATGGTGTACCATTTAGAAAATGGTGATATGATTAAGGATATTAAAGAATTTTATTACCAAGATACAGAAAAAATGTTAGAGAGAGTGAAGCATCACGTATTAGATAACAAAAGTGTAACTGCAATTGATAGTAAAGGAACACTTATTCCAATCGCTTGTCATGATATTGTGAAAGTTGAGCTAGATCATTTACAGGAAAGTTAGTCTTGAGTCATAGGGGATAATTCGTTACAATAAATGAGTAAGTAGAGAGGAGTTCGTTATGGGTAGTAAAAGACATTTCTATATGTTTATTGTTGCATTTTTACTTGTTGCAGCATTAACGGTATATTTAATTATTGATAGCCATTGGTATAACACAGTACATCCAGCATTTCTTATTTTTATGTATGTTGGGATTGCGATTGTGAGCTTTGGTATGAGAGATGAGATGTTAAATCGCTTTGAGAAGTGATACATATATGAAAGACCAACAGGAAATTGTTGGTCTTTTTTTTGTTGCCAAAATAGAATGTGTATACTGTATATATAATATATATGGTATATACACGTTGTGGAGGGAAATATGAATATTATTATTTCAAACTCCTCACCAGATCTTATTTATGAACAAATTAGTAAGCAGCTTCGGCACCTTATTTTAAATGGGGATTTACAAGGTGGAGAGCAATTACCGTCTATCCGAAGTTTAGCGAAGGAATTACAAATTAGCGTAATTACGACGAAACGAGCGTATGAAGAGCTTGAAAAAGAAGGGTATATTGAGATGAGACAGTTGCTGGAAAAGGGACGTATGTTTCTGTGCAAAATAATGAGCTCATACGAGAACAAAGGTTGCGATTGTTGGAAAGTAAAGCTGAAGAAGTAGTAAATGAAAGTAAACTTCTCCAGCTGTCTCTTAAAGAGTTGCAGCATATGATTGCGTTTCTATATAAGGGGGAATGAGACACATGCTGGAATTAAAAAATGTTTGTAAAGATTATCAAGGTTTTTCAGTCCGATTAGAAAAAAGAAAATCATACGTTATGAAAGGTGTCTCATTACGAGACACCTTCTTTATTGCAACAAACTATGCACAATAATTTTATAAACCGATACCATACTCGGCGAGTAAACAGGTACGTTATATGTATGTAAGAGGAAACTAAAAAACACAACAAACATAATAAAGACGAAAAATAGCAGTAAAATCTGCTTATGTACAGAAGTTTGCATATCATCAGCTCCTTTTTTGTAGTATGTCCAAAGGAGGAAATGATATGAAAAAAAGACAGTTACTTCTTGTGAATTGAAGAACTGTCTTTTGAAAAGATCTTTTTCCAGAGTTTTGCGATACTCCAAATGATAATAATCCCAATAGAAGCGATAATGGACCAAATAACAGAAGCGACCTCAAGAGCCATGTTTGGGAGAAACGTGAGGATTGCAAACGCTTTATGAAATAACCATTCTGCAATATGGAATATAGCTTGCAATAAGAATACAATGGCAATTATGATTCCGGTCATAATTTGTGGTACTCTTTTTTCCACACTGCATTCACCTCATTAACTCATTAATTTTAAACCAACTGCACCGCATAAGATACAGCTTAAAAAGGCAAGGCGGCGCCAATCAGCGGATTCGCGAAAAATGAGAATACCAAGTAATGCACTTCCGGCGGTTCCGATTCCAGTCCAAATTGCGTAAGCCGTTCCCATTGGCAGTGTATCCATTGCGAGAGATAAGAAGAAGAAACTTACTGCGAAGTTGGCGATTAACATAAGCTTTGGCATCCAGCCTTTTTTTTCATTGGCTATCTTCATAAAGATAACACCAGTTACTTCACAAATACCAGCAATAATTAAATATACCCACGCCATTTTATGCGGCCTCCTTCTGTTCTTGTTCACCTGTTACTCGTTTTAAGCCGATAACACCTACGAAAATTAATCCGATAAATAAGATTTTTGTTATTGAAAAAGGTTCACCAAATACAAAAATTTCTGTTAGGACAATACCTCCAGCTCCAATTCCTGTGAAAACAGCATATACAGTTCCAACAGGAAGTTTTGCATAAGCCTTAAATAAAAGAAAAAAGCTAATAGCAATTGCAAGTACAACACCAATCCATTCTAGTGGTGTTGTGGCATGCTTTAAGCCAATTACCCACACAATTTCAATGAGTCCTGCGATAACAACATAAATCCATTCCATCATTTATTCCCCTTCCTACCAATCGTTAGGTAAAGGGCGCGAAAATGACGTATTGCGTGTGCAATCCGTCAGCTTGACAAGCCGCGCCAAAATACTTTCCACGATGCATATAATCGATTTTCAAATGGTTGTATTCCAGCAAATAAAAATTCAACCATTAATCCGTCCATTAAACATAAATAAGCTGCAACAGCTTCCATTACTTCGATGCTACAAAGTTCTTTCTTTTCTTGTGCCTGTTCAAATATAGGTACTAAAAGCTGTCCGATGCTTTCGATGTATGCATTTGCTTTTTCAACAATTTGCTCGCGAAAGGCATCTGGTGGAAAAAATGAAGTGCGTAGCCAAAACATTGCTTCAATACTTTCTTGAAAGCGATGGCCATAATCTTTAAGAAGATGAAATAAAAAGTCTCCAAAGGGAGTTTCTTCTGACTTTTTCACATATTGTTTAAAGAATGCAAGATCCTTTTGTAAAGATTCTTCTAAGCAAATAAAATATAGCTCTTCTTTTCCTTTAAAGTGTGCATATATTGACGGTTTCTTAATTCCAACTTCATGTGCAATATTTGCTAGTGAAGTTCCTTCATAGCCATATCGTGCAAAGTGTGAAAGTGCTACAGATTTAATACGGTTTGCTGTCATACTCATCCCCTACCTACCGTTCGTTAGTTAAAGTGTAAAACAGAATAAGTGTATAGTCAAGAAGGGCAATCATGCAAAATTAATAAAAGCTCCAGTAATAGGAGCTTTTACACTGTTCCTCGTTCAATGAGACGAAACGGTAACTCTTCAGAAGTCCCTGTAATTTGTTCCTGTTGTACTTGTTCATAAAATAAGGAAAAAGCACGATTTCCCATTGCTAAGCCAGGATTTTCAATTGTTGTTATCTCTAATGCTTCAGAAATAGGATGGTTATCAAATCCTAAGATTGCTAAATCCTCTGGTACTCGCAGCCCCTGTTTTTTCGCTTCTGTTAATAATCCAGAAGCAACTTGATCGCTTGCAGCAAAAAGAGCGGTAGGACGATTTTTCATCGTTAGTATGCTTTGGATGATATTCGCACCGTCTTGAATTGTGTAGCATTGATAAAACTGCCAGTCTGTTTGCGAACGTTTACCTGCTGCATGAAGAGTGTCAAAGAAAGCTTGCTCACGCTGCTTCGTACTCACGCTTTTTTTGCGTGCTAAACAAAATCCAATGTGTTCGTGTCCGTTTTGTAATAAATATTCTGTTCCAATCCGAAAGCCGTCGTAATGATTAACATAGATAGATGATATAAGCGGATGCACCAGCTTTTCGCATGAAATGATAGGTGCAAATTTTGCATAAGGTTCAATTGCTTCCCATGAGCTCGTTCGGGAGCAAATAATCATACCATCAAATTGTTTCATTTTCATCATTTCAAGAACACGCATTTCTTCGATGCTATCGTAGCTTGTTTGACAGAGGTTAATGCGATATCCAGCTTCAAGTGCTTTCGTTCCAATACCTTCTATAATTGTACTAAAGTAAGGCAGATTAATAAAAGGAAGCATGACACCAATTGTATGTGTTTTTCCTTTTAGAAGATGAACCGCATTTACATTTTTGGCGTAATTTAATTCTTCAACAGTTTCTAGGACGCGTTGTCGTTTTTCTTCACTGACATATGGATGCTCATTTAAGACGCGTGAAACAGTCGTAACGGAGACGCCAGCCGCTTTCGCGATTTGTTTTATATTTACCATATGTTTCACCTCTATTTCTATTATACAAGAAAAGGGTCAAAGAAATCTTGTGAAACTCTTGACATGAAAAGCGTTTCATATTCTATCTTGTTAATAAAGCTTTTGTTATTCGCGTAACGATTAAATTCGGCGTGAGAGTAGCAAAAGCTTTTTTGTCAAATTGTGTGAGATAAAAGGGGAAAGTTTTCAAAGGTAGAGCAGTAAGAAAAAGAGAATATGAACATAACATACGAAAGCCTGAAAAGAGAATGTTAGGAAAGGGCGGATGCAAGTTGAAAAAACGGATGATATGTTTCGTATTTTCTAGTATGGTGTTAAGTGCATGTTCTTTTCAGCAAACTATGGTCGAAGAAAAAAAATTTGCTGAAAGTTTAGAGGCAAATGAAGATATGATGTCTGACCCAATGCCGGTACAGTCTGTAAAGAACGTTCTTCCTTTTTCTTTTTACACACCATCATTTTTACCGTATGACTCAACAGATAATCCAAAAGCAGTAGTTCGAAAAATGGGAGATAAGCGGATTGCTCTTGATATTAAATATGAACGGCAAGAGAAAGGCATGCGAGATTATATTGAATTAACAGTGGCAAACTTTTCGTACAATTTTCCTTATATCGTAGAACAAAATCGTTTTCAGGAGAAAGTAAGGCTTGCAAATGGTATAATAGCCTATTTTAAAAATAGTAACGAAGAAATGGACGGGGAAGATATGGCGACGCTCACATGGAAAGAAAAGAATGTGGAATATCAGTTGCTTTATCGGAATGTTCGTGATCAAGATAGTGAAGATGTTAAGAAAAATTTAGTATATATTGCTAGTAAAATGCAATAGCTAGCTTGTGTTCGACAAGCTAGCTATTTTATTATGAGTTTTTCTTTTTCACTTTACCAGACCAAGTTTTAAAGCCGCCTTGTAATTGATAAAATTCTTTATAGCCGTGTTTTTTTAAGAATTGTGCTGCGCGGCCTGTTCGGAAACCGTTTTGGCAGTACATATAAATCGGCTGATCAGTACGAAGTTCTTTGTAACGAAGACGTATTTGTGAAATCGGAATATTGCGCGCTCCTAAAATGTGACCAGCAGTATATTCGTCCGCTTCACGAATATCGATAAGCTGTGCCTTACGGTAACCAGCGCGAAATTCTTCTTCTGAAAGTGTTTTAATTAATTTCTTCTGATAGAAATACATCCATACAGAGTAGCCGATGAATCCTGCAGTTATGGCTAGTAAAATAATAACATTTGTTGACACGATTATATCGCTCCCTTTTTCTTATCCTACTCTCCATATTATAATGCCCATATGTATTTATGCAACAAGTTCATTTTGTATTAGAAGAAATTTCGTATTCTTTCACAAATTTTATCGAATTTGATAGACTAGAGAATGTGAAAAAAATTAGTTATATGAGGTGTGGGATGGAAAAGGAAAAATGGTGTTATATAAATTCCGGTAAATGCTCTCCGGCGTTTAATATGGCGTTAGATGAATGTTTGTTAAATTGGCAAAGTGAAAAGAAAATGCCGCCAACAATTCGTTTTTATGAATGGGAAGTTCCGACGTTAACAGTTGGTTATTTCCAGCGTGTTTCAAAAGAAATTGATATGGATGAAGTAAATAGAAATGGTTTTGGTTTTGTACGTCGTCAAACAGGTGGACGAGGCGTTCTTCATGATAATGAATTAACGTACAGTGTCATTGTGTCTGAAGAGCATCCAAACATGCCAAAAACAGTGACCGAAGCATATCGCGTTATTTCACAAGGATTGTTAGATGGCTTTAAAGCATTAGGTTTAGAAGCTTATTTCGCAGTACCAAAAACAGCTGAGGAGCGTGATAATTTGAAAAATCCACGTTCAGCAGTTTGTTTTGATGCTCCATCATGGTATGAAATTGTTGTAGAAGGGCGCAAAATTGCTGGAAGTGCACAAACTAGACAAAAAGGTGTTATTTTACAGCATGGTTCAATTCCGTTAGAAATTGATTTAGACGTGTTGTATGATTTGTTCCTGTTTCCAAATGAACGTGTGAAAGAACGCATGAAAAAAATGTTCTCTTCAAAAGCAATTGCAATTAATGAATTAACAGATCGTACTTTTACGATTCAGCAACTTATCGATGCATTCCATATTGGGTTTGAAAAAGGATTAAATGTGGAGCTTGTACCATATGAGTTAACAGAAGAACAACTTCATGAAGTGCAAACATTAGCAAAAGAAAAGTATGAAAGTGATAAATGGAATTATAAGAAATAAGGAGATGGATACCCATCTCCTTTTTTATATGAATGAGAGCTCTCCAGCAGGAGAAAGCTTTTCTTTATTAATTATAATAAGTTCAATACTTTTTCCACTTTAATGCCTTTTTGTTTTAGTGAACGCAAACGGTTTACAACATCCATAATTTCTGCATCGAATGCTACCGATATTCCTTGTTTTTGTAACTCATTTTTTAAATTCTCGATAGAATCATCTACATCCATACCAAGTTCGTAATCTTGACATACATCTACAGCTTGCTTTACAAGACGAATATATTTTTCTTGTAATTCAGAATTTGGTTGATTTGTTACAGGTTGTTTAACTGAAGGTGTTGGCTTTGCTGGAGTTGATACCGTTACTACCTTTTGTACTGTAGTTGGTGCAACTACTTCTTTTTGTACAGGTGTTGGTGTTGCTTTAACGACAGGCTCTGGACGCACCGGCTTTGGAATTGGTACCTGTGTAGGTGCAACATTTACAACTGGTTTTGTTACAGGTGTCGTTTCTTTTGAAGTTTCAACTACTGTTTCTTTCTTAGGCGCCGATGTTTCAACAACGGATAGGGAGTTTTCTTCCAATTCTACCGTTTCTTCTTTTGTTTCTTTACTCCACATCACGCGTTCAATTTGCAGTGAAACATTGTTTTTGTTCATGGCGCTTAATGTCACTTTCCCAACTTCGGCATTGCCAGTAAAATCGACAATTTTATAAATAACGCTCTTGTTCCAATCTACTTTTCCGCTCAAAAATAATTCTTCGTTACATTTTGGTGTTAAGCCCTCGATTTTAATTTCTGCGTTTACACCGTTTTCACTATACACCATAATTAGCGAAGCATTTACATCTTCGTCGGCTAACATTAGTTCACGTACCATTTTGCCGGTGCGTACTTGCGTTTTCTTCTTAAGTGACATCAAATTTCCCCTCTCAAAAATTTAGTAACAATAAAAATCTCATATAACGAAAAATAATTGCTCACGAAGAAATATGATACCGATAATAAAAGCATCACGTCAACAATTTACTTTAATTATTTTGCATTTTTCTTTTTTGTTTATGAAATTTTTTAATTTGTAAAATTAGACAGGAGAAAAACAGCCCTCAAAAAGAGCTGTTAAAATTTAGAATTTTATATAGGGATTTATTATGAAACGTAAAAGAAAAGGGTTAATAGAGAACCTTGCCAAATTGGTGAGTGATAGGATAGATAGCTTTGCTTTTTAAAATAAATATTAAAAAATACAGATGAACAAAATGGAATTGAAAAAGCTAAGCCAAATGTAATTCTTTGTTTCCAATTCATTGTTTGGTTAAATGAATCTCGTTTTGTGTGTTGCGGAAAATGGGGTTGTTTATCCCCTTGTCACAATATCCTTTCTGTTGTATCATTTTATTGATTGCTTGGTGCGGAATTTATAAACTGAATTGGATGGAGGAAAACGATGCCTACTCCTAGTATGGAAGATTATATCGAACAAATTTATTTGCTAATTGAAGAAAAGGGATATGCCCGTGTATCTGATATTGCTGAAGCGCTTAATGTACATCCATCCTCTGTAACAAAAATGGTCCAAAAACTTGATAAAGATGAATATCTTATTTATGAAAAATATAGAGGGCTTGTATTAACAACAAAAGGGAAAAAGATTGGTAAGAGCCTTGTTTATCGTCATGAATTGTTAGAACAGTTTATGCGTATTATCGGTGTAGATGAAAGTAAGATTTATAATGATGTAGAAGGAATTGAACATCATTTAAGCTGGGAAGCCATTGATCGTATTGGCGATTTAGTGCAGTATTTTGAGCAAGATGAGCTTCGCATTGAGGAGCTTCGTAGTGTTCAAAAGGCAAATGAAGAACAAGCGCAGTAATTGAACATATGAAACGATAAAAAAGAAAGACCACACTTCTTAAAAAGAAGCGCGGTCTTTCTTTTTACCTTTTTTACCTTCAATAACTGTTAAATGGGATTGCTTTCTTTTTCGTTTTAGGAAGGAAGTATTTCCTTTCTTTCCTTTCGTATCGGAAGCATTTTTCTTTAACAGATTGTTACTTAGGGGTGTTACATTTTGTTTTCCATATTTTCGGTTCGATTGTTTTGCAGCACGTTTGTAGGAAGATTTTGAGTTATTAGCTGAACTGCTCGAACTTGTAAGCATTTTATAAAGTAAATAAAAGACACCAACAACACCGAGCATGATCAGAATGTTTTTTACAACTCCCATTGGGTCTTCAATTGTGAATGATACAAGGTTAAATATTGCCAATCCAACAATTACAACAAATAGGGCGAACATAAATGAGCGACCGTTCATAAGGAACACCTCCTAAAAAGAAAGATATTTTAATTAGTTTATTAACGAAAGGCTAAGGAATTGAATAACATTACGAAAAAGTTATTGTTGTTTTCCTTCTAGACGCAGTAGTTCTTCAAATGATGCAATTGCTACTTCAACTTGATCATCTGTTGGTTCTTTCGTTGTTAACAGCTGAAGCCATAGACCAGGATATCCTAATGCGCGGAGCACTGGAACGTCCCGTAAGCTGTTTGTAAATTGCAACACTTCAAATGAAATGCCTAGCACTACAGGGATGAGCAAAATACGATTTAAAACGCGAACCCAAAGAGGATCGGTTGGAACGAGAAAATATACAAACATTCCGATAATAACAGTAAATATAATAAAGCTGCTGCCGCACCGGTAATGGAGGCGGGGTTGTTTTTGTACATTTTTTACTGTCAATGGAAGATTGTTCTCATAGGCATTAATTACTTTATGTTCTGCTCCGTGATATTGAAATACACGTTTAATAAGCGGAGTCAATGAAACAAAATAAATGTAACTAAGCAATAACATAAGTTTAATAACACTTTCAACAATGATTTGCCCTGCATGAGATGGAAAAACAGGTCTTGTTAGTTCTGCTAAAAGTGCAGGAGCTGCCGTGAAAATCACTTTTCCAAAGATAAAGGATAAAACACCGACTGCTGCAACGCTAAGTATCAGCGTTAACTTCGACTGCTCTTCTTTTTTCTGTGCGAATTGTGCATCCTCTGAAGGATCTACATCAAAGCGTTCTGAAGCAAAATTTAAATGCTTTGCTCCGTTTGCACTTGCATCAATAATTGCTGCGATTCCGCGTAGAAATGGAATTTTTTTAAACATAGATGATACTTTATTACGAACGCGTGGTAATCGATAAAATTCGATAGATTTATCTTTACGGCGAATCGCTGTAACAGTATATTCTCTACCGCCAAACATAACTCCTTCTACTACCGCTTGACCGCCGTAGATTTGTTTTGTCTCCTCTGCCATGTCAACACCAACCTGTATTTGTTTCTCTCTTATCAGAAAAGAGGTAGCGACTCTAGGTGATGTCAATATATTGTATGACATCACTACAGTTCCCTTTATTTTATCGACAAAAGTGCACTTCTGACAAGAAAAATCAGCAGGATGGGCGGACATTTCCTATTCTTTTTATAGACAAATTTCGCAGTATTTAAACATGCTTTAAATAAGTTTCGGACATACTAGTAGGCGGAGGTGTGGATGTGAAACAAGAACAATCTGTTACGAAAAAAATTGTCCAAATAGGTGTGTTTGGAGGTTTGTTTTGGGGATCTGTTTGGTACTTTCTTCATATTTTTTCTTTTACTGCCCTGGGACCTAATTATTTATTACTTCCGTTTGCGTTTGGAGATTGGAAAGAAGGAGTATGGGGAAATGTAGCTGGTATTATATGTATGGGGATACTTTCAATTCTTGTGGCGTTTATATATAAAGCAGTTTTGGGTAAGTTAGAAGGTCTCATTCCAGGTATTATATATGGACTTGTGTGGTGGGGATTATTATTCTTTGCAATTCCACCTGTTGCACCAGTTATAAAAAGCATGATGAAAATGCCTAAGGAAACGATTGTAACGACAGCATGTATTTTTATTTTATATGGTGTTTTTATTGCATACTCCGTTTCATTTGAAGTGAGTAACAACACTAGTACAACGGATGAGGAAAAGACAAACTATTCAAATAAGTGAGAGGTATGGTAGAATATTATATAGACATTTTTTTATTAAGGAGTTAGATATATGGAGAAGTTGCTCCTCGTTAATGGTCCTAATTTAAACCGTCTTGGTGTGCGAGAGGTTAATGTATATGGTACGGGGACGTTAGCGTCGTTAGAAATAGATATGAAGCAACAAGCAGAAAATTTGGGAGTGGAGCTAGAATGTTTCCAATCTAATCATGAGGGTGCCATTATTGATATCATTCATGAGGCTGAAGATACATATAAAGGAATTATTCTAAATCCAGGGGCATTTACGCATTATAGTTATGCAATTCGCGATGCAATTGCCAGTGTTTCGATTCCTGTTATCGAGGTACATATTTCAAATATTCATCAACGTGAATCGTTTCGCCACGTATCTGTTACGGCGCCGGTCACAGCGGGACAAATTGTAGGATTCGGTTTGTATGGCTATCATTTAGCGTTACTTGCATTAGTGGAGAAAATTCGGGAGGCGTAATTCATGGAGAAACTTACAAAATTAAGAAGTGCATTTGGAGAAGCGGGTATTGATGGTATTTTATTAACGAATCAACATAGTCGTAGATATATGGCAAACTTTACAGGAACAGCAGGCGTTGTATTAATTTCAAATGAACGTGCTTTATTTATTACAGATTTCCGTTACGTTGAACAGGCGCAAAAGCAAGCGGTTGGTTATGAAATCGTACAGCATACAGGTACGATTATTGAAGAAGTTGCAAAACAAGTAAAAGACTTAGGAATTCAAAAACTTGGTTTTGAGCAAGATATTCTTACATACAGCTCTTATACGGCATATAAAGAAGAGGTTGATGCAGAATTTGTTGCAACTTCTGGTATTGTAGAAAAGTTACGCTTGATTAAGACTGATTCAGAGATTAAGATATTAAAGGAAGCTGCACAGATTGCAGATGCTGCCTTTGAACATATTCTATCATTTATTCGCCCGGGAGTATCTGAGATTGAAGTGTCAAATGAACTTGAATTTTTCATGAGAAAGCAAGGGGCAACATCTTCTTCGTTTGATATTATCGTTGCTTCGGGACTTCGTTCAGCATTGCCGCACGGCGTGGCATCTGAAAAATTGATAGAAAAGGGAGATTTTGTTACATTAGACTTCGGTGCTTACTATAAAGGATATTGTTCCGATATTACTCGTACAGTTGCAGTAGGTGAGCCGTCTGATAAGTTAAAGGAAATTTATAATATTGTATTAGAAGCACAACTGCGTGGTGTAAACGGTATTAAAGCTGGTTTAACTGGTCGTGAAGCAGATGCTTTAACACGTGACTACATAACTGAAAAAGGATATGGTGAATATTTCGGGCATTCTACAGGTCATGGAATTGGTCTTGAAATCCATGAAGCACCAAGTTTAGCATTCCGCTCTGAAACGGTATTAGAGCCAGGAATGGCTGTCACTGTAGAGCCAGGAATTTATATTCCGAATGTAGGCGGAGTTCGCATTGAAGATGATATTATAGTAACGGCTGAAGGTAATGAAGTGTTAACTAAATCTCCAAAAGAACTTATCATTTTGTAATACACAGGAGGATTTTTTGCATGATTTCAGTAAATGATTTTCGTACAGGATTAACAATTGCGGTGGACAACAGCCTATGGCAGGTTATCGATTTTCAACACGTAAAACCAGGTAAAGGTGCTGCATTCGTTCGCTCTAAATTACGTAACCTTCGCACAGGTTCTGTTCAAGAAAAAACATTCCGTGCTGGTGAAAAAGTTGAAAAAGCGCATATTGAAAACCGTCGTATGCAATATTTATATGCAAGCGGTGATGCTCATGTATTCATGGATAACGGAACATATGAGCAAATCGAGCTTACTGATAAGCAAATTGAACATGAATTAAAATTCTTGAAAGAAAACATGGAAGTAGCGATCATGACATACCAAGGCGAAGTACTTGGTGTAGAACTTCCAAACACTGTTGAGTTAAAAGTTGTTGAAACTGAGCCGGGCATTAAAGGCGATACAGCTTCTAACGTAACAAAACCAGCTACATTAGAAACTGGTCTAGTTGTACAAGTACCGATCTTCATTAATGAAGGTGAAATGCTTATTATTAACACAGGAGAATCAAAATACGTTTCTCGTGCGTAATGAAAAAACACTCGTGGGTAATCAATACCACGAGTGTTTTTTTTATCCCACTATTCGAGGGCCGTAATACTCCCACTTTAAAATTCGCTAAAATAAAGAAGTATGGTGGGAGATAAACTGCCCCCACTGATTAAAGTTTCACTTTATGTGAAATAAGGCAGGTAATAAATAACAGTTACAATAAAGCTAATGGTAAGTAGTAAAAGAGTCCCAGTCATATAGGGGTTCATTCGAATTTGAAAAGGTGTTACTTCTCCGCCGTCAAGGCCCGTCAAACCTTTTGTGATGACACGGTCTACATTTGCGTTTCGGTTCATATTTAAAAGAAAAAGCCATGTGAGTCCGAAGATGGCCACACTCCCCAAAAAGAAACTTTCCATAAATGTCCAGTTAACAAATTTAGCAAATAAGAAAATAAGAGCTACTTCTAAAATGAGTGCAAGAGATATTTTTAGAATTTTCATTTATTTCCCCTTTTGATTTTAATATACTATATTTTCACAAAAAATGACTTAACTTTATTTGATAATCAAAAAATTCCTTTTTCACTTCTGAAATAGACAGCCTGTGCATATGGTTGTACAAACGTACTCTTTCATCTTGTTTAATGGGGTATATATGTGCTGTTAGGACGGTGTAAGGATAACGAGAGAAGGTGAGAGGATGAAACAATGGCTAGCGGCATTTGAAACGTCTGTGCTCGTAATGGCGCTTCTTAGAATCTTCTCGGGAAGTATGGAGATTTTCGCCGCGTTGCTTATGTTGTATTTCAATGATGCCAAAAAAGCATTGTTTGTAAATGGCATGCTTGCATTTGTTGGCCCAACCGTTTTAATTGTAACGATGTCGATTGGAATTGCGAGCGTTACGAATGAAATTTCTTTTTTGAAATTATTTTTTTTGGCGCTTGGAATTGGCTGTATTTTTATTGCGGTACTGAAATAGCGATATGATGGGGAGAGAGCTATGAAAGAAGTATTAGAGATGTTGCCAAAGCAAATCGAACATTTTATACAGGACTATAAAGAATGTGACGGATTAGAAGAAATACGGATTCGGATCGGAAGGCCGCTTGAATGTATTGCGCGCGGGGAAGCGCATTTTTATAACTATATTGTGACGAGAGAAGATGCAGCGTATTTGCTGAATAAGCTGAGTCAATATTCACTTTATACGATGGAAGAAGAATTAAAGCGAGGGTATATTACACTGCGCGGAGGACATCGCGTTGGTCTAGCGGGCAAAGTTATTATGGAAAAGAGCGCAGTGAAAATGATTCGGGATGTGGCGTCATTTAATGTTCGAATTGCTCGGCAAAAAAAGGGGATTGCTGAGCCGCTTATACCATATTTATATGAGAATCATTGGCTGAATACGATGATTATCGGTCCGCCGCAAACAGGAAAAACAACATTATTGCGTGATGTAGCACGCCTCATGAGTGCAGGTGTTCCAAGGCAACATATTCCATCTTGTAAAGTTGGTATTGTAGATGAAAGGTCAGAAATTGCGGGGTGCGTGAAAGGTGTGCCGCAATATGAGTTTGGAACAAGAGTGGATGTGCTAGATGCATGTCCAAAAGCAGAAGGTATGATGATGATGATTCGCTCAATGAGTCCCGATATATTAATTGTTGATGAAATCGGCCGGCCGGAAGATAGTGAAGCAATTATGGAAGCTGTTCATGCTGGTGTTCAATTGTTTACGAGTGTGCATGGACAAGGACATGAAGATATACTGAAACGCCCTTCGTTAAGGGAAATCGTAGAACTAGGCGTGTTTGAACGCTTTATTGAGCTTTCTAAAATAAAAGGACCAGGAACGATTATGGATATGAAGGATGGCAGCGGAAGGCCAATTCGCCGTGGAGAGAAGGTGCTGAGCGGATGATTAAATTTTTTGGTGCGGCACTTATTGTGGCTGTATCAACATTTTTTGGTTTTTCATATGCGAAGAAATATAGTGAGCGACCTCGCCAATTGCGGTTGTTAAAGGCGGCGCTGCAATCACTTGAGGCGGAAATTATGTATGGACATACCCCGTTGTCAGAGGCAGCTGCACGTCTTGTAAAACAAATGCCAAAGCCTTTGAACTGGTTATTTGATAGTTTTCATGAACGATTAGAAAGGGGAGAGCAAACAGTTCGGGAAGCATGGATGGATAGTTTACAAGAAAATTGGAAACTTACAGCATTGAAGCAAACAGAATATGAGATTTTACAACAATTTGGAGAAACGTTAGGACAACACGATCGTGAGTCACAGCAAAAGCATATTCGTTTATGTATTACTCATTTAGAGAGAGAAGAAGGAGAAGCAAAGGAAATGCAAATTCAGTACGAAAAGATGATGAAAAGTTTAGGAGTATTAGCAGGATTACTTATCGTTATTTTACTGTTGTAAGGGGGAATGGCGATGTCAATCGACGTTGGGTTAATTTTTCAAATTGCAGGAATTGGTATTATTTTAGCTTTCATTCATACTGTGCTGAAAGAACTAAAACGAGAAGATATTGCCAACTGGGTGATACTCGTTGGTTTTGTTGTAATTTTATTCCAAGTTGCCTTTCTAATTAACAGTTTATTTGACAAGATAAAAAGCGTCTTTCTTTTTCAGTAAAGGGGGCGATTTGAATCGAAATATTACAAATTGTAGGGCTTGGACTTGTAGCGACTTTTTTGGCAGCAGTATTGAATCAACATAAATCGAGTGTAACTTCATTGTTTATTGTATTTGTTAGTAGCGTTATGTTTTTACTTGTAATTGATCAAATTCATTCTATTTTAACGATGATTGAACGCATTGCAAATGAAGCGAAAGTGAGCAATGTGTATGTGGAAACGCTGCTGAAAATTATTGGAATTGCTTATATTGCAGAATTTGGTGCACAAATTACGAAAGATGCAGGGCAAGGAGCAATCGCTTCAAAAATTGAATTAGCGGGAAAGATTTTAATTTTAGTGATGGCGATTCCGATATTAACGGTTGTAATTGAAACGATTCTCGGTTTTTTACCAACCGGATAAAGGAGGGGTGAATTGTGCGCCTGTTTGGAATGAAGCTTTTGTTTGCTTTTTTCCTCTTTTTTTCTTTTCCAATTATCGTACAAGCTTCTCCACCAGCACAAAATGTCGTAGATGAACAATTAGGAAAGCTTGGGATAGAGGATGTAAAGAAGTATTGGGATGATTTAGTTGCAAAGTACGGCGGATATTTACCAGAAAGTCAAAAGGGAAGTTTTATGGAGTTTGTCAAAGGGGAAAAAGAGTTTTCAATTAACGAGTGGATGATTGGATTACTAAAGTATTTATTTCATGAATTAGTAGCTAACGGAAAGCTGCTTGGGACACTCATTATGCTTACTATTTTCAGCGCGCTTTTGCAATCACTTCAATCTGCTTTTGCGAAAAGTAGCGTCGGGAAAATAGCGGATGCTGTTGTATATATGGTGCTTATCGTCTTTGCTTTAAATAGTTTCTACGTTGTTATGACGTATACAAGAGACACCATTCAAACAATGATCGATTTCATTTTAGCACTTCTCCCTATTTTGTTGGCGCTCATTGCGACAGGAGGCGGTGTTGTATCTGTTTCCTTTTTTCATCCAATTATTGTTTTTCTTATGAATACGAGCGGAATGCTTATGAATTATATTGTTTTACCGCTTCTTCTCCTTGCTACAATTTTAAGTATTGTCAGTACAATGAGCGATCAATATAAAGTTACAAAATTGTCCAAGATGCTGCAAAATGTTAGCGTTAGCATCATTGGGATTTTTTTAACAATCTTTCTTGGCGTGCTCTCTGTACAAGGAACGACAACAGCAGTAGCGGATGGAATTGCTGTGAAAACAGCAAAGTTTGTAACAGGAAACTTTATCCCAGTTGTCGGTCGAATGTTTACTGAAGCAGCAGACACTGTACTTAGTGCATCGGCGCTATTAAAAAATACAGTGGGGATTGTTGGGGTTGTTATTTTATTACTTATCGTTGCTTTTCCTGCCATTCAAATTTTCTGCATTGCGTTTATTTATAAATTTGCAGCAGCAGTGTTGCAACCTGTCGGTGGAGGAGCAATTATTCAATGCCTGGATATTATTGGGAGGAGTATTATATACGTGTTTGCTTGTTTGGCCATTGTATCATTTATGTTTTTTCTAAGTATCACGATTGTTATCGCAGCTGGAAATATTACGTTAATGATGCGTTAGGAGCTGAGAGGGTTGCAATTTGTCGTGGAATGGATTCGAAATATCATTGTGTTTCTCTTATTAGCAACGATGCTTCATATGTTACTTCCTAATTCGAATTTACAAAAGTATGTCAAATTTGTTGTAAGTTTACTTCTAGTCGTTCTAATCTTAACCCCCTTATTTAAATTGTTTCAAACAGATATTCAAGATGTGATTGCAAATGCTAGTCAGGACAAGTATATAGCAAACGGATCAATAGAAAATAAAATTAGTGAAAAGAAAAAAGAAATACAAGCTTCACAACGTGCATATATTTTAGAACAGATGGCTGTCCAAATGAAAAAACAAGTTGGAAAAGAACTAGAAGAACAATATGGTATGGCCGTTACGAAGTTACAGATAAAAGTACCAGAAGACAAAAAGGAAGTGAAATCCCAGCAGGATATTCAGTCTGTTGTTGTATCGCTTAAGGAAAATGAACGAAGTCGAACAGGAGCTATTGAAACAATCCAAAAGGTAGAAATTAATTCGAAAGAACCTCAAAAGACGTTAAAACAAAATACAGCTGAAATGAAACAATTTTTCTCAAACAAATGGCAATTAGAAGAGAACAAAATTAAGGTTCAGGTGGAAGGGGGGATAGGCAAAGTAAATGAATAATAAATTTCAATTTCTTCGCAATCTTTTTAAAGGAAATGAAAAAGATGAGAAAGAGAAAAAAATTTCAGCAAAGTTTTTAATCATTTTACTCATACTTGGGATCATCCTTATGTTTTCTAGTAACCTTTTCCAAGCAAAAAAACCAGAAGTACCTGTTCTTAAATCGCAAACAGAACAAGTAAAAGATGTACCAACATTTGGACAAAAGAATAGTGACAACAAATCTAACATTGATAGATACGAAAAAGAATATGAACAACAATTAAAAGAAGCATTAGAAAGTGTTGCAGGCGTTAAAGAGGTAACAATTGAAATTAATCTTGATTCATCAGAAGAAAAAATACTTGATAAAAATAAAGTGAAACGATCGCAAACGACAGATGAAACAGATAAAGAAGGCGGAAAGCGAAAAGTTGAAGATGAATCGACAGATGAAAAAACAGTGATTGTACGTCAAGGTGATAAAGAAGCTCCGATTATACTTCGAGAAAATAAGCCAAAAGTTCGTGGCGTTCTTGTTGTTGCGAAAGGAGTGGATAATTTACAAGTGAAACAGATGGTAATAGAAGCAGTTACACGTATGTTAGAGGTTCCAAGTCACCGTGTATCTGTCTTGCCAAAAAAGAATTAGGGAGGAAATAAAGTGTTAAAAAAACAAACAGTTTGGTTATTAACAATGCTAAGCTTGGTTATTGTACTTTCGGTATACTATGTGATGACGCCAGATAATAAAACAAAGGAAGTAGCGACATCATTAGGAGAGGGAGCGAAGGAGAAGCAAGGCTCTGAAAAGGAAACGAGTAAAAAAGAAACAAGCCAGAAAGAAGGAAAAGTAACGAGCCATTCTGCAAGTGATGATAATTTTACAGCACTTCGTTTGAAAATGGAAGATCAGCGCAGTGAAGTGAAAGAAAAATTGCAGGATGTAATGAATTCAACAAACGCTTCTGCTGAAGAGAGAAATAAAGCCAAAAATGATTTTGATGCATTGACGGATATAGCGGCAAAAGAAACGTTATTGGAAACCTTAATTAAATCAGAAGGCGGTTATAAAGATGCGCTTGTGCGTAAAGATGGAAATGATATTAAAGTGACAGTAAAAGCAGCAAAACTTTCTGCAAAAGATGCAAATAAAATTATACAGCTTGTAAAAAGTGAGACGGGTTTAATGGCAGACGTTCGATATGAAATAGCAAAGTAAAAAGCTATCGATTTCTTCGATAGCTTTTTTTATCTGCTAGAAGTTCATCTAGCAATTGTAGTTCTGTTTCTGGGGTTTTTATAGGAGAGATTTGTTGTGAATGAAAAATTATCGGTTCTTGACAAAAGTGATTACTTTTTCCGCATTTCATTTGAAAAAAGAGTGCTAAGCTCCAAATAATAACAGCTGGTAGAAAGAGAATAAGCCAAATGTTCATGTCCCTCACCTCACTGTATATGATTCTACTTTTACGATACTATTCTTATATGAAGGGAATATGAAGTGGATGTAAATAAACTTCAAGTATTTAGTAAAAAATATATAAACTCACATAAATAAATGCAAATTGAAAAAACAACATAAAAACCCTTTTTTTTTTCGAGAGGCGAGTGCACCTGTCCGCGTATAGAAGCGGTCAGGTTATATTCTGCATAGTTGCGATTTGTGGGTTGAAAAATCAAAGTGGATTTATATAAATGAAGTGGATGAGAGTGTTTTTTAGGAAGTGGTCTTGCCAATTTTGAGTGAAACTTGGTATTATTACTAGGTAGTAAAATAGCATACTGTTATTTTCACAGGAATTTTCATACATTATACAGAAGAAATAAAGTTGGAATGTTAAAAATATTTATCGTAAGATGAATATATATATAAATGCATTTTAATTATTCTGCATATAAGTCGCTCTATGTAGAATAAAAAGTGATTGTCTCTCTTTATTTTCATATTGCACGTGTTAGGAAAGGGATCTGACCGTTTCAATACCTAGCCAGACGATCTCCCCCGCTTAAAAAACGGTGGTTTATATGCAGGTTTTCAATTTGTATTTATATAGTATGAAACTTCATAGTAGTTTTTCATTGACAGTACGAGAAGGAATTTATGATTGACTGTTCTAGCTGGATTCAGTAAATGGTATTTATTACTGATGGATTGAGCTGTTACAACAGGAAAAACAAGTATATAGGAGTGGATTTTACATGTTTAAAATTCAAGAAGTTCGCGAGTTAATTAAGCTAATTGATGATTCTAATATTGATGAATTTGAATACAAAAAAGATGGTACCACAATTAAGATGAAAAAGCGTGGCAATGAAGTGATTGCTGTGCAGCCTGCTCCAGCAGTGCAGAAACCTATACAAGCTATAGCGCCAGAAGTAGTTGCTGCGCCAGCTCAAGTTGAAGCTCCAAAGCAAGAAGAGAAACACGTAGATGAGAACTTACTTAAAATTACATCTCCAATGGTTGGAACGTTCTATGCTTCTCCATCACCAGATGCACCAGCATATGTAAATGTAGGAGATCGCGTTACAGAAGGGAAAATTGTTTGTATCGTAGAAGCAATGAAACTCTTTAATGAAATCGAAGCAGAAGTAAATGGAGAAATCGTTGAAATTCTTGTGAATAACGGTCAGCTTGTTGAATATGGACAACCGCTATTTCTTGTAAAAGCATAATAAGGGAGTCTAGAATTATGATTAAAAAAGTATTAATTGCAAACCGTGGGGAAATCGCGGTACGAATTATTCGTGCTTGCAAAGAAATGAATATTGAAACAGTTGCAATTTATTCTGAAGCAGATAAAGAAGCGCTGCATGTACAAATTGCAGATGAAGCGTACTGCGTTGGTCCGACTGTCTCAAAGGAAAGTTATTTAAACTTAACAAACATTATTAGCGTTGCAAAATTAACAGGTTGTGATGCAATTCACCCTGGATATGGATTTTTAGCAGAAAATGCTGATTTTGCAGAGCTTTGTCGTGAATGTAACTTGATTTTTATCGGTCCAAGCCCAGAAGCTATTTCAAAAATGGGCACAAAAGACGTTGCACGTGATACAATGAAGGAAGCAGGGGTTCCGATTGTACCGGGTTCGCAAGGAATAATTAAAAATATCGAAGAAGCAGTAGCACTTGCAGAGAACATTGGATATCCTGTTATTATTAAAGCAACAGCGGGCGGCGGCGGAAAAGGGATTCGCGTTGCACGTACAGAAGAAGAGCTTGTAAAAGGAATTCAAATTACACAGCAAGAGGCAAGTACCGCTTTTGGAAACCCTGGTGTATACTTAGAAAAGTATATTGAAGATTTCCGTCATGTAGAAATTCAAGTGATGGCAGATAATCATGGTAACGTCATTCATTTAGGAGAGCGTGATTGTACAATTCAGCGTCGTTTGCAAAAACTGTTAGAAGAGTCACCATCTCCAGCTTTAGATGCTACGATCCGTCAACAAATGGGAGAGGCAGCAGTAAAAGCAGCAGCAGCAGTAGATTATACAGGTGCTGGCACAGTTGAATTTATTTACGAATATAAAACGAAAAGTTTCTATTTCATGGAAATGAATACGCGAATTCAAGTTGAGCATCCTGTAACTGAAATGGTGACGGGAGTAGACCTTATTAAAGAGCAAATTCGCGTTGCATCAGGAGAGCAGTTATCACTGCAGCAAGAAGAAGTACAATTTAACGGTTGGGCAATTGAGTGCCGAATTAATGCGGAAAACCCTGCCAAAAACTTTATGCCATCTCCAGGAAAGGTAGAAATGTATTTACCGCCAGGAGGATTCGGTATTCGCGTTGATTCAGCTGTATATCCTGGGTATACGATTCCACCTTATTACGATTCGATGGTTGCCAAGCTTATTGTTTATGGTAAAACACGTGAAGAAGCAATTGCGAAAATGAAACGAGCATTAAGTGAATTCGTCATTGAGGGTGTACATACGACGATTCCGTTTCATTTACAACTTCTTGACCACCCTGAATTTGTACAAGGTGAATTTAATACGAAGTTTTTAGAACAGCATGATTTAACGGCGCACTGATACATTTAAAGGAGGTTTTTTCATGGCTGATCATATGTTAGACATGGGACAAGATACAACTCTTGGTAAAGTAGAAATCGCACCGGAAGTAATTGAAGTAATTGCAGGTATTGCTGCTTCTGAAGTAGAAGGTGTAGCAGCAATGCGTGGTAACTTTGCAACAGATGTTGTTGAGAAGTTAGGAAAGAAAAATCATGGAAAAGGCGTAAAAGTAGAATTAGCAAATGATGATATTATCGTTGATGTATACGTATTAATGTACTTTGGTGTAGCGATTCCAGTTGTTGCACAAAACATTCAAGATAACATTCGTCAAGCGCTGTTTACAATGACAGGTCTTGAACCGAAAGAAATAAACGTTCATATCGTTGGTGTAACATTCGAGACACCAAAAACAGAAATTGAGCCAGTGTAATACTGAAAAAGGTGCCTTGTGATTCAGGCGCCTTTTTTATCGTTTGTATTCTTCATATTTAAATGGAAAAGATATTATATTATTTAAAAAAATGAAAAATTTTTAAAGGTGAACTTGTGTTTTTGAAAAAAACGTACATTGTGGTATGATATGGAACCTGAAGTTAATCTTTTTATTATTTTTCCGTTAGGGAACTCGTGTATGAAACGATAAATTGTGGTATTATCATTGTATTATAAGATTGAAAGCTGAGCAAAAATTATAAAGAATAAGTAATTCGATGGCTTATAAATTATAATAATATAACAAAACATAAGAAAGACTTGAAGCACAAAGGAGAGTTATAATGAAACGTAGGACGGCTAGAGAAAGAGCGATGCAAGCACTCTATCAAATGGATATTACCGGAGACTACAATCCGAAAGCAGCAGTAGAAAACACACTTGATGAAGGCGAAAATACAAATGAATTTTTAGAAGCGCTTGTCTTCGGATGTGTAGAGCATAAAGAAGCAATTGATGAGCTTATTCGTCAGAATTTAAAAAAGTGGAAATTAGAACGCATTAGCATTGTTGATCGCAGTATTTTACGAATTGCTGTGTATGAAATGAAATACATGGAAGATATTCCACATAGCGTGTCTATTAATGAGGCAATTGAAATTGCAAAGGCATATGGGGACGAGGAATCTCGTCGTTTTATTAACGGCGTTTTATCTAGCATACAGTAAACCTTTCTTGAGCGAGAAAGCTTCATCATAGCTTAAGAAAGCCCTTACCAATCAAGCTTTTACGGGCAGTTATCTTTCATCTTTATTCTTTCTTTTTTCGGAATGTTAACGTGGAAGCTATACTGCCCGTTAGAGCGGGAGAAAAAAGTAGCTTTGTCATTTTTAAAGGGGGAATTTTGATATGGTAGCAGTAATCATCAAAGGAAATGAAGTTGCAGAGAAAAAGAGATCACAGTTAAAAGAGAAGGTTGCAGAACTAAAAAAACAAGGAATTGTACCAGGGCTAGCTGTTATTTTAGTCGGAGACGATCCAGCTTCTCATTCGTATGTAAAGGGGAAAGAAAAAGGCTGCGAACAAGTTGGGATTTATTCTGAGTTAATTACATTTCCAGATTCCATTACACAAGATCGTTTATTAGCGGAAATTGACCGTTTAAATAATGATGATCGTATTCATGGTATTTTAGTGCAATTACCGTTGCCAAACCATATTGAAGAGAAAGCTATCATTGAAAAAATTTCTCCAGAGAAAGATGTGGATGGTTTCCACCCGATTAGTATTGGTCGTATGATGACAGGACAAGATACGTTCCTACCATGTACACCACATGGTATTTTAGAATTAGTAAAAGAAACAAACCTTGATATTACAGGAAAGCATGTTGTTGTTATTGGACGAAGCAATATTGTTGGAAAACCGGTCGGACAACTGTTTTTAAATGAAAATGCAACAGTGACGTATTGTCATTCAAAAACAGCGAATATAAAAGAATTAACGAAATTAGCTGATATTTTAATTGTTGCAGTTGGAAGAGCGAAAATGGTAACAGCTGATTACGTAAAAGAAGGCGCAGTTGTAATTGATGTAGGAGTAAACCGTTTAGAAACAGGGAAACTGTGCGGTGATGTTGATTTCGACGATGTATTAAACGTTGCAAGTCACATTACACCAGTACCAAAAGGTGTAGGCCCAATGACGATTACAATGCTATTAGAAAATACAGTATTATCTGCACAGCGCACAGGTGTTGTTTGTAAATAATTGTAGGGCGGCTATGAGGAGAGAGAAATGGAAAAGCAATATTTAACCGTTACAGCGTTAACTCGTTATATGAAAACTAAAATAGAGTATGACCCTCATCTACAGTCTGTTTGGTTAAAAGGAGAAATTTCAAATTTTAAATATCATAGCCGTGGTCATATGTATTTCACATTAAAAGATGAAAATGCAAGAATTGCTGCGGTCATGTTTGCGAGTCATAATCGCAATGTAAAGTTCAGACCAGAAGACGGGATGAAAGTACTTGTAAAAGGGAAAATCTCTGTTTATGAAGCAAGTGGTTCATACCAAATCTATATTCAGGATATGCAGCCAGATGGAGTAGGGAATCTTCATTTAGCGTATGAGCAATTAAAGACTCGTTTAGAAGAAGAAGGGCTGTTTTCACAAGTATATAAACAAATGATTCCTGCTTATCCAACAACAATTGGTGTGATAACTTCACCAACGGGTGCGGCAATTCGAGATATTATGACGACAATTGCCCGGCGTTATCCGGTTGGAAAAGTACTTGTATTTCCAGTTTTAGTACAAGGGGAATTTGCGGCTCCCTCAATTGTACAAGCTATCGAAAAGGCGAATGAAATGCAAGCTATCGATGTGTTAATTGTTGGACGCGGCGGAGGTTCAATTGAAGAACTGTGGGCGTTTAACGAAGAAACAGTAGCCCGGGCAATTTTTGCTAGTCAAATCCCAATCATTTCTGCTGTGGGACATGAAACAGATTTTACAATTGCAGATTTTGTTGCGGACTTAAGAGCTCCAACGCCAACAGCGGCAGCTGAACTGGCAGTTCCTCATATTCTTGAATTAGAAGAAAAAGTGATGCAGCGTACACTTCGCTTGACGCGAGCGATGCGTGAGATGTTGAACTCTAAACAAGAGCATTTGCATGCATTACAAAAATCATATGCGTTTCGCTATCCAAAGCAATTGTATGAGCAAAAGGAAGAACAATTGGATCGTACAATTGATAAGTTGATACAAACGAAAGAGCGTTACATAGAAAAGAAGACGAATCAATTTCAACAACTGTCATTTTATTTAGGGAAGCATCACCCCACGCAAAAAATTGAACAAACAAGGCTTACGTTAGACACATTGCAAAAGCAGTTGCAACGTGAAATGCAGTCTCTATTGCAAGGAAAAGAGTTTGCTTTTACAAGAGCGATAGAAAAGTTAGAAACGTTAAGTCCACTTAGAGTGATGATGCGAGGTTACGGTCTTGTTTATAATAATGAAAAACAGGTGCTAAAAAGCATAAAAGAAATTGGGCTTGGAGATGAAGTTACAGTACATATGCAAGATGGTGTACTAGACTGTAATGTATGGGGAATAGAGGAGCGTGAACTAGGCGATGGAAAATAAAGTAAGCTTTGAAGAAGCGATTGCAAAGCTTGAACAAATTGTTTCCAAGCTCGAACAAGGTGATGTTCCACTTGAAGAAGCAATTTCGTATTTCAAAGAAGGTATGGAACTTTCTAAACTATGCGATGAAAAATTAAAAGATGTGCAAGAACAAATGGCTGTCATACTTGGTGAAAATGGCGAACTTCGTCCGTTTTCTACTTTGGGAGAGGAAGTATAATGACGCATTTAACTTTTGATGCTTTTATGAAAGAAAGTAAAGCATTAGTAGAAGAAAATCTTGTGCGTTATGCAAACGCCTTGCAATGTCCAAAGGTACTTCGTGAGGCGATGGTGTATTCATTAGAAGCGGGCGGAAAGCGTCTCCGTCCGTTACTTTTATTTGCGACGCTGCAAGCGTTTGGAAAAGATAGAGAATTAGGGATAGGTACAGCTTGCGCATTAGAAATGATTCATACATATTCTTTAATTCATGATGATTTACCTTGTATGGATGATGATGACTTACGCCGCGGGAAACCAACAAATCATAAAGTATTTGGTGAAGCGATGGCAGTACTAGCTGGTGATGGGTTGTTAACATATGCATTCCAGGTTGTAACAGAGCAAGACCATAAAGAAATTACTTCCGAAACAAAATTACGCATCGCACTAGAACTTGCTAAAGCAGCAGGGCCAGAAGGAATGGTTGGTGGACAAGTTGCGGATATGGAAGCGGAAGGTAAGCAATTAAACCTTCGTGAGTTAGAATATATTCATAAGAATAAAACAGGACGTTTATTAGAATTTGCCGTATTAGCTGGTGCATTATTATCAAGGGCTACGGCTAGGCAACAAGAAAAATTACTTGCCTTTGCGAAATATGTCGGACTTGCTTTTCAAATTCGTGATGATATTCTAGATGTAGAAGGAATAGAAGAAGAGATTGGAAAACCAGTCGGAAGCGATATGACAAACGAAAAAAGTACATATACAACGTTATTTACAGTGGCGGAAGCAAAGCAAATTTTAGAAGAAACCATTACGAAAGCAAAAGAGGCCATTTCTTCTTTACAATTACAAGACGAATATTTGTTAGTAATTTGTGATTTAATTGCAAAGCGCAACCACTAGTATAAGAATGTTTTCATTTGTTGAGCCATTCAAGATTTTATGGTATAAATGTAGACAAAGGTTTTTCTTTTCTTTTTTTGGCAAAAATATACGTAGATTACATTGCCGTTATCACTTTGTGTTAGCGGCTCTTTTTTCATCGTATAAAGTGAAACTTCCAACAGTGGGGTTTTCTTTATCCCAGTTAAGGCGGGATAAAATAAAGAATATGCTTGATTTTTGTAATACAATTAAGTGCAACTATATTTTACGGATGTATAGTAGTTGACATGATGAAAGATTATGAAACGAAAGTGAGTGATCCTGGTGGATCTGACGCAAATTCAAAATCCTAATTTTTTGAAGGATATGTCTATAAGCGAGCTAGAAGCTTTAAGTGAAGATATTCGAAAGTTTTTAATTGAAGAGCTTTCTCAAACAGGTGGACATATTGCTCCAAATCTAGGTGTAGTAGAACTCACAATTGCTTTGCATAAAATATTTGATAGTCCAAGAGATAAATTTTTATGGGATGTAGGACATCAATCCTATGTACATAAAATTTTAACGGGACGTGCAAAGGAATTTGGCACATTGAGACAATATAAAGGTTTATGTGGTTTTCCAAAGCGTTGTGAAAGTGAACATGATGTATGGGAAACGGGACATAGTTCTACTTCCTTATCTGCTGCCATGGGAATGGCACTTGCTCGTGATTTAAAGAAAACGAAAGAGTACATTGTTCCTATTATTGGTGATGGTGCATTAACAGGTGGTATGGCACTTGAGGCACTCAATCATATTGGACATGAACAAACAGATATGACGGTTATCTTAAACGATAATGAAATGTCGATTGCCCCAAACGTTGGTGCATTGCATAACGTACTTGGACGTTTGCGTACAGCAGGGAAATATCAATGGGTAAAAGATGAACTAGAATACTTATTGAAAAAAATCCCAGCTGTCGGTGGTAAAGTAGCTGCAACGGCCGAAAAAGTAAAAGATAGCTTAAAGTATTTACTCGTTTCGGGTGTGTTTTTTGAAGAGTTAGGCTTTACATATTTAGGACCTGTTGATGGGCATGATTATGAAAGTTTATTTGAAAATCTTCAATATGCCAAGAAAACGAAAGGGCCTGTTCTTGTTCATGTCATTACGAAAAAAGGAAAAGGCTATAAGCCAGCTGAAAGTGATGTAATTGGAACTTGGCATGGTACAGGACCGTACAAAATTGAGTCTGGTGATTTCGTAAAGCCAAAAGAAGCTGCACCGGCATGGAGTTCCGTTGTTAGTGAAGCAGTTCGTAAATTAGCGAAGAATGATCAGCGTGTCGTTGCTGTGACGCCAGCAATGCCGGTTGGGTCGAAGCTTGAAAAGTTTGCAAAAGAATTTCCTAATCGTATGTTTGATGTAGGGATTGCTGAGCAGCATGCAGTAACGATGGCAGCTGGTCTAGCAACGCAAGGCATGAAGCCGTTTTTAGCGATCTATTCTACATTTTTACAACGCGCTTATGATCAAGTTGTTCATGACGTATGTCGCCAAAATTTAAATGTCTTTTTCGGGATTGATCGAGCAGGATTAGTAGGAGCTGACGGAGAAACGCATCAAGGTATATTTGATATCGCATTTTTACGTCATCTTCCGAATATCGTTTTGATGATGCCAAAAGATGAAAACGAAGGTCAACATATGGTATATACAGCAATCAATTACGAAGATGGACCAATTGCGCTTCGTTACGCGCGTGGAAATGGACTTGGCGTGCCTATGGATGAAGAGTTTAAAGAAATTCCAATCGGTACATGGGAAACGCTTCGTGAAGGATCACAAGTAGCGATTTTAACATTTGGTACGACAATTCCAATGGCCATGGAAGCGGCAGAGTCCCTTGAGAAGAAAGGGATTTCTGTAAAGGTTGTAAATGCCCGCTTTATTAAGCCAATGGACGAAGCATACTTGCATGAGTTATTAGGAAAGAATATGCCGATTTTAACAATTGAAGAGGCTTGTTTAATTGGAGGATTTGGTTCTGGTGTGTTAGAGTTCGCTAGTGAACATGGATATCATAATGCGCTAATTGAGTGTATGGGTATTCCAGATCATTTCATTGAACATGGCAGTGTCTCTAAACTTCTCGAAGAAATTGGTTTAACAACAGATGCTGTTGTTGAACGTATTTGTACAATGATTCCATTAAAACAAAAAAGGGCGTAACAAATGAGCGGAAAAAAAGAACGAGTAGATGTACTATTAGTAGAACGAGGACTTGTTGAAACAAGAGAAAAGGCGAAGCGTGCCGTTATGGCAGGGCTTGTATATGCAAATGAAATGCGTTTAGATAAACCTGGTGAAAAAATACCGCAAGATACAGAAATTACATTAAAAGGGCAAGTAATGCGGTATGTAAGCCGTGGTGGATATAAATTAGAAAAGGCGTTAGAGATATTTCATATAGATTTGCAAGATAAAATTATGCTGGATATTGGTTCATCAACGGGTGGATTTACGGATTGTGCCTTGCAAAATGGTGCGAAGCTTTCATACGCTTTAGATGTAGGGTATAACCAACTTGCATGGAAATTAAGACAGGACGAGCGTGTTGTCGTAATGGAGCGGACGAATTTTCGCTATGTAACACCTGCTGATTTGCAAAAAGGATTACCGCAATTTGCAAGCATTGATGTATCGTTTATATCTTTGAAATTAATTTTACCTGTATTGAAAACGATGTTAACACCTGATGGTGAAGTTGCAGCACTTATTAAGCCGCAATTTGAAGCTGGGCGAGATCAAGTGGGGAAAAAGGGAATTGTTCGGGACCGTAAAGTACATGAAGCAGTTATAGAAATGATTGTCGATTTTGCGCTAGCAGAAGGTTACGATGTTCAAAACTTAACATTTTCTCCAATTACAGGCGGAGACGGGAACATTGAATTTTTAATACATTTAAAATGGTATGGTGAGCGTGAGCAGGGAGAAAATCAATCACCTGTTCAAGCGGAGGAAATTGTGAAAGAAGCTCATGAAGCCTTGAAACAAAAAGGAAAAGAGGAATAACAATTGTTATTCCTCTTTTTACTCATATAGAAAGTTAGAATTGTATAACGATTGTAAAAACAATTATGTACAAGTAGCCGATTATACGTTAACATAAATAAGTGAAGTATAACAATGGTAAAACTACGGTAAGAGATAGTGCGAGGTGCAAAAATATGAATAAAGGGCAGCGCCATATTAAAATTCGAGAAATTATTGCAAATAAAGAAATTGAAACACAAGACGAGCTAGTGGATATTTTACGTAACGAAGGTTTTAATGTAACACAAGCAACGGTATCACGAGATATTAAAGAATTACACTTAGTGAAGGTACCACTTCATGATGGACGCTATAAATATAGCTTACCAGCTGATCAACGTTTTAATCCACTTCAAAAATTAAAACGCAATCTGGTTGATTCGTTTGTTAAATTAGATACAGCTGGTCATATGCTTGTGTTAAAGACATTACCAGGTAATGCACATGCTCTCGGTGCGCTGATAGATCATTTAGAATGGGATGAAATTATTGGCACAATTTGCGGTGATGATACGTGTTTAATTATTTGCCGTACACCTGAAGATACAGGAGTTGTATCGAATCGCTTTTTAAATATGCTGTAACAAAAAGAATCTTGTTTGTTTTATTACTCAGAAGAGTAAATAAGCAAACAAGATATTTTTGTTATGGAGACATAAAAATCATAGAATAGCATGTGAAAATGTATATTTCCAGATAAGAATATCATTATTGCTGCATTGACCGTAAAAACAAATGTTTGGTACAATGAAGCAGGTTACATAACATATTCTCCATCAAAAAGAAGTAACGGAAGAATGTATGTGTAAATAGTTTAAGCCTCCCATGCGGAGTGTGAATGAAATAACGAGGTGAATGAGGCATTGTTATCGGAATTATCGATTAGAAACTTTGCTATTATAGAATCATTAAACATTTCTTTTCAAAAAGGGCTCACTGTATTAAGTGGTGAAACGGGCGCTGGAAAATCCATTATTATTGATGCAATTAGTCTTCTTGTTGGGGGACGTGGCTCAGCGGAATTTGTACGTTATGGGACGGATAAAGCTGAAATTGAAGGGTTATTTTATATTGAAGATGAACAGCATCCTTGTGCTATGAAAGCAGAAGAACTTGATATTGAAATTGAAGATGGCATGATCATTTTAAAACGGGATATCTCTGTCAGTGGAAAAAGTGTATGCCGTGTCAATGGAAAGCTTGTTACATTGAGTACGTTAAAGGAAATAGGGAAAACGCTTGTCGATATTCATGGACAGCATGAAACGCAAGATTTGATGAATGAAGACCGCCATTTATTTATGCTTGATCATTTTGAGGGAGATCATATTTTAGTTCAGTTAGAAAAATATCAAAATGTGTATAGGGAATATGAGCAATTAAAAAGACAATTGCACTCTTTAACAGAGAATGAGCAACAAATGGCACATCGTCTAGATTTAATTCAATTTCAACATGAAGAGATTCGAAATGCGGACTTGAAAATAGATGAAGAGCAAAATTTATTAGAAGAACGATTGAAGATTTCGAACTTCGAAAAGATTTATAAGGTATTGAGTGATTCGTATCGTTCATTAACGGAAGAACGTTCTGGTTTAGATCATGTTCGAAATGCAATGAATCAAATGGAGAGCATTACGGATTTGGATATTGCATATCAAGAAAATTACGATGCGATTGCAAATAGTTATTATTTATTAGAAGAAGTAGCTTATCAGCTCCGTGAAAAATTAGATATGATGGAGTACGATCCAAATCGTTTAGATGAAATTGAAACACGTTTAAATGAAATTCGTATGTTAAAGCGTAAATATGGAAATACTGTAGAAGAGATTTTAGCGTATGCGGATGAAATTGAAAAAGAGATATTTACGATTGAAAATAAAGATGTACACATTGAAACGACGAAAAAGAAACTAAAAGAAATCGAACAGCTTATAGTGAAAGAGGCGACGTTACTAAGTGATTTGCGTCATGATCTTGCGAATCGATTAACAACGGCCATTCATCAAGAATTAAAAGAGCTGTACATGGAAAAAACAAAATTCGAAGTAATGCTAAAGAAAAAAGAAGGAACAATTGACGATCCTCTTGTTGAGGGAGCTCCTGTCAAAATGACATATAATGGGTATGACAATGTAGAATTTTATATTTCCACGAATCCAGGAGAACCGTTAAAGCCACTTTCTAAAGTAGCTTCAGGAGGGGAATTATCCCGTATTATATTGGCGTTAAAGAGTATTTTCTCTAAACATCAAGGAGTTGCCTCTGTTATTTTCGATGAGGTAGACACCGGAGTAAGCGGACGTGTTGCGCAGGCGATTGCTGAAAAGATTTATCGCGTTTCTGTCAATTCACAAGTGCTATGTATTACACATTTACCACAGGTTGCATCCATGGCAGATTCTCATTTATTTATTCGTAAACAAATTGCGAATGAACGCACGGTTACATCTGTTACTGTACTCAGTCAAGATGAAAAGGTAACTGAAATTGCTCGTATGATTTCTGGTGTGGAAATTACTGACTTAACAACGGAGCATGCAAGAGAGTTGCTTTCGCAGGCGCGTTGTTTTAAACAAGCAGCAGAAGCTATCCAGTAATGGATAGCTTTTTTGTTAACAGTAATGATTTCTTAATTCTTCCGGTTATAAAGAGATGATAGCAAGGAGACATTAAAAAGTGAAGCCGCTTGGCTGAATGTGGGTTAGGAGCGAGGAGAGTGAAAAGTTTGAAATTAGAGAAATTTCGAAAAATCATAGGGATTTGTCTCCTTGTTTCACTTGTCTTTATTGGGTGTTATAAACCGCTTCGTGAGTTTATTTCATTTCCAAAGCAACTTGTTATATTTCAAAATCAAGATTCAAAAGTATCTTCTTTGCCTGTATTTCAAACAAAATCAACTGATGAAACAATTTTTACGATTGCTTCTGGGCTTGCTAGTGAAAAAACAATTTCAGTAAATGCACATCAAAGTGGAGAAGCTGATATGGTTTATGAGCTTGCAGGATTACCTGTGAAAAAAGTAAATGTGAAAGTACTAAAAGATTTCAAAGTAATTCCAGGTGGACAATCAATTGGTGTGAAATTAAATGCAAAAGGGGTACTTGTTGTAGGACATCATTTAATTCAAACAGAAAAAGGAAAAGTATCTCCAGGTGAGCTCGCAGGTGTACAAGTAGGGGATATGATTACTGAAATAAATGGTAAAACAATTGAACGAATGAGTGATATTGCACCATTTATTCATAATAGCGGGAAAACAGGGGAATCGCTTAATCTTGTTTTGCTAAGAGAGGGAAAATATATTCGAACAAAATTAACTCCACAAAAAGATGGTGGAGAACAGTCGTATCGAATTGGGTTGTACATTCGTGACTCAGCTGCAGGTATTGGAACGATGACATTCATTCATCCAGAATCAATGAAATACGGCGCGCTCGGTCATGTGATTTCTGACAATGATACGAAAAAACCAATTCAAGTTGAAGATGGACAAATCGTTCGTTCGACAGTAACATCTATTGAACGTGGGAGCAATGGAGATCCAGGTGAGAAATTAGCAAGATTTTCACCAGATCATGAAGTTGTTGGTAATATTACAACGAATAGTCCATTTGGTATTTTTGGTAAGTTAAATACAGAAATGAAAAATGGAATTATGGATGAAGCGCTTCCGATTGCCCTTTCTCATCAAGTGAAAGAAGGACCTGCGAAAATCTTGACAGTTATCGATCAAGATAAAGTAGAAGCGTTCGATATAGAAATTGTAAGTACAGTTCCGCAAAAGTTTCCTGCAACAAAAGGAATGGTTGTAAAGATTACAGATAAACGCTTATTAGAAAAAACAGGTGGAATCGTACAAGGAATGAGTGGTAGTCCAATTGTACAAGATGGAAAATTAGTTGGGGCTGTAACGCACGTATTCGTAAATGATCCAACATCTGGATATGGTGTTCATATTGAGTGGATGCTACATGAAGCAGGGATCAATATTTATACAGATCAGAAAAAAGCAAGCTGAACTTTGTATTCAGCTTGTTTTTTTGTTTGTTTTTTAAAGTTGGGAAGAGAAGAAATCTCCTGATTGATAAAAAATTTCTTGTAAAGCCGTTGAAATGTTACAAAAGATTCGCAACGGGTGTTTTTTGTTGTAAAATAAAAGTAGAGCATGCATATTCGGCTGTAATCATATGATGGAATATGTAAAAGAACACTAAGAAATGGACGATAAAAATCTTTTTTTGTGATTTTTTCGGAATTTAAGAAAGTTTTAAAGGGGATTTTCACATAATTGTCGAACAATTCATGTAGTCTAGAAGGTAATACTTTCTGCCGGGAGAAATCATTAGTTAGGGAGGAAAAGCTGTGGAGAAAATTAAAGTGTGTCTCGTGGATGATAATAAAGAACTTGTATCTATGTTAGAGAGTTATGTTGCTGCTCAGGATGATATGGAAGTGATTGGTGTAGCGTATAATGGTCAAGAGTGCTTAAATTTATTAAAAGAAAGACAACCGGATGTACTTGTTCTCGATATTATTATGCCGCATTTAGATGGTCTCGCAGTACTAGAAAAAATGCGTCATATTGATCGTTTTAAACAACCGAATGTAATTATGTTAACAGCGTTTGGACAGGAGGATGTGACGAAAAAGGCTGTTGATTTGGGGGCGTCATATTTTATCTTAAAACCATTTGATATGGAAAATTTAACGAGTCATATTCGTCAAGTTAGTGGAAAATCAAGCGCTACCATTAAACGACCGCTATCAGCTTTTCGTTCTGTAACAACATCTGATGGAAAACCGAAAAATTTAGATGCGAGCATTACGAGTATCATTCATGAAATTGGTGTACCAGCTCATATTAAAGGATACATGTATTTGCGCGAGGCAATTTCTATGGTCTATAACGACATTGAATTGCTTGGATCAATTACAAAAGTACTATATCCTGATATCGCAAAGAAATATAATACAACAGCAAGTCGTGTAGAACGTGCAATTCGTCATGCGATTGAAGTTGCTTGGAGCCGTGGGAATATTGAGTCCATTTCTTCTTTATTTGGCTATACAGTATCCATGTCAAAAGCAAAGCCGACGAATTCCGAATTCATCGCGATGGTGGCGGATAAGTTAAGGCTTGAACATAAAGCGAGTTAAAGGTAGACATAGCAAAGGATTTACTCTTTAGTGAAACCGACGAATTCTTGAAATCTATACTCAATATCAATTTTAAAACCAATAAACTTTTCACTCAATGACCAATGAATTTTATGATTCGTTGGTCTTTTTATTTTGTCAAAAAGGAGTGAAGAAATTGAAGTTAACTGAGTTAGAATTCCACTTGGAGGATTTTTTAGTGTACTGTCAATCCAAAAATTTATCTCGAAAAACTTTGTCATCTTATGAACAATCATTGAAGTTATTTATTCTCTATTTAAAGAATGAATATGAGATTGGGGACCCAAACAAAGTGAAGACTGGACACATTAGACAGTATATGAAGTATGTACAAGAGAGAGGGAAGTATACAGTCATTGGGAATGAGAAGAACAGGAAGAAAAATTGTCCAGAAAATAGAACGGATTATAAAAAAAAGTAAGTAATGTGACAATAAATAACTACATTAGAAATATAAAAGTTTTCTTTAATTGGTTAACTAGTGAGAATGAAATTAGAAAGAATCCTGTCGAGACAATCGAGCAAATAAAAACTGAAAGAAGACAAAAAGTTGGAATCTCAGAAGAAGAATTTAGATCATTATTGGATCAATTTGATTTCACGAAATTTCATGGTTATAGAAACAAAGTTATTGTTATGTTACTTCAGGATACAGGAATGCGTATAGGAGAATGTCTAGCGTTGGATGTAGAGAGTATCGACTTTAAACATCGAATGATACTGCTAACGCAGACAAAAGGAAGAAAGGAACGGTATGTATATTTTAGCCAACAAATGGGACGAGAGTTAAGACATTATATAAAGTTTAAAGATAGACATACATCAGTAAGCCTTCTTTTTCCTACAACTAAAAATACTGAAATGACCATTCCATCATTTGAAAAACAGTTAAAACAAGCAGGAGCAAGAATTGGATTAGCTGTGCATCCTCATCAACTAAGAAATAACTTTGCAAGACAGTTTTTGATGAATGGTGGAGATTTATATACTCTAAGTAGAATTTTAGGACATTCGTCTGTAACAGTTACAGAACAAGCTTATTTAGATTTAACTAGGGAAGAAATAGCGAAAAAATATCAACAGCATTCTCCTTTAGCAAAGTGGAGGATTTGAAGTGTTTACGAACGTTTGTTCGTGTATTAAAATAAATAAAAGAGATGGTATATGAGTTTGGCCGCTCCACCATCTCTTAATAAATAAGAGCAGAAGAATAACTTCTACATCAGTATTATATGTAGTCTTTTTCTTCTGTGTCAAGGAGAGTAGAGAGAAGCATGAAACTAATATCAGTTTTAAGTGGGAACGGATTTGTCATGTATAACAAAGAGCTAGCTCATACGGTATCAGTTAACGGAGCTATTATTTTTGGACAGTTATGTTCAAGTTACGAAAGCTTTGCTAATAAAGGTATGCTAACAGTTAAAGAGGGAAAAGAGTATTTCTTTTTAACGAGTGACACTTTGGAAGAAGAAACAGCTCTGTCATATAAACAGCAGTTAAAAGCTATTAAGGAATTAGAGCAAGCTGGTTATATTGAAACTAAGGTTATGGGAGTACCTTCTAAGAAGTACTTTAGTATCACAGACAAGATTGTTCAAGAATTACTTTCGGAGGTAAATCCTAGCTCTGACAAAAGGGAAGACCTGGATGTATCAACAAATCCAGAGATAGCACAGCAAGATGGGAGCTCTAGCCTTGACCAAAGGGAAACCCTAGCATTACCCAAAGGTGACGGCAAGCCTGTACAAAAGGGATCAACTATTAAAAAGAAAAATAAAAAAGAACAAGATAAAAATAATAAAGATAATATTATTGTTAACAATAACGCTGACGCTCAATTTAACAATTCTACTTTGAATATGAATAAAATGTCTCTTTTTAAACAGAAGACTTTAGAAGCGGTACATAAATATCAATCAGAATTTAGTATTGGAAGATGGGATAAGAAAACATACTTAGATATTGTAAATAAATTTATGTCCGAAGCTATTGAACGAAGAATTCATTTAGAAGTTAAATGCGTTGATTCGTACGTTTATGGATTCTTGAAGAAAACAGCTCATCATCATGATATGAAGTATGGGAAAAAGAAATTTGAAGGAAAGAGCGAGCGAATACCTTTGTATAACTGGCTTGAAGACAATAATGACGAGTTACCTTTTTAGTCATTAACTAGAATAGCCCTCAGAAGATTCAGAAAGCCCACGATTGCATTTTAATTTGAGGGATATATATTTAATTGTATTTTATTTGAAAATCATACAGATGAAAATTAGGAGGGAGAATAAAAATGGTAGATGAAAAAGTGATTTTAGAGAAAATTATAAGAATTAATCGGAATACGGTTTCAGGCATCCATGAACACTTTGACAAGATTGATTCTGAAATTGGAAGAAGAATAGCTGTAATTGAAATAAATACTGATTCGCTTGTGAAAACATTAGATACGTTAGGAAAAGAGCTTAGAGAACAATATTATTCTCTAGGAAGGAGAATTGATCTTTTAGAAATGCAGGTGATTAAATATCAAAATGGGAAGGAGTTAAACGGTAAACAAGTAACATCTAAAGAAATATTAAGTATGATTGAAAACTTAGAGAATGAAGAACGTTGGAAATTACTAAATGAGATGTATGATTTGTATTACAATAAAGATGAATCAAGAAAAGGAATTCCATTAGACTTAGATTATTGATCAGGCTATCTAGCCTAATTTTATTTTTTGAAAAAATTTTTTGTGATTTGCTTTACGTTCTTTATCGAGAATATATAATAACCGCAGCAGAAAACAAACTACTGGAGGTTATTCAATCATGGAAACTAAACAAACTATTCAAATTTCAATTTACAATTCTAATCAAGATCGTACTAAACAATTGATAAATTCTGGTTTTGGCTCTTATTACCCACTTTCAGAATATGAATTTGTTTATGAAGCAGAAATTAGCAGTGTGGCAGACTTTATCGCCCTAACTTATCGATTCGATAAATTTGTTAAATACAAAAAGCCAACCGACAAAAATTGGTATAATGCTAAAACTATGGTAAAGCGTTTGTTTAAAAATGAAGTTGTGAATAACAAACCAATAATTAAAATTATTGAAGTTAATTGCTGGAAAGAAAAACGAGAGAAAGAATATCAAAAAAAATTAGCAGCAGAAAAACGTAGAGAAGAACGAGAAGCTCTTGCCACTAAAAAATATTGGGAAGAATTTAGAAGAAATCCACAAATGCCTGAATTTGGTGAAGATACACAAAGCTATGGTTTTGATCGAGCTTAATGCTCGGTCTTTTTTCTAGGAGATAACCCAGTTTTGCTTTATATAAACTGTTGATAAAGAGTACTAAGAAATTACAAGACACTTTATAATAAACGAATAGGAGTTGTTGAAAATGGAAAAACAAATTCTTAAAATGTTAGAGGAAATGCAAAAGGAACAAGCAGAATTTCGAGAAGAAGTAAGAATTGGTTTCTCTGAGGTAAACAGTCGTTTAGACAGAATTGAAAAAAGACTTGATGGCACTGGCTATCAGTCTAAGCAAGTAAGAGTTGAGGACATTAAAAAAAGATTAACAACAGTCGAAAGCGATATCTATCGAATAACAAGAAAATAAAGCTGAAAGCACTGGTTGAAAAACTGAAGGATTCGGTTTTGCTTAATATCCGTACCAACTCTATAAATCTGTTATACTTATACTGGAAGTTTTATACATAAAAAGGGAGGAAATAAATTGGGACAAGTACGCGTTGACCCAGATAAATTAGAAGCGGCCGCAGATTCTATATCAAGAAACAGGCAAGATATAGAAAGAATCATTCAAAGACTTTTGCAAGTTACATTCGAACTGCAAATGTCATGGGAAGGAATAGCACGACAACGCTTTTTTGATGAGTTTTTCTCAAAAAAGAAGAGTATGGACGATTTAGTCCAACTTTTACAACACCTGGAACTCGAATTAAAGAAAACTGCGAAAACATTCCGTGAAGTTGATGAGAAAGCCGCTGGAGATTTTAATCAGATGGGCAAGTTATGGGACGCTTTTCAGCGAGGTGGCGGGAGAGCAGCAGGAGACACTATTTTTGACCCACTTAAAAAAGCATGGAACCAAACATCAGACTTTTTCGGACACTTAGTTGATGATCCAATGGACGCACTGGAAGATGCAAAATATGGGCTTACGGACTTTGTGGAGAGTTATGTTGATGGCAAGAAAGAGAAATTTAAAGATACATACGAATTTATTGGCGACCTATGGAATGATCCCATCGGAACATTGAAAAGTGAGTGGGACGAGGAAGTCCAAGAGATGTACGCTATACGAAATGTTTTGTCTGATTGGTATGTGAAGAACGTAGAATACGGAGATGCAGAAAGCTTCACAGAAGCAACAGCATACGGATTGACTTCTTTTGCAATTGCTGCACTTGTCACAAAAGGTGCTGGTGCTGTAGGCAGTGGCGCGAGATGGGGAAGCAGTTTGTCGTCTATGTCCGAGATTCAGTTAGGAAGTCGTTTAGAACCGGCTTTTGCAGGTGGAAGCTCCTTGGAATATAAACTAGGTAATGTTTATCAAGAAGCTAATAATAAATTATCACCTTATCAATATACAAAAAGCAGCAGCGATGGTGATACTTTTGTTGGGAAATTATATGGTGAGGATGTACACCTGAAGGATGTCAAAGTTGAAGATATTACTTATTCTAAGAGAGCAAGAGAAGAAGCTGAGCAACTTAGAAAAGAGTTCGATAGAAGTGTAAGAAAAGATTTTCTTAACTCTTTAATAAATGACCCTATTAAGCTTGTCGAACTTAAAAAAGCAGGACTAACGGATGCTGATATAGAAAGGATGAAAGAAGGAAACAATCCAAAAGGATGGCAGGTACATCATAATTTTCCTCTGGATGATGGAGGAACAAATGACTTTGAAAATTTGACTTTAATACAAAATCATCCATATCATAAAGCGATAACTAATACACAACGTACGTTAACTAAACACTTAGAACCCGGAGATAGTGTAGACATAAGCTGGCCTATCCCAAAACACAATATTTATCCTAAAGGGGAATAAACAAAATTAGAAAGAGGTTTTTATATGTGGAAAAATTTGATTTTAGAAATTGAAAAAATAGAGAAAAGATTTAATGATAAATTGAATACACCAGCAACAAATACTGAAGTTCAGAAATTAAAAGAACATATGAAAAAGAATTTTAATGTTGACTTGCCGAGTGAATATGAGGAATTTCTTAAAACTGTGAATGGCTTAGATTTTAATGGACTGGTACTTTACGGAGTTGATTCTTCTTTATTAGAAAAAGAAAAAGATGAACAAGTTTGCGGACTTATAGAAACCAATGAGATTTGGTATGAAAATGAATTTCAAAAAGAGTATCTTTTCCTTGGGGATTCAAACATAGCATGGTTCTGTAAAAACTTATCTGATGGCACTTATCTAGAACTGGACAAACCATCTGGTACAGTAATGAATACATATAATGATTGCAATACAATGCTTGTGGAAGCATTAAAAATAACTCTCCTCTAAAAAGCGCATTAAAATGAACAGAATGACGAAAGAAGAACTTATTGAACTTGTAGAAAAAATTTATGATCTTGATTTACCTGAAGATGAACACAGTAAATATGTTCATCAATTTAATAACTCTGGTGTACCTCACCCTGCTCCAAGTGACTTAATCTTTTGGAACGATGAAGAGTTGACTCCAGAAGAAGTAGTAGAGATAGTATGGAATTACAAAGAAGAAGAAAAGTAGAATAATATATGAATGATAAGATGGCTCCCTTGTGGGGCCTTTTTTGTTTTCTTCTCATACATTTCCCCCATTTTTGAAATGAAATTCTCATTTTATGATATGGTTTCAGGCGAAGCTTAATCGCTTAAATGGTACTATTTTAGAAAATATTTCAAAAAATCCCTTCGTTTGATTTACGTTTTTTATAAGGCAGATAAAATACATACAGATAATTGAAGCGCTTGCGGAATTGTAGGCGTTTTTAGTTTGGTCAAAAACGTTCAAAGGAGACATCCAAATGAGAAAAAAACGTATATTCAAAAAATCATTCGCAATTACACTTATGCAAATGGGTTGCAGCTTAGTGAAAGTTGAACCAAACAAATACAACAAAAATCTAGAAGTTTACTCATTTGAAGATAATGAAATGCTTAGAAAAGCTTTAGATACATTGATGAATTAACGAAAGTATTCCACTCCACTTACCAATATATTATTAATATTAACTGGTAACTCAACTGGAATACTTTCGTGTATAACATGCTAACCAAATTAAACACGAGAGGAAATTGCAACCATGCTAAATAAACAGTACTACTCATTCGAAGATCTTGAAAATATTATGAACGTTCAATTTACAAAAAAGAACAACAGAGTGAAACTCCTAAAAAGAAATATTGAACCTTACTATGAATTTGAGATGGTAAAAGAAGGACGAGCCCAAGTTGGATTAAATATTCTTTCTTATAAAGAACCAGAAAAATCTGAGTTCATCAAATTATGTGAACAGATTGCTGGAAAAGAAGTGAAGTTCCCAAAAGAAGAAACTGCTGAGAAGCTTATAAAAGTTCTCCTGGAAGATGACTATACAATCAACAATTACGATGATATTGGTTGGGAAGTCCCAAATAGATTAGAAAGGCATACAATCAGTAAATACATTGAGCTTTTTAGAGAATACAATATTCTTCCAAAGAAGTTGGATGAAATTGAACGTATTTCTTTTGATAAAGAAACAGGTGAATTATTCTCAAAATCAATTGACCCTAATAAATACACTTACTACAAAGTTTTTAATGCTACTGAATTCAGAGAAGAAATTACTAAAGAAGAATGGCTTGAGATGCATGAGTTCATCAGAGAAACCTACGAAGAAAATCTGAACGATCAATTAGAATTATGTAAAGGCGATTCAGAAGCAATTAAAAAAGTAAAGAAGTTTGCTAGGGATGAAGCTCATAAAGCTTGTGTATATGAATATGGAGGGGTTCCAAGAAAATCTATTTCAAAAGCTCTTACAAAAGAAGCTTATAAATTATTCTTACAATATTTTAAAAAGGATGATGAAACTTTTGGAGTAGTGAAAAAATATTATAATGCTGATGAAGCAAAAGAAAGAGAACAAGAGAGAAGTTTCTGGAATCACTCTTCTCATAGTCTTCCTACTGGCTGGGCATGGAAAGTTGAAGAGAAAGCAAAAAATTTTACAGGAGCAGTAGTAGTTAAGTATAACGATGAAGCAAAAAGAATGGTTGCTGTTAATGATGGAGAGATAATAAATTTTGATGTTTTAAAAGGAACAAGATATAAAACTCCAGCTGAAGCAGTTTGGATAATGGCTCAGTCCAAAGATGAATATGATATTAAAATTTTAGAAGTATTTGTTTAAATGGAATTTGAAAAAATCTTTAGGAAAATTGTTTAAAGAGCAAACTCGTACAGAATCCTTGCTTTGTATATATTATTTATTGAGAGAATTGTTTCAATAAGCAATATTTCGTCTAAAATCTTCTAGTTATATATATTATAGTATAGAGAGACGTTTGCTCCGAGCGTCTCTTTTTCAATTTCAGCAGTTGAGTTTGAAAGTTTTGTAAAGCTTTTAAGGTTCATTGGGGAGTTGGTTAATCCTATTTCCACCTCCTCCTTCTTCTTTTTACAATTGTCATCTAGGGCTACTTCAAGTAGCTACTAATAATATAAAATGACAGAATGAGTTCTATCGTTTCCTATCGATTTTTTCTTGTTGAAGAGGCGTATCCTTCGGGATACGTCTTTTTATTTTTGCCATTTTTCAGGTTTGCTTCGGCAAGCAAATTTTATATGGGAGTGAAAGAGATTATGAAAATGGAACTACGTGTTGCTAGTGCCAAGTTGGATGCTAACCAAGATGGTTCATTGAAAGTGTCCGGCTATGTTAACAAGACTGAACAGTTGAGTGAAGTTTTAGGTGGCACAAAAAGATTCGTTGAAAAGATAGCTAGAGGTGCATTCACCCAAGCAATTAAGAATGCAAAAGAAATCAGTTTTTTAGCAGAGCATGATTCGAAAAAAATCTTATCTAGTACCCGAAATGGAAGCTTACAACTTCGAGAAGACAGTCAAGGTTTATACATGGAAGCAACAATTGTTCCTACAAGTTATGGAACAGATACTTATGAACTAATCAAATCTGGAATCTTTCAAAACATGAGTTTTGGTTTTCGTACAATTCGTGATTCATGGAAGTCTCTTGGAAATGGTCTCCATGAAAGAACTATTGAAGAGATGGAATTGTTTGAAGTCTCTGTTGTTAAAAATCCTGCTTATTCTCAATCAACGATATTCGCTAGGGGTATTGATTTAGTAGAAGAAGTTGAGATTCCGAATTTAGCAGAAAACAAAAAGAAAGAGGAGAAACACAAAATGGAAAAAACAAAATTTAGATATGGTAGTTATAAAAATGAAGTAGAAGTTCGAAAAGAAACAGAAATTCGTGAGTTCAATGATAGCTTTCGTAACTTACAACTTACTTCTGGAAATGAAGCGGTGATTCCGACCGCAGTTGCGGACATTATTGTTGAAAAGTTAGAAGAAACTTCTCCAATTTTCCAACGTGCTCGTAAGATTCCATCTGCAAGCGGTTCAGTAAAGATTCCAAGAGAAACTGCTGTTGGAGTTGGTATGTTCGTGGGCGAAGCGCAGAACTTATTAGAAGAATCAATGTCTCTTGGAGAAATTTCTTTGAATCAACGGCGTGCAGGAGCCTACATTGCTCTTACAAATCAGCTAATTAATGATGCGGCAACAAACATGCATGAGTATGTTCCAAACTTACTTGCAAAACGTACTTTCAAAGCAATTGAAAAATCAATCCTTCGTGGTACTGCTGCTGAAGAATTCCGGGGGATTGTTCCTGATGTCACGATTGAAAAGAAAACTTTATCTGTTGCAGCTACCGATGCTCAGTTACTAGATACATTGTTAGACATTGTTCTTAACGTACATCCCGAGTATCTTCAAAAATCTCAGTTCATTATGTCTAGACCATTCTACAATCGAGTTGCTAAGTTGAAGGATGCTTCGGGTCACTTTTATGTGCAGAACGGAATCGTCAATGGCAAACCAACTTATACTTTGTTCGGATTAGAAGTAGTTATCACTAATTCTTTAGATGCTGGTGATGTTGGACAAGTTCCGTGTATTCTGGGGAGTCTTGAAGATGGATACGCTGTACTTGTTAAGAACGGTCCTAAAATGACTATGGTTCAAGATACTGACCATGCGCTTCGTGGTTCAGTTGGTTTCTTGTTCGATGTTTATCTTGATGGAGCAGTTTATAATCCAGATGCGTTCACTAAATTAGAAATCATTGCGTAGTTTTATGTGAAATATTTCACAAATAAAGAAGTCGGAATTTTCGTATTTTGACTTCTTTTTATTTTAAAAAATCGAAACGAGGTAATTATGAATGAAAATTTCTGGTATGAAAGTAAAACTTTATATAGAGGATGCTACAACTGGAAAAGTACTCGGAGGGCAGAGGAATGCGACCCTTTCTCGTTCTGCAGAAACAATTGATGCTACGTCCAAAGACACCCTGGGATTCTGGAAAGAAAGCTTACAAGGATTTAAGGAATGGAGCATCGATGCAGACGGCTGTTTCATCGAATCTGATGCGGCTTACGGTCTTTTAGAAACAGCTTTCTTAAATTCAGAAAACGTTAACGTTTATATCGAATTACCTTCTGGAACTAAGTACACAGGAAACTGTACTATCACTGATTTCTCGTTGGAATTTCCTTATGACGACTTAGTTACGTACAGTATCTCGTTGCAGGGGTCAGGTGCATTAACAGTTACAGCTGGAGCTTAATATTAGATAAGGCTAGGAGTTATATGCTCTTAGCCTTAATCTTTATCTGATATTTATAAGCTGCTGTTTTTTCACAGACAGTAATACAGGTGCAGCTAATTTTAGGCTGATTGCAGTAGCACAATTAAACGATAGAGAGGAGAAATACTAATGAGTGTTCATAACAAGCTATATCACTTAATACAAGTGCGAGAGTATTTAAACTCAACACAGTATAGAGAAGCGGCAGCATCAATCATTGCTCAAGACTTAGTTGGGAAGATACAGGAGAGAGAGATTGAAGTTAAGAGAACAGTTGTATTAGATCGTACTAATCTACAGTTACGCTCGATGAAGTTGCCGGACGTCTCATACGGGTTTATACGTAAGTTCCTTTGATGATGAAGATGTAGATGCAGTAGATGATGATGCAACAGTCGTAGCAACAGTGGTGTTGTTGTTGATGTAGTGAAGTGATTGAGTAGTGAAAGTGTTTGTGAAATGATAAAGAGATTGTAGTGAGATAGTGGTGAGAAAGTACAAACTAAAGTGAGCGAGCTTGTGGCACACCGCCTACCTCGTTTGAAAAAAAGCTAAAATCTCATGTAATAACGCGGAAATATACATTTTTATCATCGGGACCTAAACTCCAAATGGTGGTGAACTCAATTTACATTTTTTACAACATTTAACAAGTTAATAATGGAGGATATATGTCTAGGCTAACAATTGAACAAACAAAAAGTATAAAGTGCAAATGTACTCCGAAAGAAATCTCCCATAAAGATGACTTCATTACTCATCTTTCCTACAATCTAAGATTGAAAAGAAAACAGCCTTATTTATCATACGGTTCAATGGTTGAACTCTTCATAGAAGAAGCGGACATTTCATATTTGTAAGCTCACCAAATGGACGCTTACAAACTCAAGAGAATTTATCGTGAGCTTTGTAAGAAAGAAGAAGTTCCTGAGAATAAATTTACAATGAAATATCATGTAGATGGGATAATTACTATTGGAGGATTTTAGATGTTGAAGCAGTACAATATCATTCTACAAGGAAAGCTTATTTACGTTACAGCAGAAAGCTTTGAGCAAGCTGAAAAGTTGGCTCAATTAATTGTAAAACAGTTTGAAAACAAAGAATAACTTGGTCATATCTAAAAAAGGATATGGCCATCTTATTTTTTTGCCTTTTTTATGCCTTCTACGTCGTATCGAGTAATAATACTACACATAAAGTCATTTCTAATTTTTTCACAGGCTTAATCTCCAACAATCAATTATTTAAAAGTTTTTAAGTAGAAGATGGAAAAATATGCTGAATTGATTACTCGATTATGTGGTGATTGGTTCAAATGGAAGATTTGTTTCGTTGAAAGACAAAGGGTATGTTTGAGACGATTGCTGCAACAGTTGCCCCAAGTAATTAACATGTTAAAAAAAGTATAGCAAGAGCAAGATTTTTCTGCAATATGATATATTGAAGCCCTGACATTTAATTGTTGGGGCTTTTTTATACGAACATACGTGTTGAAACATTATGTTACATAATGTATAATTTATGTAACATGATAAATAGGGTGATGTAATGAGCAACTATACAACCGTTCGCATTGATAATGAAACAATGAAAAAACTAGAAGATATTGTTAATTCTTTACAAGAAAGGAATATAGGGAAAATTTCAAAAGCACTCGCTATAAAATACATTGTTGAGTGTGAATATGAGCGTATTTTAGTTAGTGAAGAGAAAGATAAATATTTAGTAACTAAGAAGACACGGTAATTTTAATACTTGAGTAGGAGGAACATAGTTGATTTCAGATAAGAAGGATTTTGTTAAGAAAAATTGGGGTAGTCTTACATTAGATGAAATATGTAAACATCTATCAATAAATCTTTACCAATTACTAGAGATTTCTTATGAACTAAATCTCCATCGGAAGAAGACTCCAGATGTAAAAAGGAGATGGACAGAAGAAGAAGACAGATTCTTAAAAGAATATTCGAATCGAATAAATATTAGAGAAGCGTGTAATTTACTCTATCGTTCAAGATATGCAACTTATCAAAGGATAAAATTTTTGAATCTTTATGAGATGGTTGGTAAATAATATAGGTGGTGTTTTTATGAGTAGTTTTACTTTTATAGATTTATTTGCAGGGATGGGTGGAATTCGAATTCCTTTTGATAGGCTGGATGGAAATTGCGTGTTTAGTTCGGAATGGGACAAATTTGCACAGCAGACATATGAAGCTAACTTTGGAGAAGTACCGCACGGCGATATATGTGAAATTTCAACAGAAGATATACCCGACCATGATATTTTGTTAGGAGGGTTTCCTTGCCAAGCATTTTCTGTCATGGGAAATCGATTAGGTTTTGCTGATACTCGTGGAACTTTATTTTTTGAAATCGAGAGAATCTTAAAAGCAAAAAAACCTCGAGCTTTTCTTTTAGAGAATGTTAAGCAATTAAGAGGTCACGATAAAGGACGAACATTACAAGTTATTCTAAGTAAATTAGATGAACTTGGTTATAAAGTTAAGTACGAGATTTTAAATGCTCTTAATTTCGGATTACCACAAAAACGTGAACGAATTATAATTGTTGGTTTTCTAGATCATTCAATTGAATTTGAATTTCCAAAGGTTTCGAATATTAAGGTTGATCTTGCTGATATTTTAGAACCAGACGAATTAGTCGATAAGAAATATTTTGCTTCAGAGGAAATTGTGAAAAGTCGGCTAGAAAAAGTACAAGGCAAGTACATTCCAGTTCCAGCTATATGGCATGAGAACAAAGCTGGGGATGTTGGAGTAAATGAATTTTCTTGTGCTTTAAGGGCAGGTGCCTCCTATAATTACTTGTTGGTTAATGGAAAGAGAAGACTTACACCGAGGGAGTTGTTAAGGCTACAAGGTTTCCCAGAAGATTATAAAATTGTAGTATCTGACCAACAAATTAGAAAGCAAACAGGTAATAGTGTATCAATTCCTGTAATACAAGCGGTAGCTAATGAAATGTTGAAATGTATGAGGGAACATAATCTATTATGTGATAATCGAATAAATACTCAGAAAAACAATGAAGAACAACTAACTTTAGTTATATAGAAAAAGCCACTGTAATGAGTGGCTTTTCTTTATTTCCCTCTTAAAACCTCTAACCATGAAGAATCAAAATTGATTGAAGCTAATACATCTTCTTTTTTCACAGGCTCTGGATTCTTTGTTATTCGAATCGAAAGATGATTCTCTGGGACTGGTTCAATAATTGTAAATTGAGAACCATGGGGTTGCCAAGTAAAACAATGTTCTTGGGTAGCCTTAGAGTAACCTTGTAAGTTACCTCGTGGGTTCCAATCAAAGAAATATAACTCTGGATCGTACCTTATAGTGTCGTATTCAAAAACAACTAATTCTCGTAAGTCCTGAGATTTAATAAGGACAACTGTACGTACATGTTTATGATGTTGTCTAATAGCGGAAACCCTTTCATTCCAGATTTCAAGAACTTGTGCTCCTAAAGGATCGGGTGCAATATCTGTAATTTTTTGAGCACCAAAAGAATAAATAGGAGAGTTTCTTCCCGAAATAAGTCTTACTTTTTTAGTTTTAAATGGGGAAGTTGCTTTAATGGTTTTAGCACCCCAAGCACATTGATCTAAAACAACATCGTCTAATCCAACGTTAGATGGTTTCCAAGTTGCTCCAATACAATTAGCAAAAATAACCTCCCAGTCTTTTCCCTCTAATTCAGGAGTTCCTCTTGTTGCAAGAAGGTATACAACGTCCTCGCATAATTTTATTGCGAAGTCTTTTGGAAAATCATTTAATGGATAAGGTGGTTTTACTTTGTTTACGTTTCGTAACCTCGGTGATACATGGTCTGACAAAGGTATCCCTCCTAACTTTAATAATATACCATCTTTTATTATATTGTATTTATGTACCAATTTATAGATTTTTTGAAAACGGATGCGAGCATACCTTAAATAATTTAAATAAAATATCAATTTTATTACTAACATCTTTACAAGTAAAAATGATGCGGCCATATCTTCACAATAGATATGGCCGCCTTATTTTTGTCTGTCTATTGATGCTAGAAGAGTTATGGGTTGATTTTATGGTGCCTACCAAAAAAACGGATTCTCAGATTGTTTTGTATTACCTTTTAAGAGAGTGGTTAATATATTTATATTTTAAATTGATAAAATGTAACAGGGAGCATTCTGGAACTTGTGGTGATTTCTTTATTTTTCACACCTCTTTACAAATAAATTTAATCGGATATAAGGGTAACGAGGTGATTTTTATGTATTACGTATATATTCATAAACATAAACGGACAGGAGAAGTAATGTATTGTGGAAAAGGTTCTAATTCACGTTATTGTAACTATAACAGCCGAAGTGATGAACATTTAAAATTGATGAAGCAACAGCAATTAGAATACATTATTTTAAATTATTTCAAAGAAGAACAAAAGGCTTATATATATGAAGAAAAAATTACACAGGAATACAAACAAAAAAATCAATGTAAATTTAATATTAGTATAGGAAGAAAAACGAGTAAAGAAACAAAAGTTAAACTATCTCAAGTTCTAAGTGGAAAGAAAAGAACTAAGGAGACAAAAGAAAGAATGAAGAGAAATCATGCAAGACCTCTAGCTAAGACTGTATTAATGTACAAGAATGGCATTTTGATTAAAACTTTTAGAAGTTCAAGGGAAGCTGGAACATATGCTGTGGAAAATGGTATTTGTTCGTATGGTTGGTGTGGAAGAAGTTTGAAGACAGGAGAAGTAACAAAACCAACACGAGAATTTCCTATTGGGGGCTATCGTTTTGTGTACCAAGATGATAAAATTGTAGTTAAAGAAAGAGCGATGAATTATATTGATAATCCGATAAATTCTTGCTCATTGATGTGAAAAGTAATGAAGTTGATGTTGATATATCAAGAAGTTGTTCGGTTTGCTTACTTTTACATAGCAATCAGTTCAGAATTCATCGCGATGGTGGCGGATAAGTTAAGGCTTGAACATAAAGCGAGTTAAAAATAACAGTAGGAATTAATGAGTAGTTTTGCTTATGAAAGAAAAGTGAGCATAACGCTTGCTTAATCAATAAATGATTGATATACAAACCGATGAACATTCTTTTTGGGAGTTTTAGATAACTGTCATGAAAGGAATGTTCATTTTTTGTTTTAGCAAATTAAAGCGTTATAAGAAAAGTCCTGTACACAACAGGACTGCCTATTCTTTCTCTTGATTTTGTTTTTCTAATTCAACGAGTTTTTGAATTAAAATATGCTGAGGCATATGCATAAGCTGTTCAAGTGGAACACCGAGAGCTTTTGATAACTTAATAGCTGTCTCTGGTGAAAGTTGTAATGGTCTCATAAAAGTACCTCCTTTTTGTATAGTATAACATAAAGTGAAATGAGCATAAGTAGAGAGGGGGTGATGATAACAGGTCGTATGATTATGTAAATGCAAATTGAAAAAACGACATAAATGAGCAACTGGTTACGAGTAGAAGCCTGCCGCATGCATTTTGTATTCTACATAGCAGCGATTTATATCTTGAAAAATATATAGTTTGATTTACAACCTGTAATGATTTTTTGTTAACTTTTAAAGTGAGATAAAGTGAAACTTTAATCAGTAGGGGGTTTTTTCATCCCCGCTGATTATTAGCCCTCACCAATCGGGCGCATGCCAGCAGTTTATCTCCCGCCTAACTTCTTAAGAAAAGCGGAAGCGGCTCGCTCAGAATCGCAGGACGCCCAAGCATAAGGCGGAGAGGTACTTTTTTCCTCGTCCAAGGGGACGGAACGACCGGAGGTTCTAGCTGCTAGAGCTGGACAACAAAGAAATGTGGAAATGGACAATGATTTCGCCGAATTTGGAGGTGGGAGTATTTCCTGCCCGCGAATAGAGGGATAAAATTTGAGGTGAGAAGATGACGCTTATTTTTGGGCACCGCGGAGCTGCTGGGACATATCCGGAAAATACGATGGTTTCTTTTCGGGCGGCAGAGAAATTTGGGGCTGATGGGATTGAATTAGATGTACAGTTCACAAAAGATAACAAAATTGTTGTCATTCATGATGAGACTGTAAATCGAACGACTAATGGAAAGGGGCCTGTTCGAAATTATGTATATGCAGATTTACGTGCGTTAGATGCGAGTTATACATTTTATGATAAGGTCGGTGCGCAGCACGTTCCTTTGTTGGAAGAAGTGTTAGAGTGGCTGAAAACAAACAACCTTTTTCTGAATATTGAATTTAAGAATAATAAAGTGCCGTACCTTGGTTTAGAAGAAGAGGTAATTACTCTTATTCGAAAATATAGTATGGAGGAGCGAACGATTCTATCTTCTTTTAATCATTATAGTATGAAAAAGTGTCATAGGATGGCTCCTGATATTGAAACGGCAATTTTATACAAGGATGGATTGCATAGCCCGTGGGCTTACGCGAAAAAGATGGGAGCGAGTGCTATTCATCCGAACTACCGGTATATTTCGGATGGAATTGTAGAGTTAACGATGGAAAATGGTGTATTTGTGCGTCCGTATACAATTAATGATGAAGAAGCAATAAGGAAATTTTTAAAGATGAATGTGACGGCTGTTATTACAGACTATCCAGAGTGTGTGAAAAAGATAATGCAAGGTGTAAAATGAGTCCTTTCTTTATGAGGGGGCTCGTTTTTTTATGGGAAACAATACTGAGACTTAAAGAGAAGAAAAAAAGAGAATTGGGAGAAAAACACCCGCTGATGGAAGTTTCACTTTATCCCGCTATTCGTGGGCGGTAAGGCCTCGCCTCAAGATGGAGAGAAGCGGAAAATAACCGTCCGTAAAAGCCGATTGGTTCAACTAACCATTCGAAGGAAAAGCACCTTCGAATGGAAGTTTCACTTTATCTTCGAAATCGAGCTTGTACTTTATTTCGTTTTCGGTCGCGATATAAAACGAAGCCGCCAAAGATATAAAAACCAATTGCGAAACACAGTACTCCAATTACAAATTGTAACCATAATGCAGGGATTGGAGAGAAGAGAATACCGAAAACGGTATCTCTCATCAGTTTAATGCCTACTACAGCTAGTGAAATAGGGATAACTGCTAATAGGAGAGCGAGATAACGTTGCATAAGGAAGTCTCCTTTTCTGATTATTTTGTATATACAAAATCATGTGATAATTTATGTTCGTTTGTCAAGGGGTTTTGGAAGAAGTAAGATAGAGGTGTGAAAAATTTTGCAGAGATGCTGCGGGAGGATTGGTAGCATATGAAACAAAGGGCATTAATTATTGGAGCGGGTGCTGGAGGAAGTGCGATTTTAGGTCTATTGCAAAAATCAAATATATTTGAAGTAGTTGCAATTGTGGATATTAATGAAAAAGCAAAGGGAATTCAACTTGCAAAGAGTCTTTATATTTCTACCGGAAGTAACTGGGAAGTGTTTATACGTGAGGATATTGATGTCATTTTTGATATGACAGGTGATTATAGTGTGTATGAACAAATTTTGGTGAAGAAACAAGAAGATGTGCTGCTTGTCCCAGGGGATGTTGCGAATATCGTTGTAAAGCTTGCGCATGAAAAAGAAATGTTGATTGGGAAATTAAAAGATCAAACGCAGCAGCGGGATCTTATTTTAAATTCGACGCACGATGGTATGATTGTTGTTGATAAAGAAGGGCAAGTATTGTTGTTCAATAAAAGTGCGGAACGGATGACGGGATATAAAAGAGAAGAAGTTGTTGATAAATATATTTTAGAAGTGATCCCAACAAGTAAGTTGCTTCGGATTATTCGTACGAAGCAAATTGAGATTAATCAAGAATTAACATTAGATAATGGGAAGAAAATTATTTCAACACGTATTCCGATTTTAAATGAAGTTGGAGAGGTGCAAGGGGCCTTTGCGGTTTTTAAAGATATTACTGAAATTGTAAATTTAGCCGAAGAGGTAACGGATTTAAAAGAAATTCAAACGTTGTTAGAAGCGATTATTCATTCTTCTGAAGAAGCAATTTCTGTTGTCGATGAGCAAGGGCGAGGGCTTGTCATTAACCCGGCTTATACAAAATTAACGGGTCTTTCAGAGGAAGATATTATTGGTAAGCCAGCGACAACGGATATTGTAGAAGGAGAAAGTATGCATATGAAAGTGCTACGGACGCGTAGGGCAGTACGTGGTATTCATATGAAAATTGGGCAAAAGAAGAGGGATGTTATTGTAAACGTAGCTCCAGTTATTGTTGATGGGATTTTAAAGGGGAGTGTCGGGGTAATTCGCGACGTATCCGAGATTCAAAAATTAACAAATGAATTAAATAGGGCAAGACAAATTATTCGTACGTTAGAAGCAAAGTATTCATTCGACGATATCGTTGGAACGTCAGAAGGAATTGTGGCAGCGATTGAACAAGCGAAATTAGGGGCGAATACACCAGCGACGGTACTGCTGCGCGGGGAATCAGGAACTGGAAAAGAATTGTTTGCGCACGCCATTCATAATGGCAGCAATCGGAAGTACAATAAGTTTGTTCGTGTAAACTGTGCAGCAATCTCTGAATCGTTATTAGAGAGTGAACTGTTTGGTTATGAAGAAGGTGCGTTTTCCGGAGCGCGTCGCGGGGGAAAACGTGGTTTTTTTGAAGAAGCGAACAATGGGAGTATTTTCTTAGATGAAATAGGGGAATTGTCTGCGAATACACAAGCGAAGTTACTTCGTGTGTTGCAAGAGAAGGAAATCGTGAGAGTTGGAGATACGAAGCCGATTCCAATTAATGTTCGAGTTATTGCTGCAACGCATGTGAATTTAGAAAAGGCAATTTTAGATGGTGATTTTCGGGAAGATTTATATTATCGGTTAAATAAAATTCCGATTCATATTCCATCACTTGGTCAGCGTAAAGAGGATATTGGTGAAATTGCTGAGCGATTAATTCAAAAGATTAATCAAGATTATGGACGTAATGTTGAGGGATTAACGGAATCAGCGGTGCAGTATTTACAATCATATGATTGGCCGGGAAATGTTCGTGAGCTTGAAAATATTTTAGGACGAGCGATTATTTTTATGAATTATAACGAAATGTATATTGATGTACATCATTTGCCACCGTTACATCATGAGGACCAACATGAACTTATAGGGAGTAATTTACTTCCTGAATTAGAAGAAAGACCTCTTGAGGATTTAGTGGCTGAATTTGAGGGGAATATTATTCATGAGTATTTGTCTAGATTTAATGGGAACAAAACAAAAACAGCACAAGCGCTAGGGATTTCGGTTCGAAATTTATATTATAAGCTAGAAAAGTATGAGTGTGCAAAAAATAGCACGCAATAATTTGCATACCACGCAATAATTTGCGCGGTATGCATAATACGACAGTATTAGACAGAATTTTTTGTGTAGTTACAAAATGTTGATTTTTCTACGTTTTGAATGCGTTTTCAAAAATATTTAAATGAAATTAAAAAGTTGGCACGATATTTGCTTTAATATATAAGCGAGGGACGACGAGGAAGGGTTGATTACAAAATATGAAGTTACAAACTTTAATTGATCAAGCGGCAAAGCAACCGAAAAAAACAGTTGCTGTTGCAGTAGCTGAAGATCATGAAGTAATTGAAGCCGTTACAATGGCTGTACAATTACAGTTAGCTCAATTTCGTCTATATGGAAATCAAGAAACAATTCTTAGTATGTTACAAGAGCATGGATTAGGACCTTCAGAACATATTGAAGTAATCTCTACTACATCTAACGCAGAAGCTGCTGAATTAGCGGTAAAAGCTGTAAGTGGTGGAGAAGCGGATGTACTTATGAAGGGCAATATTCCAACAGCTAATATTTTGAAAGCAGTATTAAATAAAGAGTGGGGTCTTCGTAAAGGCGGTGTGTTATCACACGTTGCAGCTTTTGAAGTACCGAATTACGATCGCTTTATCATCTTAACAGATGCAGCGATGAATATCGCTCCAGATGTACAGCAAAAAGCGGCGATTGCACAAAATGCAGTTGAAGTTGCCCAGGCAATAGGAGTAGAAGTACCGAAAGTAGCTCCAATTGCTGCTGTAGAAGTTGTAAATCCTGCAATGCAAGCAACGATTGATGCAGCTATGTTAACGCAAATGAATCGTCGAGGACAAATTAAAAATTGTATCATTGACGGACCACTTGCTTTAGATATTGCTGTTTCACAAATTGCAGCGGAGCATAAAGGAATTCAAAGCGATGTAGCTGGTAAAGCAGATATTTTACTCGTCCCAACAATTGAAGCTGGAAATGTATTATATAAATCGCTTGTATATTTTGCGGATGCAAAAGTAGGAGCGATTATCGCTGGAGCGAAGGCGCCGATTGTGTTAACATCTCGCGCTGATTCAGCAGAAACAAAAGTGCATTCATTAGCATTAGCAGTTGCGACTGCTTCTAAATAAACTTTCTTGCAATACATGTTTTATTTTCATTAATGATTAAGGAAATGAATCCGGTATAACGGACTAAAATGGAAAATGGTAAACATATCAAGGGGGAAATTACAATGACATTAGAAATCTTCAAATACTTAGAAACTTACGATTACGAGCAAGTTGTGTTCTGTCAAGATAAAGAATCAGGATTAAAAGCAATTATTGCAATTCATGACACAACTCTTGGACCAGCTCTTGGCGGAACAAGAATGTGGACATATGATTCTGAAGAAGCTGCAATTGAAGATGCTCTTCGTCTTGCAAAAGGTATGACATATAAAAACGCAGCAGCTGGTTTAAACTTAGGCGGTGCAAAAACAGTTATTATCGGCGATCCACGCAAAGATAAGAGCGAAGCAATGTTCCGCGCATTAGGACGTTACATTCAAGGATTAAATGGTCGTTACATCACAGCTGAAGATGTTGGTACAACTGTAGATGATATGGACATTATTCATGAAGAAACAGATTTCGTAACAGGTATTTCACCTTCATTCGGTTCTTCTGGTAACCCATCTCCAGTAACTGCTTACGGCGTATACGTTGGTATGAAAGCAGCTGCAAAAGAAGCGTTTGGTACAGATAGCTTAGAAGGTAAAGTAATTGCTGTTCAAGGTGTAGGAAATGTGGCTTATCACCTATGCAAACACCTACATGCAGAAGGGGCAAAATTAATTGTTACAGATATTAATAAAGAAGCTGTACAACGTGCTGTAGAAGAATTTGGTGCAACTGCTGTTGAGCCAAATGAAATTTACGGTGTAGAATGTGACATTTATGCACCATGTGCACTAGGAGCAACAGTAAACGACGAAACAATTCCACAATTAAAAGCGAAAGTAATTGCTGGTTCTGCAAATAACCAATTAAAAGAAGATCGTCACGGTGATATCGTTCATGAAATGGGTATCGTGTATGCACCAGATTATGTTATTAACGCGGGCGGCGTAATTAACGTAGCGGACGAGTTATACGGATACAATAGAGAGCGTGCATTAAAACGTGTAGAAGCAATTTATGACACAATTGAAAAAGTAATCTCAATTTCAAAACGTGATGGTGTGCCAACATATGTGGCAGCGGATCGTCTTGCTGAAGAGCGCATCGCAAGCTTAAAAAATACGCGCAGCACATTTTTAAGTAACGGCCATAACATTTTAAGCCGTCGCTAATTCATAGAAAAAATAAATGTGAAAGCAGTAGCAGCTTCATTTAGCAGTTGCTACTGTCTTTCTAAATAAATGCTGGAGGGAGCAGTCTTGTCCGTGAATCGAATTCTTGTCATTAATCCTGGTAGCACATCTACGAAGATTGGTGTTTTTGATAATGAAAGACCTGTTTTAGAAGAAACAATTCGTCATGACGAAGAACAGATTGGGAAATATAAGCGTATCATTGATCAATATGAATTTCGTAAGCAAACTATTTTAGAGGTTCTGCATTCTCATGGCATTAATATTTCTAAATTAAATGCTGTATGTGGTCGCGGCGGACTACTTCGTCCGATTGAAGGCGGTACGTATACGGTAAACGAAGCAATGCTAGAAGATTTGAAGAATGGTTATAGTGGTCATCATGCTTCTAATTTAGGTGGAATTTTAGCATATGAAATTGCTTCTGGACTTAACATTCCAGCGTTTATTGTCGATCCAGTAGTTGTAGATGAAATGGAAGATATCGCTCGTATAAGTGGGATAGCTGGCATGGAGCGAAGAAGTATTTTTCATGCGCTAAACCAAAAAGCAGTAGCTCGTAAAGTTGCAAAAAAACTTGATCGTAAATATGAAGATTTACATTTAATCATTGCACATATGGGTGGCGGTATTTCGATTGGTTCTCATAAAGAAGGAAAAGTTATTGATGTAAATAACGGTTTAAATGGAGAAGGACCATTCAGCCCAGAGCGTGCAGGAACGGTTCCAGTAGGTCAGCTTGTGGAAATGTGTTTCTCTGGTGACTATTACCGTGATGAAATGATGAAAAAAATCGTTGGACAAGGTGGCTTAGTAAGCTTACTTGGTACAAATGATGCAATTAAAGTAGAGAAAATGGTAGAACAAGGCGATCCTGAAGCAACGCTTGTTTATACAGCAATGGCATATCAAGTTGCAAAAGAGATTGGTGCGGCAAGTGCAGTTCTTCATGGCAAAGTAGATGCCATTGTTTTAACGGGTGGGCTTGCATATAGTAAAATTCTTGTTGATGAAATTAAAGAACGTGTTCATTGGATTGCAGATGTTATTGTGCATCCGGGTGAAGATGAATTACAAGCATTAGCAGAAGGTGCACTTCGTGTACTTCGTGATGAAGAAACTGCAAAAGAATATGCTGTACGTGAAAAAGAAACAGTAGCTAGGGGTTGAGTGATATGGCAAAAGAATACGATTTAGTCATCGTTGGCGGTGGCACAGGCGGATATGTCGCTGCTATTCGTGCATCACAATTAGGATTAACAACAGCGCTTGTTGAAAAAGAGAACCTAGGTGGTACTTGCTTACACAAAGGATGTATTCCTAGTAAAGCATTACTTCGCAGTGCTGAAGTCTTCGCAACTGCAAAAAAAGGTGAAGAATTCGGCGTTGTAACGAGCAATGTAGAATTAAATTTTGCGAAAGTACAAGAACGTAAAGAAAAAATCGTTAGCCAACTTCATAAAGGTGTTCAGCATTTAATGAAGCAAGGGAAAATCGATGTATACGAAGGAATTGGTCGTATTCTGGGCCCATCTATTTTCTCACCGATGCCAGGTACGATTTCTGTTGAATTAGCAAGCGGAGAAGAGAATGAAATGCTTATTCCGAAAAATGTAATCATTGCAACAGGATCACGTCCAAATTCTTTACCAGGACTTGAACTTGATGGTGAATATGTCATGTCATCTGATCACGCCCTAAAAATGGAAACGCTTCCTAAATCTATCATTATTGTTGGTGGAGGGGTAATTGGTATTGAGTGGGCATCTATGCTTGCTGATTTCGGCGTGGAAGTAACTGTACTTGAATATGCAAAATACGTTCTACCGCTTGAAGATCAAGATGTTTCTAAGGAAATGCAACGCTTGCTTAAGAAAAAAGGCATTAAAGTTGTAACTGGTGCAAAAGTATTGCCAGAAACATTAGTGAAAGATAACGGTGTAACGATTCAAGCTGAATTGAATGGTGAAAATAAAGAATTTAAAGCTGAAAAAATGCTTGTATCTGTTGGAAGACAAGCAAACACACAAAATATCGGCTTAGAAAATACAGATATCGTTGTTGAAAAAGGTTATATTCAAACGAATGAATATTATCAAACGAAAGAATCGCACATTTATGCGATTGGCGATGTAATTGGTGGCTTGCAGCTTGCTCATGTTGCTTCTCATGAAGGAATTGTAGCGGTTGAACACATTGCTAGAAAAGAACCAATGCCAATTGATTACTCGATGGTATCTAAATGTGTATATAGCAGCCCGGAAGTTGCTTCTGTCGGTTTAACAGAGCAAGAAGCGAAAGAAAAAGGTTATAAATTAAAAGTAGGTAAATTCTCATTCCGTGCAATCGGTAAAGCGCTTGTATATGGAGAATCTGATGGTTTTGTGAAACTTGTTGTTGATGAAGAAACAAATGATATTCTTGGTGTTCATATGATTGGACCGCACGTAACTGATATGATCTCAGAAGCGGGTCTTGCAAGAGTATTAGACGCAACGCCTTGGGAAGTTGCACATACAATTCATCCACATCCATCATTATCAGAAGCAATTGGTGAAGCTGCGTTAGCAGTTGATGGAAAAGCGTTACACGGGTAAAAGTGAACCATTAAGAATGGATAGTATATCGCTCTTGCTTTATAATAGAGCGGGGTAAAAAGGATTTAGGAGGGTGTTAAAATGGCTGAAGTAAAAGCAAAACGCCATGAAGAGCTTGGGTTAAGCGATGAGCAAGTATTAGAAATGTATCGCACGATGTTACTCGCACGTAAAATTGACGAGCGTATGTGGTTATTAAACCGTGCAGGGAAAATCCCGTTTGTAATTTCTTGTCAAGGGCAAGAAGCTGCACAGGTAGGAGCAGCGTTTGCACTTGATCGTGAAAAAGACTACGCTCTGCCTTATTATCGTGATATGGGTGTCGTGTTAGCATTTGGTATGACAGCAAGAGAGCTTATGTTATCCGGATTTGCAAAAGCAGAAGATCCAAACTCTGGCGGACGTCAAATGCCTGGACACTTTGGACAAAAGAAAAATCGCATCGTAACAGGTTCGTCACCAGTTACAACGCAAGTACCACATGCAGTAGGTATTGCGTTAGCAGGAAAGATGGAAGGGAAAGATTTAGTAACATTTGTTACATTTGGTGAAGGTTCTTCCAACCAAGGTGATTTCCATGAAGGTGCAAACTTTGCTGGGGTACACAAATTACCTGTTATTTTCATGTGTGAAAATAATAAATATGCAATCTCGATCCCTGTTGAAAAACAATTAGCATGTAAAAATGTATCTGACCGTGCAATCGGTTATGGTATGCCAGGATATACAGTAGACGGAAATGACCCGCTTGAAGTATATAAAGCTGTAAAAGAGGCAGCTGATCGCGGACGCCGTGGTGAAGGTCCAACATTAATTGAAACTGTATCTTATCGTTTAACAGCACACTCTAGTGATGACGATGATCGTGTTTACCGTGACCGAGAAGAAGTAGAAGAAGCAAAGAAAAAAGATCCAATCTATACATTTGCAAATTATTTAAAAGAAGTAGGCATTTTATCAGAGGAATCTGAAAAACAAATGTTAGATGATATAATGCATATCGTAAATGAAGCAACAGAATATGCAGAAAATGCTCCGTATGCAGATGCAGAGTCTGCATTAAAGCATGTATACGCGGAATAAGGGGGAACGTTTCATGGCTGTAATGTCTTATATTGACGCGATTACATTAGCAATGCGCGAAGAAATGGAACGCGATGAGAAAGTATTTGTATTAGGAGAAGACGTTGGTAAAAAAGGCGGCGTATTTAAAGCGACAAACGGATTGTATGATCAATTTGGTGAGATGCGCGCACTTGATACACCACTTGCAGAATCTGCAATTGCTGGGGTAGCAATTGGTGCAGCGATGTATGGAATGCGCCCAATTGCAGAAATGCAATTTGCTGATTTCATTATGCCAGCGGTGAACCAAATTGTTTCCGAAGCAGCAAAAATTCGTTATCGCTCTAACAATGATTGGACTTGTCCGGTAACAATCCGTGCACCATTTGGCGGCGGTGTTCATGGTGCATTGTATCATTCTCAGTCTGTAGAAGCGCTTTTTGCGAACCAACCTGGTTTAAAAATTGTAATTCCTTCTACACCATATGATGCAAAAGGTTTATTAAAAGCAGCAATTCGTGATGAAGATCCAGTATTGTTCTTTGAACATAAACGTGCATATCGCTTAATTAAAGGTGAAGTGCCGGAAGATGATTATGTATTACCAATTGGAAAAGCAGACGTAAAACGTGAAGGTGACGACATTACTGTTATCACATACGGATTATGTGTACACTTTGCTCTTCAAGCTGCTGAAAAATTAGCACAAGATGGCATCTCTGCTCACGTTCTTGATTTACGTACTGTATATCCGTTAGATAAGGAAGCAATTATTGAAGCAGCTTCAAAAACAGGTAAAGTTCTTCTTGTAACGGAAGATAATAAAGAAGGAAGCATTATGAGTGAAGTAGCGGCAATTATCGCAGAAAATTGCTTATTTGATCTTGATGCACCAATTGCTCGTCTTGCAGGTCCAGACGTTCCAGCAATGCCATATGCACCAACAATGGAGAAATTCTTTATGGTGAATCCAGATAAAGTGGAAAAAGCAATGCGTGAACTTGCGGAATTTTAATCGGGGGGACTATACATGGCTGTAGAAAAAATTACAATGCCTCAGCTTGGGGAGAGTGTAACAGAGGGTACAATTAGTAAATGGCTTGTTTCTGTTGGTGATCACGTAAATAAATATGATCCGCTTGCAGAAGTAATGACAGATAAAGTAAACGCAGAAGTACCTTCCTCTTTCAGCGGGGTTGTTACAGAATTAATCGCTGGCGAAGGTGATACACTAGCTGTCGGTGAAGTGATTTGTATGATTCAAGTTGAAGGGGCAAATGAAGTAGCTGCAACAGCTGTAGAAGAGAAAACGAAAGAGGCGCCAAAAGCAGAGGTAGTTGCACCGCTATCCGTACCGAAAGCAAAGCAACCAACTGATGGTAAACCACGTTTTTCACCAGCTGTATTAAAGCTTGCAGGTGAACATAATATTGACCTAGATGCAGTAGTAGGTACAGGAGCAAATGGTCGTATTACGCGTAAAGATATTTTAACATTAGTTGAATCTGGCAATATTCCACAAGCAGGTGCGAAGAAAGAAGCTGCACCAATTACACAAGAAGCACCAAAAGCAGCAGCTACACCAGCACCAGCAGCACCAAAAGTAGAAGCGGTAAAACCGGTATCTGTACCAACAATGCCAGGAGATATTGAAATCCCAGTGACTGGTGTTCGTAAAGCAATTGCTGCAAACATGCTGCGCAGTAAGCATGAAGCACCACACGCGTGGATGATGATTGAAGTGGATGTAACAGATCTTGTTTCATACCGTAATTCAATTAAAGGTGAATTTAAAAAGCGTGAAGGCTTTAATTTAACATTCTTCGCATTCTTCGTAAAAGCTGTTGCACAGGCTTTAAAAGAATACCCACAAATTAATTCTATGTGGGCTGGCGATAAAATTGTTCAGAAGAAAGATATTAACCTTTCTATCGCCGTTGCAACTGACGATGAATTATTCGTTCCAGTTATTAAGCATGCTGATGAGAAAACAATTAAAGGTATCGCTCGTGAAATTACTGAACTTGCAACAAAAGTACGTACGAAATCATTAAAAGCTGACGAAATGCAAGGTGGAACATTTACGATTAATAACACAGGGTCATTTGGTTCTGTTCAATCTATGGGTATTATTAACTATCCACAAGCAGCAATTTTACAAGTAGAATCTATCGTGAAACGTCCAGTAATTATGGATAACGGTATGTTCGGTGCACGTGATATGGTTAACTTATGCCTATCTCTTGACCACCGCGTATTAGACGGATTCATTTGCGGTAAGTTCTTAGGACGCGTAAAAGAAATTCTTGAAAATACATCTGCAGATAATACTTCTGTATATTAATGATAAAAAAGCTCGCCAATTGGCGGGCTTTTTTTTGTGTATATAAATTCACTTTAATTTTGGGTCATATAAGTTACTGCATGCAGAATACAACATACCCTGCACTCGCCCATCTAAAAAAGAGGTTTTTAGATGTCATTTTCCTCCTTTTTATATACTGAGTTACAGTTGAAACTTTATAATGTTTTTTACATAGACAATATAATTAAACACAAACTAAAAGGAGGAATTTAATTAAGGGGTGCCATCTATTATGTATATGCACATATTTGAAGGCGCAAAGCATCTTTCGAGTTTCGAGTGGGTGCTCCGTGCTATAGTGGCATATATGTTTTTAATTATTGTGGCAAAAGCGATGGGACAACGCTCTATTGCCCAGCTTCGTTTTTTAGATCTTATTCTCGTGCTATTATTAGAGGGAAATCTAACGAATGCATTGTCTGATGAAAAAGTAGGTCTTTTGGGTTCTATGATTACATCGTTTATTCTCGTCATACTTCATATAGTAAGTTCTATTTTGACATTAAAGTGGGATCGGTGGAGACGGTTTTTAGAGCCTGCACCAATTATTCTTATACATAATGGTTCCGTTCAGTTTAATAATTTAAAGAAAGCGCGGATTACAGTCGAGTATTTATTTTCCGAGCTAAGATTGCAAGGTATTACAGATATTCAAACAGTAAAACTAGCTTTATGGGAAGCAAGTGGGGTTGTTTCTGTATTTCAATATGCGGCACATGAAACAGTGTCTCGAAAAGATATGAAAATATACGTAGAACAATCACCTATTACATTTATCTTAATAAAGAATGGGAATATTCAAAAGGATGTTCTCGCTTTAATAGAAAAAACAGAGGAGTGGGTAAACGACGAGTTAAAGCAGAAAGTGCCGATTCAATCGATTCAATTAGCAACGATAGATGAAAAGGGACAAATAAATATTTTGCTTAAAAAGTAAAAAAATGATCATTTTTCCATTTTATACATATGATACAATGGTGTGGACAAGGAAATAAAAAGAAAGGTTTGTTGAAATGGGATATGTGGAGGAATTACGGAAAGTAGTTGGTCATCGCCCGTTAATTTTAGTCGGTTCAGTTGTTCTTGTATTGAATAAAGATGGGGAAGTGTTATTACAACAAAGACAAGAACCGCATGGAAAATGGGGCCTTCCTGGTGGATTAATGGAGCTGCGGGAGTCACCAGAAGAAACTGCATACCGTGAAGTATATGAAGAGACAGGCGTTCATGTGAAGAATTTGCAGCTTATTAATGTGTTCTCAGGTGCAAACCATTTTGTGAAACTAGAAAACGGTGACGAGTTTCAAGCAGTAACGACTGCCTATTATACGCATGATTATGAAGGAGAACCTACTGTAAACAAAGAGGAAGCAATACAATTAAAGTTTTTTTCGATTACAGAATTACCAGAGTATATTGTAGGATCGCATAAAAGAATGGTTGAAGTATATACAGAAATGATACAGAATAAGTAAAAAATGTAATATAATAGTGATGGAGATGCAAAAATACAGTTCCGGTTGGTAGTCCGGACGCATAATTTTTTTTATGTCAATAACCTTCCCCTCCGGGATGTCCAGCATTTCTGAATATGCTTGTAAAGGAGGGACTGTCAGTGAAATTGACAGTATATCATGACGGTCAGTATTTTGTAGGAATGATTGAGCGAGAAGAAAAAGGGAAGTTGTATGCAGTACGGCACATTTTTGGTGCTGAACCGTCTGATGAAGAAGTGTTTTTGTTTGTAAATGATACGTTATTACCGTATTTTAATCGTTATGCGAAATGCGGAGTAGAAATGAAACAGCAAAAGCGTCCGAAAAATGTAAAACGCATGATTCGGCAAGCAGCAAGGGAATTAAAAACTTCAAAGTTTACGAAAGCACAAGAAGCTATTCAGTTATCGTATGAAGTGCAAAAAAAAGAGAAGCAAGTGCAATCGAAAGAAATGCGAGAAATGGAAAAGCGGAAAAAACGTGCCTTAAAAGTGCAAAAAGCGAAACAGAAACATCGTGGTCATTAAGAAAAACGTCTTCGAGCAAGGTCTCGAAGACGTTTTTTAGTGAAACATGGCTACAAAGCAAGTAAGTTTACTTGTATTTTAGAAATGGTTATTGGTAAGATACAGATAGAGATATGTGAGGAGGGAAAGCTTTGATTAACTTTAACTTTTTTATGAATGACGTTGTTCGTCAAGCACGTGAAGAAATCGTAGCAGCTGGTTATACAGAATTAACAACGCCGGAAGCTGTAGATGAAGCATTGCAAAAGAAAGGTACAACACTTGTAATGATAAATTCTGTATGCGGCTGTGCAGGGGGAATTGCGCGTCCAGCAGCAGCTCATTCTATTCATTATGATAAACGTCCAGATTACCTAGTTACTGTGTTTGCAGGTCAAGATAAAGAGGCAACAGCACGTGCTCGTGAATATTTTGAGGGATATCCACCATCTTCTCCATCGTTTGCACTATTGAAAGATGGAAAGATTGTAACGATGGTTGAGCGTCATGAGATTGAAGGTCATGACCCAATGCAAGTTATCGCGAAATTACAATCGTACTTTGAAGAACATTGTGATGAAATGTAATATACGTTTTTAGAACCGTTAAGAATATAATCTTAACGGTTCTTTTTTATGTATAATACAAGTTTTTTATGCATATAATTATGCAGTGTATATTAATTAATTTCTGTTATGGAAAGAAAAATAAATTTATTTTTATTTTATTTATTGCATAAAAATCAATATGTTGCTACAATACATTCATCGAATAAAAATTCTATAAAACAAATAAATATACATTAACTAGGAGGGAAAGTAATGAAGAAGTTTTTATCAATTTCAGTTGCACTTATTTTAATCATGAGTATATTCACTGCTTGTAGTAAGGGTGGAAATGCAGGAAGTGAAAATAAAAAGAAAGTGTTAGTTATGGGAACGTCTGCAGATTACAAACCGTATGAATATGTCGATGCAAAAAAGAGTGAAGATATTATCGGTTTCGATATCGATGTTATGAACTATATTAGTAAAGAATTAGGTTATAAAGTAAAAATTAAAGATATGGATTTTGGTGGACTGTTAGCATCATTAGAGGCTGGAAAAGTTGACTTTGTTATGGCGGGAATGACGCCGACAGCAGAGCGTAAGAAAAATGCTGATTTTACAGATATTTATTTTGTTGCTAAAAATGTAATCATCTCTAAACAAGGTGCAAATATTAGAACATTGCAAGATCTACAAGGGAAAAAAGTAGGAGTGCAAACAGGATCTATCCAAGAAGAAAAGGCGAAAGATTTACAAAAACAAGTATCGTTCCAATCTGAAGGACGTGATCGTGTACCAGAACTTATTCAAGAAATTCAAGCAGGGCGTTTTGATGCAATTATTTTAGAAGATACAGTAGCAAAAGGATATTTAGAAAAAAATAAAGAGTTAAACAGTGTGGAAATTCCAGAAGCTGCAGATGAAGCTGGTTCAGCGATTGCGCTTCCGAAAAATAGTGATAAGACAGCGGAGTTTAATAAAGTAATTAAGAAAATGAAAGAAAATGGAGAAATGGATAAATTAGTGAAGAAATGGTTTGGCGGCGCGAAATAAGCCGCCTTTCCTTCTTCTAGGGAGGATTGACTTAGGATGAACTTGGATTTTTCGCAAATAACGCCTTCAATACCATATATATTAAAGGGCTTAGAAGTTACATTAAAAATTGTTGTTGTTGCTTCTTTGCTTGGTTTTGCGCTAGGGACGCTATTAGCGCTTTGTAAAATTGCTAGGATAAAAGTTTTAAGTATAATTGCTGATTTTTATACATCCCTTTTTCGCGGTACACCTCTTGTACTACAATTAATGCTTATTTATTACGGTCTTCCGCAAATTACAGGTTATGATATTTCGGCATTTTTAGCAGCAGTGTTAGCATTTAGCTTAAATTCAGGTGCATACATGTCAGAAGTGATTCGTGCGGGAATTCAGGCAGTTGATAAAGGACAAACAGAAGCGGCAATGGCACTTGGTATCCCATATGGTAAGATGATGCGAAATATAATTTTACCACAAGCATTAAAAAATATTTTACCTGCATTAGTAAATGAATTTGTTACATTAACGAAAGAGTCCGCGGTTGTTACTGTAATCGGTGCAACAGACTTAATGCGCCGTGCGTATATTGTTGGGGGCGAGACATTGTCTTATTTTGAACCGCTTTTATTTGTCGGTATGATTTATTACATTCTTGTTATTATTCTTACATTCATTGGGAAAGCAGTTGAAGGGAGAATGAAGAAAAGTGATTAAAATAAATGACCTTCACAAATCATTTGGAAATAATGAAGTATTAAAAGGGATCACAACAACAATTGGACAAGGTGAAGTGGTCGCAATTATTGGGCCGTCTGGATCAGGGAAATCAACGTTTTTACGTTGCATGAATTTATTAGAAGAACCATCTGGCGGACAAATTTGGATTGATGATCAGGATGTAACGAATCCGGATACAAATATTATGGAAGTTCGTCAGCATGTTGGAATGGTGTTTCAACATTTTCACTTATTTCCTCATATGACAGTGCTAGAAAATATAACGTATGCTCCTCTTACTGTAAAAGGTACTGCGAAGGAAGAAGCAATAAAAAAAGCTGAAGAATTATTAGAAAAAGTTGGATTACTTGAGAAAAAGGATGCTTATCCAAATCGCCTTTCGGGTGGACAAAAACAGCGTGTTGCAATTGCAAGAGCATTAGCGATGGAACCGGACGTTATGCTATTTGATGAACCGACTTCAGCACTAGATCCAGAAATGGTAAAAGAAGTATTAGAAGTTATGAAATCTCTTGCAACGACAGGAATGACAATGGCAATCGTTACGCACGAAATGGGTTTTGCAAAAGAAGTAGCCGATCGTGTTCTCTTTTTAGATGGTGGGAAACTTGTAGAAGATGCGAAGCCAGAGGAATTTTTTACAACTCCGGAAAGCAAACGTGCTCAAGAATTTTTGCGAAAAATGTTGTAACATGTAAACGTTACGTGAATAATAAGGGAAAAAGGATGACATTTTGTCATCCTTTTCTTTATACTTATGTTGAAAGTAGTTCGTACATAATAGGAGCGTTAACATGTTTAAAATTGGATATCGAACAGTGAAAACAGCAGTTGGAACTGCCTTGGCTGTGTGGATTGCTCAATTACTTCATTTGGAATTTAGTAGCACGGCCGGAATTCTTGTCATTTTATGTGTACAAAATACAAAAAGAAAATCATTAGAAGTATCTATCCATCGCTTTGTAGCTTGTTTACTTTCTATGGTGTTTGCTTTTTTTATTTTTGAATCGATAGGCTATACACCGTTAACACTTGGAATTTTATTACTTTTGTTTATTCCAAGTGCAGTTATGCTTAAGATTCAAGAGGGGATTGTTACAAGCTCTGTTATTGTTTTTCATTTATATTCACTGCAAAAAATTACATGGCCCATTGTTGGAAATGAGATTGCAATTTTAACGGTTGGAATTAGTGTTGCTTTGCTAATTAATTTGTATATGCCAAGCGTTGAAGGTGAGCTAAAAGAGTATCAACAAAAAGTGGAATTTAATTTTAAGACGATTCTATTTGAAATGGCTGCCTATTTAAGAAATCGTGAAAGTGTGTGGAATGGAAAAGAGCTTATTGAAACAGAAACATTACTTGAGAAGGCAAAAGAGTTGTCTTTTATAAAGCTGGAAAATCAGTTTATGCGTGAAGATGATTATTACTATCGTTATTTTCAAATGCGTCAGCAACAGTTCGAAATTTTAGAAAGAGTTATGCCGCTAGTTGCTTCGTTATCTTGGTCATATGAACAAGCGGGTATGGTGGCGGATGTAATTGAAAATGTCGGGAATGGCATTCGCCCAGAAAGTACAGGGGTTATATCATTAAGACAGCTTCAAGAGATGCGAGAAATCTTTCGAGAAATGCCGCTTCCAGAAACACGAGAAGAATTTGAAACGCGTGCTAAGCTCGTTCAGCTCGTCTATGAAATAGAGCAATTTTTACTCATTAAAAGTCGATTTATAGGGAAATATAACATTAAAGAATTAATATAAGAAGGACGGAATGAGGTATGTCATATCTTCTTTCATTCATATTATGTATTTCCCTATCACCCCTTTGGCCGCTCGGTGATAATCCGCGTGTTGGCGATCCGCTTATTATCGTCAATAAACAAACGAACCAACTTGCATATATTCAGGATGGAAAGATACAAAATACATTTCCGGTCGCAACAGGTAAAACGAATGATTTAACGCCAGAAGGTACATTTGATGTTGTGATGAAGGTGAAAAATCCGTATTATATTGCGAAGAATATCCCAGGTGGTTCACCGGCAAATCCGCTCGGTTCAAGATGGATAGGTTTTAATGCCAGGGGTACTGATGGTAGTAAATATGGGATACACGGAACAAATCAGCCAAGCTCCATTGGCAAGTATGTTTCGCAAGGGTGTATTCGAATGCATAAACAAGATGTAGAGTATTTGTACGATCGTATTCCGATTGGTACAAAAGTATGGATTGTGAAATCAAAAAAATCATTTGAGCAGCTTGCGAAAGAAAAGGGTGCAATTGCTTACGAAGAAAGCCAGCAGTATCTGTTGGCTTTTTATTATATTATATCTTGTCTTGACATGTGTTCATATAACATGCGTTAATGATGATAACATAAAGTGAAACTTCCCTCAGTGGGGGGAGCTTCATCCCCACAATGAGGATTAGTTGAACCAACCGGGCTTTTACAGGCAGTTTCTTCCTTGTTTCTCTCTGAAGTCTTACTGCCCGTTAAAGCGGGATAAAGTGAAATTTTCATCAGGAGAACTGGTACTACTCGTGAATACAGTATAAATAAAGATTATGTAAAAAGGAGTTGCTGTTATGTATACGAATCTTAGACTACCATACATTCAGTTCTTAATTGGTGCTCTTGCAATTATTACTTTCATATTGGCAACTTTTAATATATGTCCATTTTCATTAGCTGTCTTTTCTATTGCTCTTCTTAATTTTACTTTTGCACTAAGTGCTTATTATGAGCAACAATATCCAAACTTTGTTCTCTCACTAGGAATGGGAATTGCATTTAGTATTGCAGGACTTATTATTATGGCAACATAAAAGGGGGAGAATATTCCCCCTTTTTTTACCAAAACATGCTTATGCCAGTAAGCAGTGTTGTAACAAGCATTGAAATTAACATGACATAAACCATAATTTTTTGCATTTTTTTACTCATACATAGATCCTCCTTGCGAATCTTTTCAATCTTATTGTATATACAAACGAAATTTGGTACAAGGGTCTATTATGAGACATTTTCTACATAAGTTCATTTTAACCTTTCAACATATAGGTCTTTGCTATGTAGCAATAAAACAAGATTTGTACTTGCGTTCTCCTTTTGTTTTAATCCTTGCATGTGGCAGAAAAAGGTTCTGACCCCTTCTATGTACAACCAAATGCTCTTGCTCCCTTAAAAAGAGTTTTTTAATCTGTAAAATTTGAATTCAATTAGCAGAGATAAAGAAAGCTTCAACTAATTAAAATTTCACTTTATATATCTTCTCCTTCGAAACTTTTACAGAATTCTGTTATAATAGTCATTGTTACATACATAACGCAGGAGGCGTATTCTCATGATTAATCAAGAACGTTTAGTGAATGAATTTATGGAACTTGTGCAAGTGGACTCTGAAACAAAATACGAAGCTGAGATTTGCAAAGTGTTAAAAGAAAAATTCTCTTCTTTAGGCGTTGAAGTATTTGAAGATGATACAATGGGTGTGACTGGTCACGGGGCTGGTAACTTAGTTTGTACATTACCAGCAACAAAAGAAGGCGTAGATACAATCTACTTTACTTCTCATATGGATACAGTTGTTCCTGGTAAAGGAATTAAGCCTTCAATTCAAGATGGTTATATCGTATCTGACGGTACAACAATTTTAGGTGCTGATGATAAAGCTGGACTTGCATCTATGTTTGAAGCAATTCGCGTGTTAAAAGAGAAGAATATAACGCACGGAAAAATAGAATTTATCATTACAGTTGGTGAAGAATCTGGTCTTGTTGGTGCAAAAGCATTAGATCGTGAACGCATTACAGCGAAATATGGTTATGCATTAGATAGCGATGGAAAAGTTGGAGAAATCGTTGTTGCAGCACCAACGCAAGCGAAAGTAAATGCAATTATTCGCGGGAAAACAGCTCACGCTGGTGTAGCACCAGAAAAAGGTGTATCTGCAATTACAATTGCAGCAAAATCTATTGCAAAAATGCCACTTGGCCGCATTGATTCTGAAACAACTGCGAATATCGGTCGTTTTGAAGGTGGTACACAAACAAATATCGTTTGTGACTATGTAGAAATCTTTGCTGAAGCACGTTCTTTAGTAGACGAAAAAATGCAAGAGCAAGTTCGCAAAATGAAAGAAGCATTTGAATCTACTGCTAAAGAAATGGGCGGGGAAGCAGAAGTAGAAGTAAAAGTAATGTACCCAGGATTTAAATTTGCTGATGGCGACCACGTTGTAGAAGTTGCAAAACGTGCTGCTGAAAAAATCGGCCGTACACCATCTCTTCACCAAAGCGGTGGCGGTAGCGATGCAAACGTAATTGCGGGTCACGGTATTCCAACAGTAAACTTAGCAGTTGGTTATGAAGAAATTCATACAACAAACGAAAAAATACCTGTTGAAGAACTAGTGAAAACAGCAGAGATGGTTGTTGCAATTATTGAAGAAGTAGCGAAGTAATCAAAGAATCGACCAAGTTGAAACGCATGGGTGAAATTACCCATGCGTTTTTTTATTGCTTTACGTAAATGGTTTTTAGCCATATAAATACAAGCTGAAAAAACGACATATAAACCCCTTTCAAGAGCAGTTGGTCATGCATAGTAGCGGTCACAGGGCCTTTTCCTGCCACGTACGAAGTTTTAAAACAAAGGAGGCAGACAAGTGCAGACCAATTTGTTTCTCTATAGCAACGGCATTTACGTCGAAAAAATAAAATGGATGTATATAGCTTAACAATGCAAAAGCTCTTTTAGTGTTTTTATATTTTGGTGATAGATTTGCGGAGACGGCCAATTTTTGTAGTCGTTAGGCAATTGAAGCGTTTCGATCTCGTTTTTTTCTTGCACAATGGAAGTTAAGTTATGTATATAATCGATTACTTGTAAGAAATTGATATTTGTACCAACCGAACCATGACCTGGTATTGCTATATCAATATCCATCTTTTCAACCTCTTTTAAAATCTGAATCCATCTTTGTGGATTTGATTCTTCGAAAAATGTGGGATGACAATCAACAAATAATAAATCACCCATGAATATCACTCTATCCTCTGGAATATACAACATAGCATCGCAAAGGGAATGTCCCCCTCCTAATGTGAAAAGCTTTGCGCTACGTTTCGTCCCACGGAACATAACTCCATCTTTAAGAGTTTGTTGTGGTAACGTTAACTCTAGTGTAGGTAATGAGATTTCTAACTCACTTAAAAAGTTAATTTGATCTTCTAAGTTCCTATCATAAGTTTGCGTTAATTGGTCCTTTAAAGATCGAATATAATTTCTTAGGCCATCAATATCATTTTTTTGTTTACTGATTCGTGATGGATGAGCGATTTTCATTTCGTCATATGTCATTTGGCTTGAAATAATGGTGCTACCCTTAAACGTTTGGTTCCCTCGAATATGGTCTCCGTGCCAATGACTGTTGATTACCCACGTAACGGGCTGATTTGCTATCGTTTCTGCTGCGTATTTTAAATCCAGAGAAGCTTGTTGTGTATTAAATGTATCAAAAACAATAGTTGTACCCCCTAAATCAATAAATCCAGCATTTGCTGCAGCACCGCCACCTTCTTTTACAATTGCCGCATATATCCCGTTACGAATTTTTTCGAGCTTAAAATGTTTGCTATTAAATTCTTTATTCATTTTCTTCTCTCCTTAAGAGTGTTCGTTATTTTGATTCTATTGCCTTTACAAGACGGATAAACCAGTATAGAAAAATCTATGGAAGAATGTACAGAGTTGAAAATGACAATAAAGATGAAAGAAGTACGTGGGTATCAACGCCTATGATTGGAAGTAGGAAATAAATGAGTAACAAAAATAAAATGGCTAGTAAAGTTAGATAAAGAGGTTTTAGATGTGTAGTCATTTTTTCTCTTTGACCTCCTTGTAATTTCAATGTTGACATACTTCTATATAGTAACGATTTCATTCTTTCAAATATTGATTTTTTTATAAGTTTTTTGGTAAAATAAGAACAAATGTTCCTTTGGTGGTGAGAAAGATGCGTGAAATGTATCCGAAAAATGGTCGTGTCATTTTGCATGTTGATATGAATTGTTTTTATGCATCTGTTGAAATTGCCCGTGATGCATCGTTGCAAGGAAAACCATTAGCGATAGCCGGTAATGTGAAAGAACGAAAAGGTATTATTGTAACGTGTAGTTATGAAGCAAGAGCGAAAGGAGTTCGTGCAACAATGCCTGTTTGGGAAGCGAAGCGGTTATGCCCAGAACTCATTGTAAAGCATCCAAACTTTGAGTTATATAGGGAGGCTTCTTTTGCGTTGTTTCAAATTCTGGCACGGTTTACAGAAAAAATTCAACCTGTTTCAATTGATGAAGGATATTTGGATATAACAGATTGCTACGGGCTTGGTTCGCCTCTAGAAATTGCTCAAATGATTCAACAAACATTACTTGCAGAATTACAGCTTCCGTGCAGCATTGGGATTGCTCCGAACTTATTTCTAGCCAAAACTGCCTCTGATATGAAGAAGCCGCTAGGTATTACAGTACTTCGTAAACGTGATATACAAGATATGCTATGGCCGCTTCCAGTTGGAAAAATGCATGGAATTGGAAGGAAAACAGCAGAAAAGTTAAAAGGTGTACATATACATACGATTGGAGATTTAGCTACTGGAAAAGCTTCTATTATTCGTTCTGTAATCGGAAATCATGGATTGGATTTACAAAAGCGTGCAAATGGTATCGATAATAGAGAAGTTGACCCAAGTCAAATGGGGCAGTATAAAACGATCGGAAATTCTATAACGCTGCCAAAAGATGTAGACGAGGAGCAGGAGGTGTTAAGTACGTTAGAGCACTTGTCTCAATCTGTTAGTCGAAGATTACAAAAACGTACGCTTGTTGCATATAATATTCAAATTACGATTAAATACTATAATCGCCGAACGATTACGCGGAGTAAAATGTTAGATAATGCAATTTGGGAATGGGCCGATATTTTTCAGGCGACAATACGGTTATGGAAAAAACATTGGGATGGTGATCCTGTTCGATTACTTGGAATTACTGCTTGTGAATTAGAATGGAAAACAGAAGCGATTAAGCAGCTTGATTTATTTTCATTTGAAGAAGATGCGAAGGCAGAACCGCTTTTGACAGTGATGGAGCAATTAAATAATAAATATGGAGAGAAGGTTATTCAGCACGGTAGTCAATTGTTTCGGCAACAGGAGAGAACATTTCAACAAAAATTAGAGAATAAATTCACGTGAAAAGTTCGTATGTACGTATACATAAGTTGAAAAACGACATAAAAACCCTTTTCTTTTTATAGGAGGACGAGAGCATCTGGCGGTGCATAGAAGCGATGTATATGTCGGAAAATTAAAATGCATTTATATAAAACAAAATCTCGCAGGTGGTATCTTCTGCGAGATTTTTAGTACGCTTGTTCTTCTTAAGAAATGTAATAAATTTTTTATTCGTGTTTGGTTAATATTAGTTATACTAGTATTTTTTTTTGTTATTTGGAGTTATTTCATTAGCAATTTCCATATTAGCCAAATTTAAATTTGTTGGCATGGTTGTCCTATTTTTCAGGCCTCGGAATAACAGCTGGAATGATCTCATCATATTGAACTTTCGGCTTGCTGCTACCCCAAAAACTGTTCCTATACCTAGTAAAGAAATCCAAATCCAATTTCTATTATTTCGTCTAGTTCCAAACAATTGAAACACTCGCTGCGTTCCTCTTCCAAAATTGAATAATGATGTAAACCAATTTAAAATATTCATGTTCGACTCCTTGTGAAAAAATTAGAGATGGATAATTAACTCCATTCCCTATGGTTTATATTGTTGATATTTATAGGGATTTATGATGGGAACTTATGTTAATCATTTATATTCCACTTGCCTAAATATTTTTTCGAAAATGAAAAAAGGTAACGGGGGCAGCATCAATGGTTTTTGTATAATTGATTTGTGTGTCTAAGTACTGCATTTCATCGATATTTCCTATTCATATAAACATAAAAAGGCATCGGAAGCCGATACCTTTTTATGTTTATATAGAATGATTTTCGTAAATTACAATGTCTGTATTGGTTGGAGTAGAGATGCGTTGTGCATAATATGTGACGGAAGAAGGGATATATGCTGGTATGGGTTGAACTGTATGCAATGCTATATATTTATGAATTAATTCTTTTAATGTAGACCACTGTAATTCTGATGGTGTTTCAGAAATAAATAAACTTACCCAACGATCAAAAGAAGAGGAGACGTCAGTTTGTAAACGAAATGCTTCTTTCATTGTTTTAGCCACCTTCTATAAATGATAGTATTATTTTACTACAAGACACGAATGGATGTTAGTGTTTGTTTTATATAAACATTCAAATTTCATACGGGGTTAATTTGCCATTTTTGTTTATATTTCGTAAGATAACAATAGAGATTATGAAATGCTTGGAGGATGCAACGTGGAATTTGTGTTTTTAGGAACAGGAGCTGGTGTTCCTGCAAAGGGAAGAAATGTATCAGCGATAGCTTTGCAATTATTGGAAGAGAGAGGTGCAACGTGGTTATTTGATTGCGGCGAGGCAACGCAGCATCAAATTTTACATACATCAGTGCGTCCGCGTCGCATTGAAAAAATATTTATTACACACTTACATGGTGATCACATTTTTGGATTACCTGGCTTACTAGGAAGCCGTTCTTTTCAAGGAGGAACAACGCCGTTAACTGTATATGGACCAAAAGGGATTAAACAGTTTGTTGAAGTTGCCTTGGCAGTGAGTACAACACATGTGAAATATCCACTTGAGATTATTGAAATTACCGAAGAAGGTACTGTATATGAAGATAAGCAATTTCTTGTGGAAACGAAGCGATTGTCGCACGGTATTGAATGCTTTGGTTATCGCATTGTAGAAAAAGATATTCCAGGGCATCTTCTTGTAGATAGATTATTCGAAGAAGGGGTTAAACCAGGGCCACTCTTTAAGCGATTAAAAGATGGGGAAACGGTAGAGCTTGAGGATGGACGTGTACTTTGTGGACAGGATTTTATCGGGCCACCACAAAAAGGAAGAATTATTACAATCTTAGGAGATACACGTTATTGTGAAGCGAGTATTCAATTAGCACAAGATGCTGATGTACTTGTGCATGAAGCGACGTTCGGTGCGGAAGATTCACAGCAGGCTCACGATTATTATCATTCTACAACCGAACAAGCGGCAAATATTGCGCTGCAAGCAAATGTGAAACAAATGATTTTAACTCATATTAGTTCTCGTTATCAAGGGGAAACGTGTACAATCCTTCTCGAAGAAGCCAGGGAAGTATTTCCAAATACGGAAATTGCAGCGGATTTAAAACATTTTCTCGTATCAAGATAATGAAAAGAACAATGATAGAGGTATCAAATACATCTGTCATTGTTTTTTTTATTTTAAGAATAAAATCCTTCCTTAATTTGAAATATTAAAAAATTTAAATTCTGTCAAAAAAGAGATATAATGAAAGCGTATTCATTTTTGCTGTACAGTATAAGTTTATACTTTGTTGGCTTTTGTAAAAAATGTAGTAAATCAAAAAGTGACAAGAGAGCTCTTATATATTATGATAGCTGATGGTGTGTATCAGTTTATTAAGTGGATTCTATAAATTTATTCGTACATATAGAAAAGCAAAGAAAGCAGCAACTTAATAGATTATTAGTAAGTAACTTTTTCATAATGAAGATTTAGGGGGAACTGTTATGAAATATCGTTCAGTTTTTGACATTATTGGTCCAGTTATGATCGGACCATCTAGTTCGCATACAGCAGGTGCAGCAAGAATGGGGCAAGTTGCTCGTCAGCTGTTTCGTCATGAACCTGAGAAAATTATCATTTCGTTATACGGTTCGTTTGCGAAAACATATCGAGGTCATGGAACTGATGTAGCACTTGTTGGGGGAATATTAGGATTCGAAACGGATGATCCTCGTATTCCACAAGCGCTTGAAATTGCAAAGGAGCGCGGAATTGACGTTACGTTTATTGAAGAAGAAGCGCAAGCAGTCCATCCAAATACAGCGAAACTTCGTTTGTATAAAGGTGAGGATGAAATTGAAGTTGTTGCTTGTTCAATTGGCGGCGGGAAAATTGAAGTTGTGGAGCTCAATGGATTTGATTTGCAATTAACAGGTACAAGTCCGGCGCTTCTAATTGTAAATAATGACCGTTTCGGAACAATTGCTTCTGTTACATCTATTCTTGCGAAGCACGAAATTAATATTAGTATGATGAGTGTTTCACGTAAGGAAAAAGGAAGAAAAGCGTTAATGGTTATTGAAACGGATGAGTTGTTAGCAGATAAAATTATTGATGAAATTAAAGCGCAGCAAAATATTTGCCAAGTAACAATTATGGACTAATAGCAGGGGGGAAACAACATGTTTCGGAATGTAGCGGAACTAGTTGCACAAGCAGAAGAGAAAAATGTGAAAATCGCAGAGATTATGATTCAGTGTGAAATGGAAACAAGAAACCTTTCTCGTGAAGAAGTAATCGCTGGTATGGAAAAAAACTTAGTTGTAATGGAAAAAGCAGTTGAGCGCGGAATTCAAGGTGTGAAATCTCCGACTGGACTTACTGGTGGAGATGCAGTGAAAGTACAGGCGTATATGAAAAGTGGAAAAGGTTTGTCCGGGGATACAATTTTAGATGCAGTAAGTAAAGCTGTCGCAACGAATGAAGTAAATGCTGCAATGGGGATTATTTGTGCAACGCCAACAGCTGGTTCTGCGGGGACGGTACCAGGTGTACTATTTGCATTAAAAGAAAAATTAAACCCTACGCGTGAAGAAATGATTGAATTTCTATTTACAGCTGGTGCATTTGGTATGGTTGTAGCGAACAATGCTTGCATTGCCGGGGCAGCTGGTGGGTGTCAAGCGGAAGTCGGTTCAGCAAGTGGGATGGCGGCTGCAGCTGCTGTTGAAATGGCTGGAGGTACACAAAAGCAAGCAGCAACAGCAATGAGTATTGCACTTAAAAATATGCTTGGGTTAGTATGCGATCCTGTTGCAGGGCTTGTAGAAGTACCATGTGTAAAACGTAACGCAGCTGGTGCATCAAATGCGATGATTGCAGCTGATTTATCATTAGCTGGTGTAACGAGTATCATCCCGTGTGATGAAGTTATTGAAGCAATGTATCGCATCGGACAAACGATGCCAAGTGCGCTTCGTGAAACAGCAGAAGGCGGTCTTGCTGCAACGCCGACAGGACGTCGTTTGCAGGAAGAAATTTTTGGAAAGAAAAGTGAATAAGAGAAAAACCTTGCTTATGCAGCAAGGTTTTTTTATTGTTTATTTACAAACTTCTCTAACGTTTCACCAAGCTCGTGAGAACGTTTTGTTGCTTCTGTTATACATTGAATAAGTGCTTCCTGAAATTGAAAGCTTTTCAATACTTCAATGCCAGCTTCTGTCGTTCCTCCTGGCGATGTAATTTCTTTTCTTAATATAGAAGGATGCTTTTCGTTTGTTTTTAACATCTCTGCGGCGCCAATCATTGTTTGGAGAATTAGTGATTTTGCAACAGTTTCCTCTAAGCCGATTTGTTTTGCTGCGTTTTCCATTGCTTCCACAACGTAATAAATATAAGCTGGACCGCTGCCTGATAAAGCAGTAACAGCATGCATATGCTTTTCTTCTACAACAGACACAAGGCCAATTGTTTCAAAAAGCGTTTTTGCGAGCATAATATGTTCTTCTTTTGCATGAATAGAAGGAGAAATGGCAGTAGCGGATTTTAAAATTGCTGATGATGTATTTGGCATTGCCCTAATAATAGGAACATTTTTTTTCAGTAAATTGACAATGGATGTCGTAGATACGCCGGCTAGTAATGAAATGATTAGTTGATTGTTTGTAATATAATCTCGTAATGGAGTAAGAGCTTCCACGACATCTTTTGGTTTCATTGCCAAAAATATAATATCAGCGTGAGCAATTAGCTCTTTTTTATCATGGGTACCATGTACACCGTAACGGTGATGCAACTCTTCTAGTCTTGTTTTATTAGAGTGGTTACTAACAGCAATTTGTTCTCCTTTTACAACTTGGGCTTGTAATAATCCAGCAATTGTAGCTTCGGCAATTGAGCCTGCACCGACAAAAGCGATTTTTTGTAATGACATGATGTGTCCCCCTTTTACTATGCATATGAGAATAACTTACTTAAATTTACATACATTCGGCTTTTCGTAGAAAACCCCTTCTTTTTATCTGAAAATAATGACAAATTTTCTTGTTAGATGTAAACTGAAGGAAGATTCATTTTTTGAAACGGAGAAACAGAGGGGGCATATAGTATGACAGTTATTCATAGATTGGAAATTCCTGTTCCGTTTGCGGTAGAAATCGTTAATGTTTTTTTAGTGGAGGGAGAAACACTTACATTAATTGATACAGGAACGAATACAGAAGAAGCGAGACTTGCATTAGAGAAGCAACTACATGCACTAGGATATAAGGTAGAAGATATTGAAACAGTTGTGCTGACACACCACCATGCAGATCATTGCGGATTATTGGATATATTCTCTAGTCAAACAAACATTGTGGGCCATCCGTGGAATGAACCGTGGATTACACAGGATCCGCAATTTCTAAAGCGATATCATCAATTCTTCTTAGAAGAATCTAGACAATTTGGAGTTCCAGAAACATTTTTAAAACAAAGTGCATCGTTAATGAAAACAATGATTTACTCTTGTAAACGTTCACTTACACATACGGTAAGAGAAGGAGATAGCATTGCTTCGTTGCCGGAATTTACAGTGATTGAAACGCCAGGGCATGCGTCTACCCATATTTCTTTATACCGCGAAAAGGATGGATTGTTAATTGGAGGTGATGCCTTAATTGGACATATTTCTTCTAATCCAATTCTAGAACCACCATATGAAGGAGAAACAGAACGAGCGAAACCGATGCTGCAGTATAATGAAACATTAAAGCGCTTAGCTAATATGAATATTTCACGTGTTTTACCAGGGCATGGGGAAGATGTTACTGATGTGAAAAAATTAGTAAATGAGCGTCTACAAAAACAAGAGGCGCGTGCTCTTAAAGTGTTAAATTTATTAAAGGAACAACCGATGACAGCATTTGAAGTATGCGTCAAACTATTTCCGGTGCTATATGAAAAGCAGTTACCGCTTATAATCTCTGAAACAGTTGGACAATTAGACTTTTTAGCATATAATCAACAGGTGATGATTGATAAGTCATCAGAGAAATGGATTTACTATGCAAAGTAGGTGACAGCCATGAATAGGCGTTTACAAGATAAAGTAATCGTCATAACAGGAGCTTCAAGCGGAATTGGGGAAGAGTTAGCGATGCAAGCAGCAGAGCGCGGTGCAATCCCTGTACTAATCGCTCGTACAGAAGAAAAGTTACGGGCGCTCAAACAAAAAATTGAAACCATGTATCGTACTTCTTGTCATTATTATGTTTTGGATGTAAGTAATGAAGAAGAAGTGGAACTTGTTTTTACACAATTGCTTCAAGATATAGGACGTATTGATATATTAGTCAATAATGCTGGTTTTGGTGTGTTTAAAACGTTTGTTGATGCATCCGTACAAGAAGTTAAAGATATGTTTGATGTAAATGTATTCGGTTTAGTAGCGTGTACGAAAGCAGTTTTACCTTATATGATCGAACAAAATAGTGGCCATATTGTGAATATTGCTTCACTAGCAGGGAAAATTGCAACGCCGAAATCAAGTGCATATGCAGCAACGAAACATGCGGTGTTAGGGTTTACAAATAGCTTGCGTATGGAACTTGCAAATACAAACATTACTGTAACAGCAGTTAATCCGGGGCCAATTGATACAAACTTCCATACGATAGCTGATGAATCTGGTACATACGTAAAAAGTGTCCAGCATTACATATTGAAACCATATTATGTAGCGCAGCAAATTGTAAAAGCGATTGAAACAAAAAAACGTGAAGTGAATTTACCGAAATGGATGAGTTTAGGACCAATTGTCTTTTCCTTATTTCCTGGTTTATTCGAACGTGTTGCTGGAAAATCATTAAGTAAAAAATAGGGAATTCTCTATTTGAGAATCTCCTATTTTTTGTTGATTAAATCTTCTATGGATGATACTAATTCAGTATTTTCTTTGTAATAATATCCGTTAATTTTAGAAGTCGTGAAACTACCTACTTGTTCGTTTTTGTTAAATTAATTTAAAGAAATTTTGGATTCAATTCTAAATGAAACTACTTGATATCAAATTTTTACGTCGATACACACTTAACACGATACCCATTAAAAACGCATGAAACAGAGTTGGTATCAATCCGTAGCTAATAAAAGGCAAGGATATAGAAGCAATCGGTAATAAACCTATGATCATGCCAACGTTATAAATGAACTGAACTACAAAAAGAGTCATTCCACCAACAAGAAGCAATTTACCATAATGATCATTTATTTTATAAGATATGACCATTATCCTTGCTACAAAAAGAGAAAGAATCAAGACAAGGATAAGTGCAAACAAATAACCATAATAGTAAGTCAAACTTGCAAACACAAAATCAGTATGTGCAGCCTGAATGAACCCCATTTTTCCAGTTGCACCAAACCACCCCGCTGACGACATTAACTCTTTTAAACGTAAATACATATAACCTGGACCGTCTGCGTAATTTTCTGGGTTTAAAAACCCTAAAATTCTAGCCAAATGGGGGCCCTTTACTGAGGGGCGAAAAAACAATTCACCGATGATAGATAAACAAATTGGTACAACTGTAATTATCAGTGCCTTTTTCTTACCTAACTTACTCCACCAAAGCATAACAAATACCATCATGATATAGATAAAGGTTGTTGAAAGACTTGGTATAGTTAAGAATAGACACAAAGAAAACAAGTACAAAATCCCAAGATGCCAAACCTTTAACCTACTATTATTAAAAAAAGAAGCCCAAGCTAGAAAAAAAAATGGTACAGCCATTAAACATCCAATTGTAATGGGACCAATTTTTATTAACGATTCTCCATACATTGAAGTGTTTGGAAAATAGCTTATCATTAACAGAATGAGTACTCCGATTGTGTAAAACAGCCATCCCATTCTCTCTAATTTCCGATAATCAATCATCATCATTCCAAAAGCCGTCGCAACACCGAGAATAACGAATATCACTTTATTGATTAGTAAATCATTCGTATGTCCAAGAGCTACAACTGGCAAGAAACCTAGCCCCAAAGCAGTCACTAATAAAATAATAATCAACCAATCAACCTTTGGCTTATGAAGTTTGTTAAGTTCTTGACCAAGTTTGATTGGACTTCCCATTTGTTCAACTGCCTTGTCTTCAGCAACTTTCTCACTTAACCCTTTCTCTATCCACATATTCTTCGCCTGTTTCAAGTGAAAATCTAGTTCAGTTGCCACGAGGTTCTTCGCTTCTTTTGATTTAATATGATTGGTAACTTCTTTTAAAAAACGATCCTCTTTTTTATTCAAATTTGTCTCACCCCTGTACTAATCCTTTTAATATAAATCGTGCCTTTGTAGAATTTTTTTCTGCCTTTCGTAGCATCTTTCTTCCCTTATCATTTAATTGATAATATTTAGCTCCTGAATGATCCCAACTTGATTGGATAAAATGATTCTGTTCTAGACGATGTAATAAGGTGTACAAAAAGCCTTCATTTCCTTCGAATTTTTGAATCCCTCTCCCCCGTAATAGCTGCGCTAATTCATATCCTGTTTTTTCATGAATGAGAAGTTGTAAAACTGCTAAAAGGGTATCTTCTTCATTTTCGCATGGTTTATTGATTTTTTCGTAAACCTGCTTTCGATACTGATCAGAAAAACTCAAATGTTTAAAAGTTGTATTTTCCATTGATTTTCGTAGGCCCTTTAATCGATCTTCCATTTGATTATTCCTCCAATCTTTTCTTCAAGAGTTCCTTGGCTCTTTTCAGTCTTGTTTTTATCGTGTTTTCCTTCACTTCTATTACCATAGCAATATCTTTGATTGGCAATTCTTCAAAATAAAAGAGATAAATCACTTCTCGATATTTTATTGGCAAATTCATTACTGCAGAAGCCAGCCTACGATCCTCATCATTTTGAATAACTTTCTGTTCAACACTTTCTTTTTGAACCCCAGTATACGTAGATTCATTTTCTGCGACGATTACCTTTTTGTTATACCAACTTTTTATATAGTCCTTACAATGATTAATGGCAATTTTCCACAACCATGTTCTTAACTTCGATTTTCCCTTGTATGTATGAAGAGATTTATAACATTTAACAAATATATCTTGGGTTAAGTCCTCAGAGACCTCTTTATTATTTACATATGAATAAACAAGCTGTAAGATCTCCTGTCCATACTTGTTCATTATCTCATCTATAAGGGCCTCTTTATCTTCTATTTCAAATACCTCTGCTGTTAATTCATCCACATCAGTTCCTCCTTCCAATTTATTAGACGACGTACTCCATTAAAAAGTTTTTTAATTCCTAAAAAAAACGGTTGGCAATGTCCATACCGTTTTGTTAAAACTATCTTTATTCCAAGTTTAATTTTGCTTTACTAAAAATAAATCTCTTATTTTAACAAAGGCATATCCCTTTTGGTTTTCTAAATAATTCTCTACCCTAATTTCTTATTTTACTCCATGAAATTCATTATCCTGCCACCGTTCGTTTAATAAGACTTACTCAATGGAATGACCCGATTATTGAACAAAGAAATACTCTACAAAATGGGTCTTTTTATCAAACTTTTTTACAAATTATCAAACTTTATTTTAAATTAACAATTAGAAGGGAGTGGAAGAAGATAGGTAGGGAATAACTGCTGGCATGTGCCCGATTGTGCGGGATTTTCATTAGTGGGGGATGAAAAAACACTGATGGAAGTTTCAATTTATAAATTTCACACTCTTTACGATAACGTAATGTATTCATACACGACATCTTCTACAGCCTCATATAAATCAATTTCCGCATTGTTAGAAATAATACTTTGAATACGTTCTATGAGCATTTCGTAGTCTTCTTGTGAAGTTGGCGTACATTGATATTGTTGAAAACTTTTTGTAATCATTTTTTCGATTAATTTTTCACTCATGATTTTTCTCACCTATATGTGTATATGTATTGTTTTTATTGTACTTGAATTTGATAAGAAAATCTCTACATCTTCGTTTGTGCATAAAAATTCATTTGTTATAAAAGTTTTATTAGTAAAATGACCTTGTAATGTTATTTTTTTATTGTTTATAAATTTATAAATATTTAATTGACTCTATAAATATACAATACTATAATCGTATTTAAATCTAAAAGGTAATGAGGAGGAATTATGAAAGCGGCAATTATTGGAGCGACTGGATACGGGGGGCTTGAGCTTTTACGATTATTAACACATCACCAAAGCTTTACAGTGACATCGTTACATTCTTTTTCGCAAATTGGAGAGGTTATGACAACACCATATCCTCATTTATCTACTTTTGTTTCTCATACATTAGCCGAGGTAGATGTTGAAGGGATTGCGAAAGAAGCGGATCTTGTATTTTTAGCAACGCCGGCTGGGGTGTCAGCAAATTTAACTCCGAGTTTACTAGAGGCTGGTGTAAGAGTAATTGATTTATCAGGAGATTTTCGAATTCGAAAACCGGCTATATATGAAGAGTGGTATAAAAAAACAGCCGCCAAAGAAGAAATATTACAACAAGCAGTGTACGGATTAACGGAGTGGAAAAAAAGCGAAATCGCAACTGCAAATTTAATTGCAAATCCAGGATGTTATGCAACAGGGGCTTTGCTGGCGGCAGCTCCATTAGTAAAAAACGGAATCATTGCAGTGGATTCCCTTATTATTGATGCGAAATCGGGAGTTTCTGGAGCAGGAAAGACACCGACAAATATGACGCACTTCCCGGAAATTCACGATAATTTATTTATTTATAAAGTAAATGAACATCAGCATATCCCGGAAATTGAGCAAATTTTGCAAGAATGGGATGAGAACATGAAACCAATCACGTTTAGCACACATCTGATTCCGATTACGAGAGGGATTATGGTCACGCTTTATGCAAAGGCGAAGCAGGAGATAACAGATGCTGTGCTTCAGCAAGTTTATGAGGAAAGTTATTGTCATTCACCGTTTGTAAGAATACGAGAAAAGGGAGTTTTTCCAAGTCCGAAAGAAGTAAGGGGATCTAACTTTTGTGACATCGGAACGGCTTATGATAAACGAACGGGACGAATTACGATTGTAGCAGTCATTGATAATGTAATGAAGGGTGCAGCTGGGCAAGCTGTGCAAAATGCAAATATATTAGCAGGGGTGGAAGAGACGGAGAACTTACACTTTATGCCGTTGTATCCGTAAGGGGGAGAAAGCATGATTGAAACAGTAATATGTACGAAGATAGAAAACGGTTCAATTGTAACACCAAAAGGATTTGCCGCGATTGGGATTCATGCAGGGTTAAGAAAAGAGAAAAAAGATATGGGAGCAATCGTATGTGAAGTACCGGCGAGCTGTGGGGCTGTTTATACGCAAAATCAATTTCAAGCAGCTCCTATTATTGTTACGAAAGAGAGTATTGCCGCTAAGCAAAAATTACAGGCTATTGTTGTGAATAGTGCAAATGCGAATTCTTGCACAGGTGCAAAAGGACTGCAGGATGCATATGAAATGCGTGCATTAGCTGCTAAGCAGTTTCATGTAGAGGAGAAGTACGTTGCGGTAGCGTCTACAGGGGTCATTGGAGAGCCTCTACCAATGGAGAAAGTACGAAGTGGTATTTCTTCGTTCCAACCCTCAACAGAAGTAGAGATTGCGACATCGTTTTATGAAGCAATTTTGACGACAGATTTAGTTGCGAAACAATCATGTTACAAGTTTTCGATTGAGGGGAAAGAGGTTGCAATTGCCGGAGCTGCGAAAGGATCGGGGATGATTCATCCAAATATGGCAACGATGCTCGGGTTTATTACGACTGATGTGAATATAGAAAGTGAAACATTACAAAGAGCTTTATCGCAAATTACAAATCATACATTTAATCAAATTACCGTCGATGGAGATACCTCTACAAATGATATGGTACTTGTTATGGCTAGCGGGTTATCCAATACAACTGCAATATGCGAAGAACATCCTGAATGGGAGAAGTTTATACTCGCACTTGGAAAGGTATGTGAAGATTTAGCAAAGCAAATTGCAAAAGATGGAGAGGGAGCGACAAAGTTAATTGAAGTAAATGTGCATGGTTCGCGAACTGTGGAAGAAGCAAATATGATCGCGAAGCAAATTGTTGGCTCCAATCTTGTGAAAGCTGCTGTATACGGTGAGGATGCAAACTGGGGGAGAATTATTAGCGCACTTGGACAAAGTGGCATTGTGATTGAACCACATACGGTTGATATTTCTATTCAGTCGATTGTGGTGTTAAAGAATAGTGAACCTCAATGTTTTTCAGAAGAGGAGATGAAACAAATGCTGCAACAAGAAGAGCTTGTTATTGATGTATATCTACATATAGGCAAGTCAAGCGGAAGAGCATGGGGATGCGACTTAAGTTATGAATATATAAAAATTAATGCTTGTTATCACACGTAAGGAGAGAAGAGATGAGAGAACGTATTGTAATAAAATGCGGCGGCAGTATGTTGGCTCGTTTAGGTGAAACATTTTTTCAATGTATGAAACAAATTGCGCAAATGTATGATGTGATTGTTGTTCATGGCGGCGGGCCTGAAATTGATGCGATGCTAAATAAATTAAGTATTCCGATTGAAAAGAAAGATGGACTGCGTGTAACAACAGCAGAGGTAATGAAAATTGTGCAAATGGTGTTATGCGGCAGCACAAATAAGACATTTGTTTCAAAATTAAATGAGCAAAAACTTGAAGCGATTGGACTATCCGGCTGTGATGGAAGGTTACTGCAAGTTGCTCCGCTAGAAGCGGAACTTGGTTTTGTTGGTGAAGTGAAATTTGTTCGAAAGGCGTTATTACAATGTTTGTTAGCAAATCAGTTTATTCCTGTTGTTGCACCTGTTGGAGTAATGGATGGACAGTTATATAACGTGAATGCAGATACAGCAGCAGCGGCGATTGCGACAGCAATCAATGCGGGGAAATTAATTTTTATTACAGATGTAGATGGCATTATAGATAAGAAGAAGCTCATTGAGAAAGCAAATGAACGGCAGCTTCTCGAGCTTATAAATAAGGGAACGATTATAGGTGGGATGATTCCGAAAGTGAAAGCTGCATTGACATCATTAGAACTAGGGGTAAAGGATGTTGTAATTGTGAATGGTACACAATGTTTTTTGACAAATGAAGGAGAGTGGATTGGAACAACAATAACAAAAGGGGGGAGAAGTAGTGGGAAAGCATATTTTTCCAACATACAGTAGACGAAATATTGAAATTGTGAACGGGAGCGGCACAAAGGTAACTGATAAACAAGGAAAGCAATATTTAGATTTTACTTCCGGCATCGCGGTATGTAATTTAGGACATTGTCATCCAGCGGTGGTAAATGCTGTAGAAGAGCAATTACAAACGATATGGCACATTTCCAATTTATTTCCTCATACCGTACAAGAAGAAGTTGCTAAGTTATTAACAGAAGGTCGCCAGTTACACTATGCATTTTTTTGTAATAGCGGAGCGGAAGCAAATGAGGCAGCGCTGAAGTTAGCACGTAAGTATACAGAGAAATCAGTTGTGATTACGTGTAAACAATCATTTCACGGACGAACTTTTGCAACGATGAGTGCAACAGGACAATCTAAAATTCATGATGGATTTGGACCACTTCTTCCAAGTTTTCTACACATTCCTTTTAATGATATTACTGCGTTTCAAGAAGCGATGAATGAAGAAGTTGCAGCAGTTATGGTGGAAGTTGTACAAGGAGAAGGTGGTGTTTTTCCAGCAGATGTTCCATTTTTGCGTAAAATTGAGAAGTTGTGTCATACAAACGGTGCACTTTTCATCGTCGATGAAGTACAGACCGGAATTGGAAGAACAGGGACGCTATTTGCATATGAACAAATGGGAATATTACCTGATGTTGTCACGGTTGCAAAAGCGCTTGGAAATGGTATTCCAGTTGGAGCGATGCTGAGTAAAAAAGAGTTAGGATCCGTTTTTTCTCCAGGAACACACGGCTCGACGTTTGGTGGGAATTTTATTGCGATGGCAGCTGCAAAAGAAGTATTACAAATTATTTCACGGCCTTCTTTCTTGCAAGAAGTACAAGAAAAAGGAGCGTATTTTTTACGGAAATTACAAGAAGAGTTCCAGGATATGGAGTGGATTATTGATATTCGGGGGAAAGGACTCATGATTGGAGTTGTTTGCAACGGGGAAGTCAGTGCGATGGTAGCGGCGTTAGAGAAAGAAGGCCTTCTCGTTTTGCAAGCTGGACCTAATGTACTGCGTATATTACCGCCGCTTATTGTAACGAAAGCTGAAATAGATGAAGCAGTGCATATGATGAATCGTGTATGTAAACAAGCATTGCTAAAATAGAGGAGGAATTTGTATGAAAACAGTTTCTGTACCAAAACTGCAAACAAAGGATATTTTAACATTAGAAGAATTATCACAAGAAGAAATCCTTGCAATTATTGAGTTTGCGATGTATGTAAAAAAAGAAAAAACGTTGCCACTCTTAGACAGAAAAATTTTAGGATTAATCTTTGATAAACACTCTACTCGTACACGTGTATCTTTTGAAGCTGGAATGATTCAGCTTGGAGGGTATGGTATGTTTTTAAACGGCAAAGAACTGCAACTTGGAAGAGGAGAAAGTATTGCGGATACGGCAAAAGTGCTATCACAATATATAGATGGGATTATGATTCGAACGTTTTCACATGCGGAAGTAGAAGAATTAGCAAAGGAAGCGACAATTCCCATTATTAATGGATTAACAGATGATCATCATCCGTGTCAAGCATTGGCAGATTTAATGACGATTTATGAAGAAGCAAAGACATTTAAAAATATTAAGCTAGCTTACGTTGGTGATGGAAATAATGTTTGTCATTCACTGCTCCTTGCGAGTGCGAAAGTAGGGATGAACATTACAGTTGCAACGCCTCTAGGATATGAAGCGAATGAAGAAATCGTGAAGCGTGCAATTGAAATTGCAAAGGAAACAGGAGCTAAAATTCAGATTACATATAATGCAAAAGAGGCTGTCAAAGAAGCGGATTTTATTTATACGGATGTTTGGATGAGTATGGGGCAAGAAGACAATAGAGAGAAATATAAATTGTTTCAGCCATATCAAGTGAATGGGCAACTTGTCCAAGAAGCAAAATCAACTTATCGTTTCTTACATTGTCTCCCAGCTCATCGCGAAGAAGAAGTCACCTCAGAAATCATTGATGGTCCACAATCCATTGTGTTTCAACAAGCGGGAAATCGCCTGCATGTACAAAAGACATTATTAGTCAGTTTATTACAAGATGAACAACCTTCTTCATAATAGAAGGTTGTTTTTGGTTCGAAATGTCTTATCTAGATTTCGCATTTTCTCTTTACATACTTTATAATAGTAAGAAACAGAAAAATATAAGAGAGATGATGTAGATGCGAGTAAATAAGAAAACATATTCATTCTTTCAGCGTATTTGGCGAGGGATGAAGTTAAATTATTATAAATTATTGCGTGCACCAGAAGGCGCGAAAATTGTATCGCGAGGATTTGCTGTTGGATTTGGAATGGAGATGTTAGTTATTCATACAGCTTCGCTCGTATATCTTATTTTTTATCCACTTGTTCGATTACTGAAAGGTTCATTTCCTGCAGCTGTGATCGGTAATATTATTGGGAAAATAACATTTTTACCTGTCCTTCTCATTCCTTTTGCGCATGCATTAGGAAAACTCATTTATCCTTTTGAAGTAAAAAAAATACCGCTTCACCATTATACAATAGGAGATTTTTTTTCAAGTAATGGACTAACAATATTAAGAAGTCTGTTACAAAGTGAAGTATATGTAATAATAGGTATGACGATTATAGGAGTTGGACTCGGCATAATTGCCTATTTTGTTATGCACTATTTATACGAGAAAAACCGCAAATTACGATTGACGAAAAGAAAGAAACAAATAAAAAGACCAATTGCACAACTATAATGAATGCACATCAAATTTCCTTTTTGAATATGCTTCTAAAAAGGAGGAAAGTTGATGTTTTTTTCTTATTATGATCCTAGGTACTACCCGCATGTTGTATATTATCCTGTTTCTTATGTAAGACAGACTGTTCAACCATCACAAGAAAGTAAACCATATTTAACTACTTGGCCGTATTCAAATGTATATTACGGAAACTATTATGAGACATAAAGCTGCTTCTAGTTAGAAGCAGCTTTATATATTGGCTTTCATAATTAAATTTTGGATAGTTTGCAATGAATGGGTTAACTGCTCCCGATCGTTTGCTGATAATGTTTGTAAATTCTCTTTTAGTTTTTTTAAAAGGAATTGTTTGTATTGATTGACTAATGATGTTCCTTCGGCTGTAAGAGACATTAAAATAACACGTCGATCTTTTTCGCTATAATGGCGCTCTACAAGCTCTTCTTGAATGAGTTTATTTAGCAATGGTGTCATATTCGGCCTTGAAATAGCTAATCGTTTACCGATTTCTGAAACTGCTAATGTATCTCGCTCATGCAATAACAATAATACCTGCGTATGTGATGGCGGCATATGTCGCTCAGAAGAGAACTCTCCAGGAAGCATAAACTTGCGATAAAAAAGAGGCACTAGCGAAAGGAGATGATCAACGATGCGTTCCCACTCACGTGAATCCATATAACAGGCCCCCCCTTCTGTTCTTATTGTAACAAAAAAACATAATGTTATAAAAATAGAATGATTCTTTTGTGAATAAAAGGTGGAAAACCGTCTGTAAGGACCCGATTGGTTCAACTAACCATAAGTAGGAACCCCACCTACTTATGGAAGTTTCACTTTATATGATAACACTTGTTTTGCGAATGATTCTGCGATTATTTCATATCCTTTATCATTTGGATGAACTTGATCATACAGTAAATCTTTTTGATCATTTGGTAATAATTTGCGAATCGGTAAGACGAGTGAAGGTTGATTTTCTTTTGAAATCGAATATATTGTTTTGTTCCAATTGTCTAAGAAAACATTTGCGTAAGAAGCAATGGAATCATCTAATTTTAATGGGTTATAGAGCTCAGATAAAATGATGAGTGCATTCGGATTAGCGGAACGAATCGTTTTTACAATGTTTTGTAAATCTTGTTCAAAATGATCTTTTTCTTCATTTAATAATTTCATTCCTTCTATAATACCGACATTTCGATTGATGTGTAAAACGTTATTCCCGCCAATGCTAATTGTAATCATATGAGCTTCTTTTATTTTTTGCTTTATTTCTTCGGTTTGCACCATTTGCAGTAACCGGTCTGTTGTTAAGCCATTTATTGCAAGGTTGTCGACTATAATTTGTTTTTGTAATTGTGTTTCTAATGTATGAGAAGCAACTTGTACATACCCACCTTGTGTAGATCCATAACCTTTTGCAAGAGAATCACCTAAGACAAGATGATGAAGCATCGCATCTGTTTGTGTATCAATCCAGTGCGGAACGGTTGCTGTAGAAGGTTCTTTTTGAATATTTGTCTCATGATTCTTGTCATAATACAAAAATGCAATGATAAGAAGGAGGAGACAAACTGTAGATAAAAGAAGTTTTTTCATTATGTTATCCTCCTTATAAATGGTTATTTTATCATATTCATAATGAGAAGCAATGGAATATATGTTACGTCTTCACGAAAATTTTACAATGTTTTTACAGAAATTTTGTAGAAGTACGTCAAAATTTGTTGACGATATTAACGCCTGTTCGTTATGATAAATTCCAGATGGGGTAAATTTATCCAACTTGCAAAAGAAGTAGGACAACTAACGTCTTGTCAATTTGGATGATTAAGAAGTAGGGACACTGATCCCATCGTATATTTTATAATTAGGGATTATGCTATAAGGGGGATTTTTTGTGAAGAAATCAACAAAAACGTTAGCTGGTGCTACACTTGCATTGGGTGTTATTGCTCCACAAGTATGGATTACGCCTGCATATGCAGAGGAAAGTAATGTGAAACTAAGAATATTAGAAACATCTGATATTCACGTAAATTTAATGAACTATGATTACTATCAAACAAAAACAGATAATAAAGTAGGATTAGTTCAAACAGCAACGCTTGTTAATCAAGCACGTGGAGAGGTAAAAAACTCTGTTTTATTTGATGATGGAGATGCATTGCAAGGAACGCCGCTTGGCGATTATGTGGCAAATAAAATAAAAAAAGAAGATCCAAGCTATGTGCATCCGTTATATCGTATGATGAATTTAATGAAGTATGATGTCATTTCTCTTGGAAATCATGAATTTAACTACGGTTTAGATTATTTAAAAAAAGTGACTAGCGAAACACAGTTTCCTGTAATTAACTCGAATGTATATGATGCAAAAACTGGTGAAAATTATTTCAAACCATATCATGTTTTTGAAAAAGAAGTAAAAGATGAGGCTGGACAAACGCAGAAAATAAAAATTGGAGTCATGGGCTTTGTACCACCGCAAATTATGGGATGGGATAAAGCGAATTTAGAAGGAAAAGTAATAGCAAAAGATATTGTAGAAACAGCAAAAGAAATGGTGCCGAAAATGCAAGCAGAAGGCGCAGATGTTATCGTTGCGTTAGCTCATTCGGGTGTTGATAAAAGCGGTTACAATTCTGGAATGGAGAATTCATCCTATTATTTAGCAACAGAAGTTCCTGGTGTTGACGCAGTACTTATGGGGCATTCTCACGCAGTAGTAACGGACAAGTATAATGGTGTTCCGGTTGTAATGCCAGGTGTTTTCGGAAATAATTTAGGTATGATTGATATGGAATTAAAGCAAGTGAACGGAAAATGGGAAGTACAAAAAGATAAATCGAACCCTGCTGTTCGTCCAATTGCAGATAGTAAAGGAAATGCTTTAGTAGAATCAGACCAAAAATTAGTAGACGAGATAAAGGATGATCATGAAGGAACAATTAAATATGTAAATACACCAGTTGGTGAAACGAAAGCGCCAATTAATAGTTACTTTGCGCTTGTACAAGATGATCCATCTGTTCAAATCGTAACGAATGCACAAAAGTGGTATACAGAGCAGAAGATGAAGGGTACGAAATTTGAAGGGCTGCCAATTTTATCAGCAGGTGCACCATTTAAAGCAGGTGGACGTAACGGCGCTACATATTATACAGATATTCCAGCAGGGACGCTTGCAATTAAAAACGTTGCGGACTTATACGTATATCCAAACACATTATATGCAGTAAAAGTAAATGGTGCTCAATTGAAAGATTGGTTAGAAATGTCTGCTGGTCAATTTAATCAAATCGATCCAAAGAACACAGATGAGCAAAAACTAGTGAATATTAACTATCCAACATACAATTTTGATGTATTAGATGGCGTGAAATATGAAATTGATGTAACGCAGCCTGCTAAGTATGACAAAGATGGAAAAGTTGTAAATGAAGCTGCAAATCGTATTGTGAACTTAACGTTTGATGGAAAGCCGGTATCGGATAGCCAAGAGTTTGTTGTAGCAACGAATAATTATCGTGGTAGCAGTAAAACATTCCCAGGTGTAAGCAAAGGAGAAGTGATTTTACAGTCTCCTGATGAAACACGTCAAATTATTGTAGAGTATATGAAACAAATCAAAACAATTAACCCGACGGCAGATAAAAACTGGGCATTTAAACCAATTGTTGGCGAGAAATTGAATGTTACATTTGATTCTTCTCCGAACGCACAAAAATTTATAACAAAAGACGGCAATATTTCTTACGTTGGCCCATCAGAAAATGAATTTGCAAAATATGCAATTGATGTAACGAAAAAAGATGAACCAACTGGTGGAGATAAGCCAAATGGCGGCAATAATGGAACGAATCAACCGCCAACGCCAACAGATAATAATAATGGCGGAGATCAGCCGAAAACAACAGAAGATAATAAAAACGGCGAAGAGAAGCCGACAGCAGCAGATTCAGGTAAAGAGCAAACGAAAACAGACAACAACTTGCCAAACACAGGGGCGAATGTGTTCACGACATTAGGGGCAGGTCTTGCGTTTATTGGTGCAGGTGCGATAGCGTTATTGAGAAGAAAGAAATTAAATAAATAATAAAAAAAGTCCACTGCAAAGCAGCGGACTTTTTTCTTTATGTTCTTTATTCCATGAAAGGCCAAAGCCTGTGAATCCAACAAATAAAGTGATGATTGCACAAAGTAAACAGAAAACGGTGTATGGCAAGTAACTCATTGTTGGTACGTTTAGGACATTTGAGAGAAACACACCACTAACTCCCCACGGTACAAGCGGATTAATCACTGTACCAGCATCCTCTAATACACATGATAGATCGCGGTGCTTTAAGCCTAGTTCATCGTATTTTTCTGCAAATGCTTGACTTGGTAAGATATATTGTTCACCCGGAAAGAAGTTAACGCCCCTGCAATCATGCAGGAACGAAAATAGCGCGGTATCACCCTGAATTGTGAAATAAAAAACATTTCACCACTTTGCAGACATAACGGTCTATAACCGTCTTTCATTACTCCAACTGTTTCGTAAAAGAAGCTTAAGGGGGGAATTCATACTTCGTTCTGTACTGGTTCGCATCGTTCACCAGCTTTGTGAAATCATGAAGCGAAATATTACTAAATCCTATCATCGCTGATTCATATCATGTTAGTAAATTTTTATTATATAAAATAAGGAAGTGTCAACAGTTATTTTTGAAGTCGTCTGATAGAGAAAAAGGGTACAAATTACTTTTTTTGTTCGTTATAATGAATGTAAGGAGGGCAAAATATGAAGATGAAAATCATAATTATTTCAATGTTGTTCACAATCATTGGTGGTGCTGGAATTTATACAGCATTTGCGTCATCTCCGAATTCAATAAAGAAAAGTGTTGAAAAACCAAAAGAAACAGTAAGACAAGATGAAGAAGAAAAAATGAAAAAAACAGCAGATAAATTTGGGATTTCTACAGAAGGAAAAACAAAAGAACAGATTCAAAAAGAAATAGGTGCAGTGCGTTCTGAAAAGCGTCAAGAACTTCTTAGGGAGCATGCAAAAGAACGTGGAATCGACGTAGAAGGTAAAACGGATGAACAATTAATTCAAGAGATTGGTAAACTGAAGCATGGTCAATAGGGCGACTTATCATAGGATAAGTCGTTCTTTTTTTAGAATATGATTCTATGAAAAAGAATTGACAGTATTTGTTTTCTAATGTTAACCTTTAAATAAACTAAGTTAACATTAGGGGTGGCAATTATGACTGTGAGGAGCATGGATCAAACTTTTACATATGAGGAACTAACTCAAAAAAATAAAGATTATGTGTGGCATCCATTTACTCAAATGAAAGATTATTTGGAAGATGATCCTGTCATTATTGAACGAGGAGAAGGAAGAAAATTATATGATGTGAATGGGAAAGGCTATTGGGACGGCGTGTCTTCTATTTGGCTCAATGTTCATGGTCATCATGTTCAAGAGTTAGACGATGCGATTCGTGAGCAATTAAATAAAGTTGCACACTCGACATTACTCGGTATTGCGAATGTACCAAGTATTTTATTAGCCGAAAAAATTATTGAAATTGTACCTAATGGACTGAAGAAAGTTTTTTATTCTGATTCTGGTGCAACATCAGTTGAAATTGCAATTAAAATGGCCTTTCAATATTGGCAACATAAAGGAAAGCCTAAAAAGAAAAAATTTATTACGATGAAAGAAGCGTATCATGGTGACACAATTGGAGCCGTATCTGTCGGGGCGATTGATATGTTTCACCAAGTGTATAGTACGCTTTTATTTGATACGTTAAAAGTACCATATCCATATACATATCGTTCTCCTTATGGGGAAGATCAACAAATGATTGTGAAAAAACATTTAGAAGAAATGGAAGATTTATTACGAGAGAATCACGAAGAAGTAGCAGCTGTTATCATCGAACCACTTGTCCAAGGAGCGAGTGGGATTATTACAATGCCAGATGGTTATTTAAAAGGGTTAAGAGAGCTTTGCACAGCATACAATGTTCTTCTTATTACAGATGAAGTAGCAACAGGATTTGGCAGAACCGGAAAAATGTTTGCATGCGAACATGAGGGGATCACACCGGATATTTTAACTGCTGGAAAAGGGCTAACAGGGGGATATTTACCGGTTGCAATTACTGTAACGACAGATGAAATTTATCGTGCTTTTTTAGGCGATTATGAGGAACAAAAAACGTTTTTCCATGGTCATAGTTATACAGGGAATCCATTAGGCTGTGCAGTAGCACTTGCAAATTTGAAATTATTTGAAACGACTAATCTTATAGAAGCTGTTAGTCATAAAGCGGAATATATCGAAAAACGCTTAGAAGTTCTGCGGGGGTTTAAGCATGTAGGAGATATTCGTCAGCGAGGCTTTATGATTGGCATTGAGCTCGTACAAAATAAAGAAACGAAGGAAGCATATTCTTGGCAGGAACGAGTCGGTGTGAAAGTTTGCAGAAGAGCACGTGATTTAGGAATGATTCTTCGTCCGCTAGGGAATGTCGTTGTCTTTATGCCGCCGCTTGCTTCTACGATAGAAGAACTGGATGATATGATTGCGATTTTACAGCAAGCCATTCAAGAGGTAACGGAGGGAGAATGATGAGTGGTTTCTTTGTGACAGCAACCGATACGGAAGTAGGAAAAACGATTGTAACAGGTGCATTAGCGGGTTTGCTACGTGGGCGTGGTTATAATGTCGGTGTCTATAAACCATTGCAGAGTGGTCATCTTTCCTCACACCGAGAAGGAGACGCTGCTCGGTTGAAAACAGCTGCAGGTGTAACAATATCATGTGAGGAGATTTGTCCTTACTCAGTTGAAGAACCGCTTGCGCCTCGTTTAGCAATGAAGCGGGCAGGAAGGCAAGTATTATTATCAGATATTACAAGTCATTATGAAGAATTATCGAAACAATTTGACTCTTTGTTAGTAGAAGGTGCTGGTGGACTTGTAGTTCCTTACACAGACGATGCCCTCGTTGTCGATTTTGCGAAACAACTGCAATTACCATTGCTTATTGTAGCAAGGCCAACACTTGGGACAGTGAATCATACGATTTTAACAACTTCTTATGCAAAAGCACACGGCCTATCAGTTGCGGGGATCATTTTATCCGGATGCCGAGAACAAGAAAAAGAAAGAGTATTAGAAAATAAAGAAATGATAGAAGAATTAAGCGGCGTACCGGTTATTGGATTGCTGCCAGAGCTTCGCGAAGATTTTACAAGAAATGAATTATTACAAGCGGCAGAAGAGAGTATTGCTATCTCAAGGTTAGAGGAGTTTTTACGCAATGAATCCAGTGTGGGAAACGCATTTTCAGTCTAAGCTAGCGAGTCTTATCGAAACATCACAGCACCGAAAATTATTTGCAACGGAGCACGCTGAACAAGCGTGGCTCATTCGAAATGGAAAGAGATTATTAAATTTAGCTTCAAACAATTACTTAGGATTAGCTGGTGATGAACGATTAAAAGAAGCTGCAATAGAAGCGACAAAAAAGTATGGGACCAGTGGGGCGGCATCACGTCTGGTTGTAGGGAACTATCCGTTATATGAAGAAATTGAACAGCATATATGTGCTTGGAAAGAAACTGAAAAAGCACTAATAGTGAATAGCGGTTACATAGCAAATATCGGAGCTATTTCTTCACTTGTAAGTCGTCATGACATTGTGTTTAGCGATAGGCTCAATCATGCCAGTATTGTAGATGGCATCGTATTAAGCGGTGCCGAACATAAGCGCTATCGTCATAATGATTTAGAACATTTAGAGAAATTGTTGAAATCTGCAAAGGTAGAAAAACGAAAACTAATTGTTACGGATACTATTTTTAGTATGGATGGAGATAGGGCTCACTTAGAAGATTTAGTGATGCTGAAAGAAAAGTACGGAGCGCTTCTTATGGTTGATGAGGCACATGCAGGCGGAATATATGGGAGAAATGGCGCAGGTCTTGCTCATGAGTATCCCCGATTGGCTAAGTCAATCGATATTCACATGGGCACATTTAGTAAAGCAATGGGCTGTTATGGTGCGTATATTACTGGAAGTGCTGTTTGTATCGAGTATTTGATCAATACGATGCGCAGTTTTATTTTTACAACCGCGTTACCTCCAGGAACGCTTGGCGCAATTGGGAAAGCAATTGACATTGTGAGAAAAGATGAAACAGATCGTTATAGATTAATAGAAAATGGCCAATATTTTCGAGCCGCTCTGCAAAAATCTGGTTTTCATATTGGAGACAGTACCACGCATATTGTTCCTGTTATTGTAGGTTCTAATGAAGCAGCGCTCCGTTTTAGTATGAAATTGCAAGAAGCAGGGATAGCGGCAATTGCGATTCGACCGCCCACTGTACCGCAGCATAGTTCCCGCATCCGGTTTGCCGTAACAGCGCAGCATACGAATAATGATTTGCAGTGGGCAACGCAGCGGATTGTACAAATTGGAAAAGAAGAAGGAGTGATTTCATGACGCAGCCTACTCTTATTCTTATACCCGGATGGGGCATGGAAGAACAGGTTTGGGAAGCATTCCTTCCGTATTTACATGATTTTCCCGTGCATGTCGTTCATTGGCGTAATAGTGAAGATGAGCAGGACTTTCAACGCCGAATTATAGAGGTAGCGCAAGATAAAAAAGTAATTTTAGTTGGCTGGTCACTTGGGGCATTGGCCGCTCTTCAAGTGCATCATTTATTGCAAACGAAAGGGATTGTTTTACTAGGAGGAACAGCGAAATTTACAACAGATTCCGATTACATACATGGCTGGAAACACTCTTTTGTCGACCGAATGAGCCGAAATCTTTTGAAACAAAAAGATGATACGTTGAAACGATTTTATATGAGTATGTTTTCCAAGGCGGAGCAGGAAAGCGGACAAGACAGGGCGTTTCTGAAAATAGCTGAACAATTTCAAGGTGATTCGATTCATTCTTTGCAATGTGGACTCCATTATTTAATAGAAACAGATGTTAGAGAACAGCTAGTACAAGTAGATGTGCCAGTACTACTTCTTCATGGAAAAGATGATGTGATTTGCCCTCTCTCTGCAGCGGAGTATATACAAGGAAAAATAAACGCATCACTCACGATTATAGAAGAAGCTGGGCATGCACTTTGTTTCACACAAGCAAAGCGATGTGCACAAGAAATGATACAGTTCGTAAAGGGGATAGAGCGAAATGATTAACAAGACGTTGTTACAAAAACGATTTAATCAAGCTGCTGTGTCCTATGATCAATATGCAAATGTTCAAAAAAAGATGGCGGATTGGCTGCTTGCTCATATGAAAGAGCATTTCGATGAAGCGGCACAAATTCATATTTTAGAACTTGGCTGCGGCACAGGTTATGTCACAGAGCAACTAGCAACATCCTTTCCGAAGGCAACGATTACCGCTGTTGATTTTGCAGAAAGTATGATTGCGAAAGCAAAGACAAGGTGTAATGTAGAGTCTGTTACATTTCAATGTGAAGACATTGAACGTATTATACTTCATGAACGATATGATGTAATAATTTCTAACGCAACATTTCAATGGTTAAATAATTTATCAGCTACGTTAGTACATTTATATAAAAATTTACGTGAAGATGGTGTGCTGTTATTTTCAACATTTGGAACTGAAACGTTTCATGAGCTTCATACATCATTTCAGCGTGCGAAAACAGCATGTGCCATAGAGGATACTACAACTGTTGGGCAAAACTTTTTTACAGGATTACAGCTGCAAGAATTATGTAAAAGAATAACAGGGGATATACAGGTTACTGAAACATGTTACATAGAAACATTTGCTACAGTTCGTGAATTTTTACAATCGATTCGTAAAGTTGGAGCAACGAATAGTAATGAAGCGTCTTATTGTCAAAGTCCTTCTATCTTTCGCAGTATGCTTCGCATATACGAACAAGATTTTACAGAAGGTGAACGAATTGTAGCAACATATCATGCTTTATTTTCTTATATGAAAAAAGAGGGGAAGAGAAGAAATGAAACAGGTACAAACGAAAACAAATTGGAAGCAAATCGCATTTGAAGTATTAGAGGGAAGAGATGTAACGAAAGAAGAAGCACTTAGTATTTTACAAGCAAAAGACGAAGAAATCTTAGAAATTATGAATGCGGCGTATGTGATTCGTCATCATTACTTCGGGAAAAAAGTAAAATTAAATATGATTATTAATACGAAGTCAGGTTTATGTCCAGAAGATTGTGGGTATTGTTCCCAATCAATCGTATCCGAAGCTCCGATTGATAAATATGCTTGGTTAACACAAGAGAAGATTGTCGAAGGTGCACATGAAGCCATTCGTCGTAAGGCGGGCACATATTGTATCGTAGCTTCTGGCCGTCGCCCAACGAATAAAGAAGTAGATCATGTTATTGGAGCGGTAAAAGAAATTCGCGAAACGACTGATTTGAAGATTTGTTGTTGTTTAGGATTCTTAAATGAAGATCAAGCAGAGCGCCTTGCAGAAGCTGGCGTGCATCGTTACAATCATAATTTAAATACGCATGTAGATAATTACGAAAGCATTTGTTCAACTCATACGTATGACGATCGTGTTGATACGGTTGAAAAAGCGAAGCATGCGGGTATATCACCGTGTTCTGGTGCTATTTTTGGAATGGGTGAAACGGAGGAACAACGCGTAGAGATTGCATTTGAATTAAAGCGTTTAGATGCAGATTCTATTCCATGTAACTTCCTTGTTTCTGTAAAGGGGACACCGTTAGAAGGACAAAAAGAATTAACGCCAATGCAGTGCTTGAGAGTATTAGCAATGATGCGCTTTGTGAATCCGTCAAAAGAAATTCGTATTTCTGGCGGACGTGAAATTAATTTACGAGCTGTTCAACCGCTGGGTTTATTTGCAGCCAACTCAATCTTCGTTGGTGATTATTTAACAACTGCTGGCCAAGAGCCAACAGCAGACTGGGGAATGATTGAAGATCTAGGGTTTGAAATTGAGGAATGTGCATTGTAGATCCTATGATAACTTGTGAAGAAAGCTCTCCATGAAGGAGCTTTCTTTTTTTTGTAAATAAAATGTAATAAAGCGTATATAAGTGTTGGAATCATTGGATTTGTAAAGAGATGACATATTATGTGTTCGAATTTCCCATTCTGCAATTGTACATAGTAAGAGAGAATTTAATCGTGATTTGGGGGATTCGCATGCATCAATATATATTAGCAGTTATGAGTTTTCTTATTTTATTGAAGGCAGTTAGTGTAGACCCAGTAAAAGTTGCTGAAAATCCTGAACAGAAAGATTTGCAAAAGAGGATCGAACAGCATTTTCGGCACCAAGCTGCGTATTTTGGAATCAATACAGAGGGGAAAAATTTAAAAGAAGTGCGGGAAGAGCTGCAAATTATACAAGAAGGACACGGGGAAGGAAAAATGGAAAAATAAAAAGAGGCAGAAGCCTCTCTTTATTTTAAACTTGAAATGTAATCGGTTTTTTTCCACATTAATGGGTAGTTTCATTTCACTCCGCTCAAACGGCTGGTAAGAAGTAAGAGCAGAAAGAAAATCAAACCAGCCATAAGAGCCCAATTGGATGGGCTAACCTTTTGTGAGGAAAAGCGTCTCACAAGAGGAAGTTTCACTTTATGCCCACTGGCGGGATAGATTTGCCATCTCAATCGCTGCAACGGCAGATTCCCATCCTTTATTGCCAGCTTTTGTACCAGCGCGTTCAATTGCTTGTTCAATTGTTTCTGTTGTTAAGACGCCAAAGATAACAGGAATTTCTGTTTGTAATGAAAGGGAAGCTACGCCTTTTGCCACTTCATTACAAACATAATCATAATGCGTCGTTGCGCCGCGAATCACTGTTCCAAGTGTAATAACAGCATCGTATTTTCCGCTGTTTGCCATTTTCTTTGCGATTAACGGAATTTCAAATGCACCAGGTACCCAAGCGACATCAATGTTGCTTTCTTCTACTCCGTGACGCTTTAAACCGTCTAATGCACCGCCTAATAGTTTGCTTGTAATAAATTCGTTAAAACGACCAACGACAACACCTACTTTTAATCCTGTACCAACTAAATGACCTTCGAATACCATCATGTATCTCTCCCTTAATCTATATAAATTTATTTTAATTTTTTCGAGCATAGAAATCGTTGCTCGGAAAAATATGATTTGCTCGCGTTTTCTATCTTTGTTTTAATCCATGCGCGTGGCAGGAAAAGGCTCTGACCGCTTCTATGCATAGCCAGATGCTAAAAAGAAAGTTTTTTATGTCTGTTTTTCAAATTGTAGTTATATATTACAGATTTAATAAATGACCTAATTTTGTTGATTTCGTTTGTAAATATGCTTTATTTTCTTCTTTTGCTGGCATTTGGAGCGGCACGCGTTCCACAACTTCTAAATCATAACCTTGTAAGCCTGCGATTTTCCGTGGGTTATTTGTTAAAAGGCGAAGCTGTTGTAACCCTAAATCTTTTAAAATTTGTGCGCCAATACCGTAATCACGAAGATCAGCTGCAAAGCCAAGCTTTTCATTTGCCTCTACAGTATCGTAGCCTTCTTCTTGCAGTTTATATGCTCGTAATTTATTAAGTAGTCCAATGCCTCGTCCTTCTTGACGCATATATAAAAGAACTCCTTTTCCTTCTCGTTCAATTTGAGCGAGCGCTGCATGAAGCTGTGGGCCACAGTCGCAGCGGCAAGATCCAAATACATCGCCAGTTAAGCACTCAGAATGGACACGCACAAGCGCTGGTTGACCTGTAGAAACATCGCCTTTTATAAGAGCAATATGTTCTTGATTATCCAGAGAATTAGAATAGCCAATGGCCCGAAATGTACCAAAGTCGGTTGGTAATGTAATTTCGACTTCGCGCTGCACTAACGTTTCATGATGACGGCAATACGCAATTAAGTCTTCAATTGTAATCATTTTTAGACTAAATTGCTTGGCAATTTCTAATAAGTCAGGCACTCGTGCCATCGTGCCATCTTCATTTATAATTTCACAAATAACACCCGCCGGCTCTGCGCCACATAATTTTGCTAAATCTACAGCAGCTTCTGTATGCCCAGCGCGGCGAAGAACACCCCCTGCTTTTGCGATTAAGGGAAAAATATGTCCAGGGCGTTTAAAATCACTTGCTTTCGCTGTAGGGTTTAATAGTTCGCGTACAGTTGCTGCACGTTCATGAGCGCTAATACCAGTTGTCGTTGAAATGTGATCAACACTAACTGTAAAAGCCGTACCGTGTGAATCTGTATTTTGTGAAACCATAGGTCCTAACTCTAAACGATCGGCATATTCTTCTGTGATAGGAACGCATACAAGGCCACGCCCGTGTGTAATCATGAAATTGATTGTTTCTGGTGTAATATACTCGGCTAAAGAAATAAAATCTCCTTCATTTTCTCTATTTTCATCATCGCACACGATCACAACTTTTCCTTGTTTTAAATCTTCTAGTGCTTCTTCAATTCGATGAAACATTTCATTTCCTCCCTTATAGGAATCCATTGTCTTGTAAAAAGTTTTCTGTAATTGAGCTCTTTTTAGATGTTGGCTTTGTAATAAAACGTTCAATATATTTTCCAATCATATCGCACTCAATGTTCACGATATCGCCAGTAGTTTTTGTTCCGATTACTGACTGACTTAATGTGTGTGGAATGAGAGAGATTGTGATGGAAGATTCATCAACTCCAAAGATTGTGAGACTTGTACCATCAATGGCAACGGACCCTTTTTGTAAACAATAACGAAGTAATTCGTTTGGCAATTGTATTTTGTAATATACAGCGTTATAGCTTCGTTTTTTATCGGTAATTGTTCCCGTGCCGTCAATGTGTCCTGTCACAAAATGCCCACCGAAGCGGCCGTTTGCACCCATAGCACGCTCTAAATTTACTGCCCAGCCACGGCTCAGTGATTGAAGAGACGTGGCTCGCATCGTCTCGGGCATGACATCAACGGTAAAAGAAGTGGATGTAAAAGAAGTGACAGTCAAACATATCCCGTTTACAGCAATGCTATCACCTAAGTTTACGTCTACCAAAATTGTTTTTGCTGAAATTGTCAGCTTCATAGCATCGCCGGTTTGCTGCATATTAGAGATTGTTCCGAGTTCCTCAACAATTCCTGTAAACATAAGGCACCTCTTTTCTTGGAGTGGCAGTTACTTTTATATCATCACCAATTTGTTCCATCGATTGAATGTGCAGCGAGAGTGCATCTTTTAGTTGTGTAAAACCATTTCCACCAAAACATGTTGGGGCTTCATTACCACCAATTAGCTTTGGACTAATATAAGTAATCAGTTCCTGCAAACATTTTGCTTCTAAGAAACTTGCATGAACTGTTTGTCCGCCTTCGACAAAGAGAGAAAGAATATTTTTTTCTCCGAGAAGATCGAGTAGTTCGTTTATTTCAATACGATTCGTTTTCATTTGCAATACAGATACCATATCTGATTGAAATTTTGCGATTTTCTCTTTTGAAACGTCATTTCCAACGATAAACCATGTTAGTGCTTCGCCATCTGTAATTACATGAGATGAAAGTGGGGTTCGCAAATGTGTATCAAGTACGATGCGAATCGGATTTTTTCCGCCATTTACAATCCGCGTTGTTAAATGCGGATTATCGGTAATAATTGTATTTACACCGACGAGAATGGCATCGTGTGTATGGCGATAACGGTGTACATCAGCACGTGCTTCTTCACCTGTAATCCATTTACTTTCACCAGTATGAGTAGCGATTTTTCCATCTAAACTCATTGCTGTTTTTAGTGTGACAAATGGACGCTTTGTTTTCATGTAGTGGAAAAAGTAACGATTTAATTCTTTTGCTTCTTTTTCCAGTACACCAATTGTTACGTCAATTCCAGCTTTCTGTAATCGCTTGACACCTTGACCTGAAACGAGCGGATTGCTATCGAGTACTGCAACAACGACTCGTTTTACGTTCTTTGCGATGAGTAAGTCACAGCAAGGAGGTGTTTTTCCGTGATGACTGCACGGCTCTAACGTTACATATACTGTTGCACCGTGGGCATTTTCACCAGCCATGCGAAGAGCGTGAACTTCAGCGTGTTCAGTTCCTGCCCGTAAGTGGGACCCTACTCCAATGATATTCCCGTCTTTTACAACAACAGCACCAACCATAGGATTAGGACTTGTTTGCCCAGCTGTATGTTTTGCTAATTGCAAAGCAAGTGCCATATATTCTTGATCTGTCATAAACTCACCTCTCCTAAAAAAATCAAAAAACCCCAAGGATTATAATCCTTGGGGTGAGAGAGACGATGTTTCTAGAAATATAAGAAGGATACGAGAGTATGCAAAAGAAACCTAGCGTTAATCGATATGTTTGCATAGAAAAGAAGCCCAGCAAATATCTATTTTTTTACATGCTAGTGTTATTGTATGATTTCAGCAAAAAAGAGAACGGTATACGAAAGAAAACATATGTATGTTAAAAAATAAACAGTACAAATGCGTATGCTGAAATAAACATAGTATCCTATTATACGTACTAGAAAACATATCCTTCTCCCATCCAGACTATACTGTCGGCCCTAGAGTCTCACTAGATCCACCGTTTTCAACTTGAAAACGGGTCACGGACTTAGAAGTTTGCACTTCATCACCGCCGGTTGGGAATTTCACCCGACCCCGAAGGATGCTGTTTGCTCACATTATAGCACAAAAAAGACAAAAGGCTATAAAAAATATTTGAATGTGAAGAATTGTATGAAAATAAAGGAGTGTTTACATCTTACATTAATGAGAACATAAATTTGTTATACTAGTGTAGAAAAATTTTATACATTATCTAAAACGAGGTGAAAATATGAAATATATTGCTGTAGGAATAGGCGGTGTTATTGGAGCTTTAGCTCGTTATGGAGTAGGACAGCTCTTTGAAATAACATCGCTTACTGGTTTTCCATTAGCAACATGGTTAGCTAATATGAGTGGCAGTTTTTTATTAGCATTTTTAACGATGTCTATCTTTCGGATGAAACAAGTTTCACCGCTTATGATAAGTGCTATTGGTACAGGGATAATTGGTTCATATACAACGTTTTCAACGTTTAGTGTGGACACGCTGAAGCTATTACAGCATGAAGCGTTCACAATGGCCTTTTTATATGTGATTGCGAGTATGATAGGTGGATTGCTTTTCTCTTTTGGCGGATTTTATGTTGGGAATATGCTATATGAACGCGGTGTGAGGAAAGAAGGAAATATATGAATATTTTACTTGTTAGTATCGGTGGCTTTTTCGGTGCCATTGCCCGTTTTTTTATTAGTATGATAGTAAAAGAAAAATATGGGGATTCTTTTCCGTATGGGACATTTTTTATAAATATAATCGGTTCGTTTTTACTCGGTCTGTTATATGGTGCTGAAGTAGCTAAAATGTGGATATTATTATGTGGCACAGGATTTATGGGGGCATTTACGACATTTTCGACATATCAACTGGAAATGGTACAATTGATACATAAACGAGAAGGGCAAAAGGCATTACTATATTTTGTTATGAGTTATATAATAGGTATTGGCAGTGCTTTTGCTGGATTTTATATGGGAAGTATGTAAAAAACACGCGCACATTTTCTTGTGCGCGTGTTTTTTTTATTCCTTTGGTGCACGTACAACCGATTCAAATTTTCCTTTATGTGAACCATCGCAATACGGCATATTTTTGGATAACCCACAGCGGCATATCGAAAATGCCGGCTTTGCTGGAAATGCATTTCCTTCTGCATCGATTAGTTCCACATCCCCTGTAATGCGGAACGAACCATTATCATTTACTTTAATTTGTACTTTCCCCATTGTTACACCTCCTCACCAAACGCATATGTTTATCATATACTTACTAGAATGACTTGACAACGTTTAGAAACAATGCTTTTTGTGAGAAAATAGAAATGATATAATAAGCTATATACTGAAAAAATAGTAAGGTGAACATAAACATGAATAAACAATTACGTACATTACAAAACATTGCAACAGAGCGAACGTGGGTATCGTTTTTAAATGATAATCATCCGTACAGCTTACTTCATTGGTCAATTGCTGGTGTGCAACAAGAAGTGAAGGATGTATGGTTATTACAAGATGAAGTAACATTTCAAACAACAGAGTTTCCATCACTTGATGAAGCAGTAAAGTGGATTTCTGAAAATATGGATCAAGTTACAGATGTATTGGCGTAACAGGCCATTGTAAATTTGATGAAATTTTTGCTGTTGGTTTGGATGGGAAGAAGGCTAATTCACCTGGAGATGAATTAGCCTTTTTGTATGTAATCATATTTTTATTATTTTGGGAGTAACTAGTTCCAGTAGCTTGATAACTGTGGGATAGATTTCTTAATTAATCTAAATTTTTAATTAAGCGGTTTCTGAATTTTAGGTCTTTCAAAATTTTTAATTGGAATTTATTATAATTTTCACTCAAGTTCGTATATTCAGTTTCAGTTAAGTTATTAAACATAAATACTATTTCCGTCATATTTCCATCTTTATCCTTTGCATAAAGGGAATTTGTCAATAAAAATGCTGTTGAACCACCTTTTTGTCCTGCATGTATCAACCACTTCTTGTTATTTGGGTTTTCCATTAGTGATTCGACAATCTTGTCTAACTCTTTTTGCACATTCGATGGAAAATAGTCTTTACGATTCAGTCGTTCCATCAATAGCAGATAGTCTTTTGCGGATGCGGCTGGTAAATTATCTGACCAAATTCTTTGAAATTTCATATCGCTAAGGTATGGGATATTACGCTGTTTAAATTCAGTAGGATTTTTCATCCATTGGTGAATCTTAATAGATTCCCTAGAAAATTCTTGTTGTGACATAGCTTTCAATTTTTTATAGGTTTCGTCTTCGGTTAAGTTCTCTTCTTTTTTTAAATTGCCAGCAACGTATAAACTAGATACAAGTGGATATATTTCTTGATGGTGAGGCAATTGTAAATTTTTTATCGTTTGATTAATGTTTTCAAGACCTAATTCGTCTATTAAATAATCGGCATTTGCATTAGAACTAAACTGTAACATTCCTTTTGCAACTTGTTCTAATGTTACTTGATTATTTTGAATAAGTTTTTTTTCTTTTAAATAATGAATCCAATCTGGATGAGCAGAGCCATCAGTATCTTTCACATAATAAGCCTCTAAATCACTTAAAGGAATTTGTTGATCAGCTTTAATTGTTCTTTCGGCCGATTGTTTAGCAAATTCTACAGCAATCATCAGTTTCATCATGCTTGCTAAAGGAATTACCTCATCAGAATTTATACTAACTAGATTTTTTCCGTCTCTTTGTAGAATAAAAGATACATTTTTATCTGCCTTATGTGTTTTTAAATATTCCATAACGGGGTCATGACTTTCCTTTTGTTTATATACAATAAAGAAAATTGAAACGATTAGTAATATAATGCTTAGCCTTTTAATTAACTTCAACACAACTGCTCCCTCTGTATAGTTATTTTGTAAATTTTTGTAATATAATATTATCATGAACTTTCTTTATATTACATACTTTTCCAAAAAAAGTTATTCCTCTAAATTTAAAATTTTACATATCAAAATCAGCTTTAATGGCAGATTAAAGCTGAATCAATTATCTGTCTAAATGAAAATCGTACAATTTTCACACGTTTTTTTCAAATGTATAAAAACATACAATGTGTGCAACATACAACCGATAGAAACTACAAAGAAGGTGGTAGTTGTTGTGGAAACGATTGTTGATAGTAAATATTATCATTTCTTTTTGTATAGCTGGATGCAATAGAGGAGAGCAGGCTAATCAATCAAGTGTAAAAGGAATTTTATCCGCTCATCAAATAGATTTTGTTATTAAAAATGTAAGTCGTGTACCAAATTATGATGTATGGACTGCAAAAAATAATTACACGCTCCTTGTTGTGGACTTTTCTTTAAAGAACAGTAAAAACAAAAGTATTATTGTTAAGCCTTCGCAGTTTAATGTTATTTCGGAGACCGGAAAAATATATGGAGTCGTTCAAACGAAAAGGGAGACAAGTATATTGCATGATAGAAAGTTAAAATCATACGATTCATTGCAATCGAGCATTATATTTGAAATACCTAAAGAAGAGACGGCATCTGAATTATTATTTGCTCCTTCGTTTGCTAAAGATAAACCAATTGTTATTTCATTAAAATAAAAACAGGCTTATGCGAGCCTGTTTTTTGTTTCGTTTACGTATGTTGTTAAAAAGTGATCAACTGCATATTCATATTCTTCTCTATTTTCTGCATAAGAACAAGCATGAGCGCCTTTTTCGGCAATAAAGAGTTCTTTTGCATCTTCTTTTGCCTCATATAATGATTGTGTCATATTGCATAAAATGTAATCATCATCTTTACTGTGGATGAACAATACAGGATTTTTAATGTTTTTCACACAATCAATTGGAGAAACCTCCCGAATTGTATAACCATCACGCACTTTTAAAAATGCATTAGCAAGTGGTAAAAGAGGCCATTTTGGTAAATGAAACTCCACCTTTAAACGATAATGAAGCTGTTCGTAAAAATCAGAGAATGGACAGTCAGCAATATAAAAATCAGCTCCGTCTTCAACCATACCTGCATATTGTAATAACGTTGCTGCTCCCATTGATTCACCATGGATACCAAGCGTAATATTTGAACCAAATCGTTGTTTGAGCCAATCTACCACTGTCTTTAGATCGTGTTTTTCGTAATAGCCATAACTTGTTGTTTTGCCTCCTGTTTGGCCGTGGCGGCGATGATCATAAATAAATACGTTGAATCCTTTGTTTAAAAATAAATTTGCATATTTTATAGAATTTATTTTGTTTACGGTAACGCCGTGACAAAAAATCATGAACTTATTTGAATGGCTAACAGGAATAAAGTAACCATGAATGCTATAACCAAATTGAGAAGAGAGACATACTTCTTCTTTCTGTAGAGCTTCATAATCCTCTAAGCGAAAATGCTGTTTTGTTTCACGTTCTAAAATTTCTTCTTCTGTTTTTTTCTTTAAATACATGACTTTATTCGTAAAGAAAATGCCAATTCCAATAAGAGTACCGATTATCGTTAATAATGTCGTCCAAAACGCTTTCATACTCTATCCTCCAAGTTACAGTACATATGATAATTACATTGTATCATAACCATATGAAAAGGTGAGAGCGGTAAGCGGGAAGGGGTGCAAAAAATAGAAAAATTGACTATGATAGAGAGATAATCTTACATAAAATATAGTTTGAAAATTTTTTTGTCAGATTAATAAGCAGTTTGAATAAGAAAAATATCTATGTTTTATAAATAGGAAGTTTTTTTGTAACAAGAAATTATTGGAAATAAATAAGCGTAATAATTACGTAAAGGTGTGGATTTGATAATTTCACAGACTGGTATAAATCATATATAGTTATTCTAATGAGTAAAGTAGGAAAAGGAGAGATGAGATGATATTTTTCTTTCAATTAGCAGTAATTTTACTAAGTACAAAACTTGCGGGTGACTTAAGTGTTAGGCTAGGACAGCCGTCTGTACTTGGAAAACTTATTGTAGGTATTATAATTGGTCCAGCAGTACTAGGATTAATTGATAATACGGATTTACTAAGGCAGTTAAGTGAAGTTGGGGTTATTCTTCTCATGTTTATGGCTGGTTTAGAAACGGACTTAAAAGAACTGAATGAAAACCGCAATTCTTCTTTCGCAGTAGCAGTTGGCGGAATTATTATGCCGTTTTTAGGTGGTTATGTTGCTGGTCTTATTATGGGAATGGAGCAAGCAAATGCAGTATTTTTAGGCTTACTTCTTTGTGCAACTAGCGTTAGTATCTCTGTGCAAACGCTTCGAGATTTAGGGAAAATGAAAACACGTGAAAGTACAACAATGCTTGGTGCAGCGGTGTTTGATGATATTCTTGTTGTTATTTTACTTGCATTTGCAATGAGTTTCTTAGGTGCAGATGATGTAAGTTTAACAATGGTTATTTTGAAGAAAGTTGTCTTTTTTGCAGCTATTATCCTAATTGGATGGAAGGGCGTTCCGATGATTATGCGCTGGCTTTCTCCGCTTCGCGTATCGGAATCTATTATTAGTACAGCTCTTATTATTTGTTTTTCTTTTGCATATTTCGGAGAATTATTAGGAATAGCAGGCATTATCGGAGCGTTTGCGGCAGGGATTGCTATCTCTCAAACGGATTATAAACATGAGGTTGAGAAGAAAGTTGAACCAATTGCCTATGCAATGTTTGTTCCTATTTTCTTTGTAAGTATTGGGATGAATATTACGTTTGCAGGAATTGGAGATAAAGTTTGGTTTATTGCTATCTTAACAGTAATTGCTGTATTAACGAAATTAATTGGTTGTGGTCTTGGAGCACGTATGACAGGCTTTGATTTACAGTCTTCTACAATCATTGGTTCTGGAATGGTTTCCCGTGGTGAAGTGGCACTCATTATTGCTGGACAAGGTCTTGCGTCAGGGTTATTAGCAAAAGATTACTTTACAGCAATTGTAATTGTTGTTATTTTAACAACAATGATTACACCACCGATGCTGAAGAAAACATTTGCGGTAAAAGACAAACAATTGGAAGAGGGAAGAAGTGCTATGTAAGCACTTCTTTTTTATGTAACAATTTTCAGAAATATAAAACAATATTCTTGACGTATTATTCAATTTGTTTTACGGTGAAATTGTAAACTATTTCCATGTTGAGGGGTGAAGAGGTGGCAACGATTCGCGATGTTGCAAAGTTGGCGGGAGTTTCAGTCGCAACAGTTTCACGAGTATTAAATGAAAAAGGATATGTACATGAAGATACGGTCAAACAAGTGAAAAAAGCAATTGAGGAGTTGCAGTATAAACCAAATGCGGTGGCTAAAGCTTTATTTAAAAAGTCTTCCACCATGATTGCTTTACTTGTATCTAACATGCAAGATCCAGCATCCTTATCCTTACTTACAGTTATTGAAGAAGAAGCATACAAAGAAGGATATCAAATCGTTATATGTAATGTGAAACATAAGCGTGGTTATATGGATGTATTTGAACAAAATAATATTGCCGGTATTCTTATGACGCGTGATGTATATGAAGGATTACAAAAAGAAAGAGTATCAGTTCCATTTGTAATTATCGATTCAAATGAGGAAAGGGCTTCGCAGTACTATAATGGAGCAATACAAGCTGTTTCGTTACTAGCAGAGAAAGGATGCCGCTTTCTTGCTTATATTCATGAAGGGCTGAGTCATGAAGCGATGGAAGAACATTTCAGGGGTTTTTTAGACGCGGTTTGGGAGAAAAACATATCTTACCGAGTGATCGAAATGTGTAGAAGAGAGAAGAATTCAGAACAAATAGCTATGGATGTATTGCGAAAACATCCATATATAGATGGCATCGTCACTTGTAGTGATACCGCCGGAATTAATTTTATCCGTGCTGCGCACTCATTACATATTTCTATTCCAGAGTGTTTGCAAATTATTGGTTTGAATGGAACCGTGCAAGGAGAGTGGTCTACACCGTCTTTAACGACAATTGCTCAGCCGATAACAAGTGTTGGGAGAGCTGCTATCCAGAAATTAATTGCAAAAATAAAAAAGGTAGAAGATAACCATGAGATAGTAAATTTAGATTTCGTTCTAATTGAGAGAGGATCAACTAGATGAAAGGTGCGTGAGTACACGCACCTTTTTCTATTTTGCTTTTTGTAGACAGCAAGAGTCCGATTGACGGAAATTTCATTTTGAACAAGAAACATGCTTCAAGCAGTACACCATACTTTTCATGAAATATAGAAAAAATCGGAGTAATCACGGGTGTAGTAAGAAGTGCTCTTGTTTAATTTCAAGTAACGTTTTTGCAAAACGTTCATGTTCTTCAAAGTGTGGCGAATGAGCTGAGTTAGGAAACCAAATCATTTTTTTAATAGGCGCGTTCAGAACATCGCAATATTGTTGTACAAGTGCATAAGGTGTTTGATAGTCGTAACGTCCAGAACAAAAATAGACAGGAAACGAAACGCTTGGAATTTGTGAAAAGAAATTAATAGTTAACATTTCTCTCCATAATTCTCCAGATTTTATATTTCCGTTTAAAAATTTTATCCAATCTATCAATGTGTATTCAGATGATAAAAATCCTTTTCGAATGAACGAAAAAAATGTCCCATTTTGAGTAGCGCCGCCAAAGATACCAAGCCATTTCCTTTGAATAAGCAGTCGTCTTGTATCTAGAAATGGTGGTTTTCCAAGCTTTTTTAAAGATGCGAGCGCTCGGTCATGTCTAAGCTTCTTTGCGGATCGAATTAAATGTTCAAAAAGCAATGTCTCATTTTGCTTCATATGCACAATTTGACCAACTCCAATATAGGCTTCGATGAATTGGGGAGATTGCTGTGCGGCAGATAATCCAATAATGCTACCCCAGGAGTGTCCAAGAAGAAATAACTTCTTTTTTTGAAACTTGTTTAGAAGATAATTGATTAGTTTATGTGTATCCAAAATAAATTGCTCAATTGTTAGCGCCTCTTTGAAATCTTGCCATGAAAAAGATTTTCCTGCCCCGCGTTGATCCCAGTTGACAACAATAAAATGTTTCTCAAGTTCTCCTTGGAGATGGCGTGCAAAGCCAATATGAGCCATTCCAGGTCCACCGTGCAAACATAATAAAAGAGGTTGTTGGAGATCTTGTCCACGAATAAGCAACGATTGTTTACGTTTGTTTATAAGCACATTTTCAATTATTGCAATGCTATTTGGAATCAGTTGTTTATTTTTATCGTAAAAAGAGGGGGTGCAGCTGCGACTGAACATGAGAGAGACCTCCTTTTGAGTGCAATATAGTGAACGGTGTTGATTTGTCATCATACACTAAATTATACGAATAAGAAATCATTGTATCTTAACATAATAACTTTAACCTGCATGAATGAGAAGTAAAATGCCTAAAGATAGAAGTTTCAAGTTATATATAAGAGAGAGGAGGGAGGAGGTGAAGATTGGTGAAATTATTGATCGCTTAAATAATCGTGAATCGATTGCGATGGTTGCGAAACGACTAGAAATGAGTCCGTATACACTATCAAAAAAATTACGATTGCTCGGATATGAATATGATAGTGAGCAGAAAAAAAGGATGTTTGTTGGGGAGGGAAAAGAGCCGCGTCATTTACAATTAAAAGAAGCTGTGAACACACAACAGGAAAAAATAGATTATCAACGTCTTATTTATGAACAATTGCAAAATATTTATAAATTGTTGCAAAAACAGGAGTATGGAATATGTATTACTTCTGTCCAAACAGGAGAGAAAAAAAGACGTACGTTCTCTCTTTCAAAACAAACTTTAGAGCAGCTAGACTGTTTTTCTATTAGAAATGGTGTACACAAATCTAAAGTTGTTGAAGTTGCGCTAGAAGAATATTTAAAAAAATATCGTGAAAAAGAATAAAAGCGGGATGTCCCGCTTTTATTCTACTAATTATAGATAATAAGGTTTGTAAAAGATTTAAAATTTGTATTCTATAATTACTAATTTATTTTTTGAATACGACCTTCAATTTTGGCTTCAATTGGTGATTTTGCTTGTTTCACATAATCTACTAGTGCCTCTAAATCATTTGGTCCTGTTTCTGCATTTTTTCCATTTCTAAATGAAACGAAACCATCCCCGCCAGAAGCTAAAAAGGCATTTGCTACGACAGTATATGTTTGTGAATCAACGAGAGATTGACCATTTGCTAAGTGCACATCAACGACTTTTTCACCAACTGCTTTACTATCATCCCATTTATATGTGATGCCAGAAATTTGGAGCATACGTGTTCTATCTTTTTGCCACTGCTGATTTAAAATGTCACGAATATCTTTTCCTGTCAATGTTGACTTTATTAATTGATTTCCAAAAGGTTGAATGCCATATAATTCTCCCCACGTAATATCTCCAGCATCTAAATCGTTGCGAATACCACCAGGATTCATAATGGCAATTTGGCCATTCATCGCACTGCGCTGTGCATCAGCTATTAAGTTACCAAGTGTAGATTCCCCAGCTGGTGATTGTGTTCTATCTAAAGCAACTGCAGATTTACCGATAACTTCACTTACAAGAGGAGCGACTTTTGCTTGATACTGTTCCATTTTTTTCTTAATTTGCGGATCTGGTTGGATGCCGTCATGGAACGTTGAAACAATCTCAGCCTTTTTCTCTACAATATCTTTTGTTTTCTTATCAATTTTTAAATCAACATCTGCGAAAGCCATGCCGTACGAATAAGCTTGTACAATAAGTTTTCCGTTTACAGTACCGTTTACATATGCATGGTTATGACCGCCAAAAATGACATCTACTTCTGAGTCGGTATTTTGCGCTAAGCGAACGAGATCTCCATCTGTAATCCCTTTATCATCTGTTGTACCAGGATTATGTGCTAGTACAACAATTGCTTTTACGCCTAATCGTTTTAATTGTGCGGCAGACTTGTTAATTGCTTCTACTTCATCTGTGAACTGTACATTTTCAATCCTTTTCGGTATAACAACGTTTGGTGTTTCAGTTGTAACAACACCAATAAAACCAACTGGAACTCCTTGTACCATTTTTACTGTAAATGGTGGTAAAAATAAGCGTCCTGTTGTTTTATTGTAAACATTGGCTGCAACGTAAGGAAACTGAGCACCTTTAAAGTTTCCAGTTTTTTCATGATAACCGCCATAAATAAGGCGACGCATTTCGTCTATCCCTTCATCAAATTCATGGTTACCAATGGTTCCAACATCAAAGCCAAGGTCATTGAAGATTTCCATTGTTGGTTCATCTTGTAATAAAGCTGAAACTGGTGGACTTGCACCAACTGCATCTCCAGCATGAACAAGTAGCGTATTTGGGTTTTGTTTTTCGCGATTACGTAAGTGTGCAGCTAAGTACTCGACACCACCTACATCCTTATTGTTTAATTTTTTCACAGTGTCCAATTGACCATGAAAGTCATTAATACCTAGCATTTGAACATCAATATAACGATTTTCCTGTGCTGGTGTAGAAGTTGGTGGTGCTGCAAATACACTTGAAAATGTAACGGTACTTAAAACAGCGACGGCAGGTATAATTTTTTTCCACATGTTTTTTTCTCCTCCTTTTATGTAAATCTGACATTATACGACATAATTTTAATAGATTATGAGGAAACAATCTATATAAAGTTTAATATTTTAAGAAAATTCATAAAACATCCTTTTATTTTTATATAAAAAATAAATAATTAATTGTAAGCGGTTAACTATATAAACCTATTTTTACTTTTCAACATATAAGTGCAACTATGTAGAGCAAAAAAAGCTTGCACTTGCTTTTTATTTTCATTTGTCAGGAAAAGGTAGGTTGTATTTATACAGTCATTAGAGCAAGAATTTGCGGTACTATTCTTTTTGTTGCTGCCAAATTACATTTTCTACTATAATAAAGAAAAAAGTAAAAGGTGATTTAATTATGGCAAAGAAAAAACAAAAGCAAGGGCAGAACCAAACAGCAATGAAGATGGAAAAGGAAGCAATAACAATTGGAGATCAATTGAACGAAGCTCTAATGAAGCAACTAAAAAGTAAACAGAAAGAGTTAAAAGAACAAGAAGAACAGAAACAAGAAATGGAATTAGAGAGAAAGCGTAAAGAACAGCGTGAACGTGAAAAAAATAAATCATTTGAAGAATTATTAGGTGAAAGTAGTTTGTCATGGAAAGACTTTAAGTAAGAAACGAATATAAGGGGGATGGGCATGAGAAAAGTGGAAGTAGTGCCCTATGAAAATCATTGGGCAGAAAAGTTTCAGAAAGAAGCAAAACGTTTAAAGGAGGCAATGCCTGAACATGTGAAAGTTCATCATATTGGCAGCACATCTGTGCCAGGGTTAGCGGCGAAACCTATTATTGATATGATTATGGAAGTTACGAATATTGACAAGGTGGATAGTTGGAATGATATTTTCCAAAAACTAGGTTATACATCGAAAGGTGAAAAAGGTATTTCGGGACGGCGTTTCTACATACACGGTACAGAAGAAAAGCGAAGCTATCATTTACATGTATATGAGACAGGTAATCAAGAAATTATACGTCACCTTTCTTTTCGCGATTATATGATGGTGCATTGTGAAGAAGCCGAGGCGTATGCAACGTTAAAGCAAGAGCTTGCGAAACAATTTTCATGTGATATCGAGCGGTATATTGAAGGAAAAGATGCATTTGTTCGAGAGCGGGAACAAAGAGCTATCGAGTGGATGAAGAAAAAATAACGTGCCATATGTGAGTGGCACGTTATTTTCATAATTGTTTTACAGAAGTAATAAAATTTTCCCTGTGCTTTTTCTACTTTCTAAATAATGGTGTGCTTTTGCACCTTCGCTTAATGGAAATGTAGTTGGTTTAGATAACTTGATCTTTCCTTGTTGAATCCACGTGAATAGCTCTTCGGAACGAAGAATGCGTTCTTTATGAGAAGTGAGTACATTCCATAAATCCCCGCCGGTTAGCGTCTTAGAGGTATCCATAAGCATGCGCGGGTCTACAGGTGCTGGATCACCTCCTGCCATTCCGTAAAAAACAACAGTTCCTCCAATGCGTGTTGCCTCAAAGCTATCCATCAACGTAGAACCAACAGATTCATATACGACATCGACACCTTTTCCGTTCGTCGCGTGCATGACTTTCTGTTTCCAATCATCCTCATATAAAAAGGCCCAGTCTGCCCCAACATCTTCGGCAGCTTTTGCTTTTTGAATAGAAGAAGTAAGTGCAATCACTTTACCGCCTAGTAATTTTATAATTTGTACAAGTAGTTGGCCAACACCACCGGCAGCAGCGTGCACGAGCGCAATATCTCCCTCTTTTATCGCATAGCTATCTCGGGTTAAATAGTGAGCTGTTAAACCTTGTAGTAAAATAGAAGCAGCAGTTTCATGTGAAATATGATTAGGAAGTGGAATTGTTTTCTCTATTGGCACCGCTACCAGCTCTGCATTTGCATAAGGAACATCTGCAAATGCAATAGAGTCTCCTTGCTTGATTGTCGTAACATTAGTTCCGACCATTTCGACAATTCCAGCACCTTCGTATCCTAAAATGTATGGCGGTTTACCGGCAAGGTGATAATTACCTTTTCTTCTATAAACATCAGCAAAGTTTAAACCAATTGCTTTCATTTTCACAAGAATTTCTTTAGGTCCAATAATAGGATTAGGGATTTCTTTATATTGTAATACTTCTGGTTCTCCAAATGTGTTAAATATAAGAGCTTTCATCGTTTGACCTCTACTTTGTGTATTTTATTTTACGCTTACACTGTAAGATAAAAGGTTGAAGAAAGCAAGGAATTACGCTTTGGAAAAAGTGGGGAAGGGCGCTGATTGCTTCTATGTATGGATAGATGCCCTCATATTGGTTTGAAACAAAGTTGAACTGTTTTGAAATTCTCTAAAATATATAAAGTCATAAAAAATAAAGGGGGGGCACATATTAGTTATGTCTAATATGTAATGTCCTTTCTTATTTAACTAAAGCACCCGTTATTTTAAGTACATTTATTCACAATTCTCTTCTTTTAAACAAATTTCGATGAATGCAAAAATATTCTTTGCCTTAATAGCACGCCTTCCCCAGTCATGGTAAAAGTATAAAACTTGTCCTGAAACCCCAACTTCAGATGGATCTGTATCAATGCAAAGGTAATCTCCGCCACCATTTTCTGCAATTGGAATCCACTTAGAATTCCAAAGAGCTGGTTTAAGCTCTTTTTCAATATCTGGCTCTAAATCATCATCAGGATCGAATTCTTCCTGTAAAAATTTCCAATTATCGATAATTTCAGAAGTAGGGGACAGAGTCAAATTCCTTACAAATGGATTCACCCCGGGTTCCCAAGTTTGTCCGTTATACACTCTGTAAAAGCTCTTCATTTCTTCAGGGAGTGTAACCCCTAGTGTATCCTCAATAAGTTGAAACTCTTCATCACTTGCACCTGGCTGAAGATTTAATGATTCTTTAAAGTTACCTTCAGAATTTGATCCTCTTTCGATAATACGTTGCCACAACCATTCAGCTTGATTTATCATGCTATTTATCCTCCTCTTACGTCTTAAACATAATACCTTCACTACAGGATTGTTTAGTAAATTTTAATCTTATTCAAAATCAAATTCTCATTTCTTCTTACACAAATAAATTTTACCATAAAGATCTATTGTTCTTGTTCAACTATCCTATGTTGTTGTAGTAATAATACATATTGAACTATATTTTCAATATCTGTATAACTAATCTAATATGTATAAGAAAAGAGGATGTATGCTCATATATTGAACATAATATCCTCTTATTAGTTTAGTCTATTTAATTTATGAATTATCGAACTTTTTTTAAAATCCACAGAAAACAAATCGGACCACAACATTTTAGACATATCTAAAATGTTGTGGTCCTTTTAATATCAAATGTTACACTTACCTAATCTAAAGATAAATATGACTAATATGTGCTAATGTTTTTTCTAGATTAGCTGTCCACCCTATTGTGTATATAGAAAAAGCAATGTCAAAATAATTAGTGGGTAAGCCCGGAGTAACCTCCATTGGCGATTCAAATAACTTTACCGGTGAATTAGAATTCTTTAATAACATTTTTGCTGCATTTATCTGTTTATTTGACAGGTCCAATCCCCACAATTCACCAGCTTTCTTTTGGTCCATATATTGTAATGAATGCCCACTTCCACAACCAATTTCTAAAACTTTTAAATTGGTAACATCGCCAAACAAATTTAATTCTTCCTCACTAGGTGCCAATGGCCCATATTCGGGAAGAGGATTTCTACCAAAAAAACGGTGTGCAGTTTCATCCCAACTATGCTTATTTATGGTAAGAGACTCAACGTCCATTTTTTAAAACCTCCCTAATAATTATAAAAACAACTATTCTATACTTTTCATTATCTTCCTGCAAAAGCTACCTTTTAAAGTTTATCAACAGTTGTTAGTCCATATTTGATCTAGGCTTATTTCAAAGGAACATCTGGCTAAAATGTAAAGCGGGAGTTTTTAAGGCTGATTTCTTAACATAACAAGATTATGTGAACAAACCGCATTTCTTTTGACTTTTTATCTTTTTCTTGTTGAAATGTAGAAAAAGGAGGAGTTTTTTATGCATATTCCAACAACAACACTTCATAATGGCGTGAAAATGCCAATGCTCGGTCTAGGAGTATATAAAGCGAAAGAAGGAGAGGAAGTAAAACGAGCGGTGCAGACTGCACTTGAGATTGGATACCGTTCTATTGATACAGCTGCTATTTACGAAAATGAAAGCGGTGTCGGAGAAGCGATTCGTGAATTTGGAATTGCCCGTGAAGAGCTGTTTATTACAACGAAAGTATGGAACGATGAACAAGGGTATGAAACGACGCTGAAAGCTTTCGATACGAGTTTAAAGAAATTACAGATGGATTATGTTGATTTATATTTAATTCATTGGCCGATACGTGGGAAGTATGTGGATACATATCGTGCACTAGAAAAATTGTATGAAGAAGGGAAAGTACGCGCGATTGGTGTATCAAACTTTCATATTCACCATTTAAAGCATTTATTAGAAAACTGTCAAATTAAACCAATGGTGAATCAAGTTGAACTCCATCCAATGTTGGCACAATTTGAACTTCGTAATTTTTGCCAACAAGAACAAATTCAAATGGAAGCATGGAGTCCACTTATGCGAGGAGGAGAGGTGTTTGAACATCCTGTTATTCAAGAAATCGCTAAGAAATATGGGAAAACACCTGCTCAAGTTATTTTGCGCTGGGATATTCAAAGCAGCATTGTGACCATTCCGAAATCTGTTACACCATCGCGCATTGCCGAGAATTTTCATGTTTTTGATTTTTCATTAACAGAAGAAGAAATGTGCCGAATTGATACTTTAGATTGTAATAAGCGTTCAGGAACGAATCCGGAGAAATACGATACGATGTAAAAAGCTACCCATTTTCGGTAGCTTTTTTTAGCGATGAGATTCGTATGTATCCAATTTTAAAAGTGATTGAATGTGTTTGTATTGTTCGTCTGTCAATGAATGTGTAGTGCCTGCTTTTACGTTTTCACGTAACTGATCAATTGAGCTAGCACCTGGAATGAGAGCTGCAATTGCGGGAGTATGCAGGCAATATTGAAGAGCGGCTTCTGTTAGAGAGAGCTCATTTGTTATTTCTTTCATACTGGATATGATGTGTTTTACTTCATCGTAGTTGTAAGAGAGATAGCCTTTTTCTTTCACTTTAGCTAATTTCTGTTCATTGTTATTCGTTAATAAACCTTTTGCAAGTGGGCCGCGAGCAATAACGCTAATATTATTTTCTTGTAAAAATGGGAACCATTCTTCTGGGCGACGATTGAACATGCTATATTCCATTAATACACTTACAATATTAGAGCGTTCTGCATATTGACGAATCACATTAGGGCGGATGGAAGAAATACCGTAATGACGAATAAATCCTTCTTGTTTTAGTTCTTCAAATGTTTCAATGACTTCGTCGATATGATCTTCAATTGTTCCGCCGTGCAGTTGATATAAATCGATATAATCCGTTTTTAATCGGCGTAGGCTTTCCTTTATCTCCTCTTTTATATACGTCTTAGAAGGATCCCAAGACCAACCATTTTTTTCTTCTGTCCAGCGGTTTCCAACTTTTGTGGCAAGGACAACTTGCTCTCGTTTTCCTTGTAATGCTTTTCCGACAAACTCTTCATTTAATCCATAATTGTATAAATCGGCCGTATCTAAAAAATTAATGCCTAAATCTAATGCTTCATGAATGATTTGAATGGCTTCTGTGTCACTTGTCCCAAGTGACATGCACCCAAGTCCAATCTCACTTACATATAAATCTGAATTTCCTAATTGACGTGTTTTCATAATTCTCCTCCTTACTTTTATTGTACGAAAGCGTAAGGAGTTACACAAACACTTTACTTTTGTGTATTTGTAATCCAGTCATGAACAGTTTTATAACGTTGTTCATATTGTTTTAGCATATGACGAATTTCCCAAGCTTTTCCGACTAACGTTACTCGATTTGGTAAAATATACACTTTCATTTTCGTTTCGCTCCTTTCAATGTGATAGAATGTATGAAGAAAGATTAGGAAATAGAACAGGGAGATGAAGTCTTGTGAGTAATCTTGAAGAAAGAACGGTCGCGACTGAGCCTATTTTTGATGGAAGAGTAATTAAAGTTCGTGTTGATGAAGTAGTATTGCCAAATGGTGAGACGAGTAAACGTGAAATTGTGAAGCATCCTGGTGCGGTAGCGATTATCGCTATTACAGATGATGAGAAAATTGTGTTAGTTGAACAGTATCGTAAAGCGATGGAAAAAGAGCTTGTAGAAATTCCTGCTGGAAAGTTGGAGCAGGGAGAAAAACCTGAAGTAACAGCAATTCGGGAATTAGAAGAGGAAACAGGGTACATATGTGAAAATATGGAGCTTATTACGTCATTCTACACTTCACCGGGGTTTGCAGATGAAATTGTATACGTATATGAAGCGACTGGCTTGAAGAAGAAGGAAGATAAAGCGGATCTTGATGAAGATGAGTTCGTTGAGTTAATGGAAGTATCATTAGAAGAAGCATTGCAACTAATAAAAGAGCAACGTATTCATGATGCAAAGACAATGTTTGCCATTCAATATTTACAATTGAAAAAATAAACACTCGCTTTATGCGAGTGTTTATTTTTGTCAGAGTGTTGGGAAACCCTTCAGGGTTTCCGACACTCTGGGAATTATTGATTTGTTAATGAACAAAAGAACTAGAAAATGATAAAAATAAGAAAAATAGCCCTTCACCTGACCGCTTTTGGTCAGGTGAAGGGCTATTTTTTTCATGTTTTGACAAGCTGCGGTAAGATATGCTTGCATTTGGACAGACTTCAGCCCTCGAAACCGAGTATATCGATAGCCATGTAGTTCCTTGGCATCCGCAAAACTCCGTTCAATAGTAGAACACCGTACTTTATATAGTTTTT
>NZ_JAQOTJ010000010.1 GCF_028401955.1 Bacillus sp. BP-3
AAAAACTATATAAAGTACGGTGTTCTACTATTGAACGGAGTTTTGCGGATGCCAAGGAACTACATGGCTATCGATATACTCGGTTTCGAGGGCTGAAGTCTGTCCAAATGCAAGCATATCTTACCGCAGCTTGTCAAAACATGAAAAAAATAGCCCTTCACCTGACCAAAAGCGGTCAGGTGAAGGGCTATTTTTCTTATTTTTATCATTTTCTAGTTCTTTTGTTCATTAACAAATCAATAATTCCCAGAGTGTCGGAAACCCTGAAGGGTTTCCCAACACTCTGAAAAAGAAAACGGCTATCTACTATGTATAGTAAATAGCCGTTTTCTTTTTATCTTGAAAAAGCCCTCACCCTCTATATACCCACATTTCGGAAATAACCCCTATAATTCATTGTTAATAAATAGATCAATCGGCAAATTGCGACCATTGTATTTTTTACAATTATAAAACCGCACGTTCAGTCTCAATCTTTGATTCTATATCCCACTTTATTTGATCTGCAAACCATTCGCTTAATTGAATGAGTTTGTTTTCTAGATCTTTACTGTCAGTTCCCTCAATAACTACTTCACAAATTCTATCAATACTTCTACTTGCTTTATCATATTTTTGAAGCGGTTTAGCAACTACTTTATAGGATGTAACAAAAGGAAAGTCTACATCTTTAGGTACCGATTTAAGAGTCCCATATCTTGGCGGTATATACATAAAACCCTTCACCGTATCGATATACTCTTTCTCCCCTTCATTATTCGGAAGATTACAAATACTCCTAAACCAATATACCCCTAAATCTATACCATATGTTTCTAGAACCAAATTCGAAATTAATCCTCCACCTATCCGACTAGCAATTTCACAAACGAAAAATTCATCTTTATTTGTATGAAATACTTCTAAATGGTATACACTTACAGGTGGATGCGGCAGATTTTCTAATACCTCTTTAAACAATTCCCTTAATCTATCGAACATGAGCTCATTTGGATGTAATTGATAACTTCCTAAATTTTGATTATCTTGGAAAGCTAAACAACCATTTAAGTATTTAGAAACCGACAAAGTTACAATATTCCCATCTTCAACTAATGCATCAATATGATACATCTCTCCTTCTACAAATTTTTCTACTTCCCAATTTGTTTCCCATGAAATTTTAGAAAAATCTTTTAAATCTTCATTATTATATAGTACATAAATACCTCTAGAAGCCCCTTGATCTATCGGTTTGATAATAACAGGATAACTATATTGTTCAATAAACTCATATAGATCTTTGACAGAATGTAATCTTCTATATGGAGGAACATTTAACTTTTTCGAAAGATAATCTTTCATAACAACTTTATCTCTAAAGGCAATAGCACTTTCTACCGTTTGCCCTTTAATATTTAACTTTTCTCTTATTAAACCAGCATTGATTAAGTCATACTCATCATCTGCAATAACACTTTCAAATTGATAACGTTCGTATAATTCTAAAGCTCTAATAACTACATACGAAGATAACTGTGAATATGAAATACGCTCAAAATACAAAAATTCATCCGAGTCTTCTAAGTCGCAATAACTTAAAACAACTAACTGATTTTTGATTTCTGGCAACATCTCAGAGTACCTTGCTCTACTAAAATTATTAATAATTAATACACTCATTATCTTCCTCCTCTTTAAGCAATGCGACTTTTAACTTCCTCTTGTTTTTTTGCCGACCTGTAAGCAATAATATAGGTAAATAAACTAGCCATTACACAAAAGAAACTGCCCATAAACAGAATAGATCCAGAATATTTCCCTAACATAAACATGCCAATATTAGGTCCCATAAAATCACCAATTAACCGTATGCTCCAAGCTCCAAAATAGGCTCCTTTATTTGATTCATCCGACAGAGACAACAAACTATTTTGTGCTCCCACAAATGATAATAATTCCCCAAGGGTAATCAAAATGATGCTAACAATATAAAAATTAAAACTTTTGAAGATACTCATCGATAGAAACCCTATCATAACTAGTAAACATGCATACATGAGCACCTTATATGAATTCTTCTTTCCAAACATATTCGTAATAAATATTTGCATTACTATTACCATTACAGAGTTAATAACAATAAGCAATGAGTAATGCTTTACCCCTAAACTGCCCCATTCCTGTTCTAAATAAATAGGTAGTGTAGTAGTAATTTGACAAAAGGTTAAATTAAACAATATTCCACCTAATGACATCCACATTAATGCTTTATCTTTTCTTAATACATTCATTTGTTCTACTAATTTAGAGTTGGATGATTTATTGACTTTTAATACAATATTGGGGTTTTCTTTCACCCCAATCATCACCAATATTTGTAAAACAAACATAATAGTAGCCGAAAAAGCAAAAACTGTTCCCATAGAAAATTGAATAACGATAGACCCTAACAACATTCCTAAAACGGTTCCAACGTTATAAGCAGTATAATCATAACTTAAATATTTAATTCGCTTTTCCTCTGGTAATAAATCTGTTAATAAAGACTGTGCAGCTGGATTAAATGCCATTCTTGAAATACCTGCGAAAAAGTTCAAAAAGGCAAACACAATGGCATTATCAGCTATAATAAATAATAAACTAGTGATAATATTTAGGGTGAGTGCATAAACCATAATTTTCTTTCTACCAAATAAATCAGTCATTGCTCCACCTAAAACTCCACCCAGCACAGCCGCTAATGGACCTACGCTAACAATAATTCCTATGACAGACAGATTATAATCTGTATGCTTATTTAAATATAGAGACAGATAAGGAATCATAGCAGTGGTAGCAATTCCTATCAAAAAACTTCCTAGTATTATAATATTAATATCTCTACTACCCTTACTCAAAAAACCTATTTTCAAATAGCCTCCTCCTCACCCCAAATATCGATGTATCATCCTACACAATGTAATTGTTCTTTTTATCACACCTCTTTTGTAATGACAGTATGAAGATGACTAGCTCCATTTTTAATGTTAATTACGTTCCCTGAAGTGATTGTAGACGCTCTTACAGAACACCCCGCAATTTGTTCACCGATAATGAAAGGGCCTAACACGATTTTAGATTTTTCTAAAATAAGATTACGATCTTTATACCACATTAATTCAAATTGAGGTGTTTCATAATACTCTTGAACAATATATTCTTTAGAATAGACTGCCTTCTCAACAATCTCTTGCCAATCATCATATGACATATCAGCTCCTACATAGATGCCTCTTCCCCCATATAAATCTTTCGGCTTTAAAATCAAACTGTTTTTATTTTCTTTAACAAATTGAATTAAATCAATATTTTTATTTTGGTAAGATGTTGAGCGAGGTTCTAGCATTCTTGTCCAAGGTATATAAGTTTTGCATAAATCCCATTCTTCTGATGTATAAGCATCTTCAAATCTTTCATCAGACAAATATAATAGCAGAGTTTTATCACAAAAAATTTCCTCTATAAAATCACCAATTACTTTCACCTTCTTGTCCTTAGCAGCTTCTATAATATGTTCAATTTCTTGAAAACGACTTTCTACTTCATCAAAGCAAAATCCCCACATAATGTAATCAATTTTAGATTCCCCTAAATATATTCCATTATCGTTAACTTTTAAGTCTTTCGGTTTACAAAAGAATGCTTCTATTCCTTTTTTATTTAAATAACTAGCCATCTCTAAAAAATATCTAGGATTCTCTTCACCCCATTCACATATTGCAAACCTTATTTTTTCCTGCTCGATCTCTAAGCTTTGAATATAATTGTATAATCCATCTAACGGTGATTCAAAAAATGAATTTTCTCCTTCATCAATATGAGAAAATTGGTGTGAAGTAATATGCATATCTGTTAAACTTCCTATTGCACTTGAAATATTGAATTCTATAAATTTAGGCTCGAACTGAGATGTAAAAATAACATCAGGCCTCATAAGTGGTGGCATATAACTTTCAATTTCATTCATACCCACAGTACAGCAACGATTTAAAAAATCAGATGAGATATTATGTTTCTTAAAAAATTCATTATAATCGTTGTTAAAAACCCTCTTTGGTATCTCTAGTATTAATTTTGCTAGTTGAACGGATACGTCCCCCAACTCTTTGTACAAATTTTCCGACAAAACAAAAGGCTGCATTGGATGATCCCCAATAATATTCGTTGAAGAAATACCAAACAACTTAGATTGTAAATCCAAAGAGAATTCATTTAATTCCCTTTGGATTTTTAATTGTTCAGTCCAATTAATTTGAAGATTTTTCAGATTACTCAAAGTGTTCATTCCTTTCTAAACATGCATCGAAGTGTTTTTGCCTGAATATTCAATCATAAATTCCGCTAACGCTTCCTCAGCCGATGTATCTGGATCCTCAAATAATGATTTCAACTCAAAATTTGGACATGTATTCACTTCGATTACTCTATAACATTCATTATCTATATCTTCAACAATATCCACTCCGGAAATCATAGCATTTAAACTACGACTAGCTCGCTCAGCAATTTCAGCTAATTCTGGAGTTAATTCTATCATTTCTGCTTTTCCACCTAAGCCTAAATTTGTTATCCAATTGTTCGTACTGGATCTGTATATGGCATGAACTGCCTTGTAATTAACACATGTTACTCTTATATCCCTAGAAGGTTTATTAATATATGGTTGAATATAATAATATTCTTGTGAACCTGCAAGTTCCTCTACTAATCTTTCTAATTCTTCCATTGTGTCTACTTTTACAACGGATTTACCACCAGCTCCTACAATCGGCTTTAAAACTAACGGGAATGACCAATCGCTTGAAAACGACTCTACATCTTTAAATCCATACCCACAAAATACAGGTACATGAGGAATGTGATTTCTATGTAGTGCTTCGCTATTCAAATATTTATTTTGCCCACAAAATAATGTGTTCGCTGAATTAATAACAGGAATTCCAGAACGTTCAAGTGCTTCTAATATATACATCCCTGGAATTAATAAATCTTCATATACCCAACCTAATACCGCCGCTGGATATATTTCTTTCCCATTTACAAAAAAAGAAGTTCCTGATTCTGTGAATTTTGTTGTTACGTCATGCGGATGTATTCGTTCACCTTTTCGCCCTAACTTTTCAAGCTCATTAAATAATGCTTGATGATCTAAGTCATCCTCATCAGTACCTAAAATATAAAAAATCTTCTCTTCCATTATTTTCTACCCCCTGCTATATTCTTTCTTTATACTGGTAATAGTGTTGTATCTGGCACACCTAATGCTTTTACAAGATCTGGACGATAGTTACCATTTTGAATCGGATTAAGACTATACGGTTTAAGGTGCTTTGTTTTCTCTCTAATCTTTTCTATGTTCACTTCTGTCGTTAACGAGCGTTCAATTAGCCAGTCCTCATTATAAATACTGTGTAAATACCGTTCTCCATTATCAGCAGCTAAACAAACGATATTTTCACCCACATTTAACTTTTGTGCAAGATGTAAAGCTACCACCATGGAAGCTCCTGTCGAACCACCACATAAAATACCTTCTTTTCTTCCAAGCACTCGACACATCGTAAACGCATCATCATCTTCTACTTTGTATACTTGATCAATTAAAGATAAGTCAGCTATATTAGTCGGCGTCCAACCTAATCCCATCCCAGGTAATAAATACGCATGAGACTCGCCACCAAATATAGAGGAACCGATCGCATCAACTGCTATAATATTAATATGGGGCGCGTTTTCTTTAAAATAACGGGAAAATCCTCCGATTTGTCCGCCTGTACTTACTGGAATAATAATACTATTAATATTTCCTTCAAACTGGTTATATAACTCTTCTGCTGTTTTCAAATAATGCACTTCACTATTTAACATATTAAAACATTGATCAGGCCGAAATGAATTTGGAATTTCTTGATAGAGTTGATTCGCTAAAGAAATTCTTGTTTTATGATAAGATCCTGTATCATCTTGTTGATCTACAACAATTACTTTTGCACCATATGCCTTTAACATCGCAATATTAGATTCTGTTGTCTTCGGATCAACCAAAATTATCACTTCATAACCTTTAACTGCACCGATCATAGCAAGCGAAATCCCAAAATTACCTGAAGAGGATTCAATAATAGTCCCTCCAGGTTTTAACCATCCACGTTTTTCTGCTTCTTCAATAATATAAAGTGCTGGTCTGTCTTTTACACTACCTCCAGGATTGATTCTCTCAAGCTTTAAATATATTTTTGCTTCATCGTTTTTTACAATTTTATTAAGAGGAACAATCGGTGTCCTACCAATTGTACTTAATATATTTTCCATCTCTACATCCCTCACTATACTTCACATAAATATACAGGTTCTGTATATAAACGCAAAGATTCTTTCCAATTTTCTAATAATTCTTTCCAATCATACTCATATGCTTCAGGACTTCTTATTATATTTATCGGAATGTTCAAGTTAAGCAATCTACCACAATGTAAAATAAATCTTGTTACACCTGCTGGTAACACCTCTTTATTTTCAACAACTGATAATATTTCTGAAATTGATAGTTCTGGAAACTCAAAAGTAATAGTAGAAGAATTACATGCATATTCTTCTTTTGTTAATCTTTTAAATCCCCATATATCAGTATACATCTCGACGATTTCTTTCCAAATTAAAAGGAAATTATTTAAGTTTGTACTATTTTCATTCGGATACAGATAATAATTTTTCTCATCCAAGATCATTTTGATAAAGTAATGCTTACCATCCAATGGTTCTTCGAGCAAACATATATTGGAATAACTCTGAATTTTCTCCATTATATTTTGATCTTTAGGAATTTGATGCAACCACGAACTAACACTAACTTGATCCTCATGAACAATTTGAGCTGCAATATTCATACATTTATTTTTTCGTAATGCTAATGTACGATGCGCTCCATCTAAAATAAGATATTGATTTGATTTAGTCATCATAACAATTGGTGGATTTATCAATAATTTTTCAGACGCAATATTACTAATTATTTTATCTAATCGCTTTTCTTGATGTTGTTCATGAAAAAGTATTTTATCAATAGGTATCATTTGTAAGCTCTCTATCATGTTTACAGTTTCTCCTTTTAATTAGTGTTGTTCAGGTAACGTATAAGCTGGTACTGTTTGCTTTTCCGCCGCATATTTATTTTGATTAACATTTGTAGCCAAAATAGAACCTGTTAAAACAAGAAAAAGAGCCATTTGAAAATATTTTCTCAATATAATCCCTCCTAAGTTTTACCTTTTTTCATTATAATATAATCGAAGAGATCTATTTTTTCTGTTTTTTGGTAAAACTAGACTTTTTGATGTGGGTTTTTCCTTTTATTTCACGAATTAACACTAAAATTATAATTATAGGAATATTTTACAGGGGTGAAACTTATGAATACAGAAAGTGTAGGAAAGATAATTAAAAAGTACCGTATATTAAACAGTTATACCCAAGCAGAACTTGCTAAAGGAATTTGTACACAAGCGCAAATCAGTAAATTAGAGAAAGGAACTGAAATTCCGTCTAGCATCATTCTATATGAACTTGCAAAACGTTTAGGTATTTCTATGGAGTGCTTTTTTGAGGAGGAATATACGAGTGCCTATATAGAAGATGCTATATCAATAATTAGACTTTTAATTCGAAAACGTAATTATGCTGAAGTTTATAATATAGTTCAGACAGAAAAAAAACAAGATACTTTTAAAACAATTGAGGCACAGCAATTTTTATTATGGCATGAGGGAATATGTGTATATCATCTATACAAGGATAAAGAAAAAGCTTTGGAATTATTAAATCATGCATTATACTTAACCCTTCATAATGAAGTATGGTTAAAAGGAAGAGAGATTGAAATTCTAAATAGTATCGCTATCATTCATTGCGAGTGCCAGGAATATAACATGGCAATATCTATTTATACGAAGCTGTTAAACTCAATTACACATACCCCTTTAAAGGACAAGAATCATATTCAAATTAGAGTTATTTATGGGTTAGCTCGTACTTTAACCCTTTCTCAAAACTACAAAAAATCTTTATTTTATGCAGAACAAGGAATAAAACAATGTATAAAGATAGAATCGTTATATCTTCTAGGAGAATTATACTACCAAAAGGCATATAATCTTTGTTTCCTGAACAAAAAGGATAAGGCAATACCTATTTTTAAAAAAGCACTTTTCATATTTGAATCTCAAAATGCTACCGAGTTTATAGAACATATTAAGTTAAATGTAAAAGATTTTGGAATTTGTCTTGAATGATACCTACAAAATTTATCTATTTTAAAGATATTAACTAAAAAATTTATAAAAACTACATTTGTAAACAATTCAAAAAGCTAAAACTTTATATATACTTCTAACTCTTTACTCCTATTAGATGAAGAAATGTTTCATAATCTTTTTATAGCACCTCTTCCTTCATGGTATAAAAAAGAGAAAGGTAAAATTACTCCATTACCTTTCTCTATATGTCTATTCGATTCGTTGTAATAAAAATCAAACTTATTCTATGTCTAAATATAATGAACAATTTATCATTTCAGTGTCTTCCTCAAGAAATGAATTCCATCCTTTTTAAATAATCAAAAAGACATTCATTTCATTCCATGAAAACAATTAATTACGAAAAAGTACAGTTATATAACGTCCACATCCCACTTATGTTCTTGCTCAACAAACACAATCCCAAGTTCGTGATGTTCTCCTTCATAAATTGCATGTTGTACAAGGCGAAGCTCACCGTTCGTATCAACAACTTCCATTTTACAAAAAGCACCTGTTGTTCTTAATTGCAGTGCATTGTAGAACTCGTCTGCAGTTGTTGGAACGATTCCGTTCACTTTCACAATGATTTCCCCTGGTTTCAAATCCAGCTCTTCTCCGGCTGTACCTGGAATTGTGCCTAGTACAACCAGACCATTATCGCGAGAAGAAAAGTATGCGGGGCGCTTTTCATCTTCCAAACGCTCTTGTACAGCAATTGTCAATCGCCCAAGCATCGCTGCTCCCATAGCTACAATTGCTAATGTATGCCACCAATAACTCGCTATTCCTAATAAAAGGACAACTGCAGCTAGTCCAAATACGCGGCGTCCTGTAAATAACAATGCACCCTTTGGCTCAAAGCTTTTAATCGTTCTCGTAAATCCAATTATGAACGGGATTAAGAATAAGGAAAACTTTTGTGATCCAACAGAGACCACCGGCCACCAGTATACAAACTTCGTTAAAGCATCACCTGGTATAAGAACGAATAACGGCACTAACCATAATCTATTTGATTCATGGAGTCCAATATTTAAACTGCGTTTTCCTTTTCGCAATTTCGGAGTTGAATAGTTTGCAGCATTCTTAGAAATGAGTAAACCTTCTACAACTAACATTAGCCCAAGTAAAATTGCTAATGATACAACGCTACTCTCTTCTCCTTCTTGGAGTTGTAAGAAAGAGAATGGAATTTTCGAAGATAATACCGCTGCTGCAATGGCAACTCCTAACGTATATGCAGGTGATAAGCATCTATACTGAGCAATGATAGCAAGCGATACCGTCCAAATCGCCATTATAATCACACTTGCTTGTGATACGATCAGTCCTGTTCCAACTGTAATCAGTGATAAAATGATTCCTAAACCAATTCCTGAAAATATCGACGTACGTAGTTCATACCAAACATCATACACCTTAAAGGAAAAATCTTTCCGTTCTCGTAATACTCGTAAATATCCAACAAAAAAACTACTTATAAAGAAAACATACAAAGCCGGATGCGTTAAAAAACGCACGATTGCCTTCATAATTTCTGATAACCAACTCTCCACGAAACGATTCACCACCATTTTTAAGATATTTCATTTCTTCCCGTACACATTACCTTATGCAAGATTTACTCTGTTTCATTTTATCTTATCATAATTAATCAAACGTTTGTTTAATACCTAAAAAATATACAGAACATTATACTTATCACATCAAAATATAGAAAAACTGCCGGGATTTTCCCGGCAGTTTTTCTTATTTCGCCATTAATTTCAGTGCTGTTTGAAGCTGTAGATCATTTTCACCAGCACGGATTTTTTCAACAATCTTATTCTGGATTGTCTCTGCTGTCTTTTTATCAAGTTTACCCGTTGCATCCATACTGCTTGCATTTTGGAATGCTTTCACAGCCGCTTCTGTTTCTTTACTAAAGTAGCCATCTTCACGACCTGGCTCATACCCAAGACTCTTTAACATCTCTTGTGCATGCTTCACTTGCTCATCGTTATCATTGTAAGACAACGTTTTTTCAATTTGAATTGGTGTTGCATAATAGTAATCAGGCTGCTTCACTTCAACCGTCGGCTCAATTCCTTTTTTATGAATCCAATTGCCTTCTGGTGTTAGCCATTTAAACATTGTCAGTTTAATATTGCTGCCATCTGTAAACGGTACAGCTTGCTGAACAGTACCTTTTCCAAATGTTTTCTCACCAATAAGAGGATAGCTTTCTCCTTCTTTCAACGCTCCTGCTAAAATTTCAGAAGCAGAGGCGCTGCCCTTATCAACTAATACAGAAATTGGATACGATTTTCTCTCTTTTAAAGATGTGTAGAACTTTTGCTTCTCACCATTTCGCTGTTCTACTTGAAGCATTGGCTTTTTATCTGTCATAATCTCTTTTAAAATGTCTTCAACACTTGTTAAATAACCGCCTGGATTTCCGCGTACATCAATAACAAGCCCTTGTATATTTTTCTTTTCAAGCCCTTTCAACTGATCTTTAAATTCTTTCGCTGTTTTTTCAGAGAATGAGGTAATTTGTATATATCCAATATCCTTTCCATTCTCTTTCTTCACAGAACTAAATACAGTGAAAATCGGAATTTTATCACGCTTAATTTTAAATGTTAACGGATCCGTAACTCCTGAACGCTTCACTTCAAGCGTAACTGTTGTCCCCTTTTTTCCGCGAATTTTCATAACTGCTTCCTCGCGTGATAAGTCTTTCACACCATTTCCATCAACTGTTAAAATTTGATCGTTCGGTTTCAGACCTGCCTTTTCTGCAGGCGAATCTTTAATCGGTGACACAATAATTAATTTCTCATCCGTTTTATTAACTTCAGCACCGATTCCTTCTAGCTCCGGATCAAGCGATTGCTCAAATTGCGTCGCTGTTTTCTTATCCATGTATGTAGAGTATGGATCTTTCAGCGTTGCAAGCATCCCTTGAATAGCTCCTTCAACTAACTTGTCATCCTTCACTTCCTCAACATAACGTGAATCAATTAATGCATACGCTTCGCGAATTTTATCCAAATCCGCTTGTTTTACATTGGCATCTTTCCCTGTAATAGATTGCGCGATATAAGGTCCACCAAACCAATATATACCCGCAAACATTCCGCCAGCGCCAATGAAAAACGCTACAACCATTCCTATAATCGCAACTCTACGTTTCAATGCGGAATTCCCCTTTCCGAACACACAATGGTGTATGAAAAGGCATCACACACTGTGCGATGCCTTTAACTATTTCTACTATATGATAAGCTTGTACGAAATATGTTTGCAACTTTTTACACTTTATATTTTTAAGAAACGACGGATTGACATAACGCTTCCCCACATACCAATTAATGCACCGATTAGCATTAACAATGCGGATAGCTCGAAAACGAACGGGCTATATGGAAGCAATTCGAAAATTGTCCCTGCAAATTTCTCATTAAACATAGATTGAAGCGAATTATATGAAGTCAAAATCATAATAATTGGAATGATTGAACCTAGTGCCCCTAGGAATAATCCTTCTAATAAGAATGGCCAACGAATAAACCAGTTTGTTGCCCCAACGAGTTTCATAATTTCAATTTCAGTGCTTCGTGCATAGATTGTAATTTTAATTGTATTAGAGATTAAGAACATTGCTGTGAACAATAGACCAGCAATTAAGATAATCCCAATATTACGGCCAGTTTTTACTGTATCAAATAATTTTTCTACTTCACCTTGTCCGTACTGTACTTTATTTACAAATGACATTTTTGCAATTTTCTTTGCAATAACAGCTGTATCAGTTGGTTCTTTCGCTTTTACAACATATACATCTTTTAACGGGTTATCTTGCTCAAATAGCTCGAATGATTTTCCGCTATCGCCTAAACTTTTAATCAATTTTTTAAGTTCTTCGTCTTTAGAAGAATACTTAACAGAATCAACTTTCGAAATCTTTGAAATATCTTCTTTTAATTTTTTTTGATCCTCTTTCTTAGCTGCTGGATCAATGTGTACACGAATTTCTACATCTTGCTCTACTTTCGTCGCAACATGGTTCATATTCATAATCGCTGTTAAAAAGACACCTACTAGTAGTAATGTAACTGTTACTGCACTTACAGAGGCAAATGTCATCCATCCGTTACGGGATAAATTTTTGACACCTTCTCGTAAATGGCGACTAAGGGTTTTAGTCTTCATATCCGTATCCTCCCTCAATCTCGTCTCGAACAATTTTTCCACCTTCAATTGCAATTACACGATGACGAATTGTATTTACAATATCCGCATTATGCGTCGCCATAATAATTGTTGTACCGCGTTCATTAATGCGCTTAAATATATTCATAATATCCATCGCTGTATCCATATCAAGGTTACCTGTTGGTTCATCGGCAATTACAACTTTCGGACGATTCACGATTGCTCTTGCGATTGCAATACGTTGTTGTTCCCCACCAGAAAGCTCACTTGGCAATGAATCAGAACGCTCTTCAAGACCCACAAGACTTAATACTTCCATAACGCGCTCACGAATCACGTCACGTTCTTCTTCGATAACTTCTAAAGCAAACGCAACATTCTCATATACAGTTAACTTCGGAAGCAACTTAAAATCTTGGAAAATTACGCCTAGCTGACGACGAAAATATGGTACGTCACGCTCTGCTAAAGATTCAATTACTAAACCATTTACATTGATAGATCCTGTAGTTGGTTTTTCTTCACGATACATCATTTTAATAAATGTAGATTTCCCGGCTCCACTCGGTCCTACTACATACACGAATTCACCTTGCTTAATTTTTACTGTGAGTCCATCAACGGCTTTCATGCCATTTGGATACTCCTTATAAACATTCGTCATTGTTATCATTATTTATCACCCAATACTAATGATTTTTTCGACACTTTTTATTCTTCGATGTTTAACTATAGTTGCTAAAATCTTCGGTCGCTTTCATGTCTTTCACAATTTCATCTTCTAAATATGTAAAACTTTTTCTGCAAAATTCTACAAAAAGGCACTACGTCCTATATTGTACCATTATTCGGTTTTAAATTCGGATACAAGTTTGTTACAGTTATGTTACACGGTACGAAATATAAGACATAACACAAATAAACAAGACCTTCTGTTGTCATACAAAAAGGTCTTATTTGTTGGCATTTCATGAAGAGATTTTAAGTTATTCGGCCCTGCCTCCGAGGCACAATACACCTCTCTGTCAGGAGCTCCATCCCCTCCCATTCTGATCGAGCCGCCTACGCTTTTCTATTTTACTTCTTCTCAGCTAGCCATTCTGCTACTTTTTTCGCATCTTCGCCTTGAATTAGACCCGCTGGCATCGCACCGCGGCCTTTCGTGATAATTTTTTCAATATCTTCTTTCTCGTACTTTCCGCCTACTTTTTGTAACGCTGGTCCAGATAATCCTTGTAAGTCATTACCGTGGCACCCTGCACAGCTTTTTTGAAATATCTTCTCAGCACTATCAGCACTTGCTTCTTGGCCAGGACTTGAAGGTTTACTTTCTTCCTTTTTTCCACACGCTCCTACTGTAAGGACTAACGATGCGCCTAATACAATCGTCAATAATTTTTTCTTCATCTATATCGCTCCCCACTATTAATTGATCCCTCAATAGCATTATAATGATTTTCCTGCAATTTCAAAACTTACCTGCACAACCAATATTACCCTAAACAAAGATGATCTCTTGCAGACTCAAGGCTTTTTAGTAATTGTTTCAATTTCGTGAACAAATGATAAAATACAAAAAATAAATGTTTTCTGTATAAGTTCATTTCAATTTCCTAATATATGAATGGCAGGTGCTCCCTCCCCCCGCCTAAAAAGAAAAGGTTTTTATGTCGATTTTTCAAATTGTATTTATATCGTATCAAAAATCCAAAATACACTCTATTTTTTGTTCTATCACATGCAGCATTTTATTATTTTCTACTTTTTACAAAGTAGTATACAGCTTGTATGCTACAACTACACCCACCAAAAAGAGAAGTTGCGATGCAACTTCTCTCCTCTTTCTCTCCCTCTAGTATAGAAGGTATACTTCGCACTTTCTCACGTATGCGCCAACGCCCTGTTGGCATTTTTTTATTTACGAAATACGAGAACGTAAATATGCATCAATAAATGCATCAATTTCTCCGTCCATAACTGCTTGCACATTCCCGATTTCTGTATTTGTACGATGATCTTTTACAAGAGAGTATGGATGGAATACGTATGAACGAATTTGACTTCCCCATCCAATTTCTTTTTGCTCACCACGAATTTCATCAAGCTCAGCTTGTTGTTCGTCTAATTTTTGTTGGTACAGTTTCGCTTTCAACATTTTCATTGCATGCTCACGGTTTTTAATTTGTGAACGCTCAGATTGACATGTTACGACAACATTTGTTGGAATATGTGTAATACGAACTGCTGAGTCCGTCGTATTAATATGCTGCCCACCCGCACCACTTGCACGGTACGTATCTATTTTTAAATCCTCTGTACGTATTTCAATTTCAATATCATCATTAAACTCTGGTACCACTTCACAAGATACGAAAGATGTATGACGACGGCCAGATGAATCGAATGGTGAAATACGTACAAGACGGTGTACGCCTTTTTCTGCTTTTAAATAACCGTAAGCATTATGCCCTTTAATTAATAATGTAACACTTTTAATCCCAGCTTCATCTCCAGGAAGATAATCTAACGTTTCAACTTTAAAGCCGCGTTTTTCCGCCCAGCGCGTATACATACGAAGCAGCATAGAACCCCAATCTTGTGATTCTGTTCCGCCTGCACCTGGATGCAACTCTAAAATAGCATTATTCTTGTCGTGTTCTTCATTTAGTAATAATTGAAGTTCGTATTCGTTCATATCTGCAGATAAAGTTTTCACTTCAACTTCAAGCTCTGCATGCAATTCTTCATCGTATTCTTCTTTTACAAGTTCATGTGTTACTTCTAGATTTTCAAACGTTTCGTTAAGCGTGTTAAACTTACCAACCATATCTTTTAAAGCATTCGCTTCATTAATGACTGTTTGCGCACTCTTTTGATCATCCCAAAAGCTTGCACCCATCATAATTTCTTCTAGTTCTGCGATTCGCCTTTCTTTTCCAGCGAGGTCAAAGAGACCCCCTAAACGCCGCTAATCTCTTAGCCATTTTCTCTAGTTCTTGCCTAATTTCTACTAATTCCATTTTTGTCACCTCTATGTAATTACTTCACTTATCCCATATGAAAGAGCGGTAAACCCTCCACTACTTTATCCTAGCAACAAGGCAAACTCTCTCTGCTTTTGCGAGAGAGAGTTCATCTCTTGTTATTATATGAATGTTTATTAAAAAATTCCATTCATGAGAAAAACAATCGGCTCCGCTTTTCTTTATTATTGCCCGATTCCACAGCAGTTTTTGTATTTTTTCCCGCTGCCACATGTACATAAGTCGTTGCGGCCTGTTTGGTCACTTTTTACGACTGGTTTCTTCTTTGCAAGTTCGTCGCCATCTTTCGGGTGAACTGCTTCCCCTTGCGCTACTTCTTGACGTTCTAAGTTTTGTTCAATTTCCGCCTTTAGGATGTAACGAGAAATTTCTTCTTCAATAGAAGCAATCATCGCTTCAAACATCGCAAAACCTTCCATTTGATATTCACGAAGTGGATCAATTTGACCGTACGCGCGTAAATGAATACCTTCACGTAAGTGATCCATTGCATCGATGTGATCCATCCATTTCGTGTCTACAACGCGGAATACAACTACTTTTTCAAATTCACGTATTTGTGCTTCTGGCATTTGCGTTTCCTTCTCGTCGTAGCGTGCTTTCACTTTCGCAAAGATGCTATCGATCATTTCTTCTGGCGCTAAGCGGCGTAATTCTTCTTCTTTCACATCACCGTCTTGTAGAAGAGTTGCATTTAAGTACTCAACAAGACCAGCAATGTTCCACTCTTCTTCTAATTCCTCTTGCGTATGAAGAGCTACCATGCGCTCTACTGTAGAATGCATCATTCCTTCAATAATACCGCGCAGATTCTCTGATTCCATTACATCTTGACGTTGCTTGTAAATAACTTCACGCTGCTGACGAAGTACATCGTCGTATTGAAGAAGCTGTTTACGCGCATCGTAGTTATTACCTTCTACTCGTTTTTGTGCAGATTCAACAGCGCGAGATACCATTTTACTTTCGATTGGTTGTGAATCATCCATACCTAAACGATCCATCATCGCTTTCATATTGTCAGCACCAAAACGACGCATCAGTTCATCCTCCATTGATAGGTAGAACTGCGTTACACCGGCATCTCCTTGACGTCCAGAACGACCGCGCAGCTGATTATCGATGCGTCGGCTTTCATGACGCTCTGTACCGATAACCGCTAAACCGCCGACTTCACGTACGCCGTCTGCAAGTTTAATATCCGTACCACGGCCAGCCATGTTTGTCGCGATTGTCACCGCACCTTGATGACCTGCTTCAGCAACAATTTCTGCTTCACGTGCATGGTTTTTCGCATTTAAGACATTATGACGTACACCTTTTCTCGTTAACATCTTCGAAATCAACTCAGATGTTTCAATTGCTACTGTACCAACAAGAACAGGTTGTCCATTTTTATGACGCTCAACAATATCGTTTACAACAGCGTTAAATTTCCCTTCCATCGTTTTGAAAATTAAATCTGCACGGTCATCACGAATAATCGGCTTATTCGTCGGAATTACAATAACATGCATGTTATAGATGTTACGGAATTCTTCTTCCTCTGTTTTCGCTGTACCTGTCATACCAGAAAGCTTCTCATACATACGGAAGTAGTTTTGGAATGTAATCGTTGCAAGTGTCATACTTTCATTTTGAATTTCTACGCCTTCTTTTGCCTCAATCGCTTGATGCAATCCTTCGCTGTAGCGGCGACCTTTCATAAGACGACCTGTAAATTGGTCAACAATTACGATTTCGCCTTCTTGCACAACATAATCTGTATCACGCTGCATAACAACGTGAGCACGAAGCGCTTGATTAATATGGTGAAGAAGCGCTACATGTTTTAAATCAAATAAGTTTTCAATGTGGAACGATTTTTCTGCCTTGTTAATCCCTTCTTCTGTCAACATAACATTTTTCGTTTTCACATCAAACGTATATTCTTTTTCATTTGTTAACGTACGCACAAATGCATTGGCAAATATATATAATTCTGCAGATTTTTGCGCTTGTCCAGAAATAATCAGCGGTGTACGTGCTTCATCAATTAAAATAGAGTCTACCTCATCGATGATGGCAAAGTGCAGTGGACGCTGTACACACTGCTCTTTATAAAGCACCATGTTATCACGTAAGTAGTCGAATCCAAGTTCATTATTCGTACTGTACGTAATATCAGCAGCATACGCAGCTTGCTTCTCTTCTCGTGACATATGGTTTAAATTGATACCAACTGTTAACCCAAGGAACTCATGTAGTTGTCCCATTTCACCTGCGTCACGCTGTGCTAAATATTCATTGACCGTAACAACGTGAACACCTTTTCCAGTAAGAGCATTTAAGTATACTGGTAAAGTAGAAGTTAACGTTTTACCTTCCCCTGTTTTCATCTCAGAGATATTTCCTTCATGCAGGGCAATACCACCCATTAACTGAACAGGGTATGGACGCATACCAAGTACACGTGTCGCCGCTTCACGCACAACAGCAAAAGCTTCTGGCAACAAATCATCTACTGTTTCACCTTTTGTTAGTCTCTCTTTAAACTCTACTGTTTTTCCTTTTAACTGTTCATCTGTCAGTGGTGACATTTGATCTGCTAATGCTTCTATTTTATCCACGGTTTTTTGCATACGTTTTACTTGACGTTCATTTGTATCAAACACCTTTTTTAAAATACCGATCATGAGAATACGCTCCTCTTTTATTAAAATAAAACTCCCATCAGTGGCTGTCTTCTTTTCACTGGTTGGTAGCTATAAAACTCAATTTCATGTTTGTATAAAAAAATAGAATTGTTTCGCCTACTAAAAAAGTGTAAACCTACTGACAATTGTAACACTTGTTTTGTATGTATGACAACAATCTGCCAAATGCATCTATACATCTATAGAAAAGTAAAACAACAATCTGCTCACATTCCTATACAACCTAAAAAAACGCAGCCATGACAGCTGCGTTTTCTGTTATATTATTATTTAGTTTCGATTAAACCATATTTTCCATCTTTACGGCCATATACAACATTTGTTTCATTTGTTTCTGAATTTGTAAAGACGAAGAAGTTATGACCTAACATATCCATTTGTAAAATCGCTTCTTCTACATCCATTGGTTTTAAGTCAAATCGTTTTGTACGGACAAGCTCTAATTCATCTTCAGCAACCTCTTCTTGCACAGCTGATTGATCTGGAAGAATCAACATTGCTTTTACAGAGCCTTTTTCACGTAACTTACGGTTTACTTTTGTTTTATGTTTACGAATTTGTCTTTCCAGTTTATCTACTACTAAATCAATAGCAGCGTACATATCGCTATTTGTTTCTTCAGCGCGAAGTAATAAATCTGGAAACGGGATTGTTACTTCCACCCTTTGCTTGTCAGAGTATACTTTTAAGTTTACCTTAATTTCTGGAAAAGTATCGAAATAGCGTTCTAACTTACTTAACTTTTTCTCTACATATTCCTTTAATGCTGGAGTTACTTCAATATTTTCACCGCGAATGTTGAATTTCATAGATGAACTCCTCCTTTCAAGCCTATGTATAAGGTTTTCGACAAAGGTATCAAAAACCCTTCCTACATTTTAAAAAATTTTGATAAAATCGATATTTTTTATCGATTTTTGTAGAAAAGAAAATGTATTATCTTTCCTACCCTTATTTTATCCTATTCACATCTTACTTACTGTATGTAGGTGTGAAGAATTAGTTACAAAATTGCTACAACTTCTTGACAACGCTTTCTTTATGATAAAACCTCCGTTAGCTATGCAACGGAGGTTCTCTTATGTGAAACGTTGGTCCTTATGGCGCACCATTTTTCTCTGATAAAATGATTACAACTTTACAACGTTTGCCGCTTGCGGACCACGCGCACCGTCTACAATCTCAAATTTCACATTTTGTCCTTCTTCTAACGTTTTATATCCATCGTCCTGAATCGCAGAAAAATGAACAAAAACATCATCTCCGCCATCGCGCTCGATAAACCCAAAACCTTTTTCTGAATTAAACCATTTTACTTTTCCTTGCATGATCGTTCCATTCCCTTCAATCTTAAAATAAAGGCATCTGCCCCCTACTTTGACTATAACGAATTGGAAAATGGAAAGTCAAAGAAGACTTATCGTCTTTTTATTGTACCTTTCGACATATACTATTTCTCAATATACACAGAACGCACAATCGTCCGCGTATATGCTTTTCCTTCTTTATTTTTCCCTTTAATATCGATCGTTACGTTATACACACCTGATTTTTCAACATTCGGCAACTTCCCAGTGAATGTAGCTGCATCTTCTTTTTGCAACGTATTAGTTTGTGAAACTAACTTCCCGTCCCGATCTACAACGTGCACATCAAAGGATACGTTTTCTTGCTTTAAGGAACGCTTTTGATATTTTGTTAACTTAAATTCTGCTTTGTTTTGTTTCACTTTACCAGGCATTTCTAATGTAAACGGTGCAGCTTGTTTATAATTCGCAAGCATCAAATACGCATCGTCCTTTTTCTCTGACATCATTTTCAAGCGCCACTCGCCTTCTTCCATTTGATCTACTTGGAATGTTCGAATCGTCGCTCCGTTAAAATAAGCATATTCTTCTCCAATCGCTGCTTTGCTGCTTTGATTTGTGTACACCTTACCAGATGGAGCAATAAGTTGTATTTGTGCATTTGGATTTGCAGTCAATACAGAAATACTTCCATCTGTTACAATATCCACTGCAAAGGTTTGTTCCACCCAGCTATTTGATGGAAGTTCCCCTCCAACTACCGTTTGATTCGCATTAGCAGCCAGGCTTTTTTGTGATTCTTCAAATATATTTTCGTTTACGATAGAAGGAGATGGTGAAGCACCACGCAAATAAGGCTCAATCCGTGAAAATACAGCTGATCCCATTCGAATGCTATCATGATCGAGACTAGAACCTGTGAATAAATGTTTTCCATAAGGCAGCTTCGTACTCCATTCGTTAACTAACCCATCATTCCCACCATACCAGGAAAGATAAAATCCACCCACAGACAATGCAGAAAAGGCCGGTCCCCAACTTGTTCCCGCCACTGTATAATAACGGTTCAACTTAGCGTTTGGATTACTATCTGTTATATTACGAAACTGTGCCATTTCCCCTGTCTGCAAAGAGTACGTACCCGCATCCTGTTGCCCTAGCAAAGAAGCAAGCCAGCCTGCCCACCAACTATATGCTAAATCTGCTAGATTCGATCCATAATGCGGCGAGGCAAGCGTCACTACATTTCCAACAAAACGGTTGGCACCGTAATGAATAAGCGCCGCTTGTGTATCTGGTCCACCTTTACTATGGGCAACAATATTCACTTTCCTCCCAAAATGATTATAGATTTCCTCCAGCATAGAAGCGAGCAAACGCCCATTATCCCACTCACTCGCTGAACCTTTCCCAGCCGCATCATACAACTGGATAAAAACAGTTTGATATCCTGCCTTATAAGCATAGTTATACATATCGTTCATACCATGATAAACCGTTTCACCATACCAATCCTTAGCATTTCCATTCTTCCCTTGAACGAATACGATAGGCGGCAACTCCTTAGCATGCTCAGGAGTTGCCCCCAAAAACCAACTCCCAGGAGTAAACGATTCTGACGGCGGAAAAATCCCCCCAGATAGTTGCACAGAACTAGCAAAAGCAGATGAAATAGGAAAAGAGCAAGAAATCAAAATAAAAACAGTTAACAAGGCAAAGAAACGTTTGAACTTACGAAACATAACAGGCCCCCTTATCGAATTTAAAATTCTCCCATACAATTATGTTATGCACAGGTTTATCCAATCATTTGTAATTCATTAAATAATAGACACACGATAAAGTGAAAATTCAATCAGCCCTCACCAATTGGGTGCATGCCAGCAGTTTATCTCCCACCGAACACTCTAGCCGCTAGAGCTGGACAACAAGGAAAAGCGGAAGCGGCTCGCCCACGAATAGCGGGATAAAAAAGGCGTGATTTCTCCTTCCAAAAATTTAATAGTACCATTGCGTAATTCGAGTAGATAAAAACTATGATGATATACAATTTTAAAAAAACATATTGTTATATTTTCAAATCTATAATATACTAAAAATATAAAATTCTTAATTTTCAAAAAATATTAGAGGAGGAATTATTATGACGATCGCAATTGCAGTTTTATCATTTTTAGGTGGGTTAATTCCATTAATAACAACTCTTTTAAAAGCATTCATGTAATCTTCTTGCACTCATAATAAATTATCGTACAAATAATCTGTCTATCAAAGTTAAATTGATGCGCAGATTATTTGTGTGACTCTTTATATAACAAAAATGTTTTAGTATACATATTGAAAAACAAAGCATGTAATAGGTGATATTCGATATTGATTTAAAGGCTTTTATATTTTATAAAAAGGTTTGTTGAATGAATAAGAGCATAATACACTGTTTGATTCTTATAATTCACACAATTTCCAAAATTCAACTCTCCAAATGTTAATATTTGTTATATAATAAACTTACCAAATAACTACCTAGGTAGTTTCCCCTGTTTTGCTTGTTAAAATAGTTTACCCTTATTATTATCTCAAAAAGAACCTGTAGTGATTACTACAAGTTCTTTTTGCTTTTCTAGTTAAGTGCGAAGAAAAACAAATGAAAAATCAGCGACATAACGTCAAAGACGAAACGGTATTCGCACCTTTTTCATAGAAACATTGCGCCGCTTGACGCACCGTAATACCAGTTGTGTACACGTCATCAATTAAGACAATGTCTTTTCCACAAAAAGATTCTTCTTCCGCAAAGGAAAAGGGCCGAGAACGCTGTAATCGTTCTGCTCTTGTTTTCTTACTTTGCTTCTCTGCATCACTTCGCATAAGCGATGTTTTCATCACCGGAATCGATAAACATGCCGCTAATAATTCAGCTTGATTAAACCCTCGTTCATATTGACGCGATAAACTAAGCGGAATCGGAACAATACAATCACAATGCGAAAAATGCCGCTGAAAAGCATCGGCAAACGAAGAAGCAAATATGTGCACAAGCGCTGCATCACCACGAAACTTAAAACGAGCTAACACTTCTTTTACCCAATCATTATATACATAGACAGAGCGATTTTTAACATACACATGCCGAAAATATGGATTTTGCCTCCAGCGTAAACAATCCTGACAGTATTCCCCTTTCCTATATTCATCTGCTAAATATTGAAACATTCTGCCGCAATCCACACAAATATCTCCAATAATATAAGAAAATTTAAGTTCACAGTACGTGCATACCGTCCTCTTGTCTTGTTCAACAAAAAAAGAAAACCAGCTCGGCAAATCAGAGACAACATCATCACAAAGAAGGCAATGCATCAGTCAACTAACCCTTCTTGCCTTGCTCGTTTATTCATCATTTGAATTTGCTTTTTCGCTGCAACCATCGCCTCTGTCTTGCCGTAATGAAAATAGACGACATCTCCAGAAGGAGCATGACGACTGCGCCCTGCTCGTCCAGCAATTTGAACGAGTGCACTTTCTGAAAAGACATGCTCTTCTGCTCCTAACACTGCCACTTGTAAATTCGAAACAGTAACGCCCCGTTCTAAAATCGTTGTCGTCACTAATAACGGAACCTCTCCCTTTCGAAACGAAGCCACTTTCTCTTTCCGCTTTGTGTCTTCCGCATGTACACCCTCTATACGATGATCCATACACTTTAAAATAGAAACGATTTCTTCTACATAACAAACATGAGGAACAAATAGAAACATCGGATATTGTTTTTCTAAATAGATGTGGAGCCATCGTAAAATGACAGAAGGTAACGTTTTCTTTTCGATGGATTTTCGCCAATTACCGCACCAGCGAAAAATAGGTACAGGGAGGGGATAACGGTGGTAGCGAGCCGAAATAATCACGCCGTTTTGTTTTCCATTACGAAGCTTTTTTTGCCACTCTTTAGATGGCGTTGCTGTCAAATAAATAAACGAAGCATTTTCTTTACTAGCAAAGCGAACTGCATATTGCAACGTGTCATCCATCGAATAAGGAAAGGCATCAATTTCATCTACAATCATTACATCAAACGCTCTGTAATAACGAAGAAGCTGATGCGTTGTCGAAATAACAAGCTGTGCGTTTTTGGATAAGTCGTCACTTCCCCCGTATAATGCGCAAATTGAAACTACTGGGAACACTTCTTGTAAACGCGGATAAAGTTCAAGTACAACATCCGTCCGCGGCGTGGCAATACAAATGCGTTCTCCTCGCCGCAATGCTTCTTGTATACCATGAAATAACATCTCTGTTTTTCCCGCGCCGCATACAGCCCAGACGAAAAATGATTCTTTTCGCTTTACCGCCTGGACAATTCCGTCTGCTGCCTTTCGTTGTCCTTTTGATAGCTGACCATCCCACTTCAGACCATTCTCAATTACTTCGTTTTGTATCGGACCAGTCCAGCGAACGAGCTTTGTACATTCACTCACTCTTCCCATCATGATACATTTCCGGCAATACGCACAAACCTTATTGCAGCGATAGCATAAGAACGAAAAAAACAATCGCCGCTCTTTATTTCCGCAGCGCTGACACAAATAACGAGAGTTTTTCTTTACAACGCCTTTCTCATAGTGAATATAACCTTCTCGCTCTAGCTGATACAGTTCTTCTTTCGATACAGATACTTCCTCTAACAGCAATTGACGACCTTCTAACATCTTACTCCCCCTTTCTGCTTTTACTATAAAAACATAGAAAGAGTTTGTAAAATAGCAAAAAAGTCGATAACCTACTTTTAAAATAGTAAGCTATCGACCTTATACACGTAATTTAGTTCATTAGGAATCTTAGAATCTACCATATCCTAAGAAATGTTTTTGGTTGTAAGAACTGCTCAAGTCAGAGTATGCAATTCCTTTATCACCAGCGTGAATCATTTGTCCGTTACCAGCATAAATACCGATATGAGATGGACCTGCTTTATACGTACCTTGGAAGAATACTAAATCACCTGGTTGCGGATCGCTAATGTGCGTCGTAGAATTCCAATATCCCGCTACATCTTGACGACCTACGCCGTAAATGTAAGAAATGAATCCACTGCAGTCAAATCCACCATTAGATGGGCTTGCACTACCCCAAACATATGGTTTGCCGAGGTATTGTTCCGCTTTTCCAATTATACCACCCTTAGGAGCTGGAGCCGGATTACCACCGTCTTGTTTTGCTGGCTTAGGATCTTTAGCTTGTCCGCCACCATTATTTGCTGGTTGTTGCGCTGGTTGTACTGCTTTCTCAGCTAAGCTTTGTAAATATAGAGCTTGCTTTTCTAGGTCTTTTAATTGACCCTCTGTGCTTTGCATTCCGTTTACAACCGTTTGCATTTTTGCGTTTAATTCATCGATTGCTGTTTGCTTTTTCGCCTTTTCAGCATCAAGTTCTTTTTTCGCAGTTTCGATTTTCACTTGTGCATCTTTTAATTCTTTTTGTTTTTCTTTGATAAGCTCTACATCTTTTTTCACTTTCGCTTGATCATTTTGTTGTGTTTTCATAATATCTTGGTCAGAATCAAGAATTTGTGAAACGGAAGTTAAACGATCAACTAAATCTGCAATACTTTTAGAGTTTACAACTACTTCTGTTACAACGTTCGTATTTGGTTTCTCTTGAAGAGCAATTAAACGCTTTCTTAACAGTTCTTCACGCTGTGCAATTTTCGTTTGTAACTCTGCAATTTCTTTATCTTTTTGTTCAATTGTTTTTTGTGCATCTTCAACTTGCTTGATCGTTTCAGCAAGTTTCGCTTCGTTCTCTTGAACAGACTTATCTAACCCTTGAATTGTCTTCTTTAATTCATCCATTTGTTTTTGGATTTCATCACGTTCTTGTTGTTGTTTATGTAAATTGTCTTTTTGTTGTTGGATTTGTGTATTTACATCTTCAGCAAATGCGTTTGGTGTTACTACTGAAAACATCATAAATCCTGCAGCTAATGCGCAAGATGCGATTTTTAATTTTTTCATTATGTTTTACACCGCTTTCTTTTTTTAGTTTCCCGAATTTATCTAATAAATTTATACCATAATTACCAATGTTTTTTTGTAATGTTACGCTTTTGTAAAAGAAATGTAATATTGCGCTTGTAGTTTTTTGACATTTCTGTTCTAATCTTGTGTTTTATTGTAGAGAAACAAGGAAATGAAACGATAATCCTGTTTCTTTTGTCGGACAATTTCAGTTTTTCTACAAAAATGTAACATATTCAAACTCTATTATTATTACATAGAATAATTTTCCAGTCTACCGTTTTTCTGTTATTTTTCTATAAATTCATTTTGATGTTTCAGCATACAACATGATCGATTCTATACAATGTCATACGCTCTCACCTCACCAAAAAGAAAGGGGTTTCATATCGTTTTTTAACTGGTATATAAAAATAAAAAGCGCAAGAACACCATCTTGCACTTTTTAACAATAAATTCCCACTCAATACAATTTCACTTTATTAATGAACCCATTTCTCCGCCCATTTTTGTACTTCTTGCATGACGCTCTCTAGCGCTTTTCCTTTATCTGTTAAACCATATTCAATACGTACTGGCACCTCTGGATAAACGGCACGCACAACAATTCCTTCGCTCTCTAATTCCTTTAAACGCTCTGATAACATACGATCGCTCATGTTTGGAATAATATCAGCAATTTCACGAAATCGTTTCGGTTCTTCTAATAATGATGTAATGATTAAACCTGTCCACTTTTTACTAAGAAGTGTAAAAGCAGATTCGAACTTTGGACATAAACACGGATTATGTTCCATATGTTTCACCTCTTCTTTATTATAAAATAGTTTCTTATAAAAAGTAAGTTATATCACTTATTTTTATATTTTTACCAAAAAAGCTCTCTACTTAAAAGAGAGCTTCATTTTTATTATTTTGTATACCATCCTAAACCAAGTGAACCTTCGCCTAAATGTGTCCCAATTACTGGCCCAAAATAACTAATTCGAAATTCAACATGCGGGTATATTTCTTTCAATTCCTGTTCCCATTCTTTGGCTTCTTCTTCTCTGTTCGCATGAATAATAACAGCTTCCATTGGAATCCCTTTACTTGCTTGTTCATCAAAGATTTCTACAATACGTTTTAACGCTTTTTTACGCGTACGGATTTTTTCAAATGGAATAATAATTTTATCACGGAAATATAATACCGGCTTTACTTGTAATAAACTTCCAAGAAATGCTTGTGCACTATTTAAACGGCCACCGCGCTGCAAATGATGTAAGTCGTCAACGACGAAGTACGCATCTATTGTTTTCTTCATCTCATCAAAACGAGCTATAATCTCTTCTGGACTTTTCCCTTCACTCGCCATTTTTGCGCCTTCATGTACATAAAACCCTTGCACTTCACAACTAATCTCTGAATCGTACGTATATACGTCTACTCCTTCTACCATTTGACCAGCTGTCGTTGCCGTCTGATATGTACCACTAATCCCGCTAGAAAGATGTATACTAACCACCGCATCATACTCTTTCCCTAGCTCTTCAAATAACTCAACAAACTTTCCGATAGCTGGTTGTGATGTCTTCGGCAGTTCTTCTTGCTCCCTGACTTTCTCATAAAAATCTTCCGTTGTAATTTCCACTTCTTCTTGATAAGATTCATTTCCAAAAATAACGTTCAAAGGAATCATATGTATATGTAATTCTTCACGCACATGTTTGGGTATATATGCCGTACTATCGGTTACAATAGCTATTTTCATTTTTGTACCTACCTTATAAACAGTTTTATTATTTATTGTACATGAAAATGGAAAAAGGTGCATTAACTGGCGAAAACGAGAGGTCAAAATTATAAACACTATTTCAACAATTTACAACACAAAAATTCAAATTATAATAGAAAGAGCTAAATTTCTGCAAAAAATATTTGAAACTCCAAACTAGCCCTTTTAGAATAAAGAGTACTGGTAATTTATCCCGTTCTAATTGGGATTAAAATACACGTTGATAGAAGTTGCAATTTACAAAGATAGGAGCGTATATCATTGTTACTACAATATTTCACAGTAAAAGGATATGGCGAACATGAAATAGTCATTCAAAAATCTCGCTTTATTTGCTATGTAAACCGCGCATCAACAGAAGAAGAAGCACAAGAGTTTATCCAAAAGATTAAAAAGCAACATTGGAACGCAACTCATAATTGTTCTGCCTACTTAATTGGTGAACATGACCAAATCCAAAAAGCAAACGACGACGGAGAACCGAGCGGTACGGCCGGTGTACCCATTCTAGAAGTATTAAAAAAACGTCATTTAAAAGATACTGTCGTCGTTGTCACACGTTATTTCGGGGGCATTAAACTCGGAGCAGGCGGTTTAATTCGTGCATATGGAAAATGCACAAGTGAAGGTCTCAACCATGTCGGCATCGTTGAACGAAAACTGATGCGCGTCATGAAAACGGAAGTTGATTATACATTACTTGGAAAAGTTGAAAATGAACTACGTAACTCGATATATACTATTAAAGAGATACACTACTTAGATTACGTTACATTCGATACGTATGTGGAGGAAAACCAAAAACAATCCTTCACAGAATGGATGATTGAAATCACAAATGGGAAATGTACAATTAACGAAGATGAGATACTATATTTAGAACAAGATATAGTACAATAATAAATATTTACTTAAAGGAGATTATTTATGGAAGATCGTTATCAACATCTCCAAAATAGAAGAATGAAAAAGAAACGAAGACGCAAAGGGTTCATATTCCTCATTTTCGCTCTCCTTATCGGAGGCGCAGGAGTTTATGCTTATAATTCCTATTCTTCTTTAATGGGAATTTATAGCGGCATGCAGCACGATAAATCGAAACTCCGTACAGAAGATGTAGAAATTACGAAAAAACCATTCAGTCTTTTAATTATGGGAATTGAAGATTATGCAACAGGCGGCGAAAACGGACGAACGGATTCCTTAATGTTTGCGACAATTAATCCAAATTCACAAAAGGTATCTTTAATGAGTATCCCGCGCGATTCACGTGTGACAATTGCCGGGCGTGATAAAAAAGATAAGATCAACGCAGCTCATGCCTACGGCGGAGAAAAAATGGCAAGAGAAACCGTCGAAAACTTTTTAAAAGTACCTGTGGATCACTATATAAAACTGGATTTTAAAGGATTTAAAGGTATCGTCGATGCTGTTGGCGGCGTTACAGTCGATGTTCCATTTGATTTTTGGGAACGATCCGATGTGAACTATTACAAAAAGATTGAGTTTACAAAAGGACAGCAGCATTTAAACGGAGAAGAAGCACTAGCTTATGTCCGGATGAGAAAGCAAGATCCAAATGGTGATTTTGGACGTGCAACTCGTCAACGTCAAGTACTTGCAGCGGTTGTACATGAATTAAATTCACCTGCTACCGTATTTAAGATAAATGATCTTGCAAAAGCAATCGGAAAATATATCAAAACAGATATACCTGTATCCGACGGTCTTGCACTCTATAAGAAATTCTCTGGCTTTGATGCATCTAACATTCAAACTATAAAAATGGAAGGCGAAGATAAGAAAATCGATGGAATTTATTATTTCATTCCAAACGAATTAAACATTCAAGAAGTTCGCCATTCCCTTAATCAAAACTTAGAAATACCAGATTCTGCGTCAGGTACGCAAGAACAATCTGAAACAAAAGAACCTGCTAAACCAACGAACGGCCAAAATACAGAGCAAGAAAAACAAGAACCTGCTAAACCGAATCACAATTCGAATACACAGGCTGGAAAGCAAGAAACAACGAAACCAAATCGTAATTCAAATACACAAAAGACACCTCCATCCAATCAGCAATCAAACGAAGAATGGCAAATGTCTGGGCACTAAAAAACCAGCTGTCTCCTTTTTAGGAGCAGCTGGTTTTCTTCTTTTCAAAAATAAGAATTATTATTTATTAAAATATTCGACAATCGCTTTCACAATACGCTCTGACGCCTGACCATCACCGTATGGATTCGATGCTTTTGCCATTGCACTGTGTGCTTCTTTATCTGATAATAACTCGTTTGCTAAGTCGAAAATTGTTTCTTCATCTGTACCAGCAAGCTTTAATGTACCTGCTTCAATACCTTCTGGACGCTCTGTTGTATCACGAAGAACAAGAACTGGCACACCAAGTGATGGCGCTTCTTCTTGTACACCACCAGAATCCGTTAACATTAAGTAGGAGCGGGCTGCAAAGTTATGGAAATCAATGACATCAAGCGGTTCAATTAAATGAATACGATTATGCTCCCCTAAAATTTCTCCTGCAATTTCACGAACAACAGGATTCATATGTACTGGATATACAACTTGTACGTCTTCATGTGTTTCAACAAGACGTTTAATTGCACGGAACATATTACGCATCGGCTCACCTAAATTTTCACGACGATGTGCTGTCATGAGAACAAGGCGATTATCTCCAACCTTCTCTAACACCGGATGTGTATACGATTCTTTTACTGTCGTTTTTAATGCATCAATTGCTGTATTTCCTGTAATAAAAATGTTTGCCTCTTTTTTATTCTCTTGTTGCAAGTTTGTTGCCGACTTCGCTGTTGGTGCAAAATGAATGTCTGCCATTACACCAGTTAATTGGCGGTTCATTTCTTCTGGATATGGAGAATATTTATCCCATGTACGAAGGCCAGCTTCCACATGACCAATTGGAATTTGATTATAAAAGGCAGCGAGGCTTGCAATAAATGTCGTTGTTGTATCACCATGTACAAGAACGATGTCTGGTTTCGCTTCTTTCATGATCTTATCTAAACCTTCTAAACCACGAGTTGTAATATCAATTAACGTTTGACGGTCTTTCATAATATTTAAATCATAATTGGGCTGAATGCCAAAAATGTCTAACACTTGATCCAGCATTTGACGATGTTGTGCTGTTACAGTCACAATAGACTCAATTTGCTGTGAATGTTTTTGCAGCTCCAACACGAGAGGGGCCATTTTGATAGCTTCCGGACGCGTTCCAAAAATCGTCATTACTTTAATGCGTTCTGTCATATTCAATTCCTCTCTTCTTTCAGTTTCTCGATTCGTCATATACGACAACACTTGTTATTATATATGAGAATCCACAACGACAAAAGGGTATATTCTCCAAAAGACATATGAACCAATATGAAAACAAGTCAGCTGCTTCCCTGCAGCTGACTTGTTTTTACTTACTATATCCGTTCGGATGAGATGTATGCCATTCCCAAGCTGTTTGAATCATTTCTTCAAGCGAATATTTCGCCTTCCAACCCAATTCGTTATAAATCTTTTCTGATGAAGCGATAAGTTGTGCCGGATCTCCAGCGCGGCGCTCTACGTGAATCACATTTGCCTTCTTCTCAGTTACACGTTCACACGTTTCAATCACTTCTTTTACAGAAAAGCCTTTGCCGTTTCCTAAGTTGAATACTTCATTTGTCTTTTGCTCATTTTGTAAACTTTGCAGCGCTAAAATGTGCGCCTCCGCTAAGTCTGTCACATGAATATAATCACGAATACAAGTGCCATCATGTGTATCATAATCTGTACCAAAGACAGAAATCGATTCACGTTTTCCTAATAAGTGCTGAAGCACAAGCGGAATTAAATGTGTCTCTGGCGTATGGTCTTCTCCAATTGTTCCTGATACATGAGCTCCCGCTGCATTAAAGTAGCGAAGCACAACATATTTCATGCCATAAGCGGCATGAAAATCTTGTAAAATATGCTCAACCATTAATTTAGTGCGTCCGTATGTATTGATTGGATTTGTTGCAGTCTTTTCTGTGATAATATCTGTCTCCGGAATCCCGTACGTTGCCGCTGTTGAAGAGAAAATAAATGATGTTATGCCATGCTCCATCATTTTCTCAAGCAGCGTAATCGTTGCCGACACGTTGTTTTTATAATATTTCAATGGATTGGAAACAGATTCACCAACAAGACTATTTGCCGCAAAATGCATAACAGCATCAATAGAATAGCTACTAAATACACGATCTAAATCTGCAGCGTTACTTAAATCTCCTACTTCTAAAGTCGCTCTCTCATCAACACTTTCACGATGACCAGTTGATAAGTTATCTAATACGACTACCTCAAATTTTTGATCTAACAATTGTTTTACTGTATGACTTCCAATATATCCTGCTCCGCCAACAACTAAAATCATGGTTTCTCCTCCTATAAAAATATATCATCCTATAGCTCTATATTTATTATACAGCAATTCCTACCTGTAAAATCAATCTTCTCCTAATAGCTCATAACAAGAAAAGCATTTACCTTTATTCTGTTTACACAACACATTTCTATCATGACTCTCATATAACATTTACCATCATCCCTAAATAGGAAATATACATATTTTTCTGTAAAACATCCATATTAAGAATAATTTTCATCTTATAATTCGCTTTAAAAATGTCATATATTTCAGTTATTACAATTTAAAGTCACGCGAAAAAAAGATTGAATTCCATTCTTTTTATGATACCATATGTTATGAGCCAAAAACATATATTGAATTTTGAAGTAAAAGAGAGATTTCAATACGTTAAAATATAAAAGGTGGGGTATTAATGGACTCACGAATTATTTATGCAGTTTTGGCATCATTCATTGCCGTACTAATCGCTACCCCTTTCGTAATTAAGTTAGCCGTTAAAATTGGGGCAACAGACAAGCCAAATGCTCGTAAAGTACACCAAAACATTATGCCTCGTCTTGGAGGACTGGCAATCTTTATCGGAGTTGTAATAGGGTGCTTTGTTAGCGGTTTGTATGAACAGCGTATCGTATCGATTAGTATAGGTGCTGTCATCATTATTATCATTGGAATTTTAGATGATATGTATGAATTATCTGCAAAAGCAAAATTCGGCGGACAACTTGTAGTCGCATTGTTAATCGTGAAAAATTTACAAATACCAGTGCTTTACATTCCAATTTTAGGAGACACTGAACTTGGATGGCTATCTTATCCAATTACGGTCTTTTGGATTGTCGGTATTACTAATGCTATTAATTTAATTGACGGCCTTGACGGATTATCGGCCGGCATTTCTTCCATTGTTCTAGCAACATTAGCTTACATGGCTGCTACTAGCGTAACCGGTACTGGTAGCGCAATTATTTTACCGCTTGCACTCATCGTATTAGCAAGTACAATTGGGTTTTTATTCTATAACTTTCATCCAGCGAAAATCTTTATGGGAGATACAGGAGCACTGTTTTTAGGATATTGTATTGCGGTGCTATCACTACTTGGACTATACAAAAGTGTGACATTGTTTAGCTTTATCGTTCCAATCATTATTTTAGGGGTACCAATCTTTGATACAACATTTGCGATAATTCGCCGCGTTGTAAATAAGAGACCAATTTCAGCGCCAGATAAATCGCATTTGCATCACCGCTTACTGGCAATAGGATTCTCTCATCGAACAACGGTGCTAATTATTTATGCGTTTGGTATTTTCTTTAGTGTGAATGCCATTATTTTTTCAAAAGCAACATTATCGCTCTCGATTTTTCTTCTATTCCTTCTTATTTTAATTACAGAAATTGTGGCAGAAATAATCGGTCTTGTACACGATCGCTATAAACCAATTATTTCAATCTATAAAAAAGTAAAAAAACGTGAAGAATAAAAATAGCATAACCAATACAACATAAAAATATACAAACAGGACGATCTCTTTAAAGAAATCCTCCTGTTTTTTTGTTTTCCAAAATATAGTTCGTTTGAGAATGACCACCTTGGAGCAAGATAACAGTACAATCTTCAAATTAGGGTGAGCATCATGATTAAGCGAACATTTTTACTTATTTGTTTGTTTTCTACTATCATCTTATGTTTTCTATCACCTTTGCAGGCTGCCGTTGTACCTTCACATGAGAATCGCCCTATCTCTCATTCTGAAACACAACTGCTTCGTCAATATACAGCTGCTCCGCAAACAAAAGTGGCTTATTTGACATTCGATGATGGACCAAACAAATACACATCACAAATTTTAAACATTTTAAAGCAAAAAAACGGAAAAGCAACCTTCTTTGTTATCGGTGGACGCGTCTCTCGTTATCCTCAAACAACAAAACGAGTAATTGAAGAAGGTCATTATTTAGGATTACATAGTATGTCTCATAATGCAAAATCCCTTTATAATGGTGATCCCTCTATTTTAGTTTCTGAAATGGAACAAGCTCGGGAAATTGTTCGGATGATCACTGGAATTGACACGCATCTCGTTCGCGTTCCTTATGGCAGCATGCCCTATTTAAAGAAAAATTATCGAGATGCTCTTGTTACAGCTCACTATAAAATGTGGGATTGGACAATCGATACATACGATTGGAAAAGCGCTCATAATCCATCTGCCGTACTGGAACGAGTTATGAATCAAAGTGATAATTCAGTCGAAGTCATATTAATGCACGATTCGAACGTCACTGTACAAATCCTGCCACAAGTCATTGACTACCTTCATTCACAAGGGTATACACTCCTTCCTTATAATCCTTCTTCTCATTTAGAAGTGAATTTTTGGAAGGACGCGAGATTGTAACAGCTTTAGTCTCTGCTAAAGCTGTTCAACTCCTATATGTGTATAAGCTAAAAAACGACATAAAACCACTTCAACCAAATGAAAAGCACTTGAAATTGGTTGAAGTGGTTTTTATAATGAATTTCTTTATTCAAAATCAATTCGTTAAAAAAGAAAAAGAACAAAAGAAGCCTAAATGAGAAGGTTTTTTTTGTTCTTTTTCAGTGACAAGTAATTTTGCAGAACTATTATCCGTTGGATCAAAGATAGTTAGGAGGCTATCTTCTTACAAATTTACTGTAACATAAAAAGTTACTTCTCAAATATGCAATTTTACATATCCATTACATTCTTGCCATATTCTTATTTACATAGATTCGATATGATGTATAAAGACATATAAAAAAACCGTCCCCTTTTTTAATGGACGCGAGCTTCTAGCCATGCATAAGATTTATAAAAACTTTATTCAAGAAAAAGGTGACTCCTATTACTATGAAACCTAAACAAAATATCGCAAAACACTTACAAATATTAACAGGAATCTTCCTCGTTTCCACAAAGCTCGGGCTCACTTCCTTCGGAGGACCTGTTGCACATCTTGGCTATTTTCATAACGAATACGTTCAGAAGCGAAAATGGATGGATGAAAGAAGCTACGCTGATTTTGTAGCACTTTGTCAATTCCTTCCCGGCCCTGCTAGTAGTCAAGTTGGAATCGGAATCGGATTATCACGGGGTGGTATACTTGGGGCCATTGTTTCCTGGCTTGGATTTACGCTCCCTTCCGTTCTTGCGCTCGTCCTGTTTGCTTCATTACTGCAACAGATTGATATCGCACACACGGGATGGATTCACGGCTTAAAGCTAGTAGCCGTAGCAATTGTCGCTCACGCATTATGGGGAATGGCGCAAAAGCTAACACCAGATCGAAACCGCATAGCGATTGCAGTCATCGCCGCGGCTACTGTTCTATTATTCCAATCAGCTTGGATACAAATTATCGTTATTCTATTCGCGGGCATCGTTGGATGGCTCTTATACAGAGAGCACACAATCACAGCTGAAACAGAAATATCTATTCCTATCTCTCGCAAAGTCGCGGCGCTATGCCTATCTTTATTTTTTCTCTTATTAATAATATTACCGATATTCCGCTCTTTCTCGCACTGGATTGCTATGTTTGATAGTTTCTATCGCTCAGGCTCTCTCGTCTTTGGCGGCGGTCATGTCGTTCTTCCGCTCCTAGAAAATGAATTTGTGTCAAACGGCTATATAACGAAAGAACAATTTCTCGCTGGCTACGGAATGACGCAAGCCGTTCCTGGGCCATTATTTACATTTGCCGCTTATATCGGGGCCGTTACGGACGGAACAATCGGGGCAACAATCGCGACAATTGCCATTTTCCTTCCTGCCTTCTTACTCGTTGTCGGTGTATTGCCTTTTTGGGATGCACTGCGCCGCAAACCGTACGTACAAGGAGCTATGTTCGGGATAAATGCAGCTGTTGTCGGCATTTTACTCGCCGCTTTCTATCATCCAATTTGGACAAGCTCGGTTATGCAGCCCACTGACTTCGTTGTCGCATTACTCTTATTTACAATGCTTGCCTTTTGGAAAATACCGCCATGGGTCATTGTTATAATTGGTGCGATCAGCGGGGTGATTTTGTCGGTACTATAAAGTGAAACTTTAATCAGTAGGGGTTTTCTTCATCCCCCACTGATTATTAGCCCTCACTAATCGGGCGCATGCCAGCAGTTTATCTACCGCCTAACTTCTTAAGAAAAGCGGAAGCGGCTCGTTCAGAATCGTAGGACGTTGGAGTCCCCTTGGACGAGGCGCTTTTTTGCCTCGTCCAAGGGGGCGAAACGACCGGGGATTCTAGCCGCTAGAGCTGGACAATGCTTTTGCTGAATTTTGAGGCGGGAGTATTACTGCCCGTTAATGCGGGATAAAAGCTAGTTTTACATCCTCCTCACACTTTGGATGATTTCACTTTTTTAAATATTCAATTTATTACACCTGCAAATTGTGTTACGATTTATAGAACAGACAAATTTAGAAACAGGAGTTGAGTTGCGTTGCGCATGCCTAAAAATCGGCTCTGGTTCTCTCGAATGATGATTGTTCTAGTGTTTGTTGTTATTTCATGGGGACTATCTACATTTTCTTTATTTACACAACAGGAGTTTAGAACATTTATAGGTTGGGGACATTATTATAACTATGAAGCGGATTGGAAAAAACAAATGCCAGCACCACATGGTGACCCAACAGAAATTACGGACGATGAGGAGGATTACGAAGGTCCACCTATTCAAATGCCATGGAAAGATAAGATTTTTGGTACTATCAATGAAAGCATTCAAAACAACAAAAAATCATGGATAACTACTATTATAATTATCACAGCAACTCTCATTCTCGCTTTCCTATATTTCAAAAAGAAAAAGTCAATCCAACCAGCCTCTATTGTACGTCCTACACAACAAACTCACACCGAAACTACTACGATAGCAGATGAACATATCAATGACATCCAGCCGATTCATAATGAAATCCGACAAGAACTAATACAATGGGAAAAAAAGCTACCTAAACATAACAGAAGAAAACCATATGAAACCGTGCAGCAGTGGCTATTACGACTTAATAAGCCAGCAAATATTATACCGATCTACGAAAAAGTTCGTTATGGAGAAAGGGAATATTCAGCTAGCGACTTGGAACTGGTCAAACTTTGGACGAAATAATAATAGGAGCGCACTCAACGGATACATAAGTACCTTTTGAATGCACTCCTTTCAAATGTCCACCAAATATATCAGCGCTTCGACACACGAATCGCCCATTCGCTGGAGCTGAATAAAAAGTAGACTTCTTGATCAGCTCTATTTCTAAAACTTGACAAGCTCCATCTCGCTCGGAAGCTTGCTCTCTGTTAAAATGCGTAACTCTTCAACACGCTTCATCACATAAGACGAACATTTCATCAACTCTGCATCTACATAAGCTGGATGTACCATGATTTCAACTGTCGCCCCGTCCGCTACACGCTCTTGCAAAGTCATAAAGTAGTCGTCCGTTACACCATCTCCGTAAAAATCGTGCAAAAACACATCAGAAAATGGGCGTACTGCACGTTCTTGTTCACAGCGGCGCACCGGAAGATGATATTTCTCTGCTAAACGCTCTAAGACATCATGCAAAATCGGCAGTGCATGTACATGATGATGGCTATCAAGATGCGTCGGTGTTAAACCATAGGATAGAAACTTTTCAATTTGCGCAGTCCATTCTCGCTCGGCGTCATACGGATTTATCCTCCCTTCCCGCACTGTACTTTGCGAATGAAACGAACCATCTTCTTTTACAAGCGAAGGTACGTCAGAAAGAAGCGGTTTTCCTGCGGTTAATACAAGATGTACTCCAACTCCGAGCGTCTTATATCGCCTCGCTAATTGCACGGCATGCTCTGCCCCTGGCATATTCATCATCATTGTTGCGGAGTTGACAAGCCCATTCACGTGCGCATCAATAATGCCGTAATTCACACCTCTTGTTAATCCGAAGTCATCTGCGTTTACAATTAATTGAATCATTATATCCCCTCCTATATACATCGCACGTGGAAGGAATTTGAAAAAAGCGAGCTAAATAGCGCTGCTTTTAATCCCCCACTTTTTTGAAAAATTGCGGAAGGTATTTCTTATGAGCTTCTAGCATTTCATCTAATATTTGTTTTGCTACTTTATCAGATGGGACAAGTGGATTAATGGTCATCGCAAGCAGCGCTTTATGATAATCGCCTGTCATAGCGGCTTCAATTGTTACACGTTCAAACGATTTCATTTGTTGTACTAACCCGCGAACTGGTACCGGTAAGTCACCAACTGCAATTGGTTTTGGACCATCCTTTGTAATGACACAGTTTACCTCAACAGCAGAGTCAGCTGGCAAACTTGCAATTGCACCATTATTTCTTGTATTTACAGGCTGAACATCACCTTTATTATTATAAATAGACGTAATTAAGCTACAGGCAGCATCGCTATAATATGCGCCGCCGCGTTTTTCCAGTTGCGGTGGTTTATGATCTAAGTTCGGATCTTTATACAGTTCAAACAAATCATTCTCTAACTTTTTCACCACTTCTGCACGTGTACCATTTTTTAGTGACTCTTGCTTTTCTTCTTCTAACATTTCGCGTGTTTTGTAGTAGTAACGGTGGTATGGACATGGGATTGCCCGAAGCGCACGAATGAAATCAGGCTCCCAATCAAGCATCGCAATATTTTGCATCGTAATTTGTTTCTCTGGGTCTGCCACTAATTCTAGTACACGGTCCATGACGCTCACACCATCTACATACACATCTAGTCCGTACACCATATGATTTAAGCCTGCAAAATCAACGTGTACACGGCTTGAATCTACCTCGAGAATCTTCGCCAACCCCATCCGAATCCCAATCGGAACGTTGCATAGCCCAACGACTTTTTGAATATTTGTATAGCGAAGAATCGCTTCTGTTACCATGCCCGCTGGATTTGTAAAATTAATTAACCATGCGTTTGGACAAAGCTGTTCTATGTCTTTACAAATAGCTAAAATAACCGGAATCGTTCGTAAAGCTTTAAATAAACCACCAGGACCATTTGTCTCCTGGCCAATTACATCATACTTTAATGGAATGGCTTCATCTTTTCCGCGTGCTTCTAACAATCCAACGCGAAACTGCGTTGTCACAAAGTCCGCATCTTTTAACGCTTCGCGACGATCTAGCGTCAGATGAATATCAATTGGTACTCCCGCTTTTTTCACCATACGCTTTGCTAAGTTACCAACAATCTCTAACTTTTCTTTTCCTTCTTCCACATCAATTAACCAAATTTCCCGAACAGGAAGTTCATGATAGCGCTTAATAAAACCTTCAATCAACTCCGGCGTATAGCTAGAGCCACCGCCAATCGTTGCAATTTTTATTCTACGCATGCGACATGTTCTCCTTTCGCATTGATCTCTTATTCAGTGTCGTACTGCCATTTCTGTTTTTTCTCCTCTTGCTTCTGATTGTATGAGCTCATGTTAGAAATGATGCGCTTCATTCATCACTTCCTCTGCTTCTTCTATATTTCCTTGTTTAGCCGCTGTGTAAAATAATTTGGAATACGCTTAAAATCAATGTTTTTTTCGAAATAGCTCCTATCTTCCTATTAATCTATAAAAATACTAACTTGTCCAAGCCTTCTCTCTTCATTTTCATATACTATCATGAACTAACAAAAACTATTTCGCATCAAAAGAAAGGAGTTCAACATGTCCAAAAAGTATAAATCGCATAATTGCGAGAAAGAATATACTTCCCAATCTGAAAAAAAAGAAAAATCTTATCACAGCCAAGGCGACATATGGGATAAGATTAGTCTCTCGGAAATATTGGCTGGAAAACATAAGTCTCTATATCAAGGAACAAGTCAATACCAAAAAATTGACGTGCTAAAAGTAAATGACGTCAGAATGTACCTTGACGAACAATTACAATTTAGTTCCGTAGACGAAAGAATGTATCACGAGGCCCTCGTCCATCCTGCTATGACAATTGTAGATTGTCCTGAATCTGTCCTCATCTTAGGAGGCGGAGACGGCCTTGCCTTACGAGAAGTGTTAAAATATCAAAAGGTTCGTCGCGTCGATCTTGTCGATCTCGATGAACGAGTGATTAAACTGGCTACGGAATTACCTGAACTTGTCCAGTTAAATGAAAGTGCATTTTTCGATAAGCGTGTGAACATCCATGCATATGATGCACAAAAGTTTTTACGTACACCTTCGCGGAAATACGATGTTATCATTATTGACTTCCCAGACCCAGCAACTCCCACATTAAGTCAGCTATATACGAAAGAATTATTCTCAACTGTAGCTAGCTTCCTTACAAAAAGAGGCGTGTTTGTCTGCCAAGCCAATTCACCAGAAGATGCACCACTAACATATTGGAGCATCGGCAAAACAATTGCCAGTACCGGTTTAACTGTAGCAAGTTATCATACAATCGTTCCTTCTTTCGGAAATGATTGGGGCTTTCACATCGCAACCTATTCCTCTTCGACGCTACGTAACATTAGCAAACGTTCCGTAAATGTTCCCCACCGAACACTTCCGAAAAACTTAGCTTTATTATTCCGCTTTAGAGATGATCTCTTAGAGGAAAGAGAAAATGTCAAAATTAACAGACGTGATCAACTCATTTTGCATCGTTACTATGGGAAAGATATGGAGTATTAATCATAAAGTGCAACGTTCATCAATGATGTCTTTCCCCTACCGATGAAAACTCTGCCCAATCAGGCACATGCTCGCAGTTATTCCCACCTAGCATCTTCATTATCCCTATATCTCGAGGTGAGAGTCTTACTGCCCATTAATACAAGATAAAAAAGGAGGAAACATGGAGTATTCAACATTCGGAAGACATATACTAGTCGATCTATGGGAGGTAGATGCCGTTTTTTTAGATGATCAGCCATTCTTACAAAAACACCTCATCACAGCAGCAAATATATGCGGGGCAACGGTATTATCCGTAGATGCAAGAACCTTTCAGCCATCAGGGACTACCATATTAATTCTACTATCTGAAAGTCATATTTCGATTCATACGTATCCGGAAAAAGGATTTGCAGCAATTGACTGCTATACGTGTGGAACAAAAGCAGATCCGCAAAAAGCGATTGACTACGTAATATCTATATTAAAACCGAAACAATTGTATACAAAACGATTCACGCGCGGCTTAGGTGACATAACCGTTATTGAATAAAGTGAAACTTCCATCAGTGTGGGGCTTGTTCCCCCCTCTGATGGAAAGCTCACAAATAACAAGATAGAGACCCTCGACGTACCGAGCTTCCTATTTAAGGTGATTATTTAACCCATCAATCTTTTTCTTCCAATACATTGTCATTGCAAACCATATCATGAAGTAAATGATAATGAAGCCTCCTACACAAATGAGAATGGCACTTGCGTGATTAGGAACCCACCCCATCCATATTGCCGCCGGAAGAAATGTTCCTAGTAATATAATGAAATGAATGGTTGTTTGCTTTAACAGGCTCCATTCTTCCCTCTCAAAAACAAAAGAAGCAACAGAGAAGATTACCCCAATTATATTTGCTGCAACAAGTTGAATTAACAATGTCTTTATCTCTATTGTCTCCACCCCATTTGCATAAACGATCCCCAAAAATAGTAAGCTATAAAACATCGCCATCCCCATACCGGCTGCCAACTTTGCACCTATTCTATCCATCATTATACTAACCTCCTATATTCAAAACTTCTTTAATAAGCACAACATATTTTCGCGAAACATACTCTTTCATCCCATTTGAAAAATGGGCGCACATGCTGCCACTAAACGACATTTCAAAACTTTTCACATGCTTTATATTTGCAATTGTTGATTTTGAGAACCTAACAAATCCTTCTCGCTGCAAGGCACTCTCTAATTCATACAACCTGTGTTTTACTTCAAGATTTCCTTTTGTCGTTTGGGCAAATACCTTTCTGCCTTCCGAATAGAACCAATATATTTCCTCAAACTCCAATAAATAAAACTGTTGATCTTCTATCCCAACAATTTGCTTTATCGTCCCCCCTTCTAATATTTTCAAAATGTGTTGAACATCTTCAGTCATTTCTTTCGTCCTTATCACAATTTCTAGTTCTTCATGTGCTGGGTCTAAATCAATATGAACCTTCATATCAGCCCCCCTTTACTACTTCATTTTTACATAAATGTGGAAAAAATAAATGGATATGTACATAAGTGGTTCCATTATTTGTTTAACTTGGCGTTTTCGGTGCATAAGGTGAAACTTCCATCAGCGGGGAGCACCCCCAGACACTGATGGTTAGCCCTCTCCAATCGGGCTTTTACGAGCAGTTTTCTTCCCGGCTCTTCTCCAACCTTTACTGCCCGCGAATGGCAGGATAGAAAAAAGACCTTGCACCCGCAAGGCCTATTTTCCATCTAACATCTTCCTATATAAATCAACAAATTCACTCGCTAATTCCCTCATTGTTATAGCATTCATAAGGTGATCCTGTGCGTGAACGAACAGCAACGTAAGTTTGACCTTTTCGCCGCCTGCCTCTCGTTGAATCAACGCTGTTTGTAAACGATGCGCTTCCTTTAACTCGCTGTCCGCCTCTTGCAATTTTTCGTCCACTTCGGAAAACTTTCCTTGTTTCGCAAATTGAATTGCCTCCATCGCTGAGCTTCTTGCATTTCCCCCATGTAAAATTAGATGAAAAGCCGTTGTCTCTATCGTATCCATTTCCCTCTATTGCTCCCCCCTTTCTTCTTCCTGCTTTTGCTTATCCCACATTTTTAAGAATGGGAAATAGATGAAAAAAGCTAAGAAGAAATTTACTAGCTGCATCACAACACCTGAAACCTTACCGCCCGTTGCTAAATAGCCGCTAAATAGAATTGGTGTTGTCCACGGTACAGCTGCGCCGCTCGGCCGCGCTACAAGGCCCCATTCCATCGCAAAATATGTCACAATTGTTAGAACAAGAGGAACAAGAATAAATGGAATAAGAAGAAGGGGATTTAATACAATTGGCATTCCAAATGTCACCATCTCATTAATATTAAAAATACCTGGTCCAATAGATAACCGGCCTAAACTTTTTAATTGCTGACTTCGTGCAAATAGTAACATCGCTACGACAAGTGCGAGCGTCGCTCCAGAACCGCCCATATAAATCCATAAATCAAAAAATTGCTGCGTAATTGTATTTGGTACATCTTGCCCAGCTTGAAAGGCGACACGGTTTTGATCCATTAATGAGAGCCAAATTGGCCCCATCACGCCGCCAACAATTGCCGCTCCGTGAATCCCGCATGCCCACAATACTTGAATAAGAATAATCGCAACCACTGCTCCAAATAAGCTAGCACCAAGCGCACCAAGCGGTGCTTGTAGCAATTGGCCCACAATATTATGAATGCTGCCAAACGAAGTATGTTCCAAAATTAACCGTATAATCCACACAACTATAATCACAACAAAACCAGGAATCAGTGCAACAAACGAACGCGATACGGCTGGCGGTACAGTTTCTGGCATTTTAATTACAATATTTTTCTGTATAATAACACGGTATATTTCTGTAGATATAAGTGCTAAAATCATCGCCACAAATAAACCTTGGCTGCCAGTAAGTACAGCCGGAATCACACCTTCTACTAAAATACTTTCCTTCGTCACTTCTACAATATGAGAAACTTGAAATGGCGTTGCTAATAAGAATGACACAAGCGACAACGCCCCTGATGCTAATGCATCTACTTTATATTGTTCCGCCAATCTGTAAGCGATTCCAAAAGATGCTATTAAGGACATAATATTAAACGTGGCACTTACCGGATACCCTAATGCCTTTTGCCAGCCAGGTCCAAATAAATTAGCCATAAAATCATTATATCCAGGTATCGGCAACGCACTAATAATTAAGAAAAATGATCCGATAATTAAGAAAGGCATCGTTAAAATAATTCCGTCTCGAACAGCTTGTAAGTGACGCTGCTCTGCAACTCTTCCCGCTACAGGCATAACATATCTTTCTAAAAACCCTGTCATTCTCTCCACTCTCCTTATGCCTTCATTGACAATGCCGCTTGTAACACCGCTTCTCCATTACAAAGTCCGTAGTGCATTGGTTGAATGACATTAACAGGTATTCCTTTCTCTTTACAGAGCTCTTGCATTTTCGGTAAGAGATAGCGTACTTGCGGGCCTAATAATAATACATCCGCTTCATCAATATGATTACGAACTTCCGTCCCAGATACAGCCCAAATTCTAGCTTCTATCCCTTGCGCCTCTGCTGCTCTCTCCATCTTTGTAACAAGCAAACTCGTAGACATGCCCGCAGCGCAGCAAAGCAAAATATTCATATGATGCCCCCTTTCTCATTCGCCCTTTCCAGCTATCCATATGGTTAAGCTAACCTATATATATGTCTAGGGGAATTCTCATATGACGAGCATATAAACAAAAATTTTCTATGCTAAATTCACTTCCTTTAAGAAAGACTTACAATTCCGAAAATCGCATTGAAAAACAGAACGTATTCTTCGCTATACAAAAAGAGGTAACCTTTTTCAGATTACCTCTTTTCCTTTAATGCTATAGAATGAAGTTATTCCTTCACTATATGCTTTCTTTTGCTGGCCGATATAATGCCTGTACGAGACGATCATATTCACGCCTTGTAATTTCTTTATTATATAGCTTTAACAATAAATCTTTATGCTCTTTCGAAAATGCCATTTTTTTAATGACTTCTGGATACATGAAAACTTCCCCCTCCGTTTCATGAATACGACTAAATCCAGTGAACATTAGCATTTCTGCCTTATCGTTTATAAAAACCAAAACGGAACTAACGTTCGCATAAAGCATTATAAAACATTTTTCTTCAAAGCACAATTATAAAATACAAATTCTTCTTTTTGTTTATTTTCTGAAGATTTCAACATTATAATATCATAATCTCTCCTCAAGTACATACATATTTTTTGTCACTTTGTTGAATAAATTTTCCATAATGGTAAGAAAATAATGGCAAAAAAAGAAGAGGAGTAGGACATATGGATACTGTTACACTATCGCGCGCTTTCTTTGGATCATCGTTAGCTTTCCATATTATTTTTGCAACGCTAGGAATCGGCCTTTCTTTAATGATTTTTATAAGTGAAGTGTTATATCACTGGAAAAAGGATCCCGATTATTCTGTGATGGCCAAAAGATGGACGAAAGCATTTGCGATTCTCCTTGGCGTTGCCATTCCAACAGGAACAATTGTAGGCGTCCAGATTTCCTTGCTTTGGCCTGGCTTTGCGAAGATTGTCGGACAAGTCATTTCCGTCCCGTTTCAAATTGAAATTTTCGCCTTCTTCCTAGAAGCGTTGTTCATGTCCATTTATGTGTATGCTGCTGATAAATTGCCACCATCCATGCGATTAATATCGCTCTTTTTTGTGATGTTCGGTGCAACTGCATCTGCTGTACTTATTACATCGGCAAATACATGGATGAATACACCAGCCGGATTTTCAATGGCAGCAGACGGCTCAGTCTATAATGTCGACCCTTGGAAAGCCTTTTTTAATCCAAGCTTTGTCACAAGCTCCATCCATGTTGTCATTACAGCTTATGCAACAGGAGCTGCTGTCATCACTTCGATTGCCGGTTTCAAATTGTTAAAACGAAATAAAAGCGCACAGGAGATTACCTATCATAAAAAAGGACTATATTTAGGTTTAATCGTAACATTTATTGCAGGCGCAATCATGTGGCTTTCTGGACATGAATCTGCGATTGCTCTGCATGAGCACTCACCAGAGAAATTAGCAGCAGCAGAAGCATTATATCAGACACAATCACATGCACCGCTGGCTGTTGGCGGCGTACTTGATCCAGAAACAAACAAATTAAAATACGCCATTGAATTTCCAAATCTGCTGAGCATGTTAGTTGGTTTTTCTCCAAGCACAGTTGTAAAAGGATTAAATGAATTTCCGCAAGAAACGTGGCCGCCCTTTTACACTCATCTATTCTTTGATTTAATGGTTGGAACAGCTACATTTACATTTGCCGTCGCTGCAATTTCTCTTGGATATTGGTACTTCATTTACCGGAAAAAAGGAGGACAATTACCGAAATGGATGCTATGGGCCACTGCGGCGTGCGGTCCAATTATGCTTCTTGGCATTGAATTTGGTTGGATTTTCAGCTGCAGCGGTCGGCAGCCTTGGACAATTTATGGATTTCAGCGGACGACAGATGCTGCCACGCGTGCTGATTTTGTCGGACCATTATTCGTCGTATTTGTCGTCCTTTACATCGCTCTTGGTGCATTAACTATCTTCGTATTACGAACATTCTTTAGGCGACATCCATTAAAGAACGACTTACAACCGAACGGGGGGGATTCACATGCATGAAGCAAGTATCGCTATTATCATTCTCTGGGCCGTCATTTTTGTGTACAGTATTTTAGGCTCCATTGATTTCGGAGCCGGCTTTTGGGGGATGGTGTACGCAAAACATCCAACACTTGCTGGAAAGCTGGCGAATCGTTACTTATCTCCAACGTGGGAAGTTACGAATACATTTCTAGTCTTTGTCGTTGTAGCATTTCTCGGCTTCTTTCCAAAGGCCGCCTTTACACTTGCAACAGCAATGTTTGTACCTGTTACCTTAATTCTCATTCTCGTTGCCATTCGCAGTACCTTTATGGTGTTCGCTTACTCTGTGCCAAAGTACGAGCGTATACTGCGCACAATTTCAGGCATTACTGGCCTATTGATTCCAGCTCTCCTAATTACAGTTCTCCCCGTAACAGAAGGAGCCTTCATTACCACTGCTAACGGGAAAGAAACGTTACTATATGGAAAATTATTATCAAGCCCGGTTGTATATTGGTACATGCTCTTTGGCTTAACGTCCGAACTCTTTTTATCAGCACTCTTCCTCGCTGACTTCGCTAGCGAACAAGGCTCTAAAGATACATATCGTCTCTATCGACGAAATGCCATCTTACTTGGTCCTGCAACGCTTGTCACTGCCATCATCGCACTTGTCGTCATGGAACCGGAAACACATTGGCTCATGGAAGGTTTAATTAAACAGTTCCTATGGTTTACAATCTCAATCATCTTTTTTATCATTGGCTATTCCTCACTTTGGTGGACGAACAAAAGGCAAGGAATACTAGGTTGGCCGCGCATTGCAGTTCTGTCTGTCGTCGCCCAATATGGATTTGCAAGCTACGCTTATGGCGTTGCCCATCTTCCGTATATTATTTATCCAGACGTGACAGTTTTCACAAGCTTTACAACGACAGAAACATTTTATGCACTGCTCGTTCTCTATGCTATCGGTATCGCAATTTTACTACCAGGATTCATCTTCTTCTGGAACTTATTCTTGAAGGATCGATCATTTTTAAAGTGAAACTTCCATCAGTGACGCTTTCTCAATGATGGTTAGCCCTCACCAATCGGGATTTTACGGGCTGTTTTCTTCCCTGCTCTTCTTCAGCCTTTACTGCCCGCAAATGGCGGGGCAAAGACGTTACGACATAATTCAACATAGAATAATAAAGACACCAGCTCACAAACCAAAACAGAACCTCCACTCGCTCCTGCTCACCTAAAAAATGGTGTTCTGTCCATTATATAATTAAAAATTCTTAGTCAAACATCATCTACCACAAAATAAAGAGTAGATTTCACTCCGCATTTACCTAGCAAAAGAAAATTAGGTAGATGCACGCATTCGCTTTTCTGTTATAAATACCTAATAGGCACATACTGAATATGTGCCTATTTTCACTCCAAAATTCCTATATACTAGATCTTTCCCCTAAAATATCAAACATACATATTTACAATAGTTAGTGTAATGGCTCATACCTTCTTTTAACAATTTGAATATGATTAAATAGAAAGTCTTGGACAAGTCGAAATACTCTTGTTCAAATTTCAAAAATTAGAAGGGTAGGCTAGCTATGGGTATCGAAATTTGGATTACGGTTGTTGTTTTTCTTCTTACCATGACCATCATATTTTGGCGACCAGGCGGATTAAATGAAGCATGGCCAGCTGCAATTGGAGCGGGAACTATCATTATTGCCGGCCTCGTATCACGCAGTGACATTACTGATATCATTAGTAAAATTGGCGGCGCCTCTATTACCATCCTCGCCACGATCGTTATGGCTGTTATATTAGAAAGTTTTGGTTTCTTTCACTGGGCAGCAGCCAGGCTCGCGAACTTAGCAAAAGGCTCTGGGCATCGCTTATATTGGTATATCCAATTACTCTGTTTTCTTATGACATTATTATTTAATAACGATGGTAGCATTTTAATTACAACACCAATTTTAATTTTACTTCTAAAAAACCTTCAATTAAAACCGCATCAACAAATTCCATATTTATTAAGCGGCGCATTAATTGCAACTGCTTCTAGTGCTCCAATTGGCGTTAGTAATATTGTAAATTTAATCGCACTAAATATCGTTCATATGACGCTCTATATGCATACAGCAATGATGTTTGTGCCTGCAACATTAGGACTTCTCTTTATGTCATGGCTCATGTATATAGTTGTGAAAAAGAAACTACCGAAACAACTACCAAAATCCGCTTACGACATTGAAGAAGTCTTCTTCACAAAACACTTCCATCCATTAAAAGGAAAAAATTCGATTGATACGAAAAGTAAACGCACGAAATTTATGTTAAAAGTGTTACTGTTTGTCTTCCTTATGCGTTGTCTTCTTTTCGTTGCCTCGTTCTTTGCAATTCCGATTGAAATTGTTGCCGTGATTGGCTCTCTCATTCTCCTCATATGGAGATGGTATTATTTACGAACAAACCCAGTCGATATATTAAAAAAGACACCATGGCACATTCTCATTTTCGCTTTTTCCATGTACGTTATGATTTACGGGCTTCATAATGCTGGATTAACAGCTTGGCTTGTCCAAGCATGCGAACCGATTGTCAATCAAAGTTTATTATATGCTAGCTTTACCATGGGGGGACTCGTTTCAATTCTATCAAACATCTTTAACAACCATCCTGCCTTAATGATTGGAACGATTACCTTAACAGAAATGGGATTAGATCCAGTTACCCTCAAAACCATCTATCTTGCAAACATCATTGGTAGCGATATGGGATCATTGTTATTACCAATCGGTACACTCGCTTCTCTTATTTGGATGTATATCCTAAAGCAAAATAAAATTAAAGTAAAATGGAAAGATTACTTGAGCGTCTCCTTAATTGTTATCCCACTCACCACAATCGTAACCCTCTTCCTCTTATTCTACTGGGTACAGCTCATTTTCGCCCGTTAACTTATCAAACGAAACAAAATCCCCCTGCCCTCGCTCAGCAGGGGGATGATTATTTATAATACACATGATCTTTCAACATATAAGGCACCGACTGCTTCTATGCATGGCCAGACAGTTTTTTCATTTGCTTCTAAATGCATCCTAATTTCCTAAAGCCTTAATCTCAAAACTTAGCCATATAGAAAATACAATTTCTAAAGATATCATAACTATTGCCACTATTACTGGGCTAAAAATAATTCCTACTACTAAAGATGCGAAAGAAACAATGATAGCCATTACAAAATACGCTTTAGATTTATACAGCCATCCAAAAGGTAGTAAATGTGCTCCAAATATATGTGCTCCAAATATTATTGCTAAGATCATAACCATTTTTTCAGGAGCTGCTTGATAAATCCACATTGCAATTAAAATATATAAGAATTGATTACAAGAAAATAATATCCCTAAATTGTTTAACGAATTATCTTTCGTTGAAAATTCCGCTTTAATTAATTTAGATATCATAAAAGCGATTGGTAAAAGTGTTGCAGTAATACAAAATGTTAATAAGTTTTTTGTTGATATCCCTTTCAACGGAAGTAGCCATACTACTAAGATAGCACTCCAAATCATGATTGAAGCCAGAATAAAATGCAATCCCCGTTTACCTCTTGCCGCTATATCCTCTCTTAATCTATCTAATTCCAATACCCCATCCCCTTTTCGTAACATATAATAAACAAAACCAAATATTGGTTATTCTACATATTCATTATATAGCATTTTAACTAGATTTATAATTTTTCCAACATTAAAACTATAAAACATAATTTTACTATCTCCCTCCAATTCTTCTCATTTTCCATCTCCATAGAACAACAAATCCCCCCGCTCTCGCTCAGCGGGGGGATGATTATCTACATTAGGTTAGGTACACATGATCATAGATTAAGGGATGTTTAGAAAGGCACTTTCTATTTAAGACCCTAGCATACAAAACAAAGTAGACTCTCCACTTCCTTCTATCTTTGTTTTACATCGCACGTGGCAGATTCTATGCACGGCCAAACGCTCTCGCCCCCCTTAAAAAGAAAGGGTTTTTATTTCAGGTTTTCTACTTATTTATATAACTGACTACCCGCTTCTTTAAACTCTTCTGCTTTTTCTTTCATACCTTTCTCAATTGCTTCTGTTGTTTCTAAATCATTCTCTTTCGCATACTCACGAATATCATGCGAAATTCTCATACTGCAAAACTTCGGACCGCACATAGAGCAGAAATGCGCTGTCTTTGCTCCTTCTGCCGGCAATGTTTCATCGTGATATTCCATTGCACGTTCAGGGTCTAATGATAAATTAAATTGATCACGCCAGCGAAATTCAAAGCGCGCTTTTGAAAGAGCATCATCACGCTCATGTGCTGTTTTATGACCTTTTGCAAGATCAGCAGCGTGCGCAGCAATTTTATACGTAATCACACCTTCACGAACGTCATCTTTGTTTGGCAGGCCAAGATGTTCTTTCGGTGTTACATAACAAAGCATTGCTGTACCAAACCAGCCGATCATTGCTGCACCGATTGCAGAAGTAATATGATCATAACCAGGTGCAATGTCTGTCGTTAATGGTCCAAGCGTATAAAACGGTGCACCGTGACAAATCTCCAGCTCTTTATCCATATTCTCTTTAATTAAATGCATTGGTACATGTCCTGGCCCTTCAATCATCACTTGGACGTCATGCTTCCAAGCAATTTTTGTAAGCTCTCCTAATGTTTCAAGCTCAGAAAATTGAGATTCATCGTTTGCATCCGCAATCGAACCAGGGCGTAATCCATCTCCAAGAGAGAAGGAAACATCGTACTTCTTCATAATTTCACAAATTTCTTCAAAGTGTGTATACAAGAAGTTTTCTTGATGATGGTATAGACACCACTGCGCCATAATCGAGCCACCGCGTGACACAATTCCTGTTACACGCTTTGCTGTAAGCGGAATGTAACGAAGCAGCACACCAGCATGAATGGTAAAGTAATCTACCCCCTGCTCCGCTTGTTCAATTAGCGTATCACGGTATACTTCCCACGTTAAATCTTCCGCAATTCCGTTTACCTTTTCAAGTGCTTGATAAATCGGCACTGTTCCAACTGGTACAGGAGCATTACGAATAATCCATTCACGTGTCGTATGAATATTTTTCCCAGTAGAAAGGTCCATAATTGTATCAGCACCCCAGCGCGTTGCCCACGTCATCTTCTCAACTTCTTCAGCAATAGATGATGAAACAGCCGAGTTCCCAATATTCGCATTTACTTTCACATGGAAGTTACGACCAATAATCATCGGTTCTGCTTCCGGGTGATTAATATTTGCTGGTAAAATAGCACGACCTTCAGCGATTTCCTTCCGCACAAATTCAGGCTCCACACCTTCGCGAATGGCTACATATTCCATCTCTGATGTGATGATACCTTTACGCGCATAATGCATTTGCGTAACATTTGCCCCGTCTTTTGCACGGAGTGGCTTCCGTCCCATTTGTGGGAATACAGGCGTATGTGTAGATTCTGCTTTCACTCCATCATCTTCCGGCTTCACTTCACGACCTTCATACTCTTCTACATCTCCTCGTTCCACAATCCAGCAGCGGCGCGGCGCCTGCATCCCCTTTTCTAACTCCACTTTGTAATTCGGATCTGTATAAGGACCACTCGTATCATACACACGAATAGCCGGGTTTGGCACACCGTTTGTATCGCTTTGTGCAATCTCACGCATTGGTACTTTCATGTCTTCACGCGTACCTTCTACGTATACCTTCTTGCTTCCCGGTAAACTTGACTTCAACTCAATTTGCTCAGCTGAAACAGATTGTTTCATCATTTTTTCCTCCCCTGTGTCTTCACTTTTCTTGTGACAAGGATGAGAACTAGCGGCTAGCAATGCCAAATAAAAAAGCCAGGCCCATCATAAAGAATAGGACCTGGCTACATAAAGACATTGTTATGTAAAGCCGACAACTTCCCTCCGCTGGTACGAACCAGATCAGGTCCAAAGGGTTAAGAAGCTTCAACACGCTTCTCTCTCAGCCCAGCTCTATCGGGCACCCCCAGTTTTTCACTGATTAAATTTTTACTACGACCCTATCATACATCATTGTCTAAAAAATGCAAAGATATTTAATTTTTTCTTTTTCACTCAAAAATAGTTATTTCACTTAGTACAAGCCGAATCCGCACTTCATACATATGTAGTATAAACCGGTGTAGGAATATATTCTGTACGGACACTTCACTATAAGAACAGGAGTGAAAGAGTTGATAAACCTACAATCTACAATAACCATACTCGCGTTTCTCGGAACTATGCTCATCATCTTTTGGCGACCAAAAGGAATGAACGAAGCAATTCCAGCAACAGTTGGGGCAATGATTGTCATTTTAAGCGGCACCGTCTCCTTTGCCGACTTGGGTGATATTAGCTCAAAAATTATTGGTGCCGCCATAACAATTATGGCGACCATTGTTATGGCGATCGTTCTAGAAAGTTTCGGCTTTTTTCATTGGTGCGCTGTTCAACTTGCCCAAAAAGCTAAAAGCTCTGGTATTCGCCTCTTTTGGTATACAAATCTTCTTTGTTTTCTCATGACATTATTCTTTAATAATGATGGCAGCATCTTAATTACAACCCCTATTTTACTGCTTTTATTACATCATTTACGACTTACACATGATCAAAAAATACCCTACTTATTAAGCGGCGCACTCATCGCCACTGCCTCAAGTGCACCAATTGGTGTCAGCAATATTGTAAATTTAATTGCTTTAAAAATTGTCCATATGGATTTATACATGCATACAGCAATGATGTTTGTTCCTGCCACGTTAGGCCTTCTTTTTATGGCGTCCCTATTATTCCTCATCTTTCATAAACAATTACCGAAAACGCTCCCGGTCTTACCGATATATTTAGATGAAAATTTCGTTAAAAAATCTTTTCATCCATTGCAACCAAGGCCCCAAATAGATGCAAATCGTAAGCGAACACAATTTATGTTCGGAATTCTATTATTTGTTTTATGTGTTCGCATCAGCTTGTTTATTGCATCGTACTTTCAATTTTCTATCGCCAGCACGGCGGTCATTGGCTCTATTATTTTACTTGGGTGGAGATGGTACAAACTACGCATTTCACCGATTGACATGATTAAGAAAATACCCTGGTATGTGTTAGTTTTCGCATTTTCTATGTACGTAATTGTATATGGACTTCATAACATCGGTTTAACCGAATTTCTCGTCACAAAACTTCATCCACTTATTACCAGTAGTTTATTTCATGCCGACTTTATTATGGGCGGCTTACTTTCTATCCTCTCTAACATCTTTAATAACCATCCTGCCTTAATGATTGGTACGATCGCCCTTACCGAAATGGGACTAGATCCGATTACATTGAAAACGATTTATCTTGCAAACATCATCGGTAGCGACATGGGCTCACTACTACTCCCAATCGGTACATTAGCAACCTTAATGTGGATGTATATTACAAGAAAAGGAAAAGTAAATATCAGCTGGGGAACGTATATGAAGGCGACATTTCTCGTCATTCCGCCAACTGTCATTTTCACGCTATTTTGCTTATATTATTGGTTGAAATTGGTCTTCGCAGCTTAAAAGCGAGAAAAAGGAACATATGTAATTACAAGAAAGGAGATTATTATGCTTCATTTACAAAAATATATGAATAAACCCATACAAGTAACAATATCCGGGGCGCTTCTCCCATTTGAAGGAATTATGATTGATAAAGGCTCAGATATTATTGTATTGTATGATGGAGAAAAATACATGTATATCTCTAGTTTACACATTCAACATTTAACTCCATCCAAAGAATCCTTACTCTTTGAAAATCTCACAATTCCAGAATCTTTACTACCACAAGATATATTATCAACCGAATCTACAATTTCACTTCGAAAAACACTACAAGTAGCAAAAGGACAATATATTGAACTTGCACTATCACATGAACATTTTTTACATGGGTATGTCACTCATATTATGAATGACTATTTTGTATTCCTCTCACCTGTCTATCAAACATTATATATTCCATTTCATCACGTAAAATATCTTATTCCTTATCAAGAAGCTGAAACGCCTTATGGATTAGAAAGAGAAAGACTATCACCAGCAGCCTCCAAACTTACACTTGCCCGGACGTTTTCTGAACAATTGAAAAAACTAAAACAACATATTATATTACTTGATTTAGGCATACATGCTTACAAAGTTGGAAAATTAACGGAAGTAACGGACAATCAAATTGAACTTATTACAGCACGTAATCAACATTTTCATTTCAATTTATACCATATTAAAACTGTTCATTTCCCTTATCAGAAATAATAAAAAGGGGGACCTCATGATAATAGAGGCCCCCTTTTTGTTGTTTACGGAATCATCCAAGTTAAATAATAAGCTTGAATATATGTGATAATACCAATAATTGTTACAAAGAATAAACTGTGCTTCACTGTGAAACGGAATAAATCCGATTCTTTCCCAGTAAGTCCAACTGCCGCACATGCAATTGCAATCGATTGCGGTGAAATCATTTTACCCGTTACACCACCTGTTGTATTTGCAGCAACAAGTAATACTTCCTTCACACCTACTTGCTGCGCTGTAATTGCTTGTAGGTTTGAGAACAATGCATTTGCAGATGTATCTGATCCTGTTAAGAATACCCCAATCCATCCAAGGAATGGTGAGAAGAATGGGAATAAGCTTCCAGTTCCTGCTAATGCCAATGCTAACGTCGATGAAAGTCCAGAGTAATTTGCAATAAATGCAAAACCAAGTACTAATCCAATTGATAGAATTGGCATTTTTAATTCTTGCAACGTTTCTTTAAATGTAGCTACTGCTTGTTTTGGACTCATTTTTAAAACAAACATTGTAATGATACATGCGATTAAAATTGCTGTTCCTGTTGCTGATAAAATATCAAGCTTCAATACAGCTTCATACGGCGTTGGTTTATTAACGATTGGCTCTGCCTTCATGACTAAATTATGCAGACCCGGAACTTTAAATTTAAATACTAAACTTTCAAGCGCGCCTCCTGGAACAAATAAATCTTTAAAGAATTTCTGGCTCCAAATAACAACCATTACCGTTAAAATAATAAACGGTGACCACGCTTTCAAAACTTTTCCTGCTGCTAAATTCACTGTAGAACCAGCATCTACCGTTGCCGCTGCTTCTTCTTGTCCTTTTCCAGAACGATAAATTTCTTTTGGTTGCCATACTTTTAAGAATAATGCTAAGCTCACTAAGCTTACTAATGCTGATGTAATGTCTGGAAGCTCAGGTCCAAGATATGTTGCTGTAATAAACTGCGTAATCCCGAACGAGCCGCCTGCTACCAATAATGCAGGCCACGTTTGCTTCACACCTTTTAATCCATCCATTAAGAATACGATGAAAAATGGAACAAATAATGATAGAAGCGGTAATTGATGCCCAGCCATTTGTCCTACTTTATGAGGATCAATACCTGTTACTTGACCAGCTACTAAAATCGGAATACCCATAGCCCCAAACGCTACCGGCGCTGTATTGGCGATTAAACAAAGTCCCGCTGCGTATAATGGGTTTAAACCAAGTCCCGCAAGAAGCGCAGCTGTAATTGCTACCGGTGCACCAAACCCAGCTGCCCCCTCTAAAAACGCACCGAATGAAAACCCAATTAAAATAACAAGTAAACGATGATCACTTGTTATAGAAAGAACAGATGCACGAATAATATCAAACTGTCCTGTTTTTACTGAAATTTTGTATAAAAACACTGACATAACGATAATCCATGCAATCGGCCATAATCCATAAGCAAAACCATAACCAGTTGCTGCCATCGCCATCGTAAATGGCATTTTATAAACGAAAAGTGCAATTATAACTGTTAATACAACTGTAATAAATCCCGCAACATAGCCTTTCATACGAAAAACTGCTAAAGCCAAGAAGAAAAATATAATTGGAATCATTGCAACTGCTGCCGAAAGCCAAATGTTACCTAGCGAATCATAAATTTGTGTCCATGTGCTCATAGTCCCTCTTCCTTTCTAGTATCTCCTGTTCGCTAACAACCATATAAATAGACCACCAGGTCATCAGACCTTTAGACCTAAAAAAATAAAACGCCTACAAGAAAACGTTTTCACAAATATTATATTTATACTTTATCATATTTTCCTTTATTTACAATCCTATTTTTCGAATTTTATTCACAATTTCTTTGTTCACTTTTTCACAAATATGATATGATTATATGTTCTGCAATAAAAAACGAGATACATTGTGATTTACAGTTCATTCATGAATAGCAAAATAATATTTTCTTATACTAAAGTTGAAAACTAACTTTAGGAGGACTAGAAAATGGCTGAGCAAAATCGAAATCAAGATGCAATTGATGAAGGACGTACTAAAACAAAACGCGGCATTGAAGCAGCAAGCGATGCGATGCAAAATGCAATTGATACTGTCGAAGATGTTGGAAAAGCAGCAGTTGATCGTGTTTCTGAAGCAATGAAAGATGTCACAGCTAGATAATATATTTACGTAAGAAGCTGACTAAAAAATCCATTTTCAATCAGTTTCTTATTTATAAGAATAAAAGCACTTGCAATATGCAAGTGCTTTTACTATCTTCTTTTTCTCCGTTTGCGGCGCATTATCTTTTTTCGCCTTGTATTCACGCCATCCGCTATAATATGTAATGTACTAGCAGCTATAACACCGAGTACAAACGTGATAATTTCTATTTCATGCTCCTTTGCAATTCCAAGCAAATTTCCCTCTAGCACCGTTTTATTTAACACATATAAAAACGGTGAGAAAACAAGCAGCATGTAGAGAAGCCGAATTAAATCACCAATAATAATGGTATGGGTAAGCGGTGAGCGATGCGGCATCACAGTTTGATACGGATACCAAAAGATGCGAAGTAATCCCCATTTCCGATAAGCGGCACTATGAATATCCAAATCCGGCGTTAAAAAGTACGTCCCAACAATAAACCCAATCGCAAACGTAAGTAAAAAATCAAAATTTGTTAACCCGTAAGAAACTAGCATAAATAATACGATAGGAAGAGAAACTAAGTTTATCTTCGTGTGTGTTTTTCCTGATGGCATATTCCATTCCTTCCGTTAGACGCTTCACTTCATGAATCTAACTTTTGATCGATAAGTGACGTATCCACTTCAGAACTAAACCATTCTCCCAATTTTGTACGCGCTTGTTCTTTTACTTCTTCATCGACATACATTGCAGCTTGTACGAGTGCAGCTGTTAATGCACCTAAGTCATCTGTATAACCAAGTCCAGCTACAAAATCAGGAATCGCATCAATCGGTGCAATAAAGTACGCAAGAGAACCAATAATTACAAGCTTTACTCGTTTTGGAACATCTCGTTTTTGTAATACATAAAACAGCAACAAGCTAGCATAAATGACTGAATGTCCCGCCTTAATTGCTGTATTTTTTACTTTATCCCAAAACGCCTCAACTGAAAAATTCTCCTTCATTATGAAATCTCCCCTCGCTATTCTTCCGCGATTCGCGGTCAATTTGTGACGAAATAAAGAAATTTAGTAAGAGCGTTTCATAAGCAAGTGATGTTCTCTTACTAATAGAAGTTTCATATTTATTTCTATAATACCTAGCTTATTTACAACATAAGTAAACTACACACACATACAATATAGTGTAGATTCTAGCTTGGAACGTTACTTATCATATGCTTTCATTGTAACAAATAAACATAAAAAGAACAAGTGTTCGATTTGTATTTTTATATTTTTCTCAATATAAAATACTCGCTTCTACTACATATTCTTTCCCAATTTTGTTATATTTTTTAGTTGACGATCATATAAACCAATGTTAAAGTTTTCACTGTCAGCTATAATGGACAAAATACAAAAAAATGTAAGATTCCACTGTGTTCCTAATAGCCAAATTTTGTTGTATAATACAAAAATGACGTTGTGCTTACGGAACAACATAGAGGCAGGAAAACAAAAGGTATGCATAGTTCAAGTCATATATGGATGTATGAAAGAAAAAAACTCTATCCATGGCAAAGAAAACTATGTATTTTTTATTTGAGCATTTTTCTCTCAAAAATTGACCAAGCCTGATAGAGAAAGGGTGTAAATGGATGAAGGAATCTTTGAAATTACAATTTCAAAACGTGCGATTTACGTTATTTGTTGCCCTTACATTATGGTTAAAAACGTATATAATCACACGTACTAGTTTCGACCTAAAACTAGAATCGTTTATGCAAGAGTTTATTTTATTAATTAGCCCATTAGCGACATCATTATTTCTAGTGGGTCTCGCATTATTTGCAAAAGGTAAAAAACGTAACTATATTGCACTTGGAATCGACTTTGTTCTTACTATAGTTCTTGTTGGTAATGTAATGTTCTATGGTTTCTATAATGACTTCGTAACATTACCTGTACTCGGACAAACGTCAAACTTCAGTAGTCTTGGCTCTAGTGTAAAATCGCTCTTTAACTACAAAATTGTTGTTGCATTTGCGGATCTTATCTTCTTCTTCATTTTGTTAAAGAAAAAGAAAGAGTATGCAAAAACAGAGCGTATTTCACGTCCAATGCGCTCACTATATTTTGTATCAACAATTGCAATTTTCTTTGCAAACTTAGGACTTGCAGAAACAGAGCGTCCTGAATTATTAACGCGTTCATTTGACCGCGTCATGCTTGTGAAAAACTTAGGTTTATACACACACCAAATATACGATCTTGGCTTACAAGCAAAATCAAGTTCACAAAAAGCATTTGCAGATGGAAGTAAGTTGCAAGAAGCAGAAAACTATGTGAAGACAGTACAAGAAAAACCAGATCCAAATATGTTCGGCGCAGCAAAAGGGAAAAACGTAATTGTTGTATCTCTTGAGTCCATGCAGCAATTCTTAATTGGTGCGAAAGTAAACGGACAAGAAGTGACGCCATTCTTAAACCAATTTGCAAAAGAAAGTTATTACTTTGACAACTTCTATCATCAAACAGGCCAAGGAAAAACATCTGATGCGGAGTTTCTTGTAGACAACTCATTATATCCATTAGATCGCGGCGCTGTATTCTTTACACACGGTAACAATGAATTTGTTGCAACACCAGAAATCTTGCATGATCAAGGGTATTACACAGCTGTATTCCATGCGAACAATGCAACGTTCTGGAACCGTAACATCGTGTACCCAGCACTTGGTTACGATCGTTACTTTAACGAATTAGATTATAAAATAACACCTGAAACAAAATTAGGTTGGGGTTTAAAAGATATTGAGTACTTTGATCAATCAGTGGATATGTTAAAAAATATTAAGAAACCATTCTATACACGTTTCCTTACATTAACAAACCATTATCCATTTGATTATAATGAGGCAACAAAATTAATTGAACCTTATAACTCTGGTGACGATGTATTCGATAATTACGTAGTCACAGCTCGTTATTTAGACGAAGCGTTAAAACACTTTATTGAACGTTTAAAAGCAGAAGGTCTTTACGATAACTCTGTTATTGTATTTTACGGTGACCACTATGGTATTTCTGAAAACCATAACCGTGCAATGGCACAGTTCTTAGGAAAAGAAGAAATTACAACATTTGACCAAATGAACTTACAACGTACACCGTTCTTCATTCACGTTCCTGGTCAAAAAGAAGGTAAAACAATTACAGCACCTGCTGGAGAAATTGATGTAAAACCAACAATCCTTCACTTACTAGGTGTTGATACAACAAATGATATTCACTTCGGGCACGACTTGTTCGCACCAGAACGCAAACCATTTGTCGTATTACGTGACGGAAGCTTCGTTACTGATCAATATATTTACAAAAATAACACATTCTATAACCGCCTAACAGGTGAAGTTGCACAAGTACCAAAAGCTGAAGCACAAGCAATGGTTGACCGTGCTCAAAATGAATTGCATATGTCAGATAAAATTATTGAAGGCGATTTACTTCGTTTCTATGAAGGTAACAAAACAAAAACAGGTACAATCAAAACAAAAATTAAAGAAAAAAGCGCTGAGTAATCAGCGCTTTTTTATATAGTGACATCTATACAAAAAAGGCTGCGTAATCATTACACAACCTTTACCAAAATTTTACAAAAAATTCACGAAACATATCTATAATAAAACATGTAAGCTTTGTCCCTAATAAACAAGCTGCCCTCCTTTATGCAACGTTCTACTCTAGAACGTTGTTTTTTTGTATTATAAAGCAGGATTCTTTCTTTCAACCTTCGAATTTGTATGTGCAAACACTACTCGGAGAAGGAAGGGAAAAACATGACGTATGAACGATTTATATTATGGAATGGAAGAATGATGGATACAACAAAAGAACAACCTCATATTGATTTAGAAGAGCGCGGTCTACAGTTCGGTGATGGCATATATGAAGTTATTCGTATTTATAAAGGTACTTTACACTTATTAGACCCGCATATCACAAGATTATACCGCTCTATGGAAGAAATTGAGTTGTCCCTCAATCTCTCAAAAGCTGAGCTTATCTCATCCTTATACGAACTACTTGAAAAGAATCAATTTCAAGAAGACGGCATCATTTATTTACAAATTTCCCGTGGCATCAAGCCTCGTGTTCATGCCTTCTCTTTTGATACAACTCCAACTATTTATGCCTACATTCGAAAAAAAGAGCGACCTGCTTTATGGATTGAATATGGGATCCGCGCGATAACAGAACCCGATATTCGCTGGCTTCGCTGCGATATTAAATCATTAAATTTGTTACCAAATATACTTGCTAATACGAAAGCAGAGCGAAAAGGCTGCAAAGAGGCTCTTCTCGTTCGGAATGGCATTGTCACAGAAGGTAGTCATTCTAACTTCTTTCTTGTGAAAAATGATGTACTATACACCCATCCTGCAAATCATCTCATTTTAAACGGTATTGTTCGGCAATATATTATATCACTTGCCCACACATTACATATTTCTCTGCGAGAAGAATTGTTTAGCATTCATGATGTATATAAAGCAGATGAATGCTTCTTTACAGGCACAACCTTTGAAATAATGCCGCTTACCCATCTAGATGGAACCCCTATTCAAAACGGACAAGTAGGTCCTGTCACAAAATTACTACAAAAAACATTTATGCAAAGCTTTTCTACTTCCAACGCCTTTTACCTTAAAAATGAATAACAGTATATCTGTTTATTGTAAATATATAGATATAATTGACAGAATAAGGTGTGAGTTGGCACCTTTCTTTTTTTTTAACCTTTTTGTCATATATGGATTTCGTTATAAGCATTGACATCAGTCGACAACCATTTTAGAATTTTTATTAGTTGGTAATTTTTTTCATCACCTAAAATACAGACAGAAAGGAATCGACAAACTATGAAAAAATATCTTGCTGGTCTTGCAGCAGTGTCTGTAGCAGGTGCAGCAGCCCCGGCAATGGGCACAGTTCAGGCAGCAGCTCCTGATCAAAACGCACAACAACCTGCAGCACAAGCAGCACAAACAACTAAAACAGCTCCAAAAAGTGAAACAAAATACACAGTAAATGCAGACGTATTACGCGTTCGCACAGGTCCTAGCACCAACTCTGACATTTCGTCTCGTGTATATGAAGGACAAACATTAAACGTAATTGGCCAGGAAAATGGCTGGTACAAAATTAGCTATAATGGACAAGTTGGCTACGTTAGTGGCAAATTTGTAAATACGGACACTTCTAACAGTGGTTCTCAATCACAAGGCAACTCAACTGTTCAGCCAGCAAGCGGAAATTATACCGTAAGTGTATCTTCCCTTCGTGTTCGTACAGGCCCTAGCACTTCACACACACAATTAGGCTCTGTACATAAAGGACAAGTTGTACAAGTCGTTGGTGAAGTACAAGATTGGTTCAAAATTAGCTACGGTGGACAAAACGCTTATGTTAGCAAAGACTATGTAACAAAAGGCGGTTCTGATTCAAACGTAACACAAGATAACCAACAACAAAATAACAGCAACGTTACAGTTCAAACAGGCGGTACATATGTTGTAGATGCTACATCTTTACGTGTTCGTACAGGCCCAGCTACATACCACGGCATCATTGGCGGTGTATTAAAAGGCCAAACATTAAACGTTATTGGCGCTGAAAATGGTTGGTTCAAAGTGAAGCATAACGGAAATACAGGTTATGTTAGCAGCGAATTTGTGAAATTTGTAAAAGGCGGCACTTCTACAGCTCAAAAACCAGCTGAAAATAACAACAATAACACCGAAACTCCAGCTCAAGGAAGCGGCGAATATTACATTAACGCAAGCGCACTAAATGTACGTAGCGGTGCTGGAACAAACTACAGTGTAATCGGTGCACTACCGCAAGGACAAAAAGTACAAGTACTTGCAGATGAATCTGGTTGGAGCAAAGTTAACTATAACGGCCGCACTGGCTATGTAGGAACTCGCTTCTTATCTAAAACACCTGTAAGTGGTGTACAAGAAAATAAGCCAGCTCAAAAACCAGCTGAAAACAACAGCAACAATAATAACACAAGCAATAACTCTCGTGATACTTCATCACTACTTTCATACGCACAATCAATGGAAGGTGTTCCATATGTATGGGGCGGCACTTCTGCAAACGGTGTTGACTGCAGTGGTTATATCTATCACGTATACAAAAAATTTGGTTATTCAATCAGTCGTCAAAGCGTAGCTGGATATTGGAGCAGCTTCCAACATACATCTAACCCACAGCCAGGCGATTTGATTTACTTCCAAAACACATATAAATCTGGCCCATCTCATATCGGTATTTACCTTGGTGGTGGCAGCTTTATCCAAGCTGGGGACAATGGAGTTAAAGTAGCATCATTAAATAGCTCATATTGGAGCAGCCATTTCTTAGGATATTCTAAGCCTTATTAATTAATAGGTTCAGAGCCTTCTAGATTACTAGAAGGCTCTTTTGTTATATAAATATAAATGAAACAACGACTTAAAAAACCTTTTTTTGGATGGACGAGAGCATCTGGCCATACATAGTAGCAGCGGTCAAGGTCTTTTTCTGCTACGGGAACGGTTTAAAACAAAGGGAGACAGCGAGTTTTGTTCGAGGTGGCAGGGATTTTAAAATGCTTTTATATCACTTCTCTATACTTCCTCTTATATGCGTTAATTCCAATTATTGTTTTCCTATTCTGACTTTTTTACAGACGTTTGACCTCTGATGTCTGGTGTGATAAGTTACATAAGATAATGTTTTCAGAGAAACGGAGCAATCATACTATTTGCAATGTTCCAACAATTCAGAGAGGGGATTTACAAGCATGAATGTTTTATGGGGAATTGGCGGCGTGTTTGGAGTTTTGGTAATTGCAGTTTTACTGTCTTCCAACCGCAAAGCTATTAATTGGCGCACGATTTCAATTGCGCTTGCACTGCAAATTACTTTCTCCTTCATCGTCTTAAGATGGGACGCAGGAAAAGCGGCTTTAAAGCATGCTGCTGACGGCGTACAAACTCTTATTAACTTCTCGTATGAAGGAATTCAATTCGTTGTCGGTGGTTTAGCTAACGCAAAAGGGCCTTGGGGCTTCGTCTTTGTTATTCAAGCATTACTTCCAATTGTATTCATTAGCTCACTCGTAGCCGTATTATATTATTTTGGTATTATGCAATGGTTTATTACAATTATTGGCGGCGGGTTAAGCAAACTTCTTGGAACTTCAAAAACAGAAAGCTTAAATGCTGTTACAACTGTTTTCTTAGGACAATCGGAAGCACCGATCTTAATTAAACCTTACTTAGATCGCGTAACGAATAGTGAATTCTTCGCTATTATGGTTAGCGGTATGACATCTGTTGCCGGATCGGTACTTGTTGGTTATGCGGCAATGGGAATTCCACTTGAACACTTACTTGCAGCTGCTATTATGGCTGCACCTTCAAGCTTACTAATTGCAAAATTAATGATGCCTGAAACAGAAAAAGTAAATAACGATGTAGAGCTTTCTACAGAGCGTACAGATGCAAACGTTATTGACGCAGCAGCACGCGGTGCATCTGAAGGGATGCAGCTTGTTATTAACGTTGCAGCAATGCTCATGGCATTTATCGCATTAATCGCTGTATTAAACGGTTTATTAGGATGGATCGGTTCTTGGTTCCATATCAAATTAAGTCTTGATTTAATTTTTGGATACCTCCTTTCTCCATTCGCTATACTAATCGGGGTTTCGCCTCATGAAGCGATTCAAGCTGCTGGTTATATCGGACAAAAGCTTGCGGTAAATGAATTCGTTGCATATGGAAACTTAGCTAAGCATATGGCAGAGCTTTCTGATAAAACAAACGTTATTTTAGCGTTTGCAATTTGCGGATTCGCAAACTTCTCATCTATTGCTATTCAATTAGGTGTGACAGGTACACTTGCTCCTTCACGCCGCCAACAAATTGCACAATTGGGAATTAAAGCGGTAATTGCAGGTACATTAGCAAACTTCCTAAACGCTGCTGTAGCAGGCATGATGTTTTAATAAATGAAAAAGACCCATCTTAAGTTCATTTTTCACTTAAGATGGGTCTTTTTCATTTACACTTTTAATTTTTCGATATCTAAGTCACATACAGATACTCTCGTCTCCCCCCTAAAAAGAAAGGAATTTTTATGTCGTTTTTTGAACGTGTATATATAGAGACCCAATAAGCAAAAAAATAAACGCAGAGCTGCCGTATGCTCTGCGCTTATTTTAGCCGTAAAACTTATATATCGAACTAATACCCCTTAGTTGAAAGTTACTTCACGCCCATCCCCCAATGAACGTAATACTTTCTTATAATATATACGAAAAAAAGTGGATACTACTTTTGCAAGACAAGTTGCTTTTCTCGCTCCCCTGTAGTTTTCTCTATTTTCTGCTCTGCGTTTTCATGTATCGCTCGTTGTGTAGCACGCTTTAAACAAATATGTTTCCACTTTCGTTCGTAACGTCTCATTATTCTTGATGTCCTCCCCTGATTGCCATGAAACTTTAATTGAAATCGCTTACAGGAAATAATATAGCACATTTAGAAAGATGTGACAACACATTTTCGACACTTTTTTGTAAATATCATGCAAAATTAAATATCTCATACCTAATGATGCTTCAAACTCGTTCTGCCTGCCTTCTCGTTTGCGCTCATAGACGATATTTTACAAAGACATTTATCTATATAATATTTCAACATCTAAGTCGCTGCTATGCAGAATACAATATAATTTGCACTCGCATGTGGCAGGTAAGGCCCTGATTGCTTCTATGACAGCCAGATACTCTCCTCCTCCCCTAGCATTTATGTCTTTTTTTACTTATATATAGAGAGAAATGTCACTAAGTAAGCTCCTCAATTATCCCATTCACGTACTATTACAGAAATGAAACAGGCCAAATTTGTTCTATGACACCTTCTTTTTTTGTAACAATTACATGATGATTTTCCTTAAAATCGGGCTATAATTTGTGAAAGGTAGCACAAATTGATTATATTTTTATAACTATGCTGCTTGTGAATTAAGAAAATCCTCTGTTTACGCAACACTTCCATAATAACTTTGTAATATGGGTGAAATACGATTAACTACTTTGCAATATCTCATTTCCGTTCCTCAATCCGTAAATATGGAATAGAATCCTTTAAAACATAAGAAAAGAGCGTTTTCCTTATACTTCTTTTTATATTACAAAGTGTTAATGAACTGTTACGAATGGTTTGTAATTGTGTGTTTTCCCATTTCCCCCAAAAATCTGTTGCTATAATGAGGTCACGAAAACAAAAGCATTGGAGGCTATTTCATGAAAAAGTTACTTGGTATAGCAACAGTAGCAGTTTTTGGTCTTGGGATTTTCACTTCTTCTGCACAAGCAGAAACAGTTGTTAAAACAGAGGTACTAAACGTACGAGAAAACCCAACTATTGAATCAAAAGTTGTAGGAAAAGTACTGGATGGTAATAAATTAGATGTTAAAAATACAGAAAACGGTTGGCTAAAAGTGAACCTAAATGGTAAAGAAGGATTCGTAAGCGCAGAATTTACGAAAAACATCTATTATGTAACAGCAAACGTATTAAACGTACGCGCTGATGCAAACACAAACTCAGAAATTCTGGGTACATTAAAGAAAGATGATGTGATCGAAACAACACATCAAGTTCAAAACGACTGGTTACAATTTGAATATAACGGAAAAACAGCTTATGTAAATGTTCCTTTCTTAACAGGTAATGCACCTGTCGTAACAGCACAGGAACAAGCACCTGCGCCGGCAAAAGCCGGGCCAGCTAAGGCTCAAGAAACGCAGAATGCTACAGAAACAAAAGCTGAAAAAGCTAATGGCCGTGAATTAACAGTTGTCGCAACTGCTTACACAGCTCATCCAAGCGAAAATGGCGGCACACATGGCGGTCGCGTATTATCTGCAATGGGGCATGACCTAACAGCAAACCCAAATATGAAAATGGTTGCCGTTGACCCGAAAGTCATTCCACTTGGTTCAAAAATTTGGGTAGAAGGATACGGTGAAGCAGTTGCTGGTGATACTGGCGGTGCAATTAAAGGAAATCGTATCGACGTCCTAGTAGGCTCTGACAGCGCTGCGAACAACTGGGGACGTAAAACTGTAAAAGTGAAAATTATAGACTAATTACTATTGTTGCTAAAAAAAAAACGAGCCAGCTCTCATCAGTTGAGAGCTGGCTCTTATTTTTCTTATAATAGAAGAAAGGAGGATTTCATATGGATATAAATGCAAGCGTTGACTGGATTGGTACACCAACTCCATATATATATAAAGATGCAGTTACATACGATGCAACTGCAATTGATTTTTCATTAGAGCATGACGATAATCGTTATAGACTCATTATCTTACAGCACGGCAGGGACGTAGAATACAAAATCATACAATACGGCGTCAAGCCTGGCAGCCAAAAGCCATTTCCAATTGATACTGGCTACCACTTCAAAAATAAAACGATTCCTTTAATCAAAATGATTTTGCAAGACCCTTACGTACAAAGCATATTACAGCAAAAGACTACCTCTTCCTAAAAGAGATAGTCTTTTTAGTTGAATGAAAGGGAAAAAATTAGGAGATAACTGCCCATAAGAGCCTAGTTCATTTAACTACTCCCCACTGAGGGAAGTTTCACCTTATAATAGAAAAGAAGGAAATCTTTTGCGCGGAGGAACAGTATGCTGCAACATTCAATTACGAAAGATGAAATTATGGAAATTGCCAATGAGTTTTTGAAAGGACTCGATCCACAGCAAGCGGCTGACAAGGAACAAGTATCAAATGCACTTCAGCTCTATCGTAGTGGACTCGTGTATAACGTTGATTTCGATGGATATACATTATCAGGAACAGTCGAACATGACGGAGATATTTATAGCGTAAATATTCCGATTCGAAACGTGTCCGAAAGTTACTGTGATTGCTTTTCACCGACGCAATGTGAGCATATGCTCGCCATATTACTATATGCAGCTTCAAGCTTTGGACAAGTAGGAGACATTCTAACTTTATTTAAGAAGAAAACGAAGCCGGCGCTCCCGCCCATTCGCACCGCGCGGCAAATGCTGCAAATGACCGATTTTAACGATACAAATTATGAAAGCTGGTTTCCGTACTTCGAATCTGAGTACGATGCATTTGCGAAAGAACACGCACGTCTTTCATACAAACAAATGTATTTTCTGATGAATATTTTCACGGAGTTCTATATGAAAATTGAACGAAAAGCACCGCGCATTGTTACGGTTCACGAATTATTTAAACTAAGTGCAGCACTCTTTTCTTTTCAGAAGCTACTTAAAGAGATTGAAACATTTGAAGAGGACAAACTCTATTCTTATCATCAACCAATTAATATTGTACGACTCTTTGTTAATAAAATAGAAAACATTGTACAAGATTTGAAAGCTGAACCATTTCAAGATGTATTTCAACCATTTCTACAGCACATCGCCGAAATGCTACATACAATCTTCTTCTCTGCCTCTTCTTATACACAGGAGCGATTTTTTATTTATCGCCACCTATGGGGAGAGCTGTTTGTAGAACCCGACTGGATACAGGAAGAACAACAGCGGATTGAAACAAAAATGCAACCCTTATCAAAAGCACTTGCATCCGCTCATCTTCTCTTTCTACAGCGAAAAGATAAAGAGGCAATGGATGTACTAAAAGCGCAGCCACCACAAATTGTTGGCCTGTACTTTGATTGGCTTGAAGATTTATTAAGTTCCATGCAGTGGGAGCGGGCAAAACAGTGGCTGTCCTTCACCTACAAGCGAGTGAAAGACACGATAACGACCGAGCACGATTCATACTTTGTGAAAGATGTTGTCCGCTTATTTATGGTGATGTATGAAACATATGCAACGCATACGAACGAACAAGCTGGCTATGAGATGATTCTTCAAGAATTATTACCATATAGCTTCACCAGCTATGAACAGTATGTACTCGCTAAAAAGCAATATCACACATGGACTGAGCTCCATTTACTGTATGGGTTTGAAACCATTGAATTGTTAAAAGAAGCATTAAAAGAAGTTGAAAAAGAAGCGCCGGAAGCTGCTCTTCCACTCTATCATTATGCTGCATTGCAAGCGATTGAAGAAAAGAATCGCAAATCGTACCGCAGAGCTGTTCGTTACTTAAAAAAACTAAGAACACTTTATAAAAAGCTCAAACGGATAGATGAATGGGAGTCTTTCATTATGATCATTGCATCCTCTCACTCACGACTGCGAGCATTACAAGAAGAACTGCGGAAAGGGAAGTTGATCCATGAAAACACAAATTGATATTATCATTCGGCTCGAACGAATGAAACAAAACTGGTTTCTTTGGGCAGAAGATGAAACAGGGAACAGTTTGCCTTTAAGCAGCTGGAAACAACATGCGTTCACATGGCACTCCTCCTCTTTCTATGGAACACTTCTACAAGAAGGAACTTATGAACAGCGGAGCGGCATCATTTTAAATGCTACTCAAGCATTTGAATATATCGCCAAAAAGCCGGTAAATTCATTTACCAAGCTACAAACAAGTGCAACGATTAGCGAACTCGCGCCAATGGCAGAAAAAATGTGGGAAGCTTACAGGACAGGAGACTTCCTTCCAGATATAAAACAATGGCATCGATATCCTTCCTGGAAAATCGCTCATGAGGAAGCAATAGATGAGACGGTACAAGCACTGTTTTCAGAAGCAATTAATGAAACACTGCGCCATCATACTCGTTCTGGCGAAACATGGGAAGATGCACAGCGCCTATATGAGCATTATGACTTTACGAAAAGACAGCTCGAAACTGCCATTCATGAAAACGATTGGCTGCGTAAAATTGGCTATATCGAAGATGATCTTCCATTTGCAGTTGGACTCCGCCTCCAAGAACCGGAGAATAATTTTGAAACGTGGCAGCTCGAAACCATATTAACTCCAAAGCGCGGCACTCATCGAATATACGTATATAAAGATGCTGAATCACTACCGAAAAGATGGTTGAAACACGAAGCACGTATTACGGAAACGCAAGAAGGTTTCGGCAAACTCGTACCTTGGTTAATGGAAGATGATCTATTTCGAAGTGAATTATACGAAACGGAAGCATGGCGCTTTTTAACAGAAGCCAGCAATGAATTGCTAGCAGCTGGGGTTGATATTTTACTGCCATCATGGTGGCAAAACTTGAAAGCAAATAAACCAAAGCTGCGCATCCAAGTGAAACATAATGCAAGAGCAGGACAGGCATTCTTTGGCATGAATACGCTCGTTGATTTTAACTGGCGTATTTCTACAAACGGCATCAATTTATCAGAGACGGAATTTCTCGCGCTCATTGAACAAAACAGACGCCTTATCCATATAAACGGACAATGGATGAGACTTGACCCTGCTTTTATCGAAGAAGTGAAGAAGCTGATGAAGAAAGCAGACAAATACGGACTTGAAATGAAAGACGTCGTGCAGCAGCGATTACTTCGCGGAGCAGAAACAGAAGTAATCGAAGAAGATAGTCCATTCGCAGATATGGAAATCGAACTCGATGATTATTATGACAAGCTGTTTGACAGATTGCTGCACATCGGAGAAATTCCATCTATACAAGTACCATCTTCCTTACAAGCAACATTAAGGCCATACCAACAGCAAGGAGTCGAGTGGCTCCTCTATTTACGAGAGCTTGGATTTGGTGCGTTACTAGCCGATGATATGGGACTCGGAAAAAGTATCCAGACAATTACTTACTTACTATATATAAAAGAACACAAACTAAAAACAGGCCCAGCGCTTATTGTGGCGCCCACATCTGTTCTCGGTAACTGGCAAAAAGAGTTCGAGCGCTTTGCACCGAGCTTACGAGTGAAGCTTCATTACGGCGGTAGCCGGGCAAAAGGAGAAGGTTTGTCCACTTTTATGCAAGATGCCGATGTAATTCTAACATCCTATGCACTCACGCAGCTTGATGAAGAAGAACTCAGCTCACAGCGCTGGGATGCGATTATTCTTGACGAGGCGCAGAATATTAAAAACCCGCACACGAAACAATCGCGTGCTGTTCGAAAATTACAAGCAAATCATAAAGTCGCTTTAACAGGAACACCGATGGAAAACCGTTTGTCAGAATTATGGTCAATCTTTGACTTTCTGAATCACGGTTATCTTGGCAGTTTACCGCAGTTTCAGCGCCGCTTCGTAACGCCGATTGAAAAGGACCGCGACGAAACAAAGATTCAGCAAGTGCAGCGTTTAATCGCACCGTTCTTACTGCGCCGCACGAAGCAAGATAAATTGGTTGCCTTGAACTTACCAGATAAACAAGAGCAAAAAGCATACTGTCCGTTAACGCCAGAACAAGCATCGCTCTATGAACAACTTGTTCAAGATACGTTAAAGAATGTGGAAGGGTTAACAGGCATTGAGCGCCGCGGCTTTATTTTGCTCATGTTAAATAAACTAAAACAAATTTGTAACCATCCTGCTCTCTATTTAAAAGAAGATGCCCCAACAAACTTAACTAATCGTTCTATGAAAATAGAAACATTATTGGAGCTCGTTGAAAACATACGGGATCAGCATGAAAGCTGCCTCATTTTCACGCAATATATTCGAATGGGAAATATGTTGCAAACATTGCTAGAAGAACACTTTGGAGAGCGCGTCATCTTCTTAAACGGCAGTGTACCAAAGAAAGAGCGCGATAAAATGATCGAACAGTTCCAAAGCGGACAACATGGCATTTTCCTGCTCTCTTTAAAAGCGGGCGGAACAGGATTGAACTTAACCGCAGCCAACCATGTTATTCATTACGATCGCTGGTGGAATCCTGCCGTTGAAAGCCAAGCGACAGACCGCGCTTATCGTATCGGTCAAAAACGCTTTGTCCATGTGCATAAACTCATTACAACAGGAACACTTGAGGAAAAAATTGATGAAATGCTCGAGCGAAAACAATCGCTCAACAATGCAATTATTACAAGCGAAAACTGGATTACAGAACTATCAACAAACGAGCTGAAGGAACTTTTAGGAGTATAAGCAACTTTATCTTATATCGTCGAAAAGTCTATATAAAAAAGGAGCTATTTCAGCTCCTTTTTCTTTTCCAAACGAAATTGCTTATGAAAATACCTGTGATACCACCGCACGTATCTAATACAGAATCTTGCCACATCGGTGTACGGTCACCTGTGAAGGCTTGATGCATCTCATCCATGCCCGCATACATAGCGACGAGAAGCAGCGCCAACCAGAAGGCTTTCTTCCGCTTAAAGCCGCACTTTAATAACGCGAAATATGACAATGCACCAAGAATACCGAACACAATAAAATGAGCACCTTTACGAATAAAAAATTCGAGAAATCCATCGACCCCTTTGTTCACAATGCTAACAGGAGTACCCCCGCCATAATCAATCGATACCCATGAAAAATGCTCTTTCACAAATTCCACATTCACATATTTTGTGATATCTGGACGTATATCTTGCTCTTGATATGTTTGAGAAGATGAATAAAAAATGATCCCCATCCATATTAAAACGGGAATCCAAAATAACCATTTACGCTTCATGTTTGAAACTCCTTATTTTATTTCTTTTAAGCGTATCAAAAAAAAGAAAAAAATTCACGCCAAAAATCTGACCTTACCACCTATATATATAACGAAAAGGGGGTGAAAAACATGGCGATTCAAACAATTGTATCCGATATGAGCTTACGTCTAGTCCTAAACGGTGGCACAGACAAAAACGGCAAAGCGATCATGAAAAACAAACAATTTAAAAATGTTAAACCAGATGCAGACTTAAACAAAGTACACGAAGTTGCAACTGCAATTGCTTCATTACAACAGCAAAAGCTTGATTCCGTTCAGCTTGTCAGCACAACCGACGTATCTAACCTATAACAAAAGGAGGGAATAACAAATGGAAGTACTAGAGCTAGTTTTCTTAAAAGAAGACGGTAAAACAACCACTTTCTCAATCGAAAATCCTGTTACACCAGTAAACGAACAAACCGTAAACAGCGTCATGGATACCATTATATCCGCTGGCATTTTCCTATCACTTGGGCAGCATGCTCGCAAAAAAGGCGCACGCATTGTCGAAAAGAGTATTTCTGAAGTGAAAATTAACATATAAGCAAAAAAAGAGGGGTAACCATTCCGGTTACTTCTCTTTCTTTTTTGGCATTTCAACTGGTATAAAGATATGTGAAATACCGACTGAAACATATTTATAATTTTCTTTTCCTATCTTAAACTCCGTTGTATATGTCGAGAAAAAAATATAGTCATTCCGCTTCGTATAATGATCAATTAATAAACCAACTTGCGGCTCTACATAATTCTTCGCTAATTTCTTTCCAATAGTAGCTAACTCACCAAGAAGTCCTTCTTTATCTTCTTGCTCAACCTCCGTCAATTTCTTATGAATATCATTCCGTGTCATAAACTGCTTTGCTGCCCAGTCTGTATATTCCCCTTTACCCGGGTTACTGTTTGCTAAATATACGAAAAGTACTACAGTCAGAGCGAGAAGCACATATTTCCATTTCATATTTCCTCACCGCCTATCCTTTCTATTTTCATATATATGGAATCCCATTGCAAATTAGACAACCTAAATAGCTACAAATTTCTAATGGAGAATCCCTCCCGCAAATACCGGGATAAAAAAGTAAATAAATACATTTTTTAACATTAATTTACAAATTCTTTAAATTATTTTTATATTTTATTTTTATAATAGAAAGTGTAATTCATTACAATATGAGGAGGCTTTTTCATTGGCTGATTTAGTTGATTGGTATGAAATTTCCGCGCAAACGATGGCACTTGAGGCATACGCTCATCCTGTTTATCAAACAAAAATTTGGGAAACGCAAAGAATCATCTTTTCAGCGAAAACACCGCTACAACTCATTCGTGAAAGTTGCATTATGCGAAACTACTCAACTTATGAAGGAAAACGATTAGCCATTCAAGAATGTTGTCGTTTTAAACAAAACGTCCCAATCCCTATTGATCACAAAAACCTCATGTGCGCCATTCCTACAAAGTCACCTTCATCTTGGACATGCTCCTGGATATTTTATGCTTACATCGAAAGACTTGAACGTCACGATTCACGCCATACAAACATACATTTTCGTAATGGCAAAAATCAAATTTTCCCTATTAGTCCCAATCAAATGAAGAATCAATGGATGAAAGCCGGTCATATTTTAGCAAAACTCATTCTTCTAGATAAAATGAAGCTATCAATAGATCGTTCTTTTCCTCTTCGTTAAGCGAACGCTACATACAGATAGACAAAGGGTACCTACTCAGTCACTCCATGAAAAAAAGGCAAAAAAGCATTTTTTTCATGGAGTGACTGGCTATGTATAGGAGCGGTCAGTGTCTTTTCCTGCCACGCGCAAAGTTTGAAAACAAAGAAAGGTAGCAAAGTGTATTGCCATTTTTATCTTCATGGCAGCAATTTATATGCTGGAAAATGAAATGTATGGCCGAGTAGTTACGAAAAAAGAGGCTATCGCCTCCTTTTTCTATCACTTTTCCATTGCATACGCCCGCATTTTTTTCAGTGCTTGCCTATATATCCAGCGCGCTTGATGATACGTCATACCTAATTCAGTTGCAATCTCATGTATTTTCTTCCCGCCGTAGAAATGCTCAAATAAGACAAACTGTTCATTCTCCTCTAGCATACTCATATACTCAAACGCCTCTCTCTGCTTCTCCTCTTCGCCAATATTTTCCAAAATATGCTGCTCCGTACAAATCTCCTGTTCTTGAACACGACACTCCTTCTTTAATCGCTCTAACAAATACCCACGAACCGTCACAAGCGCATATGTCGGAAAGCTTCCCTTCTCCTCATCATATTTCTCATACGCCCGCCAAAGTGCAATAAGCCCACATTGATAATACTCTTCATAATCTCGATAAATACGAAGCTTCTTCATTTGATTTTTAATCATCTTCTCATACAGCGCTACTGTTTCCGTAAAGGTAACTAGCTTCACGTTTAACCCATTTCTAAAAGGTATACCTCTTCGTTATTCCGCGGTACCTTTACCTTATAAAAAAACAGTGCCCCTTTCACCGCACTGCATTTCATGATAGACTAGCAAAATTTCAAATTTACCTATGCAGCATTTTAAATTTTACTGGCCTTATGTGAAATTCCATAGCAATTTTGTCTTCAGCGCCATTATGCAACATAAAAAAAGGTTGTCGGGAAATCCCGACAACCCTCTCATCATTTTACTTAAGCACCAAAACCTTTGAAAGCACTAAAAACAAGAGAAATAACAAAGAAAATCACAATAAGAATCGTTGCTTGTTTCTTGCTTAAGCCTGCTGCAATGTGTAGTCCTAACCATGTCACATACATGCCCCAAATTGTAAAGATTTCAATTGAGTTTCCAATTTCAAATGCGGTTGTCCCTTTTTCAAATAAAGATCCTAAGCTTGTATAGCGTGCAGTTCCATCGCTGCCTAGTCCAATTGCTAATACAGCATTCACTAATAAACCGATGTATGTAATGATACTTGAATATACTGTAATAGATAATAATTTCTTGTATGATGTATCATTACCCATAAACATCATAATGATTTTATAGAATGCAGCAGAAATGAAGAACATAATCATTGTTATAATGAGACCCGTAACAAATCCCCCACCAATTATAAAGTACTTAGCAGTTCCAGTAGAATCTTCTTTAAGTGCTTTTACTAATTCAGGGCTGTTTAACGATGCATAGCTAACCGCCATGAATGCAATACCACCAAATAAAACTAATAAGAAAAATGCGCCCCACACCGGTGCATTCGTTCTCATTCTCTCAAACTGCAAACCAGGCGATGTAATCATTCCAAATAATGATGGCTTCTCTCCACTTACCTTTTGCGTGTTTACGTTCGCTTCCATATGTAAAACCTCCTTTATTTTTATACCCGTTCTAACGGGTGGTGAATCCCCACTTTTTCAAACAGAGATTCACCACCCATAAGAACTGGGTGTTATCCCGCTATTTGTGGGCAGTAGAACAGAGAAGAAAACTGCCCGTAAAAGTCCACCCACTCAGGGAAGTTTCACTTTATTCATAGCGCAGCGCTTCGATTGGATCTAATTTTGCTGCTTTGTTTGCCGGAATCAATCCGAAAATAATGCCGAGCGTCATGGAGAATAAGACGCCGCCAACGACAACTTCCCATGAAACAAGAGGTGGCCATTTCGCAAATGTAGAAACGATATAAGCGCCTCCGTATCCAAGACCAATTCCAATCAAACCGCCAAGAAGTGTTAACATCACAGCCTCGATTAAGAATTGAAGCAAGATTTTCCCGCGCGTTGCACCGAGCGCTTTCCGAACACCAATTTCACGTGTACGTTCCGTAACAGATACGAGCATAATATTCATAACGCCGATGCCACCAACTACAAGGGAAATACCTGCAATACCGCCGATGATCATTGTCATAATACTCGTCACTTTCGAAATACTTTCTTTCATTTTCTCAATATCGAAAACTTCATACTTTCCTGGAATATCATTTGATTTTCGGTCATTTAAAACGCCAGCAGCTTTTTTCCCTGCCGATTCCATTTGATTAACATTTTTTACTTGTACTGCAATATTTTGAATTTCATTTTTTCCATATAGTGTTGGCCAAAGCGAAATCGGAATTAATATTTCCGACGGGCCCATGCCCATAAAGCTATTATCTGATTTATACACCCCGATAATTTGCAATGGCTGACCTTTTACCTCGATAATTTTCCCAACAGGATTTTCTTTCGGATAAAAAGTGTCCTTTGCTTTCGTACTAATCATCACAACGTTATTGCCCTGCTCAACATCTGATTCATGTAAAGAACGGCCTTCAGTCAATTTAATTTTATTCACCGCAAAATATTCACTATCAAGTCCAATAATATTCGTCATGTCTTTTTTATCATTAATATTGAGTGCTTCCATACCCGAATTCGTCGTAACAACATGACTAATCTCTGGCAATTCTTTCAGCGCGATAATATCTTCATCTTTTAATTCTGGACGTTGCCCCATCCCCATCGAATATGGATCGTCAATATCCTCTTGAAACTGAAGCTGAATCACATTATTACCTGTACCTGCAAATTGAGATTTCAGCATCGCTTCCCCGCCTTGCCCAATCGCAACGACAGTAATAATGGAACCAACACCGATAATAATCCCAAGCATCGTCAATGCGGAGCGCAGCTTATGAGCTAGAATAGAAGAAAGAGCGATTTTAATACTATCTAGTAAGCTCATACAGCACACCTTCTATCTTCTGTAATTTTTCCATCTCTAAGCACAATGCGGCGAGACGAATACGCTGCTACTTCCTCTTCATGCGTAACCATTACAATTGTTGTACCTTCTTTGTTTAGCTGGGTGAAAATATTCATAACTTGTTCACCCGATTTTGTATCAAGCGCACCTGTTGGTTCATCGGCCATAATAAATGTTGGATCATTGGCAATCGAACGTGCAATGGCCACACGTTGCTTTTGTCCACCTGATAATTCATTTGGCAAATGATGCACGCGATCTGCAAGTCCTACCTTCCCTAATGCCTCTAATGCTCGTTCACGGCGCTCCGCCTTCTTTATACCGCCGTAAATAAGCGGAAGCTCTACATTCTCCACCGCCGAAAGACGCGGCAGTAAATTAAAATGCTGGAACACAAAGCCGATATATTCATTTCGAATGAGCGCCAATCTTGACTCATCTGCTGTTAAAATATTCACGTCATCCAACATATATTCGCCCTCTGTTGGACGATCGAGACAACCAATAATATTCATAAGCGTTGATTTCCCCGATCCAGATGGTCCCATAATCGAAACAAATTCACCGTTATCAATCTTTAAACTAATACCGTGTAAAATTGGTACAGCTAAACTTCCTTGATAATACGTTTTATGAATATTGTTTAAGGTAATCATTTTTTCTTCACTTCCATTCCGTCATGCACTTTATCGGAAGGATTTTCAACCACCTTTTGTCCTACTGTTACGCCTTCAACTACTTCGGTCCAATCTCCATCACTTGAGCCTTTCTTCACAATTTGCTTGCGAAGTTTCCCTTTCTCCTCTACATACACAAATGAATCATCTTTTTCTGTTACAATACTTTTACTAGGAACAGCAACCATTTTCTTATTCTCTAAATTTACTTGAATAGACACATGGTACCCTGGTGATAATCCATCTTGGGAATCTAATGATGCTTTATATGTATAATAAGACATATTTGCGCCTGCTTCCCCGCCTGCTGAAGCTTGTGTATTTACTTCTGCACTTGTCGGATATTCACTTACCTCTGTAATTTTCCCAGCCCATTTCTTCTTCGGCGCTGCCTTTGCCGTCACTGTAACCGTTTGATCTTTTTGGATTTGTGATTTTTGAAGTTCAGTTAATGTACCTTGAATTTGAAATGCATCTTTAGAGGCGATTTGTAAAAATGCTTTCCCTTGACCACCCATTGCTGACGTAGAACCTTGCGAAGCATCTTTATCAAGCTTTTGCACAACACCAGCAAAATTACTGTAAACCGTAAGCTCATCTCGTTTTTTCTTTAATTCTTCGATATGAAGATTCCCTTTTTCTTTTTCAAGGTCCGATGTTTTTTGTTGCATTTCTAATTCATTTAATTGCGATTCTAACTGATCGATCATCTCTTTCGCCGCTCCGCTATCCTTCGCTTTCTTAATATCTTGTTTCAATGAATCTATTTTTTTCTTCCCTTGATCAAAGCGCATAGAAGCCACTTTTTGTTCGATTTCTGCTTGCTTCACTTGTAAATTAACTTCTTCATTATCATAAGAGAACAGCTTGTCCCCTTTGTTCACTTCTTGACCTTCTTTTACAGCAATATCTTTCACTTTTCCTTTAGTCGCATCCGCATAGAAACTCTCAATATTCCCTGGTTTCACTTGACCAGAAACGAGTTTTGTATTATTGAGCTGACGTTCTGTTACTTCCGTAAACTTCACATCTTCTGTGCTGCCTGTTTTCTTACTCTGCATAATAAAAATATTTACAGCAGCAACGATAATAATAAGCGCAATAACTCCTATGATAATCCACTTTTTCTTCTTATTCGGAGTACGAACGGTATCTGGTAACATTGTCTCTCTCCTTTTGTTTAAGTTGTCATTATACTTAAATTATACAAACTTTTCCAAAATATCTCAACAAACATAAGACATTTATTACATTTGTATGTCATAGTTTGGCACAACTACTATAAATTGTATCAAACTATGTCGTGTTTTGAAATTCATTACTTGTGAATATGCATATATGCATATCTTCCTTAAACAAACGTTTGATAACACAATCGGGTATATGTTGAATGCTTTGCTGCTTTTTTCACAAAGTGACTGAGTAGTTACAATTTTCTTATTTTTAAGCTAAAATCTAAAGTTTGGTGATGGACCATATCTAGTATGTTAATCTATATGATGGCATACATTTTATGCGAGAATCGATTTTTTACTTTCAGAGTAATTGATAAAGATAGTTTCTGAAGGAGCAAATGTTATTTTACTAGAAAGGGAGGGAAATTTAGCACGAAATATTATACATATATGATACGTGTTAGACCGATAGTATGAAAAAATCAATCTATAAAGTTTTGGCTATGTCGCTTGCATTAGAAATATTTGCAGTTCCGACGTCTTCTTTTGCGGAGCAAGTGAAACAAAAGGAACAAACAGAGTTACATTCAGTAGATGAACAAGCTTTGAAAAGTATTGAGAAGCATATGAAAAACGAGGATGGACGAGGGGATAATGAAGCAGCAATTGTTGAAGATCCAGGGAAATCTGCAGTTGGAAAATCTTCTTTGCTTCAAGGTAAATCTGCTTTACTTCGAAGTAGGTCTGCTTCAACATTGAAGAAAGGTATGATTCAGGATGTTCCGTTTACAGAATGGATTGTTCCAAAAGGAAATTCAAATATTCGTCCTGGCTACTGGATGCAGCCAAAGTATATTACCATTCATGAGACTGATAATACAAGTGTTGGTGCAGGTGCAAAAAATCACGCGCAATATTTATATAACCAAGCGACAGGTAATACAGATCGAGGTGCATCCTGGCATTTCACAGTAGATGATAAAGAGATTTATCAGCATCTACCTCTCGATGAAAATGGATGGCATGCCGGTGATGGAACAAACGGTGCAGGTAATAGGAAATCTATTGCGATTGAAATTGCAGTGAATCAAGATGGAAATTATGATAAAGCTGTGGAAAATGCGCGTAAATTAACAGCTCATTTAATGAAGGAACTTAATATATCCTTGGATAATGTAAAAAAACATCAGTACTGGAGCGGAAAATACTGTCCAAGTAACATAATGGATCGTGGTTCGTGGGACGATTTTCTACAAGGGACGAAAGCTTATTATGAAGCAGATCATAATCCTACAACTAGTGTGAATGAGAATCAAATCGTGAAATGGACAGAGGGAAATTCTGTTTGGACATCTCCTTATGGGCTACCAAATGCTAATTATGTAGGATCTACAAATGATTTTGTCGGTAAAAAAATTCATCTAGTTGAAAAAATGACTTTGGATACAGTTACATGGTACAAATTTAGCATAGACGGTAAAATTATTGGTTGGCTAGATAGTCGCGCGTTAAGTGATTTACAAAACATTCAATCGATTAATCAGACTTCCGTGATGGGTGCAATGACCAATAATGGTATATGGTCGATACCATATGGTGTACCAGGCGCGAATTATTTAGGATCAACGGATTTTTATGCTTATCGTGACCTTCAGTTAGTAGAAAGTGCTACATATGGTGATGTGCAGTGGTACAAATTTAGCATAGATGGTAAGTTGATTGGCTGGATCGATAAAAAAGCATTAGATAATGCTGAGGAAGCACAACCTGCCAATTTTACGATTACAATCGGCGGAGCCTATGACAACGGTATATGGACTTTACCTTATGGAATTACAGGTGCTCAGTATTTAGGAAGTACGAAGAATTACGTTTATCAAACACTTCAGGTAGTTAAGACTGTAACAAAAGACAATACAAACTGGTATCAAGTGAAGAAAGACGGTAAGTTGTTAGGTTGGATCGATGGAGAGAGGGCTTCAGCTAATTTAGAGAATATAAAAGATGAAAATTATTCTGTTACAATGGGTTCTTGTTCCAAAGGAGACGGAATCTGGAGTGTTCCCTATGGCGAAAATGGGGCAAGTTGGATTGACCCTATCAATAAATATAGTTATCAGAATGTGCAAGTTGTTCGAAGCGCTACAAAAGAATCAGTTAATTGGAAAAAAATCAAAGTAGGAAACACAGTATTGGGTTGGGTAGATGCACGTTGCTTAACGAACTAATCCTCTAATATACAAAATGAAATTACTACAATCACAAAGGTCTGAACAGAGTTCAGACCTTAACTACTGCCTAACGAAATAACTTGTCTCACTTTATGAGGCGCACTTCAAACGTATTAGTAAGTGAGAGCTAGTTGACAGGCTTTGTGTAGTTGAATTGGTATTGTTACACAAATCATAAACGTTTGATTAAAAAAAAGAGAACCTACCAATTGATAGATTCTCCTCTCCAAAATCATTAAGCCAACTTCTTCTGAGACTCTTTTCTTTCATGACCAAATTGAACGATGAATAAGAATACAGTAGATAAAATACCACCTGCTATTAATAGAATGAAACAGCCGTCCCAACCAGAGCGATCAACGATAACACCAATCGCTGCGTTTGCAACAAGGCTTCCGCCTAAATAACCGAACAAGCCGCACATACCTACTGTTGTACCTACTGCAAATTTTGGTACTAATTCCATTGCACTTAAACCAATTAAAAATTGTGGCACATAGATTAAACAACCAATAATCGAAACTGCCGCACTCACAACAAGTATGTTAGATGCTTGCCAGTATACAAACGTTCCAATAACAACACCAACCATACTAAACACACATAGTGACATACGTTTTCCTTTGAATAACTTATCACTTAACAAACCAACGATTAATGAACTTGGAATTGCCATAACTTCAAAGATTGAGAACGCTGCATGTGCTTCTGTTTTTGTAAATCCTTTAACTGTTGTTAAATAAATTGGTACCCAGTTAATTACACCGAAACGAATTAAATATACAAATGCGTTCGCAATACATAAATACCAAACAAATTTATTTTTCACTACATATTTCATCAAAATTTCTTTTGGTGACATTTTGCTAGCATTGTCTGCCTTCTCAAGATCTTCATAATCATTACGATATTCATCAATTGGCGGAAGACCGACAGATTCTGGTGTATCTTTCGCATTGATCCACATAAGAATTGAAATCACCATTGCAATGATCGCCGGGAAGATAAACACAGCGGATTGCCAATGACTTTCACCGAAAATACCAAAACCAATTCCAACAATCGGTGGTACAAGCATCGCACCGATGTTATGTGAAATATTCCAAAGTCCTGTTTTCGTACCGCGCTCTTTCTTCGAGAACCACTTTGCCATTACAGTACTACAAGGTGGAGCCCCCATACCTTGGAAAACATTATTTAACACTAATAATGTTAAAATCATGCCAAATGAAGATACAAAACCAAAACAAATATTTATAATTGCTGATATAAATAACCCAACCGCTATAAAGCGCTGAGCATATGCTTTATCTGATAAATTTCCCATAAAGAACTTACTTAGTCCATACACAATCGCCACAACGGAACCTAGTAAACCAATATCCGTTGTAGTAAAACCATATTCTTTCATTAAGTACGTACTAGATAACGTAAAGTTACTACGAACTAAATAATACGCTGCATACCCAACCGAGATTCCAAGTAACACACGAATACGTAGTAGTTTATATAATTTGTCGATCATATTCGCTGGCAAACGCTCGATTGCTGGTGCAGGCTTAAGCCAATTAAACATATTATCTCTTCTCCTTTTTTCACTTTTGAGAGAGACGTTGTCTATTCCATAACTCGATGATTCCACTATCTGATACTGATTGATTCGTTCTTCCAACTGGCTGACCTTGCACTTCTTGCTGACGCTTTGCAAGCATCGTTGGTACGCCAAACGAAACCTTTTCTAAAATATACCCCGCTTCTTCCGAGAAACAATAATCAATAAATAAATCCGCTATAATACCATCCGGTGCATGTTGTATTTTAGAAATCGCATTAACAGATAACCCTGTTTGCTTCGGTACCTTACTTACAATTGGGAAGCCTTGCTTTTGCAGCATACGCTGGTCTCCGATGAAATTAATGCCGATAATCGATTCACCGCTCGCAACATATTCCGCAGGCATATAACCATTAACCGTTACTTTTGCAACTTGTTTGGCAAGCCCTACCGCAAATTTGTTTGCTTCTTCTTCTCCAAACGTATCTATTAATGATTGAAACAACGTATATGCTGTTCCTGATACATTCGGATCAGGTATGACGATTTTCCCCGCATAAGCAGGATGTAATAAATCTTTCCATTCTGTGGGATACGAAAGTCCAAGCGGTTCTATTTCCTGCTTCCATCGCTCCTTATTAATAGCGATTGCCAGCTGCTCTACTTCATAACCATACCAATAGCCATCTTTATCTTTTACGGCTTTTGAAATATTATTAGCATGCTGGCTTGTTACAGGAACCGAAATGTCCTTTCGCTTCATCATTTGATGAGCATCTAATGTGCCCCCAATAATCACATCTGCTTTTGGGTTATCAGCTTCCGCTTCTACTCTTCTTAACATTTCCTCTGTAGAAAGACGAATAAATTCATACGTACATCCGCGCGCCCTGCAAAAAGACGATAACAATGCCTCGCCTACTTCTTCACGCGCTGCAACATAAGCAACGAGATGACGGTCCTTTAAAATCGGAAGACCGCTCTTATCATATTTAATAGTGGTAGTATCTCGAGAGCAACTAGACATCGTTCCTCCAATTACTAGCAAAAAGAAGAAAAAGGCTATCTTTTTCATGAAACATTCTCCTTTACAAATAATGCTGCTAGGGAGCCTTTCATATACATAACATTTCCATTATTATCGCCGAGATATTGGACAATAAAGTAATCTCTATATACAGAAATCGTAAGAATATCCTCGCGTCTATTCTCTATTTGTTTTCCGTTTTGATAGGCGGTTATATAAGCGATTGGATTTTTCTGCGCATACAGCAACTTTTGAATTTCTGCATAATCCGTAATTTGTTTCGCTTGCCGGATTCGCGCAAGTATGGGATCCAAATCGGCAGCACGCACATTATCACCTTGCCGCACAACCACTTCCTTTGCATGCGCAAAGAAATCACTAATTCTCTCGGGCGTATAATATAAACTTAACAAATACGTTTGAAACGCGGAGATCATTGGATCTGTACCACTCTTTCCGTACACATCTGCCTCATACTGAAACAAATCACCTACTACGAAAGTACGCTTATGCCCGTTCAAGTACGTTATTTCTCCAGTAAATACTTTCTCTCCGGCATTTGCATGATTCTTTTCCATTTGAATACGATCAAAAAATGAGATAATTGCATGCAGACGAACTTCGTCTGTCACAACTACTTCTCCCCACTTTTCATGCTTTACTCTTACTTCAGTAGGAACAGATTCATTTGCTCCTTTTAAAACTGCTTGCTTGTCATTTACAATCGTGACACGGTTGTACAACTGCTCTTCAATGAAATAAAACAACAGGACAAAACACATCATACAGCAGACAAACAAGAGCGCTTGAAATGATAGCCTTTTCATTTCTGCCTACCTCCAAGATAAAAAAACGTTGTTTCGAAAATACCGCATAAATGTTTCATAAATGTATCATTTAATCGCTTTCAAATGTTTTATATCTTCCATATATCCCGGTAACAGAAATGTGATATATACCATCGTCCCCATATCATTGCTTTCAATCCGCATACTTCCTCCTTGCTTACTCATAATCTCCTTGCAAATCAATAAACCGTATCCGTTCCCGTAACTAGAAGATAACACTTTCCCATGAGAAGAACGATTCCATTCCGCAAGCACCTCTTCATCCATTCCAATACCATCATCATAAATAAGCACCTTTGCTTCCTGTTCATTTCTAACCGTACTCACTCTTAATTGCGAAGCATCACTATATTTAATCGTATTATCAAATACATTTAAGAAAATCTGCTTTGTCTTATCAAAATCAGCCACAACATATGTAGAATATAACTCATTCACAACCTCGATCTCATACTGCTGTAAGCGTGGCTTTACAATCGAAATGGCTTCATCCACAATTTGCTTTATATCCACAATCGTCGGTGAAACTTCAAACGTACTCGTTCCATACTTCGAAGATTGCAATAACTCCTCCACCAGCGACAATAAACGCTGACTCTCTACCGAAATATAATGAAGGCTTTCCTTCACATCGCGCTCCTGCTGCAGCTTTGGAATTAAATCGACATAACCAATAATGGCAGTGAGCGGTGTTTTCAACTCATGCGTAATCCGGTCCAAGAAATCCTTCTGCTTCTCCTTCTCTTCCTTTAATTGCGTTACATGTAACTCAATTGCATCAGCCATCGCATTAAAAGAAGCCGACAACTGCGCAATTTCCACATACTCTGTTAACTCAATTTTGCTTTTATAATCACCATTGGCAAGACGTTTTGCCATTTGTCTCAATTGATCAATCGGCTTATGAAGCGACTTCGCCAAACGAATCGCAAAGAAAATGCCCCCGGCCACTAAACAAATCGATGTCACGACAAATGTCCAGCTCACACTCATCAATACGTCCTTCTCATCACGCAGTTCATCTACAAACCGAATTGCCCCGATCACTTCATCTCCGTAATAAACGGGACTTGAAAACAATAAAAGCGGAGCTGGATCACCATTTTCCACAACATAGGCCTTCTTCCCTTGCAACGAACGCTCAATATCGACATTCCGGTACAGAAGTGCTCCTTTTTGCGTATCCGCCACAACTTCTCCGTTCTTCCCAATCATCTGAACACGAACATCCATCCGCTTTGCTAAATAAGAAGCAATCAATAACGAATTGGGCCCAAGCGTCTCCACTTCCGCTTCCTTCTCCAAATAATTCATCGTATATATTTGTGCTTCCACACTTAACTTCTCGAGTGAACTTGCCGCATTTCGATACATACTCTTTTCAAGCGAAATATAAATCACCATATAAAGAAGAAACAAAATGGGAATCAATAACCCTACTATACCAAGTACCATATTTCGTTTTAATGACATCCAATCACCTTTAACAATCTAACTTATAGCCAACGCCATAAATTGTTTTAATACTCTCTCCGCTACTCCCAAGCTTCTTCCGCAGACGCTGCACCATAATATCAACCGCTCTCGTATTGCCAATATACTCAAAACCCCATACTTTCTCTAACAACTCATCTCTCATAAAAACACGCTGAGGATTCATCACAAACAACTGGCACAAATTAAACTCGCGGTACGTCAAATGAATTTCTACTCCATTCACATGCAGCTTTCGTTCCTTTGGACAAATCACAAACTCGCTGGCCTGAATCACTTCGTGATGAATCGTTTCCTTCTTCTGTACACGCCGTGTCATATTTTTCACACGCAAAAGTAGCTCTGCATAATGAAAAGGCTTCGTCACATAATCATCAGCACCAAGCTGTAAACCGAGTAACTTATCATTCATCTGACTCTTCGCCGTTAACATTAACACCGGAATATCGCGATCCTTCTCCCGAAACAGCCGAAGAAGTTCATAACCATCTATGTCAGGAAGCATCACATCTAAAATCAATACATCAGGCTTCTCTTCCCATCTTTGTAGCGCCTCATTTCCATTCGCAGCCGTAAGTACTTCATATCCTTCCATCTCTAACTGCATCCGAATTAAATTACAAATGCTAGCTTCATCATCGACTACAAGTATTTTCATAGGGTACCTCCTTTCGAAGCTATATAAAAACCTCCTTTTCTTTTTAAGGAGGGCAAGAGCATCTGACCATGCATAGCAACAATTTATTTATGATTTATATAGTATAACAAACAGCAAAAATAAAAATAGAGGAAATTATCGACTATATATTGACGACAATTCCCTCTATTATATTCCCTAATTATTCTGTGAAACTATCATTATTTTGCAACAAAATAATTCGTCACATACTGTGCCCAAAGCTCATGACCTTTCGCACTTGGGAAACCAAACTCATCTTGTAAATATGGTAAGATACCCTTCGTCGTTGGATCTGGCCATACTTCCCAATGATTAATATATATATAACCGTTTTGCTCAGCAAACTGCTTCAAAGCAGCAATCGCTTTCGGGTAATTCTTTGCATTATACACTGGATTTGGCGGTTGAATCATAATCACAGCATCCTTCGCACCTGCCTGCAACGATTGTACAAACTTTTGCGTATTTGCTACAGAACTACCGTTACCCATTTTACTATTATCTGTAACAAACGGCGGTTCAAATAAAATCACATCTGGCTTTGTATCTGCAATTTCTTTATCGCGCTTATGTGCAATTAAATCATCTGTACTTTCATCCTTAAACTCTTTCACAGTAACATTCCAAAGTGATTCCCCATAAGCCTGCTTTAAATTAGCAGTCACCTTCGCTGGCCAAGCATTAGCCGCTGAAGCTTGATCGCCAACAATCACAAGATTCACAGCCTTCTTATCAGCTGCTGCTTTCTTCAATTTTTCCTTTACCGCATCAGGTAAATTCTTTGCATAAGCTTCATTAAAGGACACTTTTGTTTCCGGCTTTTTTTCTTCTGTCTTTGCACTTTGCTTTTGTGTACTTACTTCTTCCACCTTAGCCTCTTGCTTCGTTTCCCCCGCTTGCTGCGTTGCATTGGCAACTTTCTTATTCCAATACAACTTACCGCTCACAACAGAAGCAACAAATAACACAAAAACAAAAAGCACAAGTAATGCTTTTTTATTCATTCGTTCACCTCATCTGTTCATCTCATACTACATATATATTAGTATAAAAGCATGTAAAAATAAACCCAACTACTGTAAGAGTAATTGGGTTTATGAAAGATTACTTCTTAGGCAGCTCAAGATGTTCTCTTAATTTATTAGATAAATCTTTACGAGTCTGGTCTGTTACAAAGTAGTACCAAATACCATCCTCAGCTTTATGACCATCACCAGGAATTTGAACTTCTTCACTGTTTTTCGTACAATCTTTATAATTTTTTTGAATATCAAACATTTGCTCTTGCGTTAAGCTTGTCTTTACATTCTTTTGAATTGCTTGTAATACATCACCATAGTTTGCAAGTGAAGAAACATTTGCTCCCTTTTTAATTACCGCCTGAATCACTTGGCGTTGACGCATTTGGCGTCCGAAATCGCCACGAGGATCGTCATAGCGCATACGAGCATAATGCAAGGCTTGATCACCATTAATGTGAATATCACCTTTTGGAAGATGAACTCCTTCATGTGTAAAATCTAAATCATTATAAACATCTATACCGCCAACCGCATCTACAATATCCTTAAATCCAGCCATGTTCACTTCGATATAATGGTCAACAGGAACATCAAGGAAGTTTTCCACTGTTTTCACAGCCATGTCAATTCCACCAAATGCATAAGCATGATTAATTTTATCTTTCTTACCTTTCCCGATAATTTCTGTATAGGAATCACGTGGAATGCTTGTAATTTTCATCGACTTTGTCTTTGGATTTAAAGTAAATAACATTAAAGAATCCGAACGACCAGTCTCATCTTTTCGTTGGTCACTACCCATTAATAAAATCGAAATCGGTTTTTGATCTGCGACATCTACTTTTTGTTCTCGCTTCTCTGATTTTTCACGATCTAACGGTTTATGAACTGCTTCTAACGTATTTGATACATTAGAATAAATATGATACGCATAAGCTCCTCCAGCAATTGCGAGAAGACCTATAATGCCTAGAATCCAAAATAAAATTTTCTTTTTCATCTTTTATGCCTTCAGTCCCTTCAACTAATAGATTATTAACAACATTTATCATAACATAAAAAATTTACAATTAATTTGAATTTTTAAACTACAGATAATATAATCTATCAGATTTCCCAGTAACATTCCTTATTGTACGCCGAACACGTTTTATTATTCCAAAAAAGTTTCCTTTCTTGCTGAATCTTCAATGCCTATATCTATTACATACAAAGAACACCATTCTTTCCCATATTTATTACAAATTCAAAATACAAGAAAACAAGGTAGAAAAACGCCTTCATTATATAGTAGAATTAATCTATATGCATTCAACAAATATATTTATAGATAACTAGAACACAGTGGAGGCTCTTATGAAAAAAAGAAAGAAAATATGGAAAATTATTGGTATCAGTTTTCTGACAATACTTATCCTTGCTGTTGGTGGAGGCGTGTATGCCTACAAACAACTGCAGCCTGAGAACCATTTCAAAAATGTTCCTGTAGTCAATGCCAATTCTAATTCTAATAAAAAAGCAGATCCAAGTCAGAACACAAAGGTACAAAATGGTGTCTTTAACGTTTTATTAATCGGTTCAGATGAACGAAAAGGCGAAAACATCGGTCACTCCGATTCTATGATGATTGTCCATATGGATTTGAATAAAAAAGAATATCACGCGATGAGTATTCCTCGCGATACACGTGTACACCTTGACGGCTACGGTTATACAAAATTGACAAGCGTACAATACATCAAACAAGCGACTGAAGGCCAACAAAAAGGTGTTGACGCTGCAATACAGGCCATTACCGAACTAACTGGTGTAAACATTAACTACTACGTAGAAACAAACTACCAAGGCTTACAAGGCATGGTCGATGCAATTGGTGGTATCGAAATGAATGTACCGTTTGATGTAAAACTTACACATCCTTGGTACCCTGAAAATAAAAATAAAGTGATCAATGCCGGTACACATTCAGTAGATGGCAAAATGGTAACAGAGCTTGTGCATGAACGCTATTCTCTTAAAAACGGCGAATATGATCGTCAAAAATTACAAGAGGAAGCATTAGTAGGGATTGCAAAGAAAACACTGCAACCTTCAAACGCGACGAAATTGCCAGCATTTGTTAAACAAATTCCAAACTTCTTAATCACAACCAATATGACAACAACAGACATGTTAAGCTTAGGAATGGCTGTAAAAGACTTTGATCCAGCAAAACAATTGCAATATCATCAAATTGGCGGCGAATGGAAGACTATGTATGATGATATTTTAAAGAATAATAACGATGAGTTGATAATGGATAAGGAACAATTGAAGCAAGTTGTTTCACAGTACTTTATGAACTAATTAATAAAAAATAATACAAAAGGGCGGGTACCCATATGGATACCCGCTTTTCGTGTATTAAAGTGTAAAGAGTGTTATTTAACAAGACTCTCTACTTCTTGTGTATTCAAAGCCTCTATAAATTCCTTAGTCGCAATCTTCCAATGCGGTAAAGATTTAAATCCATTCAATTCAATTGCACTTTTATCTAGTACAGAATATTTAGGACGTTTTGCAGGACGTGGAAATTGCTCTGTATTAAGAGGATTTAACTTTATATCTACTCCTGATTGCTTAAAGATTTCTTGAGCAAATTCATACCATGAACATTCTCCAGAATTCGAAGCATGATATACACCATACTTATCACTTTGTACCAATTCAATAATAAATTCTGCTAAATCCTTTGTATACGTTGGTGAACCAACTTGATCATGCACAACACCAAGTTCATTACGCTCTTTTGCTAAGCGCAGCATTGTCTTAACAAAATTATTTCCATACAAACCAAATACCCAAGAAGTACGTACAATAAAATACTTCGAGCAATATTCTTTTGTATACTGTTCACCTGCTAATTTTGATTTTCCATATACAGTTTGTGGATTTGTTGGGTTTTCTGGTTGATAAGGCTCCGTTTTTGTACCATCAAATACATAATCAGTACTTACATAACAAAGTTTCGCTCCAACTTCTTCAGCCGCCTGTGCTAAATATTTCGCACCATCACCATTTACTTTAAAGGCCGTTTCTACATCAGTCTCAGCCTGATCAACTTGTGTATAAGCTGCCGTATGGATAATAATATCTGGTTGAATAGAAAGAATCTTATCATTTACTTGTTGTTCATTTGTAATATCTATTTCGTCTCTACCAAACCCGAAAACTTGCCATGTATATTCTTCTAGTAAACGCAATACATCTTGTCCTAATTGGCCCTTTGCTCCTGTTACTAGTACTTTCATGGTTTTATCCCTCTAATCTATCTGCGTATTGTTTTTGGAAGTATTCTTGATACTCACCTGAAATAATATTTTGCCACCATTCTTGATTATCTAAATACCATTTAATTGTTTGTTCAATGCCTGTATCAAATGTATATTTAGGTGACCATCTTAACTCTTCACGCAGCTTTGTTGCATCAATTGCATAACGGCGATCATGACCTGGGCGATCTGTTACATATTTAATAAGAGATTCCGGCTTTCCTAAATACTTAAGAATTGTTCTTACGATTTCAATATTTGTGCGCTCATTATTTCCACCGACGTTATATACTTCTCCGTTACGTCCTTTATGAAGTACTAGATCAATTGCTTGGCAATGATCTTCAACATGTAGCCAGTCACGCACGTTTAAACCATCACCGTAAACTGGAAGTGGTTTATCATTTAATGCATTAATAATCATTAATGGAATTAACTTTTCAGGGAAATGAAACGGACCGTAGTTATTGGAACAACGAGTTATATTTACTGGTAAACCAAATGTTTCATGATATGCACGAACCAATAAGTCAGCACCAGCTTTACTTGAACTATATGGACTATTCGATGCTAAAGGTGTTTCTTCTGTAAAATACCCCGTTTCATCTAACGTACCATATACTTCATCCGTTGATACTTGTAAATATTTTTTTACCTGTGCATTTTTAGCTGCATCAAGTAATACTTGTGTACCTTGAATATTCGTTTGAATGAAAATATCAGGATTTGTAATACTTCTATCTACATGTGACTCTGCTGCAAAGTTTAATACATAATCAAACTTTTCTTTTTCAAATAAACTATTGATAAATGAACGGTCAGCAATATCACCTTTTACAAATTTATAATTCGGCTCATTCTCAATATCTTTTAAATTCTCTAAGTTTCCTGCATATGTCAATAAATCTAAGTTTACAATTTGATAATTAGGATATTTTTTCACCATGTAGCGAACAAAGTTACTACCAATGAATCCTGCGCCACCTGTAACTAATAACTTCATCATGTTCCTCCTATTTTCCATACACAAAGTTGATATTTGCTTCTGCTAATATTGGATGTTCTGTATCTTTTTCAGAAAGAATTGGCTCACTTGTTGGCCAATCAATACCTAATGCTGGGTCGTTCCAAAGAATTCCTGCATCATGCTCTGGAGAATAGTATTCATCTACTTTATAAGCAACTGTTGAATTAGGTACTAACGTACAAAAACCATGTGCAAACCCTTTTGGTACAACAAGCTGGCGTTTATTATGCTCACTTAAAATAACCCCTACCCATTGACCATATGTTGGCGATCCTTTGCGAATATCAACAGCTACATCGTAAATCGCACCTGTTATACAACGAACTACCTTTGTCTGTGCCTTCGGGTTTAATTGAAAATGCAGACCACGTAATGTTCCAACCGGCACTGATAATGATTGATTATCTTGAATAAACTCATATTCTAGACCAAGTTGGTCAAAAGCTTCTTTATTATAACTTTCCATAAAATAACCACGATGGTCACCAAATACTTTTGGCTCTAAAATAACTACATCAGGAATTTTTGTTTCGATAATTTTCATGAATTATGCACCTCTCATTGATAGATTGGTTGTTTTTGTTTGCTCTGACCTGCCAAACGGATTAAATATTGACCATATTGATTTTTCTTCATCGGTTCTGCTAAATCTAACAATTGTTTGCGTGTAATATAACCTTTTCTGAAAGCAATCTCTTCTAAACAAGCTACCTTTAAGCTTTGACGCTTTTCAATCGTTTCAATAAATTGGGATGCTTCTAATAAAGACTCATGCGTCCCAGAATCTAACCAAGAAAAACCTCGACCAAGAATTTCAACATGTAATTCATCTAATCCTAGATACACTTTATTTATATCTGTAATCTCTAATTCTCCACGAGCTGACGGTTGAATATTTTTCGCAATGTCTATAACACGATTATCATAGAAATATAGACCTGTTACTGCATAATGCGATTTAGGTTCTTCTGGTTTTTCTTCAATAGACATAGCTTTTCCAGATTCATCAAACTCAACAACCCCAAAACGTTCCGGATCATTTACATAATAACCAAATACGGTTGCCCCTTCTTGACGTTCTACAGCATTTTGTAATAACTTCGTTAACCCGTGTCCATAAAATAAGTTATCACCTAAAATTAGTGCTACTGAGTCATCTCCAATAAAATCTTCTCCAATAATAAATGCTTGTGCTAAACCATCTGGTGAAGGCTGCACTGCATATTCAAGTTGAACCCCAAATTGAGACCCGTCTCCTAATAACTCTTGAAAGCGTGGTGTATCCTGTGGTGTTGAAATAATTAAAATTTCACGAATACCCGCAAGCATTAATACGGATAATGGATAATAAATCATTGGCTTATCATATACAGGTAGCAACTGTTTAGATACAGCTTGCGTTAATGGATATAAGCGTGTACCACTACCACCAGCTAAAATAATTCCTTTCATACCTTCTTCGTCCTCCCTGTTACATCATAAAAAAATAGGGAATGCATCTTTTCAGACTCATTCCCTATTCTCCTACTAATTTAAGAATAAAGATTCATAATTGTTTACAATTCTCTCCCATGAATACTCATGGATAATACGTGATTTAGCTTTTGTACCTAATTCACTAATTTGAACTTGCGAATATTGTTCCACTACATGAATTAGGTTAGCTAAAGACCCTTCTTCTTTAGAGAAGTACACGGCTCCTTCTTCACCAACTTCTTTATTAAATACAACATCTAAAAGCATGTTTAATTTTGTAGATGCTAAAGCTTCTAGTAAAGAAGGATTCGTCCCACCTACTTCATGGCCGTGAAAATATGCAAATGCATTTTCACGAATCTTTTTCAATAACTCTTGATCATATACCGTTCCAACAAACTTAATACGCGAGTCTTTATTGAAATTCGTACGTGCTAATAACTCCTGATAAAATTGATTTTGCTCTACATTTGAAATGATAACAAAATCCTTCTTAGAATCTGACTTCATAAATTCACGAACCATTAATTCATAATTATTTTCAGGTACAAAACGCCCAACAACTAAGTAATATTCATTGTCTCTTACACCATGCTTGTTATACCACTCTTGTAATTTCACATCGTCCTGAGTAAGTGTCGAAGGTGTCACATCGGCTCCATATGCAATAAATGTTGTCTTTGGTGCATACTGTTTATAATCTGTTTTTATATAAGACTCAATTCCTTTAGAATCACATACTAATAAATCTGCATGCTTCACCATTAGCTTCTCAGAAACTTTCCAATATGTTCTGATAGCAGGGCTCCATTTGCTACGCTTCCACTCATGACCATCTGGATTTACAAATACTTTTACACCCATCTTCTCTAAATTTCCTTTATAAAAAGAAAAGAACGGTCCAATACGACAAGCTAGTATATAAACAATACAATTTTTAAGATTGTGTTCCTTAATATAACGAATACATGCTCTTAAACTAGCTAAATCATATAGTACAGCCTTTGCACTACCTACATCTGGAATTTTCACATTAAAACATCTTGCGTTATTGTGCTCAAATTCATCGTTATTATCTGCTAAACAAGAAACATGGTATTTGATATTTTCACTTTGTTTTCGAGCGGTTAAATATTCTACAAATGTTTCGAACCCGCCGTATTTTGCGGGTATTCCTTTGGATCCGATGATAAATACATGTTTCATAATTTTCAAATCTCCTAATCAAACTGAATTAACTTTTCTATTTTGTAAAGCTAGATAGTATCCTTCTAGTGTTTTCTCTGCTGCTTTTTCCCATGTATAATTTTCTAAAATGTATTCCCTAAAACCTATATCGTATTGTTGTTTGTATGCCTTATCTATTGCTTTTCTTATATCAGCAGTATCATTAGGAGCACAATAAAATGCATAGTCTTTAAAATAATCCTTTGTTGTCCCTCTATCACTTACGACCACATTACATCCCATGCTTGCAGCTTCTAAACTAACTAATCCAGGTGTTTCAAACCAACTTATCAATATATGAACTTTACATTTTTTATACAATTGATACAATAAGTCGTTAGAAATCGAATCAATATACTCATAATTAGAATTAGCTTCTATTTGTTCAAGAATCTTATCTCCATACGCTTGATGACTTGGAGCCACTTTTCCTACAAAAAGAACTTTATAGTCTGATCCTTCTAATGCCTTTATTAAATTCTCCTGATTTTTTCTTGTTTCAATTCTCCCAACACATAAAATATAATTTTCGAACCGCTCAAATTCATCATTATTTTCTTCCAAAGATCTTACAACTCGTTCTTTATCAATTGCGTTCGGCACTACAGTATAGTTATCTGTTTTGAAATTTAATACTTCTTCAATTTGGTCCATTTCAAGCTTTGAATTAGGTAAAAACCAATCCGATAAGTTTAAAATTTGCCTTTGCATGTTATCAAAACTATGAGTCATTAAATACCTTGTTCCCTTATTTCGTTCCCCTTTAAATACATATTTATAACACGCTTTAAGTGATTCGATTTGATTTACAGACAACATGTTACTTACCAAACGTCTAACACCTTTTTGACCAATTTTTTCGAATTCATGAGAAGGCCAATATACTGTAGATAATATAATTGGCTTATTTTGCCTTTTTGCGTTTAACATTTGAATATATGTTTCTTGTACTCTTGTTAAATTAAAGAGGTGAACTATATCATATCCATCTAAATTTGGCTCTAATTCTACACTTACATCTACTTCAACATCTATTTTCTCTAAATATTCTTTAGTTTTTAATAACTGAATAGTATCTCCACCAGGACATGTAAATAAATTAATTCTTGATTGCATTAGTACTCGCATAAAAATATTCCTTTCAATATAATATTTACACACTTAATCTTTAATAATGTTCCTGAAATTAAAGTAACATTCTCTCCTGTAAAGACACATAAACATATATATGTATTATAATTTTCAATAGCATCTTTTAGTGTCAATAAAAAGTATCTATACTTTAACAAAAAAATAAATAAGAGGTTTACACAATTGTAAACCTCTACGTTTCTATAATAACTTGTTTTTTACCATTAACCTTTTTGAAACGATAAACTTTCCAAAATATAAGCTTACTACCTGGTACTCAAGTCACCACGTCAGTACTCATTCTATTACATCTAGTCTATCTATACGAGATATAATAGTAATCCGAATGAAATATGCCGTGCATTCAACTTATTTCCACTTTTATTTCAATACTATCTTTATCAACACATTCAACAAATTAATTATTAATATCTTTTAACAGATAATTTTTTTTCCAAATCTTTACCAATATTAATCCATTTATAATCATCTGCTGGCTTATTCCAATTTTCATTTTGAACTTCCCCGATATCCACAGCATTCAGGGATTTTATCGCTCTCAAAATATCAGCTTCTGTATTCAACACAATAGGTCCCTTATCAACCTGGTGAACAAGATGGCTTAATTCATCTTGTTCATCTCCTAGTATCGTCCATACAGAAGCTTTACTTCCCAAGTATTCATATACTTTTCCAGGAACTTGTGTACTATTTTTGTTCCCATATAACAATAAAACATCAGCATATACTACATACTTTAATGCTTCCTTATAAGGAATTAATGGCTTTATTGTTACATTATCAAACTTTTTTAACCTTAACTCATCTTGTGGATTATCAAATTGACCAATAAAAATAAAATGTAATTTTTTAAATAAATTCTTGTTTTCTATTTTCAACTTATCTAGTGCATTACACAATGGAGTGATGTCCCGTAATGATTTATATATTGTCCCAGTATGAACAATGTTAAGTTTATTATCTTGCAATTCTATTGGCTTTTCTTCCTTCTCTTCTATATCACAATATAAATTTTCATCATAACCACGATATACAATATCTGCAATTTCTGGATTTAAATTATACTTATTAATATACATCTCTTTTGTACTATTAGTTGTAAAAAGCATTTTATCTACTTTTCCAATAATATTTTTCTCAAGCTTTTCTTCTATAAATGTTTTAAACCTCGACCGTCCTTTTCTTAAACTATCCCCATTCCAAGGATCGCTCCAATACCCTATCCATGGCAGAACAGGATAATCTTTTTTAATTTTATATGCAACAATATGACTAGAAGGTGTTTCGTGCATAGAGAAAATACAATCATACTTTCCTTTAGCCTTTATTAAAGACAATGCTTTTTTATAAGCTGGATTTATCCACTGTAAAAATGGATCTGGAATTAAAATATTCCTTTTTACCAAACCAGCAATTTTCTTTTTTAGACTTACTTTTTCTTTACTATCAGCAGAACTAGCGATACTATTCATTAATTTTTTTGTATAAGAAACACTATAAAGTAAACCGGGATTCACTCTATGTATTTGTACTTCTTTATCAAAGACATCCTCTAAATTCTCATCATATGCAATAGAATCTTTAGGATAGTCTATTGCAATTACATCCAATTCATGTCCTAAACGATTCAAATAATTGATATAATTTAGCGCTCGTACATTACCTGAGCCAATAAAAGGGGGGAGTTGCGTTGCAATAAATAAGATTTTCATTAATAAACACCCCTATTTTATAAGATATAAAATAACATTTAAGATAAATAGATTTTAAAAAGGAATTTAAAACTTATTTATCTACTTATGTTTAAGAAATAGCCCCCTACTTAATTTCGCATTATTTCTCAAATTAATAATTCAAATCCAACTATTCGCAATTAACCTTTTTACTTGGGTTAAAATCCCTCACAATACTTAGCAATAGAAAAACCAAAATTGAAAATTGAGCTGTATAATCAGTACCTAATGTAGCTAATCCATTATTAGTATTCACCATTATAGATATAATCAAAAAGTTGAAAAGAATATAGAATTGTTTCTTTCTAATAAAGATTACTATAGGGTAAATAAATAGTATTAAGTAAAAAAGTATAGTAGCAATTATTCCATAATCATATGGCCACATTAAAAAAGGGTATTCAAAATTATATATATTTTTCACAGCAAGGTTGGTAGCTATTTCATAAGAATGATTAGCTCCTTTTCCTATAAACCAATCAGGTTTTTCAATGCTATCATTTGCTATTAATGACTCAATTAATGTATTTCTTCCTGTAGTAAGATCTCCTCGTTCTATTCCTTGTATAAATCTTTCTTTAACATTTTTCTGAAAAACTTGTGTACTACTAGCAAATATTAATCCAATAATAACAATTGAGTAATATAATCCTTTATATTTAAGTGGCGGTCTACAGAAGATAAATAGTATTAAACACAGCACTATAGCCATTTTACTAGCACTTAACAAAATACCAATAACTGTTATAATAAAAATTAAGTACTTATTCATCTTAAATTTATTAATATATTTTGCATATATCATATTTATTGAATAAAATATTAAAAAGTATTTAGCCATTGTCAAAGGTAATCCAAATATCGAATAATATCTGTATACACCCCATATATGCTCTCCATAGATATATGTATCTACTCCACTATTCTGAAATATGGTATTTGCCAAGAAAAGTTGAATTTTAGACCCTAAAAAATAATCTAGTAACCCCATTACTATCAAAATTATTATAAATATATTAAATACACTGACAAATCGTTCAAAGAAACCTAGTGTTTCAACCTTATCTAACTTTATCGACATATAGTAGACAGGTATAATAAATGTGGATACCAATAAGCTTACATAATAAAAAAGATTCATTTGAACTTCATTAAAAAAACTATTTAATATTAATAGTGAAGAAAAAATTGTACAAATGTAAAATAGAAGCCAATTTATTTGACTTGTTTTTATTTTTAAAATGAAAAACAATAGTGAGATGGCCAAGAAAATGATATTCGTCCTATGCAACATACTACCTGCACCAAAAATATGCCTTGTTATATCATTAAAAACAAATGTCGAAATAATAATAATAACAATAGAGTAATCAAATACAGGGGAATTTTTTTTTAATCTTTTATTTGTTTTACTACCTTCCATATACAGATTCACAACTATATATTCTCCTTTATTAAATAACTAAGCTAATTCACACTATAATTTTACTATACAATTAGCTAAATGTTCATACAAACTAAAGATATATTATTACTTAGATATTACTTTTACCGATTACCCTGGCTCTTACACCAATTAATTCAGAATTTAACCTTTTTAAATATATTCATAAACTTTTGAATAACCACCTCAAAAATTATGAGACCGTCTTTATTTTTTTATCTTTAGCCATAAATCCCCTTACAATATCCTTGTATAATAAACAAATAATAACTAATATTATTAAGCCAATTACAATATTTAAAATCAACAAATTGTACTGGGTATTAACCCAAGCATATACCATTAATAATAGGCTTGAAAAATAAAACTTTCTTAACCCATAATCAACTTTGTAATACCTCAAAGAAACATGTGTACGCAAACTAGCAAATGCAAAATATGCTATTCCTGTTGATATTGCTGCTCCTTTAGCCCCTAGCTTAGGAACCAAAATGATATTTCCTATGACATTAATTAAACAAGCACTTACCGAAATGACAATATGCCACTTTGTTTTTTTTGAAAAGTTAATACCTATTACACTAGTCTCTGAAATTGTATACATAACAGGAAGAAATACTAGAAACGGCATAATAGTTGCTACTTCTCTATAACTAGGCCCTAATAGATATATAATTAAGTCTTTGAACATTAGTGTTCCAATTCCCACTATGAACATCGCTAATGTGATAATCTGATTCATATTTGAAAAAAATTCCGTATCTTCAGGATTCTTAGCATAACGCTCGTAACTTACCGGAGCCCAAAATGTCGTAAATGTAGTCTGAATAACATTTAAAATCGAAATAATTTTAAATGCAGCTGTATACAACCCCAGTTCTGTTAGTGTAGACCAATGTTTAATAGCAATCCTATCAGTTGATTGAAATAACCACGTGACTAATAATGTGATTGATAAAGGAACACCATAGTATACAATTTCTTTCATACTATGTTGAGATGTTACTTTATTCTTTTTAAAGAAATTCCAATAAGATAGCGCAAATACGATTGCAATAATTGTAACAAATAAATAACTTAACGCTTGAGAATAAATTAATATTTTATAGGTTGATCCTAAATAATAAGCAAAAGCTAAAATACCTACAAACTCGAACAATTTACTAAATAATTGTAATAAGGAAAATAAAAATCCTTTTTGTTCCATTCTAATGATCAATACTGCATATCTATTTACAATTTGAATAAATAACGAAAAAACCAAAATTACCGCTAACCATATACTTTCCTCAGAAAATACAAAAAGAGAGGTTTGTTTATAAAATAATAAAAGAATTATAGAAAGTATTAAAAAACTAAATAAAGGTGGTTTTAAACAATCCCTTAATAATTTTTTTCTAGTCTCTTCATCTTTTTCATAAAAAAAACGGACAAAACTTTGGTCCGTTCCAAACAACGAGATTAACAATAAAACATTCAAAATCACCATAAATAATGATGATTTCCCAAATTCTTCTGGAGAAAGTATTCTAGTAATAATAGGTGTACTAATAAAACCAATTATTATACTTAACCAACTTCCAATAGAAAAAGAGAGGAATTTTTTTAATAACCCTGACTTCATAAATATTCTCCCAACACTTGGTAAACTTTATTTGGACATAATTAAATTTAACTCTTTATTAATTACATCTACTGGATTACATTTATTAATTACAGATTCAGCTGTCGCTTTTGACATTTTTGAAAACACATCTGCATTGTTATATAAATGTTCTATACTATCAGCTATTTCTTTATAATTCTTTGTTGTAAAACCAGTTACCCTATTGGTAACAAATTCAGGTATTGCTGTATTATCAGAAGTAATAGGTACTAATCCACTGGCCATAGCCTCACACATTGAAACTCCTTGAGAATCTTGTCTTGTTGGACATAGAAATACACCATTTTTTTTATGTTCGTTTGCAATCTCACTATGAGTTAAATATTTATTATAAACGTGAACATTTTCAAAGTTTAAGAGTGGCTGTATTAACTGATCAAACAGCCTACCTTTACCATATATAGTAAATTCCATATCTTTAAAAACTTCTCTTTTACTTAGCTCTACTATAGCTTTTATAGCTAGATCATTTGCATATTTTCGAGATTCGAATGGTCGAATTAACAATACTTTTTTCCTTAAGTCTTCATCTTTTTCTTCAAATTGAAATACCCTTGTATCAACTACGTTAGGAATAACCTCATATTGATTAATTTTAGTCAACGTATCCGTTTCTGTAATACGTTTCATCCACTCTGAAACAAAAACAAAAGTAACATTCTCATTTTTTGTTTTCTCTATGAACTTTTTCAAACTAATCATTTGTCTTATATTACAAAGAGCATATTTAATAAAAGCTACATTGTACGCATTAAATAATCTTCTATACCACCCTAATGCTTCTACTCCATGTATCCACACAATAGAAGGGTAAGCAAATTTCAATTCTTCTAAAGTACTCATCATATCTTTATCAATAAAATGAATTAAAATCTTATCCGGATTGTAATCCTGTATATAATTTAGTAAGAAATTCTTATTCCCTTCAATTACATTAACCCCATCAAAACTATATGCAAAATGTCTATCCTTGCTCTTATCCATTACAAAAACTTTTACATCACATTCCTTTTGGATGTATTGTACAACCCTACGATGTATAAAAGCGTTTCTGTACAATTCATTTTCTTTTGGATACATATTAGTAAGAACTAATAATCTCACTCTTTTTTCACTCTTCCTTTTGCAAATTTTAATAAATATTTTTTATGGTTTTTCAAATATATAACCATTGAAAAAATATACAAGCCATTCTATCTACAACAAGAAATAATTATTGATTCTAGATAGAATGCCACCTTATATTTTTATTTATATTATTTGATAAACCCTTTTGTATCAATAACAACTTTCTCTTTCAATTGATCGAAGTCAATAGCGCTAAAGATTTCATGGTCTACTAATACTAAAATAATATCAGCTTTGGTAATTGCTTCTTCAACTGATAGCATAGAAACACTTTTCTCTTGTAGTAAGGCCGGTAATTCACTTACATGAGGCTCTACTGCAATCACTTCTCCAACATTAGCTTCTGCTAGATGTTTAACAATTTCTACTGCTGGACTTTCACGCAAATCATCAATATTTGCTTTAAATGCTAATCCTAAACAAGCAATTACAGGGTTTTTAAATCGGTCCGCTTTTTCTTTCACTTTTTCTACAACATACATAGGTTTATAATCATTCACATTTCTAGCCGTATGAATTAATTTCGCTTCTTCTGGAGCTGCATCTACAATAAACCATGGGTCTACAGCGATACAGTGTCCACCAACACCAGGACCTGGTTGTAAAATATTCACACGCGGATGGTGGTTCGCAAGACGAATTAATTCCCAAACATTAATATTTAATTTATCACAAATCAAAGATAACTCATTTGCAAATGCAATGTTTACATCACGGAATGAATTCTCTGTTAATTTTGCCATCTCTGCTGTTCTTGCATTTGTATCAAGAATTTGTCCTTTTACAAATTGCTTGTAAAATTCTACTGTGCGTTTTGTAGATTCACGATCTATCCCACCGATAATACGATCATTTTCAACTAATTCTCTTAAAATATGACCTGGTAATACACGCTCTGGGCAATGAGAAACATAGATTCTTCCTTTCTCACCATGCAATCCTTCTGAAACTGTTAAATCTGAACGCTCTTCTAAAATCCATTCTGCTACTTTTTCTGTTGTTCCAATTGGACTTGTAGATTCAAGAATAATAATATCTCCATTTTTTATAACAGGAGCAATCTTTTTAGCAGCAGCTTCTACATATGTTAAATCTGGCTTATGTTCATCTTGAAATGGAGTTGGAACTGCTAAAATAAAAATATCTGCTTCTTCTGGAGTTAGTGCCGCGTTCAATTTGCCACTTTGTACAGCCGCTTTTACTAAAATGTCTAAATCCGGCTCATAAATGTGTACTTTACCACTGTTAATCATTTCAACTGCTTGTTCATTTACATCTACACCATGCACTTGAAAACCTTTTGTTGCTAGTAAACTAGCTGTTGGTAAACCGATATATCCTAAACCCATTACACAAATCTTTTTATTCATCTGCTTTTCAACCTCTTTTTCTTGAATTTAACTACTAAGATGCTCCATTAGATTTAATTATTATTTGAATCGTTTTAATAATAATTTTCAAATCATATAGTAATCCGCGTTTACTTATATACTCTAAATCTAGTTCTACCATTTCTTTAAACCCAACATTATTTCTTTCCGTCACCTGCCAAAGTCCCGTACAACCAGGTGTAACAAGTAATCTCTGTTTATCATAAGAAGTATATTCTTTCACTTCTCTTGGTAGTGGTGGCCTCGGACCAACTAGGCTCATATCACCTTTTAATACATTAAGTAATTGAGGAAGTTCGTCAATACTCGTTTTCCGAATAAATTTCCCTAACTTCGTTACACGAGGATCTTCTTTCATCTTAAACATTGCACCTGATACCTCGTTATATTTTAGTAAACCGTTTAGTCGCTCTTCCGCATCCGTAACCATAGAGCGAAACTTATACATATAAAATTCTTTTCCATCTTTGCCAACACGAATTTGTTTAAAAAACACAGATCCCTTTGGATCCTCGTATTTAATGAGTATCGCCACGATGAGAAAGATAGGAGATAATACAATGAGACCACATAGCGCACCGACAAAGTCCATGCAGCGCTTTGCCACTAAATAACCTTTACGACCGTTCACACCTTCCAAAACAAGCTCTCTATTATTTATTTTCTCTACATCTTCACTTGATACTTTTACCAAGTTCAAAGTTCTCCCACCTCACTTTTTATACATGTACATTCTCTTTCTCCACCAACTCATTCATATACTTCATCAACTCGTCTTTTAGTTCATCATGCTGAAGTGCCATTTCAATTGTCGTTTTAATAAAACCAAACTTCTCTCCAACATCATATCGTGTTCCTTCAAAGTCATAAGCAAACACTCTTTGAATTTCATTTAAACGTTGAATAGCATCCGTTAATTGAATTTCTCCGCCCGCACCTGTTTGCTGGTCTTCTAGGAACATAAAGATTTCTGGTGTTAACACGTAACGACCCATAATTGCTAAGTTAGATGGCGCTGTTCCTTGTGCTGGTTTTTCTACAAATTTACGCACTTGGTAGCTGCGGCCCTTTTGTATAGTTGGATCAATAATGCCGTAGCGATGTGTTTCGTTGTCTGGTACTGTTTGGACACCAATGACAGAAGCACTTTTTGCTTCGCATTCATTGATTAACTGACGTAAGCATGGCGTTTCTGCTTGTACAATATCGTCGCCAAGTAATACCGCAAATGGTTCATTTCCGATAAATTTACGAGCACACCATACTGCGTGTCCTAACCCTTTCGGTTCTTTTTGACGTATATAATGAATGTTAATCTTTGAAGATTCTTGTACTTTTTCTAAAATTTCATATTTACCTTTTGATAGTAAGTTTTCTTCCAGTTCAAAGGAATGATCGAAATGATCTTCAATTGCACGTTTTCCTTTTCCTGTTACGATAATGATGTCTTCAATACCAGATTCAATTGCTTCTTCTACGATGTATTGAATTGTCGGTTTGTCTACAATTGGTAACATTTCCTTTGGCATTGCTTTCGTTGCTGGTAAGAATCTTGTTCCCAGTCCAGCCGCTGGAATAATTGCCTTTTTTACTTGTTTCAAAATAATTCCCCCTAACTATTTTTCCATTCCTCTTTTATCTTTATATAAGAATACCAAAATGATAAAAACTCTAGCTAAAGTGTCATTCCGCACAACTCCATAGCTAGAGTTTTTATAAAATATATTGGGCATCTAACCCATCCTCACGCCATGCTCCCGACGACAAGCGTCTAAGGTAGGTTGAAATATAATTTCTACCCACAGCACAACCGAGTGCCTCCGTTGATAACGGTTAGGAGACATCACCATTGTTTACCTTAAAAAATACCAAATATTTTTTTACGGCGAATTTGTTGTGGATCTTCTTTATAGATCGTTTTACCGTTAATTAACAAATATGGGTTTTCTTTGAAGTCTATGAGCGTATTTGTGCCAAATTCATTTTCGATAACATCATAGCCAGCTTGTAAATGAAATGCTCTTGTCGTTGTGTTATGCGCATCTGATGCGATCATATGCGTTAAGTTATGTTCAACAAGCTGCATGGAGAACTTTTTAATTTTTTTACCGAAGTTCCCGAGCAGACTCCCAGCTGTTACTTGTGTTAACGCACCTTTATTTACGAGGTTATATAATTTATCTGGCTGCTCGATTAACTCAGCATTGCGTTCGGGGTGAACAATAATAGGAATTATACCCTTTACTCTTAATTCGTATAACATTTGTTCAGCATAACGCGGTACATGATTGGATGGAAATTCAATTAGTATATATTTATTCATTTCATTTAATGTAAGAATTTTACCAGCTTCATAATCTGCTAATAAGTCCCCGTATAAACGAACTTCTTGACCTGGTAACACAGTTAGAGGAATATCATGTTCTTGGAGTGCTTCATTTAATTGTTCTACTTGATGAAGAACCTCTGCGCGTTCATTTATATATTTGCCGTTTTGATGATGCGGAGTTGCAACAATTGTATGAATACCTTCTGCCACTGCTTTTTGTGCCATTGCAAGACTATCCGTTAACGTCCCAGCCCCGTCATCGATACTAGGCAAAATGTGACAATGCAAATCGATCATTGTCTTCACCCTCTCTTCTTATGAATTTTCAAGATGAAAGAGAAGTGCGCCGTGCGCACAACCCTTTAGTTTGCACCGTAGTAGTAATATAAGCTCTGTTCACGTTCACGATCGTTCAGAACGACACCTAGCAATTTACCTTTTGCAGATTCTAATAATGTTTTTGCTTTTACTGCTGCTTCTTTTTCAGTTTGTTCACTACGTACAACAAGTACAGATGCATCACACTGGCTCGCCATAATTTGTGCGTCTGTTACTGGTAAGATTGGTGGCAAGTCGAAGATTACTAGATCATATAAGCTGTAAGTTTGAGCAAGCAGTTCTTTCATCGCATTAGATCCAAGTAGTTCTGCAGGATTTGGCGGAATTGGGCCAGATGAGAGAAAATCTAATTTATCTACTGCTGTTTTTTGAATGCACTTTTCTAATCGTTCACCAGCTGTTAAGACGTTTGTTAAACCGAAAATGTTGTCAACTTGAAACATTTGGTGCGTTGCTGGTTTTCGCAAGTCTGCATCGACAAGTAGGACGCGCTTTCCTTGCTGAGCAAATACAACAGCAATATTTGATGTTGTCGTCGTTTTTCCTTCACTTGGATTCGCAGACGTCACCATTAAGGAATGGATTTTTCGATCTACTGAGGCAAATTCAATATTTGTACGAATGTTACGATATTGCTCAGAGATTGGTGATTTTGGCTGTTGGTATGCAATTAATTGACGGCGTTGACGATGATTATTCTTTTTCTTAAATAAGCTTTTAAGAACCAATTGTTTGCCCCCTTACTTTCTTCGCTGATGCTGCACGTGATTTACTCCCTACTTCTTCTGCATCCATACGCGCAACGATACCGAGAACTGGTAATCCTAGTAATTTCTCTACATCTTCTTCTTTCTTTACAGTGTTGTCTAAGTATTCTAGTAAGAATGCTAGTCCAACAGATGCCATTAATCCTACAACAAACGCAATCGCAATATTGATCATCGGACGCGGCTTAATTGGAGATTGATCGTCTGCCACTTCTGCTTTTGATAAAACAGTTACGTTATCTACACTCATAATTTTGGCAACTTCGCCTTTGAATATTTCTGCCGTTGTGTTAGCAATATCACGAGCTACCTTTGGGTCTTTATCTTGCGTTGTTACCGTTACAACTTGTGAATCTTTTTCATTAGCAACTTCAATCTGTTTATTTAACTCTTGTGTTGTTATATTTAAGTTTAACTTTTCTTTCACTTGATCTAAAATAACAGGACTTTTAATAATGACCTTATATGTGTTAGTCAATTGAACGTTCGTTTGAACTTCATTAAATTGAATCGCTGCTCCTTCTTGCTTCTTTTGGTTAACAAGAATTTGCGTTGAAGATTGATAGATTGGTGTCATAAAGAAAAAGCTCACAATCGCACTAATGATTGCTGCTCCAAATGTAATAGTAAGAATCATTGCGAAGCGCTTTCGTAAAACTTGAAATAATTCTTTTAAACTAATCGTTTCTTCCATAAGCTCCCCCAGCTCTCATAATTTTACATAACAAAAAGTATAACATAAAAAAATGTACGATTTTTATAAAACCTAAGATTTTTATAAAAACCTCTATGTTATTGTCAATTCACAGTACCTATATTCATTTTTTAAAAAAACCTAATTTAATATTACAAAATCCTACTAAATCTGACAATATCCTCGCGGCAATTTACCAACAAACACCTAATAAACATTCATGTATTTTTATACATCTAAAATATTTATATATATAAAAAACCTAGGAGTCAATAAATTTCACCTAGGTTTCTTATTTTCTTAAAATTCAATAATATCCGTAAGTATGTTCAGACTGAGGTTTCCCATTAAGCACAACACCGAGTAATGTTGTGTTTGTATGATGTAATACATTTTTCGCTTTTAGTGCTTGCTCTTTTTCCGTTTTTCCGCTGTATAGTACAAGTATCGTACCTTGACATTGATTTGCAACGACTTGAGCATCTGTAACAGCAAGAACTGGTGGTGTATCGAAAATGATGAGATCGTAGTGCTTCTCTGCTTCTTTCAATAACTCCCCCATCATCGCTGAGCTTAGTAATTCTGCTGGATTCGGCGGGATAGGTCCACACGCTAACAGATGCACGTTTTCTACATCCGTTTCTACAATGCATTCCTGCAGTGTCCGCTGCCTCGATAATACATTTGTTAATCCAAAAACGGTATCAACTCGAAATAGTTGATGAAGAACTGGTTTTCGTAAGTCCGCATCGACAAGCAAGATTTTTTCTCCTTGTTGTGCAAAGGCGACAGCAAGATTGGCAGTCGTCGTTGTTTTTCCTTCTCCTGGGTTTGCCGATGTTACAACAATAGAACGGATCTTTTGATCAATAGAAGCAAATTGTATATTCGTTCGGATATTACGGTATTGCTCAGCAAGAACAGATTGCGGCCTTTCATATGCAATGAGTTTCCGCTTCGACTGCAGACGTTTACGAAAAAACATATACGACATCCTCCTCATATAAAGTGACACCTTCATCCATTGGGAGTAATTCCCCATTAATCATCAGCGCATACTAGAGGTTTTTTCTATTCTCAAGATGACATATACACTTTTCTAGCATAAGAAAATCACAATTTATTCAACCGTTTCTAGCACATACAAAATAATACATTATTTTACTTATATTAACAATAAGTTTTTTGAATATATTTTATATTCAAAAATGTAATGTTGTATAAGGAAAAAGAAATAGATAAAATAAAAAAAACCGTCATCATCATGACGGTTTACTCTTTCTTATCTCCAAGTGCAAATGTAATTTCCGCTTCACATGCTACTTCACCATTTACAGTTGCGACTGCTTTTCCTTTGCCAATCGGACCGCGTACACGTGTCATTTCTACTTCTAAGCGAAGCTGATCACCTGGGCGTACTTGTCGTTTAAAGCGGCAATTGTCAATGCCAGCAAAGAAAGCAAGACGACCACGGTTTTCTTCTTTCTTTAAAACAGCAATTGCGCCAACTTGAGCTAGTGCTTCTACAATAAGAACACCAGGCATTACCGCGTAGTCAGGGAAATGACCGTTAAAGTATTCTTCATTTGCAGATACGTTTTTAATCCCTACCGCACGTTTTCCCTCTTCTACTTCAAGAACTTGGTCAACAAGTAGAAACGGATAGCGATGCGGGATAATTTCTTTAATTTGCTCTATATTTAACATCACATCTGGCCCCTTTTTTAGATATTAGTCTTAGTACTAGGTTATATATATTATCCCACTTTATATATTATTTGTCATTACAAAAAAACGAAGCAGATTTTTCTGCTTCGTGTCATTTTAAAAAAATGCATATACTCTTTCTTCCCTACAAATTTTGGTATAACAAACATAAATACAGTTCACACGGAGAGAGAAAAAGCATATGCCCAAGTTAGGGGAAGTCAATATACCAAAGGCATATTCACCTCAATTTGTCGTATTCGATTTCATTATAATACAATTGTATACGATATGAAAACGACAAATTTCTACAAATTTCCCCATAATAATCTATTTTTCTCTTTTTCTCTTTATTTTTCTTCGTTTTTCGTAAAAACGTTATATTTTTAAAAATAGATAAAGAGATATATAAACTAAAAAAAACGTTAGGATGTATGCCTAACGTTTTTCGTTCTTTCAATTGATTCCATTACGTCTCTATCGCAGGGCGCGTCGTGGTAACTTGTCAATGTTCTCAAGCATGATACCTGTTCCAACCGCTACACAGTGCATTGGATTTTCCGCAATTAATACAGGTACTTTTAACTCTTCTGCAAGAAGCATGTCAATGCCGTGTAATAATGCACCGCCACCTGTTAAAATAACACCGCGGTCAATAATATCAGCAGATAATTCAGGTGGTGTACGTTCTAATACACCTTTTGCAGCTTGTACAATAACAGCTGCGTTTTCTTTTAGTGCCTCTGTAATTTCTTCAGAGCATACTGTAATTGTGCGAGGTAAACCTGTTACCATGTCACGACCGCGAATTTCAAGTTCTTCACTACGTGCACCTGGGAACACTGTACCTACTTTAATCTTAATATCTTCTGCCGTACGTTCCCCAATTAATAGCTTATACTTACGTTTAATATAGTTTAAGATCTCCATATCAAACTTATCGCCCGCCATTTTAATGGAAGAGGAGGTAACGATATCGCCCATAGAAAGTACTGCAATATCTGTTGTACCTCCGCCAATATCCACAACCATATTTCCGCTTGGTTGGAAGATTTCCATACCAGCACCAACAGCAGCTACTTTTGGTTCTTCTTCTAAGTATACTTTCTTGCCGCCAGATCTTTCAGCAGCTTCACGAATTGCTTTTTGTTCTACAGACGTGATGTTTGTTGGACAGCAAATTAAAATGCGAGGTTTTGATAAAAAGCCTTTTACGTCAAGTTTGTTGATGAAATGTTTTAACATCGCTTCTGTAATTTCGAAGTCAGCAATTACACCATCTTTAAGCGGACGAATCGCTACAATGTTTCCAGGTGTACGCCCTACCATACGTCTTGCTTCTTCCCCTACCGCTAATACTTTTCCTGTATTGCGGTCAATTGCCACAACAGACGGTTCATTTAATACGATTCCTTTACCTTTTACATGAATTAATACGTTGGCCGTGCCAAGGTCAATTCCGATATCTCTCGCAAACATTCCTGTGTCTTCCTCCTCAATATCTAAATCAGGTTAAACCCGAATTCTTTTATACCTAATTTCTAATTTTAGCATATTATTTCCTAAAACGTAATATTGAAGAAATGAATTATCCTGAAAAAAAGTTACTTTTTTTGGAATGTTTGCTTAATGTCAGATTATTAACGCACGATTTTTTCTGTATCCTCTTTTTGATACTTTTGTTTCGTCGCTTCGCCGCCCCGGAGATGACGAATTGACTTATGGTAATCAAGAATTTCCTTCACTTCATTTGCGAGCTCTGGATTAATTTCTGGTAAGCGTTCTGTTAAATCTTTATGCACAGTACTTTTTGAAACACCAAATTCCTTCGCAATAACACGAACTGTTTTTCTTGTCTCCACGATATACTTGCCAATCTTGATTGTTCTCTCTTTGATGTAATCGTGCACACCACTCGCCTCCCTAAGTTGGATGTGAGAAGGGTGAAATGAGACTCGCTGCATGTGACTAAGCTGTAAGTTCGAGTGCTGTTTGTAAGCGCTACACTTTCTGGGATTTATAATGAAATGATCCACGATTTCTCACCTCAAACACTCTCTTTGCTTTGGTTTATAACCATTGTATTGCCCGCATTGTATTTATATGCTACAAGTTCTCTATTTTTGCGGACTACGGTGACAAAAATTACATTTTTTTTTGAGAAATCGGTGAAAAATGAAAGTTTTACGTTTGAAACAAAAGGGAAACAAAAAAATGACGCCTTCTAAAAAGCGTCATTCCTCTCGATCAAATTCTTCCTCCAAAAGGCTTTGATGGGGGACTTCTTTCTTACTGGTAATCAAATAATATAAAGAAAACAAAACAAATAATAAAATAATTGCAATTGACACAACAAATAATAACGACAAACCAATCCCCTCCCTTTAGTAATATATATTCGAGAATTCTGTCCAATTTCCTTGCCGTTACAATGTTTTTAAAAACATTTTATTTTTATATAAAAATAAAACCATCAATTCTCGTATAGAGAGTTGATGGTTTTGTACATTACTCAGCTTGTTCAGAAGATGTCGTTTCGTTCTCTGTTGAACCATTTGTTGATTTCTCTTCTTTTTTCTTGTCATCAGCTGAGCTGTTTGTTGATTTTTCTTCTTTTTGCTTATTGTCAGTTGAACCACTTGTTGACTTCTCTTCTTTTTGCTTATCATCAGCCTGACCGCTTGTTGATTTCTCTTCTTTTTGCTTATCGTCAGCTGAGCTGTTTGTTGACTTTTCTTCTTTTTGTTTATCATCAGCCTGACCGCTTGTTGATTTCTCTTCTTTTTGCTTTTCTTGCTTTTCAACTTTAATGTCCGCAACAGACTTATCAAAGAAGCTCTCTGGGTTTACAGCAACATTATCTTTACGAACTTCGAAATGAACGTGATAGCCTGCATCTTTATTCACTTCGCTTAATCCTGCTTTCCCTAACACTTCACCTTGATTAATTTTCGCGCCTTTTTCCACTTTTGCATTTGCTAAGCTTTGGTAAAACGTTGTAATACCGTTGCCGCTGTCAACTGTTACAACATAGCCAAGAAGTGGATCTTTTTCCGCTTTTGTAACGGTTCCGCTTAATGCTGCTGTTACGTCAAACTCTTTTCCATTTTTCGCTGCGATATCGATTCCTGTATTTGCAGAGTATGTGTTGTTATAAAAAACAAGTGCTTGTTCTTGCTCCTCAGCCGCTGCTTTATCTTCGTAAAACTTCTTCTTTACAACAACTTCTGTACCATTTGCAGTTGGCATCTTCACAACTTCTGAAGATTTGATTACTGGCATTGTTGGGTTTTCACCTTGGCTTTGCTGCGTTGCTTCATTTTTGTCAGGCATCTTTTTCGTATTCGTTGCCTGATACCATAATGCAACCGTTAAAATGACTGCTGCACACACAATGTATAGTGTCGGGAATACCCAACGCTTTTGAAACAAATGGACTACTTTTCGAGAAGACTTCTTGTTTTCCCTCTCTCTCATTCTATCATCACCTCAGCAATCATTTTGAACAAGATTCATACATCCTATACAATCTATAACTGATTACTTTTCGACAAAATTTGTAAATATATGCATCGGAATTACAAAATTTCCGAGGAAATGATAAAAAAAGAAAAAACCGAGCCAAATTGCTCAGTTTTTTAGTCTAGTTTTTTCTTTTTGTAGACGAAGAGAAACAGAATAAACGTAATCAAAATCCAAACGGAGATATTTATTATATATTCACTCAATGCAGAAAAGCCTTTTCCCTCTAATGCACCTGTAATTGCGTTAAAAATATGATTTGTCGGGATATGATAGAGAATTTTTTTTGCGATTTCATTCTTCACAAAGAGATGCAATAAAGGCCCTGCAAAAAAAATCATCATAATCGGTGTGCCAAGCACAGAAACCTGCACTAGGTTTTTAGCTAAAAGACCAATCATTGTCCCTATTATAATAAATAGCAGTATTCCCAATAAAATAATGATCATTAATAAAAAGGCATTTCCCTTTAACGTATCTAACAAAAGTAAACTTATTATACTTAAAAAGAACGATAAAACCATAATTGGTAAAGACTTCCCTAAAATGACTTCTATAGGAGAAGCTGGTGATAGCATCATAACGCGAAGAGTATGTTTTTCTTTTTCTTCTGCAATTAGAGTCGCTTGTGTAATTGTTGTCACCATACTCAATACCATAATAACTACAATTCCCCCTAGAAGCTCTTTCCCGCCCCCCATTTGTTGATAAAATAACGCTAAGCCAAGTGGTAAAATCGCCATTAATAATACTTGGGCATTCGTTTTTAAATCTTGCATCTCTTTCCGTAAAATTGCCGAAAACCGCTTCATAGAAAATGTCATCATAATCCCCTCCCAGTTACTTCAATAAAGATATCCCCGAGCGTCGGCTCATAAGAATGAATCGATAGTAATTCACCTTTTTTCATCCATTCCGAAATACGTTTTGCTCCTAATTCATCTTTTTGCACTGTTTCTTTTTTCTTATCTTTTAACACAACTTCAATTTTATCTTTCGCATATTGCAGTCGTAGGTTTTCTGGTGTATCAAGTGCAACAATTTCCCCACCGCACAAGAACGCAATGCGGTCGCAAAGTGTTTCTGCTTCATCCATATTGTGCGTCGTTAAGAAGATTGTCGTTCCTTCTTTATTTAAATCTCTTAAGATGGTATGAATGTTTTGAACATTCACCGGATCAAGCGCTGATGTTGGTTCATCTAAGAAGAGAATATCTGGTTTGTGAAGAATTGCTCTTGCTAATGTCACCCGTTGTTTCATCCCTTTTGAAAGCTTTTTCACCTGTGTTTTTTTATCGTCTAATAAGTTTACCTCTGCTAACACTTCATCAATTCGTTCTTTTTTACAGTCGTATAAGTCACAAAATAATAGTAAGTTATCATAAATGCTAAGTCTTTCATATAGACCGCTGTTATCTGTTAAAATACCAATTCGTTTATAATCAATGCTTCCTGACCCTGTAATATCTTGTCCTAGCACTTTTACCGTTCCTACACTATGAAGTAACTGAGCGGTTAAAATTTTTACAGTTGTTGTTTTTCCAGATCCACTCGGACCAAGAAACCCGAAGATTTCTCCTTGTTTTACTTCAATACTTACATTGCGAAGCGCTGTTTTGCTGTCGAATGTTTTCATTACGTCTTTCATTTCAACTGCCAACGTCATTTCGTCATCCCCTTTGCTTTTCTTTTATAGTTGAAGTCTGCTTCAGCGACTTGCTGGCTGCCTCCGCTTGTTTGTTTACGCTTTTCTTGAGTCAATCATATGAAAAATAAAGAGGCTTGGCAGTAAAATACCGGTAAAAGGAGTATTTTTACCGGTGAATGGAGCGTAATATGAGTCCAGTGAAACAGTATATGGGGTGGTTGGAGCAATAATCGGATTGAATGAAGCACCAACTTACAGTCCAATTACATCTTTCAATTCATCCATTCTTCCTTTTGACAGCGGAATTGATGTTTTTCGTTCATCATCAAGAATTAAACTGTAGCTGTTTCGCGTCCATGTAATCACTTCTCGTACACGTTGTAAATTCACAAGGTAAGAGCGATGACATCTGAAGAATCCGAATCCTTTTAGACGTTCTTCTAATTCACTTAACGTAAGTGCACAAATAAAATCACCTTCACGCACATGAATATGTGTAGTACCATTTTGCGTTTCAATAAATTGAATTTCCATCGGATCCAATAAAATGATTTTATCGTTTACTTTTGCTGGGATACGTTCTAATTTCATTTGCGGAATCATATTGATCACTTTTTCGTCTTCTACTTCTACTTGTTCTTCTTGTTCAATTTCCACTTTTTTCACGCCATCTGGATGTAACACATACACATCCTCTGTTAAAGATAATGCGTCTGAAAGAAAGGCAGAAGTAATGAAAATTGCTTTTCCTTGTTCTTTTAATTTCATAATTGCCTTCCGAATAATAATCGTACTCTCTATATCTACGTTTTGTTCCGGTTCTTCAAATATAACGAGATCGGGGTTATGAATCATGACACGTCCAATATGAAGACGACGTTTCTCTGAAAATGACAACTTTCCTATTTGGACATTTTTCTTATCAAGTAAACCAACACGTTGAAAGACCTCTTCTATATTCATACTAGATTCATACAATCCGGATAAAAAGGTGAAATATTCCTTCACTCTCAAACGATCATATGCCTCATCTTTTAAAAAACAAAAACCAATACGTGCATACACTTGTTTTTGAATAGGCTTTCCTGCAAATAACACACTTCCTGTCGATGCCTCTTCCTCTCCAATGATAATACGGTGTAAAACTTTAGCTGTATGATTATTACATTGCAGCACAACGCATTGTCCTTTTTCGATTTTGAGCTGAATCGTTGGCAATTGATTTGTCTTTCCCAATTGTTTTAGCTCAAGTAGCGCCATATTTTTTCCCCCATGTTATTTTTTCTTTTCATTATAACAAACAACAACTGGAAAATTATGATAATTACACGAAAAACAAGCCAACGACTTGATTCACTGGCTTGTTCATACAATCTCTATTCTGCTTTATAAGCTAATTTTACTTTTGTGCTTTCTTTCATTCCTGCACGCGTTACAGAAACATAAACATAACCTGCTTGTGTTCCCAACTGTTTCACCTCTGCCGTAACAGTAGTTCCTGTTGCTTGCGGAGAAGTGACTAAGAGCTTACTGTTTGCGTCATACACGCGCACTGTATCACCCTTAACAACTCCACTTACTACTATGTGATCTGCTTTCCCTTTATTATTTGTAATTTTCACTTGGCTTACTTGTAATGAGTTTGATACTTCTCCCTCAAACTTATACGCCGTTCGTGTACTTTCATTCATACCAGGCTTTGTAACAGTCACGTATGTTGTTGCAGCTTTCTCACCTAACTGCTGCACACTCACTACCGCTTGTGTTCCTTTTGTAACTGTTGCTGTTCCTAATAATTTTCCGCCTGTCGCGTTGTCATATACCTTTACAACGTCGTTTACTTGTAAACTACTTACCGTGATAACGTCAGCTTTCCCTTTGTTGTTAACAACGTTCACTTGGTTTGCTTGTAGTGCATTTGTTGGTTCACCTGCAAATTTATATGCTGTTCGTGCACTTTCTAATAAACCAGATTCTGTTAACGCTACATATACACTACCTGCTTTTTCTCCAATTTGATTCACATTTATAACTGCTTGTGTTCCACTTGTTACTGTTGCTGTGCCCAATACTTTTCCGCCTGTTGCTTGATCATATACCTTTACAACACTGCCTTGTTTCACATTACTTACTGTAATAACATCAGCTTTCCCTTTATTATTTACAACTTTCAGCTGACCTGCTTGCAGTGCATTTGTCGGTTCACCTGCGAAACTACTAGCCGTACGCATACCTTCTCCCATTCCTGGTTGTGTTAAAGAAACATACACTTTACCAGCTTTCGGTCCAAGTTGCTTTACGTTCATACTCACCTGTGTTCCTTTTGTTACTTTAGCCGAGCCTAACAATTTACCACCCGTTGCTTGATCGTACACCCTTACAACATCGTTTACTTTCACACCATTTACTGTAACAACATCGTCTTTCCCTTTATAGTTATTCACTTGTATTTGTTTTTCTGTTAATTGTGGGGAACGATCTAAAACGCTAAATTGATACGGATTCTCCACCACACCCTTCCCATTAAATACTGTAATGTAATATTTCCCTTTTGTTAACGTGTATGTACGTTCTTCACTTCCAACTCCATTTTTTCCATATTCAGTCGAGAAGTTACTCATATACTTTTGTTTGGCATCATAAAGCGTTACGTCCCAAGAACTTTCTTTAGATCTTTCCATTTTTATACGGATTACTTTTGTTGCATCAACTGAAAATGAATAATAATCAGTATCGATACCATTTATCGACGCTCCTCTATAATTTTTATTTAATTCAATAGAATTAGCTTGCGCAAAGCTGTCATTGAATTCTTTTTCAAAATAGTTACTCGCTTGAAATTTCACTTGGAATTCATACGGAATATTCATTGCTTTTTGATTATCCATTATCTCTACATAATATGTTCCCTTCGGTAAACCAATTTGTTTTTCTTCATTGCCAGTAGCATTTGCACCATTTCCTGTTGTGAAATGTTTGTAAGAGTTCCCCTTGCTATCTGTAATATACAAATACCAACTCGCTGTTTTATTGCGTTTCATTGAAAATGTTACATTTCCATCAGACGGAAGCGTAAATGTATAATAATCATGATCCCAAGATTCTTTTAATGCCCCTTTATATACTGTATTTAATTGAATTTTATTTGCCGTTTGCCGTGTATTATTGGGTTCTTTTTCATATCCATTTTGAGCACTACCTGCAGAGTCACGATTCATAGCAATAGAAGTTGCATTTTTCATATCTGCAAAAACAGGTGCTTCGATAAAAAAATTCATAAAAATAAAAATAAATACTGTTAAAAAAGCTATTTTATTACGCCATTTTACCATTTTCTTTCTTTCTCCCCTTTTTTTATATGTTATACCAATTTCAGAATATTACAATTTACATATTTTTTCAATTATAATTACCATATTTTATAATAAATATATACATATCACTTATCTGCACTTCGACAACATCAGATACTCACTCCACATAAAAAAGCATAGCGCCGCCGCGCTATGCTTTCACTCGTTCATTTTATCTTTCTACTTCACCATATAACTCTTCAACTGATCGCGAAGTGCTCGCTTCAAAAACTTCCCGACAGATGTTTTCGGAATTTCTTCGACAAATAAAATATCATCCGGCATCCAGAATTTTGGAAATTGATTTTCTAATAAATCATATAGCTCTTCTTGATTGACCATTTCTCCTTCTTTTAGAACGACACATGCGACAGGACGCTCTTGCCATTTTTCATGCGGAACAGCAACGACTGATGCTTCTAATACTTTTTCGTGTGTCATTAAAGCATTTTCTAAATCGACGGAGGAAATCCATTCGCCCCCACTTTTAATCAAGTCTTTCGTGCGATCAGCAATTTTAATAAAACCTTCCGGGTCCACTGTTACGATATCTCCTGTGTGTAGCCAGCCGTCTTTCATCGATTCTTCAGTACGTTCATCATGATAATAACTGCCGGCAATCCATGGCCCGCGGAGGCAAAGCTCCCCCATTTCTTCACCGTCCCATTTTATTTCACCCTCTTGACCGATGACTTTCATTTCAAGACCTGGGAGTAAATAACCTTGGCGGGAGCGTAACTCATAATACTCTTCTTTCGGTAAATCACGTTGATACGACTTCGGACAATTAATGACAACGGCCGGACTTGTTTCTGTCATGCCGTAGATTTGTCTGAACGCAATTTCATATTTTTCTTCATAGGTACGAACCATACCCTTTGGTGCTGCTGATCCGCCTGACCATATCGTACGGACACTGCTAATATCATACGGATATTTTTCAAGCTCTTGCAGTAAGCCAATCCAAATAGTTGGAACACCGGCAGTAATCGTTACTTTCTCACGTTCAATTAGCTCTGCTAAAATTCCCGGGGTAAAGTGCGGTCCTGGTAAGACGAGCTTTGTACCAAACCATGTACTTGCGAATGGGAGCCCCCACGCATTGACATGAAACATTGGAACAACAGGCATACAAGTGTCCGATTCTGATATGCCCCCTCCGTCTACAAGTCCAAGCGTATAACTATGGAGTGCAATACTACGGTGCGTATACACAACACCCTTTGGTTTTCCTGTCGTTGCGGAAGTATAGCACATACCGGCAGGTGCTTTCTCATCTAAATCTGTTATAAATTGAAATGTTTCATCGCCTTCTTCAAGGAGTTTATCATAGTGATATGCTGGTGATAGCGTTGTATGAGGTAGTGCATCGTCATCTGTCATAATGATAAATGCTTTCACATGAGGAATTTCGTGTTGAATACTTTCTAATACAGGAACCATATCTTCATCTACCAAAATAACTTTATCTTCGGCGTGATTAATAATGTAGGAAATGTGCTCTGAGGAAAGTCGTAAATTAATCGTATGTAATACCGATCCGATTCCTGGAATTGCAAAATACGCTTCTAAATGGCGATGGTGATTCCAGGCGAGTGTCCCTACTTTATCTCCTGCCCTAATCCCCATTTTCGTTAATACACTTGCAAGCTTTCTTGTCCTCTTTGCAATTTCTCCGTATGTTAATGTTTGAATTCGTGATGCCGTACGCGAGACAACTTCCTTTTTGGAAAAGTACTTCTCTGCCCGTTCCATCATTGCCGGAATGAGAAGTGGTACATCCATCATCATCTTCCATACCCCCTATCATCATTGTATATCTAAAGATACAACTGTATTATAACACGACAAACCTAGGCAAAAACTAACAACCGTTCTTTCCTTTTCTACAAAGTCTGACAGGGGGTTACATCATACAAAATGATGTATTCATACCTTTACCACTGTTTATCGGCAGTTCGACACACCTTAAAGATCCTTCGACAAAACGAGATACTCTAACATAAAATAAGCATAGCGCCGCCGCGCTATGCTTTCACCTCTTCGCTGTCAATTTTCCCTCATATTGATTCAGTGCCGAAATGGCTACACCTTTATAATAATGGGCAACAATATCTGTATATGCCTTCCCTTCCTTAGCCATTCCGTTTGCACCGTATTGGCTCATTCCGACGCCGTGACCATAGCCTTTCGTTGTGATGACAATTTGATCACCTTGCTGCTTCCACGTAAAGTCAGAGGAACGTAAGCCTAATTTGTCCCTTACATCTCTCCCTGTTAATGTCTTTCCTTGAAAGTCAACTTCCTTAACGCGCTTTCCTTCTGTGCGTTCTTTAATGTTGCCAACATTTCCGTTTGCCAACACTTTTATGCCAAGACGCTTTTGAAAGTCAGCAACAGTAAAGGTTTGTTCACTCGTAAATTTCGGTGCTTGTTGATCCCAAGGACTATTTACACTTTTTAAGTACGGATAATCACTGCCCCAATAATCTGCGGCATTTTCTGTATAGCCATTGCTTGTCGAGAAAAATGATGCTGTAATCGGACTGCCGTCATACGTTAAAACTTGTCCGGCTGTCTTTGCTACCGCTTCTTCAATTCGCTTCATTTTACCTTCGTACTCTTTGCCCCATTGTTCTTTTAGCTCCGCTTTACTTTTGTACACTTGATTTTCTACCGTATCTGTTACGTCCGCTTTATTTTGAAGCTTTTGTCCGCTTAACATACGCTTCACAACGAATGTACGCGCTGTTAATGCCTGTGCTTTGAATGCTTCCATTTCAAAGTTTGCTGGCATTTCTGCCGCAACAACACCGGCAACATAGTCTTCAATTGAAACTGTTTCGGTCTTTTTTTGCTGACTGCGATACACAGATACTTGCACATCAGTTTTTGTAGGAGAGGGAGCTGGTATGTCTTGTGCGGACTTAAGAGCAGAAGGTAAATGATCCTTCCCTTCTTTCACTTTCCCAAATGGAAAAACAAGCAAGCTTGGTACGATAATCACTAACGCTATTAACAGCGTTATGATGACAATAATGGGCTTTGTCGTTTTCATGATCTTCCTCCACTATGAAATTAGACTCATTTCATTCTTATGGAGTAAGACAAGCATTTAGAACACGTTCTTTTTCATCTGTTTTTTGTTTTAATTTTTAGAATTTTAAATGAAACAGGCATAAATATTATGTTTCTTGACTATAACAATAAGAGTACACAAAAAAGTAGCTTCCATGCCTTTGCATAGAAGCTACCTTTATTAAGCGTGAAGATCAGATACTTGCTGTTCTACTACTTCTTTCACTTGTTCAGTTACACGTTCAATATCTGCACCTAATGCAGCTAACTTGCCGTGGAAGTTTACATATCCGCGGTCAAGATGTTTTAATTCTGTTACACGCGTATGGCCTTCAGATACTAAACCGGCTAAGATTAATGCTGCTGCAGCGCGTAAATCTGTTGCTGCTACTTCAGCACCTTGCAGGTTACCTGGTCCATTCATAATTACAGAACGACCTTCGATTTTAATATCTGCATTCATACGACGGAACTCTTCCACATGCATGAAACGGTTTTCGAATACTGTTTCTGTAATCATGCTTGTGCCGTTTGCTTTCAGTAATAATGCCATCATTTGTGATTGCATGTCTGTTGGGAATCCTGGGTGTGGCATCGTTTTAATATCAGCCGCCTTTAACTTCTCAGGACCGATAATGCGGATACCTTCGTTTTCCTCAATAATTGTAACGCCCATTTCTTCCATTTTTGCTGTAATAGAGCGTAAATGTTCTGGTACAGCATTTTCAATTAACACGTTTCCGCCTGTAATTGCTGCTGCAACCATAAATGTTCCTGCTTCAACACGATCAGGAATAATGGAATGGTTTGCACCATATAATTTATCGACACCTTCGATACGAATTGTGCCAGTTCCAGCACCACGTACTTTTGCTCCCATTGCATTTAAGAAGTTCGCTAAGTCTACGATTTCTGGTTCTTTTGCTACGTTTTCAATAACTGTTGTTCCCTCTGCTAATACAGCGGCAGACATGATATTTTCTGTTGCCCCTACGCTTGGGAAATCTAAGTAAATTTTCGCACCTGTTAACTTACCGTCTACATGCGCCTCAACAAATCCATTACCAACTTTTACTTTTGCTCCCATTGCCTCAAAGCCTTTTAAATGTTGGTCAATTGGACGTGAACCAATTGCACATCCACCAGGAAGCGCAATACGTGCACGGCCATTACGTGCTAAAAGCGGCCCCATTACAAGAACGGACGCGCGCATCTTACGTACATATTCAAATGGTGCTTCGATGTTTAGTTCTTTTGATGCGTCAATTGTTACTTCATTGTTTGCAAAAGATACTTCTGCATTCAAATGACGCAAAACCTCATTAATTGTGTATACATCTGATAATTCTGGTACTTCAGATAGTACATTCTTTCCATCACTCGCTAATAGGGCTGCAGCGATTATAGGTAATACAGCGTTTTTTGCGCCCTCTACGCGCACTGTGCCGTTCAACCGCTTTCCGCCACGGACGATGATCTTTTCCAAGTTATTCCCCTCCGTGTCCTTTTTTCACATCTATTCAATACTCAGAAGTTATGATCGGTGTGCCAACCACAATTGTATTCTTGTTGTTCGTAGAACGTATTGCTATTTGCACATTGATTTTCTCTTTATTTGTTGAAAGAGCGTCATTCCACTTTTTATTATATGCGGAGACTGACACAAATGCTCTTTCTTCTATTTTTTCAATCGTTGTTGCTGAAAGATCTTTCAAAACTTCATTTGCTCTATCTTGCAAAACACCTTCAATCTTATCACTGAGCACACCTTGAATACAAGTATAAATTTTTGGTTTTGTATCAAAAATTTTAATCGTTTTATCTGTATATTTTGGATCCCATTTTGTTCCGCTCAATTCATATATAATGAAAGTGTTTTCTTTAGTATTTTCCATTGTCCACGTAACTACTAGTCTTTCTTCATAAGAAGAAAACTTTTTTTGCGCGGTTGCTTTATAGCCATCTTTAGATTGCTCAATTTCCCATTCTGTTACATTTGCATGTTCCTTCACTTGACTCAATAACTTTTCAAACGTATGTATATCGGAAATTGTCTTTGTTTCCCTTGCTAACCAAGACCAACGCTGAACATCAGCACCGTTCTTTTTTAAAGCAGTAATCATACTTTCCATTTTTCCCTGATCGCTCACAGGTTTCATTTCTCGATATCCAACTAAAAATATAACTACACTCAGGACAATCAACATCATGGCTTGCATTTTTTTCACGTTCATCCCCTCCTAGTCCCCATTGTTGACGGAGAAGGATGGTTCTATACGTTGTACTTTTTTACTTTACAAGGTACGTTAAACTCTTTGAATAGCCTAAGTAATCAAGGAAAAAGTTACTTACAGATGTACCGATGGCAATCGTTACAAGAATAAGAAGCACCCTCGTTTGCATAACTTTCCCTGGCTTCATTAATCGTTCTAGATGAAGACCTTGCAGCGCCCACCACGTGATAGTAATAAACAGTAAATGCGACACAATTGCAATGAGTGCTTGTTGCCCTAAAATTTGTGCCATAACCAATCAACCCTCCTGCTCAAACGGGAAGCTGCCCGTATGAACCAGACTTTCTTACTACTCATGTAGTAAACGAAAATTTACCAAAATAAAAAGTGCAGAGTTTAGGCTCTACACTTTCAGTTTGTACTATTGTACCATGTTCCCAAGAAAGAAGAAATCCTTCATCAATGGAAAATAATTATAAAAGAAATTGTAACCGCTTGCTGGTAATATACCAAGTACAACTGTTGCAATCGCGCAAATACTTACAACGACTTTCAAGTTAACCGGAAGAACAATGCGCTCTTCACTTTCTGCCCGTCGAAAAAACATTTGCTGTAAAATGCGAAAATAGTAAACGAATGAGATAACCGTTGTTCCCATCATAATCGAGGCTAGTATGTAATGAGTTGGCTGGACGATAAAGGCCCCTAAAAAGATGTTAATCTTCCCGATAAATCCAGCTGTCCCAGGAATACCAGCTAGTGACAAAATAAAAATCGTCATCATAGTCGCAAGAAATGGTGATCGTTTATACAAACCAGCAAAAGCGGAAATATTTCCCTGCCCTGTTTGTAAGATTATCCCGTGGATAATTGCAAATGCTCCGATATTCATCAGTACATAAGCAAACATATAAAACCACATACTATCTATAAGAAATGGCGACATGGCAACAAGTGGTACGAGTAAATAACCAGCATGCGCCACTCCCGAATACGCAAACATTCGCTTTATACTGCTCTGCTTTAAAGCAACGCTATTTCCAACAATCATCGTTATCCCAGCAAGAACAGCGATATAGATGCTCATATTTCTAAATAGTGATGTTGTCTCATTTTGCACAGGAATAGCTGCGAAAATGATTAAGAAAATGCGCACAATCATTACAAACCCAGCAATTTTCGATACAGTTGCTAAGAATGCCGTAACAGGCGTTGCTGCTCCTTCATACACATCAGGTGCCCACATATGAAATGGGACAGTTGCAATTTTAAAAGACAACCCGACAAAAAGCAGGATAAACGCAAGCGACAGTAAAAGTTGTATATCACCGCTCACACCTTGCACGAACAAACGCTGCATATCTAAAATATTTGTTGAGCCTGTCAGTCCGTACAAATAGCTCATTCCAAACAACGTAATTGCCGTAGAAATACCACCGTTTATGACATACTTCATTGCCGCTTCATTCGAATATTTATGCTCCTTACGAATGCCGACTAAAATGTACGAAGACAATGACAATAACTCAAGACCAATAAACAGTGTAATAAAATCACTACTAGATGCCATAAACATCGCGCCAAGAAGCGCCGTTAAAAATAAGTAATAATATTCTCCTCGATCTTCAATCGGCTGCTTATCATCATCGCTCATCGCAAGAAGTAATACAAGAATGCCACCGAGCAATAAGAGTGTTTTAAATGCTTTTGAAAATCCATCTAATATAAAAGATCCGTCTAATATCTCTCCGGCTGGTGCACCGTACAATGTAACGAGCGCCACAAGTGCAAGTATGACCGTCCCAATTGCCCCGTATGCTAAATTTCGGCGCTGAAACGTTTGTTTCGCAAACAGATCTAGAAGTGATAGAAGAATAGCCCCGCCAAGCAGGATGAATTCCGGCGTCATGAAATGCCATGATAAGCCTAGTAATGTTTTCATATCCATTCTACCTACCTCCTAACGATTGTAATGTGTCACGAAGCGGTTCACCCAGCACATCCGGCAAAATACCGATGATTAGAATACAAACAAGCAAGGTTATCACTGGAATATACTCCAATCCGTGTAGATCACTCTTCGCCTCGCATTCGCTTTTTCCAAATATAACTTGCATAGCTGCCCGGAGTACGTACACGGCTGTTAAAATAATTCCAATCGCCCCAATTGCCGCTAATACCCTGTGCTCTTGAAACAAGCCAAGAAATGCGAGAAATTCACTCACAAAGCCAGACATTCCAGGAAGTCCAAGCGAAGCCATACTTCCCGCTAACAAGAATCCACTAAGCACCGGTACTCGCTTCGCTAAGCCGCCAAGCTTTGTAATGTCAGAAGTATGAAAGCGCTGCTCGATTATACCAAGCAAGAAAAATAACAACGCCGCAATTAAACCGTGGGAAACGACTTGAAACAATGCCCCCTTCATTCCCGCCGCGTTCAGCGCAGATAGACCGATTAGTACAATTCCCATATGCGAAATACTGGAATATGCGAGCACCTTCCGGAAATCTGTTTGAACAAGCGCTAAGAGTGCTCCGTACAACAAGTTGATAACGCCTAAAACGCCTAAAACAACCGCGAACGTTTCAAACTGCTCTGGGAAAAGTCCCATTCCAAAGCGAACAATCCCGTATGCTCCAATCTTTAAGAGAACACCTGCATGCAGCATGACTACCGCCGGGTGCGCCTCTACGTGGACATTTACCATCCAGCGATGCAGCGGAAAGACTGGAAGTTTAATCATGAACGCAATCATAATTGCTATAAATAAACCAAGCTGCAAGGAGTTAGACAGTTCACCAACGGTTGTCATTTCTTTTCCTGCTAAAACAGCTTGCAGCTCTGCAATATTTGTTGTACCTGCTCTTGCGAATAAAATGGAAAAGGCAATGAGTAAAATCGCTGAACCGATGCCGTTATAAATTAAATAGCTGTACGCCGCTTTTTCACTGCTAAATTTGCCCCATTTCCCAACAAGTAAAAACATAGCTGGCAATGTAATTTCAAAGAACACGAAGAACAGTAGCAAGTTTTCCGCTGCGAAGACGCCAAGCATGCCGACTTCAAGCATAAGCAAGAGCATGTAAAAACCTTTTACGTGCTTTGTAACGGAAAAGGCCGTAATAGCTGCCAAAGTCGCCAATAATGCCGTCAGAAACATCATGACGAGCGAGAAGCCATCAATGCCGAGTTCGTAATAAATGGTAAACAATTCTTTCTCTACACTTGGAAATTTTCCAAATTGAATCCACTTTACCTTTTCTGCAAACATCGTTAAACTTTTTCCCGATGCATATGTACTTACGATAAAGAGCGCGGAGCCAAGCGGAAGTAATGTTCCAAGCAAACCAACCATCCTCGCCGCTCTTTCCTCTTTCTTCGGTACAAATGCCAGCAGGATGATACAAAGAAGCGGGGAGAAAATGAAGAAAGATAATAGAAAGGAACTCATTGTCCATACCCCCCTGTCAATAACAGAATCATTACGAGCGCGGCTAAGCAAACCGCTGTAACCGTGCCGTACATTTGCACTTGCCCGTTTTGGAGTTTCGAGCCAATCGTACTTACACCTTTTACGCTGCAGCTAATAAGCTGCATGATCCCTTCGACAATATACGTTTCAAAGAAATATAGAACATATGCAATTCCTTTCACGAGCGGAAGCACCGTTACACTATACAATTCATCAATATAATATTTCTCCTTGAGCAAGCTATACATGGCCGTATTCTTCCCGCCAAGCCAATCACGGGAAATGGTACGTTTTCCATATATCAAATACGCTAAACCAATCCCAGCCAATGAAACGATCGTTGCCACAATCATAATCCAGGCGGGGCCATGAACCTCTCTCACTTGAATCGCCGCGTCCTCTGTAAGCCAATCCCCAAGAAACGTTCCGAACCAAGGTGTATTCACATAACCAGCCACGATTGCTAGAATGCCAAGAACCATCATTGGCACTGTCATTACCTTTGGAGACTCATGCACATGTTTCTGCTCCCCGCGCGCCTCTCCCATGAAGACAAGGAAGTACAAGCGGAACATATAGAAAGCAGTGAAGAAAGCTGCGACTACCGCTAGGACGAATAAACCGTAATTGCCGCGCTCCCACGTCGCCGCTAAAATTTCATCCTTACTAAAGAAACCAGAAAATAATGGAACACCGCTAATCGCAACCGTTCCAATTAAAAACAATAAGCCGGTCACTTTCATCTTCTTAAACAGGCCGCCCATTTCTTCTATGTTTTGCGTATGCAGGGCATGAATGACGCTGCCGGCCGCTAAGAACAATAAAGCCTTGAAGAAAGCATGCGTCGTTAAATGAAACACACCCGCCACGTACCCAGCAGAACCGAGCGCGAGCATCATATAACCAAGCTGACTTACCGTGGAGTAGGCTAATACACGCTTAATGTCCGTTTGCACGATACCAATAGATGCTGCAAAAATTGCTGTAATACCGCCAATAACCGCAACAGTCTGCATCGCTGCTTCGCTCGCTGCGAAAAGCGGGAACATAGTAGCAACTAAATATACCCCAGCAGCAACCATCGTTGCCGCGTGGATCAGCGCTGATACCGGCGTCGGACCTTCCATCGCATCTGGAAGCCACGTATGGAGCGGAAACTGACCTGACTTCCCCATTGCGCCGACGAAGATTAAAATCGCCGTCAATGTAATCATCGTTCCAGAAATTTCTCCAGCTTGTACGGCCTGAAAAATGACATCGTAATCAAAGCTGCCAACTTGCCAGAATAATAGAATCATCCCGATAAACAAGCCGATATCACCGATCCGCGTCATAATAAACGCTTTTTTCGCAGCAGCCTTTGCTGCTTCTTTAAAGAAATAGAAACCAATCAATAAGAAGGAACCGAGTCCTACTAACTCCCAGAATATATAAAGTTGTAATAAGTTAGTCGAGATGACAAGCCCCAGCATCGCAAATGTAAACAACCCTAAGTATGCATAAAAGATATGGAGTCTTTCATCGCCGTGCATATATCCCTTCGAATACATATGAACGAGCAAACTTACAAGTGAGACAATAAAGAGCATTAATACGTTTAATGCATTTACTTCGAAGCCAAAAGAAATGTTTATATCCCCAATTTGAAGCCAAGTCCATTGCTGCTTTACCGTTTCTGATGATAGCCGTTCTATTAATACAACTACCGCACCCGCAAATGAAAGAAAAGTAAGCAAGATACCAACCCAGCTACTTCCTTCTTTTAGCTTCTTGCCAAATATCACGAGTAAAACGAAAGACACAAGCGGGAAAAGCGGTATTAGCCATGCATAATCCATCATGAATTTCTCCCCCCTTTTTGGTCATCACCTTAATGCTTTAACGAATCCATTTCATCTGTATTAACAGTTGCGCGGTTTCTATATAAAGCAATTAAAATCGCCAAACCAACCGCTGCTTCAGCTGCAGCAACGGACATTGTGAACAATGCAAAAATTTGTCCCTTTAAATTTGGAAACATCCCTAATTTACTAAAGGCAACTAAATTTAAGTTCGCCGCATTTAACATAAGTTCAATACAAACCAATACAATTACTGTATTACGCTTCGTTAATGCTCCAAATAAACCGATGCAAAACAGTATAATCGCAAGCGTCAGGTACGCAGAAGCTGGAATACTATTCATGCGAATCCTCCTTTTTCTCGCCCTTCTTCGCAAGTACAATTGCTCCCACAAGGGCAACAAGTAATACAACAGAGGTTAACTCGAAAGGTATTATATATTTCGAATACAACAATTCTCCGATCTGACGTGTATTTTGTTCATGAAGTAGTGAACCGCCTTGAACACGTCCACTCTCAAAATCGACGTTATTCACCGCAAAATACATTACCGCACCGAAGATTACTACAGCAAGAAAAACAATGAATTTACGAAAGCCAAAGCGTAATTCTTCTTGATCATTATGCTTCGTTAACATAATGCCAAAAATCATAATAATTGTAATCGCACCGGAATAAATCAAAATTTGGACAACCCCGACAAATTCTGCTGATAACATGAAATAAAGCCCGGCAATACTAAGGAATGTAAATACTAGAGCGAGCATCATATGCATCACTTTCGTTAAGTTCAGCATAAGTACACCGCCCATGATCGCAAGCAGGGCTAATGCTAAAAATGCTACTAACTCGCCGCTCATGCTTTATTCTCCCTTCTCACATGTTGATCATTTTCATCAAGCCACTGTAAGTTTTTAAATAAATCATCTCGCGAATATTCGGCCAGCTCAAAGTTATTTGTCATCACGATGGCTTCTGTCGGGCAAACTTCCGTACAAAGATCGCAAAGAATACAAATTTCAAAATTAATATCATACGTATCAATGATTTTCCCTTTCTTCTCTGGATCTGGGTGCTTTTTCCCTGTTAGTTGAATGCAGTCTGTCGGACAAATATTTGCGCATTGATTGCACACGATACACTTTTCCGGATAAAACTTTTGAATACCGCGAAAGCGATCTGGGAGTGGTAGTGGCTGATTTGGATAGTCGTACGTTACTTTCTTCTTACTTAAATTGCTAAGTGTATACTTTAAACCTTTAAATAATCCCTTCATTGTACTCCTGCCCCCTTTTAGATTAGAAGAACAATTCTTTTATCAATGCTGCTAAGAAAATATTCGCAAGTGCTACCGGCAGTAATACTTTCCAGCCAAACTCCATTAATTGATCGCCTCGTATACGCGGGAACGTTACGCGGAACCAAATCAACAGAAAGACAACCGCACTAAATTTGAGCGCGAACCAAACAGCCCCTGGAATAAACGCTAGAAACGGAATTGGCTGCCAACCTCCTAAAAATAGCACTGTCATAAGCGATGCCATTCCGAAGAAATACACATACTCAGAAAGCATAAAGAACGCCCAGCGAAATCCCGAATACTCCGTGTGATATCCAGAGACGAGCTCCGATTCGGCTTCCGGTAAATCAAACGGCGTTCGGTTCAATTCAGCAACAGCCGCGATTAAAAAAACGATAAAACCAATTGGCTGCACGAAAATGTACCAAACCCCTTCTTGCGCCTCTACAATATCATTTAAATTTAAGCTGCCCGTTAGAAGGACAACCCCGATTACGCTCATCACAAGTGGAATTTCATAGGAGATCATTTGTGCTGCGGCGCGCATTCCGCCAAGTAATGAATATTTATTGTTAGACGCCCAGCCCCCAGTTACAACACCAATTGTCGTAATACCTGAGACTGCAATGTAATACAGTAAGCCAACGCCGATATCGGCAAACTGCAACTTATCTGTAAACGGAATGACCGCTAGTACCATGAATGCCGGCGCAAACGCAATGACCGGTGCTAATATGAAGAGCGGTTTATCGGCCAATTTCGGAATCGTATCTTCTTTTAACAAAAGTTTTAACACGTCTGCCACTGTTTGCAGGAGTCCAAAACGACCGCCCACTTGATTCGGCCCTATACGTCCCTGCATAAACCCCATTACTTTTCGTTCTGCTAAAATCCCATATGTAACAAAGCCAAGAACGACAAACAATAACAACGTTGCCAATCCGAAAAAGATAAGAAAATTCGTCCAGCTTGCGGGTGACTCCAAGAGGTTTTGTATCATCACCCATCAACCTCCCCAAGTACAATATCAATGCCGCCTAAAATTGTAATTAAGTTTGCGATATTCTCGCCTTTCAAGATATGCGGTAAGATTTGCAGATTATAAAAAGATGGGCGACGGAACTTTAAGCGATACGGTTCTTTCTTTCCCTCACTTGCAATGTAACAGCCAATCTCGCCGCGCGGTGACTCAATTCGCACGAATGCTTCACCTTTTGGTGGTTTAATAATCTTTGGCACCTTCGCTAAGATTGCTCCTTCCTTTGGAAACTGCTCTACCGCTTGTTCAATAATTTTCAGCGACTCTTCAATCTCCTCCATTCGGCAAACGTAACGATCCCAAGCATCACCCACTTTACCGACAGGAACATCAAACTCAAATCGGTCATAAATAGAGTACGGCTCATCTTTACGAAGATCCCATTTCACACCTGTGCAGCGCAGGTTTGCTCCGCTTAACGAATATTGCAGGGCGTCCTCTGCCGAGTAAGTACCGACTCCCTTTACTCGATTTAAGAAAATTTCATTGCCGCTCACAAGGTCGTGGTACCCCTCTAGCTGCTCTCTCATATAAGGAACAAATCCCTGCACTTTTTCAATCCAGCCGTCCGGCGCATCCCACTTCACCCCGCCCACACGCATATAATTAAACGTTAAACGCGCTCCGCATAATTCGTTCAGTAGGTTAATAATCATCTCGCGTTCGCGAAATGCATATAGAAATGGACTGACAGCTCCAATATCAAGCAAATTGGTTCCCCACCAAACAAGGTGACTCGCCACGCGCCCAAGCTCCATTGCAAGTATGCGCAAATATTCAGCACGCTCCGGTATTTCCAGCCCCATCATCGTCTCCACTGCGTGACAAATGACATAATTATTTGTCATTGCCGCTAAATAATCCATTCGGTCTGTGTATGGAATAATTTGCGTATACTGCAAACTTTCCGCAATTTTCTCTGTACCACGGTGCAAATAACCAATTACAGGCGTAGCTTCCTTAATGATTTCCCCATCAATTTTAATAACGAGCCGAAATACACCATGGGTACTCGGATGCTGCGGTCCTACATTTAAAAGCATTTCTTCTGTACGAATCATGTTTTACACCCCCGCATCAAAAGGCTCATAATCTTTTCGTAGTGGATGGCCGATCCAATCATCAGGCATCAAAATACGCCGTAAATTTGGATGTCCTTCAAACACAACGCCAAGCAAATCATATGCCTCGCGCTCCGGCCAATCAGCCCCGCTCCAAAGTGGTACAATTGAAGACACTTTTGGCTCGTCCCGGTCAAGCTTTACTTTCACCGCTACAGATCGCTTCTTACCGTATGAAAATAAATGCACATACACTTCCATATGCGTAGCAAAATCTGTTGCATGCAATTCTGACATATAACTAAATACCAATTCAGGATCTTTCTTTAAAAGCTCCATCACTTCATAGTAATGCGCTACTTTCACAACGAGCGTTGGAACATCCTTAGACAACCTATTAATATAGAAATCTTCCAGCACACCTTCGCCAAATTTCGCTATAACCGCCTGAACATAGGCATCTAAATACGGCTGATTTTGCGAAGGTTTTTCTACTTTTTCTTCTTCCTCTTTCTTTCCTCCAGCAGCGCGGGCCTTTGCTGCAGCTACTGCTTTCGCCTTTGCAACCGCAATTGCTTTTTCTTTCTCCGCATCTATGTTTCCGCCTTCAGATTGCTTCGCTAACGCGGCCGCTTTTGCTTTTGCTGCTGCAGCTGCTTTTGCCTTCGCGGCGGCGATTGCTTTTTCTTTCTCACTATCTTCCGAATCTGATTCTTTTTCCTTTTCCTTCTGCTTCGCTAGTGCGGCCGCCTTTGCTTTTGCTGCTGCAGCTGCTTTTGCCTTCGCGGCGGCGATTGCTTTTTCTTTCTCATTATCTTCTGGATCTGATTCTTTTTCCTTTTCCTTCTGCTTCGCTAGTGCGGCCGCCTTTGCTTTTGCTGCTGCAGCTGCTTTTGCCTTCGCGGCGGCGATTGCTTTTTCTTTCTCATTATCTTCTGGATCTGATTCTTTTTCCTTTTCCTTCTGCTTCGCTAGTGCGGCCACCTTTGCTTCTGCTATATCGATTTCACTCTCACTTGATAGCGCTTTCTCTTTTTCTTCTACATGATGAACTTCATTTTCCTGACGTGCCGCAAGCCTTTTTTTTGCTTCTTCCTTTGCACGTCTTGCCGCTTCTTTCTTCAGATCATCTATATTTTTATCTTGATCGCTCATTTATTCGTCACCTGCTTTCCTGTCTTTGCTTCGTAACGAATTTTTTCTTTTAATTTATTAATCCCGTAAATTAAAGCTGCTGGATTCGGCGGACAACCAGGAATGTATACATCCACCGGCACGATTTGATCTACTCCCTTTACAACAGCATATGAATTTACATACGGTCCACCCGCCGTTGCACACGATCCCATTGCAATGACCCACTTCGGTTCTGGCATTTGATCATATAAACGCCGAACAATAGGGGCCATTTTTTTCGTAACCGTTCCAGATACAATCATGACATCCGATTGACGCGGGGATGTACGGAAAAACGAACCAAATCGATCTAAATCATAATGTGAAGAACCTACTCCCATCATCTCAATTGCACAGCATGCCAATCCAAATGTCATTGGCCATAATGAATTGCTGCGTGCCCAACCTTTTACTTGTTCAAGCGTCGTGAAAAATATATTTCTTTCTAACTCAGCGCGTTCCTGTGGATGAATATCTTCAAAATTTATAGCCATTGTAACACCTTCTTTTTCCAAGCATATGCAAGACCAATGAGTAGCATAATAACAAAAATGAGCATTTCCACTAATGCAAATAACCCCAGTTCGTCATACGCTACCGCCCACGGATATAAAAACACAGTTTCCACATCAAAAATGACAAAAAGCAATGCAAAAATATAATAGCGGGCATGGAAGCGGACGTTTGCATCATGAAATGGCTCAATTCCACTTTCATATGTTGTTTTCTTCGCTGCACTTGGTTTATGTGGACGTAGCAATTTCCCCAAGGTGAGTGCTACAACCGGTAACAATATACCTAATAGCAAAAAAATACTGACAATCATATAACTATTTTCATATACATTTACCATTGTGAAACTCTCTCCCCCTCATAAAAACAAGTTCACTCAGTACACGTTATGATTCATTTGCATCATTTATTATTTTTTAATTTTTCTAAATAATGCAATTATAGATATTATAGCAAATTTCAAATTCTTATGTCGATACATTGAAAAAAAGAAAAACCAAGTAACCAGAGGAAGACTTTCCCTTACGTTACTTGGTGTACAGTAATTGTAACTAATTTCATTCTCATAAAGTGAAACTTTAATCAGTAGGGGGTTCTTCATCCCCCACTGATTAAAAGCCCTCACCAAGCGTTAACGGACCGATAATAAGCATCGCCACAATACTTACTGTAATAGAATCCTTTGCCTCTTTCCACCCCCAAAACATTGAAAAAGCACCTGTAGTTGCTAACTCCACAGCACCAATAAGAATTCCGATTAATAAAGTCGCTCCTACCGCTAATCCCCATCTTCCTCTTAATGCATCAAGTGCTTCTCTTTTTAATTCGCTGATCATATATAACCTCCTAATACTCTAAATGATACTATTATATATATTACATTTATTTCATAATAATCCTAAATTTAGGTTAATAATATCTCCCTTTTGATATATTTTGATAAAAATGAGCCATTGTAAATAGCAAGTCATAACAAAATTCTAACCACGTTACTTTTTTCTCTTCCATTTTTAACACTCCTTTTCATACAAAACGTAATGGTAAACAAGTATAACATTTACATTTATCAGTTTAATTATAAACCGATTTTATCTAGGAAACTTATAACAACGTCACGTACCGACTATAAGCCTTGACATTCTATCAGTTTAGTCATAAATTCAATGTAAAAATGAAAGAATTAGGTGACATGATGAAAGAAACTGCAAGCAATCCTTCCTTATCTAAACAAGAGGAACGTCTCGGTTTAATGTTATGGTTCCGTCTCTCAAGAGTATATAACCAAAGTATTCGCGAATCGAATCAACACTTAAAAAAATGGAATCTATCGGTAGCCCAGTTTGACGTCTTAGTTCAAGTCGGTTCCCATGAAAAATTGTCTCAACAAGAATTAGCAGATAAGCTTTTTGTTACGAAAGGCAATATTACGCAACTGTTAAGCAAAATGGAAGGATTGGGATTCATTAAACGCGAGCAAGAATGGAAAACAAAATACCTTTCATTGACTGAAAAAGGAAAAAAATTATTTCATGAAGTGGTTCCAAGTCAAGAGCACTTTCAGGTAGCACAATTTTCTAAGTTGGATCATGAGGAAAAAAAACAACTTTTAGATTTACTTAGGAAAGTTCAAAAATAACCATTATTTACGGGAGGGAGATTTTATGGATGATGAATGCAAACGTTATCCAGGGAAAGATATCGATATGTTTTTTAACACTGAAATATGTGCACATGCAGCAAAATGACTCAAATATCGATAACATAGTTATAAAGGTCCGATTTCCCTACACTTTGGAACAATCGGGCTTTTTTTATTGTGTGAGCAAATATATTTTGAGTATACTATTCCCTTTAAAAAAATGACATACTATAACATGACATCTAACTTCATAGGGGACTTATTATGATAAAAAATGGACAAACCCATTTATTTTTTCTTATATATTCTTTATTGATTTATATTGCATTTCATTATATGGCTTTGCAAATATGGGATGCATACTCATTCCCATTTCAATTACAAACAAGTATCGTAACTTTCATTCTTAATGTGATTATATGTTGCTCGTTATTGTATTCTACTTCTCGTAAAGAAGGGCATGCTTATACGTTTTGGATGCTCTTAACAATCGGCTCATTCTTTTATTTTATCGGCGACACAATTGTTATGTATCAACACTTCATTTCGCATAGTTACAAAGCACTTATAGATTCTTCAGATCTATTCTATTTGTTATTTGTACTTTTCTATACGCTAGCTTTTTTCTATAAAAATATGTATGAGTGCACAAATTGGGAAAAAATCTTTATGTTATGTGATGTTTGTATCATCGTTACAGCAGCATTTACCTTACATTGCTATCTATTCTTTAAAAATACTGTACATCCAGATGCGCTCGCTAACATTCATAAATTTATATTACTTGTATATCCAATTACAGATCTACTATTTTTAGTCATGGGCATTAGCTTATTATTTCGTCCCTTATCATTTGTTTCTCGAGTAGTTATTGCTTTATTAAGCGGTTCACTCATTTTATATGCACTGCTTGATTCCATGTATGGATATATTAAATATTTTGCAACCAATCATTCTTTATTCACAATAACACCTTTCTTCCAAATTGTATTAGGGCTAGTCGCAATCGCTTGTCTGCTTCATACACACGAAGAAAACAAATCTGAACAAATATTTTTCAATCCCGAAATAGGCGAGAAGGTTCGATTATCACTTCCTTATTTAGCAGTTGCGTCATTAATTCTATTTACCTTACATGAAGGAAACTTTTCTCCCATTTTAGAAAAAGGCGTGTTTATAACATTTTTCTTCGTACTTATTCGCCATATGTTAGTACGGCATCAAAATAAAAAACTATTGCAAAAGCAACAGCTGTTTAATCTAGAGTTAGAAAAACAAATTGAACTACGGACAGAGGACTTAGTCAAACAAACAAATGAATTATATAAAAGCCAACAAATGTTTAAATCACTATATGAGCATCATCCAGATCCTATTTTCACATTAGATTTACATGGGAATTTTTTAAATGTAAATAATGCAGGGATTATATTACTTGGCTATCAAACAGATGCACTTTTACATGAATCCTATCGCTCTCTCGTATATGAGGAAGATTTAGAAAAAGCCATAAATGCTTTTCGTTATGTGAAAGAGGGACACTCTACAACTTTAGAAATAAGAGCGTATCATCAGAACCGAGATATTTATTATTTACATGTAACCGTAGTACCCATCATACCGCAAGCACGCATCACAGGTATTTACTTAATGGTAAAAGACATTACAGAAGGAAAACGACAGCAAGAGCAAATTAACTTCTTAGCGTATCATGATACATTGACACAGCTTGTTAATCGTCGTGCATTTGAAAAGCAACTTAATCATGCGATTCTTCACGCTAAGAAAGAAAACATAACACTCGCTATTATGTTTCTCGATTTAGATCGATTCAAAATTATTAATGATACACTTGGGCATAAAACTGGAGATTTTCTCTTAATTGAAGTTGCAAAACGCTTGCAACATGCGGTTGGACAAAACGGAATGGTTGCCCGGTTCGCGGGCGATGAATTTACCATTTTAATCGAAAAATACGAAACCCTTTCAGAAATTAAAAGTATCGCAAATGCTATCTTACAAATCATGAACGCACCAATTGAATTAGAAAATCATACGTTACAAATTACACCGAGCATTGGGATTGCCACATATCCAGACGCCGGTGAAGACGCGATGTCACTCCTACAACATGCTGATATGGCAATGTACGAAACGAAAAATAAAGGAAAAAACGGTTTTTCAATTTATACAAAAGCCCGGCTGTGAATATATGCAAAGTTATTACTTTAGTAAACCGTTAAACAGTAAAGATTTTCTTCATTTTTTACGGGCAATTTATCTCCTGTCTAGTTTCTTAAGAAAAGCGGAAGTGGCTCGCCGCCGAACATTCTAGCCACTAGAGCTGGACAATGCTTTTGCTGAATTTTGAGGCGGGGGTATTACTGCCCACGAATAACGGGATAAAACATGAACGCTACTTGCTTTCTCTCTTTGTTTTAATGGCAGGAAAAGGCCCTGATCCCTTCTATGCACGGCTAGATGCTCTCGTCCCCACTAAAAAAGGGTTTTATGTCATTTTTTCAATTTGTATTTATATATATATGAGAAAAAGCCGCAAAGGTTTATCCCTTTACAGCTTTTTCTTTACTTCATATTTGAAACGTCCAAACGGTTAATCGCACGTTTAAGTGCCATTTCTGCACGTTTGAAGTCAACATGTGCTTGTTTATCTTGCATACGTTGCTCAGCGCGGCGCTTCGCTTCGTTTGCGCGATGAACGTCGATATGATTTGCTGTTTCAGCAGATGGTGCTAATACTGTTACTTTCTCAGGGCGAACTTCAATAAAGCCACCGCTAACTGCTACGTAATCTGTATGTCCACCATTTTTTAAGCGAATTGCACTAATTTTAAGTGGTGCAACAGTCGGAATGTGACCTGCTAAGATCCCCATTTCCCCGCTCTCTGCTCTTACGCTTACCATTTCAACTTCGTTTTCGTAAACCGGTCCATCAGGAGTTACAATACTGACTGGAAATGTCTTCATAATTCGTCCCTCCTAAGGCCTTATGCCATCATTTTCTTCGCGTTTTCAACAACTTCTTCAATACCACCAACAAGACGGAATGCGTCTTCTGGAAGGTCATCATGTTTTCCTTCTAGAATTTCTTTGAATCCACGAACTGTTTCTTTTACAGGTACGTAAGATCCTTTTTGACCTGTAAACTGTTCTGCTACGTGGAAGTTCTGTGATAAGAAGAACTGAACGCGACGAGCGCGATGTACAACTAATTTATCTTCTTCAGATAACTCATCCATACCTAAGATAGCAATGATATCTTGAAGCTCTTTGTAACGTTGCAGTGTTTGTTGAATTTGACGAGCAACTGCATAATGCTCTTCTCCTACGATTTCTGGAGATAGTGCACGAGATGTAGATGCTAATGGATCTACCGCTGGGTAAATACCCATTTGTGTTAAACGACGCTCTAAGTTTGTTGTTGCATCTAAGTGAGCGAACGTTGTTGCTGGTGCTGGGTCAGTGTAGTCATCGGCTGGTACATATACCGCTTGGATAGACGTGATAGACCCTTTATTTGTTGATGTAATACGCTCTTGTAATTGACCCATTTCTGTTGCAAGTGTTGGTTGGTAACCTACCGCAGATGGCATACGACCAAGTAGGGCAGATACTTCAGAACCAGCTTGCGTGAAACGGAAGATATTATCGATGAACAGAAGTACGTCTTGTCCTTGCTCATCACGGAAATGTTCAGCCATTGTTAAACCTGTTAACGCAACACGTTGACGTGCGCCAGGCGGCTCGTTCATTTGTCCGAATACCATCGCTGTTTTCTTGATTACGCCGGAATCACTCATTTCGTGGTATAAGTCGTTACCTTCACGAGTACGCTCACCTACACCAGCGAATACAGAGATACCACCGTGCTCTTGTGCGATGTTGTTAATTAATTCTTGGATTAATACCGTTTTACCTACACCGGCACCACCGAATAGACCAATTTTACCACCTTTAATATAAGGAGCTAATAAGTCTACTACTTTAATACCAGTTTCAAGAATTTCTACTTTTGTAGATAACTCTTCGAATGCAGGTGCTTGACGGTGAATTGGATCACGGCGTACATCCGCTGCCACTGCTTCACCTAAGTCAATTGCATCACCTAATACGTTAAATACACGACCAAGTGTTGCATCACCAACTGGAACAGAAATTGGTTTACCAGTATCTTCTACTTCTGTACCACGAACAAGTCCGTCTGTAGAAGACATTGCTACTGTACGAACTGTATTATCACCAAGATGAAGCGCAACTTCTAAAGTTAAGTCCATTGCTTCTTCTTTGATTCTAAGGGCATTGTAGATTTCAGGTAGCTTTCCGCCGTCAAACTTAACGTCTACAACCGGACCCATGATTTGCGTAACGCGCCCTTTATTCATCGGGTTCCCTCCTAGCTTTCTTTAAATTAACCGGCTTTTCTACGAACAGTCGGTTTTGCATTTTTTATATTTCATTTCGCATAAGGATTATCGCTTCTGCTTTTTACTTAATCCAGCTCCAGCGGCTAGAATACTCGGTGGCTTCGCTTCTTCCTACGAGGCAAAGAACGCCTCTACGTCTGAAGCTCCATCCCCCTCCCATTCTGAGCGAGCCGCTTCCGCTTTTTATTACTATTCTAACGCAGCTGCACCGCCAACGATTTCCGTAATTTCTTGCGTAATCGCTGCTTGACGAGCGCGGTTGAAAGAAAGTGTAAGTGTATCGATAACTTCCATTGCGTTGTCTGTAGCACTTTTCATTGCTGTCATACGCGCTGCATGTTCACTTGCTTTACCATCTAGTAATGCACCGTAAACTAAGCTTTCTGCGTATTGTGGCAATAATACTTTTAAAATATCTTCTTCAGATGGTTCAAATTCATATGAAGTTGTTGCTTTGTCAGATGCCACATCCGTAAGCGGTAAAATTTTCTTCTCCGTTACTTCTTGTGAGATCTTACTTACATAATGATTGTAGTAAATATACAATTCATCATAAGCGCCATCTGTAAACATAGAAATTGCTCTTGAAGCAATGTCTTTAATATCAGCGAATACTGGTTGATCTGATAATCCAAGTACTTCATCAATGATATTAAAACCACGACGTTTTAAGTAATCACGTCCTAGACGTCCAAGTACAATAATTGCGTATTGATTTGCATCCATGTTATGACGCTCTTTCACTACGTTGCTTACTGCACGTAAAACGTTACTGTTATATCCACCTGCTAGTCCGCGATCCGATGTAATAACGATGTATCCTGTTCGCTTCACAGGACGCGCTGTTAACATTGGGTGATTTACCCCGCTACCTTGCGCTATGCTCGCTACTACTTCTTGAATCTTATCCATATACGGAACGAAAGATTTAGCATTTTGTTCTGCACGGCTTAACTTCGATGCAGATACCATCTCCATCGCTTTCGTAATTTGACTCGTTTTCTTTGTCGAGTTAATTTTCGCTTTTATATCGCGTAAAGATGCCACAGGTTTTCACCACCTTTTTTCCGGAAGTTGGCATGATTAGAAAGAGTTCCACTTCGTCAATCTTTCTAATCGTTATACTTGTTCATGATTGAAGGAAAAGAATAGGTGCACCTACTCTTTTCCTCTTCATATCCGTTAGCACTCTATGTAAGAGTCCTGCTTATATAAAAGTGGAGCGGCCAAACAAGCCGCTTCCGCTTTTTATTATTACTCAGAAGCCACAAAAACTTTTTTGAAGCCGTTAATAGCTGCTGCCATTTTGTCGTCTTCAGCAAGTTTTGTTGTTGTACGAATTTCAGTTAATAGTTCAGCAGCATTTGTATCTAACCAAGCATGGAACTCGTCTTCGAAACGAGTGATATCTACTACTGGGATATCATCTAAGAATCCGCGTGTTAATGCGTAAAGAATCATAACTTGCTTCTCTACTTTTAATGGCTTATGTAAGCCTTGTTTTAATACTTCTACTGTACGTGCACCACGGCTTAATTTCGCTTGTGTTGCTTTATCAAGGTCAGAACCGAACGCAGCGAATGCTTCTAATTCACGATAAGATGCAAGGTCAAGACGAAGTGTACCAGATACTTTGCTCATCGCTTTGATCTGAGCCGCACCACCAACACGAGATACAGAAGTACCTGCGTCGATCGCTGGACGTACACCAGAGAAGAATAGATCAGATTGTAAGAAGATCTGTCCATCTGTAATAGAGATTACGTTTGTTGGGATGTAAGCTGATACGTCCCCTGCTTGTGTTTCGATGAAAGGTAATGCTGTTAAAGAACCAGCGCCTTTTGCATCACTTAATTTCGCCGCACGCTCTAGTAAGCGAGAGTGTAAGTAGAATACATCCCCTGGATACGCTTCACGACCTGGAGGACGACGTAATAGTAATGACAGCTCACGGTATGCAGCTGCTTGTTTTGATAAGTCATCATATACAACTAATACGTGTTTGCCGTTGTACATGAACTCTTCACCCATTGTTACACCAGCATATGGAGCTAAGTATAATAATGGAGCAGGTTGAGAAGCAGATGCAGTTACAACGATTGTGTACTCTAATGCACCGTGCTTACGTAACGTTTCAACTACGTTACGAACTGTAGATTCTTTTTGTCCGATTGCTACATAGATACAAACCATATCTTGATCTTTTTGGTTCAAGATTGTATCAAGTGCAACAGCTGTTTTACCAGTTTGGCGGTCACCGATAATTAACTCACGTTGTCCGCGTCCAATTGGTACAAGAGCGTCAATCGCTTTAATACCAGTTTGAAGTGGCTCATGAACAGATTTACGATCCATTACGCCTGGTGCTGGGTTTTCGATTGGACGAGTTTTTGTTGTGTTAATTGGACCTAAACCGTCTACTGGTTGACCTAGTGGGTTTACAACACGACCGATTAATTCTTCCCCTACTGGTACTTGCATGATGCGACCTGTACGACGTACTTCGTCACCTTCACGAATTTCAGTATAAGGTCCTAAAATAATGATACCTACGTTATTTTCCTCTAAGTTTTGTGCTAGTCCCATAACGCCGTTAGCGAACTCAACAAGCTCACCAGCCATAACGTTATCCAGACCATGAGCACGTGCAATACCGTCACCAACTTGAATAACTGTACCAACATCGCTAACTTCGATCTCAGACTGATAGTTTTCAATTTGTTGCTTAATCAGTGCGCTAATTTCTTCAGCTCTGATGCTCATGCGCTTCACCCCTATCTATTCTTCATAAGTTCACGCTGAATACGTGCTAACTTTCCTTGTAAACTGCCGTCGTAAATGCGGTTTCCAATGCGTACTTTAATACCGCCTAGTAAATCTTCATCTACAACATTTTGAACGCGAATTGCATCTTTTCCTGTTTTCTTTGCAAATGCCTCTGCAACGCTAAGCTTCTCATCTTCTGTTAAAGAACGAGTAGAGTAAACCGTTGCATCCGCTACGTTACGCTCTTCATTGGCAAGTGCAACGTACACATCTACAATTTCAGGTAATAATGTTTCGCGATGATTATCGATTAAAATATATAACGTGCTTAAAATCGGCTGAGAAACAGTAGAAAACACGTTAGAAAGAAATTGTTTTTTCTTTTCAACTGAAATGCTTGGTTGTCCTAAAAATGTATGTAGTTCTTTACTACTTACAAAAACACTTTGCACAAGGCGTAGTTCTTCCTCAAACATTTCTAGTACGTGTTTTTCTTTTGCGATTTGAAAAAGAGCGACGGCATAACGTTTAGCTACAATCTCATTGCTCATCGCGCTTCTCCTACCTCTTTAATATAATCGCGAATTAATTGAACTTGGTCTTCTTCTTTCAGTTCTTTTTGCATAACTTTAGAAGCAATTTGGACAGATAAAGAAGCAACCTGTTCTTGAAGAGCAGCAATTGCTTGCTCTTTTTCGCGTTGAATTTCTTGTACAGCAGATTCTTTAATAGATACTGCTTCTTCTTTTGCAGCAGCAACGATACTTTCTTTTTGATCCTCTGCTTGCTTTTTCGCTCTCTCGATTAATTCTTGCGCTTCAATACGTGATTGTTTTAACATGTCACGTTGTTCTTCTACTAACTTTCTCGCCTCTGCATTGTTCTTTTCTGCAGCGTCGATTTCGCTAGAAATATGATCTTCACGTTCCTTCATAATTCCCATTAAAGGTCCAAATGCATATTTACGAAGTAATGCTAATAGAATTAGGAAAACGACAATTGTATAAATCACTGTTCCGTATGGGACAGCAGCAGCTCCTAATAATAGAGTTGGCACAAGGATTCACTCCCTTCAAAAATCTAAATTAAACAAATGAAAAGACAAGTAATGTTTCATTCATAAAGCAATGGCGAAGAAGGTCCCAAAACGATCTTCGCCACTTATTGTAAGGGGAGCTATCCCTTATTTGTTTAATACGATAAACGCGATTACTACACCGATGATTGGAAGCGCCTCAACTAACGCTACCCCGATGAACATGATTGTTTGAAGTACACCACGTAATTCTGGTTGACGAGCAACACCCTCAACTGTGCGAGATACGATAAGACCATTACCAATACCAGCACCTAATGCAGATAAACCAATTGCAATTGCAGCTGCGATTACACCTAAACTCATTTTAAAAGTCCTCCTTTTTATCAATAAAAAATAAATTTTGTACTTACTTTAAATATATTAATGGTCATGGCTTACTTTATGAGCCATGTACACCATCGTTAACATTGTAAAGATAAATGCTTGGATAGCACCTACGAAGATACTGAAGCCCATCCATGCTAACATCGGCAGAACAGCACCTAATGCGCCAAACGTTCCGCTTGCTCCTAACTGAGCAAGTAACGTTAATAAAATTTCACCTGCATAAATGTTACCAAATAAACGCAGACCTAACGTCAATGTATTCGCAAATTCCTCAATTACCTTTAATGGGAATAAGAATTTCATTGGTTGAATATAGCCTTTTAAATATTCTTTCGTACCCTTCATTTTAACTCCATAATAATGGGTGAGGGCAACTACCATCACGGCTAAAGTTAGAGTAACTGCTGGGTCAGACGTTGGAGATCTCCACCATGCAATATGCTCTCCACCTTCAGCTGTCGCAATCATGAACGGCAAACCGAGCATGTTTGCTACAAAGATGTACATAATGAGTGTAACTCCAAGCGTTAAAAAGCGTCCACCTGTTTGCCAATCCATCGTACTATTAATCATACCTTTTACGAAGTCCACAACCCATTCAAAGAAATTTTGCATTCCTGTTGGACGTAGAGCTAAGCGACGGGTACACATAATAGCAATGATAAATACGATTACTGCCGCAACAGTCGTCATCATAACAGAGGACAAGTCGAACGTTAAACCTAGAAATTCAACTAATTTACCGTGTTCCACTAGTAATTCACCTCTCTTCCCTGCTCTTATACTGTAGATAAAGAAAATCTATGATCATGACAAGATATCCTGTCAGCAATCCTAATGCTAAGCTCCACATCGCCATTAAATGTTGATATTTTGCTGCAAATAAAATTAATAGCCCTATCGCGGCTAATCTCGAATATGTACTCACTGCAGTCGCTTTATACTTCACTGTCTCACCTTGTGTAACGCGATCTAACAGTTTGTCCGTCTTGTGTGCAACGATGCGCAAACTAAGAAAACCGAAAATCGTTCCGATAATCAGTCCTAGAAAGACATCTTTGTATGAGGTAAAGCCCCATCCTAATACAAAGAGTGCGAGAAGGTTGTACATATATTTCTTTTGTCTTTGGACAAGTTCATGTACTTCTATCATCATTGCTCTCCCGAATAAAATTGTCGAATGAGTCGAATCATCGCATAAACCCCTGTTCCAAGTCCTAATAATAAACCGATTACTAGAAATAATGGAAACGTTCCAAGCTTACTATCAATCCATTGCCCGCCAAAAATTCCAACTAAAATCGCACCAACGAGCTGAGAAAGAATTCCGGTCATTAAAGCATATGCCTTAAATGGACTACGCTTGTTTTCCCCCAAGGATTCATCCCTCCATATGTAACGCCTCATTCACTATGTGTTTAAGAATGTGTTAATAATAACTCATTTTTTTGCATAAATCCTATTTAAATGAGAAAATTATTTTTTTTGTCAAAGAATAGACGAAAATTTGTCAATGAAAACCCTACCATCTATCCCCGTTGTTAGCATACAATAGGGTATTAAACAGTGTCAACGTCAAATCGAAAAAAATCAAAAAATTTGAGTATTAGGTATTTATTCCCATAACTGAAAACGTTCTCCTTCAAAAAAATGTTAAAAGTCGTCTAACTTCTAGACCTTTTCTCATTATAATAGAAGAAAAAAGTTCACAACTTTGTCACTATTATGTTTTCTTGATATATAAATTTTCACATTTAACATACCTTTCTCAAATATGATGTTTCTATATTATATGCGATTTCACCAATTTTTATGTTGTATAAAAAAACAGACGAGAAGGATGTCCTCTCGTCTGTTGTCTTACTTCGTTCCAAATAAACGGTCGCCAGCATCTCCAAGACCTGGTACAACATATCCATGATCGTTTAATTTTTCATCTAATGCAGCCACATAAATATCTACATCAGGATGGTCTTCTTGAATCACTTTTACGCCTTCTGGAGCACCAACGATACACATTAATTTAATATGTTTCGCACCGCGCTTCTTTAATGACGTAATGGCTTCTGATGCAGAACCGCCTGTCGCTAACATTGGATCAAGTACAATAAAGTCACGTTCTTCTACATCAGTTGGAAGCTTCACATAATATTCTACAGGTTGTAATGTTTCTGGATCACGGTATAAACCGATATGACCTACTTTCGCTGCTGGAATTAATTTCAAAATTCCATCTACCATTCCTAAGCCCGCGCGTAAAATCGGAATTAAACCAAGCTTCTTACCTGCAATCACTTTTGTTTTCGCTTTACTTACAGGTGTTTCAATTTCAATCTCTTCAAGAGGAAGATCGCGTGTAATTTCAAACGCCATCAAACTTGCTACTTCATCTACTAGTTCACGAAATTCTTTCGTACCTGTATTCTTATCGCGAATATATGTAATCTTATGTTGAATTAAAGGGTGATCAAAAACATACAGTTTTCCCATGTGAATCGCTCCTTCGGATGATATTGATGCGTGAGAGCACCTGTTTTTACACTATGTACGATTGTAAAGAAAACGCTTCTAATATTCAAGGGCAAATTTGGTAAAATTTCAAACACTTCTTCCTTTTACAAGAATAGCTTTACCAATTATAGAGACGGCATCCCTCATTATATATTTAGAATGTCTTCAAGATTTGTATACATAGGTTACCTTGAATGTTCTTCTCTTCATATATAAAGTTTTATGAAATACTGTTTTTTAGTTTCTTACTATTAATTATGTTATTTCAATAGAACATAATTAATATAAGAAAAAAATGAACCTTTCATTTAATAAACTCCTTCAAAACTATGTCTTTGCAATTCATTTCAAGAAGCACTTCATCTAAATCCGTTATTTCGAAAGGAAGAAATCCCCCCTTTTACCTTACGTTTTCCGAAATGCTCCACCTGTTTTGGATCACACAATAGCTTCTTAACATATTGCATCCACTTACCGATATCACATTTGTTTCCATTTAATATTAAAGGAATAATTGTCTTAAAAAAAGCTGTTGAAACAATACGTTTCAACAGCTTTTTTTATTATAGCTCTTTATACATTGGGAATTTATCAGTTAAGGCATTTACACGAACACTCGCTTCTTCTAATGCTGCTTCATTATCATGATTTTTTAATGTGTAAGCAATAATTGATGCGATTTCATCCATTTCAGCAAATCCAAAACCTCTTGATGTTACAGCTGCAGTTCCAATACGAACGCCACTTGTTACAAATGGGCTAGCTGGATCAAATGGAATTGTGTTTTTGTTTACTGTGATACCAACTTCATCTAATACATGCTCTGCAACTTTTCCGGTAATATCCAAATTGCGAACATCAATTAAAATTAGGTGGTTGTCCGTTCCACCAGAAACAAGAGTAATCCCTTCTTTTTGCAGACCTTGAGCTAAACGATTTGCATTGTTAATAATATTTTGTGCATATGCTTTAAAGTCGTCTTGTAATGCTTCTCCAAATGCAACTGCCTTTGCCGCGATTACATGCATAAGCGGTCCGCCTTGAATACCAGGGAAGATGGATTTATCAATTTGCTTTGCAAATTGTTCTTTACATAAAATCATACCGCCGCGCGGTCCGCGTAATGTTTTATGAGTTGTTGTTGTTACGAAATCAGCGTATGGTACTGGGTTTGGGTGTAAGCCTGCTGCTACAAGTCCTGCGATATGTGCCATATCTACCATTAAATATGCGCCAACCTCATCAGCGATTTCACGGAATTTCTTGAAATCAATCACACGAGGATATGCACTAGCACCGGCAACAATTAATTTTGGTTTATGCTCTTTCGCTTTTTCTAATACGTCTTCATAATTGATGTGATGTGTGTCAGGATCTACACCGTATTCAATGAAGTTGTATTGCACACCACTAAAGTTAACAGGACTTCCGTGTGTTAAGTGACCGCCGTGAGATAAGTTCATACCAAGCACTGTGTCACCTTGCTCTAGAATTGTGAAGTATACAGCCATATTTGCCTGTGCACCAGAGTGTGGTTGAACGTTTACGTGCTCTGCGCCAAAAATTTCTTTTGCGCGATCACGTGCGATATCTTCCACGATATCTACATGTTCACAACCACCGTAATAACGTTTTCCAGGATATCCTTCTGCATACTTGTTCGTTAATACAGAACCTTGCGCTTCCATTACCGCTTCGCTTACGAAGTTTTCAGATGCAATAAGCTCAATTTTTGAACGCTGTCTTCCTAATTCTAATTCAATCGCAGCAAACACCTTTTCATCTTGACGTTTTAAATGCTCCACCAAAATCCCCCTTTTCTGAACGAACTACACCTATTTCCGATATTTTCCCTTCATTTCCTAAGAAAAAACGAAAGTTCTAGCTGTAATCCTATTAAATCTTCACATTTTCAACTACATTCTAACACGACTCCACACATGATAAAAGAAAAAAAGACCAAATTCGGTCTTTTTTTCTTACTTAACTACAAGTAAACGTTTCCTCTTTTATTGCATATACTGCACGTGCTCCGCCAATTAACTTCGGACGCGTTTTTGCCATCGTTACATGAGCATGCCCAATCTCTTTCACTCGCGTACGGACCGGAACAGCTACATGTTTTAAATGCATACCGATAAATGTATCTCCAATATCAATACCTGCATCCGCTTTTACAAACTCTACGATAACGGGGTCTTTCATATTATGATATGCATATGTTGCAAGAGCCCCACCCGCTGATCTGACAGGCGTAACAGTTACAATCTCAAACTGATGCTTTTCTGCGACTTCTCTTTCTACCACTAAAGCACGGTTTAAATGTTCGCAGCACTGAAATGCTAGGGTAATGCCATAATGCTCTTGAAAATGTGTTAACTCAGAAAAAATCGCCTCTGCAACTTCCATCGTTCCGGATGTTCCAATTCTTTCACCAAGCACTTCACTTGTACTACATCCCACAACAAAAAGGTTCCCATTCCGCAGCGTGGCTTGCTCTTGAAATTCAAAAAGCGCTGTTTGCAACTGCTCTTTTAATTGTGATATTTCACTCATTACGCTCTTCCTTTCGCAGGTAGGTTCAACAAATTATATTATCTCTTACTAGAAGTTAGACTACAATTACTTCGCTTCGTACGCTTTAATTTTCCCTACACGATTTTCGTGACGGCCGCCTTCATAATCCGTTGTTAACCAAATTTTTGCGATATCGCGTGCTAATCCAGCTCCAATTACACGCTCACCCATTGCTAACATGTTTGTATCATTATGTTCTCTCGTTGCTTTTGCACTAAATGTATCATGTACTAATGCGCAGCGAATACCGTGTACTTTATTTGCTGCAATTGACATACCGATGCCTGTTCCACAAATTAAAATACCGCGATCCACTTCACCGTTTGCAACCATTTCTGCTGCTGGGAATGCAAAATCTGGATAATCTACAGAACCCGCTTCGCACTCACAACCTAAATCAATATATTCAATGTTCAATTCCTCTAATAGACTTACGATTTCTTTACGAATATTCAATCCGCCATGATCAGATGCTACAACTACTTTCATTCTAAACCCCTCCAAATATAAAATGAAACTTCTATTAGTAGAAATCTCTTCTTTCCATTAAATCAGCATAATCTCCAATATCGTATTATACACGAAACATTAGCTTTCTGAGTGTTTTTTCACCAAAGTTTGCATAAGTTGCTCCATTTCTTCCAGTGTTGCTCGATAGGTAGCAAGCGAACCGCCAAAAGGATCAGAAATATCCTTATTTGTACCTTCTACAAATTCATATAATGTATGCACTTTTTCGCTTATTTCCGGATAGTGTGTTAATAAAAGTTGACGATGTCCCGCTGTCATCGTCAATACAACATCCGACCACTCCAGCAACCCTTCTGTCACTTGCTTTGAAGAATGCACAACCCGGATACCTTTTTCATCCAGTGCACTTTTGGCATGAGAAGATGCATCGCTGCCAACCGCCGCAAATACACCAGCAGATTGCACATCAAACTGTTCATTACCATGATGACGTAATAGCGCCTCTGCCATTGGACTGCGGCACGTATTACCTGTACAAACGAATAATACTCGCTTCACCAAACACCACTCCTTATGATGAATATCTATTTTCATCATAACTCACAATGGTAGCGAAAAAAAGAAATGTATATATAAGTTAAAAAATTGACATAAAAAAGAAACCCATTTCAATTATGAAATGGATTCCCTACTCATCAAATGATTATTTCATTGTTACTTTCATTACTCCAGTTGAACCTTTTGTAGCTGTTACACCTACAGTTGTTTCAATAGATTCGGTTGCATCTGTGTTTGTAATAACGATCGGTGTAATTGTACTTTTCGCTTTTGCACGGATTAGTTCTAAATCGAAAGAGATTAATTTATCGCCAGCTTTAACAACTTGTCCTTCCGATACGTGTGTTTCGAAGCCTTCGCCTTCCATTTTTACAGTCTCTAATCCAACGTGGATTAAGATTTCTGCGCCGTTTTTCGATTTAATCCCTACAGCATGTTTTGTATGGAATAATTGGACAACCTCGCCATCTACCGGAGATACTACTACACCTTCAGTTGGCTCGATGGCAACACCGTCTCCCATCATACGACCAGCGAATACTGGATCTGGTACTTCTTCAATATTTTTCACTTCTCCAGTTAATGGAGATACAATTGTTTCTGCATTTGTTTTAGAACCAAAACCAAATAATTTTTTAAACATAGGGTAATCCTCCTTATCATTCACCGCTTTAGCGATATAAAAACGTTTCCATAAAGTGAAACTTCCATTAGTGATGCTTTTCTCACTGATGGTTAGTTGAAATTGTTAACCAGACCCTTATTGTATCTTCTTGGAAAATTCTAGTCAATTCAGACTGTCTGAATTCAATTGAAAATGAAGCGAATTCCTTTCAATTTTACCCACAAATTGTCTAAACTCCTTAACAACATCATTATCTTTTCATTTATTGTTTGTAAAATTAATTTTTGTTTTTTTGATAATCCACTTGACTAAAGTAAGTAACTATTTTATTATTTACTTATATAAGGTAAGTAAATAAACTTTTTGGAGGTTTTATAAAATGATGAACATTGGTCTTCTTATTATTCGTCTTATTATTGGTATTACTTTCATGGGACATGGCGCTCAAAAGTTATTTGGCTGGTTCGGGGGTTACGGTTTAAAAGGAACTGGCGGCTGGATGGAATCAATCGGCTTACGACCAGGCGTATTGATGGCATTTATGGCCGGAGCAACTGAATTACTAGGCGGTTTCTTATTTGCTGCTGGTATTTTCACTTGGATAGGCGCTCTATTTATTGTTGGTACAATGTTAGTATCGATCATCACAGTTCACGGTAAAAACGGCTACTGGGTTACACAAAACGGTTTCGAATATAACCTTGTTTTAATCGCGGTTGCCGTTGGCGTAGCACTTATTGGTCCTGGTGCTTACACTTTAATTTAATTAAACATCTTGAATTCAAGATGTTTTCAATCCCTCACAATTGTGGGGGATTTTTTTATCCCCTTTACAAAAATATATTTTTTCAGCAGGAGTTTCCCCCTTTTATCTTGTAAACAAACAAAGAAGTGTTACACATGTTAAGAGGGGAGATTACATATATGCTATCGATTAATCCAAATGAACAAACTGAGAAAGACAATTACAAATTACTAACGGGGAGTATTATTCCGCGCCCAGTCGCATTCGTCACAACTGTTACAAATGAAGGAGTACTAAACGGCGCCCCATTTAGCTACTTTAATATTGTTGCGGCGAATCCGCCTCTTATCTCCGTTTCTGTACAACGAAAAGAGGGCAAACCAAAAGATACAGCACGAAATGCAATGGAAAAAGAAGAATTTGTCGTTCACATTTCTGATGAATCTTATGCAGAAGCCATTAACGAAACCGCAGCCAATCTTCCTCCGAATGAAAGCGAAATTGAACTTGCCAAACTAACACCAATTGATAGCGATATCATTTCTGTACCAGGGGTAAAGGAAGCAAGCATTCGTATGGAATGTGTATTGGAGCGCGCTATTCAATTAGGTGGAACAGAAAATTCCCCAGCATGCGATCTATTAATCGGTCGCATCGTACGATTCCATATCGCTGAGCACTTATATGAAAACGGACGCATTCATGCTGAAGAACTAAAACCAATCAGCAGATTAGCTGGACATAACTACGCAAAACTTGGGGAGCAGTTTGAGCTTGTAAGGCCATAATTAAAAGCGGAGGCGACTGCTTAGCCCCGTCGGCTAAGGTTCTTTCGCACAAAAGGTGCTCTTTACCTTTTGGTGCGGAAGGCTCTTAGACAGAAGGGGCTAGGAGCCGGAGCTAGATATATTAAAAGCGGAGGCGACTTGCTCAGAACAAGAGGGGGATGGAGCTTCTGACATAGAGGCGCTTTTTGCCTCGGCGGAAGACGCCGATATTTTATGTATACAACTATGAAAGCCCAGCTACTTATCGCATCTGGGCTTTCATACTATTCCTCATGAAATTATTTGACTTCTTTTTTCTTCGGTTTCGCTAATTTAACAACAAAAAAATATAAGGAAATAAGAGTTACAATAAATACAATTAAAGTTGACTGCGTTCATACTGAAAATAATAATTTTATCCCAAATCCAACAAGTATAATACCGCCAAGTACTTCTCCATATGTTCCCAGAATACTATGTGCCTTACGGCCAATTAACAATCCGAACCAAGTAAGCATCATACTCACAACACCAAATATGAGAATTGTGACAAACGTACGCGCTCCGTAAATACCGAGACTTAAGCCAACAGAAAAACTATCCATACTCACACTAAAAGCAAACAATAGTAAACTCGCCCCGGCCGGAGCATTCCTATACTCATCACCGCGGGACATTGACGTATACACAATGTGAAATCCTAATCCCATTAATAAAACACTACCTATAATAGTAGCAATAGAGCCAAATTGCTCTGATAAAAAACGACCAAGCATCATACCTATAAAAGGCATAATTATATGAAATGTACCAATTGTAATGCCGATATAAAAGATTTGACGCAGTTTAAGCGTAATCATCCCCATACCGAGACTAACAGAAAACGCATCAAGTCCTAGCGCAAATGCCATAATAAATAGCGGCAACAATTCGCTTATAATATGCTCAATTGTCATAATGTCCCCCCTCGGACTTGCTACTTCAAAATATGCACGTCCGAGGAAAGTTAGAATTTATTTTTCGAATATGATTTGGTGACCTGCAGCTTTTGTTAAGCGATTCATGATGGCACTACCAATCCCCTCACTTGGGAACGACTCGCTAAAAATAATATCAACACCGCTTGCGTCAAATGTACGCAATACATCATAAAGCTTCGTCGCAACGGTTGCTAAATCACTGCGCTTTCCACAAGATAAAACAACGTCTGCTTTATACACGTGCTCATATTCCTCTGTTGTTAATACACCTACTTTATAGCCTTCTTGCCTTTTATTATCCACAAGTTGTTGGATAAATGTACGTGAACCTTCTACAATACTAAGCGGAGCTTTCGGTGCATAATGCGTATATTTCATCCCTGGTGATTTTGGTTTTTCCGTTTCATCCTTTAATGCCGGATCCAATAAAACAGGGCCAATTACTTTTTCTAATTGCTCCTTCGTAATACCACCCGGACGTAAAATCGTTGGTATTTCACTCGTACAATCTAGTACGGTTGATTCCACACCAACACCAGTTGCCCCGCCATCCACAATACCAGCAATTTTCCCATCTAAATCTTCATATACATGGGAAGCGAGCGTCGGGCTAGGGCGCCCAGAACGATTCGCACTTGGAGCCGCTACCGGTACACTCGCTGCTTCAATAAGCGCTAATGCTACCGGATGATCTGGCATACGAACTGCCACCGTCTCCAATCCAGCCGTTACTTTTTCAGAGATCCCTTCCTTTTTCGGAAAAACAAGCGTTAATGGTCCCGGCCAGAAATGCTTCATTAATTCATTCGCAACTGGCGGAATATGAGCTACAATACCATCTAATTGTTCTTCCGTACCAATATGTACAATAAGCGGATTATCGCTTGGTCTTCCTTTTGCTTCAAAAATTTTTGCAACAGCTTCGTCGCTTAATGCATTCGCACCAAGGCCATATACTGTTTCAGTCGGAAACGCTACCGCTTCATTTTCTCGTAATAAATGCGCTGCTTCTTGTAATTGTGGATAATATTTTTTTATTTCCACAACATTATCCACAGTCCACATTTTTGTGTTCATTTTTTTCCACGTCCTTTTCTGCCATGAAATACTTGTTATTTGTAGTTTACTATGAGATTTATCCAAAAGACAAATAAGATTTATCCACAAAATGTGGATAAATCCTTTTAATCAGTGGATAACTTTGTGAATAGCTGACAATTTAGTATAATTACATTCGGTTGTTTTATATTTTTACAAAAATGTTCTAATTCCCGAATTCCTTCTGCTACAACATCCTTTTCAACCATTTCAAATCGAAAAAATTGAAATATTGTCACAGATTGTGGACTATTTGTGAGTAAATATAATTGTTCAATATTTTTCTCTTTAATATACTGTAAAAACGTTTCGAAAAAGTGCAAAAACATAGCTTTATCCACAGCAGGTGTGAATAAACAAGAACGAAGAAGCGCATCATTTCCAGCTTGCTCATATCCAACAGCTGCTTGAATTTGTTCCTCTTCTTCTAATATCATAAAATTCCCATGCAATTGATCTAAGCGTTCTTCTTTCATTCGAGCTTGTCCAAAAAAGGTTTGCAATCTTTCCACATCTGTTTTTGTAGCAAAACGAATTTGCTTCATACACAATCCCTCCTCATACTTGTATATATGAGGAGGGACTCTTTTTTAGAACTTACTTTGAAAATAAAGATGTAAATGCTTCTACAATAAACAATTTTACTTCTGGCTTTTCTTCCGTTTCTTCTACTACCTTCACTTGTTCTTCCTGTTTACTAATACGTGGTTCTTCTTGCTTGCTTTCTTCTTGTAATTCTTTTTCGATACGATTTTCTTGCACAGCCTTTGCTTTCACTTTTCGCTTAGGTGCGATGTGCGTCTCTTTCTTATCCTTAAGAGATTGTTTTACTTCTTCTTTTACAATTTCCTTTTGCACATAATTTTCTTCTACATCGTCCTCATCAATTGTTTCGGCCTTTACAACATGCTCTTCTCGCTTAACAGCTGTACCACTAGAGAAGTCTAAGAAACACATAGGTGGAAATAACACGCACCACCAATTTGCCCCTTCACCTTTTCCAATTGTCACAAGTACTGCTTCATACTCTCCAGCCGGATAAATAAAATTCCCATATACTTTCGTTGGAAATTTGATATTTTTATTAAACTGAACAGTAAAAGTTTCCTTACTGCCTTCTCGTTTCAATGTTTTTGCAACTGTTTGTTCAAGTTCTGGGATACGGCTTTGAATGACGCGACGTGCGTCTTCAAACGATTTTAACTCTGCCACCCAACCATCGATTTGCGCTTTCACTTCATCACGCACTTTACGTTTTAACTCTTGATCTTCCTTCGAATCACTATTAGCCAAAATACGTAATCGAATCGCCTCTTTCGGAATTACGACAGGTCCTTTTGCATCAACTTTCATATATCCAAAGTGCGCAATCATCTGTGCACCAATTAATAATAAAAGCAGATAAGCAATCGCTTGTTTTTTCATCTTATCTCCACCGCCCCTTCAGTAAAACAGTGTAGACAAGTTTTTTTCTTTCTAAACTAGTAAATTTAGAATCTATTCATTTTTTAGACTGACGATTGCATGTCCACTAATATATCGGCGGTTCGACATGCTAAATGCACAAAAGAGAGCTGACAAAAATCCGTTCCCAGGTCAGCTCCCTGTTAAAATCACATTTCCGCAAAGACCATGCGATCTTTCCCGTTAATATCAAATACAACCTCTACATGCGCATGAGGGAATGTTTCTTGCAGCAAGACACGCACATCTTCACCTTGTCCTACACCCACTTCAAACGCAACAATCGCTTCCTCTTGCAGCACCTTTGGCAATTCCTCCATAAAGCGTCTATAGAAATCAAGCCCATCTTCACCGCCAACAAGTGCACGCTTTGGCTCATGCTCTTTCACTACAGAAGAAAGACCTCTCCAATCCTCTTCTGGAATATAAGGCGGATTCGACACAACAACATCTAGCTTTTGCTTTGTTTCCAGAAATGGCGACAATAAATCACCGTGATAGAACGTTACATTCGCCTCAAGTTCTGCCGCATTTTTCTGCGCCACTTCAATTGATTCTGGAGCAATATCAACTGTGTATACATGTAAATGCGGATTTTCTAAAGCCAGAGTAATTGAAATTGCTCCGCTCCCAGTACCAATGTCTGCCACGTGAACATCTTTATCTCCAAATTTACGACGAATACGTGTTAACACCCCTAGCACCAGTTCCTCTGTTTCTGGCCTTGGAATGAGCACTTCTTCATTTACGAAAAATGGGCGCCCATAAAACATTTCATAGCCAATTAAATACTGAACAGGAATACCCTCTACATGCTTATGAATAAAGTTTGTAAAAGTTTGCTCTTGTTCTTCCGTTAATTCTTCACGCATGTTCATCATTAAACCTGTTCGATTTGTATGCAGTACATGACAAAGGACGATTTCTCCCGCGTTTTCATCACGTCCATGTTCACGTAAAAAAGAAGAAGCCCATTTCAGGGCTTCATATAGGCGCATTACTCAGCTGCCTCCATCTTTTGCGCCTGATCTTCCATCACTAAGGCATTGATGAAATCATCTAACTTACCTTGTAAGATTTGATCCAGCTTCTGAATCGTTAAACCGATTCGATGGTCTGTAACACGATTTTGCGGGAAGTTGTACGTACGAATACGCTCAGAACGGTCTCCCGTACCAACAGCTTGTTTACGGTTTTGATCGTACTCAGCTTGCGCTTCTTGTCTAAACTTATCATAAACACGTGCACGTAATACTTTCATTGCTTTTTCTTTATTCTTAATTTGTGACTTTTCATCCTGACAAGAAACAACTACGCCAGTCGGTAAATGCGTTAAACGTACCGCTGACATCGTTGTATTAACACTTTGTCCACCAGGACCACTAGAAGCAAACGTATCCACACGAACATCTTTTTCATGAATATCGATTTCTACTTCTTCTGCTTCTGGTAATACAGCTACAGTTGCTGTAGAAGTATGGATACGTCCTCCAGATTCTGTTTCCGGAACACGCTGTACACGGTGTGCACCATTTTCAAATTTCAACTTTGCAAAAGCACCTTTACCGTTGATCATAAAGATAATCTCTTTATATCCACCTAGTTCTGTATAGCTCGCTTCGATAATTTCAGTTTTCCAACCTTGCACCTCAGCATAACGGCTATACATACGGTATAAATCACCAGCAAATAATGCCGCTTCATCACCACCAGCAGCACCACGAACCTCTACGATAACGTTCTTATCATCATTCGGGTCCTTTGGAACAAGTAAAATTTTCAGACGCTCTGATAATTCCTTCTCTTGCCCCTCTAGCTCAGACACTTCTTCTTTTACCATTTCACGCATGTCAGCATCTAACTTCTCTTCTAACATCGCTTTTGCATCTCTTAATTGTTCACGAGTATCTTTATACTCACGGTACACCTCTACCGTCTCTTGTATATCAGATTGTTCTTTTGAATACTCACGAAGTTTGTTCGAATCACTTATAATCTCTGGATCACTTAAAAGCTCGTTTAACTTTTCATAACGGTCCTCTACAGCTTGCAAACGATCTAACACAACATTCACCTCAACATCCTAGTCTCTAATCTAATACAAATAGTATATGGTACATAACAAAAAAAACGCAAATTATATTTAAAAGTGGAGGCGGAATTAGATATCTCCTAAAAACAGAGCCACATCTAACCTGCCCGCACTTTCTAAAAAAACCCGCCTTATGTAGCGAGTTTTTATCTCTGTTTAGTTGGTACAGCATGGCAATGACGACAACGTGGCTCATATGACTCAGATGCGCCAACTAAAATAATGGGATCATCAAAAGAAGCTGGTTCCCCATCGATTAAACGTTGCGTACGACTTGCAGGAGATCCGCATTCAGCACATACTGCTTGCAGTTTTGTTACATGCTCCGCAATTGCCATAAGCTGAGGAACTTGTCCAAATGGTAGACCGCGGAAATCTTGGTCTAAACCGGCAACAATTACACGATAGCCACGGTTTGCCAATTCTTGCACCACTTCCACAATGTCCCCATCAAAAAATTGTACTTCATCAATTGCTATAACATCAATATCTTCTGTTACGTGTTCAAACATCTCTTTTGAAGCAGCAACAGGAACCGCTCTTACTTTCAATCCATTATGCGACACAACATCTTCTTCACTATAACGATTATCAATACACGGTTTAAATACAATCGCGTTCTGCTTTGCAAATTGCGTACGGCGCACACGGCGGATGAGCTCTTCTGATTTCCCTGAGAACATGCTTCCACAAATCACTTCAAGCCAACCGTGTTGATTTATTACGTACATAAAAGCTCCTCCTTTCACCTATATGAGCCCATTTTGATTTTTCGACATATAGATTGCTGCTATGCAGGAAAAAAGGAGCCTGCTACTTTCTTTCTCCTTTTGTTTGAACTTCGCATATGGCAGTAAAAGTCTCTGACCGCTTCTATGCATGGTCAGATGCTCTCGCCCACCTAAAAAAGATGGTTTTATGTCGTTTTTCACTTTGGATTTATATACTTATTCCTACTCTAAGTAGGTAAAGCTTTATATTTTTGCAAAAAAAACAGACAAGCGGATATATACACTTGCCTGCTTTATGTTTGTTATTACTTAAGGCCGTATTTCTTATTGAAGCGGTCAACACGTCCGTCTGCAGTAGCAAACTTCTGACGTCCTGTGTAGAATGGGTGAGAATCAGAACTGATCTCAACTTTTAGTAATGGATAAGTGTTACCATCTTCCCACTCGATAGTTTCGTTAGAACCTTTTGTAGATCCGCTTAAGAATTTGAAGCCTGTGTTTGTATCCATAAATACAACTTTCTTGTAATCTGGATGGATTCCTGCTTTCATTCTTTTCATCTCCTTCCGCCCTGAATCATTTTCGAAACAGAGTTTTTTCATCGTTAGCTGCAATCACAACTATAGTGATGAAACGCACATGATGAAATTATAACAAGGCTATCTGCATTTTGCAACTACCTGTTTTTAGCATTACTTCATTGTGACATATCTCTTTGAATCTGCAGGGATATTTTGCAAGAATTCTTCATTTGTCTTTGTCTGACGCAACTTACGCAAGAAGCTTTCTATGAAGTCTGGCGTATCTCTCATTGTTTTACGAATACCCCATAACTTATCTAAATGTTCTTTTGGAATCAATAAATCTTCTTTACGTGTACCAGAACGACGAATATCAATAGCTGGGAAAATACGACGTTCTGCTAAAGAACGATCTAAGTGAAGCTCCATATTTCCCGTTCCTTTAAACTCTTCATAAATGACATCATCCATACGAGACCCTGTATCGACAAGAGCCGTTGCTAAAATTGTCAAACTACCGCCCTCTTCAATATTACGAGCCGCTCCGAAAAAACGCTTTGGTCTGTGGAATGCCGCTGGGTCAATACCACCAGATAACGTACGTCCGCTTGGCGGAATCACAAGGTTGTAAGCACGTGCTAAACGGGTAATACTATCCATTAAAATGATAACGTCTTTTTTATGTTCAACAAGACGCATCGCACGCTCTAGTACAAGTTCAGCTACTTTAATATGATTTTCTGGTACTTCATCAAAAGTAGAACTTACAACATCGCCTTTTACAGAACGTTCGATATCCGTTACTTCCTCTGGACGTTCGTCAATTAAAAGTACAATCAGTTCTGCTTCTGGATGATTTGTTGTAACGCTGTGTGCAATTTCTTTTAACAGTATCGTTTTACCAGCCTTTGGCGGTGCAACGATAAGACCACGTTGTCCAAATCCAACTGGTGCAATTAAATCCATGATACGTGTTGATAATTTCTTCGTTTCCGTTTCCAATTTCATTTGACGATTTGGATATAACGGTGTTAACGCTGGAAAATGCACACGTTCTTTTGCTGATTCTGGATCATCTCCATTAACCGCCTCAACTTGCAACAACCCGAAATATCGTTCATTCTCTTTTGGAGGTCGTACCTTACCAGAAACCTTATCTCCATTACGCAAATCAAAACGACGAATTTGCGAAGCTGAAATATAAATATCTTCAGAACTCGGAGAGTAGTTGATTGGACGTAGGAATCCAAATCCTTCTGATTGAATAATTTCCAGTACACCTTCCATGAAAAAGAAACCTTCTTTTTCTGCTCGCGCTTTTAAAATTGCAAAAATTAATTCTTTCTTCGTTAATTTGCTGTAATAAGAAATCTTAAATTCTTTTGCAAGTTCATATAATTCTTTTAACTTCATGTTCTCTAATGCTGAAATTGTTAAATTCATTCGGACACCACACTTTAATATTATTCTCTTTTTTCATTGGGTAAGGGAAATTACGGAAGGCTAATACATATTAATGAAAGGCAATAAATACAAGTAGAGTAATATTCCCTATTGTAACCCTTTTACCTCATTTTAATCAATACATTGCGAGACAAATACAAGAAGCGAAGACAATAAAATTTGTCTTCGCCCTATCCATCACTTTTACACGTCTTATTTTATCTATGCAAACAGCTAAATCCTCATTAGCTATAATTTCCAGTAGCGGGAATGAAGAAAAATTCCCACTACTGGAAGTTTTACTTCATAACTAAATTTGGTTTTTTATTTAAACTGTGACGCCCATCAACAAAGCGAACTGTTCCCGATTTCGCGCGCATAACAAGAGAGTGTGTTGTACCAGTACTTCCTTTAAATTGAACACCGCGCAATAATTCACCGTCCGTAACACCTGTTGCTGCAAAGATTGCATCGTCACCTTTTACTAAGTCTTCCATACGAAGAATACGATTAATATCATCGATACCCATTTTTTTACAACGTTCTAATTCTGCTTCGCTTTGTGGAAGAAGCTTCCCTTGAATTTCTCCACCTAAACATTTTAATGCTACAGCAGCTAGAACTCCCTCCGGCGCACCGCCAGATCCGAATAAAATATCAACACCTGTGCGATCAAACGCTGTGTTAATAGCACCAGCTACATCACCATCGTTAATTAATTTAATACGCGCTCCCGCTTTACGGATTTCCTCAATGATTGCTTGATGACGCGGTCTATTTAAAATAGTTGCTACAACATCTTCAATATCTTTATTTTTTGCTCTCGCAACAGCACGTAAGTTATCAATAACCGGTGCATTAATATCAACAGCGCCAACTGCTTCTGGGCCAACCGCAATTTTATCCATATACATGTCAGGTGCATGTAGCAAGTTTCCATGGTCTGCTACGGCAATGACTGCTAATGCATTCCATCCTCCTGCTGCAACGATATTTGTTCCTTCTAATGGATCAACCGCTACGTCAACGCGCGGACCATATCCAGTCCCTAATTTTTCACCGATATACAGCATTGGTGCTTCATCCATTTCCCCTTCACCAATTACTACAGTTCCTTTCATCGGTACTGTGTCAAACACATCGCGCATCGCTGAAGTTGCTGCTCCATCTGCTTCATCCTTCTTACCGAGTCCCATCCAGCGCGCTGATGATAACGCTGCAGCCTCCGTTACACGTACTAATTCCATGGATAAACTTCTTTCCAATCTAATCCCTCTCCTTTAAACCTTAATATTTCTCCCACAATTCATATTCAATCCCATTTACCTTATGCCCTTTGACAACCGCAAAGCTCTTTAGGCATTTTTTATCTGTTCAATCTCTTGCTCTGTCATTTTTTCACGCCAAATTTTGGCTCCAAGACCTCGAAGCTTGTCCTCTAAATTTTCATAGCCGCGATCAATATGCTCGAGCCCCGTAACCTCAGTAATTCCTTCTGCCATTAAACCTGCAATGACAAGAGCAGCTCCGGCACGTAAGTCACTCGCTTTCACTTTAGCTCCTTGCAGTGAAACAGGGCCTGTCACAATAGCAGAACGGCCTTCTACTTTAATTTGCGCATTCATTCTTCTTAACTCATCTATATGTTTAAATCGCGCTCCGTAAATGGTATCTGTTACAACTGCCGTTCCACTAGCCTTCGTTAATAACGTGGTAAACGGTTGCTGTAAGTCAGTTGGAAACCCTGGATATACGAGCGTTTTTACATCTACCATTTTTAATTGGCGATCCCCGTCTACCAAAATTTGATCATCGTGCGTTTCTACTCTTACACCCATTTCTCGAAGCTTAGCCGTTATAGATTCTAAATGCTGCGGAATCACATTATCAACTACAACTTCACCGCCAGAAGCCGCACCCAAAATCATATATGTTCCAGCTTCAATACGATCTGGAATAATAGAATGATAACAACCGTGAAGCGATTCCACACCATCAATACGAATCACGTCTGTTCCTGCCCCTTTAATACGAGCTCCCATACTTGTAAGCAGTGTGGCTACATCAATAATTTCTGGTTCTTTCGCTGCATTTTCAATGATTGTTCTACCTTTTGCACGCACGGCAGCAAGCATAATGTTAATTGTCGCACCTACACTGACAACATCTAAATAAATACGCGCACCCCGCAGTTCATCTGCACGTAAATATATTGCACCTTGCTCATTCGTGACATGTGCTCCAAGCGCTTCAAACCCCTTAATATGTTGGTCAATTGGCCTAGGCCCTAAATGACATCCACCAGGAAGCCCAATTACCGCTTGTTTGAAACGACCGAGCATTGCTCCCATTAAATAATAAGAAGCACGCAACTTTTTTACCTTTCCATTCGGAAGAGGCATTGCTACCATCTTAGAAGGATCAATTGTCATTTCCTCATCTTGATGATACGTGACAGATCCACCAATTTCCTCTAACAAATCACCGAGGATTTTCACATCAGAAATATTAGGTACACCACCAATTGTAACTGGTGTTTCTGCTAAAATGGTCGCAGGAATAAGCGCAACAGCACTATTTTTCGCACCGCTCACACGAATCGAACCATGTAAGGGCACACCGCCTTCAATCAGCAACTTATCCATCTTAAGCCCCCTTCATGTGAATTCATTTCCCGATCTACTCCCTACTTAAACCGGTAAATTTACTAATTCGGATACATTCTTACACTTACGAGTATGTCCATGCTATTTGTTCCCTTTATTTTTACACAATTACAAAAATATTTCTCTTTAAATGCCCTAACAAGTAGAAATTTGTCTATTCCATAAAATGTTCGCGCTTTCATTATACAACGAAACGAAACCGTCTAAAAGGCTAGACGGTTTCTAAAGTCATTCTTAGAATTATGCTTGACCGTTAGAACCAAACTCACGGATTTTACCGATTACAGTCGCTTTAATTGCTTCACGACCAGGTCCGATAAATTTACGAGGATCGTAAACTTCTTGGTCTTTATTTAATACTTCACGAACCGCTTTTGTAAACTCGATTTGGTTTTCAGTGTTTACGTTGATTTTAGAAGTACCTAAAGAGATAGATTTTTTAATGTCAGCTGTTGGGATACCAGTACCACCGTGAAGTACTAAAGGTACACCAGTTAAGTCACGAACTTCTTCCATTTCTTTGAATCCTAAGTTAGGCTCACCTTTGTAAGGGCCATGTACAGAACCTAATGCTGGAGCTAGGCAGTCGATACCTGTTGCAGCTACTAGTTCTTTACATTCTTCTGGGTTAGCGTAGATAACACCTTCAGCTACTACGTCATCTTCTTGTCCACCAACTGTACCAAGCTCAGCTTCTACAGATACGTTACGAGCATGTGCATATTCTACTACTTTTTTAGTAGTTTCGATATTTTCTTCAAATGGGTGGTGAGAAGCATCAATCATTACAGATGTGAAACCTGCATCAATTGCTTCTTTACATTTTTCGAAGCTTGAACCATGGTCAAGATGAATCGCAACAGGAACAGTGATGTTCATTTCTTCGATTAAAGCTTTAACCATAGCTACAACTGTTTTGAAACCAGTCATATGACGAGCTGCACCTTCAGATACACCTAAAATTACAGGAGATTTTTCTTCTTCCGCAGCAGCTAAGATAGCTTGTGTCCACTCTAAGTTGTTCATGTTGAATTGACCAACTGCGTATTTTCCTTCTAGCGCTTTGTTTAGCATTTCTTTCATAGAAACTAAAGGCATGGTAAATCCTCCTAAAAACGTTTTTTGTATCCGATAAGTTCTTATCGGTGGTAGTATCACCACAACGAGGAAAAATATGTATAATCACATACCGGACTTTCTTCTACACTCCATAGGATACCAACTTGTACTCAAAAACTCAACTGCATTCACCTGCTCATCAGCCCATGAAAACGCTTTTTCTATATTTTTTAATAAAAAATTCACGATTATGCTTGTACAGCAATTTCTTTTCGCACAGCACCACGAATTTCATCAATATCAAACGGCTTTGCAAAGTGCATTAACGCACCGAGTTCTTTCGCTTCTTGAATCATATCTAATTCACCATAAGCCGTCATTAAAATCACTTTAATGTCTTGATTAATTTCTTTTATATGTTTTAAAATTTCAATTCCGTCCATTCCTGGAATTTTCATATCTAAAATAACTAGATCTGGGCAATCTTTTTTCACGATATCAAGGGCTTGAAAACCATTTGCCGCTTGGAATGTTTCGTAACCTTCCTTTTGAAACACCTCATGTAATAAAACACGAATACCATATTGATCATCAACGATTAAAATTTTCCCTTCCATGCTCCCCAACCTTTCTATAATAAACCCATAATTTATATTTTTCGCATCTCTTTCGATTATTTTCGCTACTTTTTATCAAATTCCTTCCTATTCTTTCTTATTTTACCGCCTCCCATTCCCTAGTGCTAGCACCATTGTGAATAAATAAGCTATAATAAAAGCCGTCAAGCACGCTAGAAAGGAGCATCACCATGTTTAAAATTTTTTCTACTCAGCTAAGTGGCTATTTCACAAACATTGCTCAGAAAGAAGAGATGAATATAGAAGATAGCGCTCGTTTACTTGCACAAGCCTTAGCCTCAGATGGGCACATTTATTTGCATGGTACGAAAGAGATGGAAGGTGTAATTTGCGAGGCTTTATATGGAATCGAGCCTATGCAAAATGCAAAACGTCTATTTGAAGACGGTAAACAAGCAGACGTAACTGCTACCGATCGCGTACTACTTATTAGCCGTTTTTCCACAGATGAAGAAATTATTTCACTAGCAAAACAATTGCAAGAAAACGGTTCTTTTATTGTTGGTATGTCAGCTAAACAAGAAGGCGAATTATCATTAGAACAATTCACCGATGCACATATTGATACAAAACTTGTAAAACCATTAATTCCAGATGATGACGGCTCTCGTTATGGTTTTCCAAGCTTAATGACAGCTTTATTTGCATATCACGGATTAAAATTTACAATCGATGACATTATGAATGAATATGAGTAACAGAAAAAGGCGCCCTATAGTAGGACGCCTTTTTCTTATTACTTACTTTCTTTATTAATAATAGAAGCTTGTACGAAGTCACGGAACAACGGTTGTGGACGGTTTGGACGAGATACAAGTTCTGGGTGGAACTGTGCTGCCACGAACCAAGGATGTTCTTTTAACTCGATAATTTCTACTAAACGGCCATCTGGGCTTGTACCAGAGAACAGGAATCCTGCGTTTTCCATATCTTGGCGGAATTGGTTGTTGAACTCATAACGATGACGATGACGCTCGTATACAACCGGTTCGTTATATGCATTGTAAGCATTTGTTTCTGGTGTAAGCTTACATGGGTATAAACCAAGACGAAGTGTACCGCCTAAATCTTCAACATCTTTTTGTTCTGGTAATAAATCGATAATTGCGTAAGGCGTGTCAGGATTAATTTCAGAAGAGTTCGCACCTTCCAATCCTAATACGTTACGTGCAAATTCGATTGATGCAAGTTGCATTCCTAAGCAAATTCCTAAGAATGGAACTTTGTTTTCACGAGCATATTGAATTGCAGCGATTTTACCTTCTACACCGCGGTCCCCGAAACCACCTGGTACAAGGATACCATCTGTATCGCCAACTAATTCTTTCACGTTTTCTACTGTCACATGCTCAGCATTTACCCATTTTACTTCTACATCAGTATCAAATTTATAACCTGCATGACGAAGTGCTTCTACAACAGAAATGTATGCATCTTGAAGCTCTACATATTTACCAACAAGAGCGATTTTTGTTTTCTTAGACAGGTTGCGTACTTTCTCAACTAATGCATTCCATTCTGTCATATCTGCAGCTGGATTGTTTAATTTCAAATGATCGCAAACGATTTGGTCCATGTTTTGCTCTTGAAGAGATAATGGAACTGCATATAATGTATCTGCATCACGTGCTTCAATTACTGCTTTTGTATCAATGTCGCAGAATAATGCAAGCTTATCTTTCATATCTTGAGAAACAGGAAGCTCTGTACGAACAACGATAATATTTGGTTGAATACCTAAGCTGCGAAGTTCTTTAACGCTATGCTGTGTTGGTTTTGTTTTCATTTCGCCAGCTGCTTTTAAATAAGGGATTAACGTACAATGAATGTACATTACATTGTCACGACCAATATCGCTCTTAATTTGACGAATTGCTTCTAGGAACGGTAAAGACTCGATATCACCAACAGTTCCTCCGATTTCTGTAATAACAACATCCGCATTAGTTTCGCGGCCCGAACGATATACGCGTTCTTTAATTTCGTTTGTAATGTGAGGAATAACTTGAACAGTTCCTCCTAAATATTCACCACGGCGCTCTTTTTGAAGCACAGAAGAGTAAATTTTACCTGTTGTTACGTTGCTATATTTATTTAGGTTGATGTCGATGAAACGCTCATAGTGACCAAGGTCTAAATCTGTTTCTGCACCATCATCTGTTACGAATACCTCACCGTGTTGGTATGGACTCATTGTTCCTGGGTCTACGTTAATGTATGGATCAAACTTTTGAATTGTTACGTTTAAACCACGATTTTTTAATAGTCTTCCAAGGGATGCTGCTGTGATCCCCTTTCCTAGAGATGATACTACACCGCCTGTTACAAAAATATACTTAGTCATGAATGTACTCCCTTCTACTTTGCTGTTATATAATTACCGCTGCAAATCGCAACGTATGTAGATAACACTTACCTTATTGTTAGACTCTTTCATTTTTCTAAACAAAAAACAAAAAAGAAAATTGCTCCCTTTATCACAAAAAGTAATAAATAGGGAGCAATTTTCTTTTATATTTACACGTAAAAGTTATTATCGTCTTTTTTAAAGAGCCCAAAAATGATTCTACATGGACGATAATGAAAAGTCAAGAACTACAGCTCTTCCTCTTCTTCTTCTTCTGATTCGTCGTATTCTAACTCATCTTCATCAACGAAATCATCATCTTCCTCATCTAAGTCATCAAGATCATCATCATCTTCCTCAGCAAGAAGTTCATCAAGATCTTCTACTTCTTCCTCTTCTTCTTCGAAGTCGGCATCTTCTTCGAAGTCCTCATCTTCATTGACATAGGCATCTAACTCATCTTCGTCAGCTTTACGTTTCTTCTTAGGCTTCGGTTGAGGTAAAATTTCTTCATCAATTTGCTCGTATGGGTACCATCCACGTAATCCCCAACGATTTTCTCCAAGGTTGATAAAACGCCCATCGATATTTAGATCTGTATAAAATTGCGCGATTTTCGCAGCAACTTGTTCTTCGGATAGTTCCAGTAATTGAGCAATTTCTTGAACTAGATCATGAAACGGTGTTGCTTGTTTTTTTTCCTCTAACAAGCTATGTACAACTTCGATCATAGACAATTCTTTTTGCTCTTCTGGTGAAAATTGCTTTAAATTCACTTGTGCGGCACTTCCTTTCTTAAAATATATCCTAATTATATAAAGGCCTGTTCAAAAAAAATCCATACTATTCATTATAAACAAAACTGCACCAAATATGCCACAAAAAAATAGGGAATTGTAAAGTGAAACTTCCATCAGTGGGGGGGCTCTTCCCCCCACTGATGGAAGTTTATTTTCCTTTTTCGTTTTGAATCATATGAGCGCCATTTAACACATAGCAAATTTGCATCTCTGTATACTCTTCCAGTGTATAAAGTTTCTGCAACGCCCAGCGACGAAATCCCCACATTTGCCCTTGAATAAAAATATTATGAGCAAGCAATTGAATCTCTTTTTTTGTTAAAGTAAATACTTTATTTTGAACACATTGCTGCAAAATATCTTCGAACATCCCTACCATTTGAAATTCTTTCTCTAGTACGTAAGGCAGCGATTCTTTTGGTAGAAAACGAACTTCTTGATACATAATAAGAACCTCTTCTTGCAATTCATCCATAACTTTAAAATAATTTGTAATCGCTGCTTTCAAACTATCAACATTGCCATTTCCTTTACAAAGCACTCGTTCTAAGCGCTCTTTTACATGTTCATAAATACTATCACACACTAAATAAAGCACATCATCTTTCGTTCGAATATATTCATAGAGTGTACCAATGCTAAAGCCTGCTGCCTTTGCGATTTCTCTCGTTGTTGTGCGCGGAAATCCTTTTTGTTTAAAGAGCTGCACAGCACCCTTAATCATTTGTTCACGCCGAAGTGCAATGAGTCTTTCATCTTTCACAGATGCTTGTACATTGTGCTTAGCCATCTCCTTCACCCCTTTGCATGAAGAAGCGTAGGGGGCTCCTACGCTTCTTCATAAATTCTACTTTGTTAACATACGTGAAATAACAAGGCGCTGAATTTCTTGCGTCCCTTCGTAAATTTGCGTAATCTTTGCATCGCGCATAAAGCGTTCCACTGGATAATCCTTTGTATAACCGTATCCTCCAAATACTTGTACAGCCTCTGTTGTCACTTTCATCGCTGTATCTCCTGCAAATAATTTAGACATTGCTGATTCTTTTCCATACGGTAAACCTTCTGATTCAAGCCAAGCCGCTTGATATGTTAACAAGCGCGCCGCCTCTACTCCCGTCGCCATATCCGCTAGCTTAAATCCAATTCCTTGCTGCGCGGCAATTGGTTTCCCAAATTGATGACGTTCCTTCGCATAATCAGCAGCAGCATCAAGTGCGCCTTGTGCGATACCAACGGCTTGCGCGGCAATACCATTACGACCGCCATCTAACGTTTGCATTGCAATTTTAAATCCTTGTCCTTCCTCGCCAAGTAAATTCTCAGCAGGAATGCGGCAGTCCTCAAATATAATCTCCGTCGTCGGTGAAGAACGAATACCAAGCTTGCTCTCTTTCTTCCCAACAGAAAACCCCGGCGTACTGCTTTCCACAATAAATGCACTTGTACCGCGCTGCTTTGATTCTGTATCTGTCAGTGCAAATACAACATAAATATCTGCAATTCCACCATTTGTAATGAAAATTTTCGAACCATTTAAAATATAATGATCGCCGTCACGCTTTGCTGTTGTTTTCATTCCGCCAGCATCTGAGCCAGAACCCGGCTCCGTTAAAGCGTAAGCGCCAATTTTCTTTCCTTCTGCCATCGGGCGTAAGTACTTCTGCTTTTGCTCCTCTGTACCGAATGTAAAAATTGGCCATCCTGCAAGCGATGTATGCGCCGATAATGTTACACCTGTAGATGCACAAACACGCGACAACTCTTCTACTGCAATTACGTAAGCTAAGTAATCGCTTCCAATTCCGCCGTACTCTTCAGGCCACGGAATACCAGTTAAGCCAAGTTCCGCCATTTGATCAAATAAAGTGCGGTCAAAGCGTTCTTCTTCATCGCGCTCTGCTGCCGTTGGTGCGACTTCATTTCTCGCAAAATCACGAACCATTTTTCGAATCATTTCATGCTCTTCTGATAGTTTAAAATGCATCTCTATTTCCCCCTTAAAGTGCTCTGCTAATAACTAAACGCTGAATCTCACTTGTTCCTTCATAAATCTCACATATTTTTGCATCACGGAAGAATCGCTCTGCAGGATACTCTTTTGTATAACCGTAACCACCTAACACCTGCACACCTTCAATTGCCACTTCTACTGCTGTTTTGGAAGCAAATAATTTTGCAATTGACGCTTCCTTCCCGCACGGTAAACCTTGTGCTCTTAGTGACGCAGCACGATATACAAGCAAACGAGCTGCTTCAACAGACGTTGCCATATCCGCTATCTTAAACCCTAGTCCTTGCTGCGCAGCAATTGGCTTGCCAAATTGATGACGTTCTTTCGCATAATCAGTAGCACACTCCAGCGCTGCTTCAGCGATACCAAGTGACTGTGCCCCGATACCGATGCGACCGACATCTAAATTTGCCATCGCCACTTTAAATCCTTGCCCTTCTTCACCAAGCAAATTCTCAGCAGGAACTTTCATATCTTCAAACGTTAATTGCACTGTACGAGAACCTAATAACCCCATTTTGTGTTCATCTTTCCCAATAATTAAACCCGGTGTATCTTTTTCAACAATAAATGCCGATATTCCGCGCGTACCTGCCTCCGGATTCGTCGAAGCAAAAACAATATATGTATCTGCCTCGCCGCCGTTTGTGATAAATACTTTCGAACCGTTAATAACGTACTCATCACCTTGCCTAACTGCTCTTGATTTTAAACTCCCTGCATCCGACCCGGCGCCTGGCTCCGTTAACGCAAATGCTCCTAAATATTCACCAGTTGCCAACTTCGGAAGATATTTTTGTTTTTGCTCTTCTGTTCCAAAATATAAAATCGGATTCATTCCAACAGATGTATGTACGGCTAAAATCACCCCTACGGTAGCGCTTACTTTTGAAATTTCATGAATGGCTAAAATATACGAAATAAAGTCCATTTCCGCTCCGCTGTATTTCGCTGGAATCGGTATCCCCATTAGTCCAAGCTCACCCATTTTCTTTAGGACTTCTCTAGGAAACACCCCTTGTTCCATAATTGGAACAAAGGGAGCTATTTCCTTCTGAGCGAAGTCCCGAACCATTTTTCGCATCATTTGCTGCTCTTCTGTAAATTGAAAGTTCATCTGCTCCACCTCAAATTATTTTTCATTGTGATTGAATGACTTGGTAAGACCACTAGTAAATAGAAAGAGGTATTACTTATTCATAAACGTAAAAGCCGCGTCCTGTCTTCCGTCCTAGCCAGCCTGCGTTTACATATTTACGTAGGAGCGGGCATGGTCGATATTTGCTATCTCCTAATCCTTCATGCAGTACTTCCATAATGTATAAACAAGTATCTAAACCGATAAAATCAGCAAGTGTCAGCGGTCCCATCGGATGATTCATGCCAAGCTTCATAACTTCATCGATTGCTTCTTTCGTTGCCACGCCTTCATATAGCGTATAAATTGCTTCGTTAATCATCGGCAATAAAATACGGTTAGACACAAACCCAGGGAAATCATTTACTTCAACTGGGACTTTACCGATTTTTTTTGTAATATCCTCAATCGTTTCATATACTGCGTCCTCTGTTGCTAAGCCGCGAATAATTTCAACTAGTTTCATAACCGGAACCGGGTTCATAAAGTGCATACCGATAACTTTTTCTGGACGATTCGTAACAGCTGCAATTTCAGTAATTGGCAGCGAAGATGTATTTGTTGCTAAAATCGCATGCTCCGGTGCTAATTCATCTAAGTTCGCAAAAATTTTCTTTTTAATGTCCATTCTTTCTACAGCCGCTTCAATGACAAGATCTGCTTCTTTTACACAGTCTAGCGTAAGCGTTGCTGTCAGACGATGTAACGTTGCCTGCTTATCGTCTTCGCTCATGCGGCCCTTCTCAACTTGCCTAGATAAATTTTTCGTAATAATTGCGATGCCGCGATCTAACTGTTCTTGCTTTAAATCTTGCATATATACGTTATAACCTGCCATCGCACACACTTGTGCAATGCCAGAACCCATTTGCCCCGAACCAATTACAACAATGCTTTGTACCGTCATGCTTATAGCCCCCTTTTAATGAACCTCAATCATAATTGCGTCGCCTTGGCCACCACCACTGCAAATAGAAGCAATCCCAATTCCGCCACCGCGCTGCTTCAATGCATGAATAAGGGTCACAATAATGCGCGCCCCGCTCGCTCCAATTGGATGCCCCATCGCAACAGCTCCGCCATTTACGTTAATCTTCTCTGGATCAATGCCTGCAATATTCGCACTTGCAATTGCCACAGCAGCAAACGCTTCATTAATCTCAAATAAATCAATGTCTTCTATTTTCTTGCCAGTTTTCTTTAATAGCTCGTTAATGGCATAACCCGGTGTTCTTGGAAAATCCTTTGCTTCCACCGCTATCGCTGTATGCCCTAAAATTGTTGCAAGCGGCTTTCTTCCTTCTTCCTTCGCACGCTCTTCACTCATTAATACGAGCGCTGCTGCTCCATCATTCAAACCTGGCGCATTTCCAGCTGTAACCGTTGCATCCTTATCAAATACAGGTTTTAGCCTTGCTAATTTTTCAACTGTTGTATCTTCGCGCGGCGCTTCGTCACGCGCTACGACTACCGGCTCCCCTTTTCGCTGTGGCACAGATACAGGAACAATTTCCTCTTCAAAGCGGCCTTCCTTTTGTGCTTGGATAGCAAGCATGTGACTTCTGTATGCCCATTCGTCTTGCATTTCGCGGGAAATACCATCTTCTTTGGCAACATCGCCGCCGTACACCCCCATGTGCACGCCAGTAAATGAGCACGTTAAACCATCTGCCACATTTAAGTCGACAACTTCGTTATGCCCCATGCGATATCCCCAGCGTGCGCCGCGTAAAATATATGGACTATTACTCATTGATTCCATGCCGCCTGCTACAAGTAATGAATGATCGTCAGTACGAATAATTTGATCCGCTAACGTTACAGCACGAAGTCCAGATGCACAAACTTTATTCACTGTTTCCGTGCGAGTCTCCCACGGAATCCCAGCTTCTCGTGCTGCCTGGCGCGATGGAATTTGACCTTGTCCTCCTTGAATAACCGTCCCAAATACAACCTCTTCAATATCACTTGCTGCAACATTCGCACGCTCTAATGCCGCTCGAATTGCAATTCCTCCAAGCTCCGTTGCCTTTACATCCTTTAAAGCTCCCCCAAACTTTCCAACAGGTGTTCTTGCAGCACTTAAAATTACTGTTCTTGTCAAAACATACTCCCCCATTTCTTCTTATTTATGGCGTTGATTGAACGCTCGTTCAGTGCAGCTGTTGTGAGAAAGAGGTGCAAGGTTTGCACCTCCCCTATATCTAAAGTTGTACGGATTCTTGCATTGCTTCTTTCTTCGGTCCAATGACAGAGCGCTCTAAAATCTCTGTTATATCTAGCGTTTGCACGCGCTCTTCTACCTCTTTCGCCTTCGTACCATCGCTGATCATCGTTAAGCAATACGGGCATCCCGTACCGATAATCGTCGGCGATGTCGAAAGTGCTTGTTCAGTACGTGCCACGTTAATACGTGAACCAGCCGTCTCTTCCATCCACATCAGACCGCCGCCCGCTCCGCAGCACATTCCTGTTTCACGATTACGCTCCATTTCAACAACCTTCACACCTGGAATTGCTTTTAAAATATTACGAGGCGCTTCGTACACTTCGTTGTAACGACCTAAATAACAAGAGTCGTGATACGTAATCGTTTCTTCTACGTGGTGAACTGGCTTTAAGCGCCCTTCTTTCACCCACTGTGCTAACAATTCTGTATGATGATAGACTTCTGCTTGTAAGCCAAAGTCCGGATACTCATTTTTAAACGTGTTGTACGCATGCGGGTCGATCGTAACAATCTTCTTCACGCCTGCTTTCTCGAACTCTTCAATATTTTTATTCGCCATCTCTTGGAAAACAAATTCATTTCCAAGGCGGCGCGGTGTATCTCCTGAGTTTTTCTCTTTATTTCCGAGGATAGCAAAGGAAATGCCAGCTTCATTCATTAATTTCGCAAACGATAACGCAATTTTCTGACTGCGATTATCATAAGATCCCATAGAACCTACCCAAAATAAGTATTCAAACTCTTCGCCTGCTTTTGCTTTTTCTTTCACAGTTGGGATGGAAACTTCCTCTTCCATCGTACGCCACGTTTCACGCTCTTTACGATTCAGTCCCCACGGGTTTCCTTGACGCTCGATATTTGTTAGGGCGCGCTGCGCTTCTGGATCCATTTTTCCTTCTGTTAAAACGAGATAACGGCGCAAATCAATAATTTTATCAACATGTTCATTCATAACTGGACATTGATCTTCACAGTTACGACACGTTGTACAAGCCCAAATTTCTGTTTCAGTAATGACATCACCAATTAAACTTGGATTGTATGCGAGCGTTGCTGCAGATTCATGTTGTCCATCTCCAGTTGCCATCATCGCTAATTGGTTTCCTTTTGTATTGTTAAACGCAACAGTTGGTACCCACGGTGCGCGCGACGTTACTGCTGCACCTTTATCTGTTAAATGGTCACGCAATTTTAAAATTAAATCCATTGGCGAAAGCATCTTACCAGTTCCTGTTGCCGGACACATATTCGTACAGCGGCCGCACTCTACGCATGCATATAAATCAATAAGCTGCGTTTGTTTGAAGTCTTCGATTTTCCCAACGCCAAATGTTTCTTGCGTTTCATCTTCAAAATCAATTTTTTCTAATTTTCCTGGGTTTGTTAAACGGCTAAAGTACACATTTGCTGGTCCTGCAATTAAATGCGCATGTTTCGATTGTGGAACGTAAACTAAAAACGTTAACAAAATAAGTAGATGCATCCACCAAGCGAAATAGAACAGGGCAATTGCAGCTGTTTCGCCAATTCCAGAAAATAAGTAAGCGATTGCAGAAGCAATTGGTTCGCTCCATGATAATTCCTCTCCATGCCAAATGATGCCCATTCCATTACCAAGGAGAACAGATAACATTAAGCCACCGATAAAAATTAAAACAAGTCCCGCTTTAAAGTTCCTCTTTAAGCGAACAAGTTTCTCAATATATCTTCTATAAAAAGCCCAAAAGACTGCGATTAAAATGACGAGTGTGACGATTTCTTGGAAGAATGTAAATGCAGAATATAGTGGTCCAAGTGGAAGATGTGATCCTGGTGCTAAGCCTTTCCATATGAAGTCAATTGCTCCAAACTGGACAAGAATAAATCCGTAAAAAAACATAACGTGCATGATACCGCTTTTTTTATCTTTGAGCAGCTTCTTTTGTCCGAAGACATTCCCTTTAATAAGATCCCATCTTTCTTTGAAGCGGCGATCAAACTCTACTTTCTTTCCTAATCGTATGTAGGTAATTCGTGTGCGTATAAGATACACAAATAAATATGCTGCATACGCTATGATGGCAATTGTCGCCAACCAATTTACAATTAACAAGCTATTCATATTTCTGCCAACCCCTCTACATGTAGTATACTTATTTATTTTCGAATCTTCAAAAATAAATAATTTTCTGAATTCACTACCCCTACTCCCATTATATGATGAGTGAGCATTCAGTCAACAGTTTTTTGTTATACAACAATATATTTTTTCATAAAGCTTTTTATTTCGGTGAAACTATAAAGCGACACTTCCATCAGTGGGGTTTTTCATTCTCCTTTGATGATGAGTTGAACCAATCCATTACTACCTTCGAATAATCGGATAAAAATGAATACAGAGTGGGAATGATTGCATGAACTTCTTATTTCTCGCCCTTGTCTTTCTCTTACTATGGGCAACTTTTGACTTCATCTATGGAAGAAAAATTCATTTAAACAACCTTAAGCCGCGTTCCTTTCCTGTACGCCATAGTAATTTTAAACTTTATACATATGGCGAAGCGTTATATAAGGAACTGTTTACTGATATACAACACGCTAAACATCATATACATATTTTATTTTTTATCGTAAAAAATGATGAGATTAGTCATACATTTTTACAGCTTTTAATGGAAAAAGCGCAGCAAGGCATCGAAGTGCGCCTTCTTCTTGATCGAATCGGCAGTCATCATTTGTCAAAACAAATGATTATTAAACTAAAGCAACATGGTGTGCACTTTTCATTTTGTCATAAAATCCGCCTTCCTTTTCTCTTTTTCTCTGTTAACCAAAGAAACCATAGAAAAATTACAATTATTGATGGGAAAATTGGGTACATTGGAGGCTTCAACATCGGAGAAGAGTATTTAGGGCACAACCAAGAACTAGGGCCTTGGCGGGACTATCACCTACGCCTTACCGAAGAAGGTGTACAAGATTTGCAAACGCAGTTTCTACATGATTGGCGCGATGATACAAATGAAGACTTATTACATGAAAATTATTATTTCCCAATACTAAAAAAAGGAGGGACTTCTCATCAATTCGTACCAACTGACGGCGCATATTTACAACAAATTTTTCTCGATCTTATCGAAAATGCAACAAAAGAACTGTATATTGGTACGCCCTATTTTATTCCTAGCAAAAAACTAATGAACGCATTGCTACGCGCTCAAAAAAGAGGCGTTCATATCACTATACTCGTACCTAAAAAAGCAGATCATCCGTTTGTTCGCGAAGCAAAACTTCCATATTGCCGGAAGCTTATTAAAGCAGGCTGTCATATTTACGAATTTCTAGATGGATTTTTTCACGCGAAAATTGTAATGGTAGATGGTTGTATTTGTGATATTGGAACGGCAAATTTTGATAAGCGAAGCTTATATATTAATCATGAAATTAATTGTATATTATATGGCTCGCCATTTTTAGAACAAGTGAAGAAAGAAATTGAGCAAGACTTAGAAGCATCCGTTTTACTTTCTATGGACGATGTGTCTTCGCTCTCTCTCCTTGACAAAGGAAAGGAATGGATTGGAACGCTATTTTCTTTTTTCCTATAAAGTGAAACTTCCATCAGCGCGGGGCTTACTACCCGTTAAAACAGGATAAATACAGAAAGGCAGGATACAAATGCGCATCAGATTTGGATATGTCTCACATGCACTTGCACTGTGGGACTGTTCTCCTTCAAAAACACTTACATTTACAAAGTGGAAAGAAATGAACAAACAAGCACGCGATGAAAAATTATATGATGTGACAAAACAAAATATTTTGCATACGTTACGCATCTTGCACTATAATATCGCACATGAAATTGAATTATATCGCCTATCTTCTTCTATTGTTCCATTAGCTACACATCCAGAGGTAAAATTCGATTACATCAACCCCTTTGGAGATTTATGGAAAGAAATGGGGGAGCTAATTAAAAAACATCATTTGCGCGTAAGCTTTCATCCGAATCAATTCACGCTGTTTACAAGTGAGAAAACACATATTACGACAAATGCCATTCTTGATATGACATACCATTACAACTTGTTATCTGCCATGAACATTGCGGATTCTGCATACATTAACATTCATGTCGGAGGAGCATACGGGAATAAAGAACAAGCCTTGCTTCGATTTCATGAGAATATCAAAAAACTTCCTGTCTCTATTAAAAGGCAAATGACACTTGAAAATGATGATAAAACATATACAGCAACCGAAACATTAACGGTTTGTAAACGGGAACAAATTCCCTTTGTCTTCGATTATCATCACCATGTTGCAAATCCATGTGAAGAATCATTAGAAGAACTGCTTCCAGCTATTTTTGCAACTTGGAATCACACAAATGTCCTACCAAAAGTTCATATTTCTTCGCCAAAATCAAAAAAAGAGTTTCGGGCGCATTCTGATTATATTGACGTTCCATTTATACAAAAGTTCCTATCGACTGCAAAAGAATTAAATCAAGACTTCGATATTATGATTGAAAGTAAACAAAAAGATTTAGCACTCTTTCAACTAGTAGCGGACCTTTCATCTATTAGAGGCGTAAAACGCCGAAGCGGCAGCATCCTTGAATGGTAAACCTATGCCAAAAAGTATTATAAAAAAAATAAGACCTAAAAAAGAAACAACCGCCTTGAATAGACGGTTGTTTTTATATCTTAGTGCTCAAATGGTAAATCTGAAGCTAACTGTACTACATCGCTATGATTTGTTACTGCTTGATTTTGATCTACTAGCGTACCGCCAAATGAAATACCTGCTAACATTGCTAATGTCAATAAACTACCAACAAGAAGTTTCTTCATATTCCATTCCCCCATGTCTTTTTTTCTAATATAACATGAAATTTTATCCATAAAACATGCAATTGTGCATACCCATTTTTTGCCTATCTAAATTTTCATCTTTTTTAAGAGCGTATTTTTGTAAGAATTTAAGTCTAATAGTTCAAAAAAGAAAAGCGCTTTCTCATAAGCAACTCTAATATCATCTTCTAAATGTCCTAGTTGCTCAAGACATTCTCCCTTTTGATAAAATAACTGCCCAATGAGTGTCATGTTACTAATTCGGCATGATGTTTCGATTGCTTTTTCAACGTGATAAAGAGCTTCTTCATACTGTTCATCTAAATACAATGCCTTTGCATGATTATAGCCAACCTTTATGGCAAACTCCTCGTTACTATGTAATGATTCCAGCTGTTTTAAAATATCTTGATAAAGTTCAATGCTTTTTTGAATACATTCATTTTCCGCATAAATATTTGCAATTGAATTTTCAATGTATAAATTTTGAAATACGTCGATTCCCACTAATTGCTGATTTATTAATTTTTTCAGCTCCAAAATGCAGTATTCATAATTCACTTTTTTCAACACATACGCTGACAAGTGATAATGCCAAAGAAGAAACTGTTGAAACTCTGGATGTTCTTCTTCTTTCTTTAATTCATCCCACACCTTTTTATAAATTTCTTCATATTTCTTTTGTTTGCATAACGCTTTAATATGAATCTTAAATTGTTTTTTTCGTTCAATATCAGAATAAGCCAGTACTTCATAAAAATGAATAATCGGTACTTGTAGCTTCGCTGCAATCCCTTGCAATATATCCATACTTGGATATACTACTCCTGATTCAATTCTACTTACTTCTGATTGATGACATATATTATCAGATAGTTGCTTTTGTGTCAAACCTCTCATCATTCTAATCTTTTTAATTTCAGCTCCTAGTTTTTGCGCGTGCATATTCGTCCACCATCCCATTTATAGCAATTTAGTTTTAAAAATGGTCACACCACTACAATAATGTCAATTCGACAATTTTCGATATGAAATATTGCATAATTTATATAAAATTCAGCAATTTCCTCTTACAATTCATCTCATACAAATACAAGATTAGGAGTGTTAAAGATGAATTACAAAAAAATGACTAGTGCCCTTTTTGCTTTCGGCTTGCTCTGTCCTTTATCAAGTGAAGCAATTCATGCTCAAGAAATTGATAATAACCAGGTGAAAGTTGACATTGCTCAACCTGGTCTAACAATCGGAGCATTAACAGAACCCCAAAACGATACGAAAGAAAATATCGCGAAAAAATACTTAAAAGGTGAAGTACAAGGGGCAAAAGCACAACAAGAGCAAGTTACCACTGAAAAAAGTGCTGATTTCCAACTAACAAATCAAGAAACAAAAGAAAACCAAACAGAAGTACGTCTTACCCAAACTTATAAAAGCTACAAAGTATACGGCCAAGACTTAATTGTAAAAGTAGATAAAAATGGAGTAATTACAACTGTCAGCGGTAAGGTTACCCAAAATTTAGAACAACAACCTAATCTTACTATAACAAATTTTTTGTCGAAAAATGAAGTAAAAACTTCCTTACGAAATTCTCTTCAAATTCCAAACGATGCGTTAGAAAAAGAATTTACTAGTGAAACTGTCATTTATAGAAAGCAAGACGGCAGCTATACATATGCAGATGTTATTACATTTACATATGAAAATAATGATCAAATCATTAACGGTCAAGCAATTATTGATTTAATTCATAGTGAAATGTTATTCCAAGAAAAAATGGTAAAAAATAAAGAAAAACAACCTATTCCACAAGCTGGGATTCCTCAGTTCTCTCCAGCAAAGAAACACGGAGCTGGTGTAAATACACTACTAGAAAAGGTATTATTTAATATCGCAAAAGGAACTGATGAAAAATTTTATTTAGCTGATTTAACGCGTGGTAATGGTATTTATATTTATGATGCAAACTATGCGGATTCACAAGGTGGATATAACCAAACTGGTTATCCTGGCACACTCGTTTCTAGTACATCAACTACATTCGCAGATAAAGAAGCTGTTGGTGTTATGAAAAACATGAGTGCTATTTATGATTATTATAAAACAAAGCACAATCTCAAAAGCTATGATAATAAAGATGCAAAAATTGTTGCAAGCGTACACGGATTTGATTCTACTGAAGTAAATGATGGCGTAAAAACAAACTATGAAAACGCTTTTTGGCATCCAGGTTGGAACCAAATGGTATTTGGCGATGGCTTAAACGGAAAATTAACATCTGCTATTGATGTAACTGCACATGAATTTGGACACGCTGTATTTAGCGGAACAACTAAAAATAAAGTTGTAAAATATCCAAACGATGAAACAAATGCATTAAACGAAGGACTTGCGGACTTCTGGGGAACACAAGTAGAGTTTTACGTAAAAAAAGACAAAGGAAATTGGATTATGGGTGATACATTAGACGGCCAAACAATTCGTGATATTCCAAACGAAATTGGTGACCGTGGTAAAAAACTATATACAAATTTACAAGATTTCTATAATGACGGAAACAACCAAGAATCTCACGCAAATTCAGGTATTATTAGCCACGTTCTTTATCAATTGGTCGAGGGAAAAACATATAATGGTGTAACAGTCGCAAAACAAGGGAACGAGAAAGTAAGCAAAATCGTTATGCGAGCCCTGCAAAACTATGCAACATCAGCAGAAGATTTTGAGTCCCTTCACTCTCACATTGTACAAGCTGCAAAAGATTTATATGGCAATGCAGTAGCGACACAGGTGGAAAAGGCATTTATTGCTCATGGTTACAAAGCGTTACCACAAGGAAATAACGTAATTGAAATACAAAAAAAATAATAATTAAAAAGATGTTTACCGATTCACATTGGTAAACATCTTTTCTCATATCCACCCTTTTTCTTCTGCAATCGTAATCGCCTCGATCCGATTTTTCGCATCCAACTTCGTTAAAACATCGGAAATATAATTTCGAACAGTTCCAGATGAAAGATATAGTGTTTTGGCGATTTCATTTGTCGTCTTTCCTTCTTTGGCTAATAGAAGAACTTCTTTTTCCCGATCTGTTAACGGATTTTGTTCTTGCCAAAGTCCAAACATAAGCTCCGGAGAAATTTCTCGTTTTCCATTCATAACATTACGAATTGCCGCTGCAAGATCTTCACTCGGACTATCTTTTAATAAATATCCATGAACATTCGCTTTCATTGCACGCTCGAAGTAGCCAGGACGAGCAAATGTTGTTAAAATCATAACTCTGCACAGTGATTGTTGTTTCCGTAATGTTTCAGCAACATCCAGCCCGCTCTGAATCGGCATTTCAATGTCCATAATACTAATATCCGGCTGTAATGTTTCAATTAGCTTTAAGGCCTCTTCTCCGTTCTCCGCTTGTCCAACAACTTCAATATCATCCTCTAAATCCAGCAAAGCTCCTAACGCTCCGCGAAGCATACGTTGATCTTCGGCAATGATGATTCGAATCATGCACGCGCACCCTCTTTCCCTGTTCTTATGACAATTGGAATATGTATTGTTAACATCGTTCCATTATGAACATCATTTAATTTAAGCATTCCATCAATAAGAGCCAATCGCTCCCTCATGCCAAGAATACCATTCCCATCATGATTTTTTTGTAATCCAATACCATTATCCTTTACTTGTACAGCCAATTTCCCTTGTACTTCAAGCAGAGTAATTACGCATTCCGTTGCCTTACTATGCTTAACAACATTTGTCACCGCTTCACGTATACACATTCCTAAAATGTTTTGTTCTAGTGGTGATAATACATTCGTACTTGTCTCCTGCTGCACTTCTAACGATATGCTAGCAGCTTGAAGAATCACCTTCACTTGCTCTAGCTCTTCTTCTACAGTAATCATCCGCATATCAGAAATTAATTCTCTCAATTGTTTTAACGCTGTTCTTGATGTTTGCGTGATCTCCTTTGCCTCCAGACAAGCACGCTCCGGATTTTTCACAATAAGCTTCTCAACAAGCTGGCCTTTTAATGTAATAAGCGATAACGTATGTCCTAACGTATCGTGCAAATCTCTTGCAATGCGCTGCCGTTCTTCTCGTTTTACTAGATCACGAATTTGTTCATTCGCTTCACTTAGCTGTGTTCTTAATATCTTTTTCTGATTAAAATTCCGCATGCCAAATGGTGTAACAATCATTAAAATAAACATTGGGATCATAGTTATAGCAGACGTGTTTGTAAACTCGCGGATGTTCACCAACATAAAAGAACCAATCATTACAATAAAAAAGAAAAACAACAATCGAAATTGTTTCTTTGTCGGTGTAAACCCCATTGCATTTGCTGTAAAAAATCCAAAGAAAATCATAGATGGGTGATAAAACATACTAAATAAGAAAGTAATTACAAATTGAATACAAGCCCATATAACAAAGTTCTTTGGCACAAAATAAAGCTGGCGGTATGCAATAACAAAGAGTACAAGCATCCCGCCTCCTAATATCAACTTCCAACCTGATTGCCCCATCAAGTAGTAAAGAGGGTACAACAAATATACGAGCCATATATAAGGGAAGACTCCCATATGTCTTGGAAAGATTTCAAACTGCTTCTTTTCGATCATGTTATACCGCTTCCTGTCTTTTTCTTATATATATTGATAGTACAACAAAAGCGATAAAATAACCTCCCAAAATTGCCGCATTTTCCCAACCGATTGTCTTGCCGGCAACAATGTCCCAAGCTCCGCTTCCGAAATGATATGTCGGTGTCCATTCCCCAATACTTCTTAACGTCTTTGGAAATATTTCAATCGGCGTCCACAAGCCTCCTAGAATCGCTAAACACATATTTAATATATTTGCTAGTCCGGTAGCCGCATCCGCTTTCTTAATCGCACCGATAATCGTTCCAAGTGCTAAAAATGGTGTAACACCAACCAATAGCCATAATCCAGCGCCAATCCACTGTCCAATTGTTAACTGTACATCATTAATGACTATACCCGCGATGAAAATAACGATGATTGAAAAAGCATTTACAACCGTTTGAGCAATAATTTTAGCTGTTAAATATACTCCTTCTGGCAGTGGTGTAATTTGTAAAAGCTGTGTCCACCCTTGCCCTTTTTCTTGTGAAAGACGAACACCGAAACTAAAGAGTGCTGTTCCTACAATACTAAAAGTAGCCATTGAAATTAAATAATGCACTTTCCATGCATCTCCGTTTCGCGGCACTGACACAACATTTGTAAAAATATAATAAAATATAACTGGCATTAATAAAGAGAAAAAGATAAATAATTTATTGCGAAACGTACGTAATATTTCTATTTTACATTGCATCCAAAACGCTCTCATGCGATTTCCTCCTTCTGATTAGCGACAAATTGTTCAAAAGCTTCATCTAAGCTGCCGCGATCAACAGCAATATCCATAACAGGCAAGTTTTTATGAAAAATTTCTCGAAGCGTAGCATCCGTATCATCTGTTGTCAGCACCACACGTTTTTCATGCCACTGGACACTTGTAACATGAGATAGGCTGCGAAGCATATTCGTCGGCAATTCCTCTTTCACATAAAATGAAATTGTTTTTTGAGAAATTGTTGCTTTCATTTCATCTGGCGTTCCATCAGCAATGATTTTTCCATTACCAAATAATAAAATTCGATCTGCTAACGCATCTGCTTCTTCTAAATAGTGCGTTGTTAAAATTATTGTTTTTCCTTCACCTGCTAATTTTCGAATTGTATCCCAAAAGCTTTTTCTAGATGTAATATCCATCCCTACTGTTGGTTCATCCAAGAAAAGTAAATCGGGATTTCCCGCAAGTGCAAGCGCAAAATTTAAACGTCTTTTTTGACCGCCAGATAGCTTTTCACACCTTTGCTTTCTTTCTGATTCTAAATTGGATAACTTAAGTAATGTCTCTTTTGCAATTGGATTCGTATAATAACTACGAAACAAGTCAATTGCTTCTTCTACTGACACGCTATCAATGACGCTCACTTCTTGCAACATTGCTCCTAGGCGATTGCGAACATCTCGGTGTTTTGGGCTCTTACCGAAGATAGAAACTTTTCCTTCTGAAGGATCCCTTAATCCAAGCATCATCGAAATTGTTGTCGTTTTCCCCGCTCCGTTCGGTCCAAGTAATGCAACAATCTCTCCTTTCGTTACTGTAAATGAAACGTTATTTACTGCCTTTTTATGTTTAAATGTTTTTGAAACACCATTTACTTCAATTACTTGTTTCATTCCTCCACCTCCGTCGTTCTTATATTTATATTGTATAAATTGGAAGGGATGGAAAACAGTATGAGACGTCATGACATGAATATGACAAATGTCAGAAAATCTTGAAATGGGTGACTTCCCACGTTGGTAGCAGGACAAAAATAAACATGATACAATCATATAAGATGTACATTCGAGGAAGGACAGTGGTTTTCATGATTATTCGCAATGAACAAGATTTAGAAAGCTTACGAAAAATCGGCCGCATCGTTGCGCTTGCTCGCGAGGAAATGAAAAAACAAGCGCAACCAGGCATGACAACAAAAGAGCTTGATTTAATCGGCAAGAAAGTATTAGATGAGCACGGTGCTATTTCTGCACCTGAAAAAGAATATAATTTTCCAGGGACAACTTGCATTAGCGTCAATGAAGAAGTTGCACACGGCATCCCAGGAGACCGCGTTCTAAAAGAAGGCGACTTAGTAAACGTCGACGTATCTGCAGCACTTGATGGTTACTACGCAGATACAGGTATTTCATTTGTTCTTGGACAAGACGAAGCAAAAGAAAAGCTTTGCGCTGCTGCTGAGAGTGCATTTTGGGCAGCTATGAAAAAAATAAGAGCTGGTGCAAAACAAAACCAAATTGGCCGTGCAGTTAACAATGATGCTCGTAAAAATGGCTATAAAGTCATTGAAAACTTAACGGGACACGGCATTGGCCTTAGCTTACACGAAGCACCAAACCATATTTTAAACTATTTCGATCCAATGGATAGCACTCTCTTAAAAGACGGCCTTGTCTTAGCAGTAGAACCATTCGTATCAATGGGAGCAGATCATATTATCGAACGTGGCGACGATGGCTGGACATTTGTCACACCAGATAAAAGCCTTGTTGCTCAGTGTGAACATACAATCGTTGTAACTCGCAGTGAACCGATTATTTTAACAGCGCTATAAGCAAAAAATACAGGAATTATAGTAATCTAACCCCTGTCATAAAAAACGAAATCAGCGCGTCCCAGTACTCAATTTGGGCGCGCTGATTTCATTTTAAAAAGCTTTCAGTTTTCAGCATAGAAAAAACCCTTTAGGGCTCATTCTTTTCTTCACCTGTCCATGAAGTTTTTTGAATGATTTCCTAAAGGGGCTATCTATAATACTCTAAATCTTTTTATTGTTTCATTCGTTGACGAGCGAATAACATTCCACCTAAAACGAACAATACCATACCTCCAACAATTGAAATCATCTCCGCTGGTGTTCCTCCCGTTTTAGGAAGTAATACTGTCGTCTTATCGTTTTCTTTATTGGATGGAACTTTTATATCGCTATTTGTGTTCGGATCTTTCGGATCTATGTTTGGACCCTTGGATGGATCTTTGGGATCTTCATCTGTCCATTCCGGAATCTTTGTATTTGTAATATCATAACCTTTTACTTCTGATTTGTATCCTGCTACTTCTTGTTCTTTTATTTCGTACTTATATACTTTGCCGTCTGCATCGTACGCTTGGAGATTATCAAACGTGTACCTCCAATTGGTTGCTTCTGTTACGTCCTTCGTGTCAACTACTTGACCGTTTTGTAGTAAGTCGACCTTGATTGTACTTGGACGTTCTTTCGCATTATCGTCTTTCCACGTCTTCGTTCCTTCTACTTTTGTTTGACCAACCTTTGTATTCGTAATGTCATAACCTTTTACTTCTGATTTATATCCTGCTACTTCTTGTTCTTTTATTTCGTACTTATATGCTTTGCCGTCTGCATCGTACGCTTGGAGATTATCAAACGTGTACCTCCAATTGGTTGCTTCTGTTACGTCCTTCGTG
>NZ_JAQOTJ010000011.1 GCF_028401955.1 Bacillus sp. BP-3
TTTTTTATCAGTGTTGACAGATAAAAAGAGGTTCAGACACAAAAACAGGCTGCGGAGAATACTTTCTCCACAGCCTGTAAAAAATCCCGTTATATATAACGGGATTTTTTCAGACTATATTTACTTACCTAAATTTTGAATCTTATCTTTTAAGTCTTGAATTTGTTGAATTGTCTGCATAAGCTCTGAGTTTTTGAATTGTTCTACATCCATTTTTCCTTCTTCTACCTTCTTCATAGTTGTATTAATTAATTCATTTAACTTTTCATTATATCTAACAATTTGCTGATGTATATCCTTTGCTACATCAGGAGGTGTCAATTCATTAAAAGCTGGAATATCCTTTTGGATTTCTCTGAGTCTAGTTTCTAATTCTTTGCGGGCGGCACCATCGTTGATTGATTTTTCTACTAATCCCGGCGCTTCATTTGCAAACGCACTCATTTCATTAACATAGTCTATTGCCTTTTGAGCATAGTTAATTGAATTCTTACCTTCTTCAATCATAGAGCAGCCTGTTAAACCAATTACCAGCATAAACATGAATAACAAAGCTTTTTTTATCGACATCTCTTCATCTCCCCTAAATTCGTACAAATCCACCTATTTATTGTTAACATTTAGAAAGTAAACGTCAAGTAACTGCAAAAAGTATAAATGACAGCTTTAAAATTATCTTACAGTTACCTAGTTCTATTATATTTTTTCTAGGTGTGTATTTCTTATACTTTCATTATTACATCGAAATAGTATATGAACTATCTAATAACCTTACATCAATATGACAGTTTTGTAATGTTTTGTAAGTGAAGGTATAATAAGAGCTTATATATAGAGGTAGTATCACATGCCCATCAAGCAAAGCGAAAATCATACCCTCAAAATGAAAAACGCTATGCTTATCGTAAGAAGTTTACGATAAAGGATGGCGTTCTTTCCTACTTTTAGGGAGGATTTTGTTTTATTAGCTTAATAGCGTTGAATTGCCGCTGGAATTCCAAAAACCCCAAAATTTATTCGGTTTTCCTTTTTGCCTACTTGCTAAATTCAGCAAGTAAAATATTTTTAAAGTTAGCTTTGCCCATACTGTTCAAATTGACGGCCAACGTATGCTTGCCTCCAAGTGTACCCCCAACAAGAGTAATAAACCCTGGAATACTACCTGTGTGTCCCCATATCGAGACACCGTTTGGAAGCTTAGTTTCATAGATCCCAAGACCATATCCACTGATTTCAGCACTTCCTGTAGGAACTGTAGTAAGCATTTGTTTTAACTGCTGTTCCTTCAGTAATTTGCCACTGAGTAAGTATGAGAAGAATTTGTTTAAGTCGTCAGCAGTAGAAATCATATCTCCAGCCGAGCTAGCTATACTTGGGTTATAATAAGTAACGTCTTTTAGCTCACTTGCTCCGTCTGGTTGGACATATCCACGGGCATGCTTGGTGCCTGGAATAACGCTTGAATTGCCAGGTAGGAATGTATTTGACAGCTCAAGCGGTTCAATAATCCGATTTTCAATCTCTTCCGCATAGCTGTTCCCGGTTACTTTTTCAATAAGGATGCCCAGTATCACGTATCCTGTGTTTGAATAGGACCAGGCCTTTCCTGGGGCGAAGTCTGGAGGTAGAGAAAGTCCAATTTTCACTATTTCTTCAGCGGTATATGATTTTTTTGTATTCATCAAATCAACGCTTGGTGACTTTAAGTATTCAGCGATACCACTTGTATGGTTCAATATCTGCCGGATAGTAATCTGGTTACCATCATATCCGTTTCCTTGAATAACACCAGGCAACCATTTTTCGATGGAGTCGTCTAGATTCAGGCGGTTCTCTCCAGCTAATTGAAGTACAACCGTTGCGATGAACGTCTTCGTCACGCTGCCAATGCGAAAGCGAAAATCTGTTTTCATTGGTTGCTTGGTGCTCAGATTCGCTACCCCAGCGGCATAACCCCACGTTTTTCCATCCTCGGAAGTTTTAGCAAGTATCCCTGGGATTCCAAATTGCAATGTATCCCTCATTGCTTGCTTGACGGAATTACGATCTCTTTGAGTGCTTGTTTGTAACGAACTAGATACATTTTCTGCTTTTACAATTGAGGTTGGTGATGTGTATAGCAGGGAACTTCCAGCTATTAACAGGGACAGACTTACAAATGTAATTTTACTACGTATTTTCATAAAGCATTCCTCTCCTCTATTCATATTGTATAACTAACCACACAGCTATCATTTCCACTAATATCAAAAGTTCAACATTGAATTCGTAATTATCTTCATACTAGTTATTTTTACAAACACCATTCTGTCCTAAAAAACGGTAAATCCCCTCTTTTTCCACATGTATGCTAACCCTATAAATTACTTCTTTTCCTTGAAACACTCTTATTAACTGGTTTACTTTTCATATATACGTCATATCTGTTCCGCCTTTCACGTCTCGTTATATTTTTATCATATACAATGAAACTTTCTTTTTCCTTACCCATTCCTTACAAATTACTTACGTTCAAAATAGCTTCTATAACAGGGTAGAAAAGGAATATTTTCCAATGAATATATAATTACAACTTGACTTTCCAACACACAAGTCGCCGCCATGCTGAACAAAAAATAACCTTTTACTTTCTTCCTCTCTTTGTTTGAACTTCGCACGTGGAGGAAAAAGGCCCTGACCGCTTCTACGCTTGGCCAGACACTCTCGACCATCTAAAAAGAAAAGGTGTTTATGTCAGGTTTTTAATTTGAATTTATATATTAATCAAAAAGAAAAACAGAGGTTTTTCGCTTCTATGTTTCTTTTTTTTCGTCCTTTAACTATTATAGGATCGGTTTATTCTTAACAGGGGGAATTCCGGCTCTTTTCTAATGTAATTTTTCTTCTTGCCATACAACACAAATGACATTGTGCTGCATGAAACATTCCTAACGTTGTTAAAATGACAGACAGTTTAATTGTATACGAGTAAACCGAAGATGTAGCTTTGAAATAAAGTTTGAACAAAAATACCTCGCAAACCCTTATTTTACGATAAATAAAAAGAACCCATTTAAAAAAAGATTGATCAAAATGGATTCTTCCTTATCAAATTTATATTTGGATTTTTATAAAAGAATTTAATCATTCTCTACTTATGTTATTCAAGAATCGCGCCTTATTGTTGACAAAGTGACAATTACTATCGAGTATTTCTTAATGATATTTATTGTATTTTATCTTTGAATGTGCAATATTATTAATTCCCATTCAAATGATAGATTAGTTGCACAACGCCAGAGGAGAACGTTCTTGTATGAACCATTTTTAAATTCAACCTCTGTTTTATATCAATAAACAACGGTTTTCCTTCTCCCAAAATAACAGGGTGAACAGATAATCTAAATTCATCAACAAGCCCTAAATTGATAAAAGTTGTAATAAGACTCGCTCCGCCATAAAGCCAGATGTCTTTACCAGGCTTATTCTTTAGTTTATTTACTTCTTCAAAAATATTATTATTTATGAATATTGCTTTATTATCAGTTCCTTTTTGCGTTCTGGAAAACACATATTTTTCCTTATTATGAACCGACCCCCAAATTTCCTTTTCAGTACTAGCATCTTCAATTTCTGGAGTAAATTGTCCCCATAAATCGTAGCTTTTTCTTCCATATAAAATAGTATCAATTTGATTTAAAAAATGAATAAACCCCATCTCAGAGTCCATGATGCACCAATCAACTTCCCCATTTTTCCCTTCAATAAAACCATCTAAAGTAACTGCTAAATCTAAAATGATTCTTCTTGTTCTTGCGTTATTTGACATAATTCTTCCTCCCTTTAATCATTTAGATATTGTTTCTCCCGCCAATTTTTTACATTTTCATTATTTACAGTATTTATTTCTGAATAAAGTTACTAATGTTATTACACTATCCTGCCCTTTAACGTAACAACTTATCGTCACTCAAAATCAGCTGTTCTTTTCCTTTCCACTATAAAAACATCCCTTTAGATTACCATCTCCAAAGGATTAGAGCATCGCATCTTTTTGATAAACATCGTAACTTTATTTCAAATTCACATGTAATAAAGTTCTATTCGGTAAGAAAATAAAGAAAGAGCTGATATATCAAAATGGAAAGATAGCTACTCTTTCTTTATAAATGTATGACTAGGTTCTATAGCTAATCCCTTCCTTTACTTGTTTTACCTTGTATTGGAAGCTTTTCGTAGAGGAAACACCGTCTACAACAAGGTTACTACCTGTAACAAAATTATTTTCTTTAACTGTTAAATAAAGACATGCTTGTGCAATATCCTTTGGTTTTCCTACACACTTTGATAGATGCTGTTCATGTCATGATCAATTGCACTTAATTTTGCATAGTCCTCTGTTTCAGCCAAGTAGTAACAGTGCTGCCTTTTTTATTCATATTTTATTTATTCGTTAATAAAATATGAAAGTCATTTCCCTTAAAAGAAATCATGAGAAAGGAATGATCAATTGATGAAGGCAGGCAATCAAAAGATCGACACAGTGCCGGGGATGAAGCTCTTTGATGGAGAAAAGCTGCTCGTAATTATTAGCATGCTTGGCTTTGTGCTTGCAGTTGGTATTGCGGTATATATTGGACTATACGGGGCAATCATTTTTCCAGAAGGCGACTTGGAACGAGCGTTTTCTTTCAATGCCGCGATCGCATTGTTTATTTTGTCCATAGCAGCCATTTTACCGATAGCAGGGCTGAGTTCCCGCAAACGGGCAGCTATTCGTTGGACTTTCACACTGACAACTCTATATGCCTATGCGGTCGAAACAATCCAGCATTTTCGCGGGATTAATCCACGGTTTACGCGTGCCGGCTCTGCTATCGATTCGATTTCCGGCACTTTGTTCGGACTTGATTCGCTATTGATCATCATCGTAACAGTACTGCTTGCCATCCCGTTTTATCGCAAGAGACAGACGAATGAACGTCCGCTGTTAGTATTGGGCATCCGCTATGCACTTTTCTCGGGCATTATTGCCTTTGCCTCAGGAATATGGATGATCGCGCTGCAAAGCCGATATGTGGGCGAGACAGGAAACTTAATTGTCCTTCATGGGCTCAGCTTTCATGCTTTGCAAGCACTAACGTTGCTAGGATGGGTATCGGAGCGGGCATATACATGTAGTAGGCATGCCCTGCGGCGAATTCATTTTGGAAGTTTCGCCTGGACACTTTCCATCGTACTGATTGGTTTACAAACCATCCTCGGACGTTCCGTTTTTGAACTGACAGTGCTGCCGATTCTTTCTGGCGCCATGCTGCTCATTTGGCTTGCCATATTCGTTTCCGCTGTATTTAAACTGCTGAGACCGAAACCGATGTCTGCCAATCCATCATCACATAGAAATTAAAACAATATTTTCCTGGAGAGGGGAATTATAACGATGTATGAAAAGTTGTTTGCTCTTGCGGGCATAGCTATACTGCTCTGGCTTCTTTTGATACTGTTACCGACGTGGCGAGTCACAAGGTTTCTCGCGGGCATAGCCATTTTTCCTATGTATCTCGCTACACTTTATGCTATTGGGATCATCATGGTTATCGTAGAATCAGGCTTTGGATTCGTTCAAGATTTCGGGTCAGCGGAGGGTGTCATCCGACTGTTATCCAAATCGGACTTTGCCTTACTCGTCTGGCTTCATTTACTTTGTTTCGATCAGGCAATCGGCCATTACGTTTATAGGGATAACATGGAACATCGGTATGTATCTATACCGTTGCAGTCTATACTCTTATTCCTTATCCTAATGTTCGGCCCGCTTGGGTTGTTATGTTATCTTGTGCTACGGCAGGTAAAGAAACGGAACAAGATAACTTTATAAAACTAAGTAAGCTATCGAAAGTATAACGTTCTTTTTGAGCTTTTTATAAGTAGAGATATTATAAGAAGATATTTTTAACAAATATATCTAAAACATCAAAACAGATAGTCCCTAAAAAATTCACATAATGTAAGGAGAAATAAAAATGGACTCTAAACAGAAAGACTATAATGTTGAATATCAATGTCCTAAAGGAGTTGTATATTACAAAAAAGTACAAGCGAGTGATGTTAAAGAAGCAAAACAACAAATATTAACTCAACAACCTGACATGAAAATTAGGGCTGTTAACCTTATTGATTCTGAATAAACGAAAATAGCTAGAGTTGAAATATATAACTACTACGAGCTCTAGCTATTTTTTGCTTCATTCACATAACTAATGTTAGCGGAAGTTAATCATACTATTTTTCAACTTGCTTTATAAACGCTGATACGTTTCCTAGACAACAAGATCCTTGAGGATTATTTACTTCGCATCTTTAATATGCATTGATATCTCTTGTACAGCTTGGCTCTTACCAGTTTGCTTTATTTCTTCACGAATACGTGCTCGTGTCCAATTAAAGCAGTAATAAGCAGGCACATCTTCTTCTATATCTTTTTGAAAAAGAGGAACTTTAAGATCGTTTTTGATAAATACTTGCTGTTCTTCATTAAAGTACACTACATTACATTCTTGCTCTGTACAAAAATAATATGTTTTATCATTTTGATGTAAATATAGTTGTTTCATCCCATAAGAATCACGCAAATAAAAATAGACTCTGTTTACACAAAGTCTATTATGGATAATTATTTTTTTGGAAAATCATCTTGAAAATACCTCTCTATTAACATGAAATAATAATATACATACGCTCTTTATCTTACTAATCCATACTCTCTTCTTTTAAAGAGTTTCATTCTTATCTTATTTCGTTACAGGCGGCAATGCTGAATATTCCTGATCTTTTGCAGTCAATGTTTCTTGTTTTTTAACATAAATAACTTATCGCCAACTCCGTAGCATTTCCCTTCATCAGTTATCCAAATAAAACGAAGAGCTACTTTCGCAGTTTCTCCTTCAAAATCTGGCAAATCCACTACATGATCCAAATGTAATATAGGATCTTGATATGGATGCTCGTTTTGATAGGGTTGTTTCCAAGTATACGTATTCCCCTTTTCGTCCTTTAATTTCCCTAAAATATATACTGGCCACGGGTTCTTTCTACTAAAAGAAGCATACATTTTATAATTTCTAGGGAGTGGACTTATTTCTACTGTTTCGTTTGCAAAAGCTTGGTCAATATCAATGTCATTTGTTTGAATTTTCCCTTTGTAAAATTCTCCTTTTTTCGATTGATTCCAAAATACCTCTTTAAATAAACTACGATGAGTTTCTGTTGGTAAGACAACGGTATGGCGCTCTTTCTTTGTTTTTTTCGAAATATCTGTGATACTAAGTCCAGGATCTGGTGCTTCTTCATCCATACTTATTTGTCTGTCGTTTTGATTTTCTCCAAATAACTTTTTAGCTTTTTGAGTAGGTTCTTCTGCATTCACTAATGAAATCGCTGATATGGAAATAACAGCAGTAATCCCCAATAGCGACCAACGATACGATTTTTTTTGAAATTGTTTAATCATCACAATTCTCCTTTTTAGTGCCAGCTTGTTCCTTGTTAAATTTGCTAAGCTAGGAATCTGATAACGATCTGAATAGTCTTCTAATAGATTGATAATTGTATACCCATAATCAATTCTCTGTTTAAAATCGATATATGTAAGTGCAAGTGCATCGCATGCAATTTCTTGATCTTCGCGCATTCGGTAATATGCATACCAAAGAATTGGATTAAACCAATGCAAAATAAGTAAACTATTCATCAAGCAATTCATGCCAACGTCTTTTCGTTTCACATGTGCTAATTCATGATAGAAAATAAAACGCAGTTGATCATCATCTAGCGTTCTCATATGATTTTCAGATAACAAGATTCTCGGTTTTATAAACCCAAGAACTGTTGGACTTGAAATGTTACCAGATACAACTATAGGAATATTTCGTTTAATTGACATTGTACGTTTACATTGCTCAAAAAGATTCATAATTCTTTTATCAGTAATAAGGGGTTGTATTTTTATGTACTTATAAACACGTTTGTTTAATACGATCATAAAACTTCCAAAACCAACAACTCCAAACAACCACACATATAATCCAATTTTGTAAATTAAAATGTAATCTGTATGTTGTGATTTTGATTGGTTAAATGACCCTTTTCCCCCTTCAATAGTGACTGCTTCACCGGAAATATTTGTCTTTTCATAATTCACATTAGAAACATTGACAGTAGGAGTAATCTCACGATTAGGTACGAAGACGTTATATATACTATACGAACTTTCAGGTGCAGACGGTAAAAGTAACCGAAAAATAACGATAATCCATACTATATACTGCCATCTTGGCGTTAACTTGTTTTTAAGCACAAGTTTAATAAATAAAATGATTCCAACTAAAATACTAGCCATTAATGAAGATTCAAATATCCAATTGAAAACATGCATAAGTCGACTATTTAAAATTTCTATACTCATCGTTCTTTTCTTCGATCAGCTTCACTTTTATCATCAAGAATACGTTTAAGTTCATTAATTTCTTCTTGAGAAAGCTTTTCTTCCTTTAAGAAGTTTACAAGTAGTGGTTTTAATGCTGCACCATAAAAACGTTTAAGAAATGATTTTGTTTCTACTTGCAAATAATGATCTTGAGAAACTAAAGGAGTATATGTATACATTTTTCCGATTTCTTGATGGGCCAATATCGCTTCTTTTTGCACCAACCTGTTAATTAACGTTCGGATTGTTTTTGGACTCCAGTCCATTTTCCCTTCAAGATCTTTAATAATTTCATTTGCTGTTTGAGGCGCTTTTGACCAAAGAACTTTCATTATTTCCAACTCAGCTTCAGATATTTTAGGAATTTCTTTCATATGTATGCTTTCTCCTTTCTGATATTACAAATGTAGTCCAACTAATATATTACATTTGTAGTCTGATATTGTCAACCATATTTTGGGCATGAAAACAAGTGCAATTTTCATCTTAAAATTGCACTTGTTTAACATAAAAGCTTTTTCAACAACGAAAAAATAACTAATTATAATTAACTACGTTTTTGCCTCTTATTTGATGAAGGAACTTTAGCGGAACCTGTTTCGCTCGTAGTCGTTCCTTGACCTTCAACTTGAGAAGAGCCAAGACCTGCTCTTGAAGGATCCTGTTTAATTTTTCGACCCATTTTGCTCACCTCCAACGTTACTTTTTGCTTTGAGACGTGAAACTATACAGGGCAAAGGAAAAGATCCCCCTTTTCTCTTAATAAACCGCTTTTTCATAGTTTCTAACAGGAAAGTCATAAACGTTGGTTGTATATTTAAAGTAAGCTATTTCTTTATAATTTGAATTCAACTGAAACTGGAGGAATTTTTAATGAAGCATTCTGTCTTACAAACTTATAATTATCACGTTTGGGCTAACAAAAGGCTTTTTGAACACTTAAAGACATTACCAGGGGACGTTTGGTCTACAAAAATACAAAGTGTATTCCCTACTATTTCACAAACGTTTATACATATGTATATTGCTGATACAATCTGGCTAGGTACTTTATTAGGAAAACCTTTTGATGAGATGAAGACATCTGCCATACAGCTTACAGAAAAAATAAAAGATACAACTCTTCAAGAAATGGAACAATTATTTTTTACTTTATCCGAAGATTATCAAGGTTTTTTCGCCCGTGAAGAAAACTTTGAGAAAGTCATTTCACCTGAACATCCTCACTTTGGACGATTAGACACGAACGCCTTTGAATTGATTCAACATGTTGTGAATCATGGGACATATCATCGCGGGAATATAACGGCTATGTTAAGACAGCTAGGTTATACAGGAACTTCGACTGATTATATTTTTTATTTGTATGCAATGAATGGAGAAAATAAATAATTTTTATTTTTTATAAACAAAAATATATAATAAGCAATTGTAACTGAATATCTAAACATTTATATTTATTAGAGGAAGTATGAATTCTAAATACAGACAAAATAAGGAAGATCATCTATTTTGAATGATGATCTTCCTTATTCTGTTGAAGTAAAATTTTTTAGTACTCTAGTTAAATACAATCTTCCTAAAGAAGTTGTATATCTTCACTGAAAGTATATGTAAATCCTTCTAACAAGAACGTTCTATACTTGGTTGCTTTCCAACAGGTTCAGTCAATTTGTTTGTGTAGTATGCAATTAACCAATATAAGCTCACAATCACACAAAGCAAACCAAATAATAGCCCGACACATTGAGGACTAATGTAGCTTAGCAAAATACCAGTGAAAAAAGTAGACAGTTGCATAAAAGAGGAATACGTAACAGTATGAAAAGTAAAAACCCGCCCTAACATTTCATTAGGTGTATATTTTTGAAGCAGTGTACTATCTATAGGAGAGATTAATCCTCCAGCTGCTCGCATAATAAATAATAAAATTACACCTAACCATAATTGGCTCGAAATGATAAAAAATACGAAAAATAACCCTTGAATGAGATAGGCCCATCCAAACACTTTTTTCATTTTGTTTGTATTTGTACTATAATATTTAGCAACAATCCAACTCCCAAATAATGTACCTAACCCTTGAGTTGAATAAAGTATCCCAATACCAATATCTTCTGCATGAAAAATTTTAGTAGCATATATGATGATTAGTACTTGATAGGCCCCTGCTACAATTCCCCAAGACATACCAACAAACACTAAAGCTGATACAATCTTATTTTGTAAAATAAATCTAAATCCTTCTACTATACTTTGCATGTAAGTCTTCTGCTGTGATTGAGTGCTGTTTTTTATTAAAGGAATTGCAGTAAATGATACGATTAAAGCACAAAGAAAAAAGGATAAAGAATCAATTAAAAAAGCAAATTTATAAGAAATCAATGCCGTTAATGCCCCGCCTAATGAAGCACCCAAAATTCCCATCGCTCCATAAATCACATTAGAAAGAGAATTAGCTATAGCAAGATCATTCTCATGGACTATGGCAGGTATAATTGTTTGCCTTGCTGGGGTGAAAAATATACTTGTTACTGAGTTCAAAATAGTCAGTATAAACAAAGCTGGTAGATAATTTGAAAAAGGAATCGCCAATATAATTAAGCATCCCCTAAAAAGATCTGTTATTATCATTATTTTTTTCTTATTAAAGCGGTCTATAAAGACTCCTACAAAAGGGCTGAACAAAAGCCTCGGCAAGGCTCCTGCTAACAATATCATGCTAACTACTTGAGGTGAATTAGTAGTTTTATATATGAATCCCATAAGGGCTACAGAGTAAAACCAATCACCCAATGTACTGATAGATAATGCAAAAAATAAATTTCTAAATGGAATGTTATTTTTTAATAAATCTTTATATGTTAAAGGAGAATTTTTCGTCATTCTTTACACCTTCTTATTCATTAACACCAATCATTATTCAACCAGTGAATTTAGCAAACCCTAGGACAAGTAAGGGATTTTCCATTATCATTTGATGTAATGCTAAGCATATACGGAACAGCAACATGTGACCAAGCCTCGGCAGTTGGAGAACTCGATACATACTCTGGTGCACATGATTGTAGCATCGAAGTATAAATGCCTCCACCTGGATCTAGTGCAACTACTGCCAGTTCTTTCGGCAATTCTAGTGCCATTGATTGAGTTAAACCCTCTATAGCAAACTTGGAAGCGCAATATGGTGCAAGTTCTGCCTCACCGAAACGTCCCCAACTTGAACTAATATTGATTATGATCCCTCGTTTATTATGAATCATAGCTGGTACAAATGCCCGTATCACATTGACTACACCATTCACATTGATGTTCATAACATTTGCAAATTCTTTCGAAGAAATAGTCCAAAGCGTTGCATTTTTATTTACAATAGAGGCATTATTAATAAGTAAATCTGGTGCACCGTATCGCTGAAGAATATATTCTCCCCAAGCTTTAACAGCCTTATCGTCCGAAACATCAATGGATTGAAAATCATGTTTGTTGTCAAATTGTCTCTTGACTTGTTCTATCTTACTTTTGGAACGACCACATCCAACAATCAACCAACCTAGTTCATAAAAACGGTCAATTAATGACCGACCTAATCCTTGCGTTATCCCAGTGATTACCACAAGTTTTTTATTATTTTCTCTATCCAATTGTTTTCTCTCTCTCCCTTCCAACATTTTGATTCTTAAATTTATTTTACATTTTTTCAATTAATAATACTTGCTACATATTGACTAGATTTTTTACAACTTTAGTAGTAGGTTACATATTTTTATAAATATGATAATTCTTTTAAAACTCGACACCTTTAAGATAACCAAAAGAAGGTCTCTCAAAATTCCCTTTTAAAAAAGAACACCCACAAAGAAAATACATTTCTCTGTGGGTGTTCTTTTTTTTGTATATTTTTTTCTTGAAACAAGCGGTTTTTTTCCACTTGTTTCAAGAAGGTATAAGCGATAACTATCAGTTCGAGCTCAGTTTTTCGTTGAATGTGCATACAAATAATTTACTCCCATATGTCACATCCCTTTTTTGCTTAAAGTTATTAGTTCAAATAACTATTTTTAATAATTAGGCTGAATATACCCTAATTTTATTCCCTTCGTTACAGCTTCTAACGAAGAAGTAACATTCAGCTTATTAAATAAGTGCTGAATATGATTTGAAACAGTGCGTTCACTTACAAATAAAATAGAAGAAATTTCTTTACGCTTATATCCATCACATAATAATTGTAAAATTTGTTTTTCACTATTAGTTAATTCCTCAACATATTCCGTAGACATTGGAAAATAACAAATACCCTTATTAATCTCAATTAAAATCTGCAACAACTTATCTGGCATAATGTTTTTATTAATAAAACCACTTACACCGATTTTTTGAGCTTCATACCGATAAACTGGCAAATCATATCCTGTTAATATAACTATTTTCGTATCACATTTGCTATCTAAAATATGTTTTGCTACACCTAAACCATCTTCATTACTAATATTACTTAAATTAATATCGATTAATATAATATCTGGCTTACACTCATTGATCATTGCGATAACCTTTTCAATACTTTGTAATGAATAAAAATGATCTATTTCAGGATAATCTTCCAAAGCTATCTCCAAACTTTTGGCAAATAAAGCGTGATCATCTATTAATAAAATATTCATAGGAATCATCTCCCTTCATAGGAATAAGAATAGCAACACATAAACCAGAAGGATTACATTCTGAAATTGTCATTTTACCGTTTAATAAAAGCAGCTGTTCCTTGATAGAGTTCAATCCTCTATGGTCATTAGAAATCTGCTTTTCATTAACCATTAAGCCTATGCCATTATCTTTTACTATGAGTTCTATTTCGTCATTTTCTTGTTTCAAACTCACAATTAGCTTTGAACATCTAGAATGTTTGAATGCATTTGTCACTAATTCTTTTAAAATTCTGTATATAACAAGTTCATAGGGCTCAACTAAAAATAATTTTTCACTACAATTAAAAGTGATATTAATATTTTCCATTCTATTTTTTTGCTGCACCATTTCAAGTAAATTACTATAATTTTCTTTTAAAGTGAGTGTCTTTAATAGTATTGGATAGTACTCTTCCATTTGTACTCGTATAGACAAATTTAAGTGATCTAACGTTTTTACAATTATTTCATGAATCTCCTCATTGTTAGATTTATTCATCATATTTTTAACGGCTAAAATATCTTGTAAAATTTCATCATGCAAATAATTAGAAAAATCACGTTTTAAATTTTCCTCTTTAGTGATCTGTACGAGGTTTTGAGCATAAAAACTTTCTGATTTAATTTTTTCTCCTCCTGTATCTGAATTTAATATTGTTTTTTTAATGTCTTTATATAATAAGGTGAAATAAAGTAACACGAACCAAAAAGTCGTATGTATGATGATGAAATAGGCAATCATATTAAACTTAAACAATAGCCCAAGTAAAATAATACAAACTAGAAAAAAGAAAAGAATCAGTCCTTTTTTACCTTCCTTTAAAAGAAAATACTGTTTTATAAACCTATGATTTTTAAAAGCAACTGCATGGATACTAAATAATGGGAAAAGGATCATGATATACCATGCTAGATTACTTAAATATTCAGGGTTGTCTGCAAAAAATATGGCGTATCCAATAAAGAAAAAAATCAGAACAGCAAAAGATTTAAGTAAATGATTTTTTTCGCTTTTTAAGATAAACTTGATTCGTCCTCGATGTTTCAAAAGTAAGAAAACAATACAAATAAAACTTAAAACAAATTGATATAAAAATAAAATGGCGAACATTTTATCGTTTATCAATTTCGCAATCAATGTCAATAAACATATAATCTGTAAAATCCAGTCTTTTTCTTTTTTATACATATAAGTAGAATCTTGAAAAAAGAAACAGAGAAAAAACTGTGCTGTCTGATAAAGAATCACTACGCTAAGTAGCGTACTTAACGTATAAAAAATTTGTGTTTTACTAAGTGTGAATATAAACTGCCATGAAGTAAGAATTAGCAAATTAGAAAACTTCCATAGCGTACTATTTTCTTTCATGTTTACAAAGCTAATGTAAGCCCCGTAAATAACCAAAATAGTTATAAGTGACAATGGAAGCAACTTTGCTGTTCCTAAAATATTATTTTGCGAAAATTCATAGCATAAAAAAATGATCATACACAGTTGGTTAATTAAGATGAGAAGTTGTTTTTGCTCATAATACTTTTTCATAAACTCCCTTACCTTTACTAGCTTAAATCCATATAAGGCTAATGCTTATTTACTACTATTAGCCTTATATAGGAATTTTTACTTTTTATTGTCAAAGATAATTTTATAGCATGCTTGCTTTGTTAACAAATAATAAATTATATATACTAAAGTGAAAATAATTACTGCAAAAAAAATAGGAAGTATAAAAGCACTATTTTTTCCTAATAAGTCGTCCATTAAAGCTGCTTTGTAAGCTATCAATGCAAAAATGCTATGTGCTAATCCTATTACGTATGGAATGCTAAACAATGTAAGAACTTCTTTACTTACTATTCTCTTTATCTTTTTCTTGTTATACCCCATTCTTTTTAATATGATGAATTCATTTTTGTTTGACATCATGCTCGAAAGATTATGGAAATAGAGAATACTCCCCGTTGCTATAAAGAAGATGACTGTAACAAAACTAATAAGCAAGAATGTTGAACTATTCTGCTGAATAATATAATCATTTCTTTGATAGCTACTTGTAAAATAAATATTATTTTTAAATAGTGGAGCTACATTCTCATAAACTTGCTTATTCCCCCTCATACCTTCTCCATTAAAGCTCATCATAGTTGTTTCTTTATGCTCTAAGGTTTTGATTTCTTTATATAGTTGATCTGAAATGACAAGAGTTCCTACACTATTTGCAAACCCAATTGGATTCAGTAATGTAGTGTCTTTAACTTTAACATCCATTCTATTTGTAGTTCCCAAGTTCAAAGTATATATTTTTCCTTTATCTAGCTTTTCTTTTTCAGGTCTATACTTTACTAGAATACTTTCATTTTCAGCTAAATTCTCAAAGTCCACATTTTTTCCCTGCATATGTATTAATTCTTTGTAATCCGACTCGGAAATAAGATCAAAACCATGCTCTTTCTTTTCACTATATTCTTTAGGTAAATTGTCAGAAGAGGATGTAGCATGAATCATAGTTGTTTCTTTATATTTCATATTTTCTTTACCAACAGTATTTTGGACAATTTCCATCGCTTTATTGGCCAATTGTTTATCTTCAACTGGAAACTCAATAGCTGAGGGCATGATACGCTCTATAGCAGCAACAGGATAGTAAAGAGTTAGTAAAGTAGAACCGAATATAGCCAGAGTTCCTGCCACTAATAAAGTTAAAAAAATTAAAGTTTTTGCCTTCGAACGGATTTTAAACACAAAGTTTGGAATGATAATTATATTCGCTTCTTTATAAAACCAGCTTTTCTTTTTCTTCAATTTTTGAATAGCATATGGTAAAAAAGAATGAATAAAGAAAATGGTCCCTAGTATTACACTTAACATTGTTAACAGTGCAATCGGTGAAAACCCTATTGTTTTCCAAAATGATTTCGTCCCTCTTGTAATATCAATAGCAAAGAAGTAACCAATTAAAATCAAGACTAACCCAAGGAATGCGAATGCTGTACTGATTCTCACCTTTTTTTCTTCCTTTTTTTCTATACATACCAAAGCCAGTAAAGAACTTTTCCGAAGAATGATCCAGTTCGATAATAATAAAGCTGTCAAAACAGCAAATATAAAAACAAAAGTGAATAGTACCGCATTTGGATTAATAAGTGGAACTTCAGAAGTATCAATTTGCAATTTTAGTACTCCAACAATCGCTTCGACAATTCCTTTATGAGCAATAGCACCAAAAGCAATGCCTACAATTAGTGCACCAAAACAAATTATACTATTTTCAAAAGTTAATAGTTTAAGCATTGTTGATTTTCGATACCCCAAGAGCGAATAAATTCCAAGTTCTTTCATTCTTTTTTTCATAAAGAAAGTATTGGAGTATGACATATAGAAAAGTACAAACGCCATAACAAAGATTGCTACCGTTCTCGACATGATTTCGACTCTACCATCAGACGAAATCTTTTCCATGATCATATCGTTCATGGAAAAAGAAATAAAGGCGAAAAACACCATCAGCACAAAAGCTACTGAAACGAAATAGAACGAATAGAAGGAAAAATTATTCTTCAAATTCTTTTTTGCTATTGTTAATAATCCCACAGTCATGCCTTCCTTTCATACTCTTAGTTATATCGATTTTCATCAATTTTAGTGATTTCCTTTGCTATCTCTTCAAAAAATTCTTTTCTCCCTTGTCCTTTTCTTCTTAATTCTTTTATGATATTTCCATCTTTAAATATTAAAATTCTACTTGAAAAACTTGCTGCATAAGCATCATGGGTTACCATTAATATTGTTGTATAAAGTTCTTCATTTACCTCTCTTAATTTTTGGAGTAGCTCTGTTGCAGAGTTTGAATCTAATGCGCCAGTCGGTTCATCTGCGAATAAAATACTTGGCTGTTTCGCAATCGCTCTTGCTGCTGCAACCCTTTGTTTTTGTCCCCCTGAAAGTTGACTAGGGTACTTAGATAATTGTTCAAGTATTCCAAACCGCTTTGCTAAACTATATATAGATGATTCAATTTCTTTTGGAGATTTATGTAGCAAAGTAAGTGGCACGGCAATATTTTCCATTACTGTTAAACTATCGAGTAAGAAATACTCTTGAAAAATAAATCCTAAATGATTCTTCCGAAAATCTGCAGATTTATTATCATTGAATTTTTTAATATTGATGCCCTTTATCAAAACATCTCCATCTGTAGGCGTATCAATCGTTGATAGGATGTTTAATAAAGTTGTCTTTCCAGATCCAGAGGCTCCCATAATACCAACAAATTCCCCCGACTCAATATCAAAAGATACTTTATTAAGTCCCGGTAATTGATTTTCATTGTAAATCTTTGTCACATTTTTCACAGATAATAGTGCATTCATTATATTTGCTCCTTTCAATTTGTTTACATGTTAAGTTTATTCTTCAATATACAAACAAACATGAGTAAAAAACGCAATCTTCTATTATAAAATGAAAAACTGCAGTTGAATTTTTACTCATAAAAAAGGCTGTCCACAAGCCAGTTACACTGACTTATGAGACAACCCTTTTTCCATCTCAAATCTATTTAAATCAACGACTTTGTTTCCCAGTTATTCACAACGGAATGAATGCTTACATGCTTATCTGGTGTGTGAACATGGAACATATCTGGTCCGAGTGAAATCGCATCTAGTTCTGGAATTTTCTCCATTATCATGTTTTAGAATGTTACCGCACTTTCCAATTCTTCTAAACACCTTTTGAAATACTGTAACATTCTGCGGATTTCTCTTTCTTTATAATGATTCATACAGGCTATTTGAATCCAATTTCGCTCTTGTAAATAAGCAGATTCATAATGCACCACATAGCCTTGTAGCGCTAACATATTTCCTAGTTGTTGCGAAGAAATCTGCTTATCAAGCTTAATTGTAACAATTACCGGAGCAGCATGTTCTTTAGGCGTCACTATTTGAAACCCCATGTTTGACAATTCCTTCTCTAAAAAAGTATGCATTGTAGCAACCTTTTCAAATACGTGATTCGTTTCAAATTTCTTTAATGCTTCATACAACGCAGAGATTAAATTCCACGAATGCGAATATGGAATACTTTCATTTCCTTCGTATAATCCTAAATCCAAATACCTTGGGAGATTATCATTTGGATGGATGGAGTGATTATAAAAAACAAATGACAATCCTGTATAAGCACCGATTGCTTTTCCACTTACACCGCTGGCAAAATATACGCCTTCTAAATTGAGTGGCATTACTCCGATTGAACTAATACAGTCTACACACATTCTCGTATTATAGTGCTTACATATTTCTTTTAAATTCAGGAGATTGTTCAGCATACCTGTCGATGTCTCATGATGTACAAACCAAAGCCATTCATATTTTTTATTGGCGAGAATTTGCTCAACTTCTTCATATGAAAATGGTTCACCAAATTCTTTTTTGTATGTATGAAAAGACAAACTTGCTCTTTTCACATGCTGAATTAACCGATTTCCAAATTCCCCGTTTGTTAAGACCAGCCCTTTTCCCTTCAATGCTTGCAGCTGCATAGCAATTGCATCGTTCGCTAATGTACCGGTACCAAGCAAAATTTGCACTTGTTCAGCTTTTGTCATTTGCAGCAAGCACTTCTTTACATTTGTCATTGTGACAGTAAATTGATTTGAGCGATGTGAGATTGGTACAGAAGCAAAAGCTTTTTGCACATTGGTGGCAATTTCTACAGGACCAGGCAAAAATGTATATTTTTTCACAATAAGGCTTGCAATTGGTGACTGCTGAAAGATTGCTGGAGTAATATACATCGGCTGAAATGCTGCTTCTCTCGTGCCAACCAACTTGTAAAAAGGACGAAAACCCATTTGCTTGTATATAGAAAGCTGCCGCGTCGTACCTGATATGATTGCCATATCATATCCATTTAAATGTAAATAACGATATAGAAACCGCACCAATCCTAGAAATGCCCGCCCAGTTCGATATTCTTCTTCCACAGCTAACAAACGGATTTCATATATTTTATTTACCTGTTCTGGTAAGTGATAATCTAAATCTTGAATTTTGTGATCGAGAGAAAATGGTCGATTGTCTCGTACTGCAACCATTCCAACCAACTTTTCATCATCTAAACAGATCAAATATGTATTTTCTTCATGAAACAGATCAACTCGCAGTTTACTTTCAGTCTGTTCGTGCTGCGGAATTTCTTCTACAAATGTTTTATAATTCAGTTTATGTATTTGCTCAAATTCCTGTGGACTATCTGCAATTTTGTAAATTACCCCCATATTGCGCACTCCTTTATCTTTTTCTATGTGCATATAAAATTAATAAAATAAGAAAGATACTTAACCCAATTGCAGTAGTACTATAATGAAAAAAGAACATACACAGAGGTACACATGCAATGGTAATTAAACCCGCTTTTGTGAAACTTCTAATTAAGACATATAAAATAAGAAAAATGACAACAAGAGGAAGTACCAATAGCGGATTGAATACAAGAAACCCACCTATGAATGTTGAAACCCCTTTCCCGCCTTTAAATTGAAACCAAATTGGATATAAATGTCCAGTCACTACAGCAAGCAGGGAGAGTATAAGATAACTAGAGTCTGCTGATAAAAAACTTGCTGTAAAAACAACAATCGCACCTTTTACACTATCACCTATAAATGTAATAACGAAGTAGCTTTTTCCGTATAAACGTCCCATATTTCTTGCACCTGGATTGCAACTTCCTTGCTCGCGAATATCTACATCATATTTAAATTTAATAATAAAATATGCCGTTAATATACTTCCTAACATATAAGCGAATAACAAATAACACAGCTTATATATGACCATGGTTTTATCAACGCCCTCTATCTATAACAGATTTCTTATTTTCAACTACGCTTTGTGACTTTCTGTATGTTAACACATTTTAATTATACCAAATATTAGTAATTTCCCCTTTTAATTATTTTAAAATCCAACAAAAAATAGAGATGTAATCGGCACCTCTATTCCTAAATTTTAATTCATTGCAAGTTAATATAGACGTTTTGCATAGATCTATTGCAGCTGTGAATCCTCTTTTTTCATATTTTTTATATTATTTTTTAAATACGGTATGTGAAATTATAAAAGAAGTCTTGTTATTACCGCAGCAAACAAAAGAGATGCTTTCAATGAATAAGCATCTCTTTCCTCTCTTAAATACGTTTAAACTAATGACTTTGCTTCTCGCAATACTTCAATAAAATACTCCCAGTTATTCACTACAGATGGAATACTTACATGCTCATCTGGTGTATGAACATGAAACATATCTGGTCCAAGTGAAATCGCATCTAGTCCTGGAATTTTCTCCATAAATACACCGCACTCAATTCCGGCATGAACTGCAAAAACCTCTACATCTGTGCCATATTTTTCTTTATGCACCTTTTCAAACAAGCTACGAATTGAAGAATTTGGATTGTATGGCCATTCTGGATACTCAGATTCTTTTTCAAACTGCGCTCCCACTACTTCTGCGATATGCTTAATTTCATTTACAATATGTTGCTTTAAGCTTTTCACAGAACTTCTTACTTCGTTTCTTAATTTAATTTCATTATGTAACGTTTCAACAACACCTAAGTTTGTAGAACTTTCCACTAGTCCTTTTATCTCCATGCTCATGCTTTGAATACCATTAGGGATTAAGAATAATGAAGAGATAAGCTGTTTTTGTGTTTCTTTTGCAAATACACTTCCAATTGTTTCTTCTAACTTCGTAAATGAAACATGCACATCAGGGTCTACAGCGCGTAGTTCTTCTTGTAAAATGCTTGTCCACTCTTTCACTTTCTCTTCTACTTTTTGCACATCACTTTCAGAAAGTAAAATCGTTGCTACACTTTCACGCGGGATCGCATTTGTTTTTAATCCACCATGAACGTCACTCATAGAAAATGCAATTTCATTGAATAAATCATAAAGGACTCTACCTAAAATTTTATTGGCATTTCCTCTTTCTTTATCAATTTCCATGCCAGAATGTCCACCTTTTAATCCGCCAACAAAAAGACGATACGGTAATACGTTAGCTGGTGTTTCTTCCCAAACAATAGAAATTGTTTCAACCGCTTTCGCGCCGCCCGCACTACTTACTAACAATTTATGATCTTCTTCTGAATCAAGATTAATAAAGATTTTACCGCTAAAATAGCTAGGGTCAACAGCAAAAGCGCCGCCCATCGTTGTCTCTTCTTCTGTCGTAATCACGACTTCAAGAGCAGGATGTGGAATATCAGTTGCGTCTAATAAGGATAATGCATATGCAACCGCAATCCCATTATCCGCACCTAACGTCGTATGATTTGCATACAGCATTTCCCCCGCAATTCGTAATTGAATTGGGTCTTTCTCAAAGTCATGAACAGTTGCTTGATTCTTTTCACATACCATATCCATATGCCCCTGCATAATAATCGTTGGCACATTCTCATATCCAGCTGTTGCTGGCTTCTTAATAATGACATTTAGTGCATGATCTTGTACAACTTCTAAATTTCTCTCTTGCGCAAATTTGACTAAATAATCACTAATTTCTTTCTCATTTCCCGATCCTCTTGGAATCTTTGAAATTTCTGCAAAATGATGAAATACAGGATGCTTAATTAATTCTTCTAAATTGTTATACATCTGCTTCTCCTCTTTTCAGTTATGATAAAATAACAACTTTATATAAGTATTGTACCATTTTCAATCGATATATAAGCTATTTTCTCATCGTTTTATACTTATTAAAAAAATACTGAGAAAAATTCGAAAAAGATATATCGTATTGTTCCATTAAAAAATCCACTAGATTGAACTTTATTGATACAATTATATTCTTTCTTCTATCTTCACCTTATCTTATAAAATAAAAATTTAATTTGTATGTGTTTTCTTTGTTTATTTTGGATTTGTAGTATAGTATTCGCCTAGTTTCTAAAATTTAATCATATGTAATTATCATCTTAAGAAAACTAATAATCGTTTGGTTAAAATTGTATATATAGTTACATAATGGTATATTAAAAGAAAAAGGAGATAGAAAAATGAAACGATTACTTTATTATTTATTTGCAATTATGCTAATTTTCAATTTAATCGGTTGTTCTTCGAATACTTCAAAAACATCTGAAACAAATAACTCAACAGAATTGATGATATTGAAAGATGCCGAAATAGAGAATATAAAATTATTAAAATCACAAACTGCTAAAGAAGATTTCATAATTACCAAACATCAAACTTCAGATGATTCCTTAATCAAAGATATTGTCCGAACAATAAAAGTTGGTTCACCAATTACATCTCATTTAAATGAAAAGGCCAAAAAATCTTTAAACAGAGAAATGGAAGTTAACTTTAAAAACGGTTCAACAGAAACTCTTTTCATCTTAATTAATGATAAAAAAGAGATTTCTGTAATAAAAGAATCCGGTGATGGTTATAAACTTAAAAATGATGCTCCTAAGTTAGTAGTTGATTTCTTCTTTAAAAAAGAAGTAAATTTATAATAATTAAAAATACATATAAAAAAGGTACAGATTTTGTGAGAGCACTGAAAAAGTCCTTTTAAAAAAAGAAGATAACTCCCTACTACATATAGGAATTTGTCTTCTTTTTGATTTCCGTTTATTCATAAGAATTCTGTCGTTTACTCAAAGTAGACACTTTTTCAGCATTAGAGTTGTACATGCTTCGGAATTTCTCCTTCTGGTACTTCTCCATCCATACTCAAATAATAGTGCCGAATTGGTTTTAAGTTATTATCTAATTCATAAACAAGCGGAATGCTCGTAGGAATATTTAATGTAACAACTCCATCATCAGATAAGTGATCTAAATATTTTACAAGCGAACGAATTGTATTACCGTGCGATGAAATAATAACTTTCTCACCCTTTTGTAATACTGGCACAATTTCTTCATGCCAATACATCAGAACACGTTTTTCTGTATCTTCTAGACATTCGGTAAGCGGAAATTCCCCTTCTTTTAAATATTTATATCTAGGGTCTGAAACTTCATAGCGCGAATCGTCTTTCGTAAGTGCTGGCGGTCTGACATTTGTACTTCTGCGCCATATATGTACTTGTTCTTCTCCGTACTTCTTCGTCGTTTCATCTTTATTTAATCCTTGTAGTGCACCGTAATGCCGTTCATTTAAATGCCACGATTTATAGACAGGTACCCAAGAAAGATTCATTTCATGAAGAATAATCCATAGGGTTCGAATGGCTCTTTTTAATACAGAAGTGTATGCAACGTCAAATGTATAACCATTCACCTTTAATATCTGGCCCGCTTCTCTCGCTTCCTGTAATCCATTTGTCGACATATCAACATCGGTCCATCCAGTAAACCTATTTTCCACATTCCATACACTTTGACCATGACGAAGAAGCACAAGCTTAATCATAACAATATCTCCTCCAAACAAAAAAATGTTTTACATCTATAATGTACTACTCTTATATTATTCTTAGTTTCAATTTAGATAATTCAGTGTCAGAAAGGTCGCGATGTTTATAATCCATTAGTTGAACATTACCTCCACCTTTTACTCGAAACCTCATCGTATCTTCTCCATACGGTGGATTATGGGCCCCTTTAAACGTAATAACTTGAACAATAACATAAAATTCAAATTCCGCTTTATCTTTTTCAATACATACTATCTTTTCGTCTCCTCTGTACCATAGCCTACCTTCACCATAATAATCTTTTACAGCACCACCGATATACTCTACAAGTCGTTCAATAAGAACTTCCTTTAACAGTTCTTTTGGTACAGGTATTCTATTTATAACCTTTTTCTCTTCCCGTAAAACCGTCCAATTCTTATGTATCTTTTTTATATGATAAAGAACATTCTCACCATTTTGTTTTACTATATGAACATATCCCAAACTCCCTTTTACATACACTCTCGGCTCTAGAACCCATTGTTGTTCTCTCCGTAAAATTTCAAAAAATATTTTTGTTAGGGAAGTAATTTTCCCCTCATTTATAAGTTCAGTAAAATCGTCTAGAACGTACAAACGAGCTCCACTTATATTCACATCAAAATAATCTTGTATGTTTTTCTTTTCTTCACCATGTACGAAGCTAGTTAAAGAAAACATAAATAGAGTGAAAACGACGATTGTAACAAGTTTCTTCACCAAATCACCTCGCCAGTTAGTATGTCCTAAAGTTTTTACGCATAAAAAAACATGAGTCCTCTTTTCAAAAGGTACTCATGTTCAATCATTACTATATTTTTATCGTCCACGCTTTTTCTGTCCAGGCTTTGCACTACGCTTTTTTTTGCTTGGTTGACCAAAACGAGATTTCTCTGTTTTTGGTCCTTCTTTTCTATCACGACGTCCAGACTGACCAAATTGTTTCTTCTCTTTAAATGGTTTCTTTTCTCTTGGTTTTTGCGACCTTTGTTCTTTTTTCTCAGGCTCTTGTTTGTTAGGTTGCTCTACTACTTGGCGTTGTAATGATGTGTTAATTCCTTTTTCAATTTGCTGTAAATACATTTTATCTTTTGGCGCAACTAATGTAATTGCCAGCCCACTTCCACCAGCACGGCCTGTCCGTCCGATGCGGTGAATGTAACTTTCGACATCTTCTGGGATATCGTAATTAAATACATGCGTAACACCTTCTACATCAAGTCCTCTTGCTGCTACATCTGTTGCAATTAAATATTGAATTTCAGCATCCCGAAAACGCTTCATAACACGCTCGCGTTTTCCTTGTGATAAATCACCGTGAAGTTCATCACAATTAAAACCGTATCCTTTCAGCGCCTCATACAATTTTGTAACTCTGCGCTTCGTACGGCAGAAGATAACAGCTAAAAACGGTTGATCTCGTTCCATCAGTTGACGAAGTGTATCTTGTTTTGCTCGGTCAGTCGTTTCCACGACGCGTTGTGTAATATTATTTACTGTAACCTCTGCACTTTGAATTTTTATAATTTCAGGCTTGTTCATATAACGCTTTGCAAGCGATTGAATTTGCTTAGCCATCGTAGCAGAGAACAACATCGTTTGTCTCTCAACAGGTGTTTGTTCAATAATTTCTTCTACCTCTGGTAAAAAACCAAAATGCAGCATTTGATCTGCTTCATCTAAAACGAGCATAGATACATGTGATAATTCAATTGTCCCGCGGCGTAAATGGTCTAATAATCGGCCAGGTGTCGCGACAACAATATGTGTATTTCCTTGTAATTTCTTCATTTGTTGTGAGACATCTTGTCCGCCATATACCGCAAGTACATGAATATCATTTACATGCACAGTCATTTTTTCAATTTCGTTTGTGATTTGCAATGCCAATTCTCGCGTTGGTGCTACAATTAACGCCTGTACATGACTAGACTGCGGATTTATTTTTTCTAATATCGGCAAAATAAATGCTAATGTTTTTCCTGTTCCTGTTTTTGCTTGTCCAATAATATCTTTTCCAGCTAGTACTATTGGTATTGCTTTTTCTTGAATCGGCGTCGATTCGGCAATTCCATTTTCTCTTAATGTATCATTTAACGTAGTGCTAATTCCTAATTCTAAAAAACTTTTCAAATCGATCACTTCTTTTCACTATTTTTCATATCAAATATTGATTGTACCATTTATTTTGCTAAATATGAAAAAGAAGATTACATTTATTCTATTTTTCAAATATAAAATAACCCCTCACTTCAAAACGTACTACTGTTTAAATGAAGGGTTACTAACAATTGAATTATTTTTTTCTTATTTCTTTTTGTATTTTTCTTAATGCCTTTTTAGAGCCTCGCTCTATATCATGTTGCAGCTTTCTCTCTTTATAACTTACAAACAAAGTATTTATATCGTAGCCTTCTGGATACAACTCTGCTGCTTTCAGTTCTAGAATGACACGCTTACAATTCACTTCCATAAACTCTTCTTTGTATAGTACTACAATATTATTGAAACTATCTTGTGTCTTGTATACAATACCAGAATCATTGTGATCCAATAATGTTACTTTGTCTCCAATCTCATACTCATAAGTTTCTTTCGTTTTCACCGCATTCACTTCAGGCTTCTTTATTTTATTTTCTTTTACAAGCTCTAAGTTATAATCTTTATTTTCCATATAACACTGTGCTCGCTCCAAAACACGTTCCCGTAAATTCATCTTTCTAGAGATCCAAAGTGCGTTACTATCTCCAGATTCTCCAATCATTAACTGATACATCGGCTCTAATGTTTCATTATGAAATTGCATAGCTGCATTCATGAAGTCACTGTGAATTTCTGAGAATCGTTTAATTTCACCATAATGAGTCGTCGCAACTGTAACACATCCTATATGATAAAATTCTTCTAAAATGGCAATCGCAAGTGCAGCACCTTCATTTGGTTCTGTGCCACTACCAATTTCATCAAATAACAACAACGTATTATTGTTAGATATTCTCATAATTTCTGAAATGTTTTTCATATGTGAAGAAAAAGTACTTAAAGCATTTTCAATACTTTGATTGTCACCTATATCTACAAAAATAGAATCAAAAAGGGCAATTTCAGTCTCTTCATCACCATGAATATGAAACCCTGACATTGTTGCTAAAGTTAATAATCCAATTGTTTTCAAAACAATAGTCTTTCCTCCAGCATTTGGTCCCGTAATGACTAAACTGCGATATTCTTTTCCAATCTCAAAATGTAATGGAATAATCTCACCTTGTAAAAGAGGATGTTTACATTCAACTAGTTTTATATATCCATGACTATTTAATTTCGGTGCGATCCCACCTATACTCTTACTAAACTTAGCTTTCGCGAAAATCATATCGTATTGACTTATAAGCTCAATATTAATTTTGATATCACTAACGTTCTCAAAAATCATTCCTGATAAAGTGGCTAATATTTGATACTCTTCTATCGCCTCTTCCGCTTTTAAACTCGCTAACTCACCGCTTAATTTTGAAATAACAGCTGGTTCCATAAAGACTGTTGAACCTTTAGAAGACATCTCTACAATTGTTCCTGCAACTTGATTTTTATAAGAAGCCTTAATAGGAACAGTAAATCGATCATCTTTTTTGCTAATAAAGAATTCTTGAATATACTCCTTATTTGCACTACTTTTTAAAAATTTATTTAAGCGATCTCCAATCTTTCCTTCTGCTGTTTCGATATGATTTCGAATTCGCTTTAATTCCTTACTCGCAGCAGAATCAACTCGATTCCCTTTAATCGAAAAATGAATCTCTTCCTCGATATTTTTGAACTCTGACATCGAGTATGCGTAAGAACTTAAAACAGGTGCAAAAAATGCTTTACTTAACATAAATCCCTTAATTTTTCTACATCCTCTTAAAAAATCTGATACACTCACTAAATCAGCTGCTTCTAAAATCAGCCCTTTTTCAAGCTTTCCAATTATATTTTCTATATTAGAGATCCCAACTAATGGAACGTGGCTTTCTGTATTTAATATCGCTTTTGCTTCAGTTGTTTCATGTAAACGATTTTTGACTACTTTTATATTCGAGCTTGGTTGCAGTTTATCTAATAATTGTTTTCCTAATCCGCTTACACAATATGATTTGACTATTTCCTTCAATTCGTTATACTGTAACTTTTCAAAAGTCATTATATTCATTTTTGTTCTCCTCACTATGATTTAATAATTGAATCATGTATGAAGATACCTAATAATAAGATTTCAATAAGCTTATATAAGGAAAAACTTCTCTCAGTGAGGATCGGTCCCCATCCATATGGAAGAACTCTTCCTATCCAAAAGTCGTAAAAAAATAAAAAAGCTGTGGGGATACCACAGCTTTACATACATTTACAAGACATGTGTAGAAACAAATATTTATTATTAAACAAACCTTCTTGAAATAAAGGTTTAACTCTTTAATAATAAATACCACTACATGCTTTATAAAGTGTTGTAGGTATCTTCATAGGTAACTTAAATAAATCCATGACCAAATACAGGGTACATATTGATAGAAAAATACCCTTCGTCATCAGATTTATTTCATTAAATTTTTGCCTATTTAGATACTACTCCGCTCACAAAAAGCACCTCGTCTAATTTATTTTTTATTCTCATTGAAATCTAAATTATGGAATTATTATACTATATGTACAAATTCAAGTAAAGGTACATAAAATTGTTCTTTTCATCATAATTACTATTTCTTTCTAAACAGCGCTGTCCAAAGAAATGCTTCCCCAAACACTTCATTCGGCTGCTTAATTTCTTTCATTTTACGCAGTTCAATAACCTCAAACTCTTGAAAAACATCACGTAGTTTCTCTTCTGAATACGCAATTCCTCCCTGTAAACTCCAGCTTCGATATACATCCCAATCTGATATTTCTGAACCATTTTTTTCATCTAATTCTCCCGCAGCAAAGCACGTTAAACCAAAATACCCGTTTGGCTTTAATGCTTGTTTGACTAACTCCACATAATGAATTCTTCTGTGAGGCGGGATATGATGTAAACAACCTGAATCATATACGAAATTATATTGGTTATAGGCTTGTAAATCGAAAATAGACTTACAAATAAAATGAACAGACACATTTTGCTTAGCCGCTCTTTCTTCCGCCCATTTTATCCCTTCTTCTGATAAGTCGACTGCATCAACTTCACAGCCTGTTTTTGCTAAATACAAAGCATTTCGACCAGGACCACATCCTAGCTCCAATACTTTTCCTTTTTGAATCATACATCTATCAAAATAAGAAACTAAATTTTCATCCGGTACATTAGTAAAGAAAGGTACTTCTTTATCACGATTAGAATAGAACTGATTCCAAAATGGTTCAGGAGATCTTAATAGAGAGTCTAACATTGTAATCACATCATCCATACTATGTAAAGTTTCATTTTTCATAAGTGAATTTCCCCTCCAATAAATTATAGCTACCATAACATTATACCAAATATTAACTGTATTCTGCTTTAGTATTTTAAATAATTAGAATATTTAAAATGGACTTAAGTTCCATAAAAATAAGAATAGATACAAACAAAGTGTTTAGAAATATAAATCCCCCTTCATTTTTATCCCTATGTTTCATTGATCCAACTAATCCTCTTTGTTTTAGAAAATAGTACAAGCCCCTTCTAATCTCTTACATAATCTATCATAGGAATCAATTTTCACAACTCATAATCCTCATTACCTAATATATAAATTTATCGAAAGGTGAGTGAAACTATTAATGATTCGTTTTTTGATTAGTGCTGAGTTTTGGGTAACAACAGTTATAATTATTCTTTTTTCTTTTGTCTTAGGTAAAGGTGATTTTATAGATGGATTTAACGAGTTAGCAAATATAAAACAAAATTTAGACTGGTATGTTTGGGCATATGTAATTTATAGATTACATCATCATCACAATCTCTTAGAAGTAATAAAGAAAGGCAGTGATAAAAAAGATACAAGTTAAACCATTTCTGCATACTGTTTACGAAGATGATACATTCGCCATCAGCATGGATTTCTCAGCCGCGCCCTATTTCTCTTGCATGTATATAAAAGAGCCTCTCTCTAAACGAGTGGCTCTTTTGTATTAAATGTCGTTCTTCGAAATGAAGTTACAAGTTAACCATTTCATAACCATTTACAAAGTACGCTATTGTTTCTAACTCATCTTCGTTTAATTCTCGATCAAGTTCTTGTTTATATGCCGCTTTTATTTTTTCTACATCGCCTTTATGTATTTCCGTGTATGTACCTACTGTTTTTAGCAAACGAATCTCTTGCAAAAATTCATTTCGATCAATTGCTTTTCCGTGCGAAAGAATATAGGTCTCAGCATCAAATTTCTCTAATTCTTGTATTAATTCAAACATTCGTTTCGTTGTATAGTTCCACTTCGAAGAAAAAATATCTGCATAGATACAATCCCCTAAAAACAATATCTTTTCTTCTTTAATATAAATGACAACGGAGTCATGTGAATGGTCACCTCCCACATGCTTTAACACACATGTCACATCACCAAGATCTAATTCAAGTTGTTTCTGAAACGTTAATGACGGTAAGACAATTTGAATATTTCTTGGTTGTTCACTGAATTCTTTTTTTATACAACTAGCACAAAATTCAATTTCTTTACCTTCTATTACTCGAGTGTCCAAGGCCTCATCTGTCCATTCATAAGAAACGAGTGTATGCATCTCTTTTTTTGTTTCACTATGTGCGATAGACAAAGCATTTTTTAATACAGGTAATCCAAAAATATGATCCCAATGCCAGTGTGTTAATGCAACGAAATCTGGATTTGAGATGTTCTGTTTGTTTAACATTTCTAAAAACAAATGTGCATGTGCTTCTGAATTACCAGCATCTATCATCAAAGTCTTTTCTTTTCCAACTACCATTCCTAAGATAGGTCTATCTGTTTCAGAAACAGGTGTCATATACCAAAATGAATGTCCTATTTTTTTTATTTGCTGCATAACTATTGCCTCCATTTTTGACTACAAAAAATTTCCACCCAAGAAATTTCTTAGCTTTATATTTTAATTACTAGAATCGAATATTTTAATCTTTTTTGCGATACGAACTCACCTTTCAATTATATGACAATTAAAAATTACTTTACAATGATGAAAAACTCTCCTATCATTTCTTTCTGCGCATGTTGAAAAGTTTCTAAAATCAGTTCTGCATAAGAACTAAGAAATTTCTTACCCTCTTCAAAACATGCCCATTCAATTGCTAAAGGAAGAGTTATCCAGTACCATAAAGGATCAGCATTTTCTCCATAGTAATCAGGTAATTCTAGCCTTTCCTTTAATATTTTATGTAAAGCCTCTTTGCTTATAAATTCATGTCCATTCAATATTTTTTTCATAGGGGTATCGCTACATGCCCATCAACTTAAGAAATGAATTGTTCCCCAAAACAAAAAATGAGCCGAATTCTCATAAATAACTGTGAAAAGGTGAATTTTTCGTTTTGGGAGGTTTCTCAAATATTAGCTTGATGGTGATGTGGAGGTATCCCATATTAATATTTTCTTAGTTATTTTAATCTTAATTTTGCACATAATCGATACAAAAAGTATAGTCCATGTAACTGTTCTTGATTACGTTTATTTAAATGTTGTTGGCACTCCTCGACAATGCTTTTTGCCCCTTCAATATTGTATTCCTCCAAATTTCTAATAGATTTTTTTAATTGAACAATTTCGTGTGAATACACAGCTTCTTATGTAAGCTTCATTAACAAAATTTTAATAAACTGATATGAATTAAAATAGCGATAATTATTTTCACCTCTCTTTGAATTAACATATCTCTCTTTTTCCTAATATCGTATAGTAGAAGTAGAAATTTTCGCTTTATTTGCTACCTCTCCAATCGTCATTAGGTTATTTCCTAATGACGTTATAAAATTAGGACCGTACATATTAGACATATCTAAAATGTACGGTCCTTTTGTTTACTAGTGGTTCACTTATCTAACTTAAAGATAAGTATGTAGTCCTTTTACAATTTGAATTTCTTTTTAAGCTTCTTATATTTTCTATATGAACGTCTAACAATGTTTAACATGAAATACGGTATTTTAACAGGGAAAGGCAATTTATAAATGAAAGGCAAGTAAACTGTAAAATATGCCTTTTCTAGGTCTCTCCACTTACTATCTTCTTTTGTTTTTAAGAAATCAGATACATCGACTACATATCCCCTTCCGTTTTCCATCATCACATTTTTCCCGTGAACATCACAAGGAGTTAATCCTTGTTCCCTTGCATACGCTAAAGCTTCATTGATATCAAGGATTACCTGCTTAGGAATTCTAATCCCCTTATGAATAGCATCGTATAAGGTAATTTCTTTTAAACGTTTCAATACTATGAAATTTTCTCCTTTATATATAAGCTTCGAATAAGAAGGATGATTTCCGATTCTTCGGTATACTTCTGACTCTTTTTCAATTCCTTCTCCTTCTCGCGCGTAAACTTTCACTACCCAATCTTTGTATTCTTTGTGCATAAATACTGCGGCATAATTACCTGCCCCTAAACACTTCCAAAGTCTAGGAATATCTTTAACTACTACAGGCTCGAATTCATCCTCACTTCTTATGCTTACCTCTTTTAATAATTCGTCCTTTATCAATCCCACAAAACTATTTATACTCATCATTTCCACTCCGATTTTGTTAAAAGGGGTCCCATCCACATTTTAAAATGAATATGTCAAAACATATACAATTTAATTTTCCTCATGTTAGTTTAGAATAAAGATTGATTAAAAATCACTCTAAACCCTTGATTATACTGCATATAAAAAGCCATTGTTTTGAACAAAGATTGATCGAAACGATGGCTCTTTTCTATTTTTCAGAACCCCCTTTTTATAAAAAAGTTTGATAAATTAATGCACCTTATTGAACAAACGCACCCAATAATTTAAGTGAATAAATTCACATTTATAATGTCTCTCAAATATAATATCAGTTTATATATTCACAATTCTTCTCTAGCAGGTCCTTCATTAAATCTTTAGATAAATTGTAATTTGTTAATCGATATGCTTGTGTAACCACTGCTCAAATACCTTCAACTGTTCTTCAGTATGAAAGTAATGTTCACCTGCTTCCATGACCTCTAATTCACAACAGTGTTTTTTTGTAAAATTGTTAATAGTTTCAAATTCACACAGTTCATCCTTGGCTCCATACATAATATATGTATCTGTATTCCATATATTAATAGGATGTTCTTTTACATAGCATAAATAATCCCAATATAACTTTTGACCACTAGGTGTTTCTATAGTCATTTCTTTTTGCAAAAGCTCTGGTGTTACATTAAACCATCTCATCATATTTTCGATAATTCGTTCCATATTAACTACTGGCGATAAAAATAATGCCTTTTTTAACACATCATTTTGATATGCTAAAAGGCTAAAATAAGCTCCCATGCTACATGCAAACAAGCTTACTTCTTTCCAATGTTCTTTTGCGTAATTCATAATTATAGATAATTCATTAACACAAAACTGTACTTTGCAAGGAGTATTATCATTTTTTCTTTCTCCATGCTTAGGTAAATCAAAGCTTAATACTTGATAACCTTTTTGATTGGCTTCTTCAGCTAATATTTGAATAACTGCATCTTCCTTATTTGACATGTTTCCATGTACTGCAATAAAAATTTTCTCACTCTTTTCTCCCCACAAAACCGCGGGAATATTACTAATTTTCAAATTATCTTTAAGCATATTTCCTCCATAGAATAAGACATATGAGATTGAGCAAAAAATCGCATACATTTTATATTCTTCTACTTAGTTTTAAAGAAATCAAACTATTCCTAATATATCATGAATGAATTATAATATCTCTCTACATCTGTATAACATCGAGACTGTGAATTAAGTTTGTCGATTTTGATTCCCTTATTGAGCTGATCTGCTCCGTTAGTGAAATAAGAAATCCTAGCTCACAGGATTTCTTATCAAACTTTACTTTAAGGGTACAACAACGCTCTAAACAAGAAAAGATGTCTAAATTAAGGGCACTGAAAAAGTGATTGTTTTGAAAAAAACATACGCATTTCATCAGTATGTTGAAAACAGAAAGGTCTCTATCAACCTATATACAGTAGGTGGTAGAGGCCTTCTTTTTATGATGTGGACTTTTTCAGTGGACTCGTCTAAATTAGGCATCTTTTTATTTAGATACTAGATTATCAAGTTTCCAATAGGTATCTAATGGATCAATCTTACTGTCCATATATAAATACATATTATTCAAATCTTTTGGTGGATTTTTCATCATAAATGAGATTTCAAAAGTTAAAGCTTAGCCAACTGGAACATTTTTAAGTTTATCTTCGTATATAGGCATAGGTTAACCTTCATATTTTTGTCCTGTCTTTTCATCTTTAACGAAATATTTTATTTCTGAAAGATCAATTGCTTTTCCATCGTTTCGAACATTATTGATCGTAACATGAGTTGTAATGTTCTCCGTGTTATCTACTGTTTCATATTTTGCGTTTTCAACTGTCGCCCTGTAAAATCCGCCTTTTATAAATTCTCCATATAGTAGTGCATCCTTTTCCATATTTTCAGATATTTCTTTCGATTTCTTTGGTTGAGTAGTTTCTTCACTACAAGCTGCCATTAAGCTTGTAAGTATAAATGCTGTACATGTTATTTTTATTAAAGATTTCATAGGGCTCCCTTTCTATATCCAACAAATTAAAACATAAGGATAATTTTACATTAAAAGGTAATAAAGCGATTTTTTAGAAAATTCATTTTTATCCCTAGAATGATGCGTTATGTTAAGGTATTCATTGTCTCTATTTAGCTAACAGGCAGTTTAGTTTAATAAGTCCAAATGATAAGATAAAAGAAATAATGGTGAATATAGGAGCGATTTAAAATGGATAACTGGAGAAATAACACGATTTGGTTTGAACAAATACCAGATAATCTTCAAGCTTACTTAAACTTAAAAGAAGATAAATTTAATGAGATACAGCTTGAAAACATTGAGTATTTAACTCTTTGGCATCATAAAAAGAATAGGCCGGGCAACTTTGTTAGTATTCCAGAAAAGCTCCTCTATCTAGAATTAAACTGGTCTAATATACAAGATTTCCTTGGGATAGAAAAAATGAATAAATTAAAGCGTTTAGAATTACATTATTGTACTAAAGGACTATTTTTTTCTTCTGTTTCGAGTAATACAAAGAGACACCCAAGGCTTCTTCTCGTTTTTCACGTTCTCCTACATATATGTATTTATCTACAACAAAAAGTTTAATGTTTAAAATTAAACTTATCATTAGTATAAAAATAAAAATGATCTTTTTCATATAACCTCCCATAAAACAAAAAATGAGATTAATATCAACAATTACCAAAACTTAAATTGTTTTTTAATCTCATTCAATCATACAATAAATATAAATTTTTATCCGCAAAGTGAAATATTACACCAAAAATTATATTTTAGTGTGGTTTTGAAACAAAGTTTGATAATTTATAATAAAGATTGATTATTTGAAATAAAGTTCGATAATTCATAAAAAAGTTTGATACAATATGTTGACAAGTTGGATTGCGAGAATACAACAAACGAGCCATTTTATGGAATAAAATATTAAAGTCAACTATGAGGGAGGGATTGTTTATGTTATTTGAGTATGACACATAACTTTTTTCAATTTTTATAAGAGGTCCTCCATATTACAATACGTTTAGGTAGCACATCCCTTAGGTTACAAATAATATGGGAGGTCTAAAAGTGGATATAACTATTAAAAAATTTACAAAGGAAGATCTGAATTATTCTTTTACCATCGATGATCAGTTCGAAGTGGATTCGATTCTTCTCTTAATGGCAACTGAGCATTCCATCCAGTATAGTGTGAGGGAAGTCTTTCCTTATGAGAAAAAGTATTCAGAGAATCAAGATGATCTACTTGACTTGCAAAAATATATCAATCATCCAGATCAAGCGATTTTTTTAGCGATTGATGGAGGTGATATTGTCGGCATGGTCTTAGTTAGACGAAACTGGAATAAGTTTGCTTACGTCGAAGACATCAAAGTAGATCGAAAAAATCGGCGTCATGGAATCGGTCGCCTTCTCATGGATGAGGTCAAAAATTGGTCTCAAGATAACGATTTGGCTGGTATTATGTTAGAGACGCAAAATAATAATGTAAGTGCATGTAAGTTTTATGAACGGTATGGTTTCATTATTGGTGGCTTTGACAAATTTGTCTACAAAGGCATCAATCACCTAACTGAAGAAGTGGCGATATATTGGTATTTAATATTTGAATAGCCCTTAGCAATAGCGTCGTTACATTTATAATAGTCAATGGGTACGATTGTAGAAAGAGTGTAGCTGGAAAATGATTAAATTTTTTTATAAAAGTTCAACTTAAACCTGCCTAAAGGGAATCCATTTTAATCAATCTTTTTTTAAAAATGGATTCTTTCTATTTGGAGCCATATATGTGTTTAAAAGGTATTTTTAATCAAACTTTATTTTAAACTTACATTTAGAACTAAATCTTTAACTAGTTATTTTAAAAGTAAACTTTTGCATATTAGTTTACTTTCAAATTGCCTAAATCATTGGGTTCAAACCAAACTATCTAATATCATCAAAATTAACAACAAAAGTATACATTCAAAATACGAATCTGCTTCGGGACATATAATAAATTCAGATAAATACTTACCTAACGAATCAAAGTATAAAGGATGGAGTTTATGGTACATAATCCTTCCTAATAAATTAGACGATGGCCCAGAATCATTAGATTTTATTAAGACTGCTTTAAAGTTTAAAGATATAAACGGAACTATTATAAAATATGGCTCAGTTAACGTTTAATGTTGATTTTCATGTTAAGATTGAAGTATGTAACAACATGTCGTTACAAAAAGAACGGAGGAGATACGGTGAAAATGCATCTTCAAGAAAGTTTATATGTTCAGTTGAAAAATGCAATTCGTTGTCATTATAATGAACTTACATCTAGGTGTGGCAATGACACAATATATGGATACTCCCTAATGACGGATGACTGTTTCAGTAGCATTGGACCAGTGGCTAATAAAGAAAGACTGATTAAGGTGAATAAATCAGACCCTTTATACAACTATTATAGATATGGGGCTGTTGAGTGGAGTGAGTGGGACGATTTCGGAATGTTTGATGAAGTGAATAAAACTATTAAAAGATACCATGAAACCGTCGAAGAAGACTTTGATTCGCTAATAGATACATTGCTGAATGAATTATTAAAAGTGTTAATGGAACTTGAGTCAGAAGGATTGTTTGGTGACAGAAACGATAACCGATTTATTGACATTTGTGTAACTGATTCATCAAACGAAATCATGCTTAAATCAGCTAGACTGCTTAATACATTAAAGGTATATGAAGAATACGCTTCAGAATTTGAATAAGAATGAATATAAGTAAAACTGCTCTTTATAAGAAGCGGTTTTTTTTTGAAAGTCAACAATTAATATTAACAGAGCCTAAAATATAAAAACTGATCATCTAAAAACAACTTCTGATAACGAATTTTATGTAGAGGAGCTGTCCATATAGGACTGAGCTATTTGAAAGAAGAAGATTATTATAAAAATTTATTAAAAAGATTGAGGTATGTTCGGAAGCTATTAGTTTTATGTACTATAATCCTTAACAACATGAATTATTTTTACAGTTTTTCATACTTCTATTTCATAAATGCAAACCTATTCTAGTTTTTTAGCTCTTATTCAACATAGTAGTCCAATACATAAAAATCGGGCACAATTCTTGCTACAGAATTGTGCCCGATAGTTGAAAAATAAAATTAAAACTTTTCCCTACTGATCCATCCTCAAATTCAAATTTAGCTGTCTTTGCAAAATTTAAACCCTTAGCGAGCCACGAAACCCCCTGGCGGCATAATAGGATTCTGCTCCATTGTGATACACGAAAACGTGCCCAAAGCGACAATCGCAAAAAAGGGCACCGCCGAGTTCTCTAATATCAGTCGGTGTTTGCACCCAACTCGACGTTTTCTTATCGAAACTTTCAAGATTCTGCAACGCTCGGTATTGTTCTTCCGTTAATAGTTCAATGTTCATAGCACTTGCCATATCAATAGCATTATTTTCTGGTCTATGTTTTTTTCTTGACTCTAGCCCTTCACGATCGTAACAAACACTTCTGCGACCTTTAGGGCTTTCTGCTGAACAATCATAAAAAATGTATTCACCCTTCTTTTTATCATACTCAACAACATCCGGTTCACCGCCAGTTCTTTCCATTTCATTGAGCGACCATAGTTTTTTAGTATTAGCATCCAGCTTAGCTTGAACTTTAGCCCATTCAAGACCTTTATGGCGGTTCATGTTTTTCTCAAAACGAGCCTTCAATACTCTGAGTAATTCTTCACGTTGTTCTAATGACAACTCTTTTTCATTGTTAATTTTATTTTCTTTTGTCATGTTAGTTTCTCCCTTATTATTTATAGACATAATATTTTTTTGTGAGGATTAGTTATTTTCTTATTTTAATCTTGTCTTTTTATTTATTGCAAATTGAGAAAAGCGACAACCGTTTTAGGGGTAATCACAGGGTTGTTGCTCTGAAGTGCACCCCAATTGTTTAACTGGAGGACTTTCGTGTCCACATAATTCTCGTTATTGGAAGTTAAACACAATAACGAATTTTTATTTGTACAGTGAAGAACAGTTATATATTTAGTTTTTCAATCCATGAAGAAGTAGGAAATTGTTCTTTTAAAGCTGAAGACAACCATAGTTTTTGCTCTTTATCCATAAACGGTAAGTATGACTTAAAATCTTCTTCGTCCTTTATTCGGCCTTCTTTTGCTTTAAATAATAATTGCCATTCTGGTGCTACAAATTTCCTACCTAAAATATCTTCTCGAACAAATTGGTTACAGTTCATCCATATACTTGGGTTTTTGCGAAACAAAATCTTATCTTCGTTTCGATCGGTTAATAGAATCTCAATAAAATCTTGACCTTTATGCAAGTGTAATCCATATCTTGGAAGAATTAAATCGTTTATAGTTAAACATGGTTCCAACCTTCCTTCTCCAGGAATGGCAACGTAAATATCCCAATCATTGAAATAGTTAAGAACTTCTTGGGCATGTTCTCTAAAAATACAAATATCTATGTCTTCGTGTTCTCTTGTAATTTTCCCCATTCCTAAATCAATGGACCATCCACCAGCAATAAACCAAGGATATTTAAAACTGCTCATTGTTTGAACAATGAAATCTAATTGAACGGATTGAATAGCTTTCATTAAAATTCCTCTCCCTATGTAAGACATCTTATTGCTCTATCATACCAAAATATTATGCATGCTATATTCGTGTAAGGTTAACATAACGTCTCATTATCAGTAGCAAGGAAAAATCCGGCCCCTTACTCTCACAAGGAATCCACCTTTTTTTCTTGCTATCAATCTATGCAATTTTTTATACATTTCTATTGTGTGGCGCCTTCCAGCCTCCCCATAGTTCCCGATGTCTCCCAATTTTTCGCATAAAATCTTACATGTTTTTAACGTTATTAAAAATACTTACTTTTATTTCAAAACTGCTTAGCGTGTTTTTTTCTAAAATGCTGGCGATAACTCTTCCACTCGCAAGATTCTGGAATAAATATAATTCTAACAAAACCATGTTCATAACTTAAAAGTTATGATTCCATTTTTAAGGTGTTGTATTATCAATAGATAAGTAGGTGTCATAACTTAGTATCTAAAGTTAGTCCAAATAAGGGGGAATTTTTATTAAATATGGTTGTGTATGAGTCAGTACATTACATCAAGATCTTAAATTTTAATCAGAGTGTTTTTGCCCACCCCTTTGGGAAAGCAAGACTAAAATGAAAAATGAATAGAAAAACTAAGGCTCTTACTTCGTGGATATGATCACAAAGTAAGAGCCTTAGTTCCTTATTGTTAAGTGACAAAAAAGTTGTTTAGGATACAAAAATAGATATACAAAAACGTCATCCTTTCGTGTATGTGGTTAACAAAAGAATAGCGCTTATTTACATATAAGCAATAGCCTAAATTGCTACCTGAATAATAAAGACAAAACATTTGTAAATTCTTGTACATTTTTTATTTAGTTCCAAAATCTTTTGTAAATTAACCACAATAAAATTTTCACTTCACATAGTTCATATTAGATGGTTTAAGAAATTTTTTAGCTTGCAGTTTCTGTAGTAATTTCCATCCCATAAACCCAACTAGGAGACCAACCAAATGAAAAATAATACTAGTAGTGCCAAAAGTACCTACTAACATGACAATATACAACAACTCAATGCCTAAAGTTAATTTAACAAAGAGCATAAAAGCGGTCTTAGAGGAACGGAACCTATGAAATAGAATAGGAATCAAAAATCCCAATGGAATCAATAAAATAACAGGTTTAACTGCATGAGCTATCCAAAAGCCAGGGATGTTATACAGAAAAAGAGTATAGAAAGGTGTAATATCAATAAAAGTGCGAAGCAACCACATCACATCATGATTTCTTGAAAAGTGCTCAATAATCCCAAGAAACCACTCACGCCCAGCGCTATTTCCTAAGTACTCATACCAAATGAAAAATAATAGGTAAGGAACAAATAAAGACCATGCAAAACGCTTTATGAACTTTTCATATGGAAAAATAGATTTTTGAAGTTCCCCACCAATAGAATTTGGTTCTCCAAAATGTTGTATAGCTAATTGTTTTGCTTGTTTTACAGGCATCCCTTTTTTAACATATTCCTCTTTTAAACTATTGAGGTGATCGAGCAATTCTAAAGTTAATTCTTCACGGGCCGACTTATCTAGATTAGTCTTTTTTACAATACATTCTATGTAATTTTCAAAATCTTTCATGCGAATTCTCCTTTCCTGCAAGCTTGAATAAGTGCAGTGATTTGCTCCCAATAATTCAGTTTCTTCTCTAGTTCTTTCTTTCCAGTTATAGTAATACGGTAAAACTTTCTTTTTTGTCCTGTCTCTGATTCTCGCCAGTAAGATTCGATCAACTTCTTTTGTTCCATTCGTTTGAGTGCTGGATATAGTGTACCCTGACTCATATGATAAACGTCGTTACTTTGTTCTTTAAGTTTTTGAATAATTTCATAACCGTAAGTATCATGGTGAGAAATTATAGAGAGCACAAGTATATCAATACTCCCTTTCATCATCTCTTTATCCATTTTTCCACCTCCCTCCATACATCGTAACACGACATATGTCGTGAAACAACATAAATATTTAAAAAGCATCTTTCCGTATGAAAGATGCTTTAGTAACTTAATTTCATAAAAGCTTTATTTTAATCGTTTTGGCTATATATATCCATCAAGCTAAAAAGAACGAGTTACCCCAAAACAATAAAAACGAGTAAAATGCACAAAATTTCCGTTCTGAGGGTATTTTGTTTTGTTAGCTTGATAGCGATGTGGCGGTACCCCGTGTTTATAAAAAAATTGTTCACTTCTGTGGTCCTTATACCATTAAAGCACCCCTATGTTGAAGTTCCATGCCTAAAATCCCATAAGATCCTTTACATGTTTAGCGTTCGTTTTAGATGTTAGTTTTTCAAGTAATAAAAATGCAACATCAAAAGCTGTACCTGGATTTGAAGATGTAATAATATTTCCATCCTGAACAATTAAATCGTTTTGTACTATTGCACCGAAATTTTTCAACTGCTCTTTTCGTTTACTCGTTGGATGACTGTATGTGGTGGCTTTTTTATCTGTAAGAATTCCGCTTTTACCAAGCGCTAATGATGCAACACAGATACTGGCAATAGGCTTCTGCTTAGCATAAAAATGTTGAATAACATTTAAGAATTCTCTACTGTATGCATCTCGATAAAAACCAGCTTCTTCAAACCCTCCTGGAATAGCTAGTGCATCAAACTCATCTAATTGAATATCATCAACCGTTTTTTCGGGTATGACAGTGAAATTCCAAGTACAGGTTAATTTATTCCGAAGACCAACTGTTACGACCTCGGTTGATCCATCTCCCTCCCATCTATTCCAACCTAGTACATCTGTAAATACACTAGCTTCTACTGCTTCAAATCCATCAGCTAATAATAATAAAATCTTTTTCATATCGCAAATCGCCTCCCCATATCTTCATTTTATACAAATATAGAAGTCTAACAAATGACTTTAATAAGGAAATTTGATTATTTAGCTTTATTATATTAAGAATTTGGGGTATTCTATTTTATAAAAAAAGGTTGGATGATTTATGGATCAAATTGATGAAAAAATCGTGGGATTATTACAGTCAAATGCAAAAATTTCAATGAAGGATTTAGCAGAAGCCGTTCACTTATCTTCTCCGTCAGTAACTGAGCGAGTACGGAAGTTAGAGGAGCAACAAATTATTAAAGGTTACCATGCACATGTTTCTCTAAAAAAAATGAACCGTCCAATTTCTGCACTTATATTGTTTAAATCAAAGGATTGTAAATCATTAGCTAACTTTTGTTATAATCATCCAGATGTACTTGAGTGTTACAGAGTAGCAGGGGAAATTAGCTATATTGTCAAATTAGCAACGTATTCTGTAGAAAGTTTAGAACAATTTATTGATGATTCAATGCAATATGGTACGCCATCAACGAATATCGTGTTATCTTCTTATGAAAAAAGAATAATTGCTCCCTTTATTAGTGAAGAATAAAAATACTGGCATCATTAATTAACTATTGCTTACTCAATAATCCTCAATTCTTTAAAAATAGCCCTGATTTTTCTGACTTGTATAAAAAAATCAGAGTCTCTAATCGTTTTTATCGTTTTAGAGTAACCCATCTTTATTAGCTTGATGGCAATGGTGTGCTATCCCTTTACCTATAAATATTCTAATTTGGTATAATGTTTCTATCAACTATGATAAGAGGTGCAACCATGGATAAAAAAGAGATTGCAAAAGATTTAACTATTGCTTATTTACAAAACAAACCTAATTTAGTTAAATCTGTTGATGATGCAATACTTATATATGAAAAGATGTATGACGCCATAAATAGATCATCATCAGTTGTAAACTACACACAAATAACACCTGAAGATTTCATTAGAAATAACAAGTAATTCCTGTAAGAGTCGAGATTGCCACTTCGGCTCTTATGGCGTACCGCCAACATTTTAACGTTTTTATACGCTAAACAAAATTCGACATGAAAAAACGTTAATTTTACTATTCTAAGGGAATTATATAATCTCAAAAACGTAGGTATTTGAGACAAATAAATCCACCTTGAAATATTGTAAAAAGAGCTGTAAATCTGTCTCTAAACTCATCTCTAAATCAAAATCTCAATTCAAATTAGTACCAATGAGTTTTGAGAAATTCTTAGCGTATAAAAACGTTAAAATGTGCGTGCTACCCCCTAGAGAAAAAATTAGAACTAGAAACATCTAGAAGTCGAGTGTTTATAAACGAGTATGAAGAACAAAAGAAGGAAAATGAAAAACTCTTATACAAATATTTAAAATTATTAAAGGCCCTTCATGTTCGAGGAATAGAGATTAATGAATTAATACATAATGAATGAAGAATCAAAAATCAAAAGCTACGTAAAGCAAATCCAAAATCAACTTTTATTGTATAATTTTGGATTCATTTTACATTTACGTAGTATGTAAGGTCTTTTCTTATTATTTTTGAATACTTGAGAATAATTTAGTATCAATATCTTTATCAATTTTAATTTTTTTAGTTTTTAAAGATTGTTTAACATTATTTGAAGAATCTTTTACTTCCATTTGTAATAGTATACCAGTGTTTGGATCTACATTAAGTCTAAACTTTCCGGCATTATACTTTTGTGAATAATAATTATTTAATTCACCTTCAATAATTAAAGTATCGATACCTGCTATATTTTCTTGGCCTGTGATATTCCATTTTGTTTGATCTTCCATATATCCCATGGCAAAATCTTCTGGGAATAGTGAAGTTTTAGCAATTCTCATATAAGCTGGATCTCTTCTAGATATATATGTCTTTTCTTCACCTGTTCCAATAATGCGTTGATCAATACTAGAATCTTTTAATTGGTTTCGTTCTTTTATAGTTATTTTGGGAGTTTGTACACTATATGTTTGTGGTTTTGAATCTTTTGTTACACTTTTTGTTTGAAAATCTGTAGATCCACTATTGTAATTGTTAAGACTTTCTCCATCATAAGTAGCTATTTCATAGCCAGGTTCAAGTGTTCCTTCTTTTAAACTTGGATGATTTTTTGTAGCAATTCCTTGTACTTTTTCATAAGATTTTGGGTTTTCCAAAAGATCTACTTGATATTCTATTAATAAATTATCAGTACCTGTAAAATATTCAAAAGAACCTTTTGCTGTTTTAAAATGATCGATAGAATTCAACATTAGAGTTTGAATTTTTTGTTTTTCTTCAGTGGTGTTTTTTACATTAATTTCTTCTTTTGCAACATTTTCTTTTGGAGTTCCTTTCGGTTCTTCTGCCTGTGCATTTAGTAAGGATAGAGATGAAACAGCAATGACCGCCACAACTCCGAGTGCAGACCAACGATATGATTTTTTTTGGAATTTTTTTATCATAAGGATTCTCCTTTTCAATGTTCTTTTATTTCTACTTAAATTCGCTAGATTTGGAACTTGATAATAGCTTGAGTAATGTTCTAAAAGGCTAATAATTGTATGACCATATGCAATTTGTTCTTCTGAATCTATAAATGTAAGAACAAACGCATCACATGCCAATTCTTGATCTTCCCGCATGCATGAGTAGGCATACCAAAGAATTGGGTTAAACCAATTTAAAATAAGTAAGCCATGCATAAGCCAATTCACTCCAACATCTCTTCGTTTAATGTGAGCTAATTCATGATAAAAAATGTGTTGTAGTTGTTGCTTATCTAATACTTTCATATGTGAACTTGATAATAAAATCCTAGGCCTGAAAAATCCGAAGACAGTTGGACTTGAAATTTTTCCAGCTAGGATCAGTGGGATATTCTGCTGAACGGACATAGATTTCTTACAGTTCTCAAAGTTTTTGGTGATCTTTTCATCAGTAATAACAGGTTGTTTTTTTATGTAGAAAAGTAAACGCCTATTCATAATGACAGTTGCAAAAGCTAGAATGATAACCCCGGCAATCCAAATATATAAAGCGGTTGTATAAAGTGAAAATGTATCATCGTTTTGCTTTTGATTACTGTATGTTTGTTTCTTAGTTTCTTCGTCTCGTTGTGTTGAACTAGGTGTGTAGGTATCTTCTTTTGTGGTATGGCCTATATCTGCCTTTTCTTGCATGTGTTCTTTTGCAGAAGAAACAGCTACAGGATCTTGATGAAAAGTAACAGAAGTTCCATTATTGTTCGAAAGAAGAGAGTAGATACTGTAGGAACTATCTGGTGACCATGGTAATAGAAGTCTTATCATTAATATCATCCATAATATATACTGCCATCGTGGGGTTAACTTATTCCTAAGCAAGGTTTTGACACATAAGATTAAACCAACTACTATACTGGCCATAATTGAGGTTTCTATCAACCAATCAAAAAAGATAGGTAAATAGACGTTTACAAAGATATCTATCATTATTATCTATCCTTCCTTTGATTCTCCTCAGTTTTCTTGTCCAGAATACGTTTAAGTTCATTAATATCTTCTGAAGATAGCTTTTCTTCTTTTAAAAAATTTACAAGTAAAGGTTTAAATGCTGCACCATAGAAACGTTTGAGTAGAGATTTTGTTTCTACTTGTAGATAACTATCTTGCGACACTAAAGGATAATACGCATACATACGACCTTTATCTTGATGATAAGAAACAGCTTCTTTTTGTACTAATCGATTAATAAGTGTTCGAATCGTTTTAGGTTTCCAATCCGTCGTTACCCCGAGAGATTCGATTACTTCATTTGCTGTTTGAGGAGATTTTGACCAAAGAACTTTCATAATTTCTAATTCAGCTTCAGAGATTTTAGGTAATTCTTTCATTATATAGAATTCCTCCTTTGTATTACATTCGTAATCTATACACCAATATTACAAATGTAATCCTTAATTGTCAATCATATTTGTAAAATGACAATTAAGCTATTTAATTTTAAAAACCCAAACAAGCATAACCCCGTTCTAAATTTAGGACTGGTTAAAAATGTAGTTGTTTAATTTTTGATGTAAGATATTTCACTACACTAAAAAATATAACAATAAAGTCGTTTGAAAATTTAAGTTTTATTCCACAATAGCGCCCGATTGCGGAATAATGGAAAATGCAAAAACACCGCAAAAATAACACTCTAGTTATTTTTCTAAAGCTATCCCGTTAATTCAAGAAAAAGGGGCATAGTCCCCTCTTATCAACTTAATATGTACACCAAAATACCCTTTCAGCTATTGGTTCATTGGCCGATACCTTTATGAAATTTAACAAAATATCCGTTTCGCTTGCTCCTATATATTCATCTTCATCTACATTATAATATTGAACCACCTCAACTTTATAGAAGCCATTTTCTATTTCAATCTTATATTTGGAACAATTTTGATCAGGTACTTTGTGATTTTGAAACTGAGCAGCCATTGTAAGACAGTCATAATCCACTAAATATAGTTGATTTTCCGTTACTTCTATATGCCCTACCGCTTTCCTAAAGCATTTATGAGTTATTTCTTCTGTCCCTTTTCTAACCACTACTCTCCAAGAATGTTCAATTCCTTCCTCAGTCATTTGAAAAACTAAAATATGCCCTTGCTTCATCTCATCTCCAAAATGTTGCAAGAGATTATCTAACTCCCAATCTTCATCTACAAATGACTCGTATTTATTAGTGTTCGCTACTCCAATAAAATTCGTATCACCAAAGTCCATACAAAACCTCATTTTTCTCTTCCCCTTTGCTCGGTGTTTTTTTGAAATTGTATCATTTTACTTGGGATAAAACACCAGTTAATTTAAGTTAAAGCTTTCTCAATAGCTTCTTCTAGAATAAATTCCTTCAAATATGTTATTCGAGAATATGGCCCGACTGTTGAATAGAATGACTCGTATTATAAAAAAGCAATCTGAATTAGATATGGAGCAATTCATTGACCAATTACAGTCAGGGGTTCCGCCCACATTTTAACGAAAACATACGTTAAGCAAATTTCTACATATAAAGGAGACTCCTAATATAGAAGCCTCCTTTATATATAGGGCTTTTCCATTGACTTAATCTAATGATAACAAAACGTTGTTTATTACATGTAAATATTTGTATGTTTTTTGTAAAAACATACATTTGTGAGTGGCTCCAAAAAGAAGGAATCGTTGCCGTACCCTATATACTGATTCTATTACACTGCAAAAAATTGTTTAAAACTCTTAATTTTTGCAACACCTCACTTAGGTTTATATTCATGTAATCAAATTTCAATAAATTTCATACTAAAGTCCTACTGTTTATTAATTTATACGTCTTTCATCTTAAGTAGCTCTCCCCTAAATGGGGGATTTTAAACCTTATATCTCTAACTTATAATAACTATTGTGAGGGATTTTAAAATTTAAAAGGAGGGAATTGCATGAAGAATTGGGTTCAATTTAGATTTGCAAGACCAACAGATAAATTTGAAGAAGTTATAAATTTTTATGAAACAGGATTAGGTTTAAAACGCATAGGGCAGTTTCAAAATCATGAAGGTTACGACGGGGTCATGTTTGGATTACCTGATGAAGAGTACCATCTTGAGTTCACAAGGCATGTTAATGGTAGCCCTTGTCCGGCACCAACAAAAGATAATTTACTGGTATTTTATATGCCTAATAAAGATGAAATTGAAAAAATAACGAATCGATTAAATAAAATGAATTATTATGAAGTTGAACCTGAAAATCCATATTGGAAAGAGAAGGGAACTACGATAGAAGATCCGGATGGTTGGAGAGTTGTGTTCATGAATATAGATGAATAAAACAATCTTTTATAAAGTATCATTTCTAGTGAAAAATAATAAAATGTAATAAGCTTACTCTGTTCTTCATCCCTACAACATTTGTAGGGATTTTTATATAAAGGGATACCGCTCCATCGCCATCAGGTTAAGAAATACTTTCTTAACCAAATCGAAAAAAATGAGCTAAATTCTCATGGACACTTATATACCTATGAAAAAATGAAATTCTGGTTTTGGGGACGCTTCAAAATGTTATCTTGATAGCTATGCGGCGAGGACCCTTTTCATCATTTGTAACCTTCTACTTAAAAATATCTCATTAATGGTATTGTTGATATTAAGCAAATCTAAATTCTGCGAGATCTATAAATCTAATGTTTTTACATTTATGTTTTTCAATAATTTCTTTCACTTTTTCTGTCACAATAATGACTCCAAACCAGTTTTTGAAGAAAAATATGTCTGAACCATCCCATTCTTTTAGATTTACACTTAAGCCTTCTATAGTACGTATATTCTCTAAGATTTTCCCACAATGCTGACATTTTTTTATTTGCGCTCCATTACTATGACATATATATCCCCCATCACCATGGACAGCCAATTCTTTTAATGTTTTTACATGCCCCAAAGGCAGTTTCATAAATGGTATTGCTTCCTCTTCTAAAATAAAGGGCTCAAGAGAAAATCCTGTTATATTATTGTCTAATAATGCCTTCTGCATTTTATCACTGATGAATTTATATGAAGGTGTAGTGTAAAAATCTGCCATTCTTTTTCCTTGAAAGTATATTCTTAATGAATGTTGTTTAATCCTCATTATTCCACTACATGTGTCACAACTTTCTTTAACAAATGTGTTAACACCTTCTATTGGCTCTGCAAAATTAGTATAAGTTTCTCTCATTATATAAAAAGTCAAAATCATCACTTCCTAATCATTTTTTTGGTTTGGCTTGATTTGATGTTTTTGCAATTTTTTCTGAGTCAAATTGTAGGTCTAGACCCAGTACCAGCGTTCTTGTAACTAGGGAAAAAGTAGCAAATTTTATTAATATATACATGTTTTTCAGTAACAAAGATGATCGTTTTTGTTACAAAATATACTACTTTGCCATTAAACACAGCTACGCCGGTATTAGGCCTGGTAAACATTTTGGGAATGATTTTTTGTAAGTGACTTTGAACTTCACGTCACAACTGCTCCCTCCACCCCTAAAATGACTTCCTATTTTGAAATAATTTATAAAATCACCTTAATTTAACGTTTGTTCATGTTATTATAATATTAATAATTATTAATACTAAATAGGAGAATTATTGATGAAGAAAAAAACAAATAAAGTACTTTTTTATTTAGATTTTATATGTCTTATAATATCAATTGGTCTTGTATTTGCTAGCTCAATTTATTTTACTTCGTGGGTTTTTCCAATAATATTTATTATGTTTACTGTAAGAATGTTTTATAACGTATTAAATTATGTTAAAGCTAAGCCTAAAAAATAGTCTTAATAATTTATTTCTCCTCAAATTTACGTAATAATATGGCAGTATCCTAAATAAGACAAACTATTCTTTTATTTTTTCCTCATATAGTTTAGCAAGCTTATAAAAAGAAGAACGTTTGATGCCATACTTTCTCATAGCTCCTACGGCTGTAATTAATCCGGATTTCCATTCCTTGTAAGCATCCATAAATTCTTCTGTTATTTCGACAGGCGGACGTCCTAAACGTTTACCTTGCTTCCTGGCAAGAGCAATTCCTTCAGCTTGACGTTGTTTAATATCAATGCGCTCTTTTTCTGCAAAGGCTGATAATATTGTAAGAGTTGCTTTTTGAATTGCGCTTTGAATGACATCATCTGTACTTTCACCAGTGTAATTGATATTAATATAGGGTTCCTTTATAAACTGTAAATTTACGCTATGTTCTTCGTAGTACCTAAATTCTTCTTATGTATCGTTCATATTTCTCCCAAGCCTTGTTAGGGAGTCAAACACAATCGTATCTCCTGTACGAACAAGTCGTTTTAGCATTTGATAATTCTGTCGCTCCATATTTTTCCCAGATTCTTTATCTATGAAAATATCTCGATCTTCTATCCCTAAATTCCTCATATTCTGAATTTGTCGTTCTTCGTTTTGATCTTTACTTGAAGCTCTTACATATCCAAATTTTTTATGTTTCATATGCTACACCTCATTGATAATGATACCAATCATGTCTGTAAAGGTATACTTTTATAAATAATAAAGTGTATTATCCTAGAGCTAAGGTTAAATAAAAACAGTGAGATATGAACTCACTGTTTTTATTTAATCTGCAAGACTTTAGTAAAATATGAAATTTATTCAAACTTTTAAGTATATTACCTATGAAAAATCTAATTTGTATTGTATCCTCTTTACTAGTGTTGTTTTTTGTATATGTGTTTTTAAGACAAGGCTGTCATTATTAGTCTTGTTTTTATTTGAATACTTTTTCAATCGGTAAAATAGGTATAAAGGAGATTATAGATGGAATTAACAAAGCTACATAGTACGATAGAAGATAAAAAGAACGAATTAATTCAACTCGTTATCAAATATGGTATCAACCATAAAAAGGTACTTACATTAAGTCGAGAATTAGATTTTTTAATTTTTAAGTTCATGAAAAGACAATGAAGAATTTTTTCATGAGATTTATACTTATTATATTTTGGAGTGGTGTACACATTTTAACCTTTTTATACGCTAAAAAATTCTCAAGACTCGATATTACCTATTCCAATTGAGACTTTGATTTAGAGATGAGTTTTGAGACATATTTTCAGCTATTTACAGCCTATTTTAGATTTAATTTTATTTGTCTCAAATACCATCATTTTTGGGACACTGAAAACAGTGTAATAGTAATAAAATTGTAAATTCTAACTTGTTATTCGTTACCAAATGAGGATCTCTTATGAAAAAAGACCCCCTCCGGAAATAAGGGAACTGAAAAAGTCCATTAAAAGAAAAAAAGAAAATAATTACCTACTATTTATATAAGGGGGTACGGCAACGATTCTTTCTTTTTTGAACCCCTGAAGAAAAATACGCTTTATAATCACAATTTAGTATAATAATAATTTGTGGTAAATAATATGTCGAAATTAAGGAGAGATTATGGAAGCAAAGTTACGGAAATTCATCATTGCAGGAACCATTTTATATACAATTTTAATTTTATATTTTATGTTCTTTGCTTTTAATAGATTAGATGATGCAACCAGCGATTATGGATACACATTTTTGCTTGTTCTGAACAGTGTTCCGCTTCAATTTCCAGAACCAACTTTTTCATGGTTATTTGACTTTGGAAACATTGCTGCTTTTATCCCTTTTGGAATAGTAATTCCTCTGTTGTATCGTTCTGGTTTTGGGAAGTTCATATCCTTGTTTGTTTTAACGATTCTCGTTCTGGAATCGTTGCAGGCTTTAACTCATCTTGGCGGCTTTGATGTAGCTGATGTTTTGTCTAATACATTAGGTGCAGCGATAGGATTTATCGCCTATAGGGTGGGGTTTTCTTCAAAAATGTCTTATAAAAAGCTTATTACTTCGGCCCTATCTATTGTTGTTCTTCTAGTTGGAGTAATCGTGATCTCAGAAACCATCAATTATGTTGTGGCGAAAAGAGAAGGCCCGATTCAAGCATTACACAATGTGAAAGAAATGAATGGAACCATGCCCATAACTGAAAATCTTCCAAGTTTCACCGTAGCAGGTAAAAAAATAGAACCCAAAATGAACGTGTATAACAGTGAAGGTGATAAAAGCAAATCATATACTTACATCTTGGAGAACAAGAAAGAGGTGATGTTCTACTCTTATTTTAGCATTCCAGACAAGGGTGAAATCACTATACTGCTAGATGGAAAAGAAAAAGCTCATATTGAACAATATCCTAACGTAGAACCTTTAAACTTAGCATCTGATGACAAAATAAGCGAAATTACGATTATCGTTTCCGGAAATGCTAAACTATGGGACGTTAGATTCAGTGAAATGAAGCATTGGTGGGAGTAAAGAACCAACATTCTAAGGGGCTTTCTTTGCAATGTTTTCAATAAATATGGGGTACAGCCGCATCTCCATGAACTTAAAAAATTGGTTGTTCTCAAAAGCGAAAAAATGAACTTAATTCTCATAAATATATCTAGTGAAAAAATTTTTCATTTTGGAGGTATTTGTATTTCTTAGCTTGATAGCGATGTGGCGGGCCCCCTTATAGATGAGGTAATGAACAAGTATGGACAAGAAATCTTACAGCTTTATTATTCATATGTGAATAATAAAGAGGGTGCTGAGGACTTAACGCAAGATATATTTGTTAAATGTTATAAGTCCCTTCATACATACAAAGGAAAATCAAATTTAAAAACATGGTTGTGGAGAATTGCCATTAATCATTGTAAGGACTATATGGGGTAACGTCAGAATGGTTGTAAGCACAACAAAGACTGCCCAATTCATTCCCTCTCCCCTTTTTTCCTAATTATACCATTAAAGAAAAATGATGTACTGTATACTTTTGGATGTATATCCTATACAGGGTTAGTCGATATAACGCCATATTATTGGGATTCAATGTATTTAGACGACTATTAAAAGTCCTCCAGATTTTGTTTAACTGGAGGACTTTAGTGTTCACATAGTTTTTGTTATTAGAAGTAAATGTGTTTAGCTTATTCAATTAAAAAGTCCTTTTGTCCATTCTAAGAAAATAATCCCTTATTTCCTTCCAGTTATTCACTCTAAAGTAGTTAGTTTCAAGAGTATTATAGGGACTATTAAATAAAATTCCCTGCCCATTAAACTGTTTAAAGTGTTTGGGATTATCATCAATTAGATAATCTGCATTAATAATACCTTTATCACCACAAAAGACAAAATTTCTTTCATTTAAAAAACTAAAATGGTCTTTTAACCATTTATATTTTGCTGTAAATGACGTTGGAAATTCCATTGCAGCTGTAACGATATAAATTTCGTAATGCCCGCTCAATTCTTTTATCACTTCTTGACTATCTTCTATTACGTCTAGATCAAGAAAAAAATTAGGTTCAGCTAACATGCTTATGATTTCTTCTTTTAACTCAGGACGTATTTCTGTTAAATATTTTCCTTGTAGGTCTTGTATTGAAATATTCTCATTGTACCTTTTGTTAAAAAGCGCCAAATGTTTAGACAAGGGGTCCGCTATTACGTCATCCATATCTATTGCAATTCTTTTCACAATAATCCCTCCCCATCTATATTGTACCAACGTAGATGGTTGTTGGATACAAGTGTCTTCCCTGTATATTGTATACATGAACGGTTAACATAACGCATCATAATAAAAAGTTGGATATCGTCTAGAATCCTTTTATAACAAGGGATTCGCTCACTCTCCGATATTATAAAACATGCGGAATTTTATACATTACCGCAATAGTGCCGTTTTTCAAGTTCACGTTTGTTACTGGATTAGCCAAAAAACTGTATAAAATCCTGCATGTTCTTAGCGTGGGAGTTTTCCAAAATGCTGGCTATACTCCATAACAAATCTTCTCCTTACTTTATTTCAGCAAAAGTTTTAAAGTGATTTGTAGTTTTATAAATTTAACCATCATTACAGTATATGAAATTTTACATTTTTTGCTTCTAAACTAAAGAATCGAGCATTGAAATATCAATGCTCGATTCTTTAGTTCTTAAATTTTTCTTTAGCCGCACGCATCTTCACTTGTAAATCGTGATCGACAGCGTTACGAATGTTTCGTTCTACTGCTTCCATCTCTTTTTGAAATCCTTTTAGATAGGTCGTGAGTTCTTCTTCTTTCTCTGAACGCTGTGCTGGTGGAATTTGCGCGATCAGTGACAACATATCTACTAAATCTTTCATTAAGAAAGTCTCAAGTTTATGCTGCTGTTCAAACATACGATTTTCTTGATAGTACGGAATAGCTTGTAGCACAGAGATTGTCACATCATCAATACTTCTTTGCAATGATTGATTTACGGAACGTTTATACATTTCAATATGTTTTAATGCATCTGGATAACGGTCATAAAAGTATAACTTGTAAAACGAGAAGTCTTGTGGTTTGGACGGTTGTCGTATTTCTCGTTTCAAGAATTCTTTTACTTTCATCGTTGTCATTTCCATATCTTCACTTGTAACTTGCTTTGTTGTTTTTACAGTATGATGGAGTTTTTTCTGTTTTTCCTTCGGCAACATTGAAAAAATTTGTTCTTTTGTGCGCTCGTTAGCTGTGCAAAAAAGAACGGTAAATGCTGTTTGACTACTGCTTCCTTCCGTACGAACCCAGCGGTAAAACAACGGATGCTGTGTGAATTCTTGTAAGTATGGTACTGTGCTATGTGATAATCGCTCCATTGAGTCTGACGCTCGTTTATACGGCTTTGTCCACGATAAATAAAATTTTCGGCCAAAATAAGCAAGTAAAATTACTGCTGTAAGTCCTAACAAAAGGACTATGCCGATAAGCAGCAAAATAAATTCAAAGAAACCCATGTTTTCACCTCCTCTATTGCAGTCTATTTAGTTGGACGCTGAATGAGCTTCTTTTTCATTTCATCGTTAAACGAGTCTAGTTCTTTTACAAACATTTTACTTGATTCAATAATACGTTCTGTTGATTTTTCAGACGCTTCAATCGCCGCAAATACATTTTGGAATGATTCACGAAGTTTCTCCATGCCAATTGCTGGATTTTCTAACAACTTAGTCGTTTCTTCTGTATTTTGTTTTAACGCCTGTGAATTACTTAATATCATCGATTCGATTGCTTCGTTTGTTGCATTTACTGCATCAATCGTTTTCCTTTGATTCGTTAACGCTAATTGAATAGCTGCTGATACTGTAACAACGTTTTGCGTCATTGTAATTGCATTGCGAATCGCTTCTGTTAACTTTTCATTATTTTTCTTAATAATATCAACAGAGGCAATAGATTGTAGTAACACACTCTTTGCTTGCTGCATGTTACGCGTACGTACAAGAATCTTTTCTAGCGCATCGTTAATTAATGGAACATCTTTTTGCCGCTCTGGATTTTGTTTTTCTACTTCCAACATTTCAGCAAGCTTTTTTCCTAAATACACTTGTTTATCAAGCGCATGAATCTTTTGCTCGGATTGTTCCTTTAACATCTCTAAACCGATGCTGTCTTCTCGTAAATTATCACGACCTACTAATAGTGCTTTTATAATCTCTTCAATTTGTTTATCAATGGATTGATATTTATGAACATACGTTTCCATCGGGTTTTTCTTAAATACTTTGAACATAATTCGTTTCATACCGGTTGCATGTAATGAATTCGGATCTAATTCTGAAACAACTTTACGTAAATCAAGCAACGTTTTAGGAATATCTTCATTTTTCCCATTCATCATCGCCGTTACTGGACGTTTTAGTGCAGTTAATGTCTGTCCTGCATCACGTTGTTCTTTATCTCCTAAATCAGCTAGTTGCGCCAGTACTTTCGAAAGGTCTGTATTATGCTCACTATTTAACTTTTGCACATACAAATTCGCTTCTTTATTTAGTTCAACTAATTCCTCGTCTTTAATGATTGAATCTACGACTACTTCTATATTGTCCTCTACTGATAAGGTTTCTTTCTTTTGCAATTCCGTCAACAAAATCGCTCCTTTATATACATACACTTATAATTATAGTTAGGTGATCATATCTTTAAACAGTCTATATTGCATTCATTCCCCGTTTTATATTATAAGTATACCTTTTGTATTTTTAATTGTCCTCAGACTTAAGGCTGAGAAACATCCATTCTTAAGACGGATTCTTTTGTTTACATATTAACAATTCTTCTTGTATATTCTATTTAACTATTTTCCCGCATGACATAAGCGCCCATCTTAAAAGGCAATAACACTGTTTCAAACTGCTTCTCTTCTTCGACTAAATCAAAAAAATTCTGTAATTCTTCCGTATGTGAAGTTGCATTATCAACTACGATAATTCCTTTTGGCATTAAAATGCGTTTTAAGTCTTCCCACCACCATAAATATTGCGTTCGTTCTGCATCTAAAAAAATAAAATCATACGACTTGTCTAGCTGTTCTGATAAAAAAGCCCCAGCTTCTTGATTATGGATATGAATATAGTTTGTGAGGTTTGCTTTTTGGAAGTTTTCATTTGCTTCTGCCACTCGTTTCGATGAAAGTTCAACTGTTGTAACAGTTCCTTTCATTTCCACAACAGCATTAGCAAGCCATAATGTAGAGTATCCATTTGATGTGCCAATTTCTAATATGTGTTTCGCTTCACACATTTTCACCATAATAGATAAAAACTGTCCCATTTCTTTAGAAACATTACGCAATCTCTCTTCTCTCGTTTCTTTTGTGTAATCATGTTCTAATCCGAATACTTCAAGATCTTGCAGTAATTTTTCTACTTCTATTCTCATACATATTCCCCTTTCATCTCTAAACATGAAAAATAGTCTATGGATGATGTCAAAAATATAATGTAGGTCTACCTACAATTATATGCTATTAGAAAGGCTTTTTCCTGTGTGAAGGCGAACTATTATTCCTTAATTGAAAAAATAAAAAAATGAGGGTGAATTCGTGAAAGAACAACTGATTCATAAAGCTACTTATTTAACTAAAAATGAATTTGAGAAATTTCAAGTTGCTATTTCGTTTGCTGAACAAGCACATGAAGGACAATTTCGCATATCCGGAGAATCATATATTCTACACCCTTTTTCTGTTGCAGACATATTGCTAGATTGCAAGGCTGACTGTGTAACATTAATTGCGGCATTATTACATGATGTCGTAGAAGATACCAATTATACATTGGAAGATATACAAAAACACTTTGGAAAAGAAGTTTCTTATATAGTCGATGGACTTACGAAAGTGGATAAAAAATCTGTACAAAATAAAGAGGAATATGAAGCAATGAATTTCAGAAAGTTACTTATAGTAGCACAAAAAGACATTCGGGTGATAATTATAAAAGTAACAGACCGCCTTCATAATATGAGAACACTGCAAGTAAAAAATAAACATAAACAAGTTCCTTATGCAAACGAAACACTAAAGATATTTGCTCCACTTTGCCATAAGCTACATTTAAAAACGATACAATATGAATTAGAAGATCTTGCATTTTTTTATCTCCATAATCAAAAGTACAAAGGCATGAAACAACTTTTACAAAATTATAATCAAATATTACGCAATCTAACAGATACGATTTCTACAGACATGCAAAGCTTTCATGACGAACTATTAACATGGCACCTGGATTATGAAATAGGTCCTATTAACATCGCTTATTCTCGTCTACAAGTCATTCAAGATGTAGCTATGATTTCAAAAATTCATATTACAACTTCATCCATTTTAGATTGTTATAAAATTCTTGGCATGGTACATCGATTATATGAACCAATTCCACATCAATTTGAAGATACCATTTCCATCAATAGCAATTTATTTAATAAATGTTTGCAAACAAAGGTCAAAATCGAAAATCACGAGATGACTATCTGGATTCAAACTGAAGATAGTAAACAAAGATATGATGGAGGTATTTTTTCTATACTTTCAAGCGATATGCCGCATTCTCGAATACAACAGCTTTCTGCGCAGTTTATGGATGATACAATTATGAACAACTTAGAATTAACAAAAGACGCGCTTGCTTTTTATGATTTAGTTTCCTACGAACTCTTTCAAGATACAATCGTTGTTTTCATACCACAATTACAGTCTATTCATTTACCTGAAGGAGCAACAATTATCGATTTTGCATTCGCAGTAAACACAGAACTAGCAATGTATATGTCTTCGGCAAAAAGAAATGGCGAGAAAACTTCAATTATGACAACTCTTTCACACCTAGATATTGTTGAAATGATAATTGATTCTCATACCATTCATCTTGAAGTAAAATGGTTGAATTTTTCTAATACTTCTAAAGCACAATTGGCAATTCATAAAGCATTGCAGAAGGAACGACCTTTTTTCATATAGTTAAACCTGCATAAAATCATAGATTTTGAGTAACTAAAAGCACGAATCGAGCAAAAAAGAAAAAGCAAAACGACAAGAAGAACTCAAAAAACAAGAAGAGGCTAAAAAGCAACAAGGACAAGCTTCACAACAAACACAAACTCAATCCGAACAAAACACTCAAACTAACTACAACTTCAAAAGTTGTAAAGAAGTCAAAGCAACTGGTTTCTCAAATATTAAAAAGGGCGACCCAGCGTACTCACCTGAACTTGATCGAGACGGTGATGGAATTGCTTGTGATAAATAATTAACTAAAAATGCCGGCTCCTTCACGGATTCGGCATTTTTATTACTTTTTGTAGCTGTATTAATTCGCTTATTAAATTAGCAAATATGTCAATGCTTGTCAGATAGTATAATGTATCTATTTTCTGTTTTCTCTTCTCCTTTATCCAATATTAGTCTCTTATTCGTTTCCTAATATCTGCTGCGACCTTAGTAGGATTATCAATTTCAAAAACAACATACTTATATTTTTCATGACTTTCTAATTCAATCATTACGAGAGGTACTCTATTTTCATAGGATAGAAAATACCATTCATCAGCATATTTAAAACTTCCCTCAAAAATATTAAGGGCAGGAATTGATGTTCCAGGCATCCGAAGCATCCACTGCGGAGCATCAAAATAGTCTACAAACACACTTTTAATTGTATGAAATGGCATTTTTATAGATAATTTCACTGCAAAAAAACCAGTTACTCCATTTAATTTTAAAATTACCCCTTCGTCATCAAAGCGTACTTCTCTCCCCATGTTCTTCCCCCCAGCTTTTTCTACGTTCATCATCTAAATTGTAACATAGGAAAAAAAATCAAAAAATGTAGTCTTACTCAAAATACATAGCAACTGGTGAAACAATATAATTATTCGCTGTTATCACGCCAAATCCCCCGAGCAAATTTGTAGGGAATCCGAGAAATTCATTTAGAATTTCGTTTGGCTGCTTATCTACCAAATTCGAATAGTCGAGGGCATGTATTTCTTTTTTATTTATTTTTTTTGTTATTTTTCCAATAAGGGTAATTTCGACCGTTGTGTCTTCTGATCCGTATTTAAAAGCGAGTTCTCCTATGCTCTCTCTTAAATAGCTTTCCTTAACTGGTATTAAACAATTACCCATCTTTATAAACGAGCTAAACGGAATAGCCTCTTTAATATATACCAACATATCTTTAACTGAATGAATCTTATTCTTTTGAACACTCACCATATTCTCGTATGTTTTTTCAAGTTCATTCAGAAAAACAGTCCTTTGTTCAAGTGTTAATGTTTGTTCAAGGATACTTTGTACCTCAACATTTTTTGCTTCTTCTAATTTATTAAAAAGAAATTTAATAAATTTATCATTTATCATTTTTTGAACAACATCAAAGTTTATTGGTTGAAACGTTGAAGTAAACTTAATATATGAACCTGAAGTTACTTCATCCCTGTCTTTCTGTTCATTAAAATTGACTAAAGAAGAACGTTTAAGAAGATAATCTTCAAATTGATTTAGTGCACTATACTGCTGTACTACCGTATTTTCCTTTGCCTCTATTCTTCGTTCATGAGCTTCTATACTTTTAGTACCTACTAATTCAATATTTACTTGCGTCATAAAAGAATGTATAAAGTCCTTATCTAAATATACCAACTCTTTCAAAAATAGTCCCTCCTAAAATAACATTTATTTATTAAGTTATTATAATGTTTTTTCGTACACATAGATATAGAATTATAAACGAATATTACTGTGTTTTAACAAATAACTTACGGATATATTCTTTTATGCATTAACAGTTAATAATTTTAAGGTGATTAAGCATATCCATCACCAAAAGTACCATCATAAAATTTATATTCTCATTTAAATCGAAATATAGTGCAAAAAATAAAAGGTACATTAGCTCTAACTAATATACCTTGAAATTTACCTAACATCTATTTTTCCCTACTAATTAGTAAGCGCAATAAATCTTCTTCTTCATCAAATTCGCCTGCTTCCAAAAAACCGAGACTTTTATATAATTGACGAGCAGCATCGTTTTCTTTATGAACGGTTAAGCGGATTTCTTCGCACTTTGGATATTGATTTATAATCCAGTTTATCATCTCGCATAGCGCCGATCGACCGTATCCTTTACCTTGATGCTTTTCATCAATGATAAAGCCATTGATCCAATACATATCATTCGTATTTTCAACAAAAGCATGCATCACAAAACCAATCATGCCCTGTGCTTCTTCATAAATAGCAAAGGGCAGATAATTCACATTATCACCATCTGGTTTAACATGCACTTTAGCGAGCGATACCGCTACAGTAGGAACGAAATAATTTTGGACATCTTTTACTTTTAATCTTAGAGCCTCTTGCCAATTCTCTCTAGTCACCGCTTTTAATTTCACTTCCATCTGATTCTCCCCTACTTGTTCAAGATTGCGTTACCTCTTCTTTACTAAATTCTAAAAGTTCAATTACATGCACTAAAATGACCTGGAGGACCTCCTCATCTTTGATTTTATTCTATATTTCTTTATTTCCCAAAGTTCTCCTTCTTTTCTAAGTACTTCTCATCATTCAATAATCTATAGTAAATTATTCATCCTATATCTTACATGTATTACTAAATAAACCACATACTAAGTTTGAACTTATATACAATAAAGTGAGGCTTATTACATGATGAAAACTCCTAAAGCTATTATTGTTATTTTTGGCGCGACAGGTGATTTAGCAAAACGCAAATTGTTCCCTTCCATTTATAGACTGTATCAAAGTGGAAAAATCTCTGAAGATTTCGCTGTTGTTGGCGTCGCAAGAAGACCTTGGTCTAATGAAATATTTCGTGAAAATGTTAAACAATCTGTGCATCACTTTCCAGATGATAATGGCAGTCAGGATACATTTGCTTCCCACTTCTACTATCATCCTTTTGATGTAACAAATACTTCTTCTTTTCAAGAGCTTAAAAGTCTGTTAAGCACACTTGACGACAGGTATCATACGACTGGAAACCGTATTTTTTATTTGGCAATGGCACCTGATTTTTTTGGAACAATTGCTACAAATTTAAAATCAGAAGGATTAACTTCTACAGAAGGATGGATTCGATTAATTATAGAAAAGCCGTTTGGACATGACTATGACTCAGCCCAAGAACTAAACAATCAGCTGTGTCAAGCGTTTACAGAAGAACAAATTTACCGGATTGACCATTACTTAGGAAAAGAAATGGTCCAAAACATTAAAGTCATTCGCTTTGCTAACGCTATTTTTGAGCCTCTTTGGAACAATCAATATATCGCCAACGTGCAAATTACTTCAAGTGAAATATTAGGAGTTGAAGATCGAGGACGCTATTATGAGTCTTCCGGCGCACTTCGCGATATGGTACAAAATCATATCCTACAAATGGTTGCTCTTCTTGCGATGGATCCGCCTATTAAGTTAACTGCAGATGAGATTCGCAGTGAAAAAAGAAAAATTTTCCGTGCTTTAAAACCACTTTCGAATAATGACATCGATCAATACTTCGTTCGCGGACAGTATGGTCCTGGCATCACAAACGAAAAAAAGGTAGTTGGCTACAAAGAAGAAAACGATGTAGATCCAGCATCGAATACAGAAACATTTGTTGCAGGTAAGCTAATGATTGAAAATTTCAGATGGACGGGAGTTCCTTTTTATATACGAACAGGCAAACGTATGCAAGAAAAATCTACTGAAATTGTTATACAGTTTAAAGATTTGCCAATGAATTTATATTTAAATAAAGAAAGAATGGCTCATCCTAACTTACTCATTATTCATATTCAACCAGATGAGGGAATTACACTACACTTAAATGCACAAAAAACAAATAGCAGTGTAACATCAACCCCTATTCGATTAAGCTATTGTAATAACTGTGCAGATAAAATGAATACACCCGAAGCCTATGAAATACTCCTATATGATTGCATGCGCGGCGACTCAACTAATTTTGCGCATTGGGAAGAAGTAGCCCTTTCTTGGAAATTTGTTGATGTTATCTCCAATGTTTGGGCAAATAATAAAGCTATAGACTTCCCTAACTATGAATCTGGATCAATGGGTCCTACAAAATCTGATGCCTTATTAGAAAAAGATGATTTTCATTGGTGGCCAACTATAACAACTCGTTTCAAAGGAGAAAACGACAATGAAAATATATGATATAACAGCAGCCATTTTTGAAGGAATGACTGTTTACAAAAATAAACCTGAAAAACAGCCGAAATTTTCTAAAGTCACAAACGCTCACGTTACCGAGTCACGAATTGAATTAGATGCTCATACCGGTACACATATTGATGCACCTCTTCATATGATTAATGAAGGAAAAACATTTGAAACCATACCATTAGAAACATTAATAGGAACTGCTAAAGTTTTTGACTTAACAGCAGTACAAGATGGAATTACAAAAGCTGATTTAGAAAACCTTGATATTCAAGAAAATGATTTTGTGCTATTTAAAACACGCAATTCATTTGAAAACGAATTTAACTTTGACTTTATTTTTTTAAAAGAGGACGGGGCGAATTATTTAGCAGCACGAAAGATTAGAGGGATTGGGATTGATGCACTTGGTGTTGAACGTAATCAACCAGGGCATCCTACTCATAAAATATTATTTGGTGCTAATATTATCGTTATTGAAGGATTATGCTTAAAAGAAATCTTACCTGACAGCTACTTTATGGTAGCAGCACCATTAAAGTTAATTGGAACAGATGCCTCTCCAGCACGTGTTCTTCTTATAAAAAACATACAGGCTTGAATCATTATCCCAATCAACAAATAGCCTTATTCTCATTGGAATAGGGCTACCTAAATTACTTAGATTGATGCATTTATTACATTTTCAATAACAGCAACTATTCTTTTTTCTCATTTTTCTCTACAGCGTGCCCACCAAATTCATTACGTAATGCTGCTACCACTTTCCCAGTAAATGTATCGTTTTCTAACGAACGATACCGCATTAGTAATGACAAAGCGATAACAGGCGTTGCCGCTTGCAGATCAAGAGCCGTTTCAACTGTCCATTTCCCTTCACCTGAAGAATGCATAATTCCTTTGATTTCATTTAATTTTGCATCTTTAGAAAATGCACGTTCTGTCAATTCCATTAGCCATGAACGAATAACTGAACCATGATTCCACACTTTTGCTACTTTTTCATAATCATAATCGAATTCACTTTTCTCTAATACTTCAAATCCTTCACCAATGGCAGCCATCATTCCATATTCAATACCATTATGAACCATCTTTAGAAAGTGTCCGCTCCCCCCTTTTCCTGCATATATATAACCATTTTCTACCGCTGTATCCCGGAAAACAGGTTCTACAATCGTCCAAGCTTCTGGATCTCCGCCAATCATATAGCAAGCTCCGTGACGCGCACCTTCTGTTCCGCCAGATGTTCCTGCATCCATAAAATGCACGCCAACTTTTTTGAACTCATTATAACGTCGAATAGATTCCTTAAAATGAGAATTACCCGCTTCAATTACAATATCTCCTGGATTTAAAAATGACGTAATTTCACTCATCACGGAATCAACAACCGCATGCGGAACCATAATCCAAATTACTCTCGGTTTTTCTAATGATTGAATAAGTTCCGCTAATGTATCTGTACCAATAGCCCCGTATCCCTCTATTTCCTTCACTGCATTTGCATTTAAATCAAAAGCAACTACTTCATGCTTTTTATCAATTAAATTTTTTCCTAAGTTAAGTCCCATTTTCCCTAAACCAATTAAACCAATCTTCATGTTTATTCCCTCCTAAAAGTAGCAGTTTTCCTATATATTTATCTTTCTCCATATTGACAACATATAGTTACTCGAAAAATCTCATTTTCAGTAAGGCTTTCGATTTATATTTCTCTATATCCAAGAACTCTCTCTAAAATTGTTCCATCACAAATCAAATTAAAAATACTTTCCAATTCTATTTTGCACAAATTCGTTTTAGCAGATACACTGTAATTAATTCTTGAAATTAAAATTTTCAAATAATTAAAGAGGTGTGAGCATGTATAAGAAACAACTCATGAATTCCAATAACATCAATTATTTATTATTTGAACCTGTTCATTATAATAAACATGTTACAGTTATTATTTATCATGGTTGGGGTTCAAGTATATACAATCAAACTTTTTTCGCAAATATTTTAGCAAATTTCGGCTACACTGTTATAATTCCTGAAATTATATACCATGATTCTAGACAACCTTTGTTGAATTATTTTTCTAAAACAATTATGGAACAATATTTTTGGAAAACGATTTTGCAATCTGTTGAAGAGGTACCAATGTTTATTCACGGCCTTTCCCTTTCTGACCATAAACTGATTGTCTTCGGAAGTTCTATGGGGGGTTTATTGCTTCTGGTGCTTTTGTTCAAGAACACCAAATAGAAGCTCTAATTAATGTAAATGGTTCAGGTGCTTGGTTAACTTCTGAAGAAATGTTTCAAAAACAAGGTTCCGATGCTTACAGTGATATCGATGCTATCAAGCGATTAGACCCTATTAACTTTTTACATAATTTTAAAAATAGACCTATCCTATTACTTCACGGCCTGGAAGATCAAATTATTTCTCCAATTGGGCAGCAAACTTTTTATGAACAAGCTCTAGCATATGGAGAAATTGAAAATACTAATCTCTCACTTACTCTCTATCCTCACATAAACCACTCTATTAGCTTACCAATGCTAGAAAATGTCGTGAATTGGATAGAAGAAAAATTCGTTATATCAAAAAACACTCATCAATCATAAAAAGATGAGTGTTTCTTTCTTTATGCAAAGTACTGTTCTAGAAAAACCAAATTTTATATCCAATCTATGCATCTCCAAAAAATTCAACATATCAATTGTAAAAATTGAAAATAACAGCGCATATAATATCCATTATTCTAGAACTAACGTTATGTTCTGTATATTTTAACAATTCTAGCGAAAATCAAAATTCAGCTAGGATTGGAAACTTACTCTCATTAAATTCAACAGGAATTTCTCCTCTTACCATTAAATGTTTATTTGATTCATATAGTTTTAAATCAGCATTCTCCACCCCTAATTGATCAGGAGAGAAATAAAACTCAATTGTGTGGAATGCTTCTGGAATTACCGCACATAATTCATCTAAAATAGGCATCAGCTCACTTATTACTCCATATAACTTCAACACACCCTCTTCAATTTCATATACAAGTATAGCGTTGAGTTCTTCTGAAAAATAAAGTTTCTTGTTCCATTTTTCATCATACATATTTAAGTAGAAAGATGACTGATAGTGTAACGGTGCAAAAACTCGTGAAAGGCATTCTTTATTTTCAAATACATCTTTCATAATCTGCACATCTTTTTCATCAAAAAAGTCTAATTTTCGAATAGATGATAACCTTTGCTCATTCTTTTCATACTTCATAATTGAAATATATTCTTTAACTACTTTAAAACCAAATGGTGTATATAGCTCTGGTGTTTCTGTAAATAAAAATGAATAGTTATATTGCTCATCAATCTTTTTCAACACTTCATCAAACAACTGCTTCATAAAACCTTTATTTCGATAATTAGGGTGTGTCATTACAGATTGAATACCAGCTGCTTTTATACGTTCTCCGCCCGCCATCATTGGCATTGAAAACATAGATACATTTGCAATTGCTACATCTTCTTCAAATAAAGTTAACGGTGAGTATGTTTCATTCCAAAATCCTTTTTCATAAAAATCTTGTAATGTATGTGTTGGAATGTGAAATACTCTTTCAAACAAATCGTACAATCGCTCTCTTCGCTCATTTTCAAACGTGTAATTAGCACAAACCATAATTTTATCCATGTTGTTCCTCCGCTTGCAAATTACTACTTATTCCCCTTACTTTTTGGCTATAAATATTATGAAGTGATGTAAAGAATAAGTGCTATATTTCAACATATTATCACAAATTTTTTAAAAAAGTTCTATATTAATAAAAATATTTTCCGTTACATTAAAGTTGAATATAAGAATATTATTATATATTAATATAATAATTATAAATAAAACACTGTGAACACTTGGTTTTAATGGATATTTCAAACTAAAAATAATTAATCAGATTTGAATTTTATTTTTATTTTTTCATTTCTATTTTCGTTTTTTTATTTCCTTCATTGTCTTTTACCTAATTCTTTTTATCCTATTTTTTTATTTTTTTTAAAAATTTTTCATTTTAATTCTCCATGTAATAAATCTTTATAATTCATAACGTCATTCGAAAACCATATAAAATTCTAAGTTTCTTAATTTTCATTTGCTTCTCAATAATACTAGTTTAAAATAATTCATACCGTATTTTATTTAGAAAGGAAATTTACATATGTATCACTATGTAACAGACATATAGTAACTGTAATGCGTGTCGTGGACCTCCTTTTATATTCAAACTATAAGATGTAAATTAGGAGGGCTAACCATGAAAGATACTTTTTATCATTTTGTTAAACAAGCTAATACACCATTTCAAGGATGGAATTTCTCGTTTTTAACAGATACCGGAAGACTAAGTACAGAGCCACTTCCGCGGAGCTATTCATCCATAGTATTACAATATATCCATAATGTAGATAACATGCTTGACATGGGAACTGGTGGTGGTGAATTTTTATCTTTACTAACCCCGCTTCCTGCTAGAACTGCAGTACCAGAAGGATACGCTCCCAATATCGCTTTGGCAAAAGCTAAGATCGAACCTTTAGGTATATCTGCTCATGCAATCGAGGATGATACACATTTGCCATTTGCTAACGAACAATTTGATTTGATTATTAACAAACATGAATCATATTGTGAAACAGAAGTAAAAAGAATTTTAAAACCGAACTGTATTTTTATTATTCAACAAGTCGGTGGATTAGATAATTTGGAATTAAACCACCTACTTCATGCATATACTGAAAGTGAGTACAATTATTGAGATATGCAATATGCCTCCTCAAAACTGAAACAATTTGGATTTCAAATCCTTAAACAGCAGGAATGTTTCCCCTATCAACGATTTTACAACATCGGAAGCATTATATATTATTTAAAAGCAATTCCATGGCAAATCCCTGATTTTTCGGTATCAAAATATGAAGAACAATTGCTTCATGTCCATAACCACATTCAACAAAATAGATTTATTGAAGTAAAAGCACATCGCTTTTACATCATTGCTTCTTTTTAATTCATCGCCTCTCCAAGCTAATTCATTACATATGGAGAAGCAGTATACTAGTAAAACCAAAAATGTTACCATCACTTGCAATATTTCTCATTTCATTGTAAAATGAAACCATAGTATACGATATGCAGGCAAATCCACTTCACATATTATCAAGCATCAATAGGGATGATATGCGTTCCTTATGGGTTTTTGATAATATGTGAATTTTTATTTTGCTTAGAAATAAGACGGATCATATTACACTTATTTTCTTTATTTTTAGGAGGCATTTACCATGACATTAACAGGTAAAGTAAAATGGTTTAACAGCGAAAAAGGTTTCGGATTCATCGAAGTTGCAGACGGAAACGACGTATTCGTTCACTTCTCAGCTATTACTGGCGACGGTTTCAAATCTCTTGATGAAGGTCAAGAAGTAAGCTTCGAAGTTGAAGAAGGCAACCGCGGACCTCAAGCTAAAAACGTTGTAAAGCTATAATTTAGACAATAAAAGGGTTGTTAACACGAACGGTTAACAACCTTTTTAATTATATAAACACTTATTTCACATAAAAGGAGTGGTCTCGTGTATCGTAACAAAAAGAATGACGTTGCAGAAGTAGCACCGGAAGAAATCCCAGTTTGGGAATGTGAGTCAGAGGAATGCTTAGGGTGGATGCGAAAAAACTTCGCATTTGAAGAGCACCCAAAATGCCCTTTATGTGGAAGTGAAATGAAAAGCGGAGAACGTTTATTGCCTCGATTGGGATAAAATATTTGTAAAACCCTTGCAGAATATTCTCTGCAAGGGTTTTTTATGCTTTCAAGTTTGACTCCAAATCTATATGAATAACTCCCCCTCTTCAATTTTGGGACTAACCTCTTCTTGACCATAATAAGTTGTTATAAAGTAAACTTATAATAATTGAACTTTTCCTCCCATGTCTAATTATAAATTGAACCAGCCAAGCATTATGTTAGCAGCTAGCTCCCCACTATTTTCTTTTTTGAAAACATTGAGATAAGAGCGTTACTACTTAAAAATTGAGAGATAAAAAAATGGAGTGTGATTTTATGGAGCGAATTTTATTTCCGATAATTGTTACGTTTTTTTCATTTGGAGGGTTGTTATTTGGCGGAATTGTTGGTCTTACAACTAAACGGATAATTGAAAAACAAACATATCACTTATATGCTCTTTGCGGAGGGATTCTACTTGGATTATTACTAATAGAAATCATTCCAGAAACATTCTCGAGTTATGAAATAATCGGCCCTATCCTCGGTAGTACTATTGGAATTTTAATGATGCGTTTAATTGATCACTACTGTCATCATTTTATGGTACATAATTATGATAAACAAACATGGCAACCGTTTTTATTTCTTTCCTTTGCAATTTTTATCCACAATCTGCCTAGCGGTTTTGCGTTAGGAACTGCTTTTACAACGCATCATGAATCTACTATTTCTTTCTTACTAGCCATTATTATTCATCACGTTCCTGAAGGTCTTGCTTTAATTATCTCTTTCCTATTTACAGAGCATAAATATATATCTTTCATCTTAATCATCCTCTTTTTATCAATCATTCTTGGTTTAAGCACAGCGTTTGGTATGATTATTAACAGCAAAACGATTCATTTACCAGGCTTAATAATGGGAAGCGCCATCGGTTCTTTAGGATATGTAACACTCCATGAAATGCTTTGGAAAGCAAAAAAACACTTATCATTATCCTCTTTCCTTTCTTGGACTTTTGTTGGATGTTTACTTATTATCGTTTTTTTGCCTTTTATAAGTCATCATTAAAAGAGAACTTCCCTAACTGTTTGTATATTTTACCTTTTTCTCCAAAACATAATAGTATCTCAGTATGTAAGGAGGAAGTTCCATGTTTCAAAAAACTGCTGGTGAAGTACTGATTGATTTATTAATCGAATGGGGCGTCGATCACATATATGGAATGCCCGGTGATTCCATTAATTCTATTGTCGAGCCACTTCGTAAAGCGCAAGATAAAATTAAATTTATTCAAGTTCGTCACGAAGAAGCTGGCGCTTTAGCAGCTGCTTCTTATGCAAAATTAACTGGTAAACTCGGCGTATGTATGGCAATCGCTGGGCCAGGTGCTATACATTTACTCAATGGATTGTACGATGCTAAATTAGACCAAGCGCCTGTCCTTGCTATTACTGGTCAAATTGAGTCAGATTTAATTGGAACTGGCTTTTTTCAAGAAGTAAATTTAGAAAGAATGTTTGATGATGTCGCCGTTTATAACCAGCGCATCATGTCAGCGGAACAACTTCCCGCTGTAGTAAACCAAGCCATTCGCATGGCTTATACTAAAAAAGGGGTATCTGTTCTTACCATTCCAGATGATATTCAAAAATTTGAGGTAGATGCAAAAGCGCGGATTACCACACCTGCTTTTACGATGCCAGAATTATTCCCAAAGCAGCACGATTTAGAAACAGCTATTACTGCATTAAATGAAGCAAAAAAACCTGTAATACTAGCAGGAAAAGGCGCAAGAGATTCAAAGGAACCGTTACTTGCTTTTGCCGAGAAAATTGGAGCGCCTATTGTATTAACACTTCCAGCCAAAGGAGTAATTCCAGATGAGCATTCACTTTGCTAGGTTTAATTGGGACAAAGCCTGCATATGAAGCTATGCAACATGCAGATACACTCATTATGGTCGGCACCTCTTACCCATTCACAGGTTTCTTACCAGAAAAGGCCAAAACGCTTCATATCGACACAGATCCAGCACAAATTGGTAAACGTTATCCAACAGATATTGGGCTTGCTGGTGATGCTGCTAAAACTTTAAAGTGGCTCACGCAAAATATTGAAAAACATACTGACCACTCATTTTTAGAACACCATCAGGAACTAATGAAGAAATGGAAAGAGAAATTGCACAATCAAGAAAACGAAACCTCTGTTCCAATTAAACCTCAAAGAGTAATGCACGCACTACAGCAAGTTGCAGATGATAATGCTATTTTATCAGTAGATGTTGGGAATGTAACGGTTTGGACGGCACGTCATTTCCGTATAACAAATCAACGTTTTATTTTATCAAGTTGGTTAGCAACACTTGGTTGCGGTCTTCCTGGAGCGATTGCTGGACAGATTGCTTACCCAAATAAACAAGTTTTCGCAATTTGTGGCGATGGTGGATTTGGGATGACGATGAACGACTTTGTAACAGCTGTAAAATATAGACTTCCCATTGTTGTAGTCGTATTAAATAACCATAAAATCGCTATGATTAAATTTGAACAAGAAGTAATGGGGAATATTGAATTTGGGACAGAACTTACCAATCCAAATTTCGCGAAATACGCTGAAATTTGCGGTGGAGTCGGTTACCGCGTTGAAAAGCCCGAAGAATTGATGCCTGCTTTTGAACAAGCTGTAAAACAAAACAGACCATGTATTATCGACGTACTCGTTGATGTCAACGAAGCTCCAATGCCTGCAAAAATTACGTTTGCCCAAGCAGCCGGCTATACTAAGCACATGCTGAAAGAATTATTTGAAGAAGGAAAAATTGATTTACCCCCTTTATAAAGTGAAATTTCCATCAGTGGGGTTTTCTTCATCCCCCCTACTGATGGTTAGTTGAACCAATCGGGCTTTTACGGGCAGTAAGTATACTTTAATAGCTACTGTCTTATCTCAAAATAGAATATCTCGATTATCTTAAAAAGTCACGATGAACGGCTGATTCTCTTCATCTAAACAATGTAAAATGCGCTCTTTGAAATTTTTCCATGTTATCATTTGCAGCGCTTCTTCAATTGAAAAATATCCAACTTCTAAACTTTCACTACTTGTTGTAAATTGTCCTCCGATTGGCTTACCAACGAACAAATGATTGCAAATACACTGTGAAACATTTTGATACACTCCGCAGTATTTCACAATTTTAATATCAATGCCAGTCTCTTCTTTCGCTTCCCGAATAGCACCTGCTGGAATCGCTTCTCCTTCTTCCACTTGACCGCCAGGAAGTTCCCACCCTCGCTTTGGACCTTTTAATAGTAAAATTTCGTTTTTATCATTTAACACGACCGTTGCAGCACTTACAATATGTTTCGGATAAGGCATACCTACTCCTCCTTTAGACAAATCGCTAACATTCTACATACAATGAACAGGTAATACAGACCAAGAGCTAACAAGCGTTGTCTGCTTCCCTTCCAGATGTAGCACTTGTTGAGATGGATTTGCTGTATGTAGTAAATGCGGAAATATTTCTTTCACATAATGTCGATGTGCTGCTTCGTCTTTCCATAAAGATAAAACAATGTAACGATTAGAAGAAAGAGATCTTCCAACAATGCCGCCCATCAGTCCTTCTGCTCTCGCTATCCCTGGATTCCAAACTGTTTCTTGCATATGTAAAAATTGCTTTTCACTCTCTTGTTTTACATCACAAATTGCTACTCGTAAAAAGGAACTGTGTGCTAATGCTTCAACAAATGGAGTCTCTGTCATATCAAATATAGATTGATATAATTCTGTTTCACATGATGTATACGTACTCTCTTGGTTGTTATCATTAAAAATCTTATCGTGTGATTCATTCATAAAACTTTGATACATTTTCATATTTTCCCATAAACTAAATATGCAAGCCTCTGATTCATCCCATCCCCCGATTTGTCCGTAAAACCCATCTAATGACTTCAACTCGTCCCATTGTTCTTGGGCAGCTGAAAATAAGTCCTTTTTTTCGTCGCTAACTTTACAAATAATAGATTTAATTAACATCCAAATTTCCCCCTTAACTCCCGTGAAAGCTTGATTAAAACTCAATACTTTTATTTTAAAGGGGGTTGATAGAAATATCAAAATTTTATAAACAATAGAACCACTAAAAGAAATACACTTTTTATTCACTAACTAAATTTTCTTTTTTAAAGCTTATACTAAACATGAAAGCATTACTTATAATACTTACTACGCCTATCCAAAATAGCCAATTTGTTGCGGTCAACGAAGAAACAGCCATAATAAGTAGTGCAATAATAATTGATACACAATTGCCTACCCTGTTCCGTTTCTTGTTACGGTGAAACTTGTCTTTCGCTTGAGAAATTGATTCCTGGACTTTTTTCTTTACATAATAGACTTTTTCTTTCAACTTATTTTCAGTCTCTTTTGCTTTCTCATAAAAGACATTACTCAAATAAACTTTACTCATCATTCCGCCCCCCCATATCGTCGTCTTGAAAACTCAGCCAACACTTTTTCTTGATCATTTAACTGCACTTGTTCACCAACTTCGAGTTTGGCATTTTCTTCAAAACCATCTTGTTCTTCACCATCGAATCGATAGAGTTTTTGTAATAATCTCCAAAACGTTTCAATTTCATCAGTTGTGAAATCATGAAACATATCCGCTAAAAAATAAGTGGACTTTTCGGAACAAGTAATTAACGCTTTTTTTCCTTCAGGAGTAATCTCAATATTAATCGAACGTTTATCCATTTTACTCGGCACAGTTTTAACATATCCTTTTTTCACAAGGCCTGTAATTAACTTATTAGCGGTCTGCTTTGTTGTACCTAACTTTTTCGCAATATTAATAAGGGTCGTGGTTTCAATTGGCAAATGCGCAATAGCAATAAGAGCCATGTGTTGCCGAGAAGTTAATACCTCTAAATACTCATCCCCACGGGTTTGCACCTTATTGACAACCGAAAATAAAGTAGCGTAACTTTGTTGCATAAAATGTAGTTCTTTCATTAAACGATTGATATCCATATGTAACTCCCTTCCATTTTTCGTCAACATGGTTACTAATATAAACGATTTTACATATTATTCAAAAAAAGCAGCAAAGGTATCTTACCCCTTGCTACTTAATCAAATGTAAGCTCTATTTCAATAATCTCTGATCGGCTGCCAAGTCTTAACGGTGGCCCCCAAAAACCAAATCCAGAAGAAACAATCGCATGAAATGTGTGTCTCTGTACATATCCCCAATCTAATTCATACATTCTTCTTGTAATGATATGATTCGGTGCCATTTGTCCTCTATGTGTATGTCCAGACAGTAATACATCAACACCTGCTGCTTCAGCTTGTTTTAACTCAAATGGCTGATGATCCATTGCGATGACGGGAAGACTTTTATCTACAGTGCTCATTAATTCCTCGAAACTTTTCCGATCTCGGTCCGTCTTATCTCTTCTGCCTACAATATAAAACCAATCCTCTATTTTCACAACTTCATCTAATAAAATATTTACATCAATCTTATTCATTTCTTGCAAAAATTCAGGAATCGCTCCGCCGTAATATTCATGATTACCTAACACCCCATATACGCCAAGTGGGGCATGCATTTGCTTCATCACTTGTCCCATATTCTTTTTTATAAAATATTCTGGGTGATCGTCAATAATATCTCCAGGTAACAGTATAATATCTGGTTTCATATGATTTACATGATGAACCAATCTTTTCAAATGAGACAAGCCAGACAACTTACCAAAATGCATATCTGAAGCCATTGCAATTCGAAGTGTTTTACGGTTACTATCTTTTTCAGGTACATGAATCTCGTATTTTCGAACGATCGGACTATACGCATTAAATGTTCCATAAACAAAAATAAAAACAAAAGTAATGAGAACGATGATTCCAGTCCAAAAAATAGATTGTTCTTTCGGAAACGATAACCAATTTAAAATAAATACGGCTACATCCGCTATTGGCAAAAGAATGATTGCATATTGGATAACCGCAAACCAATAAGAACCAATTGTTCTAAGCGGTGAAGCAAACTTAATCAATCGATCTAGAATATAAGCGTATGATAATAGTGCAACTACAATCGCATAATATCCCCAAGATTGAATATGAAAAGTCGTATGAATCCAAATCCAGCCGTTCCAGCCAATGTAAATCATTAACAGCGTATATAAAGTAAATAAAATAAAAATATTTACTACATTTCTCGTTTTCAAAATATGCCCCCTCTTTTACAAGTTTTCATTACAAATATTTATATACTACACTAAATATAACAAATTACACTAAATATAACAAATCCCCCTCCGAATCATTGAGAATTTTATTTTGACACAAAAATTTTTATAATGCCACTAATACGACGTAAAACAAAAAGAGACTAATTCATCATTTTTACGAATCAATCTCTTTTTGTTATTTCATATTTCAACTGGATGGATAAGCAACAGAACTCAAATAACGTTCTTTTATAATTTTACGATGATGAAGCTCATGACCAGCAATAATGCATGCCAATGCCCGAACAGTAACCTCAGAGTTATTCGTAAACCCTCTTTGTAACCAAGCTTCTTCATCTAAACTTTTAAGTAAATGCATAGTAGCTTGACGAACAATTGTTAAGTTCGCAAGAAGACTTTGCATAGATTGTTTATCAAATGCTGCCCTAAGAACATACATATCATCGTTGTATCCAGGAAGCGGTGCCGTTTCGCCTCTCGCTATAGAAAGAAGTCGATATGCCATAATGCGTTCAGTATCCGCAATATGCCCGATTACCTCCTTTATACTCCATTTATTAGGAGCGTATCGAAAATGTCCTTCACTATCGGAAATATCCTTCAATAAGAGGTTCGTCTCTTTCATTTGATCTTCTAAAATATGTACGATATCTCCCTCTGGTAATAAATTTATGTATGTTGCATAATACGGGTTATATTCATTCGCTTCCGGTCTCTTTTTCATTTTCCCCATCCTTTTATTTTAACTTTATTATAAAATATTATCATACTAATCCCAAAAATTAAAATTCTAAAACAACGACATTAAAACTCTTTTTTAGACGAGCGAGAGCATCTGGCTATGCATAGAAACGGTTAGGGCCTTTTCCTGCCGGATGCAAAGTTTAAAACAAAAGGAGCAAGCATGTTGTATTCAGCAAAGCAGTAACTTGTATGTCAAAACATTAAAATGGATTTATAAAGAATGTTTGACTTTCTCCTCTTCTAATCTTGAAACGAACCTCAGCCAGCCTGTAAAAAAACTTTCTCAACTTCTAACCTATAGACTGCTCAATTATCAGCTGCTAACATAATAAGTGAGCTCCTAACGAGTTTCATTATCTGACGAAAGGACCTGTTTCGGACGCAGGTCCTTTTTTATTTGATCTACTAGATGACGTTCCAATGTATTTTTATACAAAAAACCTAAAAAATGGTATAATTCAACTTGATAGAATAGTTAGAAAGAGAGATGAAGAGAATGAAAGTTACATATTGGAGCGGCAATAAAGTACGATTACGGGCACCTCAAAAAGAAGACATTCATTTATTTAAAGAATTAGATGATGAAATACTTAAAAACCTTGATTCAATTGCTTTCCCACGCACAGAAGAACAAATTGAAGAGTGGATTTCCGAGATATCAAAAGGGGCTTCTACTGACTGTGATGACTTTTATTGGATTGCCGAAGATCACAATAAAAACATAATCGGGACAATTGACGTTGCGAATTGCGATTCTAAAAATGGAACATTTGACTACGGTATATCTGTATTCCCTTCTCATAGAGAGAAAGGATACGCGCAAGATATGATTATCACTATACTAAAACATTACTTCTTCGAGCTTAGATATCAAAAAGCAACCATTCAAATATATTCATTTAATACCGCTTCTATCCACCTTCATCGAAAACTTCAGTTTGTAGAAGAAGGCCGCTTAAGAAATATGATATATACAAATGGCGCATTCTATGATGAAATCTATTTCGGAATTACGAAAGACGAGTTTCAAGAGTTATATTTTCCTAAATGAATTTTACTTAATCCCATTATTTTTTACGGAGAGATGCAATTTGAATAAGTTACAAAAATGCTCTAAAGTGTTTATAATGTTTTTTATCCTTCATATTATATTTCTTATATTTTCTCCGAATAGAATAGTAGGTAGGACTGCCATTCAAAAAGATGATATAAAATTACATGTATACGCACAAGCTACTACAGGAGCACCTCAAAAAATTAGTGAAAGTGATTTAGCCATACTAAAAGAAAAAGTGAAAAATACATATCCGAATGTAGATTCTAGAGACATTGAATTAAAGGGCGACATCCCGTTCCGGCATGTTGCTGATCCAGCGTACATAGGAGATTTTACTGTATACGGAAAAGTTATAGGCACAACTCGAAACGAAACAAGCGGTGAAAATACCGTGGCAGTTTTAAAAGTTTCTTATTGGGACATGCCTATGTTTTGGTACCTATTTCATTATGACTCATACATAACTAAAGTAACGCTATATGTATTACTACCAATTTTTCTGATCGCATTGGTATTTAATATGATTTCTCTCCTAGCTAAAAATAGCTTTGATTAACGTTAAACATAAGCTACTCTACTGCCTCTATTCACAAATGCCGAAAACTAAAAAAGAACACATATTAAACATTAATAATATGTGTTCTTTTTCCTTAAACCCGACTTGTATCCTTTCCTTAACATCTACTTGTCAGTTTTGTGTGACAATCTATTCAATATTTCTTTATAAGTGACTTTTAATTACATTTAACCGAAATATTGTGGGTAAAAAATAAAACTATAAAAATTATTGTTTTAACGACCAATCTATTATTGTTTTAAAAAAAGAGAACCAAGGAAGTTTTATTATTACAGGATATCCAGAAAAGTAGCGGAGGACTTGTATGGAAGATACATATAGCCATTATGAAGAATTAGGTGATTTTTTAGCAGGAACATTTCACCAAGACATGAAATCACCTAAGGAAGCTCTTAATGAATTTATAATGGAAGTTACTAAAATCTGTATTGAAAACACTAAAAATGATATACTTTCATTTTTAAGCAGTAATTTAACTGATAGTGAAAAAGAGGAATTTATTAAATATAATGCTTATATTTATTTCCCTGGATTTAACTTAACACCTGTAGAATGGCTAAAGCAGACCCTTGAAATACTAAAAGAAGCTATAAAAAGTAAAGAATAAAATTGTACGAAACAAATTCGACTCATATCACATTGAGTCGGATTTACATTTTAATTTACATACTTTGATAAAGAATTATTCCCAGAAAAGACAGCAAGGGTAATATTCCTACTGCCTTAAAAAGTATTTATAAATTTTCTGCAACGACTAGTAAATAATATGATAATCCGATTTGCTGTTTTTCTAACATCTCTCTATGAAAATCATCTCGAAGGAAAAACTTTGTTTGATTCGTGTAATCTTCTTTGCTAATTGTATGACCGTTTTTATTTAAAAACTTGAGATGCTGTTTAACGACATCATGTACACTTGAATCGTCATACTTAACTCCATTTCTTAAAAATCCAGCCATTCTATCTGTGAAATTTTTTGCTTCAATAGCCATCTTATTCATATCAGTCACATTGATGGAATCAGTATTAAGGTCAAAATTATATTTTTCTTTTAAATGTGTTTTTTGCTTTTTAAGAGCATTTTTCCACTCTTCCTCTGTTTCAAATCCATTAAACATTAACTTATTGTCCATACTCTCACCCTTCTTTGTATATTTTAAAGATAATTTTATAGTTTCAATTAGCTGATGATACTTCTCAATTTTCTTTTCAAAAAGCATCATCTGTTTTTCTAAAGTACCGACCCTATTTGATTCTTCGTCTAACAAATTTTTAATTTCTAACAACGGGATATCCAACTCTTTATAAAAAAGAATTTCCTGTAATCTATTTAGTTCTTCTACACCATAATACCGATAGCCTGTTTCACCAATCTCATTAGGAATAAGCAAACCAACTTTATGATAGTGGTAAAGAGTCTTGATGGAAACGCCTGCTATATGTGATAAATCTTTAACTGTAAATTTCATTATGTCCTCCTTTCAAAATTAACTATGAAGTATTACCTAAGGTTAGAGTCAAGATTTTTTTTAGAAATTTCTTTATACGATTTAATTAATTGTATTGGATATAATACCACGTCTTGGACATTTGAGAATGCAAGAGATTATAACTATGCATATCCAGCACTATACCAATACATTGATTGAGGAAGATCACTACTCTAAAGGAACGATTAGTTTAACATTTCGTTTTATCCGGACATCATTAAAAAGAGCGAACACACTTAAACTTATAAGAAAAAAACAAATATTGAAACCGCTCGATCATTTTGAAATAGACGATATTAGAGAATTATTCGAGATCATAAAAGAGAAGGACGCCGAGTAAGCGTTCTTTTTATTGGAGAAATTTACCGTAATATTTGTTATACTTAACATAGATAAACTACGGGGATTTTTTCCGAATTGTAAGCGGAAGCAAATCGTACGTAAAGGTACAGAAAAATTACTTGTAGTATCTGTAAAAAGTTAACTTTGATTGAATCACGATAGTGAATTGTAGCTATAGTATTATAAAGTAGGTGCATTATTATGATGATTTGGAATGACACGAATACAGTAGGAGCCCTTGCTTTTCTATTTTTTATGATTTATCTTGCAACCGACCCGAGAGACTTAAGTTTATTAGCAATTCCGACTTACTTCGGTGGAATGTTAGTCACTCACTGGCTTACTGAAAATGGATTTCAAGATACATATATTTATACGATTTGGATTGTTATATACTCCCTTGTAATGATTTATCTTATCATCGCTTCAATTCGTCTAGGTATAAAAAACGTAGTCTATATTAAAGAAAAAATAAGAAAACATAGAGCTTTAAGGAAATAACGTAAAAAGAAGCCGCCCTCACAGACGGTTTTATTTTACTCTCACAGTAACGCGGCGACCATATCGTCTAAGAATTCCTCTTTTATATGTAAAAACACTGTTACCTCTTCTCTCGTCATACTACGAAATTCATGTATACTGTCCAGGACACGTAACCGATAATACATATAAAGGAGTAGGTCTAGATGGTATAGAAATTCTCATGTATATAGATAACAACGGGAAAATTATCTCTGCTCTCTCAAAAGAATAAATTCTATTTTTAATATAAGGGAGTATAATAGAAATGAAATATAGATATACTTTTAAAGTGCTTGATAATGAAATATTAATCATGAGGGTACCAAAGGAAATTAAACTTGTCGGAACCTTTTTATATGTTGAAGTTTCTGCATTTGGAGATTGGATTTTAGAAGAGATACATAGTGTTTTAAACGGGGAAAAAGATTATGGGGAAGTAAATGGCAACATTTGTGGTTTAGAGATTCGAAGAGATACAACTACGGTCCTAGACAATTTAGCTGAAGATGGTAAAGGTGAATTTTGTGAGATAGAAACGGTTGAATTAGTACATTTAATTCATATTTGGCTGGACAAACAAAAAGAGTTTGAAAAAGAGAAAGCACAGGAATAAAATAATAAATAAGGCTGACTTCTACATGAAGTCAGCCTTATTTATTACTTCACATACCGCCTACTATATATAGAACGGATTTTCCAGACACCTGGCGAACCGAAAACCTCCCCTGCCTCTAATAAAAATAGCCGGTATTATTCACCGACTATAATTTAAACGCTCAATTTGTAAAAGGAACTAAAAATACATATACGGTAAAACGGCAAACAGAATACAAATCCAAATGTTTCTTGATAATCAACTGGTAGGATTATATCAGCATTTCCAATTTATGAATAGGAGGATATATAACTATGAAATATAAGTATGAATTTAGTAAAGGACCTTTTGATATATTACTTATTAACTTACCTGAAGAAATCGCTTTAGTTGGTGAGTTTTTACGATCTGATGTTCATGGTATAGAGTGGATAGAAGAACTTGATAAAGTTTTGAATAAAGAAATTGATTGTGCAAATTTTGGTGGAAACTCTTGCGATTTGGAAGTTAAACCAGATTTCACTACGATTACACATCGTTATGTAGAAGATGAAGAGTACACTTGCGAAATCGAAACAATTGAATTAAAGAACCTGATGTTAGTATGGTTAGAAGAGTATGAGAATTACTTACAAAGCCGTGATTCCAACTAATGTAAGGTATTTATTAAATCCGACTCAATGTGATACGAGTTGGATTTGTTATTATTTTACACTTACATGCTTCTCACTATTAGTAATATAAAACACCTCTCCAGCTAACCTATTCATCATAAGTAACTCAACAACAAACAAAAAACCTTCCTACAAATTAATACGAAAGAGTGTCTTTTTCTTTTGCTTAGACCAAGTTAAAGAATGATATTGATTTTTACTATAATTCTGTATAACCCTTTTCTCCACCTAGAAACTTAAATCTATTCACACCGAATTTTTTAATTATATGTGCTTTCATTGCTTCAAAATCTTCACCAAAAGCAAGAATTGGATTTCTTAAAAAAGACATTTCTTCTTCTCCGTCATAAATTCTAGCTTTTATTATTTCTTTACCAGAGTGAAACAATATATTGATTCCTTTGTAATAATATTCGTAGTAGCCCTCCTCGTTCTTCTCACTCTTATCTTTGAACGGAATACATTTAATATAATAAATATTCCCACTAATATTTACCGATTCCATTTGAGATTCCTCCCCTTTATAAAATATGTATCATAAACCAGATCAACATCAATATACAGTAAATTCTTTACATAAAAAAAGACTCTGCAATTTTGCAGAGTCCCAAATTGCAAAATATAAACCTATTTAATATTATTAAAAATTACGGATGGAATAAGTGTTCTTCCGAAGATACAATACGTGCCGCCCCCGAAAAATCAAACCATTTTATCTATTTCACCACAAACCTCGTCTTACTACACCCATCTTTCTGCTTCATTACTTCCAGCACTGCTGGCATTGCATTCTTCAATTCTTGTACGTGTGAGATTACACCAATAAATCGCCCTGATTTTTGAAGATCAATTAAGGTATCTACTGCTTTCGTTAACGATTCTTCATCTAATGAACCGAAGCCTTCGTCAATGAACATCGTTTCAATTGAAATACCGCCTTCATATGATTGGATGATATCGGCCATACCGAGTGCTAAGCAAAGTGATGCGTTAAATTTTTCACCGCCAGATAATGTTTTTACATCACGTGTTTGCCCTGTATAGGCATCGTATACATCTAATCCTAAACCACTTTGTCGATTTCGTTTTTCTACCCGTTCACTTCGTTTTAAGAAAAATTGTCCGTTCGATAATTTTCGAAGCCGTTCATTGGCTACTTGGACAATTTGCTCTAAATATTCTATTAAAATGTAACGCTCAAATGAAATGCGACTTTCATTGTCACCTTTCATCACTTCATATAAATCAACAAGCTCTTGGAACGCTGTTTCTTCTTCATGTATTTGTTCATCAATGCGGCGTATATTTTCATGAAGATCAGCAATATATTCATTCGCACTGTTCGTACGCTGACGTTGTTCTTTTATAATATCAAGCTGAATTTCTAACTCTTTCAACTGCTCTTCTATTTTCGTTAACTCTGTCCATTCTTTTCCACGGAGCGCTCCGGTTAATTCTTCAATTTGTTTTGTTAATACTTCAAGCGCCCCGTAATACGATTGAATGTGTTGTTGTAAGTCTGTTCGCTCTGCATCAGATAGTTTAGCTTCTGTGTATGCTTGCTGACTTGCAAAGCCGCTTGCTTCAAGTTCTTTCATGAAACGCTCATATTGTTCTTCTTTTTTTTCTGTTCTTTGTGTAAATTGTTGCTGCGCTGCTTTATATGCTTCTTCCACGCGAATTTTTTCACTCGTAGAGCGCTGAAATTCTTCCTGTGCTCTTTGCCACGCTGCTTGCAGGCGGTGCAGTAAAGAAGCTTTTGCTTCATATGCTTGTTGCCACGCTTCTAATGTTTGCATATCTGCTGGAATTTTTTCTTTATCATTTTCATACGCTGTTCGCAGTTGAATCAATTCCATTTCAGAGCGATGTAATTTTTCTTCTACATCACGTTTAGCTCCCTGCAATTTCTCTAATTGTTCGTCTAGCTTTTGCAGCTGTGGTGATAATTGTTTCCGTTCTTCTTCAGTCGCTTTTAACTCATTTACTTCGGCAGCTAGTTGTTTTCCTTGCTGGATTAACGTTTGATACACATCTCCAAGCTCTAGTGCAGCGTATCCACGGTTCTGTACTTCTTTACATAATTCTTCATATTGCCCTTTATAAAAGTTACATTTTTCTTCTATTTGAACGAATTGCTTTTCAGCTTGTGTTTTTTGTTCACGAAGACGATTTAACTGCTCTTCATCAACAGACATTTCTTGTTCAGTCGCTTTATTCGGATGAGCAGTACTACCACAAACCGGGCAAGGTTTTCCATCATGTAAATGAATTGCTAATTGACCAGCTTGTTCGCTTAACCATGATTTCTCTAACGTTTCATACGCTTGCTGAGCAGCATTCATCTGGTCGGAGGTACCCATTCTTTCCTTCTCATACGTTTGCAATTCTTGCCACACTTGATAAGTATCTTTTAATACTTTTGCATCTTCACGCATACGGCTTAACTGCTCCGCCTTTGTTATATATTGCTCAAGTGCTTGTTCCATTTGTTTTAGCTTACTGGCAAGCTGTTGTTTTTGTGCACTACTGAATTCTTGCTGCTCCTCTAATTTACTTATCTCATGCTTAAATTGCTCCATTTGTTTTTCTGCCGCTGCTAATTTTATTTTTTTATCAGCAAATGTTGCAATTACTTCTTTTAATTCTTCTAACATTTGAATGTTTCGCTTCGTTTCTTCACGGACCGTTTCATTGTTTTTTTCTTGTTCGTACTGCTGCTCCGCACGTTCATAAGCTAATACTAGCTGTTCTTGTTTGCCAGCCATTTGCTTCATATATTGCTCAGCATGCTCTGCACTTTGAACTGCTTCATCATACCATTGTTCAAACGGTAATAACCGGTGTGCTTGCTCGGCTTTTGTAAATTGTTGTTCTTTCGCTTCAATTGAAGAACGTTCCTGCACTAATGAATCATAACGATTTTGTTTTGTTTGCAAATCTTGTAATCTATCATTCAAAGCTTTCGCCCCATGATATCCTGTTTCCGCTTCTTTTAATTGCTTTAACTGCACTGATTCTTGTTGTTCTAATTGTTTTGCTTGTTTTTCATAAAAATCCATTTCTTGTTGAAGCGCTTCTACTACTTGATGTGTATTCACGTGTTCTTGATTTACTAATATTTCAAGCAGTGCACCATCTCGCACAGGAAGCTTAAAAACATTACGAAAGTACAATTCTCGTTCTTTTTGCTTTTCTTGCAAAACATCTTTCCATTCTTTACGCTTTTGATCTAATAACTCTCTCATTAACTTATATCGATCTGTTTTAAAAATGCGGCGTAAAATTTCCTCTTTATTTTCTGTTTCAGATGTTAACAGTTTACGAAATTCGCCTTGTGGGAGCATCACAATTTGACTAAATTGATGCTTACTAAGGCCAATTAAATCTTCCACTTTTTTGTTAATATCCGTCACATGGAAGCGATCTACACATGGAATTTGTTCGTCATCTACAACTTCATAAAACTCAATTGCATGGCCCGTAATCGTTTTATTTCCTTGCTTTTTATGACCAAGTTGACGCTTTATACAATAATTTTTTTCTTTCAATTGAAATAATAATTCAACGCTTGTATAAGCGTTGTCATCAGCAAATTGACTACGAAGCATACTCGTATCATTTCGTTCTTCTCCGCTCGCTTCTCCGTACAATGCATAACAAATCGCATCAAAAATCGTTGTTTTTCCTGCACCTGTATTTCCAGAAATCGCAAAGATTCGATGTTCGCCTAGTTCTTCAAAATTAATCGTTTCTTGCTGTTTATATGGACCAAACGCTGTCATAACAAGTTTAATTGGTCTCATGCTCTCTCCCCCTCTCGTTCATGAACTGTTTTTAATACTTCTATGAAGAGACGTTCTTTTTCTTCTGATAAATCCGTCCCTTTCATTTCTTTATAAAAAGCTTTCACAAGAGAAAGATCATCCATTTTATGACGTGAAATAACTGCAATATCTTCATTTACCAATTCTTTTCTTTGTATAACTCGCTCTACATGCATTGCATTTGGATAAACAGAACGAATCTTTTCCATTGGCTGCAATACAGGATTTTCATCCAATAATTTTACAAATACATAATCTTCGCATACAGGATGTTGTAGCAACTCATCAATTTTTGCCTCAACCGTTCTCATTTTCCGCTTTGGTGTTAACGATCGTTTCTCAAGTGTTACTTGCCCTACTTCATTTAATTCAACAATGTAATACCCTTTTTTATGATGCTCTTCTGAAATAGAATATGAGAGCGGTGAACCTGCATAACGAATTGTTTCATTTCGTACGTAATGCGCCTGGTGCAAATGACCAAGCGCTGTGTAATGAAAAGCATCAAAATAATGACTGTTTACATATTCTGCTCCGCCAATGGATAATGGCCTTTCAGCATCACTTGTATTTTCTTCCGCTTCTCCTGATGATGTTACGAAAGCATGTCCGACAAAGACATGACGCACTTCTTTATCCATCCTTCCCGATAATTCATTCATAAAAATACGCATTGCATCGTCATGACTTCGAATGTCATCATTTTTCATGACATGACGAACAATGCTTGGATCGACATATGGAACTAAATGAAAATGGACTTCTCCATATTCATCATGCATAACAACTGGTTCATATGGAAATTGAAATTGTCCGACAATGTGTAAACCTTGCTTCTTCATTAAACTACTTCCAAAATGAATACGATCTGGACTATCATGATTCCCCGCTATCGCTAGTACTGGTGTTTGTAATTCAATTACAATTTTTTGTAATGTTTCATTTAATAAATCCACCGCCTCTGTCGGCGGGATGGCACGGTCGTATAAATCTCCTGCAATAATGACAGCATCTGGCTTTTCTTCTTCTACTGCTTTTATAAATTGTTCTAAAACATAGCGCTGATCTTCTGTCATATAGACACCATGAACAAGCTTTCCTAAATGCCAATCGGCCGTATGAAAAAATTTCATCTTTCCCTTCCTTTCTTTTCTTTTAATTCACAGATTGAAGTGAAATAAGTTGATATAAAAGCGTCGTTCTTCCCTCTGTCCATTCCACTTTCTTAACAACGGCACTTCCAACAAGCTCTTGTCTTGTTTTATACACTGGTAATATTTCATCCACAACAAATAAATGATATCCTTCTAACACTAACTGAAATATATTATCTTCTGTATGTAATCGTATCTCGGTTTCATTCGCAATAATCTTTGTATGCATTTCAAACTTCATGCAAAAACACCCCTTTTTTATCTCTCTATTTTAACATATTTCCAAAAGAATTCCTCTTCCTCAAGGAATGAGAAGGGTGAAACCCCAATGAGTAGAGAGGGAATGAATTTTGGTTGACGTAAGCCAAAGGAATTTCCTCAAATCAGATAGAATGTATGTAAAGAATACTTCGAGTCTCAAAGTTATTGTTTATCGATTGTGGGCGGTGCACCATTAAAAGTTCTAAACCAACACATCGAAACACAATGATAAAACGAATGGGAGGTGACGACAATGTTGTTGAATCAAAAATATGAAATCTTTCCAACAGAAGCACAAAAAGAAGTGTTAGATCGTTGGTACAATATTGTCGTCAAACCTATAATTCTGCCTTGCTAGACAAAGAACGGAAATATAAGCAAAACAAAGAAAATTACAATCGTTATGATATGCAAAGACAACTTACATTGGACAAGAATACGTATCCTTTTCTAAGAAGAAAAAAGGCTCTGTTAACTTCATAAAACAGGCAGAGCATATTCGCAAGCTACACGAAAAAGTAGCGAACCAGCGCAAAGATTTTCTTCATAAACTCAGTTACAATCTAGCAAAAGATTATTCTGTTATCGCAGTAGAAAATTTGAACATTCGAAACATGGTTAAAAATAGAAAATTATCGAAGTCTATTTCTGATGCTGGGTGGGGCATGTTTCGAAATATGCTTGCTTACAAATGCGAAAACCATGGCGGTATACTGATTAAAGTAGAACCAAAGTATACTTCACAAGACTGTTCTATTTGTGGGAATCGCGTGAAGAAGTCTCTCTCTATTCATACCCATATTTGTACAAAGTGTGGAACGATATTGGATAGAGACTATAACGCGAGCCGGAACATCTTACGAAAAGTATTAGAAGAATTGCTTGCCACAAACTAAAGTCTACAAACTTTAGGGCAAGGTTATGTCCGAACAGTATAATCTACGCCTGTGGAGACTATGTAAGACGCGGTGGGACCCCTCACTACGCAACGGTCTATGGAACAGAAAGCCCCTACCACAAGATGGATAAGGAGGGGGGATTCACTAGTATAGCGGGCATTACTGATTGACAAGAGAATGAATGAGAAAGGTATGACTTCCCTAATAAAAACTCATTCAGCTTCTGTCATCATTCATTTATAGTATGAGAAAAGTAGCAACAGAATATAAAGTGAACTTTACCGTTTAAAATCCCCTCAGAGATTTACTACTATTAATTTTTTATTTCTTCTTATTATGGTATGTGAAATTTAATATCACTTTAAAATAAAAGTACCTTAACGGCACTTTTATTTTTGTAAATAATCCCTCATTACAACGTACAAAATAATGAATAATAACACTGTCATAAAAAGCCATGAAAGAATTGCAACGTAATTATTTTCAGTTAATGCAAAGCTAATTGCAATTGTTAAAATGAAGATTGGGAATACTAACCGTACTTTATCTTGTATCGTATCCTGCTCTTTATCTTCTTGATGAAAATAAAAAGTTAAACCAACCATAAGAAAAGACAAAATAATGACCGAGAATAGCAAAGGCCATGGCATTCCAATCTCCCCTTCCTTTACTTTTTTAAGGCGCATGGAGTTAAACATACTATCATCAACACATCTAACACATATATATGGAAGAATAGCATTAAACCTAAATATAGAAAATCCATTATACTTATAACCTATATTTCAAAACATTACAACTTATATGTTTTATTACACCCTTTCAAATCATATCAATTAATCACTAGAAGTTTTATATTCCTTTTTCTTTCATAAAATCCTTCCAAAATAACTCGCCAAAATATGAGGTACTTTTACTTTATTCATTAATATAAAGAATATTCTCTTTCTTTCCTCAAAAAACACACTACCATTTAAAATTTTTTCTATTTTCTACAGTATATTCACTTACTCTGCATTTAAAAACCGAGAAAGACATACATTATTGCAGGAATAAAGAAATAAAACAAGAAATTTATATATAAAAGCACACTTTTTCTGTTTTTTACAAAATGTCTATTCGTTTCGACACTGACACAACTTGTGAAAATAAACAGAGAATTACAAAGGAGGATATACTATGACTGATCAAGTCCTATTTTCAATTAGCACAAACGGTGTAGCCACCATTACGCTAAATCGTCCGAAAGCATTAAACTCTATTTCTTATGAAATGATAGGACCGATTACACAAAAATTGAAAGAATGGGAAGTTGATAATCAAATTCATCTTGTCATTATAAAAGGTACAGGTACAAAGGGACTTTGTGCCGGAGGCGACATTAAAACTCTTTACGAAGCACGCTTAGATGACTCTTCTATGCAAAAAGCAGAGAGATTTTTTGAAGATGAGTTCCAATTAGATATGCTCATTTATAAGTTTTCTAAACCGATTGTTGCATGTTTAGATGGTTTTGTTATGGGCGGAGGGGTTGGACTCACATACGGAGCTAGTCATCGAATTGTAACTGAGCGAACAAAGTGGGCTATGCCGGAAATGAATATCGGTTTTTTCCCTGATGTCGGATCTGCTTATTTCTTAAATCAAGCACCGGGTTGTATAGGACGTTACTTAGCATTAACAGCTTCTGTCATTAAAGCACCTGATGTACTATATATCAATGCTGCTGATTTTTATTTAACTAGTGAAAATTTGAATGCTTTCCTTAATCGCATTAAACAAGTAGATTGGCATACAAAAGACATACATACAGCATTAACAGATCTAATCAATGATTATTCAGAACTTCCTATTACCGAAAGTGAACTTTCACCATCCCAAATAGAAATTAATAAGCACTTTTCTTTTCACACTGTTGAAGAAATTATCCATTCTTTAGAAAAAGATGCGAGCCCTTTTGCAACTCAAACAAAGGCAACAATATTATCAAAATCACCATTCTCCCTAAAAGTAACGCTAAAACAATTTATTGATGGGGAAGAAAAAACATTAGAAGAATGCTTTGCTACTGATCTTGTGCTCGCTAAAAACTTTCTGAAACATGAAGACTTTTTCGAAGGAATACGCTCTGTTGTCATCGATAAAGACCAAAACCCTCAATATAAATATAAACATTTAGAAGAAGTTTCAGACGAAGTTGTAAACAACTTTTTCCATCCTCAAAAAACTAATAATAGCAAATGAATTTCCAGCGCTAAACGTTTTTCCAATAAAAAAGTGTCCACTACAATGGACACTTTTTTATATTCCCCTTAGAACCAGCGTTCTGTCACTACTTTTTTACGTGTATAAAATTGCACACCATCTTTTCCATTTGTACCTAGGTCACCGTAGAAAGAAGCTTTATTTCCAGCAAATGCGAAAAATGCCATTGGAGCTGGAACGTTTACGTTTACGCCAATCATCCCTGCATCGATATTATCACGGAATGTTTGTGCGTGTTTACCACTTGACGTATAAATGACTGCACCATTTGCAAATTTTGATTGGTTTGTAAGCTTAATTCCTTCTTCTAAATCCTTTACTCTCACAATGCTTAATACTGGAGCAAAAATTTCATCTTGCCAAATTTTCATATCTTGATTCACACCATCAAAGATTGTTGCTCCGACGAAATACCCTTCGCGGGCTTCTTCATTAATTTTACGGCCATCTACTAATAAAGTAGCTCCATCTGCTACACCGCTATTAATATAGCCTAGTACACGCTCTTTATGAGATTCACGAATTAATGGACCTACATAATTCTCTTCATGGAAACCATCACCGACTTTTAATTTACGCGTTTCTGATACAAGAACATCAATGAATTCATCAGCAATTTCATCAACTACCGCTACAACAGAGCATGCCATGCAGCGCTCCCCACTGCTCGCAAATGCAGAACCAATGACACCTTGTACTGTCTTTTCAATATTGCAGTCCGGCATAACTATTGCATGGTTTTTCGCTCCTGCAAGTGCTTGTACTCGTTTTCCATATTTTGTTCCTGTTTCGTATACATAGCGTGCAACTGGCTCAGATCCAACAAATGAAACAGCTTGAATATCTTTATTTTCTAAAATGCTATTTACAACATCTTTTCCACCTTGTACTAAGTTTAAAACCCCATTCGGGAAGCCCGCATCATAGAATAATTCTACTAGTTTTTCTGCTAAAAGTGGCGTTCTTTCAGATGTCTTTAATACAAATGTATTACCACAAGCGATTGCTAATGGGAACATCCATAGTGGAATCATCATCGGGAAGTTGAACGGAGTAATACCAGCAACAACTCCAATTGGGTATCTCCAAATTGAACCATCGATTCCACCTGCAATATTTGGAAGCGCTTGCCCCATCATTAAACTTGGTGTTGATGTTGCCAGTTCTACAGCTTCAATTCCTCGCTGTACTTCGCCAGTTGCATCTTTTAATGTTTTACCATTTTCTAATGTAATAATTTTTGCAAGCTCATCTTTGTTTTCTTGTAAAAGTTGTAAATATTTATATAACTGTCTTGAGCGATTTGGAACTGGTACTTTAGACCATGTTTCATATGCTGCTTTTGCAGCTTCAACAGCACGATCCACATCTTCTTTTGGAGAAAGTGGAACATAAGCAATTATTTTCCCAGTCGCAGGATTCGGAACAACTTCCACTTCTGTGCCAGTAGATTCTACCCATTCACCATTAATATGATTTTTCACGCGTTTAATTTCTGTTGTAATCATTGTATTCGCTCCTTTTTATTTTATATATTTGCTAGTATTCATTGTTGTTTATGACTAGAGATTAATTGTTCACTTACCTTTTGATATAAAGCAGCCATGTCTTTTTCACCATATCCTGCTTTACCAGCTTCATCATACAAATTCAAAAGCATTTCACTTACTGGTAAGTGAAGCTCACTTTCTTTTGCTAAATCAACTGCAAATCCTAAGTCTTTCTTTAGTAGATTTACTGTAAATCCTGGTTCATAATTTTGGGGCGCAATAAAGCTTTTATAATTACGCTCATAAATTCTACTTTGTCCATAACTCACATTTAAAATATCAAACATTTTATCTAAATCCATATTATTTTTCTTTGCTAATGTCAGAGCTTCACTAACACCCGCTGTATAAAAACCAATTAATAAGTTATTAATCAATTTTACAGTCGTACCACTATCAATTTTCTCACTCACATGAAATATATTTGATCCCAATACTTCCATCACTGGTAAACCTTTTTCATATACTTCTTTTGGTCCACCAACCATAAAAGTTAATGTGCGGTTTTCCGCTCCAATCACTCCACCGCTAACCGGTGCAGCCAAGAAATCGACTTTTTTATCCTTTGCAGCATCTGCAAGCTTTTTATTTAATTGCGGAGCTACTGTGCTTGTATCAATTAAAACAACATTCGAATGACTATTCTCAATTAAACCTTCTTCTCCAAAATAAACAGCTTCAACAGCTCGCGGTGACGGTAAACTTGTAAAAATCAAATCACATGTTTCTGCTAATTTTCTAATTGATAAACCGATGATTCCTCCTTCTTTCTCGAAGGAAGCTTCAGCCTCTTTATTTAAATCGACTCCATATACCGCATAATTTGATTTAACTAAATTTTTAGACATCGGAAGACCCATATTACCTAAGCCGATAAAACCAATCTTTTTCATACCGCTCTCCTCCTATTTAAACAATATATTTCCCGCGATTTATAATCGTTTTTGCGATTTCTCTCTTTTTCGTAAACAAGTTCGTGTATAAAGGTACTGACAGTTGACGAATTTCATCTAGAATGGCTTTTCTAGTTTGCTCTTCTTGCACCGCTGCAGAAAGAAGAACAATTGCTGCTGATTCTACTTTTCGATATCCTTCTTCACAAAGCACATCCGTTATAAACTGTTTTGTATATTCTTTTTCTTCACCATTTTTACTTATCGCTTTCTTTGTACGTAAAAATGCCGATTCCATTACATATACATCTTTCAACATGTCTGCTAACACGCGTGAATATTCTTGTTCTTGTTCGATTTTTAATTCAGGAGTTTGAGATAGCGTTTTCAAAGATTGCTTCAATAATTGTTTCGATAATAAAATATAACGATGATTTCGTTCTACATTTTCAAACTTGTCTTCATCTACTTTCTCCCCTAGTTGTTTCGTTTGTTTCATTAACATTTTTGCAACTGTTAAGCGGTTAATTTCATTCGTTCCTTCAAATATACGGCTAATTCTAGCATCACGGTATAATCGTTCTACTTCATATTCTTGCATATAACCATAACCACCATGAATTTGTACCGCTTCATCCACAATGTTTCCAAGTGTTTCTGAAGCATTCACTTTGTTGATCGCACACTCCATTGCAAATTGAGACATTTTCTGCATAATACCTTCATCACTCTCATGAATTGCTTCATCAATTACTCCTGCTGTCCGATAAGCCGCGCTCTCTGCACCATATGTAGCGATAATCATATTTGCAATTTTCTCTTGAATCATCGTGAAATCAATTAATTCTGTTTGAAACTGTTTTCGTTCTTTTCCGTATTGAACAGATAAGCCAATTGCCTGCTTTGCTGTTCCAATATTTCCGAAAGCAAGTTTCAATCTAGCAAAATTGAGAATATTAAGAGCTACGTGATGTCCCTTTCCTACTTCCCCTAGTACATTTTCAGCTGGTATAACGACATCCTCTAAAATCAGTGTCGCAGTTGAAGAACCTTTAATACCCATTTTCTTTTCTTCTAGGCCAATCGAAACGCCTTCACATGTTCTTTCAACAATAAATGCTGTCATTCCTTTATTTGTCTTTGCAAAAACAACATATACGTCAGCCATATGAGCATTTGTAATCCACTGTTTTTCACCATTTAATGTCCAAGCTGTTCCTTCTTCATTTAAGACAGCACTTGTTTTTGCACTTAATGCGTCAGATCCAGCATTAGGTTCTGTTAAAGCATAAGCTCCAATCCATTCGCCTGATGCAATTTTAGGTAAGTATTTTTCCTTCTGCTCTTTTGTTCCGTAGTATACATATGGCAGCGTTCCTACTCCAGCATGAATATTAAAGGAAACACTAAAAGCTCCTGCATATCCCATCTTTTCCGCCACAAGTCCAGAAACTGCTTTCCCTAATTCAAATCCTCCATATTCTTCAGGAACCTCTATACTCAACAATCCAAGTTCTCCAGCCTTTTCAAACAACTTGCGGGAAACTTGATAATTGTGCTGCTCGATATTTTCAATTTGAGGAACAATTTCCTGTTTCACAAATTGTTCTGTTGTTTTTGCGATTAAATCTTCATCACCTGAAAAATCCTCAGGTGTAAAAAAAATTGTATTAAGCTCCTGATTCAGCGAAAAAAATTCGTTCCATTGCAACTTTGTTTTCTCCATCTGTATCCCCCTATCATTTCGGTCTTCATTTTATTTATATGCAAAATCTATGCCAATCTAAAAATTGATAGAACAAGGGCAAAATGAAAAGAAAACGTAAAACTGTCTAGACAGTTTTACACTTGATATAACAATTGTTTAGATTTTGAATCTTGACAATTTATTATAAAGGGTCGCCCTAGAAATCCCTAACAATGCCGCTGCTTTTGACTTATTTCCTTTTGCTTCTTTTAAAACACGTTCAATTAATCCTCTTTCTTCCTCTTCACGCACCACTTTCATTTCTTCTTGTCTTGCTGGTAAAGACTGAATCATAGGTACTAATTTCTTCTGCTCCATATCCCGGTAATAAAATTCTTCTGGTAAATCCTTAGCCCGTATATGTGCATCATCTGATAGTGCAAATAGCCTTTCTAACATATTGATTAATTCCCTGACATTACCCGGCCAATTATAATGGAACATAAGGCGTAATACCTCTTTATCAAGGGTCTTTTCTTCAGCACCATACATTTGACATAACTTTTGTAAATGTTCTTCAACAATGAGTGGTATATCTTGTTTTCGAAAACGAAGCGGTGGAATATGAATCGGAATAACATGAAGACGATGATATAAATCCTCCCTAAAGGTTCCTTCTCTAACCATTTGTTTTAAATCTTTATTTGTCGCCGTGATTAGCCTGAAATCAACAGGAATTGGATGTGTACCACCTATTCTCTCTATTTCTCTTTCTTGTAAAACACGTAAAATTTTCACTTGCGTTAATAGTGACATATCACCAATCTCGTCTAAAAATAATGTTCCATGATTTGCAAGTTCAAATTTCCCTGCCTTCCCATTCTTTTTCGCACCTGTAAAAGCACCTTCTGCATAACCAAACAATTCAGATTCTAGTAAATTATCAGGAATAGCAGCACAGTTCACACTAATAAACGGACCATTTTTTGTTATACCAGTATAATGTATCGCGCGTGCGAATTGTTCTTTACCAACACCACTTTCTCCAGTAATTAATACGGATGCTTTTGATCCAGCTGCTTTTCGAGCCATTTTTTTCGTTTCAGAAATTGTTTGACTTTCTCCAAGAATATCTTCAAATCGAATCTGCTTCTTTTTCGGTTTAGAAAACGTTGGTTTGATTGCCCTATCCTTTTGATCAAATCGTTCTAGTATTTTATAAACATCTGAAATCCCTTCATGAATAAGCATCCCTACAGCACCTATCACTTTTCCCTGCTTCCAAATTGGCATCCGGTGCACAACTAGATTCTGTCCTTGCAGACGGTGCACTTGATTTCTTTCCGGTACTCCTGTTTTTAATACAACTGGAAGCCGCGTATTCTCAATTACATTTTCAGCGTGCTGCCCAATTGCTTCTTCCTTCGTAACACCAACAAAACGACTGTACGTTTCATTGAACATTTGGATAACTCCATTTTCATCCACAATTGCAATACCTTCGTATGCAGTATCAAAACAAAGTTTAAACCACTCTATCATTTCATGTGCACATTCGATTTCTTGAACCAAATCTTTATGAAAAGCTAATAATTCCTTATTACCGAACACTCCTTTAAGCTCTCTGTTTTTCTCGCAAGTAACGTAAAGTGGAATATTCTCTAACTCGCTTAATGAAAACTCTTCCCTTACGTTATAAAAAAAATGTCTCAGTATAGTGACAATCGGTTCATCCCACTCTGAATGATCCTCTAACCACTTTACACAATCAATTAGTTTCACAACCCCAATCACATGATTGTTTTCTAAAACAGGGAGTTCTGTGCTCTCTGATTCAGCTAGTATTCGTAATGCTTCTCGAATTGTATCATCTTTCCTCAAAATGTACGGGTCCTGCTTCATCCAATTTCGAACAGAGTCATATTTTGCAGCCATCATAACTGAATTTCCCTTCCTTTAGAATGTCTATACTCCTCTTTTCCTATCTGCATAACATGATAATGCTTTTCTACCGTGGAAAAAATATTATAATAAAATGCAACTACACAAACGAGGATTTCGTTTCTTTTTCGTCAAAAAACTTTTATCAATCTCATTCTTACTATCCGTTAATATAACAAAAAAGCGATGATTCATTTCACATCAAGCAGGTGTCTTTGCTAAAAATGTGTATCATCGCTTTCTTATTTTATCTCGCTATTTTGGGGCAGTAAAACTCTTATCCCCACGATTCAGAGTAGAGTGAGGATGAGAGATGCTGGCATGCACTCGATTGGTTTAACTAACCAGCAGTGAGAGGATGCCTCCGCTGCTGGAAGTTTCACTTCATCTATTGCCCATCAGATAAAATTGTTTTTGCAATTCCCTTATCTAACTCCTCAAAGTCATGATAAGAAATCGTTTCATATAATTCACTTCTTGTTTGCATATCAGAAAGCCCTTCTTTTTGCGATCCTTCTTCTTTTATAAGATGAAAAATACGTTCATAAGCTTTTGCTGCTACGCGGAGAGAAGTCACTGGATATATAACCATTTGATAACCGATATTAGCGAATTCTTCGGCAGTATAATACGGTGTTTTCCCAAATTCAGTCATATTAGCAAGTAAAGGTACCGTTACTTTTTTTGTAAATAAACGAAACTCTTCTTCTGACTGCAAAGCTTCTGGGAAAATAGCGTCTGCCCCCGCTTCTATGTAAGCAATTGCTCGCTCAATCGATGCATCTAATCCCTCAACCGCACGAGCGTCCGTACGGGCTACAATAACCATCGATGGTGCTACTTCTTTTATAACTTTAATTTTTTGTTGCATTTCTTCAATGGAAACAAGTTTTTTTCCATTTAGATGCCCACATTTTTTAGGGAGTTGCTGATCTTCGATTTGAACAGCAGCTACATTTGCCTCCATCATTTCTACAGCAGTTCTTGCTACATTTAATACTCCACCAAATCCTGTATCAATATCGACAAGAAGAGGTAAATCCGTTGCTCTAACAAGATCTCTTGCTCTTTCAGCCACTTCAGTAGATGTTACAATGCCTAAATCTGGTAGCCCCTTACTTGCAGTATAAGCAGCTCCTGATAAATAAAGAGCTGAAAACCCAGTATTTTTTGCAACAAGAGCAGCCATCGCATCATGTACACCAGGAATTTGTAAGATTTCAGGTGCTTCTACTAAAGTTCGGAATCGATTGGCAAGTTCTTGTTGTGTTGACTGTTTATTTACAACCCAAGCCATTCTTATTCCCCCTATACTTAAATTAAAAAAAGATCTACAAATTTATTTACATTCATATTTTCTAATTTTTCTTCATTCAAACAAGCCTCATGAATTTTTTCTTGTTGTTTATTAGAATAATGAACGGCCATATTTGCAGAGAACTTTTGAACAACCTTTGGAATCGCTTCGTCTCTACGGAAACGGTGACCTAATGGATATTCACATTCTACATTCTCTGTTACTGTACCATCTTTAAAATGAATTTGAACAGCGTTGGCGATTGAGCGCTTGTTCGGATCTAGGTAATCTAAACTGTATTGTTTATTTTCAACAACAACCATCTTATTTCGTAATTCATCTACGCGAGTGTCAGAAGCTACTTCATCCTCATAATCATCTGCAACAATGTCACCTTTTAATAAACCGATTGCAGTAATGTATTGCAAGCAATGATCACGGTCAGCTGGGTTATTTAATGGACCCTCTTTATCAATAATACGAACTGCTGACTCATGTGTCGTAATTGTAATACGGTCAATTTCATCTAATCGTTCTTTCACCTCTGGGTGTAATTTCACTGCACATTCTGCAGCTGTTTGAGCATGGAATTCTGCTGGATATGATACTTTAAACAATACATTTTCCATTACATAAGAATCTAAAGGTCTTGCTAATTTTAGTTCTTGCTTGTTAAACAATACATCTTGGAATCCCCATCCTGGTGCAGATAATGCTGTTGGGTAACCCATTTCACCTTTTAATGCAGTAAGTGCAAGATGAACACCACGGCTTGTTGCATCCCCAGCTGCCCATGACTTACGTGAACCTGTATTTGGAGCATGACGATATGTACGAAGACTAGAGTTATCAATCCATGCATGAGACAATGCATTAAAGATTTCTTCACGTGTGCCACCAAGCATTTTAGTAACAACTGCTGTTGTCGCTACTTTTACGTATAACACATGGTCAAGACCAACGCGGTTTAAACTATTTTCCAATGCAAGTACACCTTGGATTTCATGTGCTTTAATCATCATTTCAAGTACATCTCTTACTTTTAATGGTTCTTTTCCTTCTGAAATACGAACGCGGCTCACATAATCTGCAACGGCTAAAATTCCACCTAAGTTATCAGACGGATGTCCCCATTCAGCCGCAAGCCACGTATCGTTATAATCTAACCAACGAATCATACATCCGATATTAAAGGCACCGCGTACTGGATCAAGCACAAATGATGTTCCCGGCACACGTGTGCCATTTGGCACAACAGTTCCTGGCACGACAGGCCCTAGTAATTTTGTACACTCTGGATATTGCAGTGCTAAAATCCCACATCCAAGTGTATCAAGTAGCACATAGCGTGCTGTACTGAATGCTTCTGAGCTTGTAATTTCTTTATTTAATACATAATCCGTAATCTCTTCTAAAATTGCATCTTTTTGTTTAATTTCATTTGTTTTAATCACGCTATCCTTCCCTTTCTATCAAAAATTCGTTATTATTAAGAATGGGTGTCGGTCAAACACTCATCTGGCGGGCGACCTTAACAACTCCCCAGTTGTTTTTATTTGCTAAGCACATGTCGCTCGCCGATATAATTTACACGCGGGCGGAACAATCGATTATTTGTATGTTGCTCAATCACATGCGCACATAAGCCTACCGTTCTTGAGCTGAAAAAGATTGGTGTATATAGTTGAATTGGAATACCTAACATCCAATAGACTGGAGCAGCATAATAATCTAGGTTTGGATAGATTCCTTTTTCCTTCTCCATAATCTTTTCTCCGGCTTCACACATTTCATATAATGTATAATCGCCTTTCACATCACATAACTGTTTTAATGCTTCTTTCATCATAAGCGCTCTTGGATCTATCTTCTTCATGTAGACGCGATGTCCAAATCCCATGATTTTTTCTTTGTTATACAGTTTCTTTTGCAGTAATTCTTCAAATTTTTGGGCAGTACCTGCTTCAAGCAGCATGTACATCACTGCCTCATTTGCGCCTCCATGTAAATTACCTTTTAAAGAGGCAACTGCTCCGGTTAAGGCACCATACAAATCTGATTGTGTCGACGCAATTACTCTAGCCGTAAAAGTAGAGTTAGGCATTTCATGTTCACTATACAGAACAAGCGATCGGTCAAATATTTTTTCTTCTAATTCAGAAGGCTTTTTACCCGTAAGCATACGGAAGAAATTCGCACTATAAGATAATTCTTGGATCGGTTCAATTGGTTCTTCATTATTTAAAATTCGATAGCTATTAGCTACTATATTCGGTACCTTACTTAACAATTTATAAGCACGCTTTTTATTTACATCTAATGAGCGATCATCAATTTCATTGTCATAACCAGCTAGCGCCGAAATTCCTGTACGCAATCCATCCATTGGATGCGTTTGTTTTGGCAGTGCTTTTAAAACATCAAAAATTCCACTCGGAACCTCATATTCAGACTTTAACGTTTCTTCCAATGCCGCTTTTTCATCTGAATTAGGAAGTTTCTCCTCTAATAAAAGATGAACAATATCTAAATAGCCTTTCGTTTTAGATAACTCAATCAAATCATACCCTTGAATAACAATTTCTCCTTTTTTTGTATCAAGAAAAGAAATCTTCGTCTCTGCTGCAATTATCCCTTCAAGTCCTGGAAAATATTTTTCTTCAGCTCCCATTTTGTTTTCCTCCAATCCAAATAGATCTTCGTTTACACTTCTGTAAGCCTTTCCAAGATTGCACAAATATATTTCCCTCACGATTCTCTATTTTACTGCTCGCAAAGAATATGAGATTAGCAGCGTACAAGGTTTTTCTATGTTTAGATTGTTCATAATAGTACTTTTGAAAGGATTGAGATTGTAAGAAAATGTTCCAAACAAAGAATCTCTCATAAGCTTCATTTTTGTTAATGATTACGACAATAAAAATATCTTCTAAAGAAACTATTACTATAACTGATCTTCGTAAATTAGCACCTTCTCCCCACGCAGACTTTGATATGCAAAACGAACGATTTATCTTCGACCGTTTTACAATCATTTCATTTTCTACTCAAATATATCAGATTGTTTAGAAAATTACAATTTATTTTATTTTCTTTATCTTTGGATATACAATCGCTTTATTTTTCCATTATAATTTCTAAAAAAAAAGAATAGCAATTTGCTATCCTTTTCAGACATTTTATTTTAGTTTATTTCAACCACGATCCAACAATCGGATATTGAAAAGGTCGATCATTCAATGCACGAACAATACCAATAATTGGAGTAATTAAAGCCATGAGTCCAAAAATAATTAAAAATGGAATTCCAATTAATACCCAAGAGAAAAATGCCGAAATACCAATTAATACGCCGATGACAAAATGAAATATGACCGCTTGTAATGATAAATTTTTAATTTCTCGATCTGAACTCACAAGAAATATAATAAAAGGGACTAATACAGGTGCAAACCAAGTACTAGCATGAATAAATATTTTCAATCCTTTATGCTCCATTAAAAAAACCACTCCTTTTTTCTATGTTTTTTCTTTGTTATGTAATATTTTATATAATAACTCATGCTATGTGCATGAGACTCGAGGCTGATTTGTACTCATTCAAAAGTTCTACTTATTTACCTAATTCTTATATATTTATAAAACCAAAAGGTAATATGCCTATACTCTCCTATAAATTATGTTCATTCGAATTAAACGTCTTTCAACTATTTTCCCCTTAACAAACACTTCAAAACATAACATCTTCTTTCGTAATATACATATGGAAATATTTACTTAGTGCATTCGTTTAAGTTTTTTGATATTTTACATTTAAGCTCCATAAAAGCTGCTATACCATCATATCTGCTCTTTAGTAAACGAAAGAGCAGATATCTTTTTCCCCTTACGGCAATATAAACAACTGCACAACAATGGGGATAGACTCATATCCTATTCCAGATACCGAAACCAACTTCGAATCAGGAAGGCAGGAAAATGAAATGACTTCTCCTATAGATTATACTTCTCCATCTATCCAATTCACTCAAGATGTAAGTAGAACTAACTTTTTTACAAAAGATGCGCAAAATTATATAAATGTTCTAGGGATTAAACAGTTAAATACATTAAATAATACATCTTTACTCGACATTTTTTTAAGTGCGGGAAATATTATAGAACCTCATATACATCAAAATGCGGCTGAACTCGTTTATTGTATTTCTGGTGCAGCTGTCGTTTCTTTGCTTAATCCCTTTACAAACCAAATTTTGAGTTTCCCTATAAAACCAGGTCAAGTTGTCAATATACCACAAGCTTGGTGGCATTATGAAACCGCCACTGTAGACAACACACATTTATTAGCCATTTTTAATGCCCCTACTCCCGAAGTTACTTTTGGATCAGATATATTACGATTAACACCCGCAAATATTATGGCTCATACGTATTGTCTCGATGAACAACAATGGAAACAAGCAGTATCTCCTATTCAATCTACTACTGTAATTGGTCCTCCTAAAGGCTGCAATCCAAGTGAAAGTCGAAATACATTTCATCATATCCCTAATCAAAACCAAATGCATTCACAGCATTCACCATATTATTGCCAACAACATCAATTTCCATTTCAATATTGGGGATATTAACATAACAACCAACCAAAATAATACCCTTGATTGGGTTTCTTTTTATATGACTTAGTATGTTACAGCTCGAGCTCCTTTTTTAACAAAGTAAGGTTATAATCATGGAATTTTTTCATTGTTTTTGGATAACTATATTTTTTTATAAGGCCATATGTTTCTTCTTGTTTGCCTTCTAATAGTAACTGTTTAGTTTGTAATATATAATGAACTGCCTCGGATATCCTCTTTTTCATCTCTGTTTTTTCTTTTGTAAATCCTCCATGTCCTGGTATTAGGAGACTAATGTCATATTTTTCTATTATGGATTCGAATTTTGTTAAAGTTGATAAATAGTCATCGCTGTTATGATAAATATAAGGAAATTCTAGATTTGATAAGTAGTCACCAGCTATTATGATTCCGAGTGGCTCAAGAACTGTAATAATGCCATCATCAGTATGACCTGGGGCTTGATAAAAGTGAAATTTTATATCTCCTATTTCTAATTCCTCATCTTCTTTACGAATGGAAATATCCACATCTGGAAACTTTACTTCATACTTCCTTGTTATGTAATAAGAATCGTCAAAGTCTTGAATGCTATTGATAATTGATTGCTTATCAGGGCAATCTTTTAATTTTTCGCTTGCAATTACTTTAGCATGCGAAAACGCACCATAACCTAAAATATGATCAAAATCGGAATGTGTAAAAAGTAAGTAAAGGTCTTTATCTTTTTTATTTTTATATACATAGTCCTGAATTTCATCTACTTCATTCGGTAGCCAAGTCGGATCTACTACTAATACCAATTTATCTGTTTCTACAACAACTGAATTGGTTTGATAAATAGTACTTTGAAAGATCGTTATGAAATTATCTTTATATTGAATCATTACCCTATGCCTCCATTCTAGTTTTTTCCTATTGCTTTGAAGAAATCTAGGTACATATCTCTATAATTAAAAGGGAATTTTCACAAAAACTATACAAAAAGAATATCATTCTTTTTGTTTGTAGGCTATGGGATTTTTTTTATCAAAAACACCGTTTTACGCCCATGTTTTTCACAACATTAATCATATTTATGTAGCGCTATCCTAAAATAGAAAAGCTGACTCATAGGAGTCAACTTTTCTCGTCATACTTGTAAAATCCACATTCCATACTCTGGATAAACTACTTTTAACTTCACAACAGTCTCATCACACCATGTTTTGAATTGAAATCTCCAACTATATATAATGCGGTGATTTCCGTCTTCTAGACATTCTATCCAAATACCATAACTAGATCATACTTTTTTATTTTTCCAATACATATGCAGTCCATTTAATAGAATCGAAATCCGCTATATAACTGTAATAGGAATCTATGCCTATAAACCATTCTAATTATTTAAAATAGTTCACATTTTATTCAAACATTTGAACTATGAATATTTATTCTTTTTTTGCATACATAGTTCTCCTTTTCGCATAGGAAAAACTTTCAATTTTTGACAATTTTCTGAACGACGGTTTATTATACAAAAAATGAGAAAAATGAATATTTTTATCATTTTTTGTCTTTTCATATATATTTACAGTTCATATACACTACATATAGACTGTTAGTTGTAAGAACAATATTACCAAAAATTAGAAAAGGAGAAAAAGAAAATGAAAAATTTCACAAAGGTTACCTTAGCAACATTTATCGGATTTTGTGGTATTGGTGCTTTTTCACAAACGGAGAATGTAAAAGCAGCAGGATTAGATATCACTTCTCAAGATTCTTTGAATGCAAATACTTCCACTGTCACAAACAAACAATCCATTGTATCTGAACCAAAAACAATTAAGCACCATCATGTAAAGTATGAAAAAAGAAAGTATCAATCTGCTGAAAATATCCCTAAAGAAATCTATTACTCTTCAGAAGGCTTTAAAGGAGTTATTTCCGCAGTGACTGTTATAGATACTGGAGACTATTTCCTAGTTTGTTATTCCGGCACTGTCATTCGCTGTTAAATAGAAAGTAACATATAAATATGAACAATAAAGAATCTGCTTACAATAATAAAAAAAGCCAAAAAATCAATTGATTTGATTTCATGGCTTATTAAATAATAAGATAACATTAAAAATAACACTTTAACATTACCTTTCCCATAATTAATTATATAATAGAAAGAATTTTCTTTCAATTAAAAGACACTCATGTAGTGTCTTTTTTTATCAAAAAAGACTCCGTTATATAGCAAACTCCTCTTTTACAATATGTATATGATCTCTAATCGAAAGTTCTCACAACTTTATTTCATACATTACATAAAAGTTAAGAAGAAAATGATATACGTTAAAAAGATATAAGAACTACTTTATTTGGTTTGAACTACCGCCCAAGGAGCCAGTTTCTTTTTATCTAATCCAGTTCATGTAACTTTCGTCAAAATACATCCAACCTTCTATTTTAAGTAGGCCCTTTTTTGTCAAAAAAATAGTTTTTTCCTCTATACCAATAGTGAAAAGCATCTATACTAAAGCTTCCGGATAATGTTTCTCAATTTACTATATATTCCATTCATGTTAAATTTGAATGGAAAAAGGTTTCTTTTTCATTACTTCCCTTTTCAAACCTCGAAAGCAATAAGATGGATGGCGACACTCCTAGGAGTGTCTTTTTTTTTATAACAAAAAGGCTTCGGGAACCATACCAATTTCTTTTGTGGCTTCCTAACAATTTCAAAAGTTTGACACATCTTTAGAAAAGGCTTATAAAGAAAAGTGAAGTTCTTAATATTCGTTTTCATGATCTTTGGCATACCTATGCTATTTTCATACAAAGGCAAGGTATTCATCCGAAGAGTATAAACGAACGACTTGTACACAAAAGAATAGGAATCACATTGGATACCTACTCTCACGTCGTACCAGGTCTCCAAGAAAAAGCTGTAGAAGATTTTGCAAGCAATCTATTTCAAAAACGCTAATGTTTGCAAATGAGGATTTTGCATAAAAATACTCGCAAATCCACATGACATTGAAAGGAGTCAAAAACATGAAAGAAATCAAGAGTGACAAGGAATTTAAGGACATTATCGCAAGCGAGGAGCCAGTAGTAGTAAAGTTCTTCACAACATGGTGCCCAGATTGCGTGCGCATGGACAATTTTATCGGTGATGTAATGGAAGAGTTCAATAAATTTGAATGGTATTCCATTAATAAAGATGAGTTCCCAAGTATTGCGGAAGAATATCAAGTAATGGGAATTCCAAGTTTATTAGTGTATCAAAACGGTGAAAAATTGGGTCATCTACATAGTGCAAATGCAAAAACAGAAGAACAAGTTACTGAGTTTTTAGAAGTATATTAATACAATATAATAACTTACAAAAAGCGCTTAGAGATATACTTAAGCGCTTTTTATTTTTTTGCCCTCATGAAACAATGTTCTCCCTTTCTTAAAATGCTAAAAGTACACAACAATGTTTGTATAGACCCACACGACTTTCATTTGATACGCTTATATATATAATCTTTGAGAGAAAGGTGAGTAAATAGTATGGAATCACTTTCTAACAAAGCTGCTGATAAAGGGGCTATTCTAAGTATTGTTGCCTATATATTTTTATCAACTGTTAAAATTACAATAAGCTACATAGCCGTTTCTAGCGCACTGCGTGCAGATGGTCTTAATAATTTAACTGATATTGGCGCATCATTAGCTGTATTAATCGGGTTAAAAATTTCCCGAAAACCTCGTGATCCAGATCATCCATATGGTCACTTACGCGCGGAACAAATCGCTTCACTCATCGCATCCTTTATTATGATGACTGTTGGACTTGAAGTTATCGTAAATGCTGTTCAATCCTTTTTCAAGGAAGAACAGCCCCCCCCAAGTTTAATAGGAGCTTGGGTTGCTTTGTTTTGCGCTGCTATTATGTATAGCGTATACGTTTATAATCGTAAAATTGCCAAGGAAACAAAAAGTAAAGCACTAGAAGCAGCTGCAAAAGATAATTTATCTGATGTTTTCGTAAGTGTTGGGACCGTTATTGGTATTTTCGGTTCACAGTTTCAAATGCCTCTTCTTGATCCAATTGCGGCACTTATTGTCGGTATCATTATTTGTAAAACTGCATGGGATATTTTCAAAGAAGCATCACACCTATTAACAGATGGCATTGATCCAGACAAAATGAAGCAATATGCCGAAACAGTTAAAACTATTACAGGCGTTGAACACATTGTTGACATTCGAGCACGCATGTATGGGAATCAAACGTATGTTGATATTACTATCGAAGTAGACGCACACATGGATGTAAGTGAAAGCCATCGTATTACTGATGAAATTGAAGAAAAACTGCAACATAAACACAATATTTGGCACACACATATTCATGTAGAGCCAATGCAAAAAGAACCTATGCTCTCATAGGTTCTTTTTCTGTAATACAAAATGGATTGAAATGAGTCATTACGCATGATTGATTAACTTGATACAGAAGATTTATTGTGGGCTACATGTGGGAGAAATGTTTGATGAAACATGATACATAAAATAAGCCAACTTCCTCCAGCAGCCCAGCCCGCTAAAATATCAGATGGATAATGTACTCCTAAATATATTCGACTAATAGAAATGGAGAAGATAAGAAAGCAGGCAATAACAATCAGCAGTAATTTTTGATGCAATTGTAGGCGATGTTCAGTAATTGTAATGTATGCAATAAACCCAAGAAATGCAACAGCATTCATCGCATGTCCGCTCGGAAAACTGTAGCCTGTCGCAGTAACAAGTTGTGATATATCGGGCCTTGGTCGTTCATACCATACCTTTAACATATAGTTTAAATAGCGCGAACCATAAAAATTTATCATTAACAAAATCGCTGTCATATATCGTCTTCGAATTAAGAAATACATAAACAGGATAAACAATACAGGAAAATATACCTTTTTTGAACCAATATAAGACATCCATACAAAATAAGCGGTAAAATACTCGTTACGAAAACTTTGTATATAATCACTGACAACATGATCAAATTGATCAATAAAAGATGTTTCATAAGAAAAAGATAGTACGACAAAACAAACGAGTAAAACAAAAAGTAGCATATATAAATGTCGATATCTCTTCATCTGCATAACCTCACTATACAAAAATGGAGCGGGTGTTTTATTTTCCCTCTCCATTTCTTTTTTATGCATGAATCAGCATGAAATATAACTGTTAATTTTTTGCTGCATTGTTGGAATGTCTTCACGCTTCACTGTGAAACGTAAAACTTTTTCATCCATATCTAAAGCTTCAGATAACAGTCCAACAATCCCTCTTGCTTTTCGATCTACTTCCATCACAATTTCTAAACTATCATACGAACGCGGAATGATCAGAAGTTCTAATTCATCGAGCTTTCCATAATATTGTCCGGATACAGGAACAAATTCAAACTCTTGCGCGAATGGGACATGATCTCGCAAACGGTATGGAAGTTCTTCACATTCCGCTTGACGAAGACGAAATCCAAGATTTTGGACTGCCTCTAATACACTTTTTAATAACAAGTTTGGTAGTATTTGAATGTAATCCCGGTCACTTGGGTCAATGCTGCGTTTAATATCTAGACCAGTCTGTACCCAAACAGTTTTCATTCCAATTGTTAACGGTGCTTCAATCGGCATCGGGAAAGAAAACGGAATTTCTCGTTTTTCATTTATCCCGATAGTAATAGGAGTTGTTAAACGAACTTTCTTTAAGTCATATGTTGAACTTATTTTCTTATCATCCACTTCACGAATATATGTCGTAGACAACGTTAAATAAATACTATCAATTTCTTGTGCTACTGATCCGCCAGTAATATGTACAACTCCTGTAATTTCTTCACCGATAAGCCATTCTTCTTGTGTTAACACAGTGTCAACTTTTGCACTGCCAATACCAACGCTTGCTAAAAACTTTTGGAACATGTATCCCCCATCCTTTCTATTATACAGCGCACATCTTCTTTTAATTCTTGTACACTTTCATAATATGGCTCTTTTATTTGTAACATCCGCATAATTACATCACTACTATTTGCTGATAATGTTAATTCTTCGTGCCAAGGCCGTTCTTCTTTTGAAGATTCATAACTAGAATACAACAAAAATAAAACAAAATGCCCAAGAGCATAAAAATCACTGCGATAATGGATTTCGCGCATATACGCTTGTTCCCCTTTATAAGAATGAGCACGTTCATCATTTTCACCAATAAAGCGGGCTAATCCAAAATCAATGATAGATATTTCATCATCATTCATTAAAATATTAGGAATTCGTAAATCGCGATGCACAATACCTTGACTATGAAAATAGGAAACAACATGAAGCACTTTATATAAAATAAGAAAAACTTCTTTCTCTGTATACATTTCTCCATATTCAAAAATAAAATCTTCAAATGTCTTTCCGCGCATTTCCTCCATTACAAAAAAAGATCCTTCTCTCCATGTAAAGCTATGATAGAAACGAGGAATTGCACAATGCTCTAACTGCTGTAAAATCGCTTGCTCATATGTAAACGATTTCCTACCTGATGCGTAACGCTGTTTACTTTTCCGAAGTTGTTTTAATACTCTTTTTTCACCAGACAATAGATCCGAAACTAGATACGTAAAACCATAACTTCCCATGCCGAGAATACAATGAATTTGATACCGCTGTGCAACGACAGTATCGATAGACAGCGGTCGATCAAACCAGGCCATTACTTTTTGAAAATTCATCAGCTACTAGAGAAAAAGCTACGACTTTTATGTTTTCTTTTATAATGATGATGCCCATACCCATGGGATGGATGTTGTTTATGATAATCGCTACTAGAATACGAACGACGTCGATGACGATAATCACTACTGGAGTATGAGCGGTGCTTATGTTTATTCCCAAGTAAAGAATCAATAATTTTTTTGAACATCACTTCACCTCTTCAGAAAATTTTCACTTTTATTATACCAAATATAATACGATATAGTGATATTAGTTTTTTATTTATCCCGCATTAACGGGCAGTAAGCCCCCTACTGATGGAAGTTTCACTTTATACGATACAAAAAACGACGAGTCTATCCCGTCGTTACTTCCCTTCATCATCTTCGTCAAATACTTCATCAATCATACATTTCTCTAACAAATAATCGAATGCAATATCTGCAAGATCTTCAATTTCTTCGCGCTTTGGTACATAACCTCTTACAATTAATTGCTCATAAAAAAATTCCGCAATTTCTTCCGTATCAATTACGACTTCTATTTCCTTCATGAGCATCACCCCTTTAATTCTGTTTTATGAAGAAAAATAGAAATTATGTATAACAATAGAAAAACATTTTTCTTTTTTTGCTAGATATATAGGTTATATAAAAAAACGATTTTGCATAAGATGTAGTACAAGCTATATAAGGGGGAAAACGCAATGGAATATAAACAAGAAATCATACATACAGAAGAAGGTTTCGTACATGAAGACGTGTGGGTGGACAAACTAGTTTCTATATTTATTATCTTTTTAACAATTGTAGGCATACCATATACAACTTATATTCTCTTTCAATTCCTTTTCTCTTTCTAAGTTATTTTTTCTCGGATAATTTAACTAAATAATTACGTACAACTTCCATCACAATTTTATATTCTTCATCTTGAAATGTTTCATACAATGTTCTGTAATCATTAAAAATATCTAGTAAACCATCAATAATCTCTTTTCGATTCGTTTTTATACTTACTTTTTTCGAATTATTAATAGACTTTAATTTTCCTAGATCTAGCTTATTCATACCTGCTTTATCTTGTTTCATTTTCTTTAAAATAACATTTGCTGTTTGTGCATTCGCAATCAGTGTCAAATCTGATTCATCTGCTTCTAGCCACTCTCCATCAGTAATACGAGATAATTCATAAATTGTATCTTCCCAAGCATCATTTTTATAACGCCATACTTCCGTCCGGTAGCCAACAACACGAAACACATCTTTTTCATAGCCTGTAACTTGAACGAGGTCACCAAACGTAAATTTATAATGAAGTTCAATCCACTCTGATTCGCCATCTTTCATTTCTTGCTCTGTCACAAGCTGCAGTGTATGTTCTACATAAAATCCATCGTGATTGTTTACTTCATATACATAGACACCGTCAAGCATTTTGATATTCGTGATTTTTCCTACCGTACCATATAACGTAATCACGACTATATCTCCTATATTGTATTTGGGCTGTTTTTTTCTCGTCATGTCTCTCTCTCCTTTTGAAGTCGTGATTTTAAGTATGTGACGATAACAGTATATGCGACCCACTCCGAAAACGCTTATCACATGAGGTTGTATACTTGAATATTTTTCATAAAAAATACACTCCACTATCGGAGTGTACATAACACAAATTGAAAAATGATTCGTAGTAAAACAGTCTACAAATAGATGTTTCACTCTAACGTTCTTGCATATATAATTCCCATGCACGGTCAAAAATGCTCATACTGTCTAATGAACCATTTAACTCTAAATACGAACTAACTTCATCATAATCCTCCGATTGCTTTGGAAAGCTATGATCTTCATACATAATTTCTGCCAAGTCGCATAGTTCATTTTTTAATAAAGAAGCACGGTGCTTCATCATATAATGATAAAATGACTTTTTCAACAATATTCCCTACCTTTCTAACTTGGCTACATTATACAAGGCAAACAAGAAAAAAACCAGCATAAAGAATACTGGTTAAAAGTCAAAGTAGTTTCGCTTTAATAAACGCGGACGCTCCATGAGCTCTGTAAATTTGATTTGTTTTGGCAGATCTTTCGTATAAATCAAAAAGAGTTGATCTTCTATTTCTTTCACAATAGTATCTGATTGATAATGCATTCCGCAATTTGGACATGCGATACAAGGTGTTTCTTCAATTGTAACTGTTTGTGTACCATCTGGTAATTCCCAGTATACAGTATTTACACTTTCAATTGCTTCTTCACCTTCACACCACATACATCTCATACTGCATCTCCTTCAGTTTTTGTGCTCTCATTTAACTTTTCCATTTGCGCTTTATATTTTTTATCTTTCAATTGGTCACGCTTATCACGTTTATCTTTTAATGAAGCATGTGTATTATTTGTTTCATAATCTTTGCGGCGATTCATACGCTGCAAGCCTTCTGGTACAAGGTTAAACTTCTTATCGCTCATCAGCGCTGCTACACCAACATCAGAGCGCTTTTCTTCGTAAGTAGGATAAATTTCCTTGAAATATCCTTCTGCTCTGCCTGATACATAATTTTCTGGCTCTGGATACGTTGTAATAACACCTTCAAAGTTACGAAGGACAACTTTGTCAGCACTTTGTGAAATAATATAGTTTGGCTGAACGGCAATTTTACCACCGCCGCCTGGTGCATCTACAACAAATGTTGGTACCGCATAACCAGATGTATGTCCGCGTAATCCTTCAATAATTTCAAGACCTTTTGATACTGGCGCACGGAAATGACCAATCCCTTCTGATAAGTCACATTGATAAATATAGTAAGGGCGCACGCGAATTTTTACTAAATCGTGCATCAATTTTTTCATAATTGGTACGCTATCGTTAATGCCTGCTAAAATAACAGCTTGGTTTCCAAGCGGTACACCAGCATTCGCCAGCATTTCACAAGCAAGTTTAGATTCTTCTGTAATTTCAATAGACGTATTAAAATGTGTATTTAACCAAACCGGATGGTATTTTTTGATAATATTACAAAGATTTTCCGTAATACGCTGCGGAAATACAACAGGAGCCCTCGTTCCAATACGGATAATTTCCACATGCGGAATTGCACGTAAGTTCTTTAGAATATACTCTAGAATGTTATCGTTAATAAGAAGTCCATCACCGCCAGAGATTAATACGTCACGAACTTGCGGCGTTTCACGAATATAAGCAATCGCTTCATCTAATTGTTTCTTTGGTACACCCATTCCAATTTGTCCACTAAAACGACGTCGTGTACAATAGCGGCAATACATAGAACACTGATTTGTTACTAGGAAAAGAACACGGTCTGGATAACGATGAGTTAATCCTGGAACTGGTGAATCTTCATCTTCATGAAGCGGATCTTCTAAATCGTACTTCGTTTTATATAATTCCTCTGAAATCGGTACAGATTGCATTCGAATTGGACAACGTGGATCATCTGGATTCATAAGAGATGCATAGTATGGTGTAATGTTTAATGGGATTGTTTTTGTTGAGATTTTAACACCTTCTTCTTCTTCCGGTGTTAAATTAATGACTTTCTTTAAATCATCTAATGTTTTAATTGTATTTGTTAATTGCCAAATCCAATCGTTCCATTGCTCATCTGTAACATCTTTCCATAATTCAATCTCTTTCCAATGACGTTTTGGTTTATATACGTCGTGTAACATTGCCATTCCCCCTTTTTCAAACGCTCACTATTTATTAAAGCAATAATCATGCCAACTTTAACTGTCAAATCTAGATTTTAATTCCCATCTATTCGTACAACCTTTGCTATTACAAGCTTCTTTACTATAAAAATATCGTTTTATACAAAAATACCCCTTTTAAAAAACAGAATTTTCTTTACTTTTATATATGTAAGCGCTCATTTATTGGTGCAAATGCACAAAAAGCTGCCAATTATTCGGCATATTTCGCATATTTATTTAATTTATACTGCAAAGTTTGTCTTGGAATGCCTAACAACTTCGCGGCTTGCAAAACATTTCCTTTCGCTTCTAACATCGCTTGTTCAATCAACTCTTTTTCCGTTTTATAAAGCGCTTCTCGAAGCGGTAATATCAACGTTTTCTGCAGCGACGGCGTTTGTCGAAACGAACGTGGTAAACAAGATAATGTTAGCATTTTTTCATCTGCTACAATGACCGCATGTTCAATCATATGCTTTAATTCACGTACATTACCCGGCCAATTGTATTGAAGTAATCGCTGCTTTGTATCTTCATCTATACCAATCACATTCTTTTTATATTCCTTGTTATAAGCTTTCAAAAAGTGCGGAGCTAACAATAAAATATCTTCCTTTCGCTCGCGAAGCGGCGGAATAAATAAAGAAAACACATTTAATCGATAATATAAATCTGTACGAATTTTATTTTCACGAAGGCACTCATCCGGAGGTTGATTCATTGCTGTAATCACACGCACATCAACTTTTCTTGTTTTACTATCACCTATGCGGCGAATAACACCATCTTCTAGTACGCGAAGCATTTTCGCTTGTAAGTCTAATGGCATTGAATTCAGTTCATCTAGAAATAATGTACCACCGTCCGCAAGCTCAAATAAACCTGCGCGCTCCATTGCACCTGTATAGCTTCCTTTTGTTGTTCCAAACAGTAAACTTTCAAGTAATGATTCTGGCAAAGCAGCACAGTTTTGAGCGATAAACGCGTTATTTCTTCTTTTCGATGCTTCGTGTATCGCTTGTACAAATAATTCTTTTCCCGTTCCTGTTTCGCCGTAAATCAGTACGTTTGCATTCGTAGTCGCAACCTTTTGCGCCAGCTGTTTCGTCTGTAAAAATCGCTTATCATTCGTTATAATCGTATCGAATGCTATATGTCTGTATGGTGCTTTTTTCGGTGATGACCGCTTCATTTTCGACTGCAAGTCAGCAATTTTTTCCGTCAACTTTTGAATAGTAGAATAATCTTTTGCAATTTCAACAGCACCAGCAATTCGTCCTTCTATAAAAATAGGAAGCGTTGTATTCACTGTGTATACATCTTCTCCCCTTTGATTTTGATATCGCTGCACTTGGTGTAGGATTGGCTTTTTCATTTGCAATACCTTTAACAGTGTACTCGTTTCTGGCGTTAACGAAGGAAATGCTTCTAATAAATATTTACCAAGTACATCTTCTACATTCGATCCATCATGTTTTGCCGCCACTGTATTATAAAAAATCGTAATTCCATTTTCATCTACTGCATGAATAGCTTCATCAATACTACTTAAAATCGCTTCAATCACTTCTTGTGTTGAAATCGCCAGCAACGTAATCCCCTCCTACGCTCAAAAATCAGCAATTATGGTGCCAAATTTTGAGCACCTAACGCTAAAATGAAACTCCCATCAGCGAAGATTTTTTCTTCTACGCTTATGGAAGTTAAGTGAATTGATTCTTTTTGAACTGTTATCTACTATATTTGTGATAAAGTGGAACTTCCATCAGCAGGGGTTTTTCTCACCCTCACTGCTGGAAAGCCCGCCCAAACGGATAGTTACAGACCGTTTCTTCTTGGCTTCTCTCTCATTCTTGAAGCGGTGGGCTTACTGCCCGTTAATACAGGATAAATCCTTTACCCAAACGTTCATATCCTCTAACTTATCAAAAATATAACAGTTATTCGCAAGTCGTCCTGTGTACGTATATCCAAGCTGATAGAACGCAGCGTTCATACCAAACGAAAGTGCCCGCGCAATTGTATACGAACAGAAAATACCTCTCTCTTGCATTTCTTCTTCTAACTTCATAAGTAAACTTTTCATAAAACCATGCTTACGATACTCTGGTAATGTCGCACAATTTGTTAATTCTGCATTTCCTTCTTTTACGTTCATTTCTGCTGAAGCAGTACTAATAATTTTCCCTTCTGTTTCATACACGTAATAAATTGTATCTTCCTTCATCGTTTTCACAATATAATCGACTTCATTTAAAGGTGTTGGATAAATCTCAAATACTTTTCCAAATACATCTGCAAGCTGCTTTGCATCTTCTTCTGTCGCTTTTCGCAATACAAACTGTACTGGTATTTCTTTTTCTATTACTTTTTTCGCAATTACACCACTCAAAATTTCATCTTCCTTTACCCATTGCACGCTATTACGGCGCTCATCATCCCGATATTTCACCATAAAATATGCATCATGCCCTTGGAAGTATTGCGGAATACTTGCTTCTAATGCAAAACCAAGAGAGAGCCACACAGGAACGTTCTCATTCTTTCCTTTTATAATTAATTTCGTAAAAGAATGAGAGTTTGCGAGTTCTTCAACTCTATGCATTACTTTTTCAACATTTCCCTTATAATGGTCAACTCGAATACGTTTATTAAAATAATCTAACGCACCTTCTACGGTATAGTACTTCGTCTGTTCTGCAAATTCTTCATAATATTTCATTGGTCCACCTCGCACCAATCTAGCAGTGTACATGCAATAACCTTTGCTGCTGCAATCATTTTATCAATTTCAATATATTCATTTGGATAATGTGCGACTTTCGTTTCACCTGGACCAAACACGATTGTTGGAATATTTGCGATTTGTGTAAATAATCCTCCATCTGTTCCCCACGGTGATGCCTCAATAATCGGCTCAGCCCCTTTAATATGTACAAAATTGTCCTTTAACGTCGTGATAAGCGGATGTTTTTCTTCTAATTCCCCCGGAACCCATCGTGCACCAAACCATTCTATTTCTACTGGATGTTCTGTAAACCAAGGATCTACCTGATTTAACTGTCCTATCCAATTTTCAAATTCTTTTTTTGCATCTTCCATACTTTCATTTGGTGCTACACCATATCTTCCTTCTAAAGTAAGAAAATCAGGTACAGAACTTGGCCAGCTGCCACCTTCAATTTTCCCGATATTTATCGGAATAGGGATCGGAATCCCTTTATATAACGGATCTATAATCCGCTCATTTCGTTTTTCTTCTAGCCTCTTCATATGTTCTACCACAAGCATACTTTTTTCAATAGCACTTACACCTTCATAACGCGTCCCACCATGCGCAGCTTTCCCTTTTACGAATAAACGAAACCACATTGAACCTTGTTGTTTCGAAAAAAATTTCATATTCGTCGGCTCTGGGATAATCACACCATCTGCCTCATAACCTCGTAAAAGTGCCGCAAGCGTACCTGCACCACCGCTCTCTTCTTCTATTACACTTTGAAAATATACATCTCCCTTTAGAGAAATGCCTGTTGCTACAATGGCTTCTATCGCCAACATGAGCGATACATTACCACCTTTCATATCAGTTGTACCGCGCCCGTATATACGATTCCCAATTTTTTCTCCTGCATACGGATTATGCTCCCACTGCTTTAGATCTCCTTCAGGCACAACATCAATATGACCATTTAAAATCATTGACTTTCCGCCGCCGCTTCCCTTTAATGTTGCTACAATATTGGGACTATCATTAAAACTTGTACGCGGTGAAACGAAATACGGATGATCTTTCATTTTCGTAAACGACGGCTCCCAAATATCCAAATCTAAACCAAGCTCGCGCAACTTTTCAATTACAACTGCCTGCGCACCGCTTTCATCCCCGCTCGTACTTTTTTCTTGAATTAAACGTTTTAATAATTTCACACTCATACTTTCATGACTTTCAATATATTCACACACTTGTTTTTTATATTGCTCCAATTGTTACCTCTCCTTTCAGTCAATCACTAGTAAAGACGGACTTACATGAAAAGCAGCTTCTGTGCATTTTTTTATATCTTCTACTGTGTACGGACTCATTAATTCTTGCAGCACTAATCCATCCTGTATTACTTCCATTACAGCCATATCTGTAATAATTACGTCTACACATCGTTTTGACGTAAGCGGAAGCGTACATTCTGAAACAATTTTTGATTTTCCATATTTATCGACATGATTCATTACAACGACAACACGTTTTGCCTTTTGCGCTAAATCCATGGCACCACCTATTCCTGGTACACGCTTACCGGGTACAATCCAGTTTGCTAGGTCACCTTTTTCACTTACTTGCAGTGACCCGAGAATGGTAATATCAAGTAATCCTTTTCGAATCATCCCAAATGCTGTGCTGCTATCAAAATAACTAGCTCCAGCAATAATTGATGTGGGCAAGCCGGCTGCATTACATAAATTTTCATCCTCTTCCCCTTTTACCGGTGTTGTTCCCATACCAACAATGCCATTTTCCGCATGAAACATAACATGCATATCATCTGGTAAATGATTTGGAATAAGAGAAGGGATACCAATTCCTAAATTTACAATCATTCCGTTTTGAATTTCCTTTGCAGCACGTTTAGCAATTTTGTTACGAACATCTACTCCCATGCCCATTTCCAGTTCACTCCTTCCGATGGAACGATATAATCAACAAATACACCAGGCGTGATAATTTTTTCTGGATCAAGTTCTCCAAGAGGAACAATTTCTTCAGCCTCGACAATCGTAATATCACCGGCCATCGCGACATGTGGGTTCATATTGCGCGCGCTTTTATCAAACACAAGGTTTCCAAACGGGTCTGCTTGTTTCGCAAACACGATAGATACTTCTGCTGTTAATGCTGTTTCAATCAAATATGTCTTCCCATCGATTTCAACTGTTCGTTTTCCTTCTTCCACAATTGTATCCATCCCAACATCAACAAGAACACCGCCAAGTCCGACTCCTCCAGCCCGAATTCGTTCTGCTAGTGTACCTTGAGGGGAAAATTCAATTTGCAGTCTTCCTTCATTTAACTGGCGGCCTGCATTTGGATTTGAGCCGATATGCGAAGTAATTAACGACTTCACACGTTCATTTGTCACAAGGCGGCCAATTCCCACATCCGGAAAACCAGTATCATTACCGATTAAATGTAAATCATGAATTCCTTTATTTAAGATCGCTTGGATTAATGAGGGAGGAGATCCAATGCCTCCAAACCCTCCAAACATAAGTATCATTTCATCATGAAAATATGGCATAACATCCTCAATTGTTTTTATTTTCCCAAATGTATTTGTAATAGTTGTCATACGATACTATGCCCTCCTTTTTGCATCATTTCCTCTACGCTTTTTGCAAAAATATGAAGAAGTTCATCAATCTCTGCATATGTAGTCGTAAGCGGCGGTGCAACTAACAATGCACTATCTTCTTTACCCGCTTGCCCTGATACGGCCTGGTATAAAAGAAGACCATTTTTCGCCGCAACCGAAATCAGTTCAGACGCCTTTGTAAACGGTTGCAATTCTACTCCAATCAGAAAACCTTTCCCACGTACATCAGCGATAATTGTTGATTGTTGCTGTACTTTTTGCAAACCTGCCATTAAATATTCCCCTTTTTCAGCAGTTTCTTTTGGCAAACGGTGTTTCTCTGTATATTCAATTACCGCTAAAGCTGTCGCCGCAGAAAGTGGATTCGCACTCAATGTATGCCCACTCATCACAGAACGAGAGCCCCGTAAAATCGGTTCCATCACACGATCACTTACCATCGTTGCAGCAATCGGAGCATAACCAGCTGCTAATCCTTTTCCAAGCGTCATAATATCCGGCTGGACACCCCAATGTTCCATCGCAAACCATGCTCCAGTACGTCCCAGTCCTGTCATTACTTCATCAGCGATAAATAAAATATCATAATGCTCACAAATATCCTTAATCACCTTATAATAATCTTTCGGCGGTACAACAGCTCCCCCAGCTGCACCAATAATCGGCTCCGCAATGAACGCCGCAATATGCTCTGCACCAATACGTTCAATGGAACGCTCTAACTCTGTTGCACACGAAAGTTGACATGTTGGATACACCTTTTGTACCGGACAACGGAAACAATACGGTGCGGGTAGTGTCGGATAATCTTCCAATATGGAAACAAAACGTTGTCTACGCAGGGGATGTCCAGACATCGAAAGTGCTCCCATCGTAATTCCGTGATAACTCATCCAACGCGATAAAATTTTATGCTTTCCTTGAATACCGCGCTCTTGAAAATGTTGAATTGCAACTTTCATTGCCGTTTCATTTGCCTCTGTACCACTATTAACGAAAAAGCTCCAATTTAAATCTCCCATATTTAAGTCACTCAGCTTCTTTGCAAGCTTTTCTGCCGGTTCGCTCGTAAACTGCGAACGATACACAAAGGCAATTTCCTCTGCTTGCTGCTTAATAACTTCTGCAATCTCTGTTACGCCATGACCAATACTTGCTGTAATCGCTCCTGACGAACCATCAAAATATTTATTACCGTTTTGATCATATAAATAAACACCTTTCCCGTGTGAAATCATTGGATACGGTTGACCAACAAGTGGCTTAATTAAGTAATCACGCATGACGTTCCCCCCGTTTCTTCAACTCATATATAAATTATGTAGAAAATCAATTCTTCTTTCATAAAAAAAAGAACTCTCTGCCTAAGCAGTGAATCTATTAAAAAGCCATTATTACAGAATATAAAAATAAGTGCATAAAAATAAAATAGAAAGAAATTTCAGAAATAATAATCTATAAGCCAACAACTTTCTCTCTACATCCCTACCTATCTATACAAAATCATCAATTAAAAATCTCCATACTCCTCTCTTCTAAAATATCATTTGAGGCGAAAACTTGCTGCTAATGTGTAAACTTCGACAACCCTCTAGTGAATTTCCTTCTTACTTCTTCATTTTATTTCATATACTTTCAAACAAATCTAGACAAAATTTTCACAAAAAGAAACTCGTCCTATGATAAGACAAGTTTCTTCTACTATATATTATCCCACTACAACTTCTTCTCTTTTTTCTGTTTTACTAGTTAAATGTTCTACAATATTACGAGCAATATGAACACCACATGCACTCGCTTGTGCTAATCCACGTGTTACCCCAGCACCGTCTCCGCCTAAGTATAAACCGGAAATTTCTGATTCGAAATGTTTATTAAGTTTTGGTCTTGCTGAATAGAATTTCGCTTCTACACCATAAAATAATGTATGTTCAGAGGCAATGCCTGGTGTGACGTGATTTAATGCCTCTGTCATTTCAATTAAGCTCTTCATTGTATTGTATGGCAATACAAGACCTAAGTCTCCTGGTACCGCTTCTTTTAACGTAGGCTCAAGAAATCCTTCTTGGATACGTTTCGGCGTAGAACGGCGACCTTTTAACATGTCTCCATACTTTTGTACCGTAACTCCCCCCATTGAAATGCGATTTGCTAAGCGTGATACTTCATGTGCGTATTCGTTCGGCTGATCGAACGGCTCAGAAAATTGGTGTGATACTAGGAGCGCAAAGTTCGTATTATCACTACCAAGTGCCGGATCTTTGTATGCATGACCATTCGCTGTCATAATACCAGAATGATTTTCAACAACAACATGACCAAACGGGTTACTACAGAATGTGCGCACTCGCGTTCCGACAGATGTGTTGAATACAAATTTCCCTTCATAGAGATGCTTATTTATTTCTTCCATCACGATATTCGAAGTTTCAACGCGAACACCAATATCTACTTGGTTCGTGCTCATTTTCAAACGACGTTTTTTCATAATTTTTGTAAGCCAAGCAGACCCATCACGACCTGGTACAATGACTACTTTTTTCGCAGATAACATTGTTCCATCTTTTAAAATAATTCCACGTACGGTATGTTCATTCTCTGCTTTTTCCGTTACGATGTCGTCTACTTCCACTTTAAATTTCATATCAATTTTCTCTTTTAAATATTCAAAAATGCTTTTTAAAATTTCTAAGTTTTGTTCTGTCCCTAGATGACGAACTTGTGCACGCAATAGTTTTAATCCAGCTGCATAAGCACGTTTTTCAATATTACGAACTTCATCCGTTAATGGATCTGTAATTGATATAGTTGCACCGTGTGCTAAGTTAATTTCATCTACATATTTGATTAAGTCCATTACTGTCGATGGAGATAAATAATCGGTCATCCAACCACCGAATTCACTTGTTATGTTAAATTTACCATCTGAATATGCTCCTGCTCCGCCAAAGCCATTTGTGATTGAGCATGCCGGTATACATCCTGCATACTCCTTCTTTCCAGCAGCAGGTGGACATTTCGTTACTTTCTTCTGAAGAATCGGACAATTACGCCGATAAATATCATGTCCTTTATCAATTAATAGCACTTTTGCATTTGGCATTTTACCAATTGTTTCATAGCAAGAAAAAATCCCCGCAGGACCTGCACCTACAACAATTACATCATAGTTCGTATTCATATATTCATTCCCCCATTGCATTCCTTAGAAAATCCTTACTAAAGGTATCATGCTCCATTTAGAATGTCAACAGAATACACGAATTATATAATGATATATAAAATTATCGTTCGTGAAAAGTTGGTTTTTTCATAACTTTCGGCTGAAAAAGGGGGCCAAAAAAAGAAAGAACCGATCAATGTATAATTAATCGGTTCACTATGACGCTCTTTCTGCATAACTAGAAGCGTACGCAAGTAGCTCCAATAATAATTAATAAAATAAATAACACAACAACAATCGCAAAGCCATATCCACAGCCCCCAGCGCCATATCCACCGTAGCCATATCCACAGCCATAACCTGGATATCCTCCACCGTAACCCCACATAGTTTTTCACTCCCTACATCCATTTAAAATAGTTTACATTGATAAAATATGTAGGACAAACATCTTTTTGTATGTGTGTTTGCCTAGAAATTAAAAAAATCTCCATCTTAGCTAGAGATTTCATCTTCTTAAAGATTAACAAGACTTTATTTGCATATCTTCTCTTTGTACATGCATATAGTTGTATTAATGATAACAGAGGAGGCAAATCAATGAATTCATTAGAAGTAGAAAAATATGCGCAGCAAGCTGTAATGTATGAACAGCTTGCTTGTTATTACAAATATACAAATCCGCAAAAATATATGGAAGTATATTTAAAACAATTTGAGGCAATGAAACAACTTGTACAAGCTTACGAGAAAAGCCGTGTATCACCACCATATTCAAGTGAGCAAGCATTACCTTCTTACGTTCGAATCTTACACGCTTCTCCTGATTCATTTTCTATTGATATTGTCATAAATGGACAAAAAGTAGTAAAAAACATTTCGTTTAAGCAATATAGTCCATATCTTTCACTCACACAAGGGCAATACCGCGTTGATATCGTACCTGCCGGCGAGGAAACTCCCATCTTTTCAACTCTCATTCCTGTAATGGGAAATCATGTATATACTCTTGCTGCAGTTGGTAATGCTGATAAACTGCAGCTGTTACATGTAACTGATAATACACCTCTTCCATATGGACAAGCAAAAATACGATTCGTTCATTTATCTCCTGATGCACCTCAAGTAGATGTTGCTTTAAAGGATGGGGAAAAACTGTTTGAAAAGGTTTCATTTAAACAAGCAACAGATTATTTACAAGTGAGTCCTGGTGTAGCAGATATAGAAATAGCTGTTGCGGGAACCAAAAACGTTTTATTAACAATTCCTGAAGTGAAAATTGAGGCAAATAAAATTTATACGATTATTACACTTGGCTATGTAAATAAATCCCCAAAGTTGGAAAGTTTATTTTTGACAAATTGAATTTCTCACAAACAAAAAAACAGAATAGAAAAAATATTTAACTTTATTTATAATTATAGGTAAATCTATATATTTCTAGGAGGTTACTCATGAATCGTTTTGAAGAAAATTTAAAAAAGTATGCGCAATTAGTTATACAAGTTGGAATTAATATTCAAGAAGGACAAACTCTCGTAATTCACGCACCTATTACATCTTCTCGCTTAGTTCGTGAATTATCAAAGCAAGCCTATCAATCTGGAGCAAAAAATGTCCATGTCGAATACTCAGATGAAGAATTAACACTAATTAAGTACTTGCATTCACCATTAGAAGGGTTGAAGGAATTCCCTCACTGGAAAGCAAAAGGACTTGTTGAATTAGCGAAAAACAATGCTGCTTTTTTATATATCGATGCGTCTAACCCTACTCTTCTTCAAGATATTGATGGAGAAAGACTTGCAATTGCGATGAAAACAAATGCCTCTGGTTTGAAGGAGCTTACCGAATACCGAGTTAATAGTCAATGTAGTTGGTCAATTATCTCTGTCCCAAGCAACGAATGGGCTTCGCAAATCTTCCCTGAACTGGGTGCTAAAGAAGGTGTCAATAAATTATGGGATCTGATCTTTCAAATGACGAGAGTAACTGATGATACCCCAATAGAGGCATGGAAAAATCATATTCAATTATTAAATAGTAAAGCACATCATTTAAATGAGAGAAAGTATAAAAAGCTACATTATAAATCTGAAAAAACAGATTTAACGATCGAACTTCCAGATAACCACAAATGGTTAAGTGCTCAATTTCAAAATAAATTACATACTCCGTTTATACCGAACATGCCAACAGAAGAAGTATTTACTGTCCCATTAAAAACAGGGGTAAACGGTGTAGTAAGCAGTACAAAACCCTTAAATTACGGTGGTACATTAATCAACAATTTCTCTCTGACCTTCCGTGAAGGAAAAGTTATTGATTGTTCAGCTGAAACTGGCTATGAAACTTTGAAAAAATTACTGGAAACAGATGAAGGAGCTCTGCATTTAGGAGAGGTTGCGCTCGTTCCGCACGATTCACCTATTTCTAATACAAATGTTATCTTTTTCAACACATTATTTGATGAAAATGCATCTTGTCATCTCGCATTAGGCAGTGCACTTCCTATGTGTATTCAAGGCGGTATTAATATGAGCAAAGAAGATCTTCAAGAGAATGGATTAAATGATAGCATTACTCATGTTGATTTTATGATTGGATCTGCCACCCTCGATATTGACGGCGAAACATCAGATGGAAAACTTGAGCCTATCTTTAGAAAAGGTAACTGGGCATTCTAAATTTGTGACAAAACATAAAAAACTATCAACTCATTTTATCTACTTCACATTTTGATATATCAACATTTCTTTTCACAAAAAGACACCGTTCAAAATGAGAACAGTGTCTTTTTAAAATTAACAAACAACCACAGTATGGCACTTTAAAAAAATATATAAATCCATTTTAATTTTCCAGCATACAATTCACCGCGCGATGTATGTCCAGATAATCTCGCCCCTTAAAAGGAAAGACGTTTCCCTTATATATACAGTCGCTGCAGTTTCCCACAACTCTACTACATTCCACTGTATTCTATATTACTTTTTCAAATGAAATATGAAATTCTGTCCACTCTTCTGTTGACTTACATGTAAGGGACCCTTTATGTTTCTCCACAATTTGTTTACAAACAAATAATCCAATTCCAGTTCCTAACTTTTTTGTAGTTACAAATGGTTCAAATATTGTTTCTATATTTTCTGCTGGAATCATTGGTCCATTGTTTTTAATTAAAATATGTATTAATTCTTCGTCTTCACACACATCAATAACAATTCTCTTACTCTCTTCTATTCCTTCAAGAGCGTCAATAGAGTTCATTAAAATATTTAAAAATACTTGCCTAACTTCACTTCGATATCCCGTAAATGGTATTGGATACGGTAAATTTTTCTCAATAGAAACATTTGCATTTACTAAACTCGGATATAAGAAGTGGATAATATCATGAAATAAATCATTCAGCCAAAATCTTTCTGCTTCATTCCATATTTCTTTTTTCGACACAAGTAAAAATTGAGAAATTCTAAAATTTAATTGATCAAGCTCATGTGAAATAATATCTAAATACGGTAAATGCGGTTGATCAGATTTTAACAATTTTACAAATCCCATAATAGATGTTAATGGATTACGAAATTCATGAACAAAACTTGCTGACATTTGCCCTAATATTGTCAATCTCTCTTTATGTGTTTCGTTAATGAATTTTTGCTTTTCTTCCAAATTTTCCGATATAATTTCTGAGTATTTCAAAACTGTATAATAAATTAAACGATCAAAACAAATATGTATCTTTCCCATGATTGGTTTCAGTTCACGAGCACTCACATCTAATTCACACATTGCTTCAAATAATTCATTCCGTCCTACATTCGCATTATAGACAAAATCCCCAATATTTGCGTCTGCCCCCGCACGCTCAATAGCAATTTTTTCGCATACTGGTCTAATGAGCTCAATATCATCTTCACTCATAATAAGTTTAATCATTAATGAAAACAATTTTTCTCCGTTCTCAAAAATTTCTTGTTTAAAAGGATCATTTTCTGAAATAATAATTTTGTTTTTCCAGTTCTCTACAAATTGCTTATTATTCTTTTCTAAGTATGTACAAAACATTTTACTAATATCTTTTTCGATCGGAAAAACCCCCATTCCCTCCATCTCCATACGAAAAATACCCTATATATTTTGAATATTAACACAAAAAACATTTTTCGTTAAGACACTATTGTCACATTTTGTTATTTCATGTTGATAAAATTTTTCAATTTAGTATGTGAAATTATTTTTTTGCATCCTTTTCATCTTTTTCATACAATAGAAACAGGAAAGGTGTGAAAAAAATGGCAAATAAAAATGTGGAAGACTATCTTCAAGAAGGCATTTATGGACAAAAACAAAATAAACCTGAAGAACGTAACATGTTTTTAAGCACATTACGTGAACGTGTGGAAATAGCATTAACGATCGGGCAAGTCATGCAAACCAACGTATATCCAGAAATTAAAAACACGATGAGTTCTGAACAAAAATTAACATTGTATGTGAACGGTACTGTAGCTTATTCACATTTATCTAAATACATTAAATTAGCAAATGAAAAACAAGTGCCGTTTACAATTGTACAAAATAAAGATGCAAATACACCGATTGGACTTGTTCTCGCACATAGTACAGCAGTTGAAAAAGAACATATTTTTGTAGAAGATGAAATTTACAGGCAAGAGATGAATTGACAAAATACGCCCGACCTCTAAATGGGCTTATTTTTTACGATAAAGTGAAACTTTAATCAGTGGGGCGCTTCATCCCCCACTGATTATCAGCTCCTACCTAACTTCTTAAGAAAAGCGGAAACGGCTCGCTCAGAATCGCAGGACGTTGAACGCCGAATTTTGAGGTGGGAGTATTACTGCCCACGAATAGCGGGATAAACAAAAAACCTCACCGTAAAGGTAAAATTATGAACTGACTTGTTCTTGAAATGAAACAGGTTGTTCTACTACTTCTATAGACTGCATTGTAAGCTGCTTTGTCACTTCAATTTGTTTAATGTAATGTCCATCTAATTCAACAATACGAAACTTATAATTTTCAATATCAATACTTTCACCTTGTTCAATTTCAAGATGTTCTGTTAAAATCCAACCTCCAATTGTATCAACGTCTTCGTCGTCAATCGAAAGTCCTAACAATGCATTAACTTCACTAACAAGTACTTTTCCTTCTAAAATTGTTTTTGTTTCGCTAATGCGCTGAATTTCTGGCTTTTCATCCGTATCAAATTCATCTTGTATGTCGCCAACAATTTCTTCTAGAATATCTTCAACTGTTACAAGTCCTGACGTTCCGCCGTACTCATCCACTAAAATTGCCATATGTGTACGTTCCCGTTGCATTTTTACAAATAAATCATGAATAGCAATGGATTCAATAATTTGAATAATCGGACGGGCATACTGTGCAACAGTTTCTTTATTTGTCCCATCATGTTTCACAAAATCTGTGAAAATATCTTTAAAGTTTACAAAACCAATAACATGATCTTTATCACCATCAATGACAGGATATCTCGTATATTTCTCATTTGACATCATCTTCATTGCTTCCATAACAGATTGCTCTTTCTCTAAAATCACCATTTCTGTACGTGGAACCATTATTTCTTTCGCAATTCGATCGTCAAATTCAAAAATTTTATTCACATATTTATATTCTGATTGATTAATTTCACCATTTTTATAACTTTCTGATACAAGCATACGTAACTCTTCTTCTGAATGGGCTGCTTCATGCTTTTGCATTGGCTTTAAACCTAGCATTCTCGTAACAATACGCGCTGAACCATTCAATGTCCAAATAAAAGGATATGCAAGTCGATAAAAGAAGATAAGCGGTCTTGCAACTGATAAGCTAATCCCTTCCGCCTTCTGAATCGCAAATGTTTTCGGAGCTAGTTCGCCTACGACAACGTGAAGAAAGGTAATGAACATAAAAGCTAGTAAAACAGATAAAATGGATGTCACCGAGGGAGGCACTTCCAATTTTATAAAAATCGGCTCCAGCATACGTTTCACTGTCGGTTCTCCTAACCATCCAAGGCCGAGCGCTGTCACTGTAATCCCTAACTGACATGCTGATAAATACTCGTCTAAGTTTGTAATGACTGTTTTCGCAGCAATTGCGCGTTTGTTTCCTTCTGCAATTAAATAATCGATACGCGAGCTTCTTACTTTGACAATTGCAAATTCAGAAGCAACGAAGAAAGCAGTTAAGGCAATTAAAACAATCACCATACTTATACTAAATATGTCCAAATACATTTCCTTACCCACTTTGTAAGTAAGGAAGCCACCTCCTAATTATTTTATTCTAAAAACAACTTCTCTAACAATCTTACAAGTTTCTACACTAGTAATTCCCTTTTATACATTATATGCTTACACAAAAAAGATATTTACGTTTATGATAACGAAACTTATACTCTCCGTCAAATAAGAGAAACAACTGGAATTAGACAACTTTTTTTCATTTTCGCGATGTTTTTTTCCTAAAAAAATATTTTTGTCAAAAAGCACTTTCTTTGCCGATTTCTCACTTCTTTTGTCAGTCATGCAGGGAACGAACGAGTTATCACGAAACCTTCTAACTAACGAGACATAGGAGGGGTTATTGTGGAGTATAAAACGCCGATGATTGCCAAAACATTAGGTATTAGTCCAAAAGCTGTTATCCGTCTTGCACAGCAAATCGGATTAGAGTTAAAAAAGAATAAATTTGGCCACTATGTTTTTGATGAAAAAGATTTACAACAAATGCTTGATTTTCAACGTTCTGTACCAAGTCATAATCATGAACTATCTTCCTATCATGCTGCTGAAGCAGCACCGTCAAATGAAATGCAACAATTTATAAAAGAATTAAAACACATTTCCATACGCTTAGATCGGCTAGAAGAAAAATTACAAGACAAAGCAGATGATGTCGTAAGTTATCAGTTGTTACAGCACCGTAATGAAATGGAAGAAATGCACGCAAAAATTGACCAATTAGAAACAGCACTTAAACGAAAAGAATCTATCTATATTACACCAGAAGTGGCAGCGGCAAAACAAGAAGAAAAGCCTAAGCGCCGTAAAATGATTTTAAGTATTTTTGGATTTTAATATATGTAATAAAAAAGGTGATGTTCGATAAACATCACCTTTTTTATTATGATAACATCGCTTTCATATCTTCTTCTGCTGTTGTAATGAGTTGTAAACGAAATGCGTCTTGTAACACTTGTAGTACACTTGGTGATATAAACTCTGGTGCTTTCGGACCGATACGAATATCTTGAATACCGAGGCTAAATAATCCGAGTAAAATAGCTACAGCCTTTTGCTCAAACCAAGATAATACAATGCTGACTGGTAGTTCATTCACTTCACATTGAAATGCTTCCGCTAAAGCGGCTGCAATTTTTACTGTTGAAATCGAATTATTACATTGCCCGAGATCAATATAACGCGGTATATTCGTTCCTGGCACAACGCCATAATCTACATCATTAAAGCGGAATTTCCCGCAAGATGTCGTTAAAATAACTGTTTCTGGTGGTAAGGATGTTGCTAATTCCCGATAATATTCTCCGCCTTTTCCAGGTGCATCACAACCAGCAATAACGAAGAAACGTTGGATTTTACCAGCTTTCACCGCATCAATAATTTCTGGTGCAAGCGATAATACGGTTTCATGATGAAATCCCGTTGTTAACTGTTCTTCTGATTCCATTTGGACATCTGGAAGTTCCAACGCCGTTTCAATAAGCGATGTAAAATCATTATTTTCAATTTTACGCACTCCCTCTAATCCTGCAACATCATAGGAAAAGAAACGATTTGCATATGTCCCTTTAATTGGCATCACACAATTTGTCGTCGCTAATATAGCTCCTGAAAATTTTTCAAATAAGCGGCGCTGATCATACCAAGCCTTTCCGATATTCCCTTTTAAATGCACATATTTTTTCAACTGCGGATAACCATGTGCAGGCAACATTTCAGAATGTGTATAAATATTGATACCTGTTCCTTCAGTTTGCTTTAATAACTCTTCTAGCGCAAATAAATTATGTCCTGTAACAACTATTGCTTTTCCATAAGCGCGATTTTGTGTAATTTGTACTGGTCCTGGCACTCCGAAATGATCCGTATGTGCCTTATCAAGTAATTCCATCACGCGAATCGCGGCTTTCCCGACTTTCATTGCCATATCTAAGTGTTCTTGCTCATTAAAGTTTGAATTTGTTAACGTCATATATAACGCTTCATGCGTTACTGCATCTACAAATGGGTCTGTGTATCCAAGCTGTGCTGCATGGGTACGATATGCAGCAATTCCTTTTAAAGCAAAGACGATAATATCTTGTAAACTTGCTATAATTTCATCTTTTCCACAAACTCCGATAATTTTACATCCTCCAATAGGCGTTTGTTCACATTGATGACAAAACATCATTCCCATCCCCTCTCTAGCGATTTTTATAATGTAAGCGTAGTACAAATCGTTATTGAGAGATGTGATGATAATCACATGAAATGGTGCAATTTTGTGACAATAATCACCTTGTTAACATAACATTTTTACTGTTTTCTTTAATTAAGGCTTGTGCATATGCATTTCCTTGAATGACATCACGAAATTCTTTCAAAGAATACATATGTGTCAATCCTTTCATAACATGAATACGAACTGGTACACCTTGTAGTTGATCATTTACAGCAAATGCATCATCAATAGGCTCTATCGGGAATCCTAATGAACGTAAGTACATATACATACGCTTTGTTACAACTGCAATATACCACTCTGCTTTTACTTCTAATGCATGTATAAATAAAATCGTCGCAAGTTGCTTAAATTGTCCACGACCGCGAGATGTTTTTGCAATACTTAACTTTCCAATTTCGTATACGTTTTTTAATCCTTTTATATATTCATTTTCAGAAAACAGATAAAAAAACTCGGAATTTGATTGTTCAGGTGTTGTATAAAATGTGCATTCAACAGTTCCGATATAATGATTATCTTCTATTAATAAAAATCTTGAAGGTGTTAAATTTCGTTCTATAAACATTATGTTTCGTTCTTCACAAAAATCTCCCCATAATTGTTCGAACCAAAAATGTTCTTCCTTTGTTTGAACACGTTGGAACATATTCCCCCGCCTTTCCTTTCACCCTTTACTTTTGTTAGCGCTTTCAACATCTATCATATAAAAAGGAAACTTGCTATGCAAGAAAAACTATTTTTCCATTTATAATTTCTATACATAAATCAAGATTCCTGTATTACTTGTGTGTTTATACAAAAAATCTCAAAACATAACTATATATACAAAAATTTTTCGTTCAGGAAATGTTTCCTTCATCTTAAAACCTAAAAAACTAACCAATAGAAGAAAAATATGAAACTTCCATCAGTTTGGATTTTCTTAATTCCTCACTGATGGAGAGCGCGCATTTATCCCCACTTCTTGCTAGGTATTACTACATGTTAATGCTAGATAAAGTGAAACGTTATTTCTTAATCCCTGTTAACCAATACTGAAAAATATTTACCAGTTCTTTTTTTCCCGCTAATCTCTCTTCACCTTTTTTTGTTTTATACGGATACAATTGTAAAAATACACCACAACCTGTTTCAATTTTTTTTGCATGCATATTACTACCTGGATATACACATATAACTTCATAAATTGCACGGCGGTGAAATAACCGTTTTCCATTCTGCTCTTCTACATATTTAATTGACCAATATTTATACATCTGCTCGGTTGCTTTCGTATTTCCAACTGGCTGAAAAATGTTATACATCGGGCTATATTTCACTTCAACTATAATAGATGATTGATATTCATAGGAAGTTTCCCCTCGTTTATAGCAATCAATACGAATATCCGGTTTTTTTGTATCCTCTCCATTATAAAAATGACTTTGTTTACTGAGCGCAATAAGGGGATGCGTTTCAATTAAATCATTAAATACTACATGCAGCTGCAAATCTTCGTCTTCCAATATAATAGTCGTGCCATCCTGTAAACCATCTAAATAAAAATACGATTGAATTTGCTCTGCAATTGACATGTAATCATTAAAACCAAGTTCTTGTAAAATTGCCACAACAGTAAAGTACGCATAATACTCATAAATTAAAAATGTCGGTTTATAAACAAATAAAAATGATGGTTCTAATTCATTACGATGCGATGAAAATTCAAGCTGATGTAATAATTGATAGTATACAGGAGACAGCGAATGTGTTGTAAGTGTAGTTTCTTCCCGAACTTCTCTCCAAAACGGTGTATGTAAGAGGCTTGAAAAATACGTTAGTGTACTTTGCAAAACTATATAAAGAACCTTATATTCTTGAATTTTCATAGCAATTTTGCGTAAGTCTGTGTCTTTTAACAAGTGAATGTTACGATATTTCTGTTTGTCTCGCTCCGTCACAGAACCATTTCGCTCAATCGTTTGTAAAATAGTATGCACTGCTTTTTTCTCATTTCTTCGCGTTTGCTGCGCCCTTTCTAATTTCTGAATCGTTTCGTGCAAAAATAAATCAATTTCTAATAACTGATTATAAAACAATTTCGTTTTATATTTTACATAGCCATTCATTTTATCATGCTTTTTCTCCCTAAAACGTCGATTATACCACTTTTCATACGGTTTTTTCTCACGCATAATAGTGCTTTTTCTTCCCTGCTTTCTCTCCCGCATTTCCCATATATAATCATCTTCAAAATTTACTTTTTGCTGCACTTCATAGTATAACTGCTTTACTTTTTTCATTTTTTGCGGCAACATCCTGAGCATACGCATATATGAATAGTCTTCAATCTCTGCAAATGTAACAAATGTCTTTTTATAATATCCTCGATCTAAAATAATCTCATTTAGCACAGACTTTACATATTGTTGAATTAATTCTAGTTGATCATCAAAAAAATTTTTCGGAACGATTTGAAACGCTCCATAAAACAATTCATCTCCAATCTGCACTTCAAAATGATATACACCACAACGCCATGGATATAAATAATCCGTTTTTCCATGCTCATACAGTAAAATAGTACGTTGTTTTTCATGCAGCTCATATTTCCATTCCATATGTTGCTTTTGTCCTTCATATACTTTATTCCAAATAAACGTAATCTTTATAGGATATTGTGATTGTATATGTAGCCTAAGAGGTTTTAATTCTTGTACTTTGTACACACACGATGAAATCGTAGTGGGTGAAGCGCAAAGTTTATTTAATATGATATGTTCTCCCTTCTCTTCTGCCCCTACTATCACTTTCAATACAAACGGAAGCTTCTCTCCTGTTTCTATAATTTCTGTCTCATACGTGCTTTCATTTAACATAACCGTATAGCTCCAATTCTCGCCGTTTTTGTTTCAAATACAATAGCGAGTGTTCAAAAGTTGATACACAATTTGCAAGTGATGATTGTAATAATTGTACAAGAGATACTTCTTTTTTCCCCTCTTCACGAAGTAATACACCTATTGTAGCTTCTGTACCACGTAACTTTGTTAAAATACGTTGTTTTATTTGTAAGTCAAATGCTTCTTCACGGCTTATTAATAAAGTTTCCTCCTCATCACACGGGATATTTTGTAAATAATTAGCGATTGCTGACGCAACGCGAAAAGAAATTCCTTTTGACGCATCGTGAAGAAATAATAACTGATGCATTTTATCTAATAATTCCAATTCTTCTTCTGTAAACACATTAAGCATTGCCTTGTGGTGAACCCAGTTCATTCGAAATTCTAGTGCTGAAACAGAAAATGCAAACGGAAGTTTCAGCCCTTTTTTCTCAATCATACTCATCTCACAAAATGGGATTTTTTGAAGGGATACAACATTTACACGATCTAATAAACGATCGGATAGCTCTTTTGTTGTTTCATCAAAATTAACTGTTCCAACAAAAATGACATTATCACCAATTTCTATTTGTGATGGCACATCCTGTTCTTTTCCGTTATCCGCTGCATACAAAGATAAAATACGATTTTTTCTCTCTAACTGTAAGAGTGATAAAAAAGGAGTAAACCAATGTTCAATATACGATAAGTTCATTTCATCAAATGCAATTATATATAATTGATTTGGATTTTCAGCTGCTTCTAAAAATGTTCGAATAAGTTTTGTTTCACTTTCCATATAAGTTCCATTTGAATGGAGATAACCTAGCACATCATGTGGTTCTTGATATGATGGTGAGACTGGAACCCAAATAAACTCTTTCCCAAATGTTAATCCGAGTGCTTCCGCATAAGCTTGCACAAACTGTGATTTCCCAATCCCAGGCATACCACCTACTATTGTTAAAAAGTTTGTCTTTACACAAATATGAAAATTGTAAATATCGCTTTCATCAATATATAATTCTTTTTCTGCGAGAATTTGCTTCACATATTGTATAAAAGAATATTCACGTTCATTCCATTCCTTTCCTTTTTCTTGTTTGCTTGTATCGATAATTTCAATTGCTTTTCCGTTCTCTTTTATTTGTTTTTCTAATTGTTCATATATTTCTGTTCGAACAAAAAATATACTATTCTCTACATTCATATCGACATATTGCATCCAATCATCAATATCAAGGTAACGAACATCTCTTCTCTGTTCTCGATATGTAATGGCACTTATAGAAGATTTTAAAGATACATTTCCATATATCCGTCCTTCATACCATAACAACTCTGGTACACCAAAATCATACGGGAATTTTGGTATCAAAAATGAAACATATCCTTTCCCAAGCCTTCTTTCAAACACTTCTCTTTCCTTTAAGACTGATAGTTTAGGCGAAGGAATCATTTTATAGGAATTTGCTATATCCCTTTCTTCACAACGTATTAGTTCTGCATATAAATTGCCACCTGTATAAGAGAGTCGGAATAACAACAATTGTTTTTCTCTGTTTCCTTCTTTTATACTCGCAAAAAACTTTTCATTTTGTTTGTTTTTATATAAACCCTCAAAGATATAACAACCTTCTCCAAAAGCTGCCTCAATTATGTTAGGGATTGGTGAAAGACAAACGACAAAAAAGGATTCTTTCTTCTGCTCTTTTGCGAATTTCCCGACAAAACGCATATGCTGTAATCTCTTTACAAAGCTTGGATGAAGAGGTTTCTCTAATTTCATCTTGCTCACCTTCTTTTTCCGATGCTTTTATCATTGTATGAAGAATAAAAGCAAACTAGAAACAAAAAAACCTGACACTTATTGTCAGGTTGAATGAAAGCCTTCTTTTTCTTGAGAAATTGCGTTGTGAGCAATCTTCATTTTTGTTAGGACATAACGTAACGTATCTTCTACATTCTTATCTTCATGTATTTGCATATTAGCTAAAACTTCTACAGAACATGCTAAATTTTCTACCGCTCCACGTAGTTCGGGATGTCGGTTAAAGAACGATTCTTGCACTAGTAATTTTCGGACGTCTATTGCTAGCTCTACAATTCGCGCTAATTTTTCCTTTTCTTCCATAACAATCCCCTCCTACATACCTTTTCAATCTATATATTCTGCTCATTACTAGAAATCCCTGCTAATACTTTGTAAATTAACACGCCAAATAATTTTTCCCTCATTAAAAAAGGATCTATGCCCACACTCATGCATAAATCCTTTTATATATTAATATCTTTACATTCCGATCTTTCCTGAAACTAACATATAAATAGAAGTAGCGGCTGCAAATAAGATAATAACCATTACATACTGCTCAACGCGAGTAAAGCAGCGATTTCCTTGCTCTTTTCTTGCAGCGACATAAACGATAAGACCGATACCATATACCAAAGAAACAAGCAATAAATTTTTCAATCCAGCTGCATACACAAGCCAAACACCATATGTAGCTGCCATAAGAGCAAGTATCCCATCTTTCCATCTGTTTCCTTCATATGCTTTTGTAATCACTAGCTTTAACTGATATAGTGCTGAAAATACATATGGGAGTAAAATTGATGTTGATGCAATAAAATACATGATCTGATATGTTGATTCTGAAAATAACACAATAATAAATAATGTTTGGGCAACACAGTTTGAAATCCATAATGCCATATGTGGTGTATGATTTTTGTTCGTTTTCGTAAATACCTTCGGAAACACACCGTCTTTTCCAGCAACGTGAGAAATTTCCGAAACAAGTAAGAACCAACCAATTAAGGTACCAATAAGCGAGACGATTAACCCTAAGTTAATAATATACGCCCCCCATGAACCAACGACATGTTCTAATACATGTCCCATTGACGGCGTTTCAAGTGCCGCTAATTCCTCTCGTGGCATCGCTCCTAGCGATAAAACAGAAATTAGTATATAAACACTCATTACTAACAGTAAACCAAATACAGTTGCTTTTCCAACATCACGACTACGCTTTGCTCGTCCTGATAATACGACGGCTCCTTCTACGCCAATAAATACCCAAAGCGTAACAAGCATCGTGTTCTTCACTTGTCCAAATACAGAAGATAATGAGACCGTACCTTTTCCCCAAAAATCATGCGTAAATGTATCCCAACGAAACGCCGCAATCATAATTACAATAAATAGAAGAATTGGAACAAACTTACCAATTGTCGCGATAAAATTCATAATAGAGGCTTCACGAATTCCAAGTAAAATAAGAAAATGAAGCGTCCACAATACAAGTGATGCACCGATGATAGCCGGGACATTATTACCGCCTTTAAAAATTGGGAAAAAGTATGCTAATGAATTAAATAACATCATAATTGTTGCAACGTTGCCTAATATTCCAGCAATCCAATATCCCCATGCACTGTTAAATCCAATATATTCCCCAAATCCAGCGCGTGCGTAGCTATAAATACCCCCCTCAAGTTCAGGCTTTCGATATGCCAACGATTGATATACGAGAGTAAGCGGAATCATTCCTAGTCCTGTAATACACCAACCAATTAAAATAGCACCGCTGTTTGCCCCTGCTGCTAAATCGTGCGGTAAACTAAATACACCGCCTCCAACCATTGTTCCTACTACAAGTGCGATTAATGGAAAAAATCCTAGTTTCTTTTCTATTGGTATCACCCCGTCTGCAATTTCTTGATGTGCTCATTCCGTTCTACCAGGCATTCATATTGTGAGTTATTTATATATAAAATACGTACCTCGAAAATAACGAACTGTTTCACTTTATATTCTTTCAGAAAAACATTACTTATTCTAAAAGAAAACGAGCAAAAATGGAATACTTTTTCGAAAAAAAGTATAAGTATGCATAAAAAAAGTCGCTTATTCTTATCATAAACGACTTTTTTTATGAATTTGTAAATTAATCCCATTTCAATAATCCTTCTTTTTGTAAAAATTCTCTTGCTACATTCTCTGCGACTTTCCCTCCTACGTTCACTTCATAATTCATTTTACGCATTTCTTCGTCAGTAATTTTCCCCGCAAGTTTATTTAATGACTTTTCAATTTCGGGATATTTCTTTAACGTTTCTTCACGTACTAATGGTGCTCCTTGATATGGTGGAAACAGCCCTTTATCATCTTCTAGCACTTGCAGGCCGTATTGCTGTAATTCACTATCTGTTGAATAGGCATCAATGAGATTCACATCACCAGATTGAATGGCACTATATCGCAACTTCGGTTCCATTGTCTTTAAATTAGGAAACTGTATATTATAAAGTGTTTGTATTCCTTTATATCCATCTTCACGATCTGCAAATTCAAGTGTAAATCCAGCTTTCATATGAGAAGAAACATTTTTCAAATCAGAAATTGTCTTGATGTTATACTGCATCGCTATTTGTTTTGGTACTGCTAATGCGTACGTGTTATTATATTGCATTGGCTTTAATAGCTTCATATTAAATTTTTGTTCCATCCCATTTCGGGCCTGCTCATATACTTCTTGACGATCTGTACTTTTGGGTGCTTCTTTTACGAAAGTCGATAAAGCCGTTCCTGAAAATTCTGGATAAATATCAATTTCTTTAGATTTTAACGCTTCAAATACAAAAGATGTTTTTCCGAATCCTGGTTTTACCTCCACATTTAAATCTGTATCCTGTTCGATTAATTGTTTATACATTTGAATTAAAATTTCCGGTTCCGAACCAAGCTTACCAGCAATTATAATATCTTTCTTTTGTGTACTCCAAAGAAATGGTGCGATGATGATTCCGACTACAACGGCAATTGTAACAATTGTTCGCCTTGGTGAACGTCTTACATGCAAGGTCATGCGCAGCACACCATCAAAAAATAATGCTAATAATGCAGCTGGAATTGCGCCTAACAAAATCAGAGCATGGTCATTTCGATCAATCCCAAGCAGAATAAGCTTCCCTAACCCTCCTGCCCCAATTAAAGCAGCTAAAGTCGCTGTACCAACTATTAGTACCATTGCTGTTCGAATCCCTGCCATAATAATAGGCCAAGCAAGTGGTATTTCTACCTTCCATAAACGTCTCCAATTGTTCATCCCCATCGCTTTTGCTGCCTCAATAAGCGACGAATCTAATTCACGAATCCCTGTGTATGTATTTCTTAAAATAGGAAGCAGTGCATAAATCACAAGGGCAATTATAGCTGGGACCTTCCCAATACCAACTAACGGAATTAATAACCCAAGTAGTGCCAAAGAAGGAATCGTTTGCATCACAGCAGAAGTACCAATTACCCATTCAGCAATACGCTCTTTTCTTGTTAACAAAATTCCAAGCGGAACTGCGATAAAAATAGCAAAAAATAACGCAATCAACGAAATTTGCAAATGTTCCAAAAGGGCAGTTAACAGTTCTTGTTTACGCTCTTTCATTGTTTGTAAAAAGGTTGTCACTGTCTATGCCCTCACTTTCATTTGCTCTACTATGTATTGAACGATATGTTGGCTTGTTAATGTACCGATATATGTACCGTTTTTTACGATAGGTATTTCTTTTTCATGTTCTAAACGAAGCAAAGCATCATGCAGGGCCACTTCAGTCGAAAGTGGATGACCATCACCTTGTTTTCCTTCTTTCGTTAATATTGATACTATATCTTCTACTTTTCTATGATCATACCAAGATAATCGTGGTCTCCCAATAAACTCTTCTACAAATGTATTTGCAGGATTTTGTAAAATGACTTCTGGCGTATCAAGTTGGACAACTTTTCCATCTTTCATTATACAAATACGATCACCAAGCGCTAGCGCTTCTTGCATATCATGAGTTACGAAAACAATTGTTTTTTGAATCTTTTTTTGCAAGTCTACTAAATCACGCTGCAGCTGCTCACGGCTTAAAGGGTCAAGCGCACTAAACGGTTCATCCATTAAAACAATTTTCGGATTGGCAGCAAGTGCCCGCACAACACCAACGCGCTGCTTTTGACCACCAGATAATTCATCTGGCATACGTTCCCTATATATATGTGGATCTAAACCAACCATTTCTAATAACTCATCAACACGCTTTTCGATTTTTACTTTACTCCATTTGCGCATTTCTGGTACAACCGCAATGTTTTCTGCAATTGTCATATGCGGAAAAAGCGCAATTTGTTGCAAAACATACCCAATGTTCCATCGTAATTCATGAATGTTATAATCCCGGATGTTCTTCCCATCAATAAAAATTGAACCTTCTGTTGTTTCAATTAATCTATTAATCATTTTCATCGTCGTTGTCTTTCCACATCCACTCGGGCCAATTAAAACAAAAAATTCTCCTTTACGGATCTCTAGCTGCAAGGAATCTACAGCCTTTGTTTTATCATCAAACGTTTTTGAAACGTGTTCAAATCGAATCACATACACAACTCCTTTTTCATTCTTTCCTCTATTTTCAAGGAAGTTTGAGCTATTTTCAAATGATTTGTCTTTTCAAAATAAAAAGAGCTCTATCTTGAGCTCTAATAATCTTTTAAAATTGTCTTTATGATTGCCGCATACTCACGTATATATGCCTTTTTTCGCGAATACTTTGGCGTTGGTGCAGCAAGTGCTTCCATCTTCATACCTAAGCGGTCTGCGATGATTTTCGTCCGGTATAAATGATACGTGTTACTTACTACAACCGCATGCTTCACATCATATAGCTCCTTAGAAAACTTTAGATTTTCATATGTACTTGTAGAACGATCTTCAAGTAAAATTCTTTCTTTTCCAATACCGTTTCCCATTAAATATCGACTCATACTAAGAGCCTCTGAAATATCTTCATCGTCTCCTTGCCCACCAGACACAACTACTTTTACTTTTGGATGCGAATGTAAATAGCCTAACGCTACATCTAATCGGTTTTGTAGTGATAACGATGGTTTATCGCCAATTAATTTTGCACCTAAAATTAAAACATGCGGTGCTGTATGACTAACTTTCTCATTAGCAATTTTCTTCATACGATACGTAATATACACAACGTATACTGGCGGCAATAACAACAGTAATAATAACCATTTATTCATATAGCAATTCTCTCCCTTTTTTATATTATATAAAAGAAAGAGATCATACAGAAGTAATTTACCTATTTCTATTTAAAATTCAAAAAAATAGCGAGGAGACAATCCTCGCTACGTTCCCTATCCTTGACGCTGTCCTGCATTTTGAGCATTGCGTGCTTTCTTTGAAGAAGTATGATCTTGCGTTTGATTGCCTTTATGCTTTGCTGAACCTAATGCCTTTGTTTTTCCCATATCTTTTCACACCTTTTTTAAATGTTATATTTATAGGATGTGTATTAGATTCGTTACTATACAACCGTTTTATTGGTAATGTGAATTCGTTCTTTCTGCTGCATTTTCACATATGAAATCCCAATACACGTTGCACCAATTAATAATATGCTCAGTGCATAAAACGGAACCATAACGCCGATTTGAGACACAAACGTTGTAAAGGCAATAAGAAGAATAACTCGTACACCTGTACCAACAAATCGAAATAGACTATCAACACGCCCAATTATTTCATTTGGAACCTCTTCCATCATAAGCACACTTCGTGCAACACGTGTGCCGGCATTTCCCATCGCCTTAAAAATAGCAAGGCCGTATACCAAGTAAACGGATGGTTGTATGATCATTACGATAATTGAAATTGTATATATGAGCATTGTGAATACAATAGATACTTCTGTTTTTACATATTTCATAAGAATTGGAATGCCAATTCCCGCAAGCATCGCACCAATTCCGTACATCATTCCTTCTGTTCCATATACTGATCCATTTGCCTTTAATACGTCTGAAATGTATACAGGCATTAAATAATTTGTCATCATCACACCGATAAACGGCATATATGTCGCAAATAAAAACCAAAATAATCGCTTTCTTTGCTTCATAAAATGAACACCCTCAAAAATTTGTTTTACGAATGGTTGTTTCCCCACTTTTGTTCTCTGTTTTGTATACGGAATAAACGATAATAAAATAAATGCTCCTACATATGCTAACATGTTAATAAACAGGATCCATTTGACATCAACAATTGAAATCATATAACTAGCAACGGCACCAGCGATAACTTGTGTCAATTGTCCCTGTATTTCCATCGTACCACTAAGTGATTTATAATGCTCTGGCGCAAACACTTCTTGGTTAAATGCGAAAATATTCGGATAAAATACTAGATAATAAAACGAACCTGCTATATACAGCACAATGTAATGGATTGTTTCATAGGAGTGACCTGTAAATCCCCAATATACCATAACAAAGACTGCGATTGCTCCAATGGCTTCATTCACTAAAAGTAACGTTTTACGAGAAAAGCGATCAATACAATGTCCGATAAACGGTGTACACAAAAACATAACAAGTGTAGCCATAATCGAAATATAACCAAACATTGTATTGCCACCAGGCGCCGTTACAAGCAGCCACGAAATTGTAATCATCGTAATCCCAGAGCCAATCGCTGATAGGCTATTGGCTCCAAGAATATAGTACAACCGAGAATCACGGTAAAGAGATGACAAATTAATCAGCTCCTAACTGTTTTTTCAGTTCTGGAAAAATGCTCATGTACCCTCTCAATTCTTTTAGCAAATCCGCAATTAGCGGTTTCGCATCTTCCCCTAATTCTCCGTTCTGTACATGAAGACTATCAATAACAACTTGTTTCGGAATCACATTCGCATATACGCCTCTTGCCACGATGCGCATACTATTTAAGGCATTTATACCACCTTTACCTCCGCCTGCAACTGCAAGAAGCCCAACCGGTTTATGCGTAAACTCGCTGCTTCCAAGAAAATCAAATGCATTTTTCAGTGCACCGCTCATCGCATTATGATATTCCGGCGTGCATAGGACAACACCATCTGCTTCTTTAACAAGTTTCTTTAATTTTGTTACTGCTTGTAATTCATATTGAGAATTTTCTCCGTTATATAACGGAAGCGCTTCAACAGCTAAATCATATAATTCTCCGTTATAAATCTGTGCAATATGCTTTGCAATGACACGAGTTTTACCAAATTTACGTGGCGTACCGTTAATGACAACTAGTTTCATGATTATTTCTCTCCCTTGTTTGAATTTCTATATTTATCTTATCAGAAAATTCCCTCTTATAAACCGTAAGAAAGGCGGAAACCAGTTGAGAAAATAGTATGAAAAAACAAAACAGAAACTCATACTTTCGTATGAGTTTCTGTCATTACTTTTCCTATACAACGCCATGTTTTACCGCATACAAGGCTGCTTGCGTTCGATCATCTACATGTAATTTAGCTAGGACATTTGAAACATGCGTTTTCACAGTTTGTTCTGTAATATGTAGTTCTGACGCAATTTCTTTATTACTTCTCCCTTTGGCTATTTCTCGCAACACTTCTTTTTCGCGCTTCGTTAACATAGACAAGTGATCTTGCTTGCTCTCAATTGCCGCAGGGCGACCTAATAAGGCAGGCGTTACTTTTGGATGAAAATTAGCATTACCTTGATGAACTGCAATAATAGAAGCTACAAGTTGATCGGGCTGCACTTCTTTTAATTGATATCCATCTGCACCTGCTTCCATTGCTGGAAGAACATAATCTTGTTCTGAGAAACTGCTTAACATCAGTATTTTAATAGATGAGTCATATTGTTTTATACGCTTCGTTGCTTCAATTCCGTTCATTTTCGGCATTGACACATCCATTAATACAACATCAGGTCGTTCTGTTTGAATAAATTGTAATGCCTCTTCTCCATCTCCCACTTCACCAATAATGTCAAATTCTTCTTTTGTTTTTAAAAAGAAAACAAGTCCTCTTCGGACAATATGATGATCTTCTACAAGCAGTAATTTAATTTTCAATACATGTCTCCCCTTTGAACTGGTAACTGAATCTCAATCTTCGTTCCTTCACCTAGTTTCGTTTGAATATGAAACTTCCCTTTCATTAACTCAATACGCTCTCGCATATTTTTCAAACCAAGCGCAGAATCTCTTACTTTCTCTTTCATAAATCCGACTCCGTCATCTTCGATTTGAAACTTCAACATATTGTTTTCTATTTTTATATGTACAAATACGTTTTCGCAAGAAGCGTGTTTTTTACAATTATGAAGTGCTTCTTGACTAACACGCCATAACATTTCTTCTATTTCATCATCCATCGAAATAACCCTATCAATTCGCATAATTACATGGATACCAAGAAGCTTCCCATAATTTTGAATTGCTTCAGCAAGACCTTTTTCTAAACCTTCAGGCCGTAACTGCCAAATTAATAATGTCATCTCTTGCAGCGCCTCTTGTGATAACTCTCCTATATACGTTAACATCTCCTTTAATTCTGTATTCTTCGTCATATCCATTGTTCCTCTAGCCGTTAACATAATGGAAAAGAGAAGTTGCTTTACAGAATCATGTAAATCACGTGCTAGGCGATTTCTTTCTGCAACGATTACATATTTCCGCTCCTTCTCAACTAGCCTAATCCGTTGAATCGTTGTCCCTATTTGAAAAGCAATCGCTTCTAATAAAGCTAATTCTTCTTCTGTAAAGTACGTTTTATGAGGAGAAGCAACATTTAATAATCCAAACTTCTCCCCTCCTGCCTGAAGTGGAATCGTCGCATGATGCGTAATACTCTCTGTTTCTCCCCATTCATATTTAATCGCATCTTCTATACGCTTACATTCAATAATATTTGTTGCTTTTTGCAAACGCCCCGCAACAAATCGATCAATACACCAACAATCACCTTCGCACATTGGTTTCTTTTCTTCCCATGTAAGTGCTGGTGGTAATTTTGTATCAACGAGCATTCGATGCGTTCCTTTTTCATCAATAAAAAAAATCCATCCTGTTTGTAAATCCATCACTTGCAAGAGCGTATGCAGGACTTTTTCTAACATTTGCTGCAAATTAGTCGCTTCATTTAATAACTCTGCAATTTCTTTTAACGCTTGCAATCGATGCATTTGTCTATCATTTTCATTCATGTTCATCACCATTTCCTATTATAACATTAAGAAATTTCTAAATACTATAAATAAAATACAGCCCCTATACCAATTTTATTCTCTTTGATTTTTATGTGATATTCTTCCAAATACCCTGTACCATAAGAAAGGAATTTGAAAAAAGTATAAAGAAACATATACAGTTAGAAGCTCCATAAAAAATTTTTATATGAAATAATTAAGAAAGGTGATATAAAATTGAGTGTATTGACTAAATTAATAGAACAAGCTAAAAATCCAAGAGGTTTTGTAGGGGCATCTATGTTATGCATCATGAATGTAACTCATACTAGTATGACAAAATGGGCTTTAAGCAAGGTTAAAATTAGTGAGCGTGCAAGAATGCTCGATATAGGTTGCGGCGGTGGAAAAACAATACATACTCTCTCGAAAATGAATCAGGACGGAAAAATATATGGTATTGATTATTCCAAACAAGCAGTAGAAAATTCTATCAAACTGAATAAAAAAGATATAGATTTAGGGAAAGTGCTTATAAAACAAGCAAGCGTATCGGATATGCCTTTTTCAAATGACTTTTTTGATATTATTACTGCTTTTCAAACACATTATTTTTGGCCAAATTTAGAGAATGATGTAAAAGAAGTATTTCGGGTCCTCACATCAAATGGCTATTTTATTATCGCAGCTGAGCTATATAAAATAAATTATCATATGAAAAAATTCAAAACAAAAGAAGATATAGAAAAATTATTGAAAGAAACGGGATTTAGCAACGTAGTATTTCATGAGTATAGAGGTTCAATTTGTATAATTGCAAGAAAATAACGAAACCGCCAGAATTTTTATTTTTCTGGCGGTCGTTTCTTCCTATTTTACTGTAGTTTGTAGACAAGACTTTACATGCTGCAGGGCAAATTCATGCCCTTGTTGATTAAATGAGGCAACTGCGTTTTCGTAAACTACAATGCGGAATCCTTTATTATAGGCATCAATTGCTGTATGTAACACACAAATGTCCGTACAAACACCAGCAAGATGCACTTCTTGTATCCCTCTTTCTCTAAGTTTAATTTCTAAATCTGTTCCTGCAAAGGCGCTGTACCGTGTTTTATCCATGTAATATACATTTTCATCATCTTTATGTATTTCGTATAATTTTTGTAATTCACCGTATAAGTCTCTTCCCTTTGTTCCTGCTATATTATGAGGTGGATATAATTGTCTCTCTGGATGATATAAATCATTTTCTACATGTTTATCAACAGCAAATACAACATAATCTCCATTTTCAATACACCGCTTCGTTATTTCTACAATGTTCTTTTCTATAACTTGCCCAGCTTTACCACATGTCAAAGCTCCATCTTCTGCAACGAAATCATATGTATAATCAATATTTATAAGTGCTCGTTTCATCTTTTCTCTTCCTTTCGTTTCACAGTAAACAATAGAAAACGTGTTATAACGACGTTTTATTACATATTCGACATGTATAATGAAAATCCCTATAAAAGAAAAAAAACCTGCTTATAAAGCAGATTTCCTCTTACTGTGCTGGTTTATTTTCAAACTGCGCCTGGACAAAGTTGATTACTTTTCCATTTGGATCATTATTTTCATACTGAATTACTGTTACGGTATGGATACCTGGTTGTAGTGTCTCTTCCTTTAACGCGATTGTCGTTTGCGCTAATTTATTTACTTCATGCTTGTCTTCAAATTGTTTATCGATGTATACAAATATTTCTTTATCCTCTTGGAAATTTGCAACTTCAATTTCAACTTGTTGGATAAGCGTATCTTTTTTTATAAATACTACAGGTACATTCCCATTTTCCGATGTACCATCTGGTGTAACAATTTTGAATTTTCCTTCACCAACTGAAGTTACCCCTTCTGGGAATGAATATTTTATTTCTTGCTGTGCATTAACAGCTCGTTCCTGTTGTTTTTCTTCCTTAACGTTCTTTTCTTCTGTTACCCCACAACCTACTAACAACATAACAGATAATCCAGTGATTATGAATTTTTTCAAAATCCATTCCCCCTGTATCTCAATGTATAATTTATTATACAAAAATAATTCTTAAATATATACACATATTACTTTCATAAACAAATTCTCTCATTACACCATTAAATGTACCACACTTATTCCCTGTTTATCACCATTATTTCTTCAAGAAATTTTTAGTAAATCTATTTTTACTATTCATTTCCACAAAAAATAATCTTAGTCCTTATAACTAAGATTATTTCAATCTTTCTCTTCTTACTAATAAAGAGATTATATTATCGAATAAATGTTGTAATTTCCGCTACTGCTTTTCGAGCTAGTTTTTTCGGCTGCTCTTTCGGATATCCTAATGCAATTACCATATTGATTTGTTTATCAGATTCAATTTGGAAGTAGTCTCTTAGCTCGTTTTGCGCTAATAACACTGGTCCTGTCATCGGGCATGTACCGAGGCCCCTGGCATGCGCTGCAAGCATTAAGTTTTGCGAGGCTAAGCAACTACTTTTAATGCCTTCTTCTTCCCAAACAGACTCTGGAACAAACTCAATCGGATCAAAAATCTTTTCCCGAAATTTCGATTGATATGGCGTTGCTAAGCAAATAATTAAAACCGGTGCATCTGAAAATGCTGTTGCATATGGTCCGAAAGAGCGAGTCAATAATCTCCCTGCTTTTTCCTCTCCTTTTTGCGTAGCTTCTTCAGCTCGCGTATGTAGCGCATTCCATGTCATTTCTTCTATATCTTTAATTTTGTCTCGGTTCATAATCACGAAAAATTCCCATGTTTGTGAATTTGTATCACTCGGTGCATATCTCGCACAATCAATAATTTCTTCGATATCTTCCACAGGAACGTCTTGGTCAGTAAATTTCCGAACACTGCGACGGCCGTGAATAATATCTTTAAATGCTTGATAATCCATAAGATTCAAAATCCCCTTTTATAACGTTTTCAAAATCTCTACCTGACTGATTATATCATATAATGAAAAAAGCCGGAGATATTCCAGCCTTTTTCATATTTACTCGTTTGTGGCATCTAATTTACATTAACCCTATACACACTCTCCTTATATGCCGCTTGCAACTTTCTTATAAGTCGTTGTTCTCTCGTTTGATACCAAGCTTCCCCAATTTGCGTCACGGGTACAATTTCAATTGGTGTAGCGGTAAAGAAGCATTCATCTGCTTCATATACCTCATGAAGAGAAAATTGACGTTCTTCTACCGGAATATGCAATTGTTTTGCTAACGAAATGACATGATGACGTGTAATGCCATACAAAATAAACTGGTTCGCAGGGTGTGTAATCAGAGTTCCATTTTTAACAATAAAGAAATTAGAATGACACCCTTCTGTTACAATGCCATTACGAATTAAAATTGCTTCGTAATAACCTTCTTTTGCAATTTTATTTTTAATCATGATATTCGGAAGTAAATTAAGTGATTTTATATGACAAAAATGCCAACGTATATCATCGGCAACTGTTGCTTTAATTCCGTTTTCCATTAAAGTATCTGGCCTTGGAAATGGTACGATATTTGCGTAGTATGTAGGCTGAAGATTGGATTCAAACAAATGATTTCGAGGTTGAACACCTCTTGAAATTTGAATGTATACATTTCCATCCTCTTCAAATTGATTTTTCTCAATCAATTGCTGCAACTGAGAAGTAAGTTCTTCTTTTGTAAAGGGCGGTTCTAATTCAATTGCTTTCATAGATTGGAAAAAACGATCTAAATGGAGATCTAATAAATGAGGCTTTCCATCATATAAACGAAATACTTCATATACTCCATCTCCAAACTGTAATCCTCGCTCATCTAATGAAATCATTGGTTCTTTCTCTCTCGTATTTATAATACTTCCATTAAATAAAATCCAATCTTTATAAGCACTGTGCATTGTTACTCGCCTTCTTTTCATATATATTCCCATTGTACAACCTGAATTATTTAAAGAGAAGCAATATTCTAACTTTTGGTTAACAAAAAATATTTTCTCCTTTTACTAGCGAATTTGCTTTTTACATATAAAATTCTGTTATGCATGGCCAAATGTTCTCATCTACATAAAAAGAAAGGCGTTTTTTTCAATTTGTGTTTATATAAAATATAAAAACAACGTTACAAATTTGAAATTACCAGATTTTCTAATTTATCTACAGTGAATTTTGTTTTATAATAATATCGTTATGTTAAAATATTCAAAAGGAGAACACATGTGCATATCCAAAATTTATCTATTCAAACAAACTATGACTGTTTCACTTATGAGCAGTTAGAATCAGAAGCGTCTAAGCTTCCAGCAAATATGCAGCAATTCTATTTACATGCGGTTGCAACATTAAGGAGAGAATTAGCACCTAACGAATGCTTCTATTATTTATCGACAGGCGCATTTCGTCATACAGCAATTGGCTTTTTATTCTTTACGGATAGACAAATTATTATGGGTGAACAACAAGGTTTAAGCGTGAAATGTCATACCATACACTACCGTGATTTTACAAGTTGCACCGCTCGTACTGGTCATATTTTAGGGATAAAAACAAATGCAATTTATCTCGAAGAACCTCTTTCTCCTTCCGTAAAAGAAGAGCGTGTTACCCATATTCCAGACGAACAATTTCAAATCATATATAAATTTGTACAAGATAAAATTACAATGAATTAAATTATTCCCACATACTAATAACCAATGTTATTAGTAATTAAATTCTTCAAAAAGACTTGCTCATATTGGATATAAAAGCATACAATATTAGACGCAAACTATTGATGCTCATTGTTTTTCATCTCCTAAAAGGAGGAAATAACTTGGGGTTATTGGAGGGGTATAATAATTTCAGCGGAGCATTTTCTCCCCTAATTGTTCGTTCAATTCATTTTTATAGCCAGCGGTGGAAGAAAAAAGTTCACAAAAAACAACATCTTTTATTGCGAACACATAAAAGAAGACGGTATTATATGAAGAAATTGTCATAATAAAAAGTTTCAAGTCAAAAACTCTCTACTCAAAAACACCTAGGATCTCTTGTAAATCACAAGAAACCCTAGGTGTTTTTAAAGAGGTTTCACTTCATTTCCTAAAGTTAAAATAAAAAAATCCATAGGTCCTGTGTTCTTTCCTTCCAACTTAATATAAAGTGTATTTAATATAAGAGGGAAATAAATCGGCTGAAGCGCTCATCCTATTTTATTTATAAAATTACAACGCTAGACAAAAACCATCTTATGAAAGACGGTTTCCATCATCTCGATTCAACCAATTTAAAATCAAAATATAACTTTGATAGTGGACATACCTCAGCCAAAATAAACTACATAAGATTCCCATTCCGATATAGCTATATAGCAAACCAAATTTCAAGAAAATTGCAATGGTTGGTGGAAAAAGAGTGACTTTTTGCAAACTATATAGCATTAGAAACAACATTAAAAATAGCGGGAAATACTGCAATTCATATGGTGTACGTCTCTTTCTTAATATTTTTCTTATGAGAAATTGAAAGATCTCTGCAAACAAAAAACAACTAAGAACTACAATAAGCGCTAGTGTCATCCCCATACACCTACCACCTTATTTTATGATATATTGATAAAACAACACATCTTGCCATTCATTAAACTTATAGCCAACTTCTCGAAAGCATCCTACATATGTAAATCCCATCTGTTCATGCAGTTTCACACTTATATCATTTCCCTTTGTAATTCCAGCAATAATAGCATGATGCTCTGCCTCTTCTGCCAATTGAAGTATGCGCCTTATCAATTTCCTTGCTATCCCTTTCCCACGTGCATGTTTTTCCACATATACTGAAATTTCCACCGTTTGCTTATATGCTTCTTTCTCACGAAATGGTGATAAAGAACAATACCCAATTATGCTACCATCCTCCTCTGCAACAATGATCGGATACATTTCAGTATGCGCCTCAAACCACACACTCATTTCTGCTAATGTCTTCTCTTGTAAATCAAATGTAGCGGTTGTATGTATAACTGCATCATTATATATGTGTAAAATATTTCTTACATCTTCTCTATATGCATTACGAATTTCCATTGCTTTGTCTCCCCCATTACAATTTCTTTATGCAAACATCATTATTTTTTTGAAAACCGAGTTGTCCAAAAAACGACTCTATTCTTTCGTTTTTATCTATACATAATATTTGAATCTCCTTCATATGTTCACTTTTTACTATTTCTTCAAACGTATAATACGCATTCGTTCCATATCCGTATCCTTCATAATCATGATGAATAAGAAGATACGATAATAGCGCTTTCTCATGTTGCACAGTGTAGTCAATGATACCTATATATGTATCATCTGCTTTTATACAATACCCTACATCTCGAATTGGTAAATCATAAGAAGAAAACATTTCTTCTACTACTAACTTTGTTTCGTCTGTTATCTTTTCAAACGTTAACATATGTATTTCACTCCTTATTATTATTGTATCGGGTAGGACAAGTATTTATGAAAAAAACCTTAAGATAGATGCTATCTTAAGGTTTTTTCTTTATCCCGCTATTCGCGGGCAGTAATACTCCCACCTGAAAATTCAGTGGAAGCAAAGAAGTAAGGTGGAGATAAACTGCCCTTAAAAGCCCGATTGGTGAGGGCTGATAATCAGTGAGGTGATAAAGCCCCGACTCACTGATTAAAGTTTCACTTTATACTAAGCTATAAGCGCGCTTTGTTTCTTCATGAAACGCATTTGTATCATATTTATGTTCAACAAAAATTTGGTGCCACACCATAAATGCAAGGACTGTCCAAATTTTACGGCTGTAATCACCTTTATCTGCACAATGTGCTTCTAATAAGTCTAATACGTACTGCTTATCAATTAAATGCTCTGTTTTGCTTTCTTTAATGATATTTACAGCCCAATCATGCATTTCATCTTTTAACCAGTGACGGATAGGTACTGGGAAGCCTAACTTCTTACGATCTAATACGTGATCCGGTACAATGCCGCGTACTGCTTCACGTAAAATCGCTTTTGTTGTACCATTTGCAATCTTTAATTCTGTTGGAATTTTAGATGCAACATCAAAAACTTCTTTATCTAAAAATGGTACACGAAGTTCTAACGAATGTGCCATTGTCATTTTATCCGCTTTTAATAAAATGTCACCGCGCAGCCATGTGAACATATCAATGTATTGCATTTTACTTACATCGTCATAGTTCTTGATATCATCATACAACGGCTTCGTGATATCCATGTAATTCACACTCTCATTGTAGTGCTTCATAAGTGCTGCCTTTTCTTCTTCACGGAAGATTTTCGCATTTCCATAGTAACGCTCTTCAATCGGTGTACATCCACGCTCTAAGAAGCTTTTCCCTTTGAATCCTTCTTTTAATGCACCACTTAACGCTTTTAACACACGTTTTCCTGGGCTAGGGATGTAAGAGAACATTTTTAAAGAGTTTGGCTCACGATAAATGTTATATCCGCCAAACAACTCATCTGAACCTTCACCAGAAAGAACCACTGTTACATGTTTACGCGCTTCTTTTGCAACGAAGTACAATGGTACAGCTGCCGGATCCGCTAATGGGTCATCCATGTGCCACATAATTTTTGGGAATTCATCCATAAATTCTTGTGGTGTTACGAATACACTATAGTTTTTCACACCTAATTTTTCTGCTGTTTCTTTTGCTACGTCAACCTCACTAAAGCCACGACGTTCAAAACCAACAGAGAAAGTTAATAGATTTGGATTCATTTCTTTAGCGATAGATGCGATAATCGATGAATCGATACCACCAGATAAGAATGAACCTACTGGTACATCACTGCGCATATGCATTTTCACGGAATCGTATAATACGTCACGAATTGCTTGAATATGCTCTTCTTTCGTCGCGTCAGATGCATTGAAATATGGCTGCCAATAACGACGAATTTCCATCTCTTTTCCAATTTCTTTCACAAAGTAATGACCTGGCTCAATTTTGTTAATATCAACTGTTAACGTTTCAGGCTCTGGAGCATATTGATACGTAAAGTAGTGTTGCAGAGAAGCTGGGTTTACCCCTTTATCTTCCATCACATGTAGGATACTTTTCTTTTCAGATGCAAAAAATGTTGTATCCTCGTGCTGTGCAACGTAAAGTGGTTTAATACCGAAATGATCACGTGCACCGAAAAGCTTTTTCTCTTCACGATCCCAAATCATAAATGCAAACATACCACGAAGGTAATCTACACATTTTTCTTTCATATGAGCATATAACGAAATGATTACTTCTGTATCAGACTGTGTCGCAAATGTTGCCCCTTTTTCAAGAAGCATTTCGCGAAGTTCTACATAGTTATAAATTTCACCATTAAAAATAATTACATAGCGATCATTTTCATACGTTAACGGCTGATGCCCTGCCTCTAAGTCAATAATACTTAAACGGCGGAAGCCAAATTGTACATGTTCATCACGGAAGTACCCTTCATCGTCTGGACCACGGTGAAAGATAATCGTATTCATATTTTCAAATTGATGTTTTTCTTCTTCCGAAAACCCTCTAGGGTTTTCACATAAACATCCTACAAAACCACACATACTTTCTTACCCTCTTTCGGTTTTCATTCTTTTTCTATACTACAATATCAACCCTATTTATACTAGCATAATCATAGCAATATGGCGACAAAAAGTACATAAATCCATTATGTTTTTTCAACATATTCATCACTGCTATGCAAAATAAAAAATACTTTTCTCGTTTTCTCCTTTTCCTTTTGAAAAAAGGCTTTGACTGCTCCTGTATATGGTCACCTGCTCAAGCTCACCTAAAAAAAGGTGTTTTCTGTCGCTTTTTCAATTTGCAATTATATAAAACAATTCTATTCTTATCCTTTATCAATTCCTAATTTTTTACTTACCTGAAAAATCATACTCACGTTTAGGCGTTTTTGTCATATGATATTTCAGATTTATCTTGAGGAGGAGAAATGATGAGTGATGAAAGAAAGCCTTCACGTCCACAATTTCGAAGTTACTTAAAACAAATTGATGATTTTTTCGAACAAACTCCGCTACGCGATGTTATTGCAGATATGAACCACTTTTTCCAAAAAGGAAACCGTTTAGTAACATTTCCTGTTGATTTATTTGAAGTAGAAGAAAACTTAGTTATAAAAGCTGAACTTCCTGGTATCCAAAAACAACAAATTCAAATTGAAATAGAAGGTGAATACTTAAAGATTGCCGTAAAAGAAGATGTTTTAGGCGAAGAAATAAATGAATCGCCTAATTATTATCGACGCGAACGCACAATGACGGAAGCTTCTCGCGTTATTAAATTACCTTATCCAATTAACAAAAAACAAGCAAAAGCTTCCTATCAAAATGGCATATTAGAAATTCGTGCACCTAAACTACCGCAGCAACACGATATTTTATCGATTGAATAAGAAAAGGATGCTCATCCGCATCCTTTTTTCATTGTGTTAAGCGTCTAATATCACGCAATATATCATCGTATGGTGTTTTATTCATACCACTATATTCCTTCATCACTTTACCATTTTGATCCACTAAATAAAATTTTGTACCATGTATAACTTGATCTTGATTTTCTGGTTTATCAACAAACGCTTTAAAATTGTCTTTCGCAAATTTTTCAATGTCATCTTGCGAATATCCGGTTAACAAATTCCAATTTTTCGTGTCATCAGTAAATTTCTGTACAAATGTTTTTAACTTTTCAGGCGTATCTACCTCTGGATCTACACTAAATGATACAAATTGAACATCTAGTTTTTCTTCTTTCGCCAACTTTTGCAACTTCGCCAAATTCGCTGTCATTGGCGGACATATGGTTTGACAATTTGTAAATACAAAATCTGCTACCCACACTTTTCCTTTTAAATCTTTTGAACCAAATTTTTCACCATTTTGATTTATGTATTGAAAACTTTGAACATCCCAATTTAACGGCTTGCGAAGTTTTGATCCTGAACTACATCCGGCTAAGACTAGCAAACAAATGGCAGTAAGAAGTCCAATCCATTTTTGAAATCGCTTCATTATAAAACACCCTTCTCTCCTTCAAAATATAACCATCTCTTTTATCGCATACTAACGGAAGGTTCACTTTATTGTAGCAAAGGTAAACACTATGAGAAAACCGTTTACTTTACTTGTTCACTAAATCGTACTAATTTTTCAAGCGCTTCTTCTTTATGAAATGTGCTGAACCATCTATAATTTTCATCGTCTAAAATCCGATAATGTTGGCTAACAATGTTTTGTTGTAAACAGAAATCTCCTCTGTTCTCAATTTCCTTCCACCATATCTGTCCGCCCATCGTTTTTTCTTTTTTATATTCTATTTGATGGTGAGCAATTGTTTGAACAACTTCAAGAGCAGACCCACCAAACGCAGCCTGCAATACTTCACTGCTTTGAAACAAGGCACATATCGCAACAACAGTCGTCCATGAAGGCAAAATGCGCTCTTTTTCAATTTGAACAAGCGTCTTTTTGGAAAGACCTAAAATCTCTGCCATTTCTTCTTGTGTATAATTATGTTCTGTTCGAACTAGCTTCATTTTTTTTGCAATTATTTGTACTACTTCGTCTTTATTCATTTGAACACCCCTTCTTTTTATGCAAACAATACCCTGTTGTATTTTTACACTTTTTTAATACTTAGTCAATTTTATTTACTTCTTTTGTAGTTTTAAAGAAATTGGAGAACACTTTTTAATCGATATCGTCCTCATACCAATTGGTGCTTATGAACCTAAATGGTTGCATATTTCTCCAAAAGAAGGTATCACAAGACTTCACAACAATTAGAATTTACGAATGCTTCCATGGGAAGAATTACATATTTTATTTCTTAAGCAAGCATATATAACTCATTCTCCTCCTGACCCAAAAGTAGAAATAGCAAATACGCATGTATAGCATGCAAAATCCATGCACCTTTAAAATTAAAAATATTTATCTATCACGAAAAAAGCTACTTGAATATAATCAAGTAGCTTTTTTCTCAGGCTGTGGAGAAAGTATTCTCCGCAGCCTGTTTTTGTGTCTGAACCTCTTTTTATCTGTCAACACTGATAAAAA
>NZ_JAQOTJ010000012.1 GCF_028401955.1 Bacillus sp. BP-3
GTCTTAGCGATTAAAATTTCTTGTTTTTTGTTTGGGTATATACGGAATTTATATGCTTTATTAACAATCATGACTTTCACCTCCTTATGTATATAATTTTAGAGGTGAAGACATAGAAAAACAAACAGTAGTATTACAATTTCCTAACATTCTTTTAGAATTAAAAGTAGCACTCGAACAGTCGGACAATCGAGATGGTAAATCGCCATCTCTTGTCCGAAGGCGATTCATCCCCCACCTACTCATTGGGCTACGCCCTTCACATTCCTTGAGTTGGAGTATTCTCCCCTATTTTAGATAAAAGAAGACATATTTTTATCCACTATTGGAAAAAATTTATAATGTATAACTTAGCACATTGAATTTTATAAAAAGAAAAGGTGATAAGATGGAATTTTCTAACAACAATAATGTTTATCATGCTGGAGATATTGTTTATATTTTTTATCGAAACCCCCACACTCAGGACGTAGCAAATATACAAGCTGCAGCAGTTGTCAATAATCCTGAGAGACCAAATGAATTAGCATTATTTCTTTATGAAACTTATTATCCACTAACAAATGAGATGGCGGTTTATTCTACTGAAGAAGAGGCAAATCAAGCCTATACCTACTATTATGGGGATGTTTCAGAAGGGATGTTAGAATGAATAACCCGTTTATGCCTAAACTTGTATACTTTGAACCCAAAGCATTAGATTATCCATTAGGGAGAGAACTTTATGAGAAATTTTCAAATATGGATGTTGAAATTCGTCATACTACTTCCCACAATCAAGTGAGAGACCTGCCAGGCGAAAACGATTTCCAAAAATATCGAGTAGCAAAATCTACTCTTGTCGTTGGTGTTAGAAAAACACTGAAATTTGATACTTCAAAGCCTTCAGCAGAGTATGCTATTCCCTTTGCAACAGGGTGTATGGGACATTGTCATTATTGTTATTTACAGACAACGATGGGAAGCAAGCCGTATATCCGAACTTATGTAAATGTTGACGAAATTCTAGAAACTGCTGACAAATATATGGAGGCCCGTGTACCTGAATTGACAAGATTTGAAGCTTCGTGTACATCAGATATTGTAGGAATTGATCACTTAACTCATGCTCTTAAACATGCAATTGAGCATTTTGGAGAATCTGAATATGGAAAGCTGAGATTTGTTACAAAATTTCATCATGTGGACCATTTGCTTGATGCAAAACATAATGGAAAAACAAGATTTCGGTTTAGTGTAAACGCTGATTACGTTATTAAAAACTTTGAGCCAGGTACTTCCCCGTTACCTAAAAGAATTGAAGCAGCGGGAAAAGTAGCCAGAGCAGGATATCCTTTAGGGTTCATAGTGGCTCCTATCTATCTTCATGAAGGTTGGCAGGACGGTTACTATCATATGTTTGAACGTCTCGATGCTGAATTACCCCTTGATGTAAGAGATGATATTACATTTGAATTTATTCAACATCGTTTTACAAAGCCCGCTAAGAGGGTAATTGAAAAAAACTACCCTATGACAAAATTAGAATTAGATGAAGAGAGAAGAAGATATAAATGGGGGAAATATGGGATTGGTAAATATATTTATCAAAAAGAAGAAGAAGAAGATATAAAAAATCACCTTTATTCTTATATGAAAAAGTTCTTTCCAAATGCGAAATTGGAATATTTCACATAATGTAGTATAACTGAGATACGTGTAAAAATGAGTCATATCCTTACTTTTATTCCTAGATATGACCCCATTAAGTTAAGAAATTCTTTGTTCTCCAAAACGAAAAAGCACTCCAATGAGTGCCTTTCTTTGACTTAATAGGCTCAGTATCAGCGTCGCTGTAACCAGAGAAAATGTAGGTGGATCCTCTTCTATGTTGCATAAATCTTTTCTCTATTTTGCTACAAATAGCATGTCATTATTAAAATTTAATTTGCAACACCTACTGGTTGCTTATATTAACTTGTTTAATTAGCCTTTCGCTTAGCCTACTGAGTACTGGTTAAACCGTGTCCAAAATGTGTCTAAATGTACAATTTTCTTTTTATAATATAGTGACCCCATGCCCATCAACTTAAGAATATTAACTACACCCAAATGTAAAAAAACGTTATTTTCTTAAACAAGACTATTGTTGATTCGAAATAAAGTTGTTACGTTTTAAAAAAGTCCCTGATTCGGGATACAGTTCATATTTTATCTTAAACTATTCTTTTTAAAAATTTTTTCTTATTTTTTTAGTTAAAGTAAGGAACGCATTTACTGGAAAAGTTGATTAAATAAATAACATAATTTCTCTTGTACCAATTTCAATGCAATATATTTTGATTTATTGTAAAATAGTAAGTGGAAATAAAAGGATATTATTTTATTATTAGGCTCTGTTAATATTAATTGTTGACTTTCGAATAAAAGAAAACCGCCTCTTATAGAGAACAGTTTTACTTATATTCATTCTTATGCAAATTCTGAAGCATATTCTTCGTATATCTTTAATGTATTAAGCAATCGAGCTGATTCAATCATGATTTCGTTCGACGAATCAGTTACACAAATGACAATAAATCGATTATCATTTGTGTCTCCAAACAATCCTTCTGATTCAAGTTCCATTAACACATTGATTCTTTCAACAGTGTATTTACTCGCATGTTAAAGTCATCTTCGACGGTTTCATGATATTTCTTAATAATTTTGTTCACTTCATCAAACATTTCGAAATCGTCCCATTCGCTCCACTCAACAGCTCCATATCTATAATAATTGTATAAAGGGTCCGATTTATTAACTTTGATCAGTCTTTCTTTATTAGCCACTGGTCCAATGCTATTGACACAATCGTCTGTTAATATGGCGTACCCATATATTGTGTCAACACCGCACCTAGTTATAAGTTTGTTATAATGACAACGAATTGCATTTTTCTACAAGAATATTTAAAAACAAACTATGGAATACAAGGCGAGTTTTCTGTTATTCAGACAGATAATAATTGGTTTGGAGGGATTGGCCATCAAACTTATGTAGAAATGAAAAAGCCATATCGTGCTTATCCGTTCTTAATGATTGAAAGAGATACTTTGAAAATCTTAAAAGATGATAGTGACGATATCTATCTTGAACAATTCAAGGGTGCATATATTGAGCAACACCCAGAAGTAGTTCAAGTAATGAAACAGATCATTAAAAAATATGGGTTAGTGAAATATCCTGATAAAGTTGTCCTAGAAGGGCATAACCCTATTCGTATCTTTCCTTACAATAACATTAAGTTAAATATAAATAATTCTCAAGCGCTACTTAATGATTTTAAAAAGACTCAAAAGATTGATACTACTGGACTTTTACCTACATTAATACCAAGTGATCCCCGACGTGAAAATTATAATATTAGGTATGTAGGTGTGGTGAATTTTCAATTTGAATTTGACATGAATAAAAATAAGCATCCTATTCCAAAGGCCAAAGGTCTAATTGAGGACTTTCAAAAAAGTGGGATATTAAAAAAGGGATATACAACATAGATATGTTAGTAGATGATTCAAATCCAGATCATTCTGTGGGATGGGAATATAATAATGTAGCTTTGTTTGAAGTCGATGAAAATGGTAAATATACCATAATTGCTACTCCTAAATATGATGATTTAGATAACTCTTACTTTTACGGAGATTATGCAGCTAAAAAAAAATATAGAATAGAATTTTAGGTTGATTTGTTCAATCTTAATTTTGATTTTGTCTTTTTCTCATCATCAATCCTTTATCATTTACAAGCCATAATGCAGGAAATATCTAATCCATAAAGAAATGAAGTACAAAAGGAGGCAATATATTATGTACATTTATCATAACGGACTCATTATTCGCGAAGGAACAAAAGGAATCCCTGCTTCTTCTGTGAAAATTCTATTTCAAGATGCTGGCTGGATTGGAAATCATACTCCTACTTGGCAAGATGAACGCTTCAGTTTAATATTTGAAAATTCTACTTGGGCTTTTACAGTATGGGATCATGAGGAAATGATTGCGATGATACGAGTCATATCAGATCAAATTATGGCTGCTATGATTATGGATGTAGTCGTAAAAAGTGAATATAGAGGACAAGGCATTGGAAAAAAGCTCGTAGAGTTATGCTTACAAAAGTTACCCCACGGTGATTGGTTTGCGAATACTTCAGCAAATAACTTTGAGTTTTATAAAAAATGTGGCTTTGAAGTTAAAGATCTTTCTCAAAATGGTGCTTGTGCGTACTATGGATTTGTAGAAGCCAGAAAACAAGGGCATAGATGAAATAAGAGGAATCAAAAGTACATTATACGTAACCTTTTGATTCCTTTCTACTTATCTTCTACTAACAATTCCAAAAACAAATTTAAATTCTTTACGGTTCTTTTTCATTTTCTTAAAGCCTTCTTTTGTATCTACAATAAAACACGTTTCCCCTACCCAACATCTCATATACGCCGATTCAAAATGAATTGGCTTCAAAACACCACGTTGCTCCGTCTCAGTTCCATCATCATATTCTATTTCTGTTCTAATAAGCCACTTATTCCCGATTCCAAATTCAATATACTTCAATTGTATTTCCCCTTATCAAAATATTTATCAATTTTATTAACATAATTATGTTATGTAAACTTATATTTCTTATGTTGATTTTCTCTTTTGGCCATACAATTGATTCTATGAATGGAATGTAGAATCCTTCTTTTATTTCTCATTAATAAATCATTGTTGCATCGCTACTTCCATTCGACATCATCCAAAGGATTTACCAAAATACATTGTAGTGTGGAATAAATGGATAGTTGATATTGCTTTGAAGTAAAAGCAAATATCAATTAAACATGTATTTTCAGTAAATGTAATATAATAACAACTTATCTTTTCTTCTAAAAAATAGTAACAATTATATTAACACATTCTACTCATCTTCTAGATCCAGTCCCTGTTTCACCCTTAAATTATATACGTAGTAAACCGGTATAAGACCACAAATAAATATAATAGCTCCTAATAATAGACCATCTTTACAGCCAAAGTTGGGTGTAATGGAAGTAAGATATGCAACACCTGTCCCAATTACAGTTAATACTGCCATGCTAGCAATAAACGATTTCTTAGGGTTTTTTATTTTCTTTTCATGTTCTACACTAATACTCATTGATAAATAAGCAGCTACAATAGCGGTTAACATAAATACCATCCAAAGAGGATTTTCACGCATCCTCTCCATTCCACCTTGAATGAAGTCGTAGCCAAGAATACATAAAACCCCTGTTGTTTGGACGATATACGCAATTTTAATGTTTTGTAAATTCCTTAAAGTAAGTCTTTCATCTGTAATTTTTTTCATTCAAAATCCTCCTGCTCCACCCAAAATATTTCATCTAGTTTTGCATTTACGGCATAGCAAATTTGTAAACATAACTTTAATGACGGATTATATTTCCCTTTTTCAATAAGGCTAACCGTTTGTCTTGTAATACCGACCGCATCAGCAAGCTGCTGTTGTGTCAAGTCTGCTTTTACGCGAGCAACCTTTACGTGATTTTTCATATGACACCCTCCACTTAAAATGTAATATATATTTTACTTTATGTAAAGTATATATTACATCGAAATAATAGTTCCTCCGTATCTCGAGATAGGAAGAACTATCATTTTGAAAAATATCTTCAATCTATTTTTATTAAAAATCTAATAAAGAAACCATTCGCTCAACCCCTACCGCCTGAATCAACAGTGGCAATCGTGGTCCATTTGAACTATTCAAAACGAGTTTATACACTATATTAAATAATATTTTTTGATTGGCTCTCATGGTTTTCTTATCCCCGTCATGGCAAATCGCATATGTTTTCTCCATTAATTGATCTATCTGCCAACTTTTACGAATTACGTCACAAAGTTCATTTAGCCACTTTTTCTGAATCTCATCTAATGTTTCATAGTATTCTATATCTTTTTTATCATTTATACGAATCATTTTTTGTGGATTCCAATTTTTAATCCAATATTCTACTCGATCACTTATTGCCTCGGTGTCTGTTATGGTATATTCCTCACCTGTTTTACTAAGAACGCTTTGTAATACTTGTACTTGGAAGTTTACTAATGGTAAGAGACTTGCAACTTGGTTAAAATTCGGAAACACTTCATTGTCATCGTTAACTTTTGATAATTTAAGTGACGAACATATATCTTTATCTTGTAATGTTCCATTTCGATAATTTTCTCGAAACCTTTCATATTCAGAATAATTTTTAATCACATCTTCATCTAGACCAATGTTAAATGATGCATTTGGTTTATACTTAGAAAACATAAAGAGGATAATTTCAGGTGAATATATGTTTAGTAGTTCATTTGGCGTTATTATATTTCCAGCAGAGCTAGACATTTTTTTATGATCGCCTTTTATTCCTATAAATTCATAAGCTACATAGCTAGGTGCTTCATAGTTAAAAATTCTCCGGGCAATTTCTTTCGACACGTTATAACTTCCTGTTTCTGAAGAGTGATCTCTTCCTCCAGGTTCGAATATAACATTTTCAACCATCCATCTCATTGGCCAATCTATTTTCCAATTTAATTTCAGATTATTCGCTCTCATTACTGATAATATAGAATGGTTTCCGCATCTACAAACATATTCAATCGTTTCATTTTCTTCATCAAAGATTTTTATTTCTGTATTATCTTTTCCACAATTCTCACAATATAGTGCAATTGGGTAGAAAGCGTTTTTCTCTTCTTCTGAAGCATCTCCCGTTTTATACTTCATGACTATGTCATATATTTCTTTTCTTTGTTGTAAAGCATGAAGAATGTGCTTGTTATATCTACCAGTTCTATATTCCTTACTTTGGTATAGAAACTCTACTTCAATCCCAAAAGCCATAAGCGACTTTTCAAATTCTGTTTCAAAGTGCTCTGCATACGACGCATGACACCCAAATGGATCTGGAATATCTGAATACGGCAAACCAATATATTTTTCAAAAGACGGATCAATGTTTTTAGGAACTTTTCTAAAACGATCATAATCGTCCCATGAGAAAATAAAACGTGTTTTCTTCCCTAAGTCTTGAAGTGCCTTTACTACAAAATGCGTTGTTACAATCTCTCGAAAATTCCCTATATGAACTGATCCAGAAGGACTAATTCCTGACGCGCACACAAAAGTATTTTTATTTGGATACTTATGAATTAATTCATTTGCTATTTTATATGCCCAGTGCATACTATCCTTCATAAAATTATTTCAAATTACTTTTACCTTTTTTCAAATAAAAAACTCCCACCCCCAAGATTAGAAATCTTGAGGACGAGAGTTGTGCTCATCGTGGTACCACCTCAGTTTATTGATATGTCACCATACCAACCTCTTCGGGTACGGCAAATTGCATATACCCTATCTCTATAACGGGAGAACCCGTCGCATTATCCCTAATCAACTTAGTTCCATACGAAGCTCCAAGTCTTTTTTCATTAAGATCGTTATCTCTCCTTCTCAACTACCGGAGTTCTCTGTTACATAACATTTCTTAATTACTCTTCTCTTCATCGCTGCTAATATTTTCAATTTTTTAATTGCATTAATAATAATCAGAAAAATGATTATTGTCAATTATTTTTAGTTATTACTCGTTGCTCCACATGTTTAAAAGTCACATTCCAATTCTTGACAAAACAAAACTTTTTCAATAAACTTACATTAATACTAAACGTTTAGTATTAAATGTTTTCTATTTTAATGGAGGGATAATGATGACGAGATTAATGGTACTTGGTTTATTAATGCAGTATGGCCCTATGTCTGGCTACGAATTACAGCAAGCAATGCAATCTGCGCAAACTGATACGTGGGCAGGTGTTTTCCCTGCTTCTATTTACCACGCTTTAAAAAAAATGGATAAAGAAGGATTGGTAGGACTAGATACTGTTGAAAAAACAGGAAATCGTTCCAAGGCAATATATAGTATCACACCAGCTGGAAAAGATGAATTTTATAAGTTAATGATTGAATCTTTTCAGCAATCTTCGGTAGTTTTCCCAACTCATCTATATACAGCACTAACTTTTTTCACAGCTGATGCAGTTTCTGTCGAGAAAATTACAGTTGCTTTGCAGGAGCAAAAAAAAGGGATTGTAGACATGTACGAAAATATGAAAGCAGGACAATCGATTAAAGAGAAAATGATTGACCTTCCTGAGCATGTAACTCTTATCTTTGAAAATATTTATGAGCAATGTGAGATGCAGCTTCGTTTTATTGAAAGGCTAGAAAAGAAGTTATCTATATTAGAAGAAAAGACCAGAAAGGAGGAAAAATGATGAAATCTCAAATAAAAATGTCTCGAATACAAAAAGCCGCTTTATGGGTTGTAGCAGTAGCCGTCTTTACTGACATGCTTATTTATGGAATGATTGTGCCTATTATTCCAAGCTACGCAAAAACACTTGGGGCCACACAAGCTGAGATTGGATTTTTATTTGGCAGCTATGCCATTACGTTACTTCTCGCAACCCCAATTTTAGGAGTGCTCTCTGATAAAGTAGGAAGAAGACTCCCTATGATTCTAGGTTTATTTGGATTAGCAGCTGCAACTATATTATTTGGATTTGCGAACAGTTTTTGGTTATTGCTTGTAGCACGAATGCTACAAGGTATATCTGCATCTGCAACATGGACAGCTGGGTTAGCCCTTCTTGCAGATGTATTCCCTCTGCAAGAACGCGGGAAGGCTATGGGGATTGCTCTATCCGGCCAAGCAATTGGGATGCTTTTAGGACCAACTATCGGCGGCTTTCTTTACCAATGGGGCGGCTATCACTTACCATTTATATTCGCTGCAGCAATCGCACTTATTGATGGGATATTACGAATCACATTACTTTATGATGAACCGAAACAGGATACTGACCAACGCATTTCTTATCGTTCCATCTTAAAGATGCACTCTTTATTTATGATTATCGGAATTATTATAATTGGAGCTGCCTTGCCTAGCGCTTTAGAGCCGACTCTTCCTTTATATTTACATAATATTTTACACGTAAGTTCAGGAACAATTGGACTTTTATTTGCGGTTCCTACTCTTGCCTATGGGTTTACCGCTCCAGTAATTGGGAAACTGTCAAATAAGCTTGGCAGAAATCAAACAATGATTATTGGACTTATAATTGCTGCTCTTTGCTTTCCATTCTTAACACTTATTCCTAATATTATCGCTGAAATATTTGTTCTTGCCGTGCTAGGAATTAGCTTTAGTTTCTTACTAGCACCCGCTCTGCCCGAACTGACATACCTCGCAGACAAAAATGGTATTCGTGCATACGGTATACTCTTTGCTATCTATAACACGGCATACTCAATTGGCATGTTCTGCGGTCCAACGTTAAGCGGCAGTCTATCCGATTTATTTGGATTAGCAAATACATTATACATATTTAGTCTTATTCTCCTATGTTATCTTGGACTGTTTTTTTTGAAAATAAAAAAACAAGCATGACTATCCTATAACGTATCTTTAAAAGATTTAACGTTAGATTAAAAACGCATCCAAGATATTATCTTTTCTTCTTTGTTCATTCCAGTATATTTAAGTGTCATTTGGAGTGTACTACGATTCAGTATTTCTTATAACATGGCTACATCTTTTGTTTGCTTATAGAGATCCTGCCCTATCACCATCAAGTTAAAATTTTATAATGCCCCCAAAACGATAGAAATAAGATTTGTTGCCATACACCTTTTAATCGAAATCATTTTTTGTAAAATTTTAATTTTTTACTTTTTTGTTATTATTTTATTATAGATCAGCATTTAAAGAACATTATTATATTAACAATTTTGCATAACTCTAAAAGGAGAAGACATGAAAAAGTCAATTGAAAAATTAGTTAAATCCATAACAGAATCAACTTCTATAACAGATATATGTGATAATCAAATATGTAACACATTAAGCCCTGTAATAGATTTTGTCATCTTTCCAGAATAGCTTATTTTTAATGCGACTACGTATTCCAACAAAATAGTTTCCCTGTTAATTTTTTAGCTATAATTGGGGTATTTGGACTTCTATTTGAATTCATTCTAAAGAAAGCATTTAAACAAGGTGCTCTATTAGAATTAACGATAAAAATTTTCGGGAAAATAATGACCATTGCAATACTCTTTTATGGTATTAAAATAGTTATATACTTAATACGATTAAAAAAATACTAAACTAATTTTTTGTTAGGAGATCACCCATCACCATTTAACTAAAGCGAAATTGTATCCCTAAAATGAAAAAAAGTTATCCTTTCCTATAATTCTACAGAAAGAATAGCGTATTTTTTCATTTTAGGGGGGTATTTTGTTTTGTCAGCTTGATAGCGATGTGGCGAGACCACATAACGCTCATTCACAATACTGATCTTTTGTTTTATGCCAATTGTGTAAACCATCTTGTGTTGGTTCGCCCTGCTGCTGACAGTATTTATTTACAATTATGTTTGTTGCTACGAAACCCGTGATCACGCAAAACGCTATGCCGATGATCACATACTTATTTTTCATATCGTCACCCCTCATTTCCATATATCCCCTTCTTTCGCAAGTTGCTCATAGTAAGCGTTTATTTTGTCGCGCTGCTCTTTTGTTGTTTTTTCGTTTGGCGTTTTATCTTCATAATCCTGTTTCGGTTGTTCTTTGTTCACGTTGCTGTTGTTCATATTTGACTCGTGCCTTCTGCTATTTATACTTGCCTAAAACTGTGTTTGTTGCTGCAAAACCCGCGGCCACGCAAAACACTATGCCTGTGATCATGTATTTCTTTTTCATATCGTCACCCTACCTTTTTTCAATTCCTGTATTTCCTGCATAAATAACGTTTGGTTGTATAGTAGCGTTGTCAATTGCTTAGAAACGTTGTCCAATTCCTCTAATACAAGCTTATATGATGCATTCTGATTAAATAATTCCGGGTTGTCTTCCTCGAAAGCTTGTGCCATTTGTTTTCTGCGAAATTTATAAATGCTGCTGTTTATGTTGACTTCTCGATTTTCTGAAATTTCACCAGTATCGATCATTTTATATTTGAGCCAAACTTGTTTTCCTCGTCTATGTACCTGTCCAATATCTCTAAACGGCCGCTTGCTATTTTGTGAACACTAGAAACATAGTATTTGCGCCTCTCTCTTAGTTCGGCCGACCTCAACTTATCACTCATACAATCACCTTATCTTTACCATTAAAAGTTATATTCACATGGTCTACTTTAACAATATTGGGTTATTTTAGAAATAACTAAACTTTTTGTAAGATTTATTCATTTCTAATAAAGGGGTACCACCAAAAATAAAATAAGCTGCCTATATGGACAGCTCATTTACATAATTTTTGAAAGCGGAAGTAAATTATTTGTCAAAAAAGTTAACCGCTCGCTTGGAATTAGTATTGTTTATTTTATATGCTTCAGCTTGAGCTTCATTTGTATTTTTTGCTACTGTAATTTGGGTTGTATCACTAACCCACAAAAAAAAGTTTCTTTGGATCCATCTTTGAATAAAATCATTATGTCAGAGTTAAACAGACTATAATTAGAAGTGGATATTATGTCTAATATAAGGACATAGATCCTCTTTTTTCTTACATGATATACCCCATAATAAGAGATTGAAAAGATGGTCTATTATGTATACAACGATAAAAGAACGTATGTTTGTTTTTGGTTAGGGAATGTAGCCTTTTCGAATATATAATTCACATTAAAGAACACTTCCACCAAATTATATTTAGACTTAGTTTTTTGGTGATTGCAGCTTATCAATTTTCCAGTGTGTTTCTAGAGGGTCTAAAGAGCTTTCAATATAAAACATATATTTATTTGCGGTACCTGGTACTTCAAAAGCTATTTTCAATTCTACCGTTTCATTTGGTTTAACTTGTATATCATAAGGAGGAGGGTTTTGGTCAAGCAGCTTTCCTTCATACACCTTACCGTCTTTTTCATCTTTTAAGGTATATTTTAATTCTGATAGTCCAATCATTTGACCTCGTACATTTTTTATAGAGACATTAACAACGATAGAATCGTTGCTATCATTTAAATATGCACTTTGAACGGTGGCCAAGTAATAGCCTCCCTTAATACTCTCACCAACTAATAAAATACCTTGTTCCAAGCGGATCATCTTTTCTTTTTCTTCAAAATCTATTAATTCTTTATTCTCATTTTTTGCAGTTGGTTCTTCTATTGAATCATTTTCAACTGCACTATCTTTTTTATCTTGTGTGCAAGCAGCCGTAACACTGACAAATACTAGACTTAAAGTAAGTAATATGGATAATTTTCTCATAAAATTTATCCGTCTCCTTAAATTTCTCGATTTTGTGCAACTATACATCTTATATAGCAATTCTATTTATAAGCTCATTTATTTTTTCCTCTGTCAATAAGCCATTTTAAGATTCCTATTATTAATATAAGGAGCGGTATTGCCTGAATAAAGAGAAACCCTTCCCAAAAATCAAGTTCAGTACTGTCTGGGGGAGCTGTTGCCATTCCACCTATAAAAAAAGCCATTGGAATTGCGAGTATATTTATCCCTAAACAGATTATTACAAATGATAGTTTTTTTTTCCTGATTTTTGGTGAATCAGCTTTGATAATTGCGAGTATTCCAGTGCCAATTATAAAAAACAGTATTACATAAAGTTCATTAAGATATCCCATAATATTCCTCCGTTATCCTAATTGTACCATTATCAAGGACAATTTTGTGCAAATTTGGATGAATAGGATATTCATGTGAGGTTAACATAACGTAACATTATTGGTAGCAAGGACAAAGGCAAAGTGTTGGTTTTGAGTAAAGTTTGATTAAAAAGTAGTTTATAACATTGATTCCATCATAAACAACCCCTTACTCTCACAAGGAATCTGCTTTTTTCTTTTTCTATGATTCTATGCATCTTTTTATACATTCCTATCCTGGCGCGGTTTTAGGGTTCTTGCTTGTTACTGGATTAGCCGAAAAACTGTATAAAATCTTGCATGCTCTTAGCGTAGGGTTTTCAAAATGATGGCGGTACCCCATTCCCATCGTGCTAACAGAACAGGTTGCCCCCAAAACGAGAAAATTAACATCTTCGGGTGAAAATGTACAATTTTTTTGTTTTGGAAGCGTTATAATATCCTTAGCTTGATAGCGATGTGGCGGTACCCCCTTAATAAAAAATATATAAACAAAGGTACCTATTTTGGTACCTTTGTTATTACTATAAATTTACTTCTTCTGTTAAAAAGAAATTGACAACTAACTTAGGAGCATCATTTTTAAGCCTATAACCTTCACCAGATTCTTTTATTACAGAAATTTCATTTTTATCATTAATTAAAACTGAGAGAGTTTCTTTTGAACCGTTTTTAAAATTAACTTCCATTTCTGCGTTTAAAGATTTTTTTTCCTTTTCATCTAAATGAAATTTAGTTGGTGAACCATCTTTTATTGTTTTAACAATATCTTTAATTAAAGATTCGTTTGAAGTTTGAGATTTAGTGGTTGTTAATTTATTATTTTCGTTTTGCCATTTTAATAATTGTATATTTTCTATTTCATTGTCTTTAAATATCATCAAATCGTTTTTTGTCTGTTTAGTATTATTTGTTTCAGTTGTTTTTGAAGTATTTAAAGAACAACCAATCAAACTAAAAACTAGTATACTAACAAAGAAATAATAGAATAATTGTTTCATTTTTATATCCCCTTCCCCTCCTAAAATACCATTATATAACTAGTAATACAATTAAAACCAATTAATTATTGATTTTCTCAACATAAATTAATAGGGATCAAATCACCATCAACCTAAAAAAGGCAAATACCCCAAAATAAAAAAATGAACTGAATTTTCGTAGACAACTATGGAGAGATAAAGTAAAGCTTCCATTTTGGGGATACTCCAAAATGGAAGCTTGATAGTGATGTGTTGTGACTCCGTTTAGTAAAATAAGCTTATCACACAATCTTTCACTTAAATGTATTGTTAACTCGTTCCTCCCAATCTACGAAGGACAACTTATCTGTAATATGTTTTAATTCATTAGGAACTTCAACATAACATATTAACTCTAAACTGTTACCATCTGGGTCCTTGAAGTATACTGAAGCATTCCCTTGATGCGGGCGAACAAATGGCTCAATAGATTTTCTATTACCAAATGGGACAGCTTCAACTTGAATAGAATCTAGCCACTTTAAAGATTCCTTTAAACCTTCATATGAAACTCGGAAAGCAATATGTCGTAAGGAAGGGTGGTATCGAGTTTCATACTCATTTCCTTCCCATAAACCCAACCAACTTTTCCCTTCTTCAATCCAAAAGAAAGCAGTATTTTCATCACTCTAAGCAAGATCCAATCCTAATTTCCGGTAAAATTCAATTGAATTTTGTAAATTACTAACTGGTAAGTGCGCTTCATACAATCCTTTAATCATATGGTTACCCTCCTACTCTCTATTCTTGAATATTAACTATATCAATTTACAAGCAATATTAAATCCACTAAAAGTATTAAAGTTCTATACATCTTTAGAGGTAGTGTAATAGGGACACACACACCAATAATACAAAATACAAATCTTGTATTCTAATAAAACGAAACCACCATCAGTGGGCTTTCTTCCCCTCCTTCCACAAACCTTCCATACTCTTTCAAAAAACGCAGCTTCACCAATCCAACAGGTCCATTCCGATGCTTTGTCACATAAATTTCTGTAACATCCTTGTTCTCCGTCTCCGGATCATAATAATCCTCCTGATACATTTGAACAAATTTTGATTTTCCATACCGATTACCTCCTTTTTTAGAGTACTAGTATCTATATGTCCAAAATTCAGAGATCAATTGCTATTATCTTGAGATTTTTGCACCAAAACTAAGCGCTGCTTTTTCCCATTATTGGTGTTTTATCGTATAAACATTGTATGAAAGTTTATTATCACTATTAAGTAGAAACTTGCTATATAGAATAATTTTTTTATATGATAAAGTGGACTTATGCTTAAATAAAAAAAGGAGAGTGACCCAGATGACAAACCAAAATGAAACGAACGCTTTACCACCAAAAACATGTACGATTGAACGTCTTATCACAATTCAGGAGGACATAGAAAAAGTGCTTGCAGGACAGAAAACGGCTACTCGCCGCAACGGGAGATATGCGGATGTCGGGGAAGTGATGGAGCTTCAAGGTCATCGGTATGTTGTGGAGAAGGTCTATTCGCAGTCACTTGGCGAATTGACTGATGAGCATGCCCGTCAAGAAGGCTATGCGAATGTGGAGGAATATAAGAAATCTATCCTGTCTCTTCACCCTGGTATGCCATGGCTGCCAAATATGAGAGTTTGGGTTCATGAATTCTGTCCCATCGAAGGTTAATGTGATATAAGGATGGACATGTTGTATCGACTGCTTCTATATGTACATATTTTCAGTGTAATCTTATCCATCGGCCCGTTTTTTGTATTGCTTCCGCTCATCAAAAAATTGCGGGCTTCAGAGGCCTACGCGCGTCAGGCTTATCTGGATGTATTCCGATTTTCGGTCAGGCTGGCCAAGCATGCTGGGCATGTGCTGGTTGCATCCGGGGTTTTGCTTGTACTGGCGGGCCCTTGGACTTGGAAGACCCCTTGGATAGTGATGACCCTTATTCTCATGGCGAGTTCATTATTTTTCCTGGCCCGCGCCTTTTCGCCGACCATTCGGAAATTCAGCGAAACGGGCCAAGACAAGGACACCTTGATTCAATTGTTACGGCGTTCTGTTTGGATTTACATTGTTCTTTTAATGGCGATGTTATGGTTCATGGTGACAAAACCTGCGTTGTGGCAAGGGTGATAGATCTGGGGTGAATAGCGGCTTTGTGTGATTGCCGTTTGAATTCGCCGGGCGTAACTACAATAAGGACAAGCCAAAACTGGCTTGTCCTTATTGTAGTTACGCCTTGAAGAGGTGATGGAATAGCCTTTTATGATTTGGGCCTATTACCCAATTGCCATCAACCTAAAAAAACAAGTTACCCATAGGGCAATATTCTCGTTGGGGGGTATTAAGAGATCTTAACTTAATGGGCAAGAGACGGTACCTCCTCTTAAAGTTTTTTAAACCTAATTGGACTTACCATTAAGAGAGCGAGAATTAAGGTAATCCATGCATTACTATATGAAAACAATCCCATGACAGCCAATGGTAATCCAGCAGCTGGAATAGGTAATCCCATAAAATACCCAATGGTTGGTTTAACACTAAATTTAGCTAATCTTAAAGCACCCATCGTTGGGAAGAGGATAAATGCCAAAGAAGTTAAAATAGATGGTACCGCTATCGAATGAAATAAAAGTGCAGGAGCAACGCCAAAACTAACAATATCAGCTAAGGAATCCAATTCTACACCAAACTCACTATTCACTTTTAATTTTCTCGCAATCCTTCCATCAAGAAGATCTAAAACAGCCGAAAAGAAAATAAAAATGCAGGCCGCTTCCAAAAAGCCGCTCATATTTAAGGTAATTGAAAAAACACCGCACAATAAATTTCCAATCGTAAATAAATTAGGTATAGATTTTACTATCCAATTGAACAAAGTTGTCCCCCCTAAGTTAATCAAACTTCCTATTTATGTAGCATTTTCTATATATTCTTCCGCTATTCTAAAAAATAAATGACTAGTGTACGCTAAGCTAATTTCGGCAAGAAAAAAGCCGATTTTCTGTACATTAAGGAAAATCGGACCTATTGCTATTAAAGCAGAACTACCTAAAGGAAGACCGAGCCTATTTCATTTTTTATCGTATTTTCATCATTAATGAAAATCACCTGACCCTACTCACAACTTCACTTACAAACAGATATTTAATTTTGTTTATAAATATCTGCCGCTAATTCTTGCAGTAAAGACTCGTCTATTACCTCCAAATAACTCTCCTTCTTCTCTAACACTCCTTTTTCACAAAGAATATTTAACGTTCGCAGTAAATGCCGATAGCTTGTTCCTAATAACTCCGATATTTCGGTTAAATTCCCTTGAAATATTATCGTTTTTTCTTTATCTCCTCCCCTTTCACCTGTCGCAAGAATATAACTGGCTAATCGATTCTCAAGTGGATATAGTAAATTAATGGAACTATTTTGAGCAAGTCTAGCAAGTTTATATGCTAAAGAATCACAAATAAAGCTTAAAAAGGTTGCATCCTGAAGTAAATGCGTTCTAATTTTTTCTAATGGAATTCCAACGCAATATGAGTCCTCGATCACTTGAACATTAGAAAAAGTTTTTTGAGAACGAACTAATTCTACATCTCCTATGACTTCAAACCCATTATAAAAAGTTAATAATAACGACTTACCGTTACTTAAAGTCGTATATACCTTGGATTTTCCCTCTACAAAAAAATAAAGATAATAAAGCGTTTCATTTTCTCTACATATATATTCATTCTTTTTAAATAACAATAACTCCATCACAGGCTTTATATCATGACTAAAAAAATCTTTAATATTATTCTTTTGAATATACTCATCTAACTTCTTCGAATCATATATTTTTTTCATAAATTCTCCAAATCCCCTCTTCACTATGACATATGTCATAATACACGATACTTCAATCATGATAAATTAACTTTAAAAATGCAAGGGGGAAACACTATGTATAAATTACTTTCCGCATTTATCGGTGCTCTCATCGCACTGATGATTCCACTAAATGGCATCTTAGCAGAAGTTATAGGAAATTATAACGCTAGCGTTCTTATTCATATTGTTGGATTAATTGCGGTCATTATCATTTTACTAATCGGTAAATTTAAAATTAAGATCCAGAAAGGTATTCCACTTTACTTATATAGCGCCGGAGCCATCGGGGTGTTCACTGTACTCTTTACAAATGTTAGCTTTTCAACACTCGGTGTATCCTTGACAATCGCTTTAGGTTTACTCGGTCAATCGATTACTTCTATTATGATTGATCATTTTGGATTATTAGGAATGAACGCTGTGAAGTTTGAAAAAAAGAAAATGGTCGGCTTATTACTAATTGCTTCTGGAATTAGTATTATGAATACTTTTTAATGGAGGAGAAATGATGTTATATATATGCATTGCCATTTTAGCTGGCTGTTCCATTGTAATCGCAAGGGTGATTAACGCAAACTTAGCAATTCAAATTGGAATTTTCCAAGGTACATTTTTCAACTATATTACTGGTCTCGCTTTTTCGTTGCTATTTTTAATTTTTAGTAATGAAGCTTTTAACATGTCCTACACGACTTTGCAGTCCATACCGTTCCTTGCCTATTTAGGGGGATTGGTAGGCGTTATAGTTATTGGATTATCAAACTATATTATTCCTAAAATTTCTTCCTTCTATTTGACATTACTCATTTTTATCGGTCAATTAGGTATGGGCATTATACTGGATTTTTTCAATTCACATGACATATCAATTGGTAGGATAGTTGGTGGTTTGTTAGTATTAATGGGACTGACATATAATTTAATTATTGATCGGACGGATATACCTGTTCAAGATAAGAAACAAGCTTATTGAGGCTTGTTTCTTATTAGTATATTTACATAATATTTTCTAAATCTGAATTGGATAAAACCAACTGACCGTTATCCAAATTCTCTGTCCTCAATCGTTCTAAATTAAAATAATAATAGAGATGACCTTAAGCAATTTGGGTCACCTCATAAACCTCCTCTTCTTGCAAACAGTTTAGTTTTTCCAAATGACTTGAACAATGATTGTTAAAGGAGAATTAAACCCGTATAAAAACTAACATCTTATTTCACATATGATACAATTCTATTTAGAGATTCTAGTCAAATGCATTTATTTTCAATACTGTCTTAGAAAGAAAAAATATACTGTTAATTACTAGGAGGATTAATGTGAAACTAAGAGAGAAAATGCCTATTCGAGAGAAAGAGCAGTTTATACAAATTAGTGGTTTCAAATTATTCACAAAGCTGTATGGGGAAAAAACAGACAAACCTACTATTGTAATGGATGCTGGATATGGAGATTATTCTAAAACTTGGAGTTCAATAATTAATGAAATTTCTCTGCTAACGGAAGTACTTGTCTATGATAGAGCTGGATTAGGAAAAAGCGAAAAAAGCCTTAATCCTAGAACGAGCCAAGAGATGGTAGAAGAATTGAACCAACTTCTAATAAAAATGAAGATACAACCTCCATACATATTAGTAGGTCATTCTTTTGGTGGCGTAAACATGCGGATATATGCTACAAAGTATCCTAACAACGTCGCTGCATTACTTTTGATTGATTCTACACCAGAAAGCTATAAAGAAAGATTTCTTCCAACAATGTCAAAAGAATTTCAACAAGCATATAACGACCAATTTATTTATGAAAGTACATACGATGAATTCACCGCAAGTCTAAAGCAGCTAAAACAAACAAAACAACAATTAAACGTTCCCTTAATCGTTTTATCAGCAGGAAAAAAAGATCATTATTCTAAAAAATCTCAAGAATTATGGAATGAAATGCAAAAAGAGATTCTTGAGATATCTACAAAAAGTGAGCTTATAATTGCAGAAAATAGTACCCACTATATACAAAATGATGAACCATTTGTAGTAATTGATGCAATACAACGATTAATTAATAACTTCTAAATTGAATTAATTATGTTTTTTATTAAGTGCTTATGCTCTTTAGTTTAGTAAAAGGAGAACACATCGTATTTATGATTAATATGCGCTCTCCTTTCTTCTTTCTAGCAAAAAAACACACCTGTTACTAATTCCTTTCAACACTTTCAAGCAACATTTAATTATCATTCCTTAATAATAATCCTATACAATTACCAAGGAATTACTTCTCAAAAAATCTCTTTACTCATATGACCATTAAAAGACCTTTTTTAATATTAGCCACCATAATAGCAAAGTATTTTCTATGAAATATTCTCAAATTATTTTACTTGAACTCGTTGTTCATCTACTGGTGTAATCGAATTTTCTTTTATTAAGTAATGAATAATTGGCAGCACTAAGAAACTTGCAATTGCACACATTATACCAATAGCTAAAAATGTCTGTCCGCCTTCCAATAGCCAGGAAGCACCTGTAGAGGCAATCATCATTCCGATATACATCGCTGAGCCATTTAGAGCCATTATAGTGCCCCTTACTTTGGGACTTAACTCTGAAATTAATGCTGTTAATGAAGATTGTCCAAATCCAATTGATGTACTCCATAATACATGTACAATTATTGCAAATATTATATGTTCAGTTAACAAAGTGAAACTAACAACTCCAACTGCAGCGATAATAGTAGCAATTGAGACAACTGCTTTTTTACCGATTTTATCTGCTAATTTACCTCCTATGACGTTGCCAATAATACTACCGGCTCCTGCTAAAAAAATGACCATTCCTATTTTTTCAACACTAAAGTCAAAATTCTCTTTGTAATAAACTCCAATATAAGAAAACATGCCTTGCAAACTGACAGTCCATAAGAAAGTAGACAATAATGCAAAAAACACAGATGTATTTGTAAAGGCTGTCTTTATGGCAGAAATCATTGCTACTGATGCAAAAATCAGAATTTGATTTGTTTGTGGTGTTTTAGGCAAGATACCCATAATAATAAATGCTACAATCATCCCTAAAATCCCAATACCATAAAAAGTCCATTGCCAATTACCGATGGAAGTTAAGAAAGCTCCAATTGGTACCCCTAGTACAGTAGAACCAACCATAGCCCCCATGATTATTCCCATTGCACTGCCCCGCATTTTATATGGTACTTTATCACCTATTAACGCAAAAATACTTGGCATCACCATAGCCCCAGATAAGCCTGTTAAAGCACGAAAAACTAAAATTGTATTAAAATTTTCTGATAGTCCTGTACAAAACGTTCCTATTGAAAATATAACCATCCCTGTCACAATCATTTGTTTACGCCCAAATTTATCAGAAATTGGACCAAAAAATGGAGCAGTTATTCCATAGAATAATGCATAAGAAGTAATTAACCATCCTCCCCTTTCCAGTGGTGTTGCAGTAGCTTTAGCAATATCAGGAATTAAAGGTGATACCACTAAAGAATCCATTCCAATAAAAAATGCTACAATTGCTAGTAGAATTAGCATATGTCTCATTCCTTTATCAATCATTTCCATCTCCCCCTCGGCTTCAGATTTTATTTCATATATGAAATAAATACTCAGATAAATAATTCATATATGAATTATTTATGTAAACAAAAATGCAACTATTAGTTACACTTTTGCACTTCTTCCCCAACATTTAACAAATGATGCTTATAGTCTTTGAGAATTTCTGATAAAGTAATACATTTTTCTTCATCAAAATATGAAAAATTTTCTTTAAGAAATGCTTTGTATTGAACATTTACCTTTTCTTTCGTTTCTTTACCTTTTTCAGTTAAATATACTAACGTTTCTCTTTGATCGTTTGGATTTTTAGTCGTTGTTACAAACCCATCTCTCTTCATCCGTTGAATTATAGTAGTAACATTACTAGGAGCACAACCAATTTTTTGTTTTAAATGAGACATCGAAGTTTTTTCTGACTCTGATAACACTTGTATAACTCCAAATTGAACTACACTAATATCGAATTGTTTCAATTGATTCTCGAGATTATTTTGTAATTGATGATATACCTCTCTAATTAAAGCATATAATTCCCTTGCTGCTACTTGCATAGAAAACACCCTTTCTGCAGAGAACAAATTCTACACTAAACAAGGAAAATAAAAATAATTGTATTCCCAATCATTTATCTGGAGTTTTACAACTATCTCTACATACTTTCCTCATTTTTCTATAAGTTAACAAATATTTCACATATGAATTATATTTTACCAATACATAACTGTCAATTATTTGTAATATCGTAATAATATTATTCTCACAAAGAAAAAAGTGGTAATCTAAAATCTCTTATTTTATGTAACAAAGCCTTTCATTAAATTGTACATAGACCATAAACCAAACATTATTATAATGAATCCAGAAATACGATTTACAATTTTTAAAGGGAAATTTTTCATTCGACTCATCAATACTCCTGTTACACTGCTAAGAATGAACCACCATAATGTAGAACCAGAAAATACTCCTAATACTACGACTAAGCTAATTATTGTATCATTATTCGAATTAGACATTCCAAGTCCAGAAAAAATGGCTAAGAAAGATAATATGGTTACTGGATTTGTAATAGTTAAAAGAAAGGTTGAAGCATATGCTCCAAAAACATTATTACCATTGGCTTTAGCTGATGTTTTTGATGGTTTTGAAACGAAAATCTTCAATCCTAGATATAATAAAAATATACTACCAACAACATGAATCCACCCTTGTTGTTCAACTAAAAAATTAGTTATAAATGTTAAACCAAGTCCAGCAATCAGCCCATACAGCCCATCAGCTGTTGCTGCACCTAATCCTGACATAAAACCAATACATTTTCCGTACTCCAATGTGCGTCGTATACATAAAACTCCAATAGGTCCAACAGGAGCAGCGATACTAAGCCCAATGATTAATCCTTTGATAAACAATTCAATGACCAACTTATTCTCCCTCCGATATTAGTACTATCCTTTTATCTGTCTTATTCTCATTTTCGCTAGTATCGTACCACCAAACAAAGTGAAATTTTTTCTATTTTGTGAAATACTAAAAAACTAAAAGTAGTGAAAGAGACCATTATCAACGGTCTCTTTCATTGACATTGCACTTCACTCATTAAAGCATGTGTATTACCTTCTGTATCTTTAAAGAATGTCATCCATGTTTCTAATTGTCCCATTTTCGCTACAATATGTGGTTCATCGATGAAAATAATTTCCTTGCTTAATAGATCTTCGTAAGTCTCTTTAATGTTTTCAACTTGAAAATAAATGACCGAACTAGATTGAGCAAATTTCTCTTTTTCTGGAAGACTTAAAAAGAGACGCAACCCGTTACATTCAAAGAATGCCATACTATCAGTATTAAATAGAAGTGATAGCCCAAGTTTATCTTTATAAAAATGAATTGCCCTATCTAAATCTTTAACTGGTACCCCAATTTGTCCGATTTTTTGAATCATAGTAGTTTCCAATGAGAATTCCCCTTTCAAAATCATTTCATTCTAAGAATATACGATTAAACTTTGTATTTCTTATCCAAAATCACCTTTTTTCGAAATTCAATAGGGGAAATCCCAACATGCTGTTTAAACATTTTGCTAAAAGATACAGGGTTTTGTAATCCTAGTTCAAATGTTATATCAGTCATATTGAAATCTAGTTGTGTTAAAAGCTTTTTCGCTTTCCGAACTCTAAACTCTGATATGTGCTGATGAGGTGTTTTACGATATATTTGTGAGTATGTTCTTAACAAATGGTTTGGCGATAAACAAGCAATTTGGGCAATTTCATTCAATTTAATTGGTCTATCATAATAGGCCCTTATATATTCATGTGCGATACTAATCCTTCTATACAATTCTTCTCTTGTAGAATTACGTACTGCTCTTAATGATTCGACTTCTTTCCATGCGTCAAAATGTTCAAATAGAATGATTTGTATTAACTTATGAAATTGTTCTTCATAGCCAACTGGGTCATTCTCAAGAATAGGTAAATTCTCTTTAAATTTTGTTATTTGATACAATAAAGTTTTACTTGTATCATAAGTTTTTTCAAAGAATTCGATATCGTTCCTATTCTTAAACGGATCACTAAGAAGTCTATTATTTGATTCTCGTAATGAGTTTAAAATTCCCTCTGCAAATCCGTCTTTAAAAAAGATGCAAAAAGATTCAACTTCCTTATTTTCATCAATTGAAATTGTATAAGACCCTTTATTAAGAAGTAAATATCTACTTTCCTCGACAGCAAAAAAACCTTTACTAGTCCTATAATGTGCTTTTCCGTTAGAAAATGTTTTAATAGATAATTGGCCGTGACCTTCCCAATAAAACTGTTTACTTTTTGCATGTAAAACAAAATTATTAGAATCCATATAATTCATAATACCGTCTCCGTAAGCATGCAATTATATTTTTCAGATAATTCAATTATACATAATAATAGAGGTTTAGCAAAAAGTCTTTTACTTTCCTCACTTATCCATTACAGACCAATTATTGTATAATAAACACGAAAAAGGAGTGATCCTTATGACCACTCCTTTCCACTTTATATTTTTCAAACTATGTTTTTACTTATTTATTTCCAAATTTTATTTGCCCATTCAGGATGATCAATAAATGGATTCCGGTTATGTTGATACTTTGTATAGATTATTTCATTACGCTTTCGCTCCAAATCATCAACAGGATCTTGTTCATTCCATTTTAGCAAAACAGATAGCTTTCCCATATAGGGAGCTTTATTATTGTTTACTTTATCATTTAGTTCCAAATCTACTTCACCGTTATCCCCTTCATAACGAACAGCCATGTAAAATAGCATTCTAGCAATATCGCCTTTTACACTATCACGAGGCTCCCAAGAATCATTATCATATTTACATTCTGTTGCTTCTGGATGGTTCACACCACCGTTATCAAAATCCAAATTTCCACGTGAGCTATTTACAGATACATCTGTAGCTCTTAAATGATGAAGATCCGTTCCAGGCCCTGCAGCCGTCCCAAATTCACCGTGAGATTTTGCCCAAACATGCTCTCGGTTCCAATTATCGACCCCTGAACCACTTGTAAATTTCCCTTGCGAACGCCCTGTATATAAGAGAAGTACATTATTTTTATTATTTGGATCTTCATCAGTATCTCTTAGCGCTTCCCAAACTGCACTGTAGGATATCTTTGTATGATTATCAATAATATTATGAAGTTCCTTTTTTAACTCTAGGCCCGTTTTCCCCTTCACGCTATTATAATATGTATCATCATAATTAGTTGAAGTTACCCCTTCAGTTACTTTCGAAGATGAAGAAGCTCCTTCACCATACACGGTATTAGTAAATGATAAGGATGCAGAACCTAAAATGAAAAATGAAGAAATAGTAAAAATAGCAAGTTTTGTATTTCGGAACACCATATACACCAATCCCCTTTAAAATTTAATTTTCTCTCATTAGTAACAAATAATTCTTTCTAAAAAATACAAACGGTTTCACATTTAAGTAAGACTACTCACCTGTATGAAATATATAGTTTAATAATACCTCATATTTTTCAATTTATTTATGCAATTATACATATTTGGTTACTAGTTAAAAACCTTCAGAGAAAACCACACAACAAAATAATTAGCATCTAGAACCGAAATAATAAATACGGCAAACAAATCTAAAAGCAATCTTTATTGTATATTTTGGAGTTACTTGACGTTTACCATTAACTCACCAATTAATAGTAGAATACCAGGAAGTATGTAGAAATCAGAAATAAATTCACCAATAGCATGGGTCACCGCCACCAAATAACATAAAACCCACGCTAATTCTGTACCAAAAACGGTTAATACATTGAAATTTCAGTTATTTAATTTTGGTGATACTTTTAGTCCTAGAAATCCGAATTAAAAGTTGTAAGGACAGTCAAGTCATTCTATTTTCTAAAAACGGTCGTTTATGAGACTTGAATATTTACTAAAGGTATCTTTGACACAAGAAAATTATTCTGGCTTTGAAATTAACGGGATTAAAATTAATTATTTGAAAGATGAATATATTCTTCTATATCCGTAATAATTTGATTAACAGACTGCTGTCAAAATTGTGGATTAGAAAGGTCAATATTAAAGTAATGGTATACTAATTCTTCAACTGACCTTTTTCCAGTTTCACTTAAGAACCTTTTATATTTCGAATGAAATTCACTACCATCTTGCTTTGCGATGGCTAGCAGACCTAGACTTAATAGATAACCAAAAGTATAAGGATAATTATAATAAGGAACGGTGGGTTCATAAAAATGCCCATATTTCATCCAAACAAAAGGTTGATACTGTTCTAAGCTATTACCATACGCTCTTTTCTGAGATTCAATTGATAATTCTTCTATCTGAATAGGACTTAATGGGCCATCTTTACTTTTTTCATAGAAAAGTTGCTCGAATATAAATGATCCTCGAACTGCCATTAAATAATTTAAACTACTTTGTATTTTATAGTTAAGTAAAGATTGTTTAATTTCTAAATCACTTGTAACTGTAATTAAATGATCCACAAAAATTAATTCAAATAAAATAGATGAACACTCTGCGATACTCATTGGAAAACGTTCTTCTAAAAAGAAAATTGAGGGATCATCTTCTAATTGCTTAAAATGCCATGCATGGCCTAGTTCATGTGCTAGTATCCTTGCACTCTCTATCGTTCTGTCATATCGTAAAGAAATTCTAGATTCTCCTTCACTTAAAAAAGGCGCACAAAAACCTCCAGAAGGTTTATTCGTTCTTGGCTCTGCATCTACCCAGCCATCTGTTATGGCATGAAGTGCAAATTGAGCAATTTCATCGTCAATATTTTTAAATGCATTGAATATTTCTTCTACGGCCTTTGAAAAAGGCATTTTTCTTTGCTCATTTTCTTGAGAAGTCATCAATTGATGCCATGTTAGCTTTTCTACATTCTTCCTTTTAAAGTTCAGAAAAACAGTTAAATTTTTCAAATTCTCATCTATTGTCTCCCACATTGTAAAGAGTGATTTTCGAGAAATTCCATTTAAATGCAGAGAATCTGATAATATATCGTCTTTTTGTAGGGCGCAGTTTTGGAACAGACGTAACCGTGCAAAGTTATTAAAAACGGTAGCAAAAAGAGCCTTTTCCTTATCTAGTTTAATCGTTAGCAACTCAAACGCTTCCATTCTTTTGATGGGATCATCATGATTCATAGCTAAATGATTCAATTCACTAAAAGAAACTATCTTTTTATTATCATCATAAATTAATTCAATCTCTAATTTATTTTTAAGTTGAGTATACATAGCTTTCCAATGATTTAATTCATTTTTTGTTATGCTTATTATTTGTTCTTCAATATCATTATAAATATTAGGAGATAAATCAAAAATAAAGGGTTGCACAAAAGGAAGACTATACCATTCCTTCTGGATTTCAACAGGAAGTTCACTTATATATTTTTTCCAATCCAATAATAAAGAATGAACTTCGTCTTTGAAAGAAGTTATATTGCTATGCAATGAAGTAAGAATAGAATGATCTTTTGATTCAGAACTAAGACAGTAACAATAATATTCCGCTTTTTCAAGCCTGCTGCGGACCTTGGAGAAGGTTTGCAGCATTTTTTCATCAATAAAACTTTCAGAGTTGAATTTTGAATAAGTCTCTTCTTTTAAATAATGAATTAAGGTTTTAATTTCATTTAATTCATTGGATAAAGTTTGATTCAATTCATTTGGATATAATCTTTGTAAATTCCAACATGTAGGCTCATGAGAAATTTGATTCATAAATACAACCTCCAATGGTATTTTATTTAGTTCTTCGAACGAAGAACTCATTTACAGTTCAATAATATTAGAAAATCACGAAAATGTAAATAAATTCAGAATTTTACACATTGTTCAATTGTTATATTTTTTGATATTCTATAATTAATATCCTAGTAGGAGGTAAGTAATGTCATATCGTGTAGCAGTGGATGATTCAATAGTTTATGAATTACTTTTAAGTTTTTTATTATATAAAAGAAGGAAAAATCTAAAATATTTGTATAAAGGTATGAATTGGGTTGAAGAAGTTGATTCTAAAATAACTGATGAATATAAAAATAAACTTGATCAATTTGAAGATGTATCGTTCGGGGATGTACTATGCTTAATAATTGAAGGATGTCCTCAAAAAGAGAATATTCATTCATTTTTAAATTGGTTCCAGAAAGCATCAATAACGACATTGTATGAATTACTAGCGCCACACTTAAAAAAAGAGGATTCTCATTTTTTGCTTGGTTTAGAAAATCAAAAAAATAATTATTTCTATTTCCTGTCGGAGTGGTATAACCAGTACTTTAAATTTGAGAATATAGAGAAAAAAATAGCTAACGAGGCTTCAAAATTTAGTGAAAAAGCTGAAACATATTCACCAGAAAAATTGGTAGAAGTGTTTGCGACTGGCCTTAAAATAGAAATTCCAACAATTAAGCACGTTGTTCTAATTCCTTCTCTTCACTTTTGTCCGCTCCATACTTTTAGTATTTTTAAAGAAAAAATGTTTGTTTGGTATCCTGTAAGTTTTGAAGAATCAAGAGAAAAAATATTTAACATTTCAAAAGCGCTAGCAGATCAAAAACGTTTAGATATACTTCAGTTTCTTTCAAGAGATAAATATAAATTTACGGATATTCTAAGTTATATAGGCGGAGCGAAAGGGAATCTCCATCATCACCTGATGATATTGCGATCAGCAAACCTTATACGTGTACATCTGTCTAGTAATAATCAATTCTATCTCAGTACACGTACAGAATTTGCTACTGAATTAAAGGAGAAAATGATTGATTTTATTCAAAATACTGATGCATAGCATTGCTTGTGAAACCAATTTAAAGAATAATGGAATGATATAAATCCGAAGTCCTTAGCGTACAGGTGAAGTGCACCCATTAATTCAAGAAAAGTGTACCTTTCAGCAAAAAGCCAAAGTGTACACTTTTGTGTGCAGTTTTTTTAACTGGTAATGCGTAAGCCTGTTATACGGTAGTTTGCTTATACTCTACGAATCATTTTTTTGTTTTTTCATTTTAAATTATTTGATTGAGCGTTACCTGCGAACTAAAAAGAGTTCACAGGTAACGCAAAGTGAGATAATATCCTAAAGTTTGATTAAATTTTTTTCTTATCCAATGATTTGTGTGAACCGTCACAGTTAGGTTGCTTTTGAGATAGCCCACAAGTACAATCATTTAATCCCTTTCCATCGAGAATTTTCTCGATACATTTCCCAATCCTTGACTCTCGAGTTTTAGATTGTTTGGGCTGAGAAAAATAAATAATATATGCTCTTTGCCGTCCCGGTGTCAATGATTCAAAAGCAGTTTTAAAAGTAGGCATTTCATCGAATTTATTTTGAAGTTCTTCAGGAATTATGAATTCTTTATGCTCTTTCTTTTTCACTTCTAAGCCGGATCTTTCAACTTCAATGGCTTCATAAATATAGGCTTTCAAGATGGGTTCCATTTCAACTATTTCTTGAACATTGGCGAACCGAATTTGGCGTGCCGCCTGTACATTTTCCGTTTGTTGGATTAGAATCCCCTGGGCATCTTGTAACAAGGCACCTTTGTGAAACAGAAGCGCACAATATTCTTTAAATCCATGTATTAAAACTATGTTTTTTTTCTCAAACGTGTAACAAGGATGCATCCATTTAAATTCTTCGGTTAGCTCACAGTCAAGAACTATATTTCTCAACTTCTCATATTCTTCCTTCCACTTCTCGGCTGCATTTAAAAATTCATCAACCTTAGGATTCATTCTACTATTTGTCATCAAGGAACACTCCTCTGCAATTTTACAATCAGCTGAAAGTCAAGAATGATCATTCTCAATTTCTCCGATTCTTTCTGTCACTTTTTAGCTGCATTTAAAAACCCATCAATCTTGAATCATTTTCCATAATCCACTTGGCAAGATGGTATCTAAACAATTAATATTCTTGGAAATTAATTGTTTTATTTTCATATGGATGTCTTCGAAAATCATAAAATTTAGTCTTTCAAAGTAAACGGCTCAGTCCTATAGCTTTTGTCTATTCGTTAGCTAAGCTACACTTCTTCAAAATCTCTTTTTTATCTTAGCATATATATAATTTAGGGCCTAAAAAAAGTACCTAAAACAAAACTGCTACTACGGCCTTCGTGATTCAGGATTTGAACCCTAGAGAATATGCACACGCTGGACGTAAAACAAAAAGTACGGTTTCAGCTTTGAACACCGTACTTTCCTCTCATTATCTCAGCCAATTTAAAACATCTTCAACAATTTCATTAGGTCTATCCCAGTGCATTAAATGTCCCGTTTCTTTGTACAATTTAGTCGTTATATCGATATGTTTCTTAAATTCAACAACATTACCATCAAGCTCTGCAACAAATTCGAATTGATTAGGTCCTAAATTGCTAATTCTATTTCCATAGCATCTACCCGCATACTAGGCAGGAAAACCATATATGGCAAAACAGCATCTTGTATGCAAATTCGATGAATTGCGCTAGCATCTTGTATTTGAACGGGATGAATAGTTACTTCCATTACAACATCTCCTTCAATAATAAGATGTTGTAATATTCTACACATCGCCCAAATAATCCTATTTATTCCCAACTTATTCTTTTTATTCTCTTATCAAATTCGACAAATTTTTTCTTTGATGAAGGAACATTATAAATACTGTCGAATGTTCTCATTTACTGGCTATATGTCATGGAAGCGTATGTAGGAATTAAATGGAAGTCTCGTGAACTTATAACAATAGCTCCGGATGAACACATATTTGATTTAGATAATACCCTCTTTTCATTTGATATCTATTATACGCAAGCTACTAAAAATACTTTTTATAAATCTAGCATCACGAAACCTTTACCATTTGAGAAGTTTTTCTCACACTATCATCATTATGACCATCATTTTTGGAAATTGCACGATCAAGGACAGATTTCCTTAGATGAAGTGAGGCAACAACGTCTCATTTATACACTTAAACATTTTAATCAGGAGATCAGTGCAGAAGAGGCGGATACCTATTTCGGTGAGTTCTTTAATCAGCTCATCCACTTATTAAAACCAGAAGAGGTAGTCAATGCATATCTCCGTGAATTAAAAAAAACGTATCAAGTTGGTATTATCACAAACGGAAAAGTCTATGAACAACGATCCAAACTCATAAAATTAAATCTACATAAGGTGTTTACTGATCAAGAAATCTTTATTTCAGAAGAGATGAGGGTTGAAAAACCGAAAAGTGAAGCCTTTCATATACCTCTCTCACATTATGGAATCAAGCCAAAGAATGCAGTATACGTAGGCGATTCCTGGAAAAATGATGTAATCGGTGCGATTAATGCCGGCATGTTCGCCATCTGGATTAATCCAAAGGGTAAAAAACAGCCAAGTGAGCACAAACCGTTATATGTTACGGAGAATATGATAACATTTAAAGATACTTGGATGTCATTGCAAACATGTAAAATAGGAGACTGAAACAAAAACTAGTTTCAAAAGATGGGGATCTAAAATGAGTAAATTATTATTAACCTCTAACGGCTTCTTCACGGGACAAATCAAAAAGCAATTTTTACAACTAATTGGTGGAGAGCTTAGTGACTTAAAAGTTTCAATTATAACTACGGCTTCTCCGCTCAAAGAAAACAATCAATATGCAAGAAAAGAGGAAACTAATACAGTTTCCTCCTCTCTTATCTAATCATTCTTCTATTATTCATAAAGGATACCAAAACGAATGAAAAGTTGTAAGTTTTAAATAAATAGCGAAAATCAAAACACATACCCCAATAAGAAGCGCCAGATAATCAAGAAACTGCATTTCCGTTCTATAGTACCAAGTTCGTTTCTCCTTTTTTCCAAAACCTCGTAAATCCATAGCATTCGAAACGGTATCAATTCGATCCAATGAATTGATTACAAGCGGCCAAAAAATCGTCACTCGATTTTTAATGCGTTGAAGTAGAGTTGCTTCTCCTTTATGAAACGGAATCCCCCTTGCTTCCTGCGCATGTTTAATGAGCTCATATTCTGTTTGTATATTCGGAATATAGCGCAGTGCAATATTAACTGCATAGGCTATTTTATAATGGAATCTAATTTTATTTAAGCTGCTGGCAAATTGACTTGGATGAGTTGTGTAAATAAAAATAAGTGTAAACGGTAATAAGGTAAAATATTTTAATGATAATGTCATTGCATAAAAAAGAGTTTCGAGTGTAATAGTCGCATAACCAATGTGAAGAAGTGGTGTATATGTACCAGTTAGTTCCGATCCATGTGTTGGGGTAATAAATAAAATCATGGTAGAATTCAGAATACTAAATGTGAAAATAACAGTAAAAATAAGTACTATCCTACGCGATGGAATTTTAGCGATACCTACTAGTATGCAGCCAATTAGTAATAAGAATAATAAAATACGAAAATCAAAAAACAGGAATGTAAGAATCATCCATATAATAAATAGGATGAGCTTTACAGCACCATCCATACGGTGGAAATATGATTCATCTTCTATGTATAGTGTCCCCATCTTACTCACGACGGTTCCTCCTTTTTGCTTCTATATAAGATTGAACAAATAGCTGCGGAAGTGGTATGTTCCCATGTTTCGCTAGACGGGTAAGTGTGCTCTCGCGGAGGTTTGCACGTTTTAAAACATGCTCATTGGCTAACACGGTAGTTACCGCATCATCTGCAATGATTTCGCCATTATGTAAGACAATCGCCCGTTTGGCGTATTCTATCGCTAAGTTCATATCATGTGTAATCAACAAAAAAGAAATTCCACATTTAGCTAATTTTTCTATAAAATTCATGAATTCTTTGTAATGAAAATAATCTTGTCCTGCAGTGGGTTCGTCTAAAATAACAATTTTTGGACTTGTAACGAGAATCGAAGCTATCGTTAGACGCTTTTTTTGTCCATAACTTAATGCTTGTACTGGCCAATTTCGAAATGGATACAAACCGCAAATTTGTAATGCCTGTTCTACTTTTTTATGTATTTCTTCTGAAGTATTCTTCAATTTTAAAGCAAAAGCGGCTTCTTCCCATACTGTCGCTTGTGTAATCATATGGTTAGGGTTTTGCATCACATAAGCGACCACCTCTCCCCGCTTTCGGATTGACCATCTTGTCACATCCGTTCCTTCTAAAAGAATTTTACCTTGCTGGGCTTTTTTCATTCCTGTCATGATATGAGCAAGTGTTGACTTTCCAGCACCATTGTTTCCTAAAAGAGCGAGAACTTCTCCTTTGTATATAGGCATACATATATCCTTTAATGCAAAATTTCTATTTGGATATGCATGCGATATATTCTCTATTTTACATATACATTTGTTTTCGAATCTTTCTGCATGTATTCGATTTTGTAACATCCATTTTGATAGCGTTTCGTGTAATATATGAGAATTAACACTTTTTATCGGATACACTTCCTCGTCCGAAAGTGGATATTCCAATGTTTTTAATGCTTCTACGTATACAGGCTCCCTTAGCCCTGCCTTTTGTAGAATATTTTTCTGTAATAGCTTAAGCGGTGTTTCGTTTGCAATGATACGGCCATTTTCCAAAATAATAATTTTATCTAAATCAAGATTGAGTATTTCTTCAATGCGATGCTCAATAATGATTATTGTTTTATTCGTTTGTCTATGAATCTTTTTCATAAGTTGAATTGCTTTTTCGCTGCTTACAGGATCTAAATTCGCTAAAGGTTCATCAAACAGCAGAATCTCGGCATTTGTAGCTAGTACGCCTGCAAGAGAAACGGACTGTTTTTGTCCTCCTGATAAATCGTGAGGGCTATGTGAATGAAACTTAATCATGTCTACCTCTTCAAGTGAACGTTCTACAATTCGCTTCATTTCCTCTTGCCCCGTACAATCATTTTCCATCGCAAACGCAACGTCTTCTTCAACCGTTAATCCGATAAATTGAGAATCTTGATCTTGCAGAATCGTTCCTACATATTGACTTAACTCAAATACACTCGTATGTCTAGGATCTATACCGCACACGGAAAGGTTTCCTGTACTTGTCCCTTCATAAGAAAAAGGAATGAGCCCATTGATACAATGAGCCAATGTAGATTTTCCCGACCCGCTTCGCCCAGCAATTAATACTTTTTCGCCAGGATAAATATGAAAGGTAATATCCCTTAGAGTCGGTTCAGCTACGCTTTTATATTGAAATGTAAATTCTTCAAACGAAACAATGGGTTTCATATGCATATTTTTACTTCTCGACCTTTAATTGTGTATTCTTTTTATTTGCCTTCGCAAGTCCTAACACGATTGGTAAACCGAGGATAAAGAACACGAGAACATCTGCGATAATCGCACCACCTACTTGAATAGCAATTTTATCAAACGGTTCGCCCATAATGAAAATGTCAAATATACCAGCAAAGACGATTCCCAAAAGAATACCAATTACACCCGTAATAGAAAGGTAAACGATATCTCCCTTACTATACGTTCCATTTTTCACACTAAATGCAGGGCGCTTTTGGACAAATCCCATAAATAAGCCAATGATTCCTGAACTTAATACCCAGCCCCACCAAATGCTCCAACCAGCAATAGCATCTGTTATTGCATGACCGATAAGTCCAATTAATAAAGCTGCGATTGGTCCAAAGATAGCACCGAAAATCGTTAATAAAGCAAGTGCTGGTTTAATAAAAGTATTCGGTGCAATAGAAAATCCCCATAATCCTAATACACCATATATTGCTGAGCCAATTCCAATTGCTACAACTAGTTTTGTAGAAAGATTTTGATTCATTAATATTCCCCCTCCCATTATGTAAACCTACTCTAAATAGCCTCTAGCATTTGTACGGGTGCTATCAGTTTTATATGCTGTAGCAACATGAATTATGCTTATATGTACCGTTTCATAACGACTTTAGCCAAAAACACTCAATCGTTTCGCTTGTTTTCTAGAGTTACAATTTTCTTTTGAAAATCCCAAATTTTTAAATTGTTTATCAAAACTCAAAAAAACTTGAGAAAAAAATTATTTGAATTTTCAGTATTCTAATAATAGAAACTTAATGTTACTATAAATCTATTCTTTTAAATTTTTGTTAGGGGGAAAGAATGATGAAGAAAAAGAGTCTAGCGTTTGTGTTAGCAACCGGAATGGCAGTGACAACGTTCGGGGGGACAAGCTCTGCCTTTGCAGATTCAAAGAATGTACTTTCCACAAAAAAATACAATGAGACTACTCAGTCTCCAGAGTTTGTATCAGGAAACCTAACAAGCGAATCAGGAAAGAAAGCAGAGTCTGTTGTATTTGATTATTTAAACTCTGCTAAAAAAGATTATAAACTAGGCGAAAAAGGTGCAGAAGAATCCTTTAAAGTACAAAAAATTGTAAAAGATCCTATTGGAGAAGCAACTGTTGTCCGCCTGCAGCAAATGTATGAAGGCGTACCGGTATGGGGATATACTCAAGTAGCTCATGTTGGAAAAGATGGTGTATTAAAGGTTGTATCAGGAACAGTTGCGCCTGATTTAGATAAAAAAGAGAAGCTGAAAAATAAAAATAAAATTGACGGAAAAGAAGCAATTGCTGCTGCGCAAAAAGACTTAGGAATGAATCCAAAATATGAAGTAGAGCCGGCGGCAGATTTATTTGTATATCAAAATGGTGAGGAAACAACATACGCATATGTTGTGAAATTAAATTTCTTAGATCCAGAGCCAGGAAACTATTATTATTTCATTGAAGCTGATAGCGGTAAAGTACTGAATAAATACAATACAATTCATAATGCTAATACTGAGAATACTGCACCGATTAAACCTGTAACAGGAACAAATAAAGTTGGAACAGGTAAAGGAGTATTAGGCGATACAAAATCTATTAATACAACATTATCCAGATCTAGCTATTATTTACAAGACAATACACACGGTGCAACCATTTACACATATGATGCAAAGAATCGTTCGACTCTTCCAGGAACTTTATGGGCTGATACAGATAACATCTTTAATGCTACCCGTGATGCGGCAGCGGTGGATGCACATTATTATGCAGGTGTAACATATGATTATTATAAGAAAACCTTTAACCGCAACTCTTATAACGATGCTGGCGCACAGTTAAAATCGACGGTTCATTATGGAAAAAATTATAACAATGCTTTTTGGAATGGATCACAAATGGTGTACGGTGATGGAGATGGATATACATTCATTCCATTTTCTGGAGGGATTGATGTTGTCGGACATGAGTTAACGCATGCCGTTACAGAATATAGTTCAAACCTTATTTATCAAAATGAATCTGGTGCATTAAATGAAGCATTTTCTGATATCTTTGGAACATTAATAGAATACTATGATAACCGTAACCCAGATTGGGAAGTTGGAGAAGATATTTATACACCTGGTACAGCTGGGGATGCACTTCGTTCGATGAGTGATCCAACAAAATATGATGATCCAGATCATTACTCTAAACGTTATACAGGTTCAAGTGATAATGGCGGCGTTCATACAAATAGCGGTATTATCAATAAAGCTGCGTACTTATTAGCAAATGGTGGTACACATTATGGTGTAACGGTAAATGGTATTGGCAAAGATAAAGTAGGTGCAATCTACTATCGTGCAAATACTGTATACTTAACTGAATCTGCAACTTTTAGTCAAGCGCGTGCTGGTTTAGTACAAGCAGCAGCTGATTTATATGGCGCAAACTCTGCAGAAGTGACAGCCGTGAAGCAGTCATATGATGCAGTTGGTGTGAAATAGGTTCCACTCTCCTTTATATAATGAAAGAGGCTGTCCTAAAAGTTTCACTTCTAGGACAGCCTCTTTCCTCTAATTACAAATCTAATGCTACCAAAATTCTCACTTAATAGAAAAAACACAAATACAATAAATATTTAATTACCACTATGTACACTACTCTTTTATTAACAATAGAACCTGTTCTTGATTTTATTTGGTACCTTCAAATGCATAAAAAGCCTGTATGTTATCCTTATCAAAATTTATTTTTAACATCTCAAATAAAGACGGCATCAATTTCTTTACGGCTTCACTATGTGCCCATCTAACTTCTACAATATCATTATCTGGATCATTAATGTTTATTTCTCCATCAATAATCTTTGCATGGAATGTAACAATTAAAGCATGATGACCTCTTTCTTCAAAAAACACTTCCCTAATAGAATGTAATTTATCTACAGCAATATTAAACCCTGTTTCCTCTTTTACTTCGCGAATTGCAGCCTCTTCTAAAGTCTCATCTCCTTCAACTGCCCCACCCGGCAGACTCCAATAATAAGAATCACCCTTTTTGTTTTTAACTATTAATATATGGTCATTATCATCATAAATTAAAGCTGAAACTACATTCACTCTTTTCAAAAACAACCCCTCCTTTGGAATTTTTTTCATAATAACAATTAAATTGATTATACTAGAAGCAAAATTTAAAATAAATACATCATTTATTCAAAGGAGGGGATTTTATTGAAGTTTAGAAAGCTTTTTCAAACGACATACCTGAGTTAGTAGATTTAATTCAACAACTAAGTAATCGAACTTCTGTGGAATACATAAAGGTTAGATTTTATAATATTGAAGCTACTTTTAAGAGGATTAAGTTCCTCTATGGTAGTGAATAAGAAAAGTAGTATGTCGATAAGAGCAGCCCTGTTCATCAAATCATTGGTTAGTTAAATAATGATTTGGTATACATCACAACGGTGTAGGAGTATTAATTTGTTCATCAAAATTTAATTCTAAAAGCTGTCCAGCGTGAACCAAACCAGATCCAAATCCGTACATAAGAACTCGATCTCCATTTCTGACTTTTCCCTCACGGATTCCAAGGTCAAGAGCTAAAGGAATTGTTGCAGCAGAAGTATTTCCAAAGTTAACTAAGCTATAAAGGGTTTTTTCCAATGGATATTCTAATTTTTCGCAAATCGGTTCTATTATCCGTAAGTTAGCACTATGAGGTATAAACCAATCAACCTGATCTAAACTCATTTGCGTTTTTTCTAAAATCTGTCTTATACTATCTGGAACATTCCTTACAACCCATCGAAAAACTTCTCTACCATTTTGTACAAGATATTGAGTATCGATTAATTCAATTCCATTGATCTTTTTTGATAGTCCAGGACGATATACATGTTGTGCTCCTCTCCCATCACTTCCTAGGTGGAATTCAATAAAGCTTTTTGATTGTTCATCCCTTTCAACTAATACCGCGCCAGCACCATCACCAAATAAAACACATGTACTTCTATCTTTATAATCTGTAATTTTTGAGATTGTGTCTGCTCCAATAACTAGCACCTTTTTGTGGAGCCCAGAAGAAATTAAACTGTTTGCTGTATGCAATGCATAAACAAACCCTGCACATGCTGCACTTAAATCTATGGCACCAGTTTGGGATATATTTAATTGGTCCTGTATTATACTGGAGACAGATGGGAATGGAAAATCTGGTGTGCTAGTTGCCACAATAATCATATCTACATCTTCGACTTTTTTATTATATCGGTACATTAAGTCCTTTACGGCAGATACACATAAATCACTAGTAAATTCATCAGGACGAGTTATTCTGCGTTCGTGAATTCCTGTTCTTTGAATAATCCACTCATTATTTGTTTCAACCATTTGCTCCAGCTCAAAATTTGTTAATTTCTTTTCAGGTACATAGGTACCAATAGCTGTAATTCTTGCTTTTGACCTCATTTATTTGTCCTCCTTTACTATTTTTACACTTGATATTATAATCTAATATTAGTATCACATACCAATTTGTGTCAATAATATAAAATGAAAATAATGTAAATTAAATAATTACTTGTGAAAGTATAAGGGAGAGGGATTCATGTTCAACACTCAACAAATTAAAGAGATTATTCCACATCGTTACCCATTTTTATTAGTTGATCGCATACTTGAAATAGAGGAAGGAAAACGCGCAGTCGGAATTAAAAATATTACTGCTAATGAAGCATTCTTTAATGGTCACTTTTCAGATTATCCAGTAATGCCGGGCGTTCTAATAATAGAAGCGTTGGCACAAGTAAGTGCAGTTATCATGTTAATGAAAGATGATAACCGAGGAAAAATTGGGTTGTTTGCTGGCATTGATCGTTGTCGTTTTAAGAAACAAGTCCACCCTGGAGATCAGTTACATTTAGAAGTAGAAATAACAAGAGTTCGTGGTTTAATTGCAAAAGCAAATGCTGTTGCTTTAGTAGATGGAGAAATCGCTTGTGAAGCAGAAGTAACATTCGCTCTTTACAACAATAAGAAAGCCTAAAGATTTATCCCGCTATTCGTGGGTAGTAATACTCCTACCTCAAAATTCAGCAAAAACACAGAAGTTAGGTAGGAGATAAACTGCCCGTAAAAGCCCAATTGGTGAGGGCTGATAATCAGTGGGGAATGAAGCCCCCCTCTGATTAAAGTTTCACCTTACTTATAATCTTCAACCTCTTTTTTATAGAAGTTACTCTTTTTCTATTAGACAAAAAATCACCTCTTAAGATTGTAATATCTCACGAGGTGATTTTTATCAAACTTTTTTATAAACCTACATTACAACTTAGCAGACTTCTTGGTTATTACCATCATTACTAATGTATAAAAGTTAAAGGTTCTTTCATCCACACTATCCTTCCGGCGTAATCCAAACAATTTGCTGCATCCGAATAAAGAACGGTGTATCTTCCTCTTCAATTACAATATGGTCTGGTTTAACAGCCCTTAACATCCCCTGCAAGCTACCGCGCATTGTGTCGACAACAACATTTTTCCCAACAATCATTTGTAACGTTTGCACAACATATGGATCCACGCTAGAAACTACTTCTCCGCTTAATTGATAACCATTTCGAAAATCTCCGTACACATCTTCGTATGAATAGTCCATTAATATCCCCCTCTTTCTACAATTCGCTTGTATTGTATGAAAGGAATTAACTCGATGTGCCTATTTACACAAAGAAACGAGATTCCATCATTACGGCCTCTAGTTCTATTTCACAGGCTAGAAGGTTTGTTACTTCTAACTCATGATTCCCATTTATACGTCCAAAATTGTTCACCTTGTAACCATTTTGTCGTTGCTGGATCTTGTTTTTTTAGCTTTTCTTCCATTTCTTCTAACATCGCTTCTGTTTGGGAACGATGTGCACGAAGCGCTGCTAATTTTTGCGGTAATACGTTACTTATATCATTAACTACATCTGGCTTTCCTAATACTTCCTCACGATTTTTCGTGATAGCCACCGCATGAATAACTGGACGCTCTTCTTTCGGCATACGTTCTACTGCACGAACAGCTGCGCGTCCAAATGCATTGTGATCTGGATGTACGCCGTGTTCAGGATAAAATGTGATGATTAAAGACGGATTCACATCACGAATTACTTCTTCAATTTTATCCGCTACAAATTCAACGTCTTCAAATTCTAACGTTTTATCATGGAAGCCAAGTAAACGTAAATCTTCAATTCTCATCGCTTGGCAAGCTTCTTCTAATTCTCGCTTACGAATACTTGGAATTGTTTCACGATTGGCAAATACGTTTTTCCCCATATTCCGTCCCATTTGACCAAGTGTCCCACAAGCATACGTAACAGGGACTCCATTATTTCGATATTGACGAATTGTTCCCCCCGCCGCAAATGATTCATCATCTGGATGCGGAAATACTACAAGTACGTGTCTTTCCATTATCTCCACTCCTTATGCAAATGGCGTTAAACTTAATTGCAGTGCAACTGCAAGACGCCCTTTTTCATCATGTCCTGCTAATAAAAGACGATTTTTTTCATCTTTTTCCCAATGTGTCACACCTTCTGCGTATACCCAGCCATGCTCCATTTTTAAACCTACACGATATGGATTCGTTCCTGTAATCTTGCCGCGTTCAAAGCGAATCACTGCATTACGGATAAATGCCCCAACTGTCATCGTTTTTTCATTTACATGTGAAGCATATGCACCATTTGTCGTCTCTAAATGAAGGTATACATCTTGATTTAGAAAATGTTCGATTTCACTTTGTACGACAGTAGTATCTGTAATTATTTCCATCGAATTTCACCTCTTTTAATCAGTTTACGAAAAAATAATGTAAATTGCTATCTCTTATAATAGAGGACAATGATTACTTTGCATATTTTTTTGCTTTTTATTTTTTATATTCAATACGATATGTGAAATTATTTATCTTTTTGATGTGTTCCGTATTTTCATTTCTTTCTGCATGTGAATTTGCTACAATAATATTTATGCAGAAGGGTGCATTTCGACATTTTTATACACTACTACGTATAGGATTCTTAAAAAGAAGGTGAACACATTGGATCATTCCGCACACGAAGTTGCAAACTGGCAATACTATTTTGCCATTGCTGTATTTTTAATCACATACGGCTTTATTATCTCTGAAAAAATTAACCGTGCTGTTATTGCTTTACTTGGCGCTGCTATTATGGTGATTATGGGAATAGTAGATTTACATACTGCTTTTTCTACACATATTCAATGGGAAACCATCACTCTATTAATCGGAATGATGATCCTCGTACATATCACAAGTCAATCTGGTGTCTTTGAATATGTGGCAATTAAAGCTGCTAAAGTTGCGGGCGGAAAGCCAATTCGCATTTTACTGCTTCTATCCCTCTTAACCGCAGTTGGTTCTGCATTTTTAGACAATGTAACAACGGTTTTATTAGTTGTACCTGTTACATTATCGATTACACGTATTTTGAAGGTACCTCCTGTTCCATTTTTAATTTCAGAAGTAATATTTTCTAATCTCGGCGGAACAGCGACGCTTATTGGTGACCCTCCAAACATTATGATTGGATCTGCAAATAAGCATCTTGATTTTAATGCATTTTTACTGAATTTAGCACCGATTGTTGCTATTATTTCTGCCGTTACGTTACTTATTTTATATATCATGTATCGTAACAAATTAAAAACAACAGACGAACAAATCCAGAAACTGATGTCTTTAAATGAAACTGATTATATTCGTGATCACAACCTACTCGTTAAGTCTTTATCCATTTTAGGACTAACAATATTTGGATTTATTTTCCATTCTGTTATTCATGTTGATGCTGCCGTTATCGCTCTACTTGGCGCTGTCCTTTTAATGCTAATCGGTGTAAAAGAGCACGAAATTGAAAATGTATTTGCACATATTGAATGGGTAACGATTTTCTTCTTTGCAGGTTTATTCGTTCTTGTCGGTGCACTTGTTGATATCGGACTTATTTCCTCCCTTGCAAAAAAAGTATTAGACGTAACAAATGGAGATATCGGCTATGCATCTATCTTAATTTTATGGGTATCCGGCGCTGCTTCTGCCACAATTGATAACATTCCGTTTGTCGCAACGATGATTCCGCTTATTCAAAACTTAGCAAGCGGACTTGGACTTGCAGCAGATTCCCCGCAAATTGAAGTATTATGGTGGGCATTATCACTTGGAGCTTGCTTAGGAGGAAATGGTACGCTAATTGGTGCTTCTGCCAACGTCGTTGTAGCAGGCATTGCTAAACGTGAAGGATGCGGTTTCTCGTACATGGATTTCTTAAAAATCGGGTTACCATTAACAATTGTTGCACTACTTTTATCACATGCATATATTTATTTACGTTATTTAATGTAAAAAGGTTTGCGGCATGAGCCGTAAACCTTTCTTTTTCACCAAAAGATACCGATAATTGCAAGACCACCTAAAATGATTCCGCCAACCTGTCCAACCATTGTTGGTGTCCATTCAATCCCCTTTTTCATTTGTACAACTGGCCTTTCATGCCGCATTTGCTGCACTTCTGATTGCAGTTGATGGATAGAACCATGCAACTCTTTTACAAGCTCCTTTAATTCTACTATTTCTTCTTCAGCTGATTTCCTTTTTTCTAAATTCATTTTCATGCTCCTTTTAAATCAATAGATTAAATAATGTTGGATTGTGATTGATTTCCATATAATGTATTCCTTGTTCTTCCATTCTTCTAATAAAAGGCTCATAATCTTCTTTTTTCTGCAGTTCAATTCCAACTAGTGCCGGACCATTATCTTTATTATTCTTCTTCGTATACTCAAAACGTGTAATATCATCATGTGGTCCGAGTACGTTATCTAGAAACTCACGTAACGCCCGAGGCCGCTGCGGGAAATTAATAATAAAATAATGCTTCAGTCCCTCATAAATTAATGCTCTTTCCTTTGTTTCTTGCATCCGATCGATATCATTATTGCCACCACTTACAATACAAACAACTGTCTTTCCGCGAATTTCATCTCGGTATAAATCAAGCGCTGCAATTGGCAGTGCACCAGATGGCTCTGCTACAATCGCATTTTTATTATAAAGCTCAAGTAATGTTGTACATACTTTTCCTTCCGGTACAGCAACAATATCATCTAGCACACGTTTACAAATTTCATATGTAAGATAACCAACTTGTTTAACCGCTGTCCCATCCACAAATGAGTCAATATGTGGAAGCGTGACAACCACTCCTTGCGCAAGCGCCTCTTTCATCGAAGCGGCACCTTCTGGTTCCACCCCAACAATTTTCGTTAAAGGACTAATCCCTTTTATGTATGTTCCTACTCCTGCTGCTAAGCCTCCTCCCCCAATTCCCATAAACATGTAATCAATCGTACAATCCGTATCATGTAAAATTTCTACACCAACCGTCCCTTGTCCTGCAATAACCCTTGGATCATCAAACGGATGAATAAATGTTAATCCAAATTCTTCACAATATTTGACAGCTTGCCCATATGAGCTGTCAAATGTATCTCCTTGCAAGATTACCTCTATGTAATCCCCTCCAAAAAAGCGTACTTGTGATACCTTTTGGTTTGGTGTGGTATTTGGCATAAAAATCTTTGCTGGAATTTGTAATTTATGACATGTATAAGCTACGCCCTGTGCATGATTACCAGCGCTTGCACAGACAACTCCTTTTTTCAAGTCTTCCATCGGTAAACTGCTAATACAGTTATAGGCACCTCGTATTTTGAAAGAACGAACAACTTGTAAGTCCTCTCGTTTTAAATATACGTTACATTGATATTTCTCTGATAAAATTGAATCGCGCTCTAAAGATGTATTTCGAATCACATCTTTTAACGTATTATATGCAACGAGAATATCCTCAATTTTGATCATTTCTTTCACATTTTTCATATCTTTAACCGCCTCACTGTATAATTTAAAAAGTTTTGCTTTCAATTATACAGAATAATCTAAATATTTAAAACGTCATTCAAATAAAAATGAATCAACATACACACTATGTTAATTCATCCTTACATGATGGCGTTTCCACTTTAACGTATTTCCGAAAGAAGCCTTCACCTTCAAGCGCGTGACGGGCAAGAGCCCAGTGGTGGGTAGTTGACTGTAATTGTTCTTTGACACGTACGAAATTTATACTTGTATCTTTTTAATCGCCCTCTTGCTCAAAAATAGCTTTCCATCCAGTAGCTGTAACGCCTACTTCTAATCTAAGACCATTCACTACTTTTTCAATAAGAATTGTTTTCTTAGTATTACAATGTAAAACTGCGTGAATCGTTACTTTTTTACCTTCTTCAATCTCTTCACTATATAATTCTCTTAACTCAATGTCTTCTGTATTTAACATTTGCATAAGTAACAACCTAATATGAACTTCATCTGTATTAGAGCATGTTGCGGATAATACATAACTCATTTTTTCTGGCATTTGATCAGTTGATTTCTTATTCATAAATAGTGCAACTGGACGAAGGAAAATATTAGCTATTAAAACGCCAAATGCCCCTAGTATAGCCACTTTTAGAAAACCTGCTCCAACAAGAGTTCCTACAGCTGCAGAACACCATAATGTTGCAGCTGTATTTAACCCTCGAATACTAAAGCCGTCGCGAATAATGACTCCCCCTCCTAAAAAGCCAATTCCACTAACAACTTGAGCTGCAATCCGGGTGGGACTCGATTCCCCTGTCACAATCACTGATAATAAAACGAACAAACATGCACCTAATGAAACCAAAGCATTTGTTCTTAACCCTGCCATACGATGAAGCCACTGACGCTCCGTCCCGATAAGGGCCCCAGCAAATATAGCTACAAGTATATGAAGTGCAATCTCTTGCAACGTCATTTTCTTCACCCCTATCTTCTAATAATCGACCTTTGCTCTCATAAGAATACCATAAAACATACTCCCATTTATTCTTCTATAAACAATTGTCTCACTTCTTCATCATAATCAAATAAATCCGCATAACGGCCACAATCAATTCATATATCCAATCGGTTCTCGGATTCCTCTACGTTATATTAAAAATTGGATTGTCATTCCCTTACCTGAATCAATAATCATATAATAACCAGTAATGTAATAATATCTCTTCAGCTAAACCGTTTTTTCTTGAACAAAATATATAGATATCTTTATCATTTTCTCCTTGTCACATCAAAGAATATCTCTCCCATTTACCGTTAATCGGTGAGAAAAGATCAGCATGCCTCTTTATTAATATGTGCTCACTTCCCGTATTTCCATCCATCTTTTCTCACCTTCAAACGTTATAAAAAACCCCCTCTCACAACAAAAGAGGGGTATACTTAAACGACTTATATAATTAATATAAAAGCTACCTAAAAACTGTGCCCCTTTAAAATGTAAACATTATCATGCATAATAATTTCAAATTAGAGTTTTTAATTTTTTGTTCGTTTCGTTAAAATGATAAAGCTAAGCATTGCACCGATATGACAACAAACAATTGTTATTCCCATTGGTACGGCAGTCTGCTCTCCTTGAATGCCGACTATAGGTGCTACTACAGCGCCAGAGATAAAAGGTAACAGTCCTAGTAAAGCCGCAGCGCTTCCCGCTGCCTTTTGCTGATTTTGCATCGCCAACGTAAACCCCGTCGTCCCAACAATCCCTACACTAGAAACAATCATAAAGAAGCAGATTAACACCCCTATTAAAGAAGGAGCCAGCAAAATAATCAAAAGAAGCATTGTGCCTCCGAATAAAGCTAAAAGAAGTCCCGTTACTAATAAAGTACGTTCTTTAATTTTCCCTGCCAAACGCCCTGTAACTTGTGAGGCAATGATTATCCCAAAACCGTTAATCGCAAAAAATAAACTATATAATTGCGGCGAAGCACCAAAAATATTTTGAATGACAAACGGTGATCCTGAAATATAGGCAAACATCGCTGCTGTAATAAATCCTTGAGAAAGTGCATACCCCATAAATACACGATCTTGTAATAAGCGTCTATAATGCGATAAGCTCTCTCCCCAACCACCTGCGGTTCTTTTTTCTTCGTGCAACGTTTCTGGCAATATAAATATAACACTTAATAACATAAATCCACTTAGTATACCTAACACAATGAATACCCAGTGCCAAGAAGCAAAACTTAAAATTTGTCCCCCAATAATAGGTGCGAAGATTGGTGCAGCTCCATTTACTAACATTAAAGCAGAAAAGAATTTCGTAAGCTCTGATCCCGTGTATAAATCTCTCACAATCGCACGTGAAAGTACAATCCCCGCTGAACCAGCTGCCCCTTGAATAAAACGTAATACAATAAGTGTCCAGACAGAGGGGGTTAGCGCACATAATAATGACGTAACTGCATAAATAACAAGACCAATTACAATTGGTTTTTTCCTTCCTTGACGGTCACTCCATGCACCGACCAACAATTGTCCTAACGCAATTCCTAACAAACATGCCGTTAAACTTAACTGTGTAAGTGCACTTGTCGCATGCAAATCGTCTGTTAAAGCTGGAAAAGCTGGAAGATACATATCAATAGAAAGCGGTCCAATCGCAGATAAACTTCCGAGAATGATTGCTAAAATAATTCGCTTATCCTTAGCGACTTGTACTTTCATTTGTAATTCTGTTTGCAATTATTTAACCTCCTTTTTTCTCCTGCACAAGTGTGCAGAATGAAACAAACTCCCAATACTAGAAGCTTCATTTTATGTTCCAAATTATGTTTATCCTTTTCACTTGCATCACTTCACAAGAATATAGAATAACAAATTAGATGTAATCATTTTAGTTACAATTATACTTATTGTCAATAAATTCACCCGATATTTTTCCAATTTAAGCATATATAACAGGATATCAACAAATGTCGATATCCTGTTACCTTCTATATTTCTAGATCTATTCCCTTTAAATTCACTATTTTACAACTAGTTTGTACTGATGCCTCGCGCCGTCCAAATACGATCAATTTCTGCACCGTGCTGTCCTCCATATAGGAGGGCATCCGCTTGCTTAATCGCTTTAGCACCGTCACGGAAAGTAGCGTTAGGAGTAAGAGACCAATGCGATTGTAAAATAATTTTTGTCGCAATATCTCGGCCAAAAGCTTGCGCCATGTCATACTCACCTTGTGACCAAATTTCACCGTCCGCATGAACTTCATTCACTATATCTTTCGGATACACTTTGTTATTATCTAATCTACGAAGGCAAGTTGGATTCGTATTGGAATAAAAAGTTGAATCCCATTCTCCAATACAAGCTTTTCCATAACCTGTATCTGATACAGCATCTTCATATGTAGCTCCTAAGAAATCTCCAAACCCTTCTCCCATAGCTCCGCCTTCCGAAGAGTTCCCAAATCCAGCAACTTGATTATCTTGTATAGAATGGCCATATTCATGGGCAATCACCCCTGCATCTTCCGCATCATCAACTCCGCCAGAACCAAATGTCAGCGCCTTAGTTGAAGGCGAATAAAAAGAATTATCTGCTGTAGATGTATTCACATTTGCTTTAATAGAACGGTTGTTAATATTATTAAACCCAAGTTGTTGTATATATCGCTGCAAAGTATCGATGTGATAATATGCCATAACATCTTCAAATCTATCATTTGAACGTGTGTAGTTATATTGAAGAGAAGCAGAATACGTTTTTACTTTCGACGCAATCGTCACATAATCTCCAACCAAATATCCTGACCCATTGAGACCTTTTAAAGTGACCGTTTTCAATTGGTTATTCAACGCAGTAGAATCTGAGTCTTTATTATCAGTCAATCCGGCTAAGTTTCCACTCGTTGCTACAGGGTTTGGAAGAAACACCTTCCCTTGTCCTTCTGCTTTTCGGTTTAAATCTTTTTTCTTAAGTAATTTCCCATTTTCTGCATCAATAAATGTTTCCCAAGCACCAAATGGTTTTTGAGAATGAATGACAACCCGATACACGGGAATTGCCACACCTTCTTCTATTATATATCCAAATTCACGCGTAGTTGGAGCCCATAAAGTCGCATCATCAGCTTCTAGATACTGAGTAGATTTACCTTCCGCTTCCTTTTCACTTAGCTTTTGCTTAATTTCCTTCACGCTCTGTACAGGAAGGTAATCCGAAACTGCCAACACACCTTGTCCTCCTTTATTGAGCGTTACGGTTACTTGTCTAGAGAATACAGGAAATCCATTAACTGCTTGTTGAAATCTAACATAAGATGCCACCTCTGTATCTGTCGTAGAAACATATTGTAAATCTGATATATCCGACTTCAAAGAGTACTGCGCTGCATTCCCTTTTAAATATTCGGTTGCCTGTTCTTGTAGTGAGACATTTTGCACTTTTCCTTGTATCTCTTCTACCGCTGAAACAGTATGAATCATACCAAAAATCAATGGAATTACGGTAGCAACTGTGACAACTTTTTTCAACAAAACTATCACTCTCCTACTCTAGAATTGTTTCGAATGTACGAGTAATTCTAGGGTAGGTAAAATTTCACCTTTCTAATTTTTATAAATCTGACAAATGAAAGATTTTCTCAATATTTTTCTTAAAAAAAGAAATATTTTATAAAAACATAAATACCCTATCTTAGAACCTTGCTAACAAAATTCTAAAATAGGGCTGCTAATAGATTATTATAAAATGTTAATTTATCATGTCATTTTTAAGTAATTTCACACAAAATAAAGATCATCATAGTCGCTTACATTTTGCATTCAAAAATTCACTAAATCATTTTATAATAAAACACCGTTGCATGTAATTCTCCATTTGCCGACCTAGCATAGTGGGGAATTTTCCCCGCTTCTACAAACCCTAATGATATATAGAGTTGATTCGAAGGATCCCCTTCTCTAGTATCTAATGTTAAAAGCGATTTATTTTCTTGTATCGCTCTTTTTTCTGCTTTTTGCATAAGTGCACGTCCAATTCCATTACGTCTGAATTTCGGATGAGTCATTAGTTTTCCAATTTCAACTCGATGCCTCCCGTTTTGCTTCGTACTTAAATGCAATTGTACACTGCCCGCTATTTCATTATTTATCTTTGCTATGAATAGTATAACTTCAGAACTTAACACGGATTTCCAGTACTTTATCGCTTCTTCTTGTGTCATTGGTGGTAAAAAACCTATCGATGCCCCGTCATCTACTACTACTCTCAAAAGTTCCGCAAGCTTTTCAATATCTTTATCTATTATTTTCACTTCTTCTATTTCCAGTTGAGAAACCAATTGTCACACCTCCATTTCACTAGCTAAGATACCTTTAGCTACCCAACCAACTACACCATCTCTTTTTATCAAATCATATCCTGTGCAGCTGTCATCAATTATAGAGACAGTATCCCCTTTATTTACACCTATTTGCGCACAAGAAACATCCGTTTTAGCATAAGAACTTCCCGCTTCATTTTGATGTATATATTCGTTTTTAACGTTAAGTAATTGTTTTGCTTCAAGCTGCTCACATAAAGTAAAATGCTTACCTTTTTTAACTGGTATAATCTCATATCGTGGATATGTAATCAAACCGCTCATCATAGGTTCCGCACAAAAGTCCTCTAACACCTTATATTTTGGAAAATGATCAACATATGTATGTGAAAATGTATCTTCACTAGATGACTTATGAATAATAAATGCATTTAATTGACCCGTCTCTTTAATCGCATTTCCACCGTCAATTGAAATTATTTTTTTTGTATGTTCAATAATTGGATTATCTGATGGTAATTCTGAAGAATAATTAACAACTGGCCAGTGTCCAACGATTACATATTTTTTTGCACGATGTGACTTATGTAAAAATGCCGGCAATGTAATGGCAGTATCTCGATTTGTATCTTTCCAATTCTCTATTTCATCTAATCCTGCATGAACAAAAATGTAATCGTCCGTTTCAATTGCAGTAGGTAATTCTGTAAGCCACTTTATTTCTTTTGAAAATTGATTTTCCAGTATCTCCTTTATCTCTCTGATGTTTGTATCTTCACTCACAAAATAGCCTATATGCTCCAACCATTCATTCAATATAGAGTGCTGCTTTGTACATAAATAGTTTATTAAATGTGGATTTTCATTTAAAAGTTCTTCAACTACAGTATCGCAATTCCCTTCTATAACGTGAACATTTGGATTCTTAAATGAGAGTTCCATTACGTAGTTTACAACACCTTTACTGTTACTCCCCTTCTCACAAAGGTCACCATTAATGATTAAATAATCTTCTTTACTAAATTTAACCTTTTCTAATAGCGCTTTGAAAAGTTCTAATTCCCCATGAATATCGGAAATAACAATAATTCTTACGTTATTTGGGATTGATAGTTCCTTTATTTTCTCCAATGATAAGACCCCTTTTTCTGTCTAAAATCCCTAAATTATTTACATTTCGGAATTTGATATTTCACAAAAAATTCGACAAAGTCTTTCATTATACCTCTTTTTTATGACTATTCAGCTCTTTAATAGGAGAAAAAATACCCCGCTTCCATAAATCAGCACATTTTAATCAGAAAAAATACAAATCATACTAATAAAATTTCTTTATTCCTTATCAATCATTCACTTCTCTATAGTCTATATATATTCCTTATATGAAAGTGAATTAATAATCCAAGTTTTAATATCCCCATACACTAACATCTCGTGCTTAGCCTGTAATAAAAACAGATTCGTATGTTCAACATCAGAAAAAATACAAAATTCACGATCTTTCAATGTTTTCATATTTATTTTGTTGTTAGCGATTGAAAAGTCAATGAACTTTAAAACAGAAACTACTTTTTCTCCAGAAAAAACATTTTTGTTAATTTCTTCTTCGGATAATCCAGCTATCTCAAAATTCAAATCAATATAATGATTTAATTTTGTTAGACAAGAATTTATCGCATAGTATCTAATTTCCCTCTCGCTGTTTTTTTGATTATTTTTTATAAGCGAATTTATATGTAAGGAATTCTTTAAAACAGATTTTGTTTCTGCTATATATGATTTCAATCTACTTATTTTTTTCCCCTCTAATGTTTTCATTTTTATTTGTTGGTAGTCCATTATGTTTCACTCCTTGTTTGTTGAATTAACATTGTTTTATATATATTAATTGATATTATGAAAAGAATACAGAAAAATAATTTGGAAATGGATTATTAATTAGTATATTTTATATCGATTTTCATTTCTCAACATATGAATCTCTTCTATGAAAATGAATACCTAATTAAATTATCTCAGTTAAGTAGAAACAGCTATTACTTCAAAACCCATATTATAAATAACAAAAACTGTGTTAACATTATAAATATTCTATATTAAAGGAGCATGCAAATGAATGTTTCACTAGTAAAACCTACACTGGAACTACAAAATGAATATTTAAATTTCTATCAGGAATGGAAAGATAGCGGCGAAAATATGGTACCATGGATCATTAGTAAAGACCCATCAGATTTTCATGGAATGATTCAGTTTCTAATAGACTCAGAGAAAGGTGAAAATCTTCCTAAAGGTTGGGTACCTGATTCTACTTATTGGTTAATTACAGAACAAAATAAAGTCGTTGGCGCTGTAAATATACGCCACCAATTAACAGATAAATTATTACATTGCGGCGGGCATATCGGTTATGGCATCCGCCCTTCTGAAAGACAAAAAGGGTACGCTACTATTTTATTACATTTAGCATTGGAAAAAACGAAAGAACTAGGTATCAAAAAAGCGCTTCTTGTTTGTGACGAGAGTAATATCGGTTCAGAAAAAACAATTATCAAAAATGGCGGTATACCTGATTCAAATTATATTGAAGAAGATGGTAATGTCGTAAAAAGATATTGGATTGCATTATAACGTATGAAGTAAAGATACATTTAATTGGCAATACAAAAAGGCGCTTTCATAAGTAGCACCTTTTTGTATACATCTATTTACTTCAATTCACATCTTTTCAGAAGTTTTCTAAAAAGAGCGCAATACCTACACCTATAACAACCTATACAGCACGTACCTCTGCGACTAATTTCTGACCATCTAAGTACATTACAAGCTTTATTGGGTTATCACTTGCGTTTTCAAATACTAAATCTAAATATGGATATGCAATCGTTGCATCTCTGCCTTTAGGTACATAACCTACTTCTTTTGAATGTGTTGATCTCTCCACCATTTTTAATCCAGCTTGATCTGCAGCATTAAACAATGTGGAAGAAGTTTGACATACCCCTCCGCCATATCCATCTACTAATTTACCATCTACAATCTCTTTCCCTAATTGATAGCCCTTGTCAGGTGTTGTATCTCCTACTAAAGCGTTAAAGGAAAATCTATCTCCCTTACCTAATACAACTCCATTGACAGTGCCTGCAGACAAACGGATATTTTCTATTCTACCACCAGTAGAGCCACCCAAATTCGTTTCAAATCTCCCTACGACTGTTCCATTTCCTTTTCCAGCTTCTGCTGTAGCAACAGGCTTTTTCTCTACAATTGGCAACTGATAAGTAGAATCCCACATTCCAACATTCATTAACTTATCTACTAACTCTTTTTCCATTAATTCGTAAGCAGGTTTTCCTTCTACCCACGTACCATCACTCTTCATACGAGAAGGAACCATCTTTGTATCTACACTCTTTGCAACTTCGCTAACTACCTTAGAGACTTCTTTTTTAAAGGTCTTTTCATCTTCAAAATAACCTAAACTTGCTAAATCTATCTTTTTTACTTCTTTCCCAGTTCTGCCATCTACTAAACTAATACTTTTATTTACCTCTGCTTTCGCTTCTACAGCATGTTCACCAACGCCACTCACTAATGCAACTTCATTAGCTTTCGTTCCGCACCCACTAACTACACCTAAGCAGAATGTTCCTACGACTAAAATTCGAACCCTACGCAACAAATTACTCTCTCCTTCTATTCTCTATCTTTTTTTTCTAGTTTCAACAATTCTATGTATGTATAATTACATTACTTTTTAAAATAAATTTTATGTATTACTGTCTTATTTATACCATATCTTAAGTTACTCTTTTCCTTCATAAAAGTCTACACATATTTCATGTAAAAATTTTATCGTCTTACCCATCCAGTATATACCAAAAAATACACTGTGACAATTTTTATACACTCGATATTTTATTATACCAATATTACTTAAAAATGTAATACATAATGACTCTTTTTAAGATAAATAAGTGTCCCCCATCCGCACGAATGAAAACACCATTGTTATTAAATTGACGAATGTTTTCTCCATCTCTATACTGAAAAGAGTTAACGAAATGAAACAAGGTGATAATCATGGATTTTGAAATAAATTTCCTATCCTTTTACGTCGTACAAGTAGACGGACAAGGTGAACAAGCAGACAAACGTTATAAACATTTTCAAACGTTAGATGCAGAAGAATACGAAGACAGTCCATTAAAAGACTTTCTAGACGGAGAATTATTAAAAATTTCGAAGCGAAAAGTAGACCGTCATCCTAAAAGCGAACAAGTTCCGACAAAAATCGGTTGCTTCATTGTTGAAGTTGGCCATGAATTAGATTCAAACCCGAACTACAACCTATTTAACCGCATTCGCTTTGCAGAAACGAAAGAAACCTTTAAGGATACAAACGAACCGCTCGTCTATACCTATATTGATACAAGCGCTGTACGCGGCGGTGTATTTCTCGTTGTTCAGGCAAAGCTTCGCAAATACTTTGACGATCCGTTCGTCTTTGTAATGAAATGTGACTTCGAACCAAAAGTTGCTTCTATTTCTGATGAAGCAACACTAATTCGAAATGTTGAAATGGCCATTACAACGAAAAATATGAAGTCGATTCAATATCCATACATGCCAGAAGAAGGCATCGTGGAGCACGGCGAACTAAAAATCCATCAAGCATCACACGCCCGCTACTTCGAAGACTTCTTAAAATTCGTAGAATACGAGCGTTCCATGCCAGAAATTATGAAAACACAAGTTATGGGCATGGTATACGACCAAATTGAAGACGTCTTTGAAGAAGGTACAGAAGAACGTGAACAATTCGACCAAGCGATGGAAGTGTGGGCTGCAAGTCCTAAACGTGAAATTATGGAGCATTTCACAACAGAAGAAGTTATGGAAGCTACGGCACAAATTGTGGAGCATACCCCTGAGATAGAATTAAAACTAAAGGCAGACCACATTTCTGTGAAGGCATTGCTTGCGGATTTTGGTGAACAAGTTCATATTGCGAAGGTTAATGATAAATATGTACTGATGATTGAAGCGGACACGCTTACGTTTGAAAAAGGGTTTTCCCCTATTGAATTTTTGAAGCCCGATGATTTACATGAAGTAGTCGATAGAATTATAAAAAAGGAATCAACCCCCTATCAGGACTAGCTTTGTTGGTGTAGGCGTGACGAAAAAATATTTGAGATAACTATTGTGTTTCCACAGATGTGACCACGTTTGTGACCACAAATCACTAAAATTTAGGGTTCTAACATTGAAAAAGAGCTTCCATACTGCTATTTTATTGAGCACCAGTATAAGGTGCTCTTTTATTTTAGTCGCATTTAAGCATCTATCTTTATGGTCACAAAAACAATAAGGATACTAAAACCTTCTATATTATATAGACAATTACAAGGTATCCTACATTATAGATAACCTTTTCGGCATTATCACTCTTATTTAAAACAAATCCGTCTGAACGACCTTTTTATAATTCCGTTATCGACAAAAATGATTAGGTATCATATAAGGTCGTCACCATTTCAGTTACGAACGTTAATAGGTCGTTACTAAATTAGTAATGAGTAAATGTAAGTCGTTACTTTCACTCAAAAGTGAGCACTCCTAATTTACACGTCAAATTTGACGCACCCTAATTTATAAACCCAACATTATCAGGTTTATAAATCCATATAGTATTCAATTTCTTTTCTAATCGACTCTAAATTTTCATGCTTCAATAATTCTTCAGCAGCTTCATTTAAAACGTTTAATGCTTCACCCTTATCAGAATACACACCATAATCAATTCTTTCACATTCTTCGTTCTCATAAATTAGAATAAAAGCTTCCCAGTCATCATGAGTTTCATTACTATGTAAATGTTTTTCAATTTCCACGAATTATCACCATCCTTATAGTTAAGATTATATAACAACACTCTTACCACCATCATAATCATACAATTCCTCAAAATACTTTTCACGAAACTTTTTCTTCATGATCCCATACATGTACCCCTTGAAGTCTCTCACTCTGCCCATCTTTATCCCTCTGATAGCTTGTCTAAGACTTTGCACACCTATATCAAGCTTTATGTCATGTTCATTTTCATAAGCATTCTTATACGCACAGATTTCTACACGTTGCCACAATGACTCAATAGTTTTAGCAGAGTTCCAGAAACAACTTGCTAGTTTAGTAAATTCACTTGGTACACACTCAGATGTGAATTCTGCTGTCAGTTCTTGTTGTTCTTCATTTACTTTTTCACATTTAAATTGACTAACAATGGTAGCGTCTATGTTACGTTTATTTATATCTTTTTTGTTGCTAGTTTTAGAAAGATTACCAGTTTCTGCTCCGTCAATTTTCTTATCATTCAGTACGTCAGATTGTTGAGAAATGGAATTCCCCTTCTCTTCTTGTAATGGATAACGCTGAAATACATAAACATTATGACATTGTTTTCCCTTACTAAATGTGTTATTAACAACGATCATACCGAACTTCTTTGCTTTCCGAAGCATACGTTCAAAACTACTACGTGATATCCCAACATCATCTTTATGAGTAGCTGCAACAATAGTTTGTATCTTCGCATTGGATACACCGGGAAACTTGCTACTATATCTGATTAGTCGCTTCAATGCTACCAATTCAGACTTAGTTAATAAATTCTTTATATCAATCATCCATTGTTCAATACAGTCATTGAAATTTTTCAAATCACGAAACTGTGATAGCTCTGCATATTGATTAATGTTTCCCGGTTTCATCCTTTTCCCCTCCTTCCACTAAATTTAGGCATAGTTAAGAAAAGGTACATCTTCTCGTTGATAATTAAAAGATGTACCCCTGATGTTTATAAATAAAACAATTATTAATTCACTAATTTATATTCGCTTGCATCATACGCTTCTTCAATACCAGATAACTCATCAGATTCCCAATCTTCGTGCCATTCAACAATACCATCCACCGTTAAAAGTTTACCTTGAAAAACATGACCACAAGACGAAACAAGCGTATGTAAATCTTCAATTGTTGCTAATTTGTATGTAGAATCAATTTGTTTTGCCTCTGTTTCGCTTTCTGTAATTCCCCATTCTTCTACAGTGTCATAAACAAATACTTTTTTGACATTTTCATTAATTGCTATCATGTGAATCTCTCCCTATAAAAAAATATAAGAAATCAGGAAGTACAACTTATAGTATAAAAAATTCGATTTCTTATACTTAATTTACACTATCAAATACAAACAAGTCAACATTAATTTCGGAGTATCTTTCGTTTAGTAGTAAAAAATATATAATTTGTGATAGAATTAGTTCGAGAAGTTGTACTTTTTAAAAATGAAAGGATGATTTATAAATGGTCTTAAAAGCCAGTTATAAACCAATGGAAATTACTTTAATCAAAAGAGATAAAACAAAGAGCGATTTAAAAAGGGATCTTAAAATATCTCCATCAACACTAGCTAAGATGTCTAAGGGAGAAAATGTAGCTCTATCTGTATTAATTAGTATTTGTGAATATCTTGAGTGTAATATCGAAGAAGTAATTGAATTAGTTGAAGACAACAAAAAAGATCACCAATAATTTGATGAACTTAAAAATTTCGTTAATAAATAAAATAATTATTTAGTTTGACAACAAAGGAGACCATCAATGATTCGATGGTCTTTCTTCTTTATCATTAACAATTTTTATTTCTAGTTTTAACAAGTGAAATTTCACGTATAAATAATTATTTCATTTATAAACTGAATATTTTGACTTTTAAATACAAATTAATGTATAATCCTATTGAATTTTAAATATCTTTGGGAGGAATGAAAATGAAAGATAAGGATAAGGGTAAAAGTAAGAAAAAAGACAAACACAATTATAGACTTAAAATTAAGTATGCAGAACCTGATGAAAATGGTAATGTTGTGACATTTGAAGAGTTATTAAACAGTGATAGATTCAAAGAAATTGTTAAGAAAATAATCTTTGATTAAACCTAATCCACATTTTTAGCTAGTTTAAAATTGATTAGAGGAATAATCCCTCTTCCTTATGGATAAATTTACCTTTACGTTTGATATACTTAAATAAAATGAATCAATTAATATATATAAAATCATTTAAATTATAGGGGGATAAAGGATGGATGGACAAAACATTATTAAATGTCCTAAATGCGGTAGCAATAAAATACAATTAATAAAGAAATCTCATGTAATTGGAATTTTGTTTCTATGTATGTCATTATCTACAATTTTCATTATCACAATACCTATTGCATTTATTTTCTTTATTTTAATGATTGGTGCTCTATTTGGTAAAGTACGTCGTGCAAGATGCCTAGAATGTAAACACATAATAAAAAAGGTTGAAGAAGAACAGTATAAAGAATTCGTGCGTCAATTTGGCATATAAAATAAAAGAAGCCGCCCTATAAAGGCGGTTTTACTTTACGCTTATACATTCATTTCTTCTAAACTCGCTACCATCTCATCTAATACATTTTCCTTCAAATATAAAAGTGCTGCCACCTCTTCCTTAGTCATACCTCGAAAATCATGTATGCCGTTTAATAACAACCAATCAGCGTTACCTATTATATTTCGATAACGTTTCTGCTCTATCTCGTTTGGTATCATCATAAGCATTTCTTCAAGACTAGTAATCATAAACCTACTGTGATCTTCGCCAATAAAATATACTGTTATACAATCAGTAGCCTTATGAATTTCAAAACGATATGTACTGTTACCACGTTTAACCTCTGCAATATGCCATATTAACTCTTGCCCTTCTGACATGAATACATCGTAGATTTGTGTTTGTTTCACTTACCTCATCTCCTTTTACTGTGATTAGTTATATGTAAAATTTTAGTGGGTAGATATTAAGAAGGTGTAAATACAGTATAAACTTTCTATTAACATTAAAAGAAGATGATACAAATTAAGATAAATTGCTTTCGAAAGTATTCCCAAAAATCACTGAACAATAAAGATTAATGTTACATGACATTAATCTTTATTGTTAAAAGGAATATAACACGATAAAATGAAATTATTGGAATTAAATTATTAATCTATTTATAACTATGTCGCATTAGTATTGATACTTTTTTAGAAATATCTAGTCTTGATGAAAACTATATTTTAAACAAAGATAGGAGAACGAAATAATGGATGAAGGTAAACATCGATATAGATTTGAATTTCCAAATGCTCCTAAACTTGACTTTTTTTCTGAATTAGCCGAAGTAAACAGACTAGCACAAGAAGCGATTAAGAAGTTTATAGAAGCGCGTATGCAAATATTAGAATCGATTAACGAATCTCTAGTACCATTACGTGATATAGATTTGAAAGAAGTTGAACGATCTTGGAAAAAGTCTGCTGAGAAATTAGGGAAAAAAGGTTGGACTATCCCAATGAACATGACACCGGGAGAGGTAATTGGATTATCTCAAATTGAAGATCAAGATGAACTAGATTCAGTATTATATGATTTTTACTCAAATGAAAAAGAATATCAGCATATTAAAAGGATTGTCCTTGAACATGAACTGGTCAATGATTGGAAAGAGCTTCTAGAGCAATGTTTTGAGAATTATGAGACGGGAAATTATTTAATTACAATTCCTAATCTATTTATTATTATTGAAAATATTGCCCATATTCTTATCTCACCGAGATATCAAAAATATATAAATCCTAATAAAAGAACTTCTTTAAGAGCTAAGTATAAGAAAGTGCAGCAAGAAATTAAAACAGATAGGACATACATTATATTCTATGTTTCAGTAGCAGAATTTTTAAACAAAATATTCGTATTTGGAGATTTCGACAATAATCTAACTCGTTTATCAATTATAAATAGAGATTGGGTACTACATGGTCGTGACTATCCAAGTAATTGGAGAAAAGTGGATGCATTAAGGCTATTTAGTGCACTACATACAATTATAGAGTTAGATTTCTTGCTTGAAGATTTAAATAAAGAAGTTCAAGATAAGGAATTAGTTAAATGAAATTATTACTTAAAATATTACAAAGCATTAAATCGAATCTTAAGGGTATATTGTAAACACACCTTTAAGATTCCATAATAATTTTCCATGCAAAAGAAGAGATTTTTCTCTTCTTTTTTATTTTATTTCCCCTTACTCCTCTTTTACGTTTATAGGTAATTTTCCAGTGAGTAGATATTAATAAAATATAAAAATAGTACAAGTTTCTTATCAATACAACTCATCTATAATTTACTAATATGGTATAATTTTCATAGTTTATTAAGTACAGAAAGGATTCAAGTAATGGGGAAATTTCAAAGTAATCTTCAAACTGCACAACAAATTGCTACGCAAATGGGAAACGCTGCTGACACAATCCAAAGTGCCACAAACAGATCGATAATAAAAGCGTCACGTACAACGTTATCCGTCAACGCCAAAGCACAAGAAGCAAATCAACAAGCTTTGGAATTAACGAAACAATTTTATAGCGCCTTTCAACAAGCTGTTAACAATATTCATTCTGTAGCTCAAGATTTTGAGCGTATGGATAACGAACTTCAAAGAATTTTTAAGTGACATAGCAACCTACACGAACATAGAAAAGTAGGAGTGAAAAAATGAGTCAAGATATCCAAAAACAAATGAGTCAACTGAACGAAAAATTAAGAAGTCTGTCTGAAGAACAATATCAAAATCAACGCGCGATTCAAAGGCAAGAACAAGCGGAAGCAGGTTTTTATCAATGGAAAGGTCAAAGTTATCGACTGTTTGATCGTTTATTAGAAACTTGGCATAACGATAGAGAACTAGGACAATTCTTTCATAACATCCGCCAAGATGCACAGCAAATTGAGCGAAAACTTACATACGAATTGGAAGACCAAAAAGAAACATTGCTAAAGGAGAAACAAAACTTAAGCAAGCTAGAAAATGACATTCACCATCAGCGCCAAAAATTAGCACTGGAGGTGAAGTCATGAGTCTAAACATGTATCTAGGAGAAGTGCAATCTCAAACACAAAGTATGAATGCTATGTGTACTGCAACGATTCAAGGAATGGAACAAGCCATCAATTCGATTGATGCTTTTATGTTCGATGCAGTTTTGCAAGGACAAACTTATGGCAGCGCAAAAGCCTTCTTTGCACAAACATTCCGCCCTTTAGCACAAGGAATTATTTACTTGTGTGAAGAATTAATTCGTCAAAATAATGCCTTTCCAAACGATTTTCAATCAAAAGTAGCCACAACGGATGTTATTGAGCAAGAAATAAAGGAACAGATGCTACAAATTGACCGAACGAAAGCAGGTATTGAAGGAATTAGTAATGTCCTTCCGGCTATGCAAGCTATGATGGGTATTTTTGATGCAATGAAACAGAAGTTGCAAGAAAAATTGGAACATCTGTATGAATTCAATTATACTTCTAGTAGTAACTATGATACAGCAATTCAACTAGCTGCCAGTATTGCACGAGGGCTTGCTGAAGTTCAAAGTGGAAAAGGTTTTAGTCCCGCATCAGGCACATTTAGTACACAAGGGTTGAATATGGAGTGGGCAGCCCCTATTCAAGAAATTATAGCAAAGCGTCAAGCAGAAGAATTTTCTAGTCAAGGGGTTGAAGAGTTAGGTCAATCTGATTTCATGAAGAATGACAAGACTGCATTAGATCAATTTAAAGAAGGATGGCAAATCGGTTCTGGACGAGCTATTGGAGACTCAATAGAAGATATTAAAGCATTGAGAGACAAGGAAACGTGGGAAGCTATGGCGTATGCTGCATTCCACCCTTTTGATACCCTTAAAACCATGTGCAATGTGCTTTCAGATTCGTATATTAAGAATGTGAAAAATGGCGATTTTGAAGATGGAGTAATATGGTTCAGTTATGGCGCAACACAATTCGCAACAGGTGTACTTTTTGATAAAGGTATGGGTACATTTGCAAAAGTGTTAAGAGAAGTTAGATATGCAAAAGTAAAGGACGTCAAAGTACCACGTATACAACAAACTGTTACAAATTGGGTTGGTAATTTAAGTATAGAAAATCGACTTGCTTTTGCTGATACAAATGGATTTAATCTAAGGTCTAGCTTTGATTCCTCTGCTTTTAATAAAGCCGAGGATACAATGGTATATGCTAAAACAACAGGTGGAAAACCTAGGGTTAAGGATGTACAAGAGGTAATTCAAGACTACGCAGATAAGGTTCTTGATAGAGTAAAGGTAGAAAACGAATATCCACCATCAGTTAAGGAATCTGATATACTAAGAGGAGAGCTGAAAGATGCTGGAATTCAACCACCTCCATACCGTAATGCGGCGCATCATATAGTTCCTTGGAAGGACAGGAAAGCTATTGAGGCACAAGAATTATTAGAAGAGTTTGGAATCCACCATGACTCTGCTGCTAATGGGGTTTTTCTACCTATGGTAAAAAAGGAAATAAATCCATACGTGACTACAGAAACATTACATATTGGGAGTCATTCAGCAGAGTATGCAGATGAAGTAGCTAGAGTGTTAAAAGAAGTTAAAGAATATGGCGGTACTCAAGCTGATGCTATTGCAGCTCTACATGACATAAGAATACGTTTATTAAAGGGAAGTTTAGACTTAAATAAATCAAAATAAATAATAAATATCTTAAATCTCAAAGGAGAATGATAATGAAAATTTGGGAATTGAGAAGTTCGTTTGATGACTATGAATCCTTTCAACTATTGAATTATAAAGAAGACAAAAAATATTTTGAAGGGAAATTCAACTCTACAGCAGTTTTATTAGATTCATGGGGAGAAATATTCATTGAATGTATAGAAGAAGGAAATCAAAGCGACTGTCCGCATTTCTGGGGAGAAACTGGTTCAATAATGATTAGTGAACAAGCAAAAAATTTATTAGAGCCTTTAATAGGTGCTAATGTTGAATTTCTTCCACTTGTTCATAATAAAACAAATGAAGTATATTATCTAGTCCATGTTTTAAATGTACTAGATGCAATTGACAGTAATAAAGCAATCTTTAAAAAATTAATCACAGGTCTAGTAATAGGATGTGAAAAATTCGCATTTATTCCTAATACTGTTCACAATGAAATGATTTTTAAAGTATATATAAATCAAAGAATTCATCCTACTTCGGTTTTCGTATCAGATGAATTTAGAAATACAATTTTAAAAAATGATTTAAAAGGCTTTAAATTTATTGAGGTATGGGATTCGGAATCAAGTATATAATCAAAGTTCTAATTTAATCATGCTGTAAACTAAAGAAAATCCGACTCATATTAGATTGAGTCGGATTTATTATTACTTCACACTCACATAAGTTGGACTAGCCGTAATATAAAACGTCTTACCTCTAGAATTATGTACTCTATATTGAGAAGAACCGTTTACATTAACTTTTTCGTCAATTGTAAATCCTAACCCTGTATCAACACTTCCAGCCACATCTTTATCATTCCAAGATGGCTTATCATAGAAACGTAAATTATCTACTTTAGATACAACACGTTTTCCTACCACTGATGAATCCACTGTACTTTTCTTCTCAAAGCGAATATAAGAAGGATCATATTTCACCCATTGTCCTGCACCTAAGTCTAACCATCCATTTTTCTCACCATATACAATATAGCTTTCTGGTTTATTTAATTTACGAATCACAGAATAGCTTGTATCTGCGCCTTTACGTAAATTAATATTAGTACCTAAAACATATGCTACTCCGTCAGTAACAACAGTTGGCTGTTCTGCTGGTTTAGAGGGTTGATTTGGAACAGAAGTGTCTACACTAGAATTATCATACGCACGTTGTACATCAGCTCTAAATTGTGCTTCAGATACTCCATGTGAAGCAAGGTAATCTAATGGGTCTTCATGATCAGTTCCACCCAAATATTTTGTTACGTCATAGTGAGTCCATAATCCTTTCTCAACAGATAGCCCTCTATCACGTAGAATCTTAGCTAATAGTTTCACATACTTATCGTATGAAGATTTAAACTTGTCATAATCTGCTGTTTCACATAGCTCTACATGAACGAATCGTTTATTTGCAGATGATCCAGCACCATAAGCTGCGTATTTCGTGTCTGCAATCTGAATTGTTTCATTCCAATCGACTGCGTAGTGAACGAATGCATTTTGCCATGTGCGAGTCTCATACTTCCAAATGTTCACCGCAGGTGCTTCAGGAGTTGCTGTACTATGAGCTACAACCCCTTCATACATTCCTACACCGTTTCGATAGGGGTTGTGAGGTAAGCCATCAATAATTAATACTCTGTCTGCAAATGCTCCTGTTGTGAATGAGAATAAGAGTAGTAGAGTTGTAAACATTGAGGTGATAAGTTTGATTGATTTTTTCATTACACATCACCATTCCCCAAGACTTTTTGTTTAATATCAGATACATCTTTTGATAATGAACCAAAGGCTTTTGCTTGTTCTTCGATTACTCCTTGGTTTTTCTCAATAACAGCTTGTAATTTAATTTCTCGTTCCTTGCTCTCTTTTCGTGAATCAAAAAATAGCCAAACAAAAAGGGCTGCTAAGAGCCCTTGTGATAACGCTAATTTAAAAATTTCTTCTGTCATAAATATTATTCATCTCCTTTCAAAAATAAAAAAAGGAACTCCGCTTCTTTTGTCGAAATGCTGTAATGCTAATTGCAACATTTCTAAAGAAAGGAGATTCCTTATGTCCAAAAATTCTCAATCAAATGCTACTTCTTCCCCAGTCACAGAAACACGTTCAGGAGAAAGACCTACATTGGTTGCTCCTCAACCTCCGGTGAAGAAGTAACAGTAGGATTTAAATGATCCAGTTCATTGACTACTATTCCTGATTTTGTGTCTACATAACTTCTTTTAACAGGATACTTATAGTACTCATGTGATTCTTTCCATTCTTCAGATTGATCTAGTATTAAGGATCGTTCCGTCTCAAAAGGACGGGACATCCTAATCACAGCTCCATATGTTTTTTCATCAGGTTTATCAATTTTGTAAATTTCCACAATAAGTGCTTTTTCCTCAGCTTGTTCAAGCCTAAAAAAGAATGTATCCCATACACTCGTATCTTCTGAAAGTCTAGATGTTTTACGTTGTACCCTTACTCTATTAACCAACTTCAAAACCATTTTGTACAAATACTTTCCCCACATATAAGCAACTAAAAAGCTAAAACAAGTACTCAATAACACGTAACTCATCAAAAATAATAAATTTGTTGATAGAATACTTATATCTTTAATGTCGGTAAGATAAATTATTGGAATTGATAATAGATATACTGATAGGTTATACATAATTATTGTTAAACAAGTAGTTGGAACCCAAAGTAAAGCAACAAGCCCTACCATTTCAGTAGGTGTATGTTTAACTGTTGGATTTAATCCAAACAATTGCAACCAAAAATATGCAAGTAACCCCGGTAAAGAAAATATGATTATCGAAATAAACTGTTCCATATACTCACCTCATCATATAGATTTCTTTATATAAAACAAATATTCCTTTTCTATATTAAATAAAAAGAGAGATACCACTTCCCTTTTTATTATAAATGCTGTATTTTGTTTTAAAGAATAAAAAAAGCCTTACTTATTTAGTAGACTTGGGCTTCAACTTCTCATTTACTTCTCTTAAATTATGATTTTCTGTTTCTAACTCGATTACGCGTGCCAAATAAATGTTTTTCTCTTGGATGGCTGCGTTTAGCTGTTCTTCCACCACTTTTGCGTAAAGTTCTGTGTTTGCTGTTATTTTCATCAATAATCACCTTTTCTATTTGATTTAATCTATCATCTGTTTTCCGTACATATTGCTGAAAACCCCTTATTGTAACTGATAAAGAAGCATATAAATTTACACCTTGTCGATTTGCATCTGTGAACGAAATAGGACAATCATCTACCATGAATCCATAGTATTTAGGAATATCATTTAACGTGTATGGAGCTTCTCCTTCTTCCCTTTTCTCACGCATTTCATATAATTTTGCTACATCACTTTTAAAGTGGTATTCTTTGATTTTTAACTCTAAAACACTTTTTAAGGCATCAAACTGTAAATCTTTTATATACGTTTTCAGTTTTCGTTGGGATGTAGTTTTATATTCGGTTGCTACCATACCGCTGTGACTTCCACCATTACCAGATTTCACTTGTAAATATCCATTCCAACCATCGTCACTACAAATCATTGACTTATACAATGTTATATGTGAACCAACATCTTCAGTAATCCATTCATTTTGATATCTTCCCTCTCTAATAAATTTAAGTCCATCCGATCTGAAGATACCAAATTCCTTTCCGCGAGGATTGCTACATTTTACAATAGGACGCCAACCTTCTTCTTCCGCATAAGCCTTTGCAAATACACTTTTATTTTCACCCCTATCATTAATAGACAAAATGCTCGCTCCATAGTTTGCACTATCATTTCCTATCGAAAACGACACACCAAGAGCATTCAATTCAGCTGCATATTTCTCTTTTCCGTTAGAATCAAAAGTTTTTGCATAGAGCGCTCCACCTTGCAGACCAGTCTCAAATCGCGCTGTATTCCAATTGATTGGATCAGGAGTTGTTTTCCATTCTGAAAATATCTTCCCGCCAGATGTCATTTCTGCTTTCTTATTTTTATCGTTCGGATCAATGGCTCTAATGGTGATACCTTCGAGCAATTTACCAGCAATACTTTCAGCTGTAACAGCACCAATTAAATTTATACGCTTTGCTTCGATTTTAATTTGTTCAGCCGTTTGGTTAATACTTGAGATGATATTACCAACTTTAACTGTGCTAAGAATGTCTTTTTCAGTAACACTGATACGCGCTTCCATCGTTTTTACATAAGCATCGGTTGCATATTTTCCATCAGATTCTACTCGTGTATACACTTCTGTCTTTTTGGCTGCAAGAGTGATACCTTCTTTATTAGCTGTTATGTCCCGGTCAATTTGTTCTATTTTCTTGTTGTAATCAGCTGTGGCTACTTTTTCAGCAATTTGGCTTAATAACTCATCTTTTCCAACAATATCAGCTGCATTCTCCGTAAACTCAGATGGCTTTGTGCCACGCTGCAACATCATTTTAGATGCCCATAGTCGACCATTTCGGATTAAATAGAACCTAGCATCAACAAATGCTGTTCCTACTGGTGCCCTAAATGTCCCATATGCAAATTTCCAAACATTATTTTCTAGAGGGAGAAAATCTACATTTGGGGCTAATATTCTTACACCAGAAGCATTGAAAAATTCTATTTCTAACCTTAACCCTCTATCAATTTTAGTTTTGTCATCCGTCATAAACCAACCAGACGCAACGAAATCTTCACCTGCAACCGCTGGAACCTTTTCACTAATGGCACCACGCCAACTATCAGCTGTTAAACCACTTTGATCTGTTTTCATACTATAAGCACCGTTATACGTAACATTTATATCACGTGTAACATTAGGTGCGAATGACCAATGATTCGAATCTGTTTTTAATAATGAGTTTCTAATTAAGTTACTCATACCAATACTACTCATATAGTTCCCAACTTCAGTAATGGTTACTTTTCCTTTAATGGCTTCTGCTTGTGTTTCAAGTGTAGCTTGTGCCTGTTTGAGTTGTTCTCCCTGTGCCGTCTGTGCTTTTTCTACAGTTTCAACACTTTGTTTAATGCTGTTCGTTGTTTCTTCAAAATTAACTTTTGTAACAGCACCAATTTCTTCTGGTGCATTCACACCAATTTTAGACCATTCTGTCCCAGTCCACAGATAGAGCATATTGGGTTTTTCGCTTGTATTGAGCCACAAGGACTTTCCAGGCTCTAAGTTTTGAGTCGGTTCTGCATTACTCTCAATAATAGTAGTTTGAAAGTTCTTTTGATTTTCTTTCACAAGCTCCGCAAGTTTCTTTGCGGTTTCACTTTCCTTTTTGGCTTCTTCAACTTTTTCTTCTGTTATAGCATTGATACGGTCAGTATACTTATTGGATTCCTCTAATAGCTTTTTATCTAATTCTTTTACGACGGAAAGAATATCAGCCGTCCATTTCTTTTGTTCTTCCGTTCTATCCACAAGTTCATCTCGTTTGTTACTAAACTCGTAAATGTTTGGTGTTTCTTCAAATGGATAACGAGTCCGCTTTACAACGCGTACATCAAAATCCATATTGTACTTATGATGCTGTAGAATCGCTTTATCGCTAACTTTCGGTTCGTTAGAATCGTCAAAATTAGCTTCTTTATGATCTACAGTGATAGAAACAACAGGGATATCATTAACGGCTGCCTTACATTTTTCCAACGCTGTTGCATTGTCTTTTACACGATCATCATCAATGTTTTCAGCTTGTCTGTAACGAATTAATTCAGGCATTTTATATTTCAATGGCGATTCATAATAATACGTAAACTGTTGCCCTTCACCCTCTTCTTTAGATTGTGTATGACCGAGTAATAAAACAGAGAACGAACAATTACTATCATCTGTTGTTTTCTTAATAGCATTTACGTTATAACCAAACTTATATAATTTGTCTGTCGTTTTACCGATTCTATCCGCAAAGATAACAGTCATATTATCGAATATACATTCAATATCGAAGCGATCCAATAGCTTTCGAATCATTTTCATTCGGCTTTCGCCGCCGAAGTTATCGAACTGTAATTGAGTTTGTTTTGAGCAACGATTGATGTATTTGAAGTTACTTCTCTCAAATGTATGTGATAATGCTTCCTCTATAGAAAAGTAACCTGAAACCTTTTTTTCTTGCGTTTGTAAAGATAATTCAGCACCAATTTGAATCGCATCACAATCTTTAAATCCAAGTTCATCTTGATGATCAACTAAAATAATATAGTACTGTCCTTCAAAGATAAGTAGGTTCCTATCTTCCACATATGGATACACACGCTTATTCATCTCTGTATCTGGAACTTCGAAGCGAATAGAGGACGGTTCGTTCTTGCCCTCTATCACCTCAAAAAGTTTCATATCAACTAAATGAAATTGCTCACCCGTTGATAACTGTTCAATTTTCGGTCTTTCCACTCGCTTCATACTACCAACCCACTTCTAAATAATCGATTTTATTATTGTGATTAGAACCAACTTGCGAGAAAGCACCACCTTTAATAATCACATTATTAATAATGCTATCTTGTAAGTTCTCTACTCGTAATGTTCTAACTTGGACATTTGAAAGAATCGATCTAAATACTTTTTTATTCCCATTATCAATAGCTAATTCACCTATGTGGACATCAGCACGGGAATCCCAACCATTTTTATTGTTGTATTTGACTGTTCCACCGTTTAGTCCCCAATCAAGGGTAAAGTAATTCCAAATACCATCTTCCCAACATTCTTGTACGTCTGGATTGGTAATTTTAGCACTAAAACCATAATCTGTTGTGATACCTTTTGCAAACGATCGAATAACAGGATTGGAAATACGAACATTTTTATATTGCGGTGCATTGTCACCTTCCTTACTTTTGAACCAAACACCGCGTGATGTTTCTTTACTTTTACCATTTCGAATATTAACACCTGTTATTGTAAAATCCTCACAAGTATCATTAAGAATTTGGAATACTAAACCATGTCCAATATCATTTCCGACTACTTTTTCTGTTTTGAAATAAGACATATTGTTGAATAATCCAAGTTCTTCTAGTACATTCTCAGCTTGTACATTATAAGTGATATTCTTATGAATCACTTTGTCTACCGGTGCAATCTCAGCTAGTCCCTTTTTAGTATTTTTCATTTTAAGAATGACTTTAACATTATCGCAAGGTGTCTTATCGTAAGGCTTTGTATTTTGATTCGTAAGCGTATTTGTATCAATAACAACATAAATACCTACTGTAGCACCTGGCGATGTCGTAGCGGTACAATCCACAGCTTCTATATTTATTTCTGAATCTTTAACAGCATTTAAAGCGACATACGATTGTGACTCACCGCCATTTATAATTTTTGTATCAATCACAACATCTTGACAATGTGATAGTACAAATGCTTTTGTATCTTTCGTCTTTTTCAGATCAAATACTCCACCTTTAAAAACAATTCCCATCGTTTTATCATATCCGCCAATATTAACAACATCTTTATTAGTAAAGAACGTTGTACTTCCTGCCTTTAAAACAAATAAAGCGTTAGGATCAGCGCGGATATTAATATTACTTGGAATTTCTATATCACCAATTGTGTACGTACCTGCTGGAATATCCAACGTTTTGCCTGCCGATTCACTTAATGCTTTTTGAAAATCCGAGTAATAATTAACACTGTTATAAGGAATCATGGCACGAATTGCAGCATTTAATGAAGGGTGGGCTGCTTTTACATTTAAAACTTCTTGTTTGATGTCGTCGTAGGCACCAAATAAAGCTAACTGCTTCCAATCAGTCCAAACACCACCAGATTTTTTTCTAACATATAGACTATTTTCAGATGCAACATTCAAACTGTATGCAATTTGCATACAAGCATAATTATTATCATCATGAGAATAGACTTGAATGTACCACGATCCTTGCTCTTTAGGAGCGTTTTTAAGATTAGATCCTTTATAAAACCCACCTTTAGTTACTGTATTCAGATCACTTGCATCTTGAATTGCGATATTATTACCAGTATCAGCAGTCAACTTTACTTGTTGAAAGTTATTTGTATTATCAAGTTTTATTTTTACCTTCTGATTAAAATCATATAAAGTTTTTTCGCCTAATCGCGCTGCCACTACCTCATCAAAATTCGCTGGTTTGACTGCTAAGAAATCCGAAATCATATTCTTAACCACATTTAAAACATTTGTATCGCCATCTTGAATTGCTTTTTCTAATGTCGCTTTATCAATTCCATATCTATTTAAAAAACTATTAAAATCATTTACTAACTTACTATGGTTGATTTCGTTTTGAGTTATCCCGCCATAAATTAAGTCTATTTCTTCATTCAGTTGCATTCGCTCATCAGCGTTTATAGGACTATTAATGTAATGTTTTCTTTGCATTCTCTCTCCCCTTACAGATAGTAAAATTTTGTATCAATCTCACACCAATGGAACGTAGATGACTCGATTTTTATTTGGTTTAATCCTGATACAAGATGTATTTCACCTGCATCAGTATAACGGACAAGGTTACGACCATACTCATCTTCTATGTGAAGACCTTTTATAACAACAACCCCTTGTGATACTGCACCAGGATTATAAATTGTTAATGAATCATTCGTAGTAAAGTTAGTGATTTTTACATAGCGCGGATCACATTTAATACGCCATGTGATATCATGCTGTGACGGATTAATTTCCATCGTTCCAATGTTTTTAAAGTGGAACATTTTCCCTTCAAATGTGTAATCATAGTTATCGTCCCACTCCAAATTCATACCCCAAGCAAATTTATTAGTATCCCATCCTTTAACGTCTAAAGAGGTGAATATACTTTCACCAAAACCATCAGGCATAGAAAACTCAACAATAATTTCAAATAATAAAGAACCAGGTGGACGGTTGATTTTCATGTTTTGATACTCAACACGTCTTCTTATACCTGGTTCTCTCGAATATATGATATAAAAGTCTTCTAACCTTCCAAATACGGCATACAACTCATTTCTTTTTTCGTAAACACCCTCTATGTCCATCGTATCCACAAGCACTCTGAGCTGACATCCTCGTTCTGTATAGCTTTTATTGTAATAACGAACACCGAACTGCCCTTTCATTTTCATCTTGTCTGACTCTATTTGAGGTGGATCAACTGTTAATTCCAATGTTTCAACATTGTGGTCTTTCTTAAGGGAGCAAGTTTGTCCATTTTTAAATAAAAGAATTGTATCTGGCATACTTATCATATCCTCCCTTTCATAAAGTCAATTTTTTCTACTCTTAAATCTTCTTTTCGTACAACTCGTTGCACTGTACGACCATCCACAATAATAGGCTGATCCACAGTCAGTTGTACCACTACATCCTGTGGAGTTGAATTCATACCATACATCCCTGCATCCATAGATACCCTTGCACCTTGTAATTGATGAATTGAATTCGCCATTGTACGACTCATATCATTCATTAATTTTGCCATTGCCCCAGTGATACCGAGTGATTTTTCCCTTGATGATAGCGGTGTTACAGTCACATTATTCCCACGCTTGGTGATTAATTCTGCTCCTGCTTCACCTGCAATGAATTGTCCATCACCATTCACACGACCACCTTTTGCGAGCATCGGAATGTGCGAAATAGTTGGTGCATTTACACCAGGTATAGAGTTTAATGCTTTTGCTGGCATATTAAAACCATCGATAAAATTGTTTATGACGCCAATAATGCCATTTATAACAACCTTTATACCACTTTTAATACCATCCCATACACCAAGAACGGATGATTTCATTCCTTCAAATGCATTACTCACAGCACCCGTAACCCAGCGAACAGGAGTCATAATTGATTCTTTCAGTCCTTCCCAAATGGATGATGCTGTCGACTTAATCCCATTCCAAACACTTGATAGTGCAGAACTAATCCCATTCCAGATACTATTGCTTGTACTACTAATCCAATTCCATACGGATTCAACTGCACCTTTGATTGCATTAAATATGGTTGTTGCACCTGAAACAATCCCATTCCATAATCCAGTTAAGAACCCAACTATTGCATTCCACACTGTGCTTGTTGTTGAACTAATCGCATCCCATACCGATACGATGAAATTTTTTATAGATTCAAAGATTGGGGTAACAAAACTAACAAGTCCATTCCAAACGGATGATAAGAAATCTGTAACGGCTTGCCATACTGCACTTGTTGTTGAACTAATTGTATTCCAAGTATCCACAATAAACTGTTTTACGCTTTCGAAGATTGGAGTAGCAAAATATAAAATCGCTGTCCAAATCGCCTGTAGATACTGTGTGATAAAATTCCAAACCGTTTGTATAACTGTTGAAATTCCATTCCAAATCATTGAAAAGAAATCAGCAATTCCTTGAAGAATTGGTGTTAAAAATGCAACAATCCCATTCCATATGTTCATGAAGAATTCAGAGATGGTTGTCCATGTTTGAACAAGGAAGTCACGAATACCATTCACAGTCGATGTAAACATTTCTACAATACCGTTCCAAAGGTTCGCAAAAAACTCCTTGATTCCATTCCAAACATTCATTGTGACTTCCACAACGCTTCCCCAAATATCTGAGGCTTTACTGACAACACCATTCCACAGGTTTACAAGAAACTGAGAAATTGTATTCCATGTGTTTATGGTGACAGATTTAATCGTATCCCAGTTTTTATATATAATTATGCCCAATCCAACAATTGCAGCTATGAGTAATCCAATGGGACTAAATATGGCTGCAAATGCACCTGTTATAACTGGTGCAATCATCGCAAATCCTGCCACAATTTGTGGGATAAATCCGATCAATAACAGAATTGGCGCAGATATAAGTGCAATCGCTGCCGCAATTGCGCCTGATACAGCTATAAATGTCTTCGCACTTGGAGATAATGAATTGAACTTATCCGCTAACGTTTGAAGAAATTCGGTAAGAGGTTTAATCACTGGCATTAACGCATTCCCTATGGACTGGGCAAATTGTGTCATGGTATCTTTCAACGCTGATACCTGACCTTTTAGCGTTTTACTTTGTCGATCCATACCACCTTTAAATCTTTCATCCATGATTGCAAATAACGCATCATTTAGTGACTTCATGTCTTTGATTTGCCCTTGGGCGTTAACAATTTCACCTTTTCCCATCTGTGTAGCTTTATCTATCAGCATTTGTTTTGTGATTCCGAATTCTTTTAAACGTTCTAACTCCCCTGTTTGAGCATCAGCTACTGCTTCAATCGCTTGATCTAAGCCTTTCCCCATACCTGCTGCCATATTTCCAATTGGAGTTAGTACATTTTTCGCATCAAGACCATACGCCTTTAGTTTAATCGTTGCATCAACTACATCTTTTGCTTCGAATGGGGTTGTTTTTCCGAATTCTTGTGCCCATTTTATATATTCCTGTGCGGCTTTTGTATTCCCTTGAAACGCGGTTTCCATTGCTGCCAATTGTGACTCTTGATCTGCCGCTGCTTTCACACCCATGCCTAAAGCACCCGCTATACCAACTCCAACACCTGCTAAAGCCATGCCAGCTGATTTAAATTTATCAAATTTATTTGCTGTATTTTCAATCTGTCTACCAGCTTCTTGGTAATGGTTTCTTACATTATCAACACTTCTACTATTCTCATTCATTTGTGATGTCGCGCTCTGTAATCTGCCATTTAAACGATTTAAATGACCTTCTGTGTTGACAATCTCTCGATTAAATGCCCGATATTGCTCAGCTGAAATTCTACCACTTGCAAATTGTTGATTGACCTGAGCTTGCGCTTCTTTTAATCTATTTAACTTTTCAGATGTGACTGCCACTTGTTGTGATAGTATCTGTTGTTTTTGTGCTAAAAGTTCTGTATTACCAGGATTAAATTTTAAGCCTTTCTCAACCTGCTTCAATTCTTGCGATAAACTAACAGATTGTCTTGTTACATCCCTCAATGCATTTTGGAGTGAAGTCGTATCAGCACCAAGCTGAATTGTGATTCCTTTGATATTTCCTGCCATACATTCACCACCTTATAAAAAACAAAGTGACTGCCATTATAGGCAGCCACTTCCTAGAAATTATCGTAATCAGATTGACTTGCTTTCTTCACACTCTCTTTATCTTGATTATGCATGTCTGAATATGCACGAATATAATCAATACACATTCCAATGGTCATATTTTCCAAATCAATTCTAGTTAACTTGCAACTATAGCACAGTGCAAGAAAATCATCCGTACCAAACTCCTCGGCATATCCTCCTTCACCATGATCTATAACTTTTTTTTCGTTTGAATATTCGCCACCATCATATCTTCTACTTCTGGAATGACATCAGCAATAGGAAATGAATCAAATGAAGCAAACCATGTCATCATGTCTGGAATTGATTGATCTGTAAGTTTTGCCATACACCAAATTACTTCATAAAAAAACATATAATCAATGCCTAAGTTATGAATATCTACGTTACTCGTATCAGGATTATTAGGGTCAATGCCACTATTTAAACCTAATTTCAAGATTTCTTTCATATAATCTTTTCCAAACTGCATTTGATAAAGAATAGGGAGTGCCCCATTTACACTTAATCGAATATTTTTACCATCTATTACAATTGTTTTTTCCATCTAATTACGCCCCTTTTGGTGTTTCTGTTTTTTCATAAACTTTTGTATACCAAGCATCATAAACATTTGCTGGTGTATCACCTGTTGTTGATTTCTTTACATCACCGGAAATTGGATGTTTTGCTGCAACAAAACTCAACTCCATTGTATTCGGATCAGTTTTATCACTCTTTGTAGATGATGAATGACCTGGACGGGATACAGTTACGTTATACAATACATGTCGTACCGCCTTCACATCTCCGTCAAATTCAAATAATAAAGCAATTTTCTTAATCTTAGCATTTGCATTTTCAGTTAGAATTTTATCAATTTCATCTAAAGTCTCTCCTAGAACATCTATACGGAATGCCTGTGTAATGTTAGCTATAGTAAGGGTTCCATCATACCCAAGGTTCGATGATTCCGTATAATAAACTCCGTTATCAGCATAAAAGTCGTTCGGGTCGCCTTTTTTCTCCAGTTTTAATTCTGTCGCACCTGGTAATCTTGCTGGTGTACCATACGTATAAGCGCCATCTGCGTTTTCAGTAATTACGGCATAGTGTACATTGGTTAAACCAAATACAACTTTATTATTTGCCATTTATATCAACCTCGTTTCGTATATTTTTTGGAATACATTTTCACTTTCTATCCATGTTTCTGTTGACTGCCACGCAATCTCATTAATATCTAAAACAGACTCTAATTTGTCCTCAGCAGTTAAATCTTTCTTACTTGTGTAAAGTTCAATTTGTATATTGTCTATCTTCTTATGAACTTTATTATCAGCTATGAAATTACTAGAATAGCTAACTAAATACGTAATATAAGGCGGTGAAGGTACTAGTTTGCTAGGTGTTGCTGTGAAATGCGAATAAGCCACAGGATAACCTGTAGCATCTAGTATTTTTTTCAATTCAACTAGTGTCATTCTCTTATCGCCTCTTCAACTTTACTAATGAACTCACTTACTACAATTTCTTCTACAGGTCTAATATGTGGTTTAGCTGCAACACGACCCCCACCAGCTTTTACATGACCATGTTCAAGCAAGTGTGTAAGTTGGTAATCAGTTGCATTATGAATGACAACATCTTTGCCGACCTTTTTCACTCGCCAACCTTTTCTATAATCACCCGTTAACTTTGGGCTCTTTTGTTTCAATTCACCAACGCCCTTTTTAGCGACTTCAACCTTTGAAACTTCTACTTTTTCTTCTACTTCTCTTGTATATGTGGCTACTTGTCTAACAATCTCATCTGCTAAATCATTAACACTAGTCACCAGCTTTCACCTCACAATATAGTTCTATACGCTCATCAGAACGTTCATAAGTTCTATAGATATGATATTTAACATCTTTGTATTTAACCTTTTGTTCTTGCTGATAATCTAAGTTGTAAACAATTAGCATACAACTAGCCTTTATATTAATTTGTCCTGCTTGAAAAAATTCAGATTGAGGTATAGATTTTTTAAAACAAAACACTTCTCTATCAAATATTTCAGTAACTTCAATCACTTGCCCTAAATCATCAACAATTGTTTCTGACGTAGGAAAAAATAAGATATCATTCATCAGCTAAACACCTTCTTTGTAGTCACTAGCTAATGCCAAATGAATCTTTAATAGGTTATAAGATGCTTGAAATCGAGCTGCTTCATCTTTATCAGCTAAAAAGTTAGCCTTTGTATATAAAATAATCGCTCTTTTTATTAATACGTCTGTGTCTTCGTACACTTTTATTGTAGAAACACCGGATTGAATCATATCTATACGTGCAGACATGATAAAATCATTGATTTCTGTATCAAGCGAATTATGCGTGATACGTAAAGCTCTTTTTACGTCATCGAACAACATAACTATTCACCTTTTAAAAATCCTAATTTAATTAATTCATTTGCACGTTTCTTATCGAATTCATAAAAAGAACCAGCAAGACGAATCTCACTGGTTTCTTTATCACAAAAGTCTTTTAATACCTCATACTTCATCAATTATCACTCCTTATGCTGTTGGGATATCACGAATCATTGCAAATGCTTTTGTATCAAATACAGCACCGTCAACAATTGTGTATGTAGCATAATCCACAGTACGTGGTTTCACATGCTCCTCTGTAGCAACTGACATTGGCTCATTTGTGTTCATAATATAACCTGCATTTGCATTACCGATAATGATATTACCTTTTGACACACCTGCATCAGGCTTAACAACCATACCAAACATACGACCAACACCACCGCTAGTTACATCTGGAATAAATAGCGGACGTCCAGTTGTATCTAGTAAGTTAGCTAACTGGTTCCAAATTGTTGCGTTATTAGCATAAATAGCACATCCATTTAAGTATGATGAATGAATTTTAGAGATAGCTTGTGTCATTTTTGCGTAAGTAAGTGGTACAGGTGTTGTTGCATGATCTGGATCATATGTTACAATCTGTGGTGTTCCTGCTTCTGCAAGCAATGCAGTTTCAACACCTTGTGGTTCACGTGGGGTAGCTGTTGCACCTTTACCTGTAATTACAGCTTTGCCTAATGCAACACCTACACGATCACCAAGTTCCTTGATGATAAATGGAATGAATTCTTCAGTAGCCATAGAACGTAGTTTCCAAGAAATTGTGATTGCTTTCGCTAATTCACAACCAGAAAGGCTGATTTCACCGAATGTGTTTTGTTCGTCAGCAGTAGCTGTACTTTCAGAATAAAAAGCCGCATCCCCTGCATCAATGCTAACGTGTTTCTTCATTGTTAATGTTCCACGTACACTAAATTTACGAACATCAGCCAAGAACGGGTACATCTCCTCAGCCCTTTTCCAAATCCCTGCAACAACTGTTTCAGGGATTAAAATAGCAGTATTATCTGTACTATGAGTATAAGTATTACTAAATTCAGTATTTACAGTGTTAAAAACTTCTTGCTCACTAGCTTCTAATGTTTTACCTTGCATATGCTTTGCCCATGCGTTTTCATACACTTTTTTATTGTCTACTGTTTGATGTTTCATTGTGTTGTCCAATGTTTTTCCTCCATCGATATGTACAGAATTATTTTCGATATTCGTAATACTTGTATTATCTTTTAAAGCATTCAAATTAGCGTTTGCTAGTTTGATTACCTCCCATTTGCTATCTAAATCAGTCATTTCCTGCATTTTTGCATTTGAATCTTCAATTTTACCTTCAGAAATTAGTGTTTCAGCTTCATTAAATAATTGATTACGTAATTCGTTATATTGTTCAAAATTCATTATTCAGTTCCTCCTAATTTTAATTTTAAAAGATTTAATTTTGCTTTTTGTTGCATTAAAATAACCGACTTATCTTCTTGATTAGTCGGCTTGTTTAACATTTCATTTCTAATTTTATCAATTACATTTTGTGGTAACATACCACTGTTATAGCTAGCAACAAATTGAGCATTGTTTTCAGTAAACATAATTTCATCAATGAATCCTTTTTCTAATGCTTGCTGAGGTGTTAACCATGTTTCAGTATCCATCATACTTAATAATTCTTGTTCAGCAAGACCCGTTTTCATTTGATATGTAGTTGCAATTGTTTCATTAATATTCCTTAAAATTCCAGACATGTGATCCATATCTCGATAATCTCCTGAAGTTCCACCAGAAGCGTTATGTATCATCATTTGAGCAGTTGGCGACATTAGGACTTTATCACCTGCCATCGCTACTACTGATGCTGCACTTGCTGCTAAACCTACAACCTTTGTAGTAACATTACCATTATGTTCTTTTAAACTTGTATAAATTTCTGATCCAGCAAATACTGAACCTCCGCCACTATTAATTTCTACTTCTAAATCTCGTCCATTTAGATTAGATAGCTGTTCTTGTACTTTCTTAGGACTCGTTGCGTCCATATCGAGCCAGTCATAAATCCATTGGTCATTATTTGAAATAATAGCTCCCTTAATACTAATCTTAGCCAATTCTTATCACCTCCTTTTACTTTGCCGTTTGTGTTGTTGGTGCAGTGTCAAGTCGTCTAATTGGAACGTCTCCACCTTCAATTGGTGCCATATTTAGAACCTCACGAACTTCGTTAGGTACCATTATTCCTCTATCCACAAACTGAACTAAATTTAACTTAGTTTGCATAGAAGCAAACGATAAATTTGAAGATTCAAAGAGAATCTTATTTCCAAATCCTCTTTCTCTACGTGAAAATAGTTTTCTTGTGTACTCTCCGCTCATTTGAACAATATCCGGCTCGATTGCTGATTCGTAATAACTAATCCATTCATCCTCATTGTAACTACCTTGTACAATTTTGTTGTTTGTATTAAAAAATGAATAGATACGCTGAACTGTCTTGTCCATTTGATTTTCATTTGGAACGTAATCTTTTGGCTCAACCTGTTTTGCATCCATTTTCGCATCGGTAGCAGCCGCACCACTCGTTTCTGTTGTCTCGATATTTAAAAAACTATCAACAAACTCTTTTGTGTTCTTTTTAATATCTTCTGGTCTTAAAGTTTGATTGAATTTTAATAACCATTTGATAACATTAGAATTCTTAATCGCTTTTACAATACCTTGATCAGTTGTATTCGCAATTTCCATCAGTGATGTTAATGCTTGAGCTGGAGAATCTCCAAAAATCTCATTATCATTGAAATCCTTACGTAAATGAATAATATCTGTGTATCTAAAAGTTACAGTTTTTCCATTTCGTAAGTTAAATCGTAGATAAAGTGTTCCTGCATCATCCTGTATGGCTTCACTTGTCAGTGCTGTAATAGGATAAATTTCAGTAGGATATCCATTTTCATCCCTATTTATATAAGCAAAAGCGTTATTATTCAACTCCAATTGAGTAATCAACTTTTCCTGTAGTTGTTGACCCGTCATATAAGGATTAGGTTCTTCAAGTAGGAATCTCATATACACGTCTGGATTGATCTTTGTGCCGTCTAAACCTTGTCGAATATGTTTTCCTATTGCCTTACCAATTGCTTTTGCCTTAGGTCTGATAGCTGAACGAACAATATCAGATTGATATAAGTTGCCATTCCACGAATAAAAACCGCCACCATTGTCAGTAATCATTTGATACCTTGATACGGTAACAGCTTTGTTTTTAAATCTATCGAATAATCCCAAACTCTCACCGCCTTCCTAAATTAGATTTGCATAATCATCCCATTTATCTTTTAAAACAATATATCCACATGCTAAAGAAACAACACCGTCGATTCGTTTTCGATTGTCCATACCTTTGACGAGTTGAATATTACCGTTAATATCTGCTTTTATTTCTGCGTTACTCAAATTCCACATATCAATTGGATTACTATTATGTACAATTCGTTTAGCTGCTAAATCTGCCTTCATTTCCTTCAGAGGTTGTGACATTGTTGCTGCACCTTGTCGAATAGGAATCATACTGTCTTTACCAAATTCACTCTTAAATTCTCTTAATAAACTATCATCAATATGCCATGGATCATAACCAATATAGATGACGTATAAATCTTCTTCATCCCGTAATTCTTTAAACCAGTCAAGAAATACACGTTTGTCTACCTTGTTACCGGGATATGTCCGCAAAAGCCCCTGTCTTTCCCACAACAAATAGGGCACGTTATCACGTTCCCTCCTGTTACCAGCTTGAGTCATTTGATTTAATACATCTTCAGGCATCCAATACATTGACTTTAAATAGATATTTGGATCATTTGGTCTCATACACAAAGCTTTAGCTGAGTTTAAGTCAACAGAGTCAGCTGCATCAAAACCACCAATGGCATATTTGAATCCCATTTTTGCAAAATCAAACTGATTTTTATTTTCGATTTCATTCCATGTAAGCCAAGCAGAAGATGAGTTTTCTTTCATGTTAAAATCCTTTACCATAACAGTAGGTTTAAAAGCTGGATCATCTTTTGCCTTTTGAACATTCTCGCGCAATGTATCAATTGATTTAATCACACCAAGACCAGGATTCGCTTTAATCCAGCATTCCTCTTTATCCCATTCATCTCTATCATCTAATTCGTAAATGAATGGAAGGAATCGATTATTCTTAACTTTTCCATCTAATAGATTACAAGCGTATTCGTATTGGGCATCAAAAATCCCCTCACGTACAAAGCCATTTGTACTAATCGTTGTTAACAATGGTTGCTTTCGGGATGACATTGATTGCTTCATAAGATCATAGATGTCACGATTTTTAATCGCTGCAAGCTCATCAATGATAATTAGATGACCGTTTAAGCCGTCTAAAGAATTGGAGTTACTTGCCAATGCCTTGATAAAACCCATGTTATATGGAAAATATAAATCTGATTGTCTTTTGCGTATATGTGTTCTTAAATCTGGACTTTGCCGTATCATATTCCATGCCTCGTTGAATCCTTTTTTTGCTTGGTCGAGTGCGGTAGCAATAAAATATATTTCTGGTGAACCTTCATCATCAGCAACAAGTCCATAATTGGCAGTTGCTGAAAGTTCGGTTGTCTTCCCATTTTTACGTCCACGAACATCTAGTATTTCTGTATATTGTCGATTACCACTTTGCTTATCAACAAAACCAAACACAGCTTGAAGTTTAGCTTTTTGGAACAGCATTAATTTAATGGGTGTTCCCATTTTCCCTTGTGATTGTTTACAAAATTTTTCTATAAACTCAATTGGTTTATTCGCTTTTTCTTCGTCAAATATCCAATCGTCTTGAGAATTATGTAATTTATCTAATAACATTTTGTATACTTGTTTAATACGATGGCAAGCGACTATGTCTCCATTTAAAACAGCATGAGCATATTCTTCTAAATACGTCATCTCTTGATAAACTCCATTAATGGGTCATTTGTTTTATTTATTGCACCCTTAGGTAACAAGTCGCTTAGTTGTTTCATTACAGTTGTGTATTGTTTCGACCAACTTGTATAAAGTTCTGCTTCAGGAGATTTCTTAGTGCCATATTGATTCTCACCATTTTTGTATTCAATCACAACACCATCTTTATCCATTGTTTCAGTTAAATTATCAAGAGAGACGGCTAACCAAGCAGCATGGTACATTAATTTTAAATTAAGTTTCTTTTTATCTTCGGGCATGTCTTTGAAAATCTTTTTAATTTTATTAAACTCTTTTTTAACTTCTTTATCTTTTTCTAAATCGGATTTAATCATCGTAAATCACCCCATTTTTATACCACACCCCTTATATAAACTCTCACGCAGTAAAATTGTTGCCCGTCATCGGTACCCATATGGGTATTTAAGAATATAAATAAGGGGGGACTATTCTTTCTTATTTTCTTGGATGGTAATACATTTACCATATTTACAATTCTTGTATACTTCTTTGTTGTCAGCATAAACCGTTTCAACTTGTTCACATTCTTTTGTTTCTTCAATTTCTTTAACCGACAATATACAACTCGCATTATACAAATTCAAACCATTTAGCAATTGGTGTCTGTCTAGTTTATTCTCATCAAACAAGAATACCCTGCCTGTCACTACCTCAGACTTACCGTCCTTAAATGTAACCTTATACTTCTTTTGTTCCATCTCTATCCCTCCTTATTAATTGTCCATTCTCATCAAACATAACATCTTCTCTTAACGGTTTATATTTCCTAAACGTTTTAATGTTATGGCATTGCAAACAGAGGAATTGCAAGTTCGAATGATTAAGAGTAATATCAGGGTCATTTATATTATCTGGTGTTATCTCTACAATGTGGTCAACTATATATCCCGGCTGTTCCTTACAATGCTCACACATTCCATCTAATGTACTGGATATGTAAGAAGCTCTACACTTCCTCCATTCCTTTGAGTTGTAGAATGATTTAGCATATTCTTTTGCCATTCAACCACCTCATGTTAAATTAGTCTATTAAAATATATTTTGTTGAATCAGCAGGAAACATGTTCCATTTTGACGAATAAAAGCACTGAAGAGAAGTAGTAAATAAACAACAAAGGTGGTAAAACATGTACAATTGTATCAATCAAGAAACCATAATCACTGTCATTCCAACTTCTAGACACGGTCAGACTTATGACAAAGCAAGAGTAGAAGCAATTTTTCAATTAAGTGAGCCAATCAATGATGCTGATTCATTGTTAGTTCCACCAGAAATGGAACTAATTCCAAAAGATATATTTGAAATGCTGAAGCTAAGCCATGTAAATTTAGCACCAATGACAGAATCATATATCACGCAAGCTTTAAGTGACTTTGCAAATGAATCTAGCGATCCAAATAGAGAGCAAGAAACTAAAGAGGATGCAATGCTAGGTCTAGTAAGAAAATATCTTACTAAAGTAACACCTCAACAAATTGGTTCAGATTATTTTTACAGAGTAAGTTATGAATACTCTGTTTATCCTAATGAAAATGGTTCTTACTTCTTATATGCTACAGTTCCATTTAAAGGATTTAATATGCCTGCAACAAGTCAAGTTCGTTTTATTAGTATTCTTCCTACAGGTTCAACAGTAATCAATACTACTGGTAAAGACCTTAATCAACAAATTCTTACAGCTGATCAAGATGATGTTGCGAATGGTAAACCAGTTGTAAGTTACTTCTGGCAAAATGACCCTGACTTTATTGTAGAATATAAATACTAATTCACTACAATACTACTTCTCTATCAGCTAGGACATCTAGTCCTAGCTTTTACCTTACAACTTCATAATCTTCTTTCAGCAAATCTTCAGCTTCCAATCCAGAATAGCAAATGATTTTCTTTTCATCGTTTACATGAGCAATCATCATGCGATCATTGCCATCTACACAGCCAAACGTTTCATAGTGGAACTTCAATCCATATCTAGATGTTTTACTTTTTATAGTTTTACCTTCACGCATGTGTGGAAATGCTTCTTCGAATTTCATAGTTATTTCCTCCTTCCAAAATAAAAAGCAACCGTATTGGATGCTTTAATTCTGAATAATAACAATTATCTTCATAATTTAGTAATTGTTTACTCATTCACATTTACTTCTTGACTCCTTATATGTATAATACAAAATGTGGAACTATACTTTTATTTCGTTTCTGAAAATTAGCTAACATTCTTATTAGCATGTCTTAATTTTTGTCCATATGATCTCTTATTTAACTCAGTAATATCGCGAAGAATTTCTTCTGTTAATTCAATAATGTTTTCTCGTTCCGTACGATAACCTTTTTGTTTATATCTATACAAATTATCTTCTCTAGTTTTTAAAGCTTCGATAATTTGATTCAATCTTTTTTCACGTTTTTTCTTCGTTAATGCTTTTTGGCTATATGATACAAATCTATCGTAGTCTTTAAAAATATCAACACTTTCAATGAATGCTTTTCGTACTCTCTGCGCCGTTGAAAACTTAATCTTCGAATACTCTTCTTCACTGAATTCACCTTTAGTATTCATCACTTCATCAATTTCTTTTAATTGGGCTTCCATGCTATTAAATTCATTAATATAATCAATTTTGAATTGGAGTGCTTTCGCTCCAGTAAAGCCCATCGCTAGCAAAGTGAATCCGTCTTTGGTAAGCTTGTATTCCTTGTACTCGTTTCCTCTATGAACAAAAGAGCTCGGAATGAAATATTTTAACCCTTCATTTTTGAGGGGTTCATTTTTTAACAAGTTTTCAATATCCCTTGTTACATTAAAATGTTCTTTACCAAAATCCTTTGCAATTTGTCTACTCGTTGCAAGTACTACTCCGTTTTCACAAAATAAATTAACTACATTTGCCATACTGCAATCCCATCCTATCCTTTTATATTTTGTACTTGTTTCTTTTTTATAAAGATGAGCGACAAGTAAACAACACCTCATGCCAATAAGTTGACACGTTTCAATATTCAATTTTGGATAGGTGGTATATCTCACGACATTCCAAATTTTTAGTCAGACATTGCAGACTGGTGGATGATATAGCTGTCCCTGCAAATTATTAAGTTGTCACAGAGAGTTTAAATCTCCATTTACTAACCAATGCAAACTCAAACTTTTTTAAAATAAAAATTGCAATCAAGTAAGAAAACATGTATAATACAAATTAAGTTAAATAGAATTATAATAATTCTATTTATGGACATTTAAAAATAGAGGAAAGAGAATACTGCCGATTGTTGCGTATGTTGACTTTGTATCTCTTCCCCTAAAAGACCCTTAACTCAAAATAAAACAACCGTCTACGAACCTAGTAATATCAAGTTATGTAGGCTTTTTGGCGTTTACTAATTAAAAACTCATGCGGACATTCTTTTCAATACTTCTCTCTCCTTACGTTTACGATATGCATCTCGTTGTTTGTGATATTTATCTTGGCATTCATCACATCTCACCTGTCGCTGTCTAGGTTCACATACTGTGATGCCACATCCAGCACAATCAATTTCTTTATGTACATTCTTTCGAATACTGTTTACCACTTCAACTCCAAACGACTCCCATAATGTCTTCTTGTACTCACTATCTTTTTCTTTAAATAGGTATCTAACTAATACATCAGCTACTTTATGAGCATCTGGATAAATATCTAATAATTTCTCGCGAATAACAATGTAGATGTATGGTTTTTTACCATCGTAATCTTCTGCATCTGACGGCATGTAGTCTCTTTTATTTTGATCCAAGTATGTATAAGTATTTATAATCTCATTATCAGTTTCTTTATCAATTATGTAAGCATCATCTTTAATGCTTGGTGTCCACATTAACTTTTTATAATCAAATTTTCCAACCACACTCTTAAAATGAATTCTCTTATCGATAATCACATCTTCAAGTCGATTGACTGTACTATTGTTTTTATCCATAACCACTTCTTTACTTTTAGCAAAAGTGAAGAAGTAAGGTAACTTCTGCTGATTATATTCATTCCATACTTTCTTAATTTCTGGTGGAACTTTCACTACATCCAAAGTTTTTGCCATATCAATCACATGGTTATTGTATGAACATAATTGTTTGATTAACCTATAATCGGCATCAACATCAAAATTGTCTTTGTTATAGAGCTTTGAGATTGTGTTGCTTATAATTCCAATGTTAGCCTTAAATGCTATTGTCAGACTCTCAAATATGTTCTCGGGATTAATAAATTTCGGCTCAGACACACCCATTTCATACTCCAATGGTACAACATCCAATCTTTTAGCATTGCCCTTAGAGACTCTGATTAGACTTTCTAAAGGTGTTACCAAAATTTTATCACCATCGAAGTCCGCTTGAAGAATCTTCGGCAATAAATCATCAGCACTAATATGTACAGCTTTAGTGATATACCATTCCTTCATTTTATCTGATCTGACATTTTCTCGGATAACATGTTCGAATGATAGTGCCGGACTTCTCATTAAGTCAACCTTACCTTGTTCATACAGGGTACTGGATACTTGACCGTCTAATAATAACCCTTTCGGATTTTCAATTCCTTGGAATATATTCTCCATTACAGCATACCAATCCGGTAAAATGTATGTGTATTTACCTTCAACACTTAGTTTTCCAGCCTTTGCTTCCTTCAGCATCTTCTTCTTTCTACTCTTGATGGCTTCCTTGGTATTCTTATCATTTAATAAAGCTGGATATAGATTGATTGCTTGCTGAAACTCATTTTTATCATCATTTTCATCGTCTGCGCCAATAACACGAATCATTGTGTCTGCATCAGACCCCATATTGCTTAGATCATCATTGGTCATTCGAGCCAATTCTATCAAATCTTCATCACTTACATGTACTAATGACTGAAGGTACTGATAATTAAGTTTAGCATTTGGAATTGAATCATCTTCAACATTCATAAAGGCAGCTTCACATTTGTATTTTTTAAAGTTTTCTTTGTATTTCTTCCAGCTTTCCTTCACATTATCCTTATTAATGAAGTGTTTCCACATCTTAAACTGGGATTTGAAAAATATAATTGAAATTCCATCCTTAACAATATCCCATTCCTTACCATAGATGTCTGTGACTTTAGGATTATTAGTAAACTTATCAAATGACACAGATGATAAGCAGCCTTTCATCCACGGAAGTCTAAACTGCATATTCTTATAGACACCTTCACCAAACAATTCTTCACTTACACTAGGCAGCATCATACCAGCACCGTCTGTAATTTCTAGATTGACAGTTCTATCTGTTTGACGATCTACTTCAAATGTATCTCTAGGAATATAGTCCACTGTTCTATTTTCTAATTTAACCTTCACATCATCTACAACAATACATCTGTCAATATTGAATCCTTTCCATTTCTCACTTGCACTTGAAGCTAATGCCTTGTACGCTAGGAATTTATTGACACTCATCCCACCGTTGTTATTGATATCATCAATGCTCAACCCGGCGGTGATTGAATTTTCAATACCACCTTGTTTTGCATCCCAGGCATCTTCTTTAATAAAAACAGCCTTTTTGTCTCGTATTTGACCACTCGATGATGAGAAGTAGACGTATTTACTATCCCTATGATAGAATCCATTACTCAAAAGACTCTTGAATACTTCATAGTTATAAATCTCTACGACTATCAACTTTTCAGATAACTTATTAGTTTTCATTTTTAATTTACGAGTTAATGTGCTTTCAAATAACGCAATCGTCTGACTAGGATTTAAACGTAGTGGATTTAATCTCCGTGTCTCTTTATACTTAACAATCTTATCATTTAATTCACGCTTGAGACTTGCATTTGATACCTTTTTGTCCTTAAACACTTCCTCAGACAGCCATTTAAGATAATCTAATTGGCGTTGTGTAGAAGTAATTTTAGATTCAATAAACTCTATTTGTTTTTTCTTCTTTGCTTTTGACTCTTCATCCCGCAAAGCATTATCTTCTTTCTTTGCATCGGATAATTCACGTGTTAACTTACTCAATTCAGCCTTAATATTATCTTCTTGAGAAGATAATCGTTTCTTGTCATGGTATCTGTCTTTTAATGTCTTTATTTTTCTTTCTTCATCAGTGAAAAATACATCAGTTGATAGTGAATAGATATATACTTGCTTTGATAAATTTGTCATAAAATTATCATTCTCCTTTTACATAAGTAATTGTTTAATTTTCAATTCGATATGATATGTAAATATATAATTTATTTATGTAAGCAAAATGTAAAAACAAGAAAGTTTGACCAGCATGCCGAGACGATTTTTCGCGGCGTGTAAATACTGTATCTTAACTATGTATCTTAACTATGTATCTTATATGTATATTATATTTTATATTGCTTTATATATACTGTACCGCTAGTGCAGCACTAGGAGTACTTTGCCTCTGCATTTCTAACTCTTAACTCTGCATTTTCATTTTTACCTCTGCATTTATAGTACTTACCTCTGCATAAAGAGTACTTAGATAAAAATGGCTTAAAATCAACATTTTAATGCAATGAATTTGCGACATAATAATGATTGTTCCATCGATCAAAAACTAACTCATCATTTACGTCATACTCGTACGTAGTTTCCAATACATGTTGCTTAATTTTAACAAGTTTAGCCTTCACCAACTGGGTATTAGCTTCGTGAACCTTAGTTTTCGATACTTTTAATCTACTAATTAACATGTCGTACCCAACAAAACAGAAACTTCTGTCGTGTTCCTTATCGTCCATGTTGATATGGCTCTTGTAATAGAACACTTGCCTGAAAGCATATTCATCTATTTGGTCATTATTGAAATAAGAAAACAACTCAGCAGACATCCATGTGAAGTGTTTATCTTCACCATATAAAGCTTCATTAAAAACAATTGTTAAGTTCCCTTTTGTCGGCAGTTTCTCAATTTTATTTTCGATAAGTCTTTCATTATATAATTTATTTAATTGCTTTTTTAATGTCCTTGTATCTGATATACCTAAGAAACTCATTAGCTTTTTGTGATCTATACTTATTTCCTTGTTCCTAAAGTTTTTAAAATATAAAAAGCAAATCCGAGCATATAGAAGGAATTCACTATTTGATAGATAAAACTTTTCGTTTCTCACAATACCTGATGGAACTTTTATGTATAGCTTTTTTTCTTTTCTGGTACTCATCCATTCACGCTCCTGTGTATAATTGTTTAATTTATTTATATCACTGGTTAATATATTGCTTAATAATAAGGTTCACTTCATCCGTTCGCCAGAATAACCAGAACCTCTTCTGGTCGTTAGAAACAGCTGTTGTAATGAAAGGTATACCATTGTTCTTTAGTTTGTTGTTTAATGCGAAATCATAACAAAAATTAAATTGCATTACTCTTAACCCTCTCCCAATCTTCACACTTTATTGGCACCTTATTATTTCTTCCTCAAGTTTTAAAATTAGTATCTACTCGTTTTTTATATACCCAACACCTTAAAATAATCCCACTTTATCAACTTTTTTTGACATTTACGTTAAAACAAAGAATTCATTTTTAACAAACTAGATAATCTTTTGATCTTTCCCGTATTCAATTCCTCTTTCTCATTTAAAAATCTACTTAATGTAGATTGATTAATCCCAATTTCATTTGCAATATGATTTTGTTTTAGACCACTCTTACGGATTGCTTCCTTAAATTGTTTACCTGTCATCTCTCTCACCTCCTCTCTCTACGTTACTATTTCAATTTTTTGTACAATGGTCAACGAAGCTTAAAATCTTTTTATATCAAATTCTATTTATGTATTTAATATACAACAATTAAAAATCAGATGAAGTTAAAGCAGTTTGATTATAAATTCAAAAAGAACCTAAAAACACTGTTATTTAGACATTTAATTCCACTGATAATTTCGTTATCGGTGGAATTTATAAAAATAAAATTTATATTCATTCAAAAATATCGAATTAATATAACAAAACAAAAACATTTCGACAAATAATTACAATTTGGTATTTATCATTAAAATTTATATTTTTCTCCTTTTTATATCCATATACAATTTGTGTCCAATGATATAAAATACGATTAATGGAAGCTACTATTTCAATGATTAAAACCCGATGGAGGTTTTAATTGTGAAAGGTAGCGTATTAGAAGATAAAAAAAGAGGAACTTGGTACTTTTCCTTCGATTTAGGAAATGACCCATTCACAGGAAAAAGACGCCAGACAAAAAGACGCGGATTTAAAACTGAAAAAGATGCTGAAGAAGCGCTTATTAAACTACAAGCTGAGATGTTGAACAATGAATTCGTTGATTTGTCACAGATGACATATTCAAAATACCTTGATGAATGGTTTGAAGAAAGACGTATCTACCTACAAAAGTCTACGTATGAGATACATTCAATCTTTTGTGAGAATGTAATAAAACCAAAACTAGGTCAATTCAAATTACAAAAGATCGAGCCTATTCACATTCAAAAGTTTGTAAATAATTTAGTAAATGAGACAGATTACTCATCACATACTATTCATTTAGTCTTTCGAATTGTTAGTGCATCTCTAAAAAAAGCTAAAACAATGAAGCTAATTAAAGATAATCCAACGACTGGTACTACCCTACCGAAAAAGCAACGTAAAGAGTTGAATGTTTGGTCATTAGACGATGTAAACTACTTCCTCAGAGAGGCTAAAAACGTCAAACGACTTACACGTTGTTATATAGCGATTGTGATTTCATTGCTAGCTGGAACACGTCAAGGAGAAACAATGGCGCTAAGATGGAGCGATATTGACTTTAATAAGCACCTAATCTACATCAAACAGACATTAACACAAGCTGGCGAAATTAAAATCGGGGCAAAAAATACATCCAGTGTACGTTCAATCCATATTCCTGAGAAACTTGTCAGCGAGTTAAAATTACATCGTAAAATGATTTTAGAAGAGAGATTATACAATGGTAGAGAATATGAGGATAATGACCTAGTAATTTGTACACGAACAGGTAAACCAATGATTCCACGCAATTTACGCAAGGAATTTTACAACTTAACTGAAAAACTCGGATTACCTAAGATTAGATTTCATGATTTAAGACATACTCATTGTACGATGTTGATATCTCAGAATGTGAGTGTAAAATTAATTGCAGATCGATTAGGACATGCAGACATCGAAACTACACTCAACATATATTCTCATATTTTACCAAACATGCAGAAGTCTGTATCAGATGAATTAGATAAAATCATTAATATATAAGCAATCTGTTGCCAAATTTGTGTCCACAGCTTACATTATTTCTTTTAAACATTGCTAGAATGCGAATTCACACCTTTTCATCCATACATGCCAGAAGAAGGCATCGTGGAAGTAGGCGAACTAAAAATCCACCAAGCATCGCATGCCCGCTACTTCGAAGACTTCTTAAAATTCGTAGAATACGAGCGTTCCATGCCAGAAATTATGAAAACACAAGTTATGGGCATGGTATACGACCAAATTGAAGACGTCTTTGAAGAAGGTACAGAAGAACGTGAACAATTCGACCAAGCGATGGAAGTGTGGGCTGCAAGTCCTAAACGTGAAATTATGGAGCATTTCACAACAGAAGAAGTTATGGAAGCTACGGCACAAATTGTGGAGCATACCCCTGAGATAGAATTAAAACTAAAGGCAGACCACATTTCTGTGAAGGCATTGCTTGCGGATTTTGGTGAACAAGTTCATATTGCGAAGGTTAATGATAAATATGTACTGATGATTGAAGCGGACACGCTTACGTTTGAAAAAGGGTTCTCCCCTATTGAATTTTTGAAGCCCGATGAGCTGCAAGATGTAATTGAGCGGATTGAGAAGAAGCAACAGTATGGATAATGAGTAAGTGCCATTAAGGTGATTTCGAACGTTTTAGTGACCAAAATATGCTTTTTATCTTGTAGAAGATTTCCTATATTAATAAAAAATGAGTGCATGTGTGCCATAAACACACGCACTCATTTTTTTGCATATAAGTCGCTATTTTGCAAAAACAACATGTACTGCACTCACTTTCCCCTTTTCTTTTCGTACGATAGGAAAAGACTCTGACCGCTTCTATACGCGACTAGATGTTCCTATCCTCCCCTTAAGGGCGGTATGTTGTTTTTTAACTTAAATATGAATGTATCTTATACAAGTTCTATTTATTCTCCATAAAAGAGTAATATACTCTTTCTATCTTTGTGACCATTACATCCTGAGTTAAATGTTGCCGTGAATAGGCCTGAGCCTCTCTTCCCAATTGTTCACGAAGACTCTTATTCGTTAAAAGCAATTTAAGAGCATTAGAAAGTTGTTGCACATTGCCCGGTTCACAAATGATCCCTGTTTTTCCATTTTGAATCATTTCTGGTATGCCACCGCAATTTGTTGTAATAATAGCTTGGCGTGAAAACATAGCTTCAATAACTGAAATTGGAAAGTTATCGTTAATAGTAGGTAATACATAGATTGTAGAAGAAGAAAGTATTTCTGGTATATCTGCTCTTCTGCCCCAAAATTTAACATTATTAAGGCCGAGATGGATAACTTGATTTTCTAGCCTTTCTCGCATGATACCATCCCCAACAATCCAAACCTCTACATTCGTTAAATCTTGTTGAATTTGTGAGAGTGCTTTCAGGAGAATATCATGACCTTTTCTAGGAGAGAGGCGAGAAACACAAGTAATGACAAGTTTGTTAGTACACTTCGGCTTAGATTTAGAATCTTGCTGAAAATCTATGCCTGTATGAATAGTAATCAATTGCTCTGTCTTTGCTCCGTATGCTTTTAAAGGAGAATGAAAGGAAGTACTAATCGTTATGATTTGATCAGCCGCTCTTATTCCCTGTTTTTCAATTTCACTAAAATACGCTTCTTCAATTGATCCTTTTTTTATTTTATCAAATTTTAAGCGACTCTTTGTGAAATGCCCATGTGGTGTAAAAAATAGTGGTTTCTTATATTCTAAGTTTAGTTGTCCTAATAAAAAGACAGCGAATAAATCTTGTGCATGAAAGACATCGTATTGCTCTAATCTTTTTTCTCTTAAGAAAGACATAAATACATTCAAAAAACTCGTGTTTTTTATAATTTTTTCATTCACTATACCGTATCGTTGTAACATAAAATCCCTTGCATGTTCTGCAGCCTTCGGAATGTCTTGTTCTAAATGAACCGCTGTCATTTGAGTAGGAGAGATGACAGCTACGTCATGACCATACTTTTCAAAGCCTGTTTTTAAAGAAGTAATATAGTTTGATAATCCCCCTGTATTAGGATATTTCAAAAATGTTACATAAAGAATTTTTAGTTTGCTTGTTTTACTTAGTGTGCCATCTTTTTTAATTCCAAACGTCTCAAACGGTTCGGTAATACGATCCTTTTTATTATCTATTTGATAGTATTCATCCATGATTTTTAGTAGGCTCGTATGGAAAGGAACATTACATTCATTTCGTCTTTCCTTTGCTGTATTCAGAAGCATCTCCTCCTAACTCAGCTGATGATGAAAAATGTATATATGCTATAAACCTAATTCGCTTCCCCAGGTAGATATTTTTTCAAGATGATATGGCAATAATTCACCGCCGCGGTTATCAAATATTCTTCGCAGCTGAGTATGCAGTCCTTTTTCTAATGTTCTCTGCAAATATGACATTTTATAAAGATCAATTGGCTTTGTTTTAAAGTTTATGCCATTCTTCTGCATTTCTTTTGCATAAACTTCTACACAATGTGTACGAATTTCTTCTGCACTGCCTTGCCAATCTTTTCTGAAACCCAATAAAATTTCAACTAGAACAACCATATCAAACCAGACAGGTGCATATTTAGTTGACTCCCAATCGATAAACTGAATATGCCACGGTGCATGAAGTGTTACATTATTACTACAAATATTTTGCAAATGAAGATCGCCATGCGTTATTGACGAACCATTTTCAAATAGTTCCGGAAAAAAATCTGGCCCTTTGTTACATAGTTTTACTAACGATTTATAATGAGGCTTAATAATTCCCTTTAAGCGATCGTCTTTCATTCCATCATCAAGAAAATTAATCGTCTTTTCAATTTGTTTCGTTCGATCGTTCCTCATGCGGCTCGATTCATAAATAGGGAGCCAAGATTTCCAAACATATTTATGTTTTTTATAATTGTCTTCAAATGTGTGCGCGTGAAGCTTAGCAACAGTGGGAATAATGTAGTCAAAATGTTTCGGTAAAAAGGTAATCTGACCACGTATTTGACGTACAAACTCCATAAATATCCAAGTCTCATTTCTATTTTGTTCAATATGATATATATCAGGAAGAAATTCTTTCAATATAGAATAAGCACTATTATATATATTAATCTCTATTTCGTTTTTGTAATCTGCTGAATTATATATTTTTAAAATGATAGGATAGGAATCATCTTTTGTTTGAATAAATAATTTATAAATACTACTTCTTCTTGTTGACTTTAAACACTCGATTTTATCAGAATCTATTACAACTCTCTTATTCATTGAATAAGAGAGTTTTTCTTCAATTCTCAACTTTTCAAAGTAACCGGACAATACTTCTGCCTCGTACAATATTTTCATTCCTTTCGCTTTCGTTTCCAGGCGTTTACCAAGTGCGACCATGCACTTCTAATGAATGGCATTGGATCATCCCACGCAAACAAAGCAAATTCTTTTTTACCTCTCAATCCTTTATAAAAGTCTTTCCATTTCATTTCAGCTCTTCTTTTCTTATGACGAAATGTTAAATAATATCGAACAAGATAAATCCATTTAATTCCGTCTATTTGTTTGAGTCTTGGCGTTGGATTTTGCTTTGTCAAATATAAATAATACATATAAACAAAATCAATACCAGCTGGCCCTGTGAGACTATGAGTTAACCAAAAGCGTGGGTTTATTTCAATAAACTTATAAACACCATCCCGAGGATCCTTTTTAAACTCTGCCATAGCAATACCTTTAAGACCGATGTTTTTAAAAAAAGGCAAACATATATCCACTAATTCCGGAACTTGTTTACTAACAATGTGCGCTCCTGTTCCAAATTCAGCTGGGAATTGATGATTTTTTTGTAAGGAAAATAACGCAAGCAACTCCATGTTGTCGTCATAAAATGTCGCAACCTTATAAAAGCATTGGTTATCACCAGGAATAATTTCTTGAATTATGAGCTTTCCATGCTGTCGATATGATTGATACTCATTTCTAAGTTGAGCTGCATTCTGAATGAGGATAGCCTTTTGGTTTATCTTTTTTCGAAACTCATGACCTAAAACCGGCTTTAATATACATGGAAACTCAACGTTTAATATCGCTTCTTCCAATTGTTCTTGTTTCGTAATTACATACGTTTTTGGACACGAAATATTATGTTTAACTGCTAGTTCATACGCTTTTTGTTTATTTAGTGTTTCTTCAATCAACGAATGTTCAGGGAACAAAAATAAAAAGTAGTTAGATAGCTCCATTCGATATTTTGAAATGAATACTACATAATCATCTGCACCTGTATACAAAACAGGTTTCACTTTAAATTCTTTAGCCAAGTTGATTAGAAAAGTTAGTAATTCTTTTTCTTCATACAAAGGGCTTGGGCATATTCCACATGTAGCAAGGCGCGATTTCCCTATTTTATAAGGTTTCTCTACATCAAATGCATAAACGCTAATTCCTTTTCTCGCCAAACTTCTAATAATCCCAATTCCATTTGCACTTAAATCCAGTACAACCGCTGCATTCTCATGATTCATTGAACTCTTCCTTACTTAAATACTTTTTGTAGATGTTTTCGATGTTTGCTACCATAGTCTCCCTAGTTAAATACTTCTGAGCAAACTTTCTTGCATTTCTCCCCAGCTCTTCCCGCTCCTGCTGATTTGCAATAACAAACTGCAATGCGCGCGCCAGTTTATTTGTATCTCCTGCATCGACAAGAATGCCTGTCTTAGAGTCTTTAATCAGTTCAGGTATACCTCCCGATGGCGTTGAAATGACACAAACCCCGCTATGCATCGCCTCAATAATAGAAATTGGTAGGCTATCATTTAAAGTTGGAAGTACAAAAATATCTGTCTTACTTAAAATATCTGGGACATCGTCTCTTTGCCCTAAAAATTCCACCATGGAAAGATTCAAAGAATGAACCTGTTCTTCTAATTTCTCCCTCATCTCACCATCTCCGACAATAAGCAGATTAATTTTATCTTTATATTTGCTTTCTATCTGTGAAAAGGCGTCAAGTAATACATTATGACCTTTTCTTGGTCCTAACCTAGCCACACATGTAATAACAATTTTCTTACGGGTTGAAGATGTATTTTTTGTTTGATACTTATCAGGATAATCAATGCCTGTCAGTACGGTTGTCATATTCTCTTGATTTGCCCCTAACTTCATTAACGGGCGACGAAATGAATCACTGAGAATAATAAGATGATCGGCAAATTCAATTGCTTTTCTTTCTAATGCCGTATGATAGAATTCTTCCACTGAATCCTTTTTAAACATGCCGAACTTTACTCGATTAAAAGTAAACATTCCATGGGGAGTAAATATCAATTTTTTTCCAAAATATTCATTAATTCTTCCTAATATATTAGCTGTGAACAAATCTTGCGCATGGAAGACATCATATTTTTTAAATTTGATATTTTCACGAATCATTCTTTCGTATATATACATATTTCTTTGATTTTTGATAATTGTGCTATTATAACTTCCATAACGTTCTTTTAAAAAATTTTTTAACTCAGGAACAATCCCTTCGCGCAACCTCTCCACTTGACTGCTAGAAAAGTGATTAGGAGAGATAATATCGACATGATGTCCTTGTTTTCTTAATCCTTCACTAAGTGCTGTAATATAATTAGATAGCCCGCCAGTATGAGGATAGTCCCAAAATGTAGCGATTAATATTGAAAGTTTCTTCTTTTTAGACCCCTTTGACTCTGTATAACGCTCTTCTGCTTTACTTTTCTTTTTTTGTAATGAGTATGACTGAACTCCATAATACTTATCCAATGTTTTGATTATATAAGGATAAGGGAACTCAAATCTCTTTTTCACTTCCAAACCCTCCTTATCACTTCAAACGCTTCGGCATATGGTACGCCAATCGTCATTCCTCTAACTCTTCCTAAATACTCAACTCCTTCGTATGAACGAGGATGAGGAAAATCTCTCATTTCTACATCGTAATGTTTAAGCGCTGCAATCTTTGAGTCTATTTGATCTGTAATGTTAACAAAATAATTAGGCTTGAAAGATTTATCATTCGTGTGTATATTCCACTCACTAGAAGAAACGGTTTCAAATGTAATTAATTCTATCGGATGTTTGTTTGGTAGAGGGCGAGTCGCAGTCAAAACCGCTTGAAAAGTAATATGGTGATCAATATTCAGATCTCCATAATGATGAGTGAAGATTTTGCTTGGTTTGTAAATTTGTATTAATTGTTCAATTTCTTTCGTTAATTGATGTAGTGGAATTAATTCTAACTCTAAATTAGCATGTTCGAGGAATATCACTTCTTCAATACCAATTTCCTTATTTGCACACCGGCCTAGCTGCTGTATGTGATGAGCTTCCTCTTTTCTTCCTAGAGCAGTAATAATTGAAATTACTTGATGTCCTTCCTCTACTAATCTTTTTAAAGTCCCGCCAGTTCCTAATAACTCATCGTCGGGATGTGCGCCAATGACTAAAATACACTCTTTCATTAGTATTTTCACTCCTTGTACTACTTAATTTATGATTGATACTGTAAAAAGAAACTGTCATTAGCGGAAAACTTGTTTTTATTTATTACTAATAACCACTAGTTCAGGCATACATTCATATGTGCATTTCTCCCTATGTGATAAATAAACTTTTCATCACTGGTGAAAAGCTCTTGATAATTAGGTATATACTAACCGTTATCTTCCACATTTCTTTTGTAATATTTAACGCTTTTCAGAGAAGAGCCTTATCACTCATACATTTTAAAAAGAAGGAATCCAAACAATATAACGGTGACTTGAATACGAAAAAGTATGGAATACAAGACACTTCATTTTTTATTAGCGTTTCATCCATGTTTTATAAACGGAAGGCTGTATATTCCTCACATCTTTTAAAAAATCCTCTGCGAGCCCCAATTTTTCAAAACCCATTAATAACTTAATAGGAGTCTTTCTATTTAAAGTAAAAGCTCTTTTATGATCAATAACTTTTAATTGACCTTTTTCATTTATTAAAACATGTCTCACTTCAGTGTCCCATCTAGTAAACCCTAGCTTTTTCAATTCACCCAACATTATTAATATTTTTCCAGTTAATTCTTCTGTAATTTTTTTTTCTCTTTTCAAGTGACGCGCAAGTGAAATTCCACGTATATATTCCATAACGATATAATTTTCTCCATATTCATAAAGTCGTGGAATAATAGGGGAAGATTGTCCAATTGCAAGCGCTTTTAACTCTTTTTTTCGAGTTTCTTCCAGATAATATATTTTCACACATTTATTATCATTTAATTGATATACTTCCCCATCTTTTCCGCTCCCAATGAGCTTATATTTTTCTATATCTTTTCTACTTACTCTTCTTTTATTAAAATATGCTTTCATTTCATTTCTCCTTATTTGAGATTTCATAATTTCGTAATCGCTTCATCTCATATTCTATGATTCCTCATTCGCATATGTACCCTAAATTTGTATATATTTTTATAAATGGATTCAATTTAAAAAAAGATTAGTGGTTGAAAAGTAGTGGGGGGACTTTGTTTTAACAAGAGGCGTACTACTAGCTGTTTTTTATTACATTTTTACCATTAAACAAATTAATAGTGTTTTGTCAGATATAAAGTGGAAAAATTTCCTATATCTATTCTTACTAGTATTGGAATATTCATAGAAAGATTTCTTCGCCTTCATTCACTGAACTATCTTCTTCATTTCTCTCTACGTTTTGAGGTGGAGGGTTACTGCCCACGAATAGCGGAAATTTCTAGTATGGAGGAGCATTTTACGGTTGATCTTAGCATATTTTAATGGAGATTTACTCTTCGTTATTTATGATAACAATAGAAGTCGTTATGCTATCTTTAGAATTTTATCCTTTTGTATCGGCATGAAAAATCTGTATAATGAGGAGGGCTAATCTTTTTCTTTAGCCTTAATGTATATGTTTATTAAATGAGGAATTTAGAAAAACATGTAGATCAATTAGCTCCACAGAGAGTCTGGGGAAGTTACGTTTTTTCTTTGGATGGAACACCTCTCCTGCATGAAGCAATTATTAACAGATCACTAATCTCAAGTGAAACTGCAATCAGTGGATTCTTTTCACCTCCACTGACCGCACATAATCTATCTTTTTCAGTAGCATAAAGCATCCGCACCTATTTTGTTTTATTCTCTTGGTTATTCATTGAAGCCAATATTTGAAGTTGCTGCTTTGCTTTCTTTAAAGCAGTAGGAAAGTAATTTTGTAGTAGTAGTAAAGTCGCATGATCAAAATAATATTGTTCTGATACATTCTCCCATGTCTTACTATTTATGAACGTATCCCATGTCATTTGGGAATTCCCTCTTTTTTTCACCTCTTTAAATACCCATCTTTTCATTTTCTTTCTACCCTTATCAGTCAAAGAGCCACTTTTCACAAGGATTAGCTCCACATTTCTCTTATAACGTTTACGAATGTCTTTTTGTTTAGCTGCTGTAAGAAAAATATTTGCCGTGTTCTTGGCATCGTCAAAGGCGCGATGTTGTTTTCCTTCCCATTCTAAAGTCAATTGTGCTACTGCAAGTTTCAAACTGGGTGGATTTACAAATATTTCCTTATATGCATGAAATACAAATCTCTGTAAATCAAATCTTCTTTCTTTCTCAAGATCAGGACATTTCACATTATATCGTGCACAATCTTCTGTTAGAAATCCATAATCCTCTTTTCCCCACGTTACAAACATATAATCTTCTCCTAGAAACTTACGAAAGCGCCCAATTACTTTTGGGAATTTTTCTGCACCTTTTACATCTTGTTTTGTAATTCCTGTTAATTTTGTTGTATGACGAGATAGGGATGCCGTTGGTTTCACTAATGACGAAAAAACTTCGATGATGCTCATTGTACTTGCTTCAATCTTGACGGCTCCGATATCAACTATTTCCGTTGGAGCATCTGATTGATAAGGTCTAAAATTCCGCTCAATATCAAATACAATATAATATTTTGGTTCATACATACCACATACCTCTTCCTTATCACTTCTTAACAGTATATCCCTTATTTCCAATATGTATTAACAATCACTCATATTTAAGGTATTAAAAAAGAGAAGGGAGTTCCCTTCTCTTTCACTTCAATTATTTTTTTGTTACGTTAGTAGCTTGTGGTCCACGGTTACCTTGTTCAACTTCGAAAGTAACTTCTTGACCTTCTTCTAAAGTTTTGAAGCCGTCGCCTTGGATAGCTGAGAAGTGAACGAATACGTCTTCTCCACCTTCAACTTCGATGAAACCGAAACCTTTGTCAGCGTTAAACCATTTTACTTTACCGTTTTGCATGAAAAAATCCTCCTAAAATATGTACCTTAATGTACATGTCCATTTTCTACCATTTTACAAATAATCATCAGATATAAAAAACTGTAACCCAGAGAAGATTTAACATTGCTATCCCCCTCTGAAGTTACAGCTTATTTAAATCTCTATGGTATTAAAAGTAAAATGGTTTAACCTCACTATACACCTTTATTAACATAAATGCAAATTTTTATTTTTTATTTATGTATTATATGACGTGAACGAATCATATAATCTGTTTTTTCCCTTTACTTTGTCTATGTCTTTCCAAATGAGATTCCCTTATTTTTTCCGTCATTAATTAATCTGACCGTTTTTATTATGATTTAACGATACAGTTTCATATTTTCCTCTTGTCAAATTGTTTATATCATCATATTGTAAAGGAATCTACGCTATTAATAAGAAGTGATTGCATCACAAAAAAGCTAAAAGCTGAACTATTTAAGAGGAGTTTTCAGAATGAAAAAACATCTAAAAAAAGCTTTAAAAATATCCTCCATTTTATTATTTGTTTTCATTGCAATTGGTGCTGGTGTATTGTTTGGTACGCCGTATGGACATAAATTACGTGTAATTGCTGCGGAAAGCATCTTAACTTCACAACATCGTGATTTGGCAAAATTCACTTTTCTACCTCAACAAGAGTTGAATGATATTTCAAATTCGATTAATAATCCAAAGTGGAAAAACAGCCAATCCGACGGGCTTCAAAAACTTACAAAACAACAATTAGAAGCGAAAAAACACGTGCCGCTCCATGTAAAAATCGAAACCATTCAAAAAAAATATGAGGATCATTATTTTGAAGGAAAACTTATGACAATTAGTAATCCTCTTAATGTAAAACTTGTAACACAGCAAGGTACGCAAGGTAGCGATGTTGGTGAGAAAATTTATGTGATGGCTAAGCGGAATCACGCACTTGCTGCGGTAAATGCAAGTGGATTTTCAGATGAAACAGGACATGGTGGCGGTAAAGTTGGTCTAGGTATTGTGATTGAAAACGGACAAATTATTCATACACCTCAAAATGAAACTACACCGGATATTATCACTGGTTTAACAAAGTATGGACAAATGGTAACAGGCGACTACTCTGCACAGCAATTGCTGAATAAAAGTGTTGTTTCTGCAGCTGGTTTTATGCCCCAGCTTATCGTAAATGGTGAAAAAATGCTTACGAATGATGGTGGCTGGGGATATGGCCCTAGAAGTATTATGGCTCAAAAAAAAGATGGCTCAATTATGTTTCTTATCGTAGATGGTAGACAACCTCACAGTATTGGTGCTTCTTTAAAAGATTGTCAGGACCTTTTATATGACAAGGGCGCCGAAAACGCGATGGCTATGGATGGCGGTTCTTCTGCAACTATGTATGCATTAGGAGATATATTAAACATCCCTTCTACTCTATCTCATAAGTCTCGTTACCTTCCAAACTGTTGGGTTGTAACTACCAATAACAATCAAAAAGTGGATGTTACAATTGACGGTCATCCGGCAGAAACCTCAAAGATTGCCGAAATGACAGGAACATCTGCTGTTGCTTCTCACGAAACAAAGAGCAGTTAAGTATCTATAGGATACTTAACTGCTCTTTTCTGTTTTATTTATGCTGTTATTTTTTAAAGATACCAAAAGGCTTACCAACTGGTAATACAACTTTTCCGAAATGTATGTTTAATACTGCTGCTGCTGATCCGTAGAATGAAAGCAGTGAAATAAGCAATTCAGAAATTGCTGCTAATTTATGCATTGCATGTGGCATAACACCTAAAGTACTAAATGAAAGGCCTATAAATAAGAAATCAATAAGCACAAAAATCGTAAATAATACTTTATGTGTTTCCATTGCGCCTATTGTCATAAACAAGCTAAAAATTAAGTAACCTACAAATGCTACGCCAAGTTGTTTTGGATCCACAGTTGTTGCTAATTTCTCACCAAATACGCCAAGTTGAATTAGCCATGAAGTACCAACACCAAACCAAAATAATGCAAATCCACCAAACGCTGTTGTACCGAATGTATTATTGTGCTTTGCATCGTTAATACAAGCAAATAATTGGGCAAAACCTCCTAAGAAAATCGCCCATGGCAATACAAATGAAACACCACTTGTTAAGCCAAGTTTTTGTGAGGACGCAACAAGTGTAACCATTGCAAGTCCAAATAAACCTAGTGCAGACGGATCTGCTGTTGTCATTTTCACATGATGTGTAGTTTGCTTTTCCATAAAACCCTCCTGATTTAAAAACATACTTGAATACAATACTGAAATCAGAGGGTACTGTCAATCTTTTTTATCGTATTCACACAAATTACATATTTTCATATAAACGATATACATATTCTCCCACTTCTAACGGTTTAATATTTATATTTAGTACATCCTTTATCGGCACCCACATCGGAATATATTTGTTACAGCCACTGTCATTATTTATATATTCCTCACCTTTTCCATTACCAAATGTACCACCTACAATTATTGCTTCATAGTAATATTGTGTCCCATTGTAGTTCACCTTCTTTGCAAGCCGCTTTATTTGTATATGTACCCCAAGTTCTTCATATACTTCTCTAACTGTTGCTTCTTCTGAGGTTTCTCCTTCCTCAATTCCGCCGCCTGGAAACACGTAATATATTTCTTTATCCCGAATCCGTTTTATAAGAGCTAATTTTCCTTCTTGCATAAGAATTGCTGCGCCTCGATCTCGCATTCTAGATCTCCTCACCATATTAATTTCTGCCCCTTTCAGCAACTACATTTATTATTAAGACACAACTTCTATCGATGAGAATTTCCTTCATCACTTCTCTCAATATAATAGTAAGGTTGTCCTTCAATAGCGAAGAAAAAACTAGACACCATCGTCTAGTTTTATAAAGAAGATCGTAAAAAACCAAAACGTATAGCATGCTCTATTTCATCTGTCATCGCTCGAAAAAAAACATCCCGAACTGCTAAGTTTTGCGTTAACAAATAAGCATTACGATAGTCTTCATACGCTTCTAATTCATCTTCATACGCGCGTTCTAATCCCTCTTTATAAGAAGAATATTGCGTTTGTACCACTTGATACGTTGGCTGTTGCCCCGTTAATGTTGTAAACAATTGTATAAACTGCTGTAAATGTACTTTTTCATCTTCTAATGCATGAGAAATATCTTTTTTATGTTTCGCATTTGGTGCTTCGTTTACAAGCCGACTATAAAAATCAATTGCGGCCGCTTCCCCTTTAATCGCTTCTAAAATCGCTTGCGATACTTGTTTATAAGTCCCTTCGTTTACTCGATAAAATTGATTATACGAGTTAGGATTTACATAGTACATATCTACTCCCCCTCAAAACAATTCATTACTATATTGTATGTAGAGGTAATTATTTCGTTCAGTTTCGTTTCGCTTATGAAAAAGAATGCTTTATACTAATACATGTATAAGGAAAGGAGATTACAATATATGCGTTATGTAATAGTAACAGGAACTTCTCGCGGTTTAGGCGAGGCAATTGCCTTGCAATTACTAGAACAAGGAACGAAACTCATTTCTATATCACGCAACCAAAACGAGCAACTTATGAAGCAAGCACAGCACTTTAATAATCCCTTTGATTTTTATTCGTTTAACCTACAAGAAATTCATCAAATTGAGTCACTCATGGAAAAGATTTTTTCAACTATTGATGTAACCACCGTTTCTTCTATTCACCTAATTAATAATGCCGGTATGCTAGCGCCAATGAAACCACTTGAGCGCTCAGAAAGCGAGCAATTAATTGCAAATGTACATGTAAATTTAGTGGCGCCGATGTTACTCTCTTCAGCATTTATGAAACACACGAAAGACTGGAATGTAGATAAACGTATTATTAACATCTCTTCTGGTGCTGCCCAGAATCCCTACTTCGGCTGGGGGGCATATTGCACAACGAAAGCCGGTGTAAATATGCTTACAAAATGTATTGCGCTAGAAGAAACTGACAAAAAATACCCAGTAAAAGTTATTTCTTTTGCCCCAGGTGTAGTAGATACAGAGATGCAGACAGAAATTAGACAAACACCAAAAGAAGATTTTATTCAAGTGGAACGTTTCTTATCTTTAAAAGAAAACGATCATTTACTTTCACCAAATTATGTAGCAAAGGCCGTTATTGATTTATTAGAAACAAATCACTTCGATCAAGGTGGCATTATACGTATCGATGAACAATAGAAAACTCGTTAATAGCGAGTTTTCTATTGTTTAGATTCTAAAAATAATAGAACTGACTCCATTATTAATTCATAACCAATTTCTTTATATATTTTATTCGATGTAGGATTTGCTAAATCAGTATATAACGAAGTCATTTCATATCCATTGTCCAACATACGTTGGCTCAGTGCCGATACACAATTGAAAGCATAACCTTGTTTACGTTCTACCTCTGGAGTATATACAAAATTAATTGTGATATTACGTTTCGTCGGTCTTGTGACTGCAGCCATTGAAACTAACCGCCCTTCCACTTCCCATCCAAACAGCCGCTGACTTTCAATTAATTCAGCGGCAGTATGCACTGCTTCTTCCTTTGTGAGCGCTAAATGTACTTCCTCACAAAAATGGTATACCCAATCTTCAATTAAAATTTTTTCTTTTAATTCTACTCGGCGGAAAACCCCGTTGCTTCCAGCCTTCTTCTTTACATACTTTAACCCGTACACACCTTGATTCATTTTGGTTTGAATCGATTTATTTTGAAAATTTGCGAGTTGTTCTGCTAAATGCTCCACCACCTGTTTTTCCCCAATTAATCCGGGTACATCAGGATAAGCAATTGCTAGTTGCCCTGCAAGCTCTCTTATATCATCTTTTTCTAAAGGTGCAGATTTCGAGACAATTACTTGACGATGATGTGTTTGAAGCATGACGAATACAAGCTTTTCCTCTTTTATAGCTGTTGCCATAAATAATGGAAACTGAGAGGATCGTAACACACCCAATATTAAGTTATTCTCTTGCTCATATGTTTCCAAAAAAGGAAGAACATCATTTTTAAATTGCGTAAAATTTGTATATATATGAAGTCGTATCACTATAATCTCTTCTTTCTTTCCTAAATATATAGTGATATATTGGCGATTTAAAAGGGAAATCCTTCTTTATTTCATGAGTTTACAATAGTTGCAACAATTGTATTCAATTGTGTTTCAGCTTCACTAAGCTGCTTCTTCACATCTTCTAACATTTGTTTCTGGTTTGCAACATTCTCTTTTCTTTCTCTAATCATCCGTTGCATTTGCTCACGGCTCGGTCCTCCGTATACGTTTCTCTTTGCAACAAATGAATGAGGTGAAGTCATTTCCTTCCACTCTTCATCTGTAAGTACTACTTTTAGTTCTTTTTGTAAATACACATTAATATCGACAAGTTTTAGTTCATATAAGTCTTTTTTCTGTTCTTCTGAAAATTTTGCTATATAACTAGCTACGCAGTGAGCACGGCGAAATGGAACATCATACTTGCGAGTTAATGAATCAGCTAATTCAGTTATCGTAATTGCATGCTTATTTGCACGACTTTTTAAGATGTCCTTTTCAATTGTCATTGTACGTACCACCGCATTCATTACAGAAACAACTCGAATTGCTTTCTCAAATCCTTCATATAAATGAGGCTGTAAATCATCTTCTGTATCAACTATATCTCCAAACGGAGTATTATGAATCATTTGAAAAACAGTAAACGCTTCTCCCCAAATACTACTCGCGAGAGATCTAGCATGTTCAATTGATACTGGATTTCGTTTTTGTGGCATAATACTACTAATTTGCACATAAGGATCTGCAACTGTAATGCCACTATATTCTTTCGTAGCTAATAATAAAAAGTCTTGAAGCCATCTACTTGTATTTGTCATCATTATCATAAGTGCGCTACTTGTTTCTAATAAATAATCAGTACTTGCAATTGCGTCATATGAATTTTCAATTACTTTTGAAAAACCAAGAAGATCTGCAACTCGTTTTCGATTAATCGGAAAACTTGTTGTAGCAAGCGCTGCCGCTCCTAGTGGAGATTGATTTACAGCACGATAAGCGCTCCATAAACGCTCCGTATCACGTCCCATCATATCATAAATGGCCAGCAAATAATGTCCAAACGTTGTTGGCTGCGCTGGCTGTGTATGTGTATATGCTGGCATAATCGTTTCCATATGCTCTTTAGCCTGCCCTAGAATCCCCTCTTGCAGTACCATAAAATGTTCGATGTATCGTAGTAAATAACGTCGTAAGTTCATCCGATACATCGCCACTCCCATATCATTTCGACTTCGTCCAATATGCATATTACTAATACTATCGCTATCCGCTTCTTTTTGAATCAGATGCTCAACTAGAAAAAAGAGATCTTCATACTCTTCACTATATTCAAGCTTGTCTAATGAAATAGTTTTTACGTTTTCTACTGCCATTACAATTTTTTTAGCATCTTGTTTTTTTAACAAACCTTCTTCTTTTAACATAATGACATGTGCATGATGAATACGAAACATGTCCTCTAATAAATAATTTCTCTGAAAATAGAATATGTGTTGTAGTATACAATCTGCATATGTCTTACCAGGAAAGTTTACCCCTTCCCGCTGCAAAAACTCCTTGTTCCCCTCCTGCATTTCAAATAGCTCCCCTCGACTATTAATTATTAATCATCATACCCACCTACTCAAAATAATGTGTTTATCCAAACAAAAAAACCGATGCATACACATCGGTTTTACTTAATAATAGTTGCTTTATATTTATCACTTTGTAATATTTGAAAATGCAAATTAAGTAAATGTTTACGTAATTCCGCACTGTCGTCTTCGTTTACATCATTTGCCAAAAAGACAATTTCTGTACAGTTCCCCTGTTTGTCTGTTGCATATACAGCTTTAGATAATGACCACGGTGTATAGCCATTTTTTTGACCGGCATGTCGAAAAACTTGGCGATACTTTTTCCCTTGCATATCTGATTCTACGAGTTGTGCCCACTCATTCTCTTCTTCTTTTGTAAGATTTCTCTTATGATTTGCTTTCTCTAATAAAATCATATAGTCATTCGCAGAAGCGGCTGGCAACCGATCTGACCATATTTTTTCGTACTTTTCTCCTAAGAAAAGCGGAATTTCATTTTGCAACTGCGAGCCTTTTTGCTTTAAACGCTCATGTATTAATATCGCGCATTTGCGATATTCTTCTTGCGACATGTTTTTCAACTTATTTTCTAATTGATTTTTTGGAACATGTAGTTCCTTGTGTAAATATCCCGGAATATATAAAGATGCAACAATCGGAAATAACGGCTGATGTGATGGCAATGCCAGCTTATTTATGTTTGCATTTATATTGTCGATACCAAGACGATCCATTAAATACTCTGTATTGGCATTTGAGCTAAATCTCATCATCCCTCTTGCGATATCTTCAAGCGTAACAGCATTTTCCTCTATGAGTCCTTTTTTCATTAAAACTTTTTGCCATCTTTCATGAGCACCGCCATCTGTCTTTGGAATATAATAACGATTTACATCGTCCAATGATACAAGCTCATTCGGATCAATTTTCCCTTCTCCTACTTGTTTTGTGAATTCTAATGCTACAATTAGCTTCATTGTACTCGCTACAGGTAATACAACATTAGAGTTTACGGAATATACTAATTTATCATTTCGTTTTACTAACAACGCGCTGTTTTTTTGCTCTTTATTTTCTTCTACAAATGACGCAACATACTGCGCATCATCATAATTTGAACTCCATACTTTTTTTACCAAAAAATTACCTGAGAAAATAAATGCAAATAAACCAATTATTCCTACACATAATCCAATTGTTCTCAAATGGAATTCCTCTCCTAAACTTTATCTTGTAATCTATTATATATAATTCATACGCAAAACAATAGAGGCGATCTGTAATAAGATCGCCTCTATTGTAACTTGTAAACTTGCATATTGTCTATGTCATAATCCGAATAAAATCTTCAAGAAATTGTTTGTAGTGTAATTTCCATCCAATTTTCACCCAATTTTTCATCGCTTCTGCACTTGGCTGCGGTCTAAAATCAGCTATACTTTCCCCTTTCGCAAGACCATCTACGTCAACTTGAACACGACGGTATACATATTCCATCAAAGAAGGATTCGCAACAGCCATCATTGTGACAACATCATGAATTGGACTTCCTCCTATTTTAGGATTTAATTTTTTATAGGCAGCGTAATAATAATTAAAAATCGGTTCAATCAATTCATTAAAATTTGTTTTTGTTTTCTTTGCAATATATGTAACAGAATTAGGAGTAATGATCGCTTCATTCGTTACATTTAGCGGGATTAACGTAACATGCTCAGCATATTGCATGACTAAATTTGAGGCAATTGCATCTCCGTGAAAATTTGCTTCTGCAACAGGAGTAACATTCCCTGGAACAAGAAATCCTCCCCCCATGATGTAATACGCTTTTACACTTTTCATCAGTTCGTTCTCTAAAATAAAAGCCGTTGCTAAGCTGGTCGAGCGCCCTGCATCGACGATAATTAACTCTCCTTTATATCTTTTAATAATCTCAAATATTTCACAAAACGGCTTCACATTCGCTTTAATCGTTTCTGGTGGACGAATAGGACCTAATCCTTCTTGCCCATGTATTTCTGGATAATATGTTATGAATTCTCCTGATAAAGGAATCTTTGCCCCATTAATAATTGGAATATCTTCTCTTCCAGCTATTTGTAATAAATATGCTGCATTATTCGTCGCTTGTTCTTGCGTAACGTTTCCATAGCCTGTTACAATACCAACAATATCAATATCAGGATGTAATAAACCGTATATAATTGCCAATGAATCATCAATACCTGGATCTCCAAGAAACAGTACTTTTTTCAAGGCATTCAACTCCATCATATCAATTGCTATTACTATATGAACGGAAAAAAGTGTACAGAAGTAAATTATAAGCATTTTTTATTTCATGCCAAAAATATTATAAACAAATGATGAATCATTTATAATAAATAAAAGACAATACATATAAAATATGTATTGCCGTGTAATAAATTTTAAATGAACTTAGCTAAGACCTTTGGAAAAGTTTCAATTGTTTCATATAATCAATAGCCTTCGTTTTATTCTTTTGTTCAGAAACATATTCTGCTTCGTTTTTAAATCTATAGTAGTTATTAAAACTTTCCTCTGACAAAACGCCTTCAGAAATCGCTTTTTTAACCGCACAGCCAGGCTCGGTTATATGAGTGCAGTTAGGAAACTTACATTTTATGGATAATTCAAATATATCTTCAAATCCATCATCTAAGTTTTCTACCGAATTTATTATTTCAAATACCTTTTTATTTAACTTCATTTCTCAACTCCCTATTTTTTTGATATTTCATAATTATTATTTCATTTTACTATATTACCTATATTTATAAAACATCAATTTTCCTTAAACAAATCCACTCAATTCAAGTACGTGTTAGTTGAAAAAGCTTTTCCTATCGATCCCAATACGTTCCTTTAATATTTAATACATCATAGACCTCCTTTTTAAACTCCGAATATGTGGTGAAGAATGCAAAAAAGAAGAGGAACTACGCTCTCATATTTGACATCGCATCCTCTTCTAATTATTGTACGTTTAATGATACTTTCTAGCTCTTCTTACAAAGAGATTTCAAATTTGTTGCAACTTACGTGAAAACAACATGCTTCCTATAATATAAGCAATAAATGCTAAACAGACCGGAAATACGACTGTATGAACACCAAAAGGATTAGGGAGTAACAAATGGAATCCCATATAAGAACCAACTCCAACAACAATAGAGGCAAGCGCCCCGGCAGCATTCCCTTTTTTCCAATACAAACCAAGTACAAGCGGCCAAATAAATGCTGCTTCTAAACCACCAAAAGAAAATAAATTTAACCAAATTAAAAAGTCAGGCGGTTTAATTGCTGCAGCATAAACAAGCAAGCCAACAATAGCTGTAATCCAGAGCGTTCCGCGTTTTACTGTTTGATCCGCAGCATTTTCGTTTATATAATTTACATAAATATCTTTAATAATGGAAGAACTCACAAGTAACAACAATGAGTTCACTGTCGACATAATAGCTGCCATTGGAGCCGCTAAGAAAACACCAGCAAGCCAAGGCGGCAATACTTTCATCGCAAGCAATGGCATTACTTTATCTGGTACATCCACTCCTGGCAAAACGACACGGGCGAATACACCTGTTAAATGCATACCAATCATAATTGTGCCAACAACAACAGTACCAATAATTAAAGCTTGATGCATCGCTTTTGAATTTTTATACGACATAGCACGCACGCTAATTTGCGGCAAGCCAACTACTCCAACACCAATTAAAATCCAAAATGATGACACATATACTTTTGTTAAACTACCGTCTGCTCCAAACGGTGTAATAAGATTAGGGTTAATCTGCACAAGCTCTTGCATGATGTTTGAAATACCACCGCCTGCAACAATTGTACCGATTAAAATAATTGTCGTACCAATCAACATAATGAGACCGAGTATTGTGTCTGAAAGCGCAACAGCACGAAAGCCACCCATTAATACATAAACAAGTACAAAAAACGTAAAAAGAAATAAAGACGTTGTATATGACATACCTGTTAATGACTCAATTAATCTTCCTCCGCCAACCCACTGTGCAACAGTTGCTGAAAATAAGAAAATAATAATACATAATGCTGATAAAATAACAACAGCTTTATTATTATATCTTCCCTTCAAGTAATCGATTAACGTAATAGCTTCCATTTTCCTTGCAATAATTGCAAATTTCTTTCCAAGTACAGTTAATACAATGTAACCCGTTACAACTTGAATAGACGCCAATAATACCCAACCAAGTCCTATATTATAGGCAATTCCAGGTCCACCGATAAAGCTACTTGCACTTCCGTAAGTCGCAATCATTGTCATTGCTAACAATAATCCACCAAGTTCGCGGCCACCAAGAAAATATTCTTGTAAAAATTTGTTATGCGCGGTTGTTTGCACACGTCTCGATGCATATAGACCAATTAAAAATACAATAATAAAAGATAACATCATTGGAATAATTACATACCAGTTCATTTTCATTCCTCACTCTTTTCTTCCTCATCAAACGAAACATCTTGAAAGACGAAACGAACAACAAAGACAATCAGTAAAACCATTACAATAAATCCAACTATACAACTATAAAAGAACCAGGCTGGGAATCCTAATATGTACGTATACTCTTTCGGGTTGCCACTACCTAATCCATATGCAAAACCATACCATATCAGAAAGTTAATCACAGCAAGTCCAAGTCCAATCAACGCTTCACGATGTGAAATGCGGAAACGCGGATCTTCATGATGTCGATTCATTTCTTTTCCCTCCTTTCACGATGTATTATTGTAACATTCTTTATATAGTTTTTCCTACAAAAAACAAAATGAAAATCTTTCACGAAAAATATTGGACATATATTTGAAAATTACATATTTTTAACAATCACAACATAAATAAAGATTGAAATTTCCAACTATTCAGGTTACGATTGAAATTAGATGTCATTCACCTAGTTATCTGACACCTCCTCTTTTATTTGGAATAAACGCAGTATTTTGCTGCGTTTACATTATATATTTTTAAGGGGGTTATACAATGAGTCAACTAGCTGTGAACCTTCATGAAAAAGTAGAGAGATTTTTGCAAGGAACAAAAAAGTTATATGTAAATGGAAACTTTATTGAAAGCGCTTCAGGAAAAACATTTAAAACACCAAATCCAGCAACCGGCGATACATTAGCCGTTGTATGTGAAGGTGGCCGTGAAGATATTCATAAAGCTGTCCTGGCAGCACGCCTGGCGTTTGATGAAGGTCCATGGTCACGTATGAGCGGTGCTGATCGCAGCCGTCTCATGTACAAGCTTGCTGATTTAATGGAAAAACATAAAGACGAGCTTGCACAGCTCGAAACATTAGATAATGGAAAACCAATTCAAGAAACAACAACTGCAGATATACCTCTTGCAATTGAACATATGCGCTATTACGCTGGCTGGGCAACAAAATTAGTTGGTCAAACAATTCCTGTTTCAGGAGATTATTTTAACTATACACGCCATGAACCAGTTGGTGTTGTTGGTCAAATTATCCCTTGGAATTTCCCTCTTTTAATGGCGATGTGGAAACTAGGAGCAGCACTAGCAACTGGATGTACTGTCGTACTAAAACCTGCCGAACAAACTCCTCTTTCTGCGCTATATTTAGCTGAACTAATTGAAGAAGCTGGATTTCCAAATGGTGTGATTAACATTGTACCTGGATACGGAGAAACAGCTGGTCAAGCTCTTGTCAGTCACCCACTTGTCGATAAAATTGCTTTCACAGGTTCAACAGAAGTTGGAAAATACATTATGAAAGAAGCATCTCAATCTTTAAAACGCGTGACTTTAGAGCTCGGGGGGAAATCACCAAATATCATTTTACCTGATGCTGATTTGTCCCGTGCAATTCCAGCTGCACTTTCGGGCGTTATGTTTAATCAAGGACAAGTATGTTGCGCAGGATCGCGCCTATTCATTCCAAAGAAAATGTATGATAATGTTGTGGCAGATCTTGCCTTATATTCAAAAAGCTTAACGCAGGGTGCGGGATTAGATCCACAAACTAACATCGGTCCCCTTGTATCAGAAGAACAACAAAATCGCGTAATGGGCTATATTGAAAAAGGAAAAAATGAAGGCGCAGAAATATTAGTTGGCGGAACGAAACCTTTTGAAAATGGTTATTATGTTTCTCCAACAATTTTCGCAGCTGTACAAGATGAAATGACGATTGCGAAAGAAGAAATTTTCGGCCCTGTCGTTGCGGCAATGCCATTTGATGACATTGATGAAGTGATTGAACGCGCTAACAAATCAGCATATGGATTAGCAGCCGGTTTGTGGACAGAGAACATGAAAAATGCGCATTATGTTGCAAATAAATTACGTGCTGGAACGGTATGGGTAAACTGCTATAACGTATTTGATGCAGCCTCTCCATTTGGCGGTTATAAACAGTCGGGTCTTGGACGCGAAATGGGTTCTTATGCGTTAAATAACTATACAGAAGTAAAAAGTGTTTGGATTAACTTAAACTAGAAGAAAGGCCTTGCCAATTGGCAAGGCCTTCTTTCTTCATTTATTATGATCGATGAGCGTTTTCTATTAACCGCTCATCGATTGAAGTTTTACCTTATACTTGTAATCCGCCGCTTACATTCAACACTTCTCCAGTAATATAAGAAGCAAAGTCTGACGCTAGGAAAGCAGCTGCATTTGCAATATCTTGCGGCGTTCCGATTCGCCCTGCTGGAATTGCGGCGACCATCTTGTCCTTTACTTTGTCGGGTATAGCATTCGTCATATCGGTATCCATAAATCCCGGACAAATTGCATTACATGTAACACCAAATCCAGCCGCTTCTTTTGATGCTGTTTTTGTTAATCCAATTACACCTGCTTTCGCAGCAGCATAGTTTGCTTGGCCGATATTTCCCTGCCAACTAATCGAAGAAATATTAATAATGCGGCCATACTGTTGTTTACGCATATGTAGGAGCGCTGGTTGCATGCAGTTAAAGACCCCTGTTACATTTACTTGCAGCACTTGTTCCCATGCTGTTTTTTCCATTTTATGTAGCATTGCATCTCGGGTAATCCCGGCATTATTTACTAAAATATGTAATGCACCGTATGTTTGAATGGCATACTCAATTAGCGATTTTGCATCTGTATGACTGCTTACATCACAAACATACGCCCTTACATCATATCCTTCCCGTAACAATTGGGTTGTCGTACTATTTAGAACTTCTTGATTCATATCACTTAGCAATACTTTTGCTCCTAAAGCACAAAATACACGTGCAATTTCTTTTCCAATTCCTTGTGCCGCCCCAGTGACAACAGCTGTTTTTCCCTCTAAAAAGTTCATTCTTCTTCCCCACTTCCCAATATATTTTCTATATATTTCGTCTTATGTATTTCATTTTCCTTTTTGTATAAAAAAGTCTATTTGTGTCACACTATAATTGTAACTTAGCATAGCACAAGGAGATTGTGTAAAATGAACAAAAAGAATGTACAACAAAACAAAGTATCTGACGGTATTGATGTTGAATTTTCTAGGGAACTTGCTGATCAAGATGACTTAGAAGCACAAGCGCGTGCAAATGCTGCAGATGCACGTCAAAAACAGCAACGAAACAAAAAATAAACCGAGAATATATCTCGGTTTATTCTTTGTATTTTTTCACATAATGTGCCAAGGTTAGTAAAGGAAATAAACGATGATAACTATGATAACGAATATAAAATTCCCCTGGAAGCCCTGCTCCAGTCGGATATTCAATATTTCGAAAAGAATGCTCTAACAAATAATTGATTCCACTTTGAATGCTTGGTGTCTCTGTATCATGTACAGCAATTAATGCATCTAATGCCCATGCAGTTTGAGAAGGTGTACTAAAAGTTGTGGAAATAAATCGTTTCTCCTTACTGCTTTTGCACGATTCTCCCCAACCTCCATCGCGATGTTGAATCATTTCTAACCACCGTACTGCCTTTTCTATTGCTGGATGATTCTTTAGCAAGCCATTTGCCTGCAGGCCTGTTACAGCAGCCCATGTGCCATATATGTAACAAACTCCCCATTTTCCATACCAAGAACCATTTTGTTCTTGATTGCGTAGAAGCCACTGTACCCCACGTTGTAAATCATAACTGTTTATCTCATTCGGTGCATGCGTTCCAAAAAATTCGATTACCCTTCCTGTTAAATCTGCTGTAGACGGATCGAGAATCATATCTTCTGCGCTGTCGAGAGGAATATGCATAAACATCTGCTTATCAACATTCTTCTCAAATGCTCCCCAGCCTCCATCATTGTTTTGCATTCCAAGAAGCCAATGTATCCCTTTATCCCAAGCTCGTTTTACTTTCTTATCTTTCTTCGCGATTGAAGTAAGCGAACGCAGCGCTGCTGTTGTATCATCACAATCTGGTACAATGGTATTTGTATCAGTAAATCCCCATCCGCCAGGAGGTAAAGAAGGTGCATGAACATGCCAATCCCCATAAGAAGTATGCTGCTGCTTTAATAAAAAACGATTTGCTCGTTCAATCATCGCATCATCTTCTGACACATTTGCTTCTTGCAAAGCGTAACTTAAAAGAACAGTATCCCATACTGTTGAAGGTGAATTTTGTAAATGAGCACCATTCTTTGTATTCCATATGTACGACTGTAACCCTGATACAGCTTTCTCAATAATAGGAGAATGTATAGAATGACCGAGGGCAAGGAGGGCGTAAATCATATAAAAAGTAGCGCTTGCATACGTGTAAAGTGTTCCATTTCCTTCTATTCGTTCTAGCATAAAACGTTCCGCTGCTTTATATCCTTTATGGTGAAGTGTATATGGATACGAAAACAGCTTTTTTCCTTCCAATAAAATTGTTTGCCAAACTGAAGAGCGTTTAGAATGAAACCAATTTGATTTATTTGCACCCACTATATGATTCAAATCAGGAATATCAATTTCATCTACTACAAATTTCTTATTCAAACAAATAATCGTAGGCACGAAATGGATACGGGCAGTATTACTCACCTCATACATACTAAACGGGGATTGATCCGGTAGAAAGAAAAAAGGCATAGGGAAGTGAAACAATGGAGGATAATTGTATTGTCCATGCAATGCTAACATTAACTTCGTCATAAAGTGAGCATTTGTAATTCCACCTTGTTCGTGAATAAATTGTTCTGCACGGCGCATAATTCTGTCTTCTTTCTTATATTCTCTAGAAGCTAACAATGCCGCATAAACTTGAATGGTAGCTGAAAGATTCCCATTTGGCTCATCTTCATACAATTTCCACGTTCCCTCATTTGCTTGCAAAGAAGTAAGTCTTGCTACGAATGGCTCTATTTCTTTTTCTTTTCTTAACATACGTAACAAGAAAATCATTGTACAATCCGTAAGTGGGGATCCTTCAAAACAAAAGCGCCATGTTCCATCTCTTTGCTGCATCGTGCGTAACGCTGTAACCTGGCGCTCCATTTCATATTTTACTTTGTCATACAATAGCATAGATATCCCCCTTCTTCACTGAATCCATATACGATATTCAAAAAGATACGGAAATATGTGCAAAACAAAAAAAGCAAAGTAAGATGCATACCTTACTTTGCTTACGAACAGTAACAAATCGCAACAACAATTCCTAAAAGCGCTCCGATAACGACTTGATATGGCGTATGACCAACAAGTTCATTCAATTTTTTATACTCCGTTTGTCTTCCATGAAAAAAATCATTTAAAATTTTCGCTTGTTTACTAACAGCAAGTCTCACTCCGGATGCATCGTACATGACAATAATCGCAAAAATCGTTGCAATAGCAAATATAGAACTAGTCATTCCTTCTTCAATTCCGATTGCTATTGCTAATGCTGTGACGGTGGAAGAATGAGAACTCGGCATTCCGCCAGAAGCAAAAAACTGTGCAAAATCAAATTCTCTCTTTTTTACTAAGGTGATGATCACTTTTGTAAGTTGTGCTAAAAACCATGCAATGACCGCAGACATTAATGGGTTGTTATGTAAAATTGTTTCCATAATTCACACCTCACCGCTTATAATGGAATATCCTTACTTTCATTATAAAGAAAACGGCATACATAATACTATGCCATTTTACGAAACTTTTGCAGATTTATTTTTTATAAATTTCGGTTGCTTATTTAACATAAATTTCGTTTTGGCTATCGAAAAGATAAATAATGCAATCCAAATAAAGAAAAATGCTGTCATGTGTGCAGTAGTAAAATGTTCATGAAAGACGAAAACTCCTAATACAAGGCTAATTGTCGGTGCAATATATTGTAAAAATCCGACCATTGATAACGGAATAAGCTTTGTACCTTTTGCAAAATATAAAAGCGGCAGTGCAGTAACAATACCAGCCCCTATTAGAAGTAATGTCGATGTAAGTGAAACCGCTCCAAATGAACGCATCCCCTCGGCACCTAATATTCCTAAATATACGAGAGCTATCGGTGTTACAAGCATCGTTTCCATTGTCAGTCCAATCATTGAATCATAATCTAATAATTTCTTTGACAAACCATATAACCCAAACGTGCATGCTAACGAAATTGCAATCCATGGAATCGATCCATAGCGAACTGTTAAAATTGCAACGCCAAATGCCGCTAATCCCACAGCAATGTATTGCCAAAAGTTGAGTTTTTCTTTTAAAACAAGCGTCCCAAGTAAAATACTAACAAGCGGATTAATATAATAGCCTAAACTTGCTTCGATGACATGGTTATGATTAACAGCCCATATGTACACAAACCAGTTCAAGCTAATTAATATAGAGGCAATAGTTAATGACATGAATAATTTAGGGCGTTTAAAAAGTTGAATAAACTCATTTGTAAACTGACCAAAACGTTTAGAAATTAATAAAACGAATAACATAAAAACGAATGCCCAAACAATACGATGAGCTAAAATCTCGTCTGCGGGAACGTCGTCTATCAATTTCCAATAAAGCGGCAGGATTCCCCACATCATATATGCACTTGTCGCATATATCATCCCTTTTTTTTGCGCTTCCATTTGACTCTCCTCTTTTCTTTTTTCTTCATTATAAAATGTCCTTCTATCTGTTTACAATTTTCCGCTACATTACTTTTTCATATAAAGTGAGACTTCCATCAGTGGGGTTTTCTAAAGCCCACCAATAGCGGGATAAACCCATTATAATATCCAAAAGACATATACTCCAGCAGCAGCAAGAACTGGAATACCTAACACAAACTTATTTTTATGTGTCTTATGATGAAACATATACATCCCAACCCAAGCTCCAATACCTCCCCCTGCTGCTGCAATTAAAAACAACGTACTCTCTGGTGTACGCCACTGCTTCTTCTTCGCTTTCCTTTTATCTAGTCCCATCATTATAAAAGCAAAAATATTAATAAAAACAAAATAACTCCATTTCACCATTTTATGAAAACCTCTTTCATACATTTTTTCAATCCATTATTTATCCCGCACTTACGATTAGTAAACCCCCAATGACGGGAATTTCAATTTATTATACACTCATTTTTTTTAGTTTTATAAAAATATAACAATAATTTTATCTAATCAAAAAAAATATATTGACTTCAATAATTATTTTATGATATTATAAAAAATTTTACTTATCATCTCATATATGATAACCTTAGATAAGTTACCATATATGGAGGTGGATTATTTGTTTCAAATTGGCGATAAAATTGTTTATCCAATGCACGGAGCAGGTGTGATTGAAGCCATAGAAGAAAAAGAAATCCTAGGAGAAAAACAAAAATATTATGTAATAAGAATACCAATTAGTAATATGGAAGTAATGATTCCGATGAGAAAAATGATACAATCACGTATACGATTAATTGCCGATATGCTTACATTAGAAAATGTATTACTTATTTTTCAGTACGGTGAATCAGATAACTCACTCTCATGGAAGCAAAGATATACCCAAAACATGGAGAAAATGAAGACGGGTGAAATACAAGAAGGTGCTGAAGTAGTTCGTGACTTAATACGCAGGAATAAAGTAAGGGCACTTAATACAAGTGAAAAACAAATGTTAGACAACGCACAAAAAATTTTAATTAGTGAATTGAGTTTAATTAAAGGAATTACTGAAAATCAGGCAATTGAGTTATTAAATACGAAAGTCGGCTAGGTAAAGAACTTCTTTTAAAACCATTTTGAACTAGATTTATAAGTATATAAGATACCTAAAACGACAAAATAGCCTAACATCTATTTTGTTTTTTTGCTTTATGAATGTAAATATGCTATGATTAAAATTACGATTTGATTATAGGAACATTACCTTCTAAAAAAATTCTTTTTCCTCTAAATGAATTATTCTCACCACTTTTTATTCCCATACTTCTAAGTATACGATGAGGTTCATTTATCCAATCATTGTTTTTGGATATCCCGATTCATACTGGCGCGGTCATCGGAGCCGTAAGGACGAAAGAGAGGTAGGGCTTTCGTTGTTTTGAGGTTTCAAAAACGATAATGAACATTTACTGTTCTTATCTTCCGTTTTAACATAAAAACGATAACAAATTTAAATATATGCATATATTTGCTTGGTTTATATAAATAAGAGACACACCTTTAGTAATATTTTAAAGGTTGTTTATATGAAAACAACCAGGACAGTACAATGGTTTTAAAGTGAAAAAGGATTTGAATGCATGAAAGCATCAAACGGTAGTAATGTTAACAACAACTTGCATGCAAGCAAGTTAACAGAGGTCAAAACCTAAGAATGTTGTAAAACTATATGAAAACGAAAAGAACATGCAACAGTTTGCTGCATGTTCTTTATTATTCTTCTACAGTTTCTTTTTCATCTTTACTAATACCATCATCAATAGATTGGGTATCTTTATTCTCCATACAAACCATTGCATGATAAACTTCTGCATACAATCCAAACACTTGGTACACACTTCCAAGAAACGGCATGAGAACCCCTCTTTTCTAAATAGTACATTCCAAAATTAAGGATTCCCTATTTCCCCCTAAACATTCGTTTTTGTATCTTCCTCTTCTATTTCGATATTAAGAAGATGTATCCATTTCTTATATGGTGCACTGTTAGGATCGACAAATTCTTTTGCGTATGAGCGATTCCATAGTTGCTTTACAAATAAAGTTGCTTCTTTTTTGGCCACTGATTCTGCACCAGTCCCGTAATATGCTTTAAAATACTGTTCAATTTCATCAACAAGTAATCGTAATAACTCATCAGAAGTTTCTTCTAATGTTGGATCATATTTCGCTTCCTTATCATACATCAGAATAATGTCTAAAATATTATGAACATGTTCTTTTCGAAGCCATCTTATATCCTGCATACCTAATACAAATGAATGTGTATACAAATGTCCCCCATGCTGTAATGCTTTTTCCTGTTCTTCTTCAAAACGAGAAATGATATTTTCATATATAAATGGATTATGAAGCAAGGCACGGTGTAATTTATATCCTTCATTCGTTACATTTTTCCCCATCGATTGAATAAGAGAACTTCGGCCCACTCCGTTATATTGGTAAACAAACTGTCCGTCTACCGCAGCAAGGCTAATCCAACGGAATATATATGCATATAATAAAGCTCGATTACATTTTTCATAATCCAACTTCGTTTGTGTTGCATTTAAATCCGGCATAAACGCTGGTAAATGCCAATATTTATCGAGATGAGGCGTTAAATTTGATTTACGAATGTTTAATTTATTTACACGGCGATAATACGCTTGAAAGTAGTCTCCCTTCTCATTCACATAACCATTTACAAGATGCCCGGACGATAACTTCGGAAAATCTTGCAGCGATAACCCGTAATGTGCGCGATAACATACAATTTCATACGGCGAAAAGGCTTTATCAACAGTTTCTTTTTCTTGAAACATTTCTTGGAGCGCTTCTTCATTTAATTCTTGATGAACAAATGGATGAATACCCCAATATTGTAATTCACGGTGATGTGCAACTTTTGGTATAAATGGACTTGCAAGATGTAATAAATCTTCTATTTTTTCACTGACATACTCTGTCATATCACGTCTTTGAATCGTAGCTTCTTTTCGAAGCGCTTCAATAATATTTAATTCTAGTTTATCTCTGTATCGTTCTCGCAGCTCCTTTTCACAATACGTTAAAATGTGCTTTCGATAAAAATCTTCTACTTTTTGAGATTGCCCTTCCTCCGCCCCTGCTTCCCGGCAATACTCACGATATAAACTCATATAAATTTCAGCAGATATCTCTTTTGGCAGAACACCATTGTTTACATGGTGATGAATATCATTCCATATTTCTTCCTGCATTCTTTCATCTGCTAATACGTATACATTTGTTGGGTTTGTTTTCCCCTCAAATTCTTTACTACGCTTTTGAATGTCTAATAATAAGTTTTCACGAGTTTCTTGTAAATTATCAAAGAAACGCTCCCAATATTGAATCATTTTATCTACAGCTTGATATAAAGATTGATACACAAGTTCTAATAACATTTCTTTTCGGTATTCATTTAACTTGTGTACATATTGGGTGGCGATATCTTGAAATTCTTTTCGGAATACACGCTGCTCATTATGAAGTACCTTTCCAATCCAACTTTGCTGCTGTGCGAGTTCAACACGCCGTACAGCTGTTACGGTTCCTTCAATATTACTCACATTAAACTTTTTATCATAATTTTGAATGAGATTACGCTTTTGTTCATTATTTTCGTGCAAACGATTCATTTTCTCGGTTAACAATTTACGAATTTCATATAACATATACTTTGCAGCTACAGGATGAACCGGATCAGTTTTCTTCAAAAACCATGTGTTTAACTGATAGGACTGGCCTTCTGAACCACTTGGCGTAAAACGATCTGCTTCAATTATGTCGTAAACTAATGTTGTGACATGCTCATGTACACGACTTGGGATTGCATACGCATACAACCGCACCGCATGATCAACTCGCGCTACTTCTCCTTTCATTTGCTCCGCAATTTTCAACTTTGCAGCCGAAATTTTACACTCACGCTGCAAACGATTTAACTCTTCATCTTTTTGCACCGTACGCTGCACATAGCTTTCTACCGACTCAAGAAACAATTTTGCCTTTGATATACCAATTTTTCCACCTTCTGCTCCTTCACGTGCTTCATAGTACATTTGTTTATAAAATACATGTGCTTGTTCTGGACGAGTCGCTAAATGTTCTAAATCCTCTAAGAAGCTTTTCCCTCGCTCTGGTTTTTCACGTTGCATACCGCGGCGAACATCTTGCTCATACCGACTTTTCTTCTCTAAAAAGAGTCGATCTAAATGAAGCCATGATTCATCAAGCCCTTGCACTGCCCATTTCAAAGCACAATAACGAAGAACATTTTCATACGGATAAATAAGTTTCGCGACTCCCGCTCCGCAATAACGGGCTTTACCATTTGAATCAGCAAGTTGCTGAATTTGATTATCTTCCTGTGCGAAATGACTCGTTGACATTGGACTAAATAGTTGCAAATAAATCGTATTTGTCATTTGTTCCATATAGTCAGACAAGCTATTTAAATGATGTCCATGTAAATTTTCATAATCATATAAAAAGCAATAATTATACGGTAAGTGATGTTGCATAATTGTATGATTTGTACGACCATCTTCATCCACTTGATCAGGTCTGTATTCTAACTCAATTGTAACGCCCCCGCGGCGAGATAATTCTCCTGTCGATCCTAATGTAATAGCATGTAATTCTTTTAATGATGCATAGCCGTTTGCTTGCACCGCTTCAAACTCTTTCCCGCTTATTGTACGCGTCTTTACGAGAGCGTCAGGAAGCAAGAACGCACCGCGAATTAAAATGTTGTGATGTTGCAACTTTTTCCGAAGCATTTCTCGTAAATATAGAGCGATTTGCAAAAACATCCCCGAACCTGTACCACCAGCTAATGATGTAATAATAATAACCCGTACGCCGTATTCTGTTTTATCACTAGTGACTGGAAAAATCTTCTCGATTTCCTGCCAAAACGATGTTAATTTATCTTCCTTCATTGCCGCGCGAAGTGCTAATCGAGAAATAACTCGAAGCTGACCTGCACCTTCTGTTAACGGTTTATCTAGTATCGTTGGATCAATCGGAAACCAGTCTGGGATTGTCGGATCTTCTGTTATATATTCGCGCGGTGTTTTGCTAGAACTTGTTTGCGTCACAAATTTACGTATATGCTGAAAATGACTTAACGTATTAATATCTGTATCAAAGACGTGCATCGCTACTTTTTTGCGCCGTTCTAGTGGAAGCTTTCGATAAATATCATGCGTAATCGTACTGCCAATTCCCCCTAGTCCAATTAAAATTGTCGGCACTTGAAAATCCATGTGAATCACCTTCCTATTTATTCACATTCATACTTATATAACTCTTTTCCATATCCACGATCAATGACAACCATTTCGTTCGGATATAACGTTTTATGTTCACGTCCTGCTTCTTCATCTGTTAAAAACATACCATCAATCACCATACCTGGCACTTGCGAATCTTTCGTCACAAATATAGATTTTGAAGCTTTTTTTGCAACAAATGTAACGGACTGTACCGTTTTCCGTTCTGCTCGAAATGGAATACCAAAATAATGATTCCACCATTTTGTTCGAAGTGGTTCTGGTTCAGATTTATATAGCCAATCTTCCGCAATAGATTGATCCCATTCATAATAAATAAGCGCCTTCCTATGAAAACGCGGACGAACCACCCATCCAATAATAAGAATTGCAACCATGAGTAAGATGATACTAAACGGTAGAACAAACTGAAAAATGATCGCATAACGCTCGAAAAAAGGGACATCGCTAATAGAAAGTGAAAATTGTTTACTCACTTTTTGTAATTGTGAATCTCGTAATGTGATGGTAGCTTCTACGGTGCCAGTATCTGTAAAATTAAATGTGTTGGAGTAATAAGGACGAGGATAGACGTACAGTTGGTTTCTATGTTGCTTTATCTCATAGTTGATAGATTTATGAAATGAAACAGTAGCTGTTTTCAATAATTCCTTTACTTCTGCTTCTGACATTGCTTCATTATTCAATAGCGGCTGTATGATAAATGGTGCGCTATGCTTTAAATTTGTTACTTTTTCTATATAATTTGTTGTCATAACTTGTAATGATAGTTTTGGTCTTGGAACAGATTGAATATAAAATTCTTTCGTTTGACGATAAAAGCCTTTTATATTCATGTGCACATTTCCACGTACTGATTCTGTTCCTATCTTTGTTTCATAGTAGAAAGCTTTCCGCTCTCCATTCCATTTCATCGTATACATTTGACCGTTTATTTCTATTTGAGCGGTAAAATACGAAGCATCTACTGGTACATTTGTTGGTTTTGCTTCAATAATTGCTGTTTGACCTTCATAGAATTGCTCTGTTGTCTTTTTTTGCTCTTTTTCATAAGTGGAAATCGTATAATCTAATGCGGGTTCAACAAGAACTTTCATATTTTCCTTTGCAACTACTTGATCAATATCTACTATATAGGCACCTGGTTCGATTACAGCATTATTTTTAGACATAATTTGTGTAATACCACCATATAGCCCCATTCCTGCCGGCGCTTGAATTGAAAATTTTGATTGTAACTGGAGTGACCCTTTTATATTTTGAATACGATACGGCACTTTCTGAGAAGATTGATCAACAAGCGTAATCCGTTTTAATGGAAATGGTGTTGTAATTTCAATTTTGTTTCCTACAATATTTGTTTTTACCGCCTCTTCTACTGATGAAAATGGATCACGATTCGCAATGAATGCAGCCGCTTGGTTCACACTATGAATAACACCATCTTCTCCGCTTGTAGGTAGCACGATTCCATTCGTTTGTTGTTTCCAAATCTCTTTAAAAATGTTCATTTGTACTTGTTCTTGCGCTCCTAAATTTTCTTCCATCGTAATTAATACCGCATGTAAAGAAACTTTTTTTGCTTCCATTTCTTTTTTAAACTTACTTAACGTTTCTGAAATGCGCTTTTTCTCACTATCATCTTTTTTTTCTAATTCATTAAAAGCACCATCTGTTAGAACAATAAGCCAAAACTCTCGCTTTGCATTCGCCTGAACCTCCCTCTTCATCGATTGAATTGCTGTTTCTACCGATTGAAAAGGTGTATTCGCTTGCTCATTCCATGTTTGGATTTTATCAATCTCTCCTTGTCGCTTATTATTCCCCAAAGAAACTGATATCCCCTCTGCTGGATGACTCATTGGTACATAAGAAAACGTATCCTTTTCATCTAACAATGCAATCAAACTTTGCAATGCATAATTAGCGTATTTCCATCGATCATTATTACGCATACTTCCAGAATCATCATATACAAGTGAAACGACACGCTGCCTTCCTTCTTCTCCTTTCGCCAAACTAGAAAAAGGGTTCATACATACGAGGAGCAAAAACAAAATAGATGTGGCTATGATTCGAGTATACATGTTGAAGCTTCGCCACCTTTGTAGACAAATTCCTATGTTTAAACTTATGAGAAGAAATACAAGATATGACTTGTATTTCGAAAAATGAATAGGAATATAATATTGTTATGTAAACTAAATTATTAAGAAGATTGCTTGTTATTATTTCTAATCTCTATAACAACCTTCTTCTCATCTATACTTCTCCATTTAAATTTCAAATCAATATATTTATCTCTGTATAGTGGTCAAAAACTGACATTTACACCTTGTAGTTTATATAGGAATGTAATAACTAAAGATCAGTTTACATAATCAAATTATTAACACCTATCATTTATAAATATTTTGCTATGCGATATAATTGTCTATCACTTAATAAAGGGGCCGTTGCGATGACAATCATGATAGACCCATCGGGCATACTTTTCTCAATTTCTTTTTATTATAACAAAAATGAGAGTGCCATCTATAAGCACTCCTATTGTTTCACATATACTTCCACAACTGGATTTTCTTTACTATCAGCATGAAGGCGAATATTACTTTCTTTCGTATCATAAATAGTTGATAGCAATAAAATAGTTAATAGGTTAGGAATTTTGCTATCTGTTCCATATTTTCGTTCAAGTGCTTCCTTATATTCAAACGCAAGATCCCCTTGTACATATGTATACACTTCAAAGCCATCTTTTAAATCACAGACAATACTATCAATAATATCGGCTCCAACTTGACGCGCCATTTCTTTTCGCAGTGCATCTATTAGTTCCTCCCACGACATTTCATACGTTTGAAACGTATCTGAACGATTCATTTTTTTCTCTCCTTTTTATTTCATCTAACAGGCCTTAGGATTTTTCGTTACTAGAAAACATTCTTTCCCTATCCTTCCCGTTTTTCATCACAATTATGAAAGAATAGACAAACGTACAAGCCGCTCTTGTCCTTTTATCATATCGTAATACTGGAAAGAGAAAGGGGAAAAATTATATGTGTTCTTATCAACATTATCAAACATGTCGACGATATCACGGACGAGTGGTACGAATTGAAGACTATGACGGCAATACTCATATCGGAAGAATTGTCGATGTAACGAATAAATCAGTATGGATTGAACCCGTTCATCAAAAACGATTCGACTACGGATTTGGCTATTCTGACTGTGGGTGTGATGTTTGCGGTGGTTTAGGCGAATGTGATAATTGCGGATTTGGCCGTGGTGGATTTGGATGCGGTGTTGTTGAACTTGGTTTGGGATTCATTTTTGGCATTACATTAGCTGCTCTATTTTTCATATAAAATAAGCCAACATGTGTTGGCTTTTTCATTTTTCACAAATAAAAATTCGGTGTCCTAATCTATGCTTATATTGCTGTAAAATTTGTTCATGCGCAATCCAGGAATCATACAAATCTTGTGAAATATAATCCGATATATCCCACTCTGGTTGTTCTACGTGTGCAGAAATTGTTTCAGCAATCGTTCCGCCTCCTACCACACGTACTGTTGTAAATTTTGCTTCTTGAAAGAGTGCGGTCCATTCCTGCTCTGTTAATAGTTGTTCCATTCCATATAAAGTTATAATCTGTTCTTCCTCACGCACTGATAGGTGTTGCTCAGTTACCATTTCAATAACAAGCAGTACCCCGCCGCGTTGTAAAACACGATAACATTCATCTATCGCTTTTCTTTTATTTGTAAAAGCAAGAACAGATTCTCCTAATACAATATGAAACGCTTCATCGTGAAACTGTAGTGCTTCTGCACTTCCTTTTATAAGTTCAATATTTACTCCATCTTTATTCCATCTCTTTTTTGCTTTTTCAACCATCGTTTCATTCATTTCAACTGCACTTACCACCGATCCATGTTGTTTCACAATATAGGAGGCTGTCCTGCCCGTTCCGCACCCAATTTCCAATAACTTTGTATATGGTCCTAGTGAAAGCTGTGCTAATAACTGCTTTGTTAATGTAAAACCTCCTGGATGTGCACTGCCAACACCAAATGCTGCAAGGAAATCTAAATAAGAATATTGTTTCATAAGTATCTCCTTCTATCTTAAACTTAGCGATGGAATTAAATAGATAACATATTGATGAAAGTTTCGCTTTATTGTAGTACTGCATATGTATTCATCATATGTCAAAATGTGCACAAAGAAATATGGTTAAGAAATTGTTGTTTCAAAAATTATTCATACCACTGTTTTGAAGGAGTACAACCATTTATACATGAAAAAAGTGATAGCTTCCTCATATAGATCAAGAAAGCTATCACTTTTATACTATGAGGATTTTTCCACAGAATGCTGTATTATATCCTCTTTTTGACTGACTCTTATTTTTTGTTGTCTTTTTCAGTAATATATGCCCATTTATAGCTGAAATCGCCGCCAAAAGTATGAGAAGCGATGTCATGTACGTACGGACGTACTAAGAAAGAGTTACCACGTTGATATATCGGCGCAATTGCTGCGTCTTTAAGTAAGATTTTCTCAGCTTTTCCAAGCTGTTCCCAACGAGTTTTTACGTCAGATAATAGTTCTTTCTTACCTTTTTTCACGATTTCATCATACTCTTTATTTGAATAACCCGTTTGGTTATGAGAGTTTGTTGTTTCAAACATGTCGATGAATGTCATTGGATCTGGATAGTCTGGACCCCAACCACCATAAGAGAAGTCATAATCTTGCTCTGTTTCTAATTTTAATTTTTGTTTAAATGGTTGATTTTTCAAGTTAACTTTTAAGCCTGGTAAGTTTTTCTCTAATTGTTCTTTTAAGTACTCGCCAATTTTCTTCGCATTGTCAGTATCATAGTTTAATAATTCAAGTGTAACTTCTTCTTTACCTAATTCTTTCTTCGCTTCTTCCCAAAGCTTTTTCGCTCCTTTTGCATCAAACGCTACGTCTTTAATAGAAGCGCCGAATTCATCCCGGAAATCTTTCTTATTTGGACCAGTTGCAAGCTCTGCTGGTACAAGGAAGTCCGCTGGCTTAGAACCGTCATTTAAGATGACGTTCGCTAACGCTTTTTTATCAAATCCTTTTGCAATTGCTTGACGAAGTTTCAAATTTTTCAGCGGTGTATCTTGACCGCCACGTTTTTGATTTAGGCGTATGAAGAATGTTGATGGATCTAACTCTGTTTTGAACTCATCTTTGTTTCCTTTATATTTATCAACATATTCTGCTGCTAACCCAACACGGTCAGCTTGGCCGCTTTCATATAAGTTAACACGAGTAGATAGCTCCTTAACTACGCTAACATTAATTTCTTCTAGCTTCACAGTTTGCTTATCCCAATATTGATCATTTTTCTTATATTTCCATCCTTGCTCATGCTTCCATTCAGCTAAAGAGAACGGTCCGTTGTATACTAAACTGTCAGCTTCTAAGCCGTATTTATCACCTTTTTCTTTTACAACTTTCTCATTTATTGGATAGAATGAAGCAAATGATGTTAAGTGAATAAAGTATGGAATTGGATTTTCTAATTCTACCTCTAACGTATAATCATCAATCGCTTTTGCTCCTAGTGAGTCAGCCGATGCTTTCCCTTCGTTAATTGCCTGTGCATTTTTCACATCATACATAATGAATGCATATTCAGCAGCCGTTTTTGGATCTAACAGACGTTGCCATGCAAAAACGAAATCTTTTGCTGTTACAGGATCTCCGTTTGACCATTTTGCATTTTTACGAAGCGTGAATGTATATTTTTTTCCATCTTCGCTCTTTTTATATGATTCTGCCACACCTGGAGTTGGCTTATTATCTTTATCAAGGCGGTATAAACCTTCCATTACGTTGTTTAACACAATAAATGAAACTTGATCCGTCGATTTAGAAGAATCCATAGATGGAATTTCATTCGTCTCTAATAAATTCAATACTTGCTTGTCTGCTAACTTACCCTCTGTTTTTTTGTCTCCACTTTTCGAATCTGTACTTGCTTTTTTGTCCCCTGCCCCAGAACATGCTGTTAGTGCCACACTCATCGCTAATACTGGTGCTACTACAGCTGCGATTTTTTTCATCTTTTTCATTTTGTACCCTCCCTAATTTATGTGTACGATACTAACCACGAGAAATTTTCTGACAACTTTATGTTTTTATATAGTTATCAGAAAATTTCTATTAATTAATATTCTACTGTTTTTTTAAACTTTGTAAAGTCCTATTATTAAAAAAATCAAAAAATTATTTTATTACAGTAATATTTATAATCATTCTATTAAATAATAAAATGAAACTTCCATTTCGTATCGTACTGCATATGTATTCATCACCCTTCAAAATATAAACAGAGAAAGGAGGATACGATATCGTACCCTCCTCTTTTCAAATAATTATTTACCTTCTTTTTCAGTGATATATGCCCATTTGTAGCTGAATTGGCTACCAACGTTATGCTTATAAATATTGTGTACAGTAGGACGTTGTAAGAATGATCTTCCGCTTTGGAACATCGGTACGAGTGCTGCTTCATCCTCAAGTAGGATTTTTTCAGCTTTCCCCATTTCTTCCCAACGTTTTTTCGGATTTGTTAGCCATTCACCTTGAGATTTCTTAATAATTTCATCATATTTTGCATTTGAATAACTCATTTCGTTTTGTGGATTTCCTGTTTGGAACATATCTAAGAATGTCATTGGATCCGCATAATCTGGGTTCCAGCCCGCATAAGACAGATCATAATCTTGCGCTGTTTCTAATTTTAACTTTTGCTTAAACGGCTGAAGCTTCATATTCACTTTTAAACCTGGTAAGTTTTTCTCAAGCTGTTCTTTTAAGTACTCACCAATTTTCTTTGCATTGTCTGTATCATAGTTTAAGAACTCAACTGTTACTTCTTCTTTACCTAATTCTTTTTTCGCTTCTTCCCAAACTTTTTTCGCTTTCTTTACATCAGTTTTGATACCAGTAGATTTAGATGTTTCACGGTAGTCTTTTCCATCTGGGCCAGCAGCAAATTTTTCTGGAATCAAGGAATCTACTGGTTTAGAACCATCATTTAATATTACATTTGCTAACGCTTTTTTATCAAATGCCATTGCAATTGCTTCACGGACTTTCTTATTCTTAAATACTGTATCTTGGCCATTACGTTTTTGGTTTAAACGTAAGAAGAACGTTGACGGTTCTAGCAGTGTTCCAAATTCATCTTTATTCGCTTTATATTTATCAACATATTCAGCTGTTAAACCAACGCGATCAAGTTGACCACTTTCATACAAGTTCACACGAGTAGATTGTTCTTTTACAACGCTCCAATTGATTTCATCTAACTTAACATTTGCTTTATCCCAGTACTGATCATTTTTCTGTACTTTCCAACCTTGTTCATGCTTCCATTCTGTCATTTTAAATGGACCATTATAAACCATTTTATCAGCTTCTAAACCGTATTTATCTCCATGTTCTTTTACAACTTTTTCATTTAGCGGTAAGAAAGACGTAAATGCTGTTAAGCCAATGAAATATGGAACAGGATTATCTAATTCTACCTCTAATGTATAATCATCTACTGCTTTTGCACCTAAAGAATCAACTGGTGATTTTCCTTCGTTAATTGCTTTTGCATTTTTTATATCGTATGCAATAAATGCATATTCAGCTGCTGTTTTTGGATTTAACAGACGTTGCCATGCAAAAACGAAATCTTTTGCTGTTACAGGGTCTCCATTTGACCATTTTGCATCTTTACGTAGTTTAAATGTATATTTTTTACCATCATCGCTCTTTTTATAAGATTCTGCGATACCTGGAATCGGCTTATTATCTTTATCTAGACGATATAACCCTTCCATCGTATTCCCTAACATAAGAGAAGAAACAGTATCTGTTGATTTTGAAACATCCATTGAAGGTATTTCATTTGCTTCTACTAAGTTTAGCACTTGTTTTGCTGCTAACTTACCTTCTGTTTTTTTGTCTCCATTTTTCGGCTCTGTACTTGCTTTTTTGTCTCCTGCCCCAGAACACGCTGTTAGCGCCACACTCATTGCTAATACTGGTGCAACTACAGCTGCAATTTTTTTCATCTTTTTCATTTTGTACCCTCCCTAATTTTTATGTACGATACCTATAGTTTTGAATTTTCTGATATTTTTACATCTTTCTATATATTTATCAGAAATTTCTATTAATTAATATTCTACTGTTTTTTTCTGTTTTGTAAAGCTATATTATTGAAAATTCTAAAAATTATTTTATTACAGTAATATTTATAATAACTCTATGAAATAAACTTTTAAAAAACTATCTCCTCACTATATGTGATGCTTTAACTCTTTTATTTATTACTAATTTGTTAAACTCATATAATACAATTATTCGGATAATATTGTATTCTTATACATATCGTCTTTTTTGACCCTTCCCTTTTTTCCTCTTATAACGTTGAAAAAACTTTCTCCTATTTTATCTGAAAAACTCATTTTTACTACTCACAACAATAGCAACTTTCTTATTCTTTTTTCACTTTATAAATCCATTTTAATTTTTTGACATATAAGTCGCTTCTATGCACAGCCAGATGCTCTCATCCTCCCCTAAATAGAAAGGATTTTTATCTCGTTTGTTCCACTTGAATATATCATTTTAAATAAACATTCTCAGAAACAAGCATTCCTATTTTGAAAATATAGCAGTTATTACAAGAATAACAGACCAAAAACAACCTTATCTCAGTTGAATAGCGAAATAAGGTTGTTTGTATTTTTTATAATATTTAACGTGTATTGCATCTTTATAAGGGTAAATCTCTTCTCTTAAACAGCATAACAGCCATTGCAAAAAGAATACAAGATGCTGCCAGTAAACCAACACTTGCCGGCCATATGTTATATGTTCCATCCACAATTTCTTGCGGACGATACAGGTTAAATATAGATAGATTTCTCATCCATTCCAATTTCTCACTCAATTTCCCGAGCATATCCAATCCATAAAACAGTACTGTTATACCTGTAGAAATACTTAATGCTTTCTTCTCATCATTAAGTAAACAGGAAAAGAAAAATGAGTAAGCACAAATAACAAGAAATACAAGTCCACCAAGAAAATTAAGTTTTAAAAATAGCACTTTATCAAGAGATACTTTTTCAATTAGCCATTCTGCCCCAACTAAACCGCCAAGATAAGTCGCTATAACAATTGTAAATAATCCAATGATTAAAACAGACGCTTGTGTCAAAATTATCTTTGTACGCGAGACAGATGTAGATAATAAATATGCCATTGACCCTCTGTCAACTAGATGAGCAACAAGTTGCGTCGATGCTAAAATACTATATACCATTAAGAGCAAAACAAAGATTAACCCATAATATTCTCCAGCTAAAAAATCATTCAATTGTTCAAATCCTTTTTCGAAACCAACTGCTTTTAAAACCCCTTTAGGCATTGCCTTCATGATTTCATCTATTCCCTTTGCAGCTGAAATCGATGGAAAGATCCAAATGAGTAACCATAAATATAGAACAGAGCCAACAGCATAGTTCAAAATCATTTTTGCATTTGCTTTTAAACTTGCAACAAATAACGTTTTACTCATAACCGATTCTCTCCTTCTGCATCATAATAATGCATAAAGATATTTTCTAAATCCATTGTTCTCACCTGAAAACCAATTATATCGTGCTGCGCTAATGTTTGAAGAAGTTCATTATAATTTCCTTGTACGATAATAGAAGCTGTATTCCCTTGTACACTCTCAATTTGTAGTGATGTTTTCTTTAATGATTGCAAATCTTCGTGCGAAGATACTGTCACATCGATTACTTGCCTTTGTTTCGCTCGCAAATCATGAATATTTTCAACCGTTAGTAATCGTCCTTCTTTAATAATCCCCACTCGATCACAAGTTCGTTCAATTTCTGTAAAAATATGCGAAGACATAAAAATGGTTTTCCCTTTTTGTTTTTCTTCTAATATGAGATCAACAAATAACTGCTGCATGAGTGGATCTAAACCTGCAGTTGGTTCATCTAAAATGAGTACTTCAGGATTATGCATAAAGGCTGCTACAATCCCTACTTTTTGTTTCATTCCTTTAGACATTTTTCGAATAGGTGTTTTCACATCAAACTGAAAACGTTCAATTAATTCATCACGGCGACTGTTATTTTTCATCCCACGCATTCCTTGCATAAGTTGTAAAAATTCCAGTCCGTTCATTCCTTCTATAAAAGAAATCTCTCCTGGTAAATAACCAACACTTTTTTGAATTTTTGCTGCGTCATTCCAACAATCGAGTCCAAAAATCGTCGCTGATCCAGTAGTAGGTTGTATAAACCCCATTAGATTGCGAATTGTTGTTGATTTCCCTGCTCCATTGGGGCCTAAATAACCAAATACTTCCCCTTCTTTTACTTGAAATGAAACATCGAATAAACCTTTTCCGTTTGAAAACTGTTTCGTTACATTTTGAACGATTAACATGATCCCACCTCATTTTTTGAAATATTATACATTTTATATTTCAAAATCATTATACTCCCTTGTTATAAGAGAAGCAATATTTTTTGAAATTTATCAAAGTCTATATTTCAAAAATATTGTTTCCTTTCTTATCATCTTGTATATTTAAGTGGAGGTGATTCATATGAACGGTTTTGAAAAAGTGAAAAAGAAAAAAAAGCAGGCTATTAAAATGGCTGCATTAGAATTGTTTTCAAAACATGGATATAAAGATGTAAAAATAGAAGATATTGCAAAACAAGCAAAGGTTTCACAAGTTACAATATATAATCATTTCGGAAGTAAAGATGCTTTATTTCGTGAGCTCATTCAAGAGTTTACAATTCAAGAAGTTCATTATTATGAAGAACTGTTTAAGAGCGACTTATCTTTTCAAGAAAAAATACATCGTATAATCACTCGAAAATTACAAAGTGTGAGCACTTTTCATCCTGAAATGATTGAACAAGCAATGCAAACGGATGAAGAATTGCGTAATTTTCTATTTACATATCAAAATGATAAAGCGCTTCCCCTTTTTCTTCGCTTTATTGAAGAGGCACAGCAAAAAGAAGAAATTAATCCAAGTCTTTCAAAAGATATGATTTTGTTATATATCAATATGTTTTCTAAGATGAGTGATCAATTCGTCACTCACCTAGTCGGTAAAAATCGCGAACAACAAACAAAAGATATCCTTACAATGCTTTTCTACGGACTTTCTAATCCAAACTAAAAACCCGGCCATGGCCGGGTTTTCCAGAGTGTTGGGAAACCCTTCAGGGTTTCCGACACTCTGGGAATTATTGATTTGTTAATGAACAAAAGAACTAGAAAATGATAAAAATAAGAAAAATAGCCCTTCACCTGACCGCTTTTGGTCAGGTGAAGGGCTATTTTTTTCATGTTTTGACAAGCTGCGGTAAGATATGCTTGCATTTGGACAGACTTCAGCCCTCGAAACCGAGTATATCGATAGCCATGTAGTTCCTTGGCATCCGCAAAACTCCGTTCAATAGTAGAACACCGTACTTTATATAGTTTTT
>NZ_JAQOTJ010000013.1 GCF_028401955.1 Bacillus sp. BP-3
AAAAACTATATAAAGTACGGTGTTCTACTATTGAACGGAGTTTTGCGGATGCCAAGGAACTACATGGCTATCGATATACTCGGTTTCGAGGGCTGAAGTCTGTCCAAATGCAAGCATATCTTACCGCAGCTTGTCAAAACATGAAAAAAATAGCCCTTCACCTGACCAAAAGCGGTCAGGTGAAGGGCTATTTTTCTTATTTTTATCATTTTCTAGTTCTTTTGTTCATTAACAAATCAATAATTCCCAGAGTGTCGGAAACCCTGAAGGGTTTCCCAACACTCTGGAAAACGAGGGAGATAATCCCTCGTTTTTATTTCTCTGAAATGGGGAATATGTTAATACATCATGAAAAAATTAGCTTTTTGGCATCGGAGTAGGCGTCGGTTTTGCATAGCCTTCTTTATATTTATTATCAATGTATTTTCGAATTTCAAGTGGTGATTTTCCTTTTTCTTGTAACCTTGCCGATTCTAATGCGATTTCAAGGCAATTTACACAAGTTGTTGCATGAGAATCCCAAACAACTTGGCCATCTTTTTTGATTTCACGAATGAAACAGTTTTTATTGCTTTTATGTCCTACGCTCTCACCGCATCCACAGTAGCATGGAATCCATTGAAGTAATTCGGCATGTTGTCCTGCCACAGCGTAAATCTTTTTAATTTGCGCATCTTGTTCCGATAAGAAAGAAGGAAGTGTGTCGATTCCTTGTGTTGTTTCGGCAATATCTCTTTGCTCTTCTGTATGATGTTGATGTGATGAGCTCGTTTCTTTTACTGGTTGTTTTTGTGCAGCGTTGTTACAGCCGATCATTGTAAATGCAAGAATTCCCGTTATACAACATAATAAAAGTGGCTTTTTCATTGGGATTCCTCCTTTAGTTTCCTCCGAAAATGGACAGGTATATAAACATATATTAAGCGCAGTCTAATTTTAGAAGTAAAAAAGAAGGAGTGAATGCACACTCCTTCCTTATCTTGCTTTTTTCATTTTTAATTCTGTTTTTAACTTCTTCATTTCTGCCTGTATATCCTCTTTTTTCACATTTAATTTTTCAGCAATTTGTTTTACATTCATACCGTCTTTCTTCATTTTTAAAACGTCATTTAAAGGTGTGTTACTTTTTTGTGAAATCATGTTGAGCGCTGCAAGTTGGAACAAAGATACTTCATAGTCACGCATTGTTTGTTTCACTTGATCTGGCGTTGATTTTTGCATGTCTGCTACTTTTTGAAACAATTTTGCTTTTGCCTCTTTACTCATATGATGTTTATGCAGTTTCTTCTTATCAATGCCAAAGTGCTTAGCAGTCTCTTTCCAATTCTGGTTTTGCTTATAGTAGTCTAATACAGTGTTTATATCTTTTCCGCTTAACTTAGCAATGCGCACTGCTTTCCTAATTTCACGCTTTTGATATCCTTTTTCGGTTAATGATTTGTATTGCTCTTCAGAAATGAATTTATGGTGCTTTGTTTCTGCTTGTGAGTTATTTGTAGAAGCGTATGCAGTTAGCGATGTTGCTCCGCATAATAATGATACCGCTAACATTCCTGTTACTAGCTTTTTCTTCATGTTTGATCACTCCTATATGTATTTTGTTATAGCTTATCCAAAAAGTATGACGAAACTATGAACAAATTATGTTTTAAATAGGTACAAATTGAAAAAGCGAAGTCAAAAATCTTTTCTATCTAGGGAGGACGAGAGTATTAGCGGTCATGTTTTGTTCAGCATGGCAGCGACTAATGTGTTGGGAAATTAAAATGGGTTTATATATAAAGAGAAGTAGAGAGTTGTTTCTATATGATAAGAGTTTTAAAATGAAGAAAAAGATTTCGAGGAATGGAGAAGATGCTGCGATGCATGTATTAATTGTAGAGGATAATGAGAGTGTGTGTTCCATGCTTGAAATGTTTTTTATGAAAGAAAACTTTCAAGCAACATTTGTCGCAGACGGTTTAGAAGCGTATGCATTGTTTCAAAAGAAAGAATGGGATTTGCTTATTATAGATTGGATGATTCCAGGGATGGACGGTATAAAGCTATGTCAAAAAATAAGAGAAAGCAGTGACGTTCCTATCATTATGTTAACCGCAAAAGATAGTGAAGCAGATCAAGTGCTAGGATTAGAAATTGGGGCAGATGACTATGTTACGAAGCCGTTTAGTCCGCTTACATTAATCGCAAGGATGAAGGCAGTTGTCCGCCGTCTAACAAAAAAACAGGTAAAAAGTGAAACGAACCATTTTCATATTAATGAAGAAACGAGAGAAGTATTTTTAGATGGTGAGAAAGTGAATAATTTAACACCAAAAGAATTTGAACTACTCGTCTTTTTTACGAAGCATCCACGCCAAGTATTTCGAAGAGAGCAGCTTTTAGAACGCATTTGGGGCTATCAATTTTACGGAGATGAACGAACGGTGGATGTACATATTAAGCGGCTTCGTAAAAAAATTAGGACTGACTCGCATATATGGATTCAAACTGTGTGGGGCGTTGGTTATAAATTTGATGAAGCGGTAACTGGCTATGAAAAGGATTAAATATTTTTATCAGCTGTTGTTTAGTTACATTTTTGTTTTTCTTGTTGCCTTTATTTTATTAAGTGTGATGTTTTTAAGCTTAGCTGAAAATCTTGCTTATGAGACAAAAGTAGAAGAGCTTACTTCTTATGGGACAAAAATTATTGATGAGCTTGAGAAAAAGGAAATGGATGTTCATGTTGTGAAACTAAAACATTTTTCTAGTCTATTACGTGCACGTGACACGAAGTTTTTCATCTTTAATGAAAAGGGAGAAATTACGCAATCACCAGTTCATGTAAAGAAAAATCCATTGTTAAGCGAGAAAGAATGGAAGAAAATTCAACATGGTGAAACATTGAAAATAAAACGAGACGTAAATAGATTTGAACAACCTGTATCCATTGTTGCGCTTCCATATATGAGAAATGGTGAACTGCAAGGCGGTGTGATGTTAACAGCTCCCATCCACAACACACTTGAAATCATTACGGAATTAAATCGTTATTTGTTTATTGCGGCAGGCGTTACATTCCTAATTGTACTTGTGGTTAGTATTTTTTTCTCACGCTCTTTAGTCAAACGGGTGCAGCGTCTTCGCAGGGCAACTGAAATGATCGCAAAAGGCCAGTATGATGTACATATTCCTATTGGACAATATGATGAAATTGGTTTGCTTGGAAACGATTTTAACAATATGGCGCAGCAGCTTCATAAAGCACAGACAGAAATTGAGCGTTTAGAAAAGCGAAAACGTCAATTTATTGCAGATGTTTCCCATGAATTAAAAACACCGCTTACGACAATAAATGGTTTAGTAGAAGGGATGAAGAATGACTTCATTCCAGAGGAGAAAAAGCAGCGCTGTTATGAAATGATGGAACAAGAAACGAAGCGATTGATTCGTCTTGTTAAGGAAACGTTGGACTATGAAAACATTCTTTCAAATGAAGTTACACTTCAAAAAGAAGAAATTGACGTAAAGGAAATATTTGAAGTCGTTAGTGAACAATTAGAACTGCAAGCAGAAGAAAAAGGAAATAAAATTGAAATCGCTGTCCCGGCTCATTTATTTGTTTACGCTGACTATGACCGATTGCTGCAAGTTTTACTAAATATCACAAAAAATAGTCTGCAATTTACAGAGAACGGAACGATTTTATTACGAGGAAAAGAAGAAGGACAAACAATAATGATTGAAATTGCAGATACGGGCATAGGAATGAAACAAGAAGAAGTCGCTGCCATATGGTCGCGTTTTTATAAAGCAGATGCTTCTAGAACGAATAGCTATGGTGAATTTGGATTAGGATTATCGATTGTAAAGGAACTCGTGAAACTGCACGATGGAACGATTGCAGTAACGAGTGAACAAGATAAAGGAACAACGTTTATCATACGTTTTCCGAGACCATGAAAATCGTCTTACATAAAGTAAGGCGATTTTTTTGTTGCGTTAGGAAAAAGATCTAATCTGCCCATCAAGCTAAGATTTTGAAGCATCTCCAAAACGAAAATTTTCTCTGTCTATGGGAATCCGGTTTATATTGATGTAGCTTTGGAATAAAGTTTGATCAAAATAGGTTTCTTTATGTCAATTTTTCAACTACTTCACTTTTAAATTATTCTTGTTTTTCTTGAAATTTTTTCACCTCGACACCATCTATAGATGACATCGCATTCATTTCTGTTTCTTTTTAAAATTGACAGGACATTATATTACATTTATACTGTCAGTAACACATTACTGTTAATGACAGTATACTGTTATTAACAGTAATGATTTTAATGTTATGATGACAAAAAAATATTTTTTACATTTAATTCAGGAGGTTAGATATTTTATGAAACATACAGGGAGACATACAGGTGCATTTCTTTTGCTGTTTTTAACAGAGGGAGATAGCTATGGAGGGAAACTTCTGCAGAAATGTGAAGAAGAGCTTCCCATTAATCCAATTGATAGTGCCATCATCTATCGCACACTAAAAAAATTAGAGAAAGAAGGTGCTGTTGAGTCTTATTTGGATACATCTGATCAAGATAAGCCGATAAAAATGTACAAAATTACTACAGTTGGAAAAAGAACATTAGAAGATTTTCAAATAGATATTGAAGAAAAAATTAAGAATTTATCATTTTTCTTAAATAAATATAAAAAATGGAAGGGGTATGACCATGATTAATGGTACGATCCTTTACACTATAGCTATTATTCTTATCAGTATTTCTTTTGTAAAGGATAGAAATAAAACAAAAGATGCTCTATTAAAGTCATGGAAAATGTTTCGTAATCTTATACCTTCTATGCTATCAATTATGCTTTTCGTGGGACTATCACTATCTATATTAACGCCTTCTTTCATTTCTTCCATCATTGGGGAAAAATCTGGATTCATCGGTATTGTTTATTCAGCAATAATTGGCTCTGTTGCACTCATTCCAAGCTTTATTGTGTTTCCTCTAGGAAATACATTAGTTCAAAATGGTGCGGGTCTCCCTCAAGTTGCGGTATTAATGTCTACATTAATGTCAGTAGGAATCACAACTTTACCGATGGAACAAAAGATATTTGGGCGAAGTTTTGCTTATTCTCGTAATGCATCTGCATTGTTAATGTCTCTCATATTCTCGTATATTATTTGGGTGGTGATGGTATGAATGAATTAAAAAGATATCGTTTCTTTTTCATTTTACTATTGGGACTCATTATATTGACTTTTATAAACCAATCGCTCGGCTGGAACGCATTTCAATTAACAGGAAAAAGTATTTTAGATATGCTGTTTCTACTTCCTCCTGTCTTAATATTCGTAGGGTTACTTGACCAGTGGGTGAAGAAAGAAACATTAATTAAATATATGGGAGAAAAATCTGGCATCTATGGCATCTTGTTCTCCCTATTACTAGGAGGAATTGCAGCCGGTCCTCTCTATGTTGCTTTTCCAATCGCGGCACTTTTATTAAAAAAAGGAGCGAGCATACGCTACATTGTATTTTTTCTAGGAGTTTGGACAACTGCAAAATTACCGGTTATGGTGTATGAATTTGCTTCATTTGGAGCTAAATTTACACTCATTCACATTTGTTTTGGTCTATTATATTTCTATTTAATGGGTATTATTTATGAGAAGTTTTATGACCAACGACAACTGTTAAAGTATGATATAACTAAAGAAGTTTAGATTTAGACTAATAAGTCTTTAAGTCCTTCCATCCCAGATTCTTTTGTCTATGTTTCATGATACAAAATTAGTCTTGCAGGAAGCTTCTGATACAGTCCGATATAAACCTCAGGAAGTTCATATGTTTCACCTGACTGTAATTGCTCCATATCTAATGGGATGTACTTAGAGTGCTTTTTTTGCTTTAGGTACATTCAAAATCTTAGACATATAATAGCTATCAACTAAATCCTCATCAATAATACAAGAAGCTCTTTTTATTCCCTCAATCTCATAATCCAGTATTTTTTGTTACTTAGAAAAATCTGTTCTTCTAAAACCAAATCATTAACATTTTTAAATTAAAAACACGTGAAATTCTCGTTTTGGGGTATTGAATTTTTCCTAAGTTGATGGCGATAAGGTGATACCCCAATTCTTTCTATACATGTTCATAAAAAGAAAAGAGTTTTTGGGTATTAAATATTGATTTATATAATGAAACTGACTTATAATTGAAATTGATAATCTTTATCAACTGAGGAACGTATACATATAGATAGAAAATAATGAAGGAGAGAAAAGATGACAACTTATACTTCCATCGCAACTGTTGTGAAAGAAAGAAGATCTATTCGTACATTTATAAATCAAGCAGTAGAAAAAGAATTACTAATTGAACTATTAAATGATGCAACGTGGGCACCAAATCATAAACACCGCGAGCCGTGGCAATGTAAATTATTTATAGGTAACGGCAGAAAAACATTAGTAGACGCTGTTTTAAGCTCGTTTTCAGCAGAGGAAAGAGAAAAGCGCAGAAACATGTTAACAGAACGGTTTATGAATACACCAGCTCAAATTGTTGTTTATATGGATGAAGACCCGCGTCAAGTACAGCGTGATGAAGACTATGCTGCTGTATGTGCATTTATACAAAACTTCCAGCTTCTAGCTTGGGAACATCGATTAGGAACTGTTTGGAAAACAGGCGGACTGATTTACAATCCTGAGTTTATGAAAGCAATCGGTTTAACGAAAGGACAGCGAGTTGTTGGCATTTTACATGTTGGCTATTTTGATAAAGTACCAGAAGGGAAAGAGCGCACGCCGATTACGGAGAAGTTAGAGATTTTTGAGGGATAAAGTGAAATTCCCATCAGTGGGGGGCTTCATCCTTCATTGATGGAAATCCTGCCCAATTGGGCGTTGGTTTGAAATAAAGTTTGATTAATAGAAGAAAACCACGCATTTTGAACAAAGATTGTTCAAAATGCGTGGGCTTTATTTGGGATAGATTTAGTTTTTATAAAAAAGATGGATCATTTTCTAACAGTGTTATTTCACAGTCACGGCTGATTCTTGAAGAACGGTCCATCATTATTATCATAACAAAATGCCATTAAGGTTCATCTAGTTATTGAATTCATTAACTGGAAGAAGTATTCAGGTTTATGAGTCTTATGTAGGTTATACCATGAATGCAATGTATCTGGTGCAAATACATCTAAAATTTTCAGTACTTCCGTCGCAAATTCCAAAGGAGCTATTCCTGATGCAGTAACCAAATTCTCATCAGATACTGCAGGTCCCATCTCATAAAATTTTTCTCCTTTATAATTAGGACAGACCATTTTAATATACTCTAAGTTATTGCTTGTATGCTTTCTAGAGTCTAGGTATCCGATATTCGCCAGTCCCTCAGTTGCACCACAAATTGCAGCAACAATAGTGCCAAGTTTTAAAGCTTCGCCAATTTTTTTCAAGATAGGTTGATGAATATCTTCTCCCCAAGTATTCCCTCCGGGTAAAACGATAAGATCTTTACTCTCAAGTGTACATTCATCAAGGGAAATGTCTGGTTTTATATTCAGTCCTCCCATTGTAGTAATCATTTCTTTAGTAATTCCTACTGTAACTACTTTTAAAGGTGCTAAATCTTTTTTGAAATATCTTCCTGAGTTTAGTTCAGCAATTAAATATCCATATTCTCAGTCTGACATTGTATGAAATACATAAAGATAAGCTTTTTTTGTTTGCATCCAATCACACTCCAATTACAATTGATATCGCCTATTATAAAATAACTTCCCTGACAGCTAACGTCAGGGAAGTTATCATACTTGATGAAATTGTATTAATTCCGACAGAATTTCAATAAGTCTTTTCTTAAGACTTACTGGCTCAATAATTTGAATGGATTTACCGTACGGTAAAAGTAAATAAGGTACGTATGTATGTAGTATATCTTTTTCAAGCAGGAATACACCTTGATTTGAAGTTCGTTCATGTAAATAATTTCCCAAAAACCAATGTTGGCAAACATCATTTAGCGTACTGTTATTTCCACTAATAACTAAAGAAATAATCCTTTTCTTATCTTCCATAGTAGGAAGGAGGTTTTTCAAGAAAAGGTCACGTGCCGAAAAATTTTCTGGCCGGTTAAACTTATTTCCAGTTAGCATTAGATTTTCAATTCTCTCTACTCTAAAACTGCGGATATCGTTTCTAAGATGACAAAATCCAATCATATACCACTTATTATTCCAATAAATAATTCTGTATGGATCAACCAATCTATACTTTGATTGCTCTTCTCCACTTTTATGGTATTGAATTTTTACAGAGTATCCGTCAGCCACGGCCTGCTCCAGCTCCTTCAAGAAGGGTTCCATCGAGAGGGAATTTATTCGATTTATTACTTCAAGACTGGTTACATGTTGGTTTATCTTTGTTTCCTGCTCTTCGTTTGAATATTTGCCTAGCTTTGAAATAGCCCTATTTAGTGCTTCTCCTCCATAATACCCGGCCTCTTCTGCAAAAACAGCAGCATGAAATAGTGATGTTTGCTCCTCAGAATCAAAAAAAAGAGGAGCTTCAATAAAATTATTCAATAAAGTATATCCGCCGTTATGTCCTGTGTCTGAAATTATAGGTACACCACTTGTCGAAAGTGTATCAATATAACGATATACAGTCCTAATATTCATCTCTAACTTTTCTGAAATTTGTTTTGCAGTAATTTTTTCACCTGAGCTAAGCATCCATAGAATTGCTAGTACATTGTCCATTTTAGGCATATAAAGCCACCTCAATATGGAATTGATTATCTATCATATAAGTTTTTCCCCTTAATTAGTGTTAAGTAAATTTTACTGCCTACGAATAGCAGAATAACAAAGAAGGATGCATGAGCATCCTTTTTTTGTTATGCGAGTTCTGCGGGAAGAGTGAACGTACCATCTTCATGTTGATGTAATGGGTAGATGTTTGTAACGGTACTTGTATGAATGACACCGTAAATGTGCGGATATTGTTCACCGTTTGTAGCTAATTCATATTTAATTTCTGCTTGTACACGTTCGGCATCAATTGCTAACAATACAAGAGAAGGCTCTGATGCAAAATGTTTATGAGCAACCTGTAATGATTGGTTAAGGAATGAACAGTGAATGAAGCCTTCTTCGTGTAAAGAAGGTTCGACAATTACTCCTTTTTCCTTTGCGTTCTCCCATGCTTGTATTGTCATAACTTTCATGATTGTTTTCATAGTATTGTCCCCTTTGTAATGACGATTTTCCTAAAGCAAATTTTACATGTTTTTCAGATGAATCGCATCTAAAAGATAGGAGAGAGTTTCTTTTATCCTCATGAAAGCTTGTTTCTATTCATACACTTTCATAAGGGAATGTGTAAGGAGGGAAAAGAGATGAGAAGCAGTGAGGATAAAGTGTTGCAATATGCAATTGCGGAAATTACAGAAATCGCCACAGGGTTTGGATTAGATTTTTATCCGATGCGTTATGAAATTTGTCCAGCAGACATTATTTATACATTCGGTGCGTACGGGATGCCAACGCGTTTTTCGCATTGGAGTTTTGGAAAACAATTTTATAAGATGAAGCTTCACTATGATTTAGGGCTGAGTAAAATATACGAGCTCGTCATTAACTCGAATCCGTGCTATGCCTTTTTATTAGATACAAACTCACTCATTCAAAATAAACTGATTGTCGCTCACGTATTGGCGCATTGTGACTTCTTTAAAAATAATATTCGATTCTCTAACACAAAACGGGATATGGTCGAAAGTATGTCGGCAACGGCAGAGAGAGTGAAAAATTATGAACACAAATATGGAAAAGCGGAGGTCGAAACGTTTTTAGATGCAGTGTTGGCTATTCAAGAGCACATTGATCCTTCACTTATGAGACCAAAGCTGTCGTGGAGTGCAGATGATCAAGACGAGGAAGAAACGATAAAAAAGACACCTACGCCATATGATGATTTATGGAACTTAGAAAATCGAAATAAGAAACGCGAATTGCCTAATGCACGGAAGAAAAGAAAAATTCCACCGCAACCAGAAAAAGACTTACTTCTCTTTATTGAACAATACAGCCGCGAACTAGAAGAGTGGCAGCGCGATATTTTAACGATGATGCGTGAGGAAATGCTGTACTTCTGGCCGCAGCTTGAAACGAAAATCATGAACGAAGGCTGGGCTTCGTATTGGCATCAACGCATCCTCCGCGAAATGGACTTAAGCTCAGACGAAGCAATCGAATTCGCAAAATTAAATGCAGGAGTTGTGCAGCCATCAAAAACAAGCATTAATCCGTATTACCTCGGTATTAAAGTTTTCGAAGACATCGAAGAACGCTACAACAACCCGACAGAAGAAATGATACGCCAAGGCGTAAAACCAAACTCAGGAAGAGAAAAAATCTTCGAGGTGCGTGAAATTGAATGGGACGTATCATTCCTTAGAAATTACTTAAACAAAGAACTCGTCATGCGTGAAGATATGTATTTATTCCAGCGCCAAGGAAAGGATTATAAAGTCATCGATAAAGAATGGGAAAATGTTCGCGATCAGCTCGTGAATATGAGAACAAATGGTGGATTTCCATATTTAGTTGTTGAAGATGGAGACCATTTAAAAAACGGCGAATTGTATATTAAGCATTGTTATGAAGGAATTGAGCTCGATTTGAAATATTTAGAGAAAGTGTTGCCGTACATTTATCAATTATGGGGAAGAACGGTGCATATGGAGTCGATTGTGGAGAGTAAGAATGTTGTGTTTTCTTATGATGGGAAGATGGTGCATCGGAAGTATGTGTGAGGGCCGCTGGAATCAGCGGCTTTTTTCATTGGCAGTGTATAAGAAAAGTATTTACATATCATATTTCCTCTTAAATTCAAAAATCTCATCAACAGCCTGACAATACCCGCCTGACTTTTGAAAGGATTCGCTAATGTTGCCAACTTCTTTTAGGAAAGAAGGATTGTGTAATACTTGGTCCGCAGTTTCCCAAAGTTGGTTAGCTGTTAGCCTGTTCATACTTAAATTGATACCTGCTCCGATAGTGGCAACGCGCTGAGCAACAACAGGTTGATCCGCACTTTGTGGGATTACAATTAGCGGAACACCGTAATAGAGACCTTCATGGGTACTATTCATTCCACCATGTGTGATAAATAATTTAGCGTATTTTAGCACTTCGGTTTGTGGAACATAATTTTTTACAATGAAGTTTTTAGGGATATCTTCTAAATCAGATATTTGAACTTTTTGCCCAATAGACATGACAACAGTATGATCAGTGTTTCCAAATGCCTTAAAGCAAAGCTTATAAAAATCAATTGCTTGGTTAAAGACGGTACCTAGTGAAATGTAAATTGGGCTTTTTCCTTTAATTGTAGTAAGGTCGAAGTTTTCTTTCGTTAATCGTGAAGAGAGGGATGGACCTACAAATTTGTAGGTTTCGTCAAATATTTCTCCAAAAGGTTGAAACTCTCTAGTTGTATAAACGATTGTAAATGGTGCAGGGTTACAGAAAACTTCATAAGGAGAACTGATTTCAACACCATATTTTTCTTTAATTTTTGTTTTCAGGTTTTGAAACTCATTATTTATCTCTTTAGCGATCTCTGTTGGGATTTTTTGTGAAAGATGTTCTAACGTTCTTTCAAATGATAGTTCAGTTTGAGCAAAAGATGTACACGAATTAATTGCAGGGAGCTTTAGAATTTGGGAAAGTAAACGTCCACAACCAAACATAGAATCGTGAATGATGTAATCAAAATGTTCTCCCTGAATCTGTTCAAGAACGCTAGGTATAATGATATCCGCCGTATGTAAAAGACCGTTGATTCTTTCAGGTAAATAATCTCTTCCGCCTGAGATAAAGGCTTTTAAAAATTTTTGATCGTCAAATGTTCGTACAGTAGCTCCCGTCTTTTCAATACGTTCTCGAAAAGCTTCTATCGTGAAGTACACTACTTCTTCTCCGCGTGAAATAAGCTCTTGTACAACTCCAATTGTTGGATTGATATGCCCTTCTGATCCGCCATTAATAAATAAAACACGTGTCATTATAATCACTCCTTAGGTAAAATGTTCTCTAAATTGTGTAACACTATCCCTTACCATTACTTCATTCAATTACAAGTATCAGAATATAATAGTTTTGTGTCTTCTATGTGATCGTATGTTAGAAATTAAATTTTACATAAAAAGCAGCCGATAGTCGACTACATTTCAAAGTTGAAAACCATTTCAAATACACTACCAATGAAATTAAAGGATATTCCTGAACTTGAAGGAATCAAGAAAATGGCACAATTAGCTGAAACACATTGGGGTGTAAATACTGACCAATGGCTTACGATCATGTTAGATAAATACAAACGAAATATAAGACAGTTAACAATTGATTTAGAAATTCAGTTATTTCAAATTAATGAAGGCTCATTTTCTGGAATACCAATGGAACCATTTTCAGAAATAGCTTTAGATATTAAAGAAAAACTGAATGACGGGCTTGCTTTTTTTGGCGGTTATACGAATGGTTATGTTGGTTATTTACCTACAAAAGAAGAATATAGATACGGAGGATATGAAGTAGAACTCAATCCTGTGGTGTATGGACCAGTTACAAATTTATGGATGCCTCCAGAAGAGAATACTGCTGAGCTTGTAGTGGAGAAAGTCATGGAACTGTATAATTCTTAAAAACTTTATAATCAAGTACAGCATCTTTATAGAAAAAGGGCTTGGAAATAATCCAAGCTCTTTTTCTATAGTTTTCTTAAGTAGTATATTTAATTTTGTGCACCTATAATTGATTGAATATTCAGCTAAATGTTGATAGAATTTATATAGTAATTTTTGGAAAGTTAAGATGTATATAGGAGGATAGGGCGTTATGAAAACAATCACAATCCAAAAAGTAACCACAGCAATCACACAACTCATTCTAGCTGTCGCAGGTATTCTTTGTTTAAGTTCACTACCAAGTTTGTTTAAAGGAATGGAAATTGATATAAATAATTATTTCAAAGCTCTTGGGGGCTTATGTAAAAAGCTATTAGATTTTTCTCATTTGACGTATGGGAAAAGTTTACGGCCGATATTTCCGCAAGTTTTTGAGTTTTATTGGCAGTCTTTGTGGTTATTTATGCTGTCACTTTTCATTTCGATTGTATGTGCTTTTTGTTTTACCTATCTGATTATTCGTTTTTTCTATGAGAAATTGAAAAGAATGAAGTTTGTGTTGGTTATATTAGAATCAGTACCTGATTTGTTTATCATTATGTGTTTTCAAATTTTGGTGCTTTGGTTATTTCAAAAAACGAATATTATGGTGTTTAATATTGCCACGACATGGCAGGAGAAGTCTATTTTGATGCCCGTTGTTTGTTTGAGTATTCCCCCTACGATTATGTTAACTCGTATTTTCCTGCTGCAAGTAGAAGCAGAGTTGCAAAAAGATTATATTGCTTATGCTCGTGCAAAAGGCTTAAATTTCTATCACATATTTCGTCATCATGTGCTCCGCAATGTGTTGTTTACGATGTTTCATTATTCCAAGACGATTGTATGGTTTATGTTTTCCAATTTGTTGATGGTTGAATATTTGTTTAATGTTCCTGGCATTGTGTATTTTGTTTTGAAATATCCGTTTCCAGAAGTGTTTGTTGTGACGCTTTTATTGTTATACATTCCGTTTTTCATTATTTACAAAGCGTATGATCTATTTATACCTGCTGTTATGAGAGGGGAGGAAGTGTAGGTGATCAAACATCTTGTACGGGAAAAGCAGTTTCTGTTCAGTTTTTTGTTTTTAGTCATACTTGTACTTGCTAGTATTGCGAATACAATCTTCAATGATGGTCAAATTAGGCAAGTGACAGCCCTTTATAAGAACGGGAACTTGATTGGAGCGCCGCCATTTCCCCCATCTACTCAGTTTTTACTAGGTACTGATATGCATGGGTATGACTTACTCCATGTCATTATACAAGGTGCAAAGTTCACCATTGGTTTATCGGCTTGTATTGCCATGTTGCAGGTCGGATTTGCAATTGTGTTTGGCGTCGGAATTGGTACGTTTCTAAAAAGCTGGAGCAGTAAGATTGAATCGTTTTTTGATAGTTTTACGATTATGCCGCTGACGATTATTGCGTACTTCTTATTAGTAAATGTGATGTCGATGCCGATAGATGGATTTCAGCAGCCTTTTTATCAACGTGCTCTTTTTGAAATGTTTATTCTTACTATTCTTGCACTTCCTACAACGTCATTTTATGTAGCGAACGAAGTGAAAAAACTATTCACAACAGAGTTTGTGGAAGCTGCCGCTGTATTAGGCGGATCAAAGTTTCACATTTTACGTAAACATATATTCCCGCAGCTTCGTGCTACGTTAGTCATCTTATTAGTGCAGCAATTCAATAAAGTCCTTCTCGTTTTGGCGCATTTAGGAGTATTGAAGATGTTCTTTGGCGGAACAGTTATTGACCACAGTCCTGCAAAAGAACCCCCGCAGACGTTATCATTTGAATGGTCTGGGTTAATTGGGGATAAGTTTCATATGCTTTCTATTCATCCTTGGATTGCTCTCGTTCCAATTGTCTTTTTCTCTTTGACAGTCGTTGCGGCTAATTTGATGTTAGTAGGATTGCAAAATGCATTTGAAAAATCAAGTGCTTCAAAAGTGCAGAAAGTAGATTATGATGTAGTGGAAGAAAAACAGACTTCTAATTTTTAAGATGGAGTGGAGAGATATAAAAAAAGCCCGATAAAAAATATCGGCCTTTTTAATAGGATTAAACACTCTTAGTTGCAAAATTCATTTCTTTTTGTAATCTTATAAACGAACGGTACATGCCAATTCTCCAAGAGACGATCATTGCAAAAGCAAGTAAGAAGAACATACCACTTAATTGTCCTAAATCAATTGATTGACTTAAATATTCTTTCATACCGAGGCGGACAACGAGTAAACCGACTAAAATAAAGATAAATGCTTTAGAAGGTATTAAATAGATGTCTTTTCCGCGTATTTCAAATTTTGATGTTTTAATAAGAAAAATAGAGAAAAATAAACCAACAATAACTGCTTCTAGAATTTCAGTTGATGTTAAGCGAAATTCTGGTAAGAAGTACATGCATGCGCCCGTACTCATAAAAAATGGCGGGAGTATAATTTTTTTCAGTGTTACAGGTTTCTTTGCTGATTTTAAGCGAAGAAACATCATTCCAACAGCCATACAAAGAGCAATAATACTTGATAAAACAGCTAAGCTCATGTTTGACCTCCTTTTATCCTTTGAACGATTTTTTTAATAGAATCATAAACCAAACGAGAGCGGCACCCATAATTGTATGAGACGTTCCTGCAATGTGACTTAATCCTTTAAAATCAGCTCCATTGAGTTGAAGAAGTCCGCGGGTCGCCATTGAACCAATTGTTAAAACTAATCCTACATTATAGACGATGAACCACATGTTAAAACTTTTTGCCTCATGGAATGCAAATGATTTTGATAGAGCAAAGGCAAGCAAGAAGAATATAAATCCAAGAACTAGCACATGTGTGTGCAACTTGTATAGCGATGTAGTACCTTGAATTCCTTGCGCTTTTGAATATTCTCTCGCGAATACGCCTGATAATAGACCGATAATTAAATAGGTGAATGCTGCATTATATAACTTTTTCATCATATACCTCCTAGGTAGCATTAGCAATGTTTATTTTTGGATAGTAGACTGCGATTATTAGTGGTTTGTCATTCCGTATATAAGGCCAGAAATATATGGGATTAGCCAAATGAACCAGACGATAATACTTAGCTTGTGGAATATTGTCATCATTTTTGTATCTTTTTTGATTAACACAATTGTTGCCCAAACAGCATGGAATAACATTAGTAAAATGGCTGCTAAGCCTGTGATTCCATGGAAACTGAATAGGGAACCTGCGTCTGCCATTTTTTCCATTAATGTCGTTCCGAGCGTATCACATACGAGGCCAAGCCAAAAAATGATGACATGCCAAGGTTTTAATGTCTTTTGGAATTTTTCACTCCATACGCCAATTGTATAAAAAATGAGTGCAGCTGTAATACATGCAATAGCAGATGCTAACACGTTCATCATTCCTTTCTAACTGTCATGTTCCTTATATCAAGCATGTTACATGAGAATTATGAATAGAATATGAACGCAATATTACATATAAAATTGGCGTGATTATTATATTTAAATTGTATTATGTTGTAAACAAAAAATGAAGAGGTACTTGTGAATAAAGAAAAAACTTTCTTATTCCCTATGGAAATAGGGATAAGAAAGCTTTTATATTTATTGTGATTTACACTTCGTTTTCTCGTAATAATTTTCCGTCGCGAAGTGTTAAAATTCGATCGCATACATCAAGCATTTTTTCATCGTGTGTAATCATAATCGCTGCTTTTTTATTTTTCTTCACTTCTTGCTTCATTAATTCAACGACTTCTCTTGCACGTTTTGAATCAAGACTAGCAGTAGGTTCGTCCGCTAAAATTAAATCTGGATCATTCATAAACGCACGAGCGATAGCTACACGTTGTTTTTCACCGCCTGAAAGTTGATTTGGATGATGATTCATACGATGTCCTAATCCAAATGTTTTCAGTAATTGTTCCGCAAGCTTACTTGCTTCTTTTTTATCTTCTCCTTTTAACTTAGCGATATACAGAAGTTGTTCTTTCACTGTTAAGAAAGGTACAAGATTTGCGAATTGGAATATAAATCCGATTTTTCGTAAGCGAATATCGGTCATTTCTTTTTCTGATAAGCTTGTTATATTTTGACCTGAAACATAAATGTTTCCTTTTGAAGGAGAGAGCAGTGCACCCGCAATGGAAAGTAATGTACTTTTCCCTGAACCAGATGGACCAACAATACCGATAAACTCGCCTTCTTTTACATCTAACGTAATTGGATGCAGGGCAGTTACTTCTGTTTCACCTTGGCCGTATGTTTTGCTTACTTGATCAAGCTTTAATAATGACGTTGGGTTATCCCATTTTACTTCCGTTACCATTACATGCCACCTCCGATTGCTTCTAATGCATCTACTTTTAATACTTGATATAGAGAAATTAATGTACCCAGTATACTAATTACAATAAAGGCACCTGTATATTGCAAGATTGTTGTTGTTGTTAATAAGAACGGCATACTCGCTGGTAAAATAGCTTCTACCGCAAAGATTAAGCCAATGCCGATGATAAGAGCAACACCAGTTAAGACGATAGATTGTACAACTAACGTATTTGCTAAATATGAGTTTTTCGTTCCGATTGCTTTTAATACACCTAATTGATGTGTTTTTTGTAATGTAATGACATAGAAGAATACGCCAATTAACAATGCTGAAATGACAAGTAAGAACGTGATAATCATTGTTAATGTTCCTTGTTCTTCTTTATAACCTGGAATACTTTGTAGTACTTCTTTTTTATCAACAACTTTTGCATTATCGATTTTTTTATCAGTATTTAGAGCGATTACACTGTAATCTTTTTGATTTGGCAGTGCGATAGCGTCCCATACATTTTCATTCATGTGAACAACAGGTGAATGACTAAACATTTGATTTTGCGAGAATCCGACAACTTTGAAAGTCTTTTTAGAAATAGGATCTACTAGTTGATCCCCAAGTTTGATTCCTTTTTCTTTAATTGATTCATCAGCGACAACTTCATTGTCTGCTAGTGTACCATTTTTTCCTTCAATTACTTTTGGAGCAATGAATGAATCTTGTTTACTTGAGAAAATAGCAACATCAACTTTATTTGAAGTTCCTTCTTTTTCGAATGTTGATACTTTAATATGCATTGGAACTGCATCTTTTGCATCAACTTGTGCCAATACTTTATCGACATCTTCTTTCTTAATTTGCGAGCGTAACAATTTACCATCCGCATCATCTGATAGTATAAATTTATTTGCTTTCATTTCGATAATAGAAGAGGCATTATCATGAGATAAACCATTTGCTAGACCTGATATGATAAGTACAAGAAATGATAATAACATCATGATTGTACCGATTAATCCGTAACGTAATTTCGATTGTTTTAATTCTTTAAGTGCTAAAAACATTGGGTTCGTTCCTCCTTGTTTCGTTCTATGCTCTTATCATAAAGAAGAAATATGAACGGAATATGAACAGAAAGTTACAAAAGACGAGTTAAAAAAACAAAACCCTTTTCTTTTTAGGTGGACAAGAGCGTCTGGCCGTGCTTAGAGCGGTCAGGGCCTTTTTTTCGCCACTTGCCAGGGCATTGAAAAAGGCCATTAAAAGAGAAAAAGAAGATAACTCTCTATTATATAGAGGATTATCTTCTTTTTGATTTCTGTATATTGTGCAGGTTATTTTGCTACTTCTTGTTTCGGAAGGTAAATAGAAAATGTCGTTCCTTCTCCAAATTCACTATCTACTGTGATTGCTCCGCCATGAAGATCAATAATTTTTTTATAATCGAAAGACCTAATCCACTTCAGTTTACATTTCTGTTTCGGGCAGTATCGACTTTATGAAAACGAAAAGTGTGCCAGGTCGCACACTTTTCGTTTTGAACAATTATTTTAAATCTGTTGGAAGTGAAGAAATCTGTTTCGAACGGCTTGGTTTGAAAAAAATCAAAATTGAAGGGAGCAGCATACCACGAACAAGAAACGTATCAATTAAAATTCCCATTGTCATTGTCAAACCGAACAGAAAGAGCTCTTGAAGTGGTTGGGTAATGAGTACGCCGAATGTAGCTGCGAGTATAATACCAGCTGATGAAATGACGCCTCCTGTTAAAGCAACTCCGCGTGCTACAGCTTCTTTCCATTCATATTTTTGCGCTTCTTCTTTGATTCGGGATACGAGCATAATATTGTAGTCGACCCCTAATGCAATGAGAAATACAAAGGTGTAGACAGGTAGACGATAGCTAATTGAGTCGTAGCCTAAAATATAATGAAAGATCATCCAACCTAGTCCTAGCGTTGCTGAATACGAAAGTAACATGGTTATCATCATTGTGAACGCGATAATGATAGATCGTGATTGGTATGCAAGCATAATGAGAATAAAAAGGGAAATGAGCGAGAACGTCACAATCGTATCTTTTTCGTTTAAAGATTGCACATCTAATTGCTGCGGTGTTTGCCCGCTATAATGCAAGGAATATTGCTGGGAATCAAAGCCGCTCTGCGTTAACAAACTGTTACTGTTTTCTCGTAGTAGACTGATTGTATTTAAAGCTGCTTGGTCGTAAGGATTGTCTTGTAAAGTCAATTGCAGTTTGATGGCATGTTTTTCTTCCGATAAGAAATTTTTTGGCGAGTTCGCATTGGGTGCCGCGAATGCGGAAGTGATTTCTGGTGTGACGGTGTTTACCCCATCTAGTTTTTTCATTGCGCTTGATAATGAAGCTAATTTATCAAGAAAGGCTTGATCCAGTACAATTTCTTTGTCTGATTTTAAAATGACAGTCACAGGTGCTAATTGTCCTGGTGGAAAGTTTTCCTCTAAAATTTCAAAACCTTGCCGCGATGAAATATCATTCGGAAATGATTTCATTAAATTAAATGAATATTTCATAGATCCAACGTTCAACGAAGCAAGAATGAGCATGATTAACAGTATACTTGCTGTAATGGAAGGCTTCTTCTTTACAAAAGTGCCTACATTTGTCCAGAAGCCGCCCAGCTTTTCTTCTTTTTCGGCTACTTTTGGAATGAAAGGCCAAAATGCTTTTCGGCCTATGAGGGCAAATAAGGCGGGAATAAGTGTGATGCCTCCAAGCAGAATGAACACCATAGCAACTGAAAATACTGGGGCAAAGTTATGATATGCATTAAAAACAGCAAAGAACAATGTAAGCATCGCGACCAGCACTGTTCCGCCGCTGAAGAGAATCGGTTCCATTACTTGCGTTAATGCAGCTTGCATCGCATCGTACTTCGAACTCGTCTTTTTTAACTCTTCTTTATAGCGAGCTAAGATGAATAAACAATAATCCGTCAAAACAGCAAAAAGCAGAATCATCATAATGGAAAGAGCTTGTTTTTCAACAACGAACCATCCGTTTTGACCTGCCAATCCTAAAATGCGATCGACTACTGCATATACGATACCAGCAATGATTAATGGAATGACAGCAAGCAATGGGGAGCGATAAATGATGATTAATATAATAAGAATTAATCCAATTGTTGCAAACATTAATACGAAGTCAGCATTTTTGAACAGCGTAATCGTATCCGCTGCAATTCCAGCTGGACCTGTAATCTTAAGTGTTAAGTCACCGATATCCATTTGTTTTACATGGTTTCGAATTTGATCCAATGTCTCATAAATTTGATCTGATTCTAAACCTTTTGTCAGGGCAACATTTAAAAGAAGGGTTGTGTTATCTTTGGAGAACATTTTATCTTGTGTGGCTTTTGGAAGCTTATGAAATGGTAAGGCACTTGCGACATTTTTGGGCTTATCATCTGAGGAAAGCCATTTGCTAATTTCTGAGATTTTTGCACGCTCTGCCTCAGTGATTGCGCTTTTTCCATGAAAAACAAGGAGGGCGACTGCGCCATCTTTGGATGGAAATTGTTCGTCTACTATCTTTTGCGCTACAGCAGACGGCGTATCTTCATGAATGCTTCCTTCACCACTGCTTGTTGCGTACTTTTTGGCTCCTGGTGCGATGAAACTTAAAACGCCAATAGCAAGAATCCAAGCGATTAACACGATTTTGGCACCCTTCGGACTACTTATGAAGCGAGCAAGTTTATGGATCACATATATAACCTCCTCTTTTTATTTTCAAGAAGATTTTAAAATAAGAATATGAACGGGGTATGAACAGAATGTTACAAAAATTAAGATTATTTATTCGTTTCGATTTTGTGAACAAAGGGAGATAGTAAGTTTAAAATGTTGCACTATTGTTTTTTTATGCTTATTATATACCTATACGGGTATAAGTAAGGAGGAGAAAAAGAATGAGTAGAAAAATTGTTGTAGTTGGCGGAGTTGCTGGTGGAGCATCAGTTGCAGCACGTCTGCGTCGTTTAAGTGAAGAGGATGAGATTATTATGTTTGAGCGCGGAGAGTATATTTCATTTGCAAACTGCGGACTGCCATATTATATTGGCGGAGTGATTCAAGAAAGACAAAAGTTGTTAGTGCAAACAGTAGAGAAAATGTCCAAACGCTTTAACTTAGATATTCGCATTTTAAGTGAAGTAATCAAAATTAATAAAGAAGAGAAAACAATCGTGGTGAAAAATGTAGTTACCAATGAAACGTACGAAGAATCTTATGATGTTTTAATTCTTTCACCAGGTTCTAAGCCGATAGTTCCACCAATTCCAGGAATTGAAGCGGCGAAAGCGTTATTTACATTACGAAATGTACCGGATACAGATCGTATAAAAGGGTATATTGATGAAAATAAGCCGCACCGTGCGACTGTAATTGGTGGAGGCTTTATCGGTGTTGAAATGGCGGAAAATTTGAGAGAAAGAGGCCTTGATGTAACACTTGTGGAAATGAACAATCAAGTCATGCCGCCGATTGATTATGAAATGGCTGCATACGTACATGAGCATATGACAAAACATGGCGTTCAGCTCATTTTAGAAGATGGGGTAGAAGCTTTTGAAGAAGCCGGCACGGTTATTCGTCTGAAAAGCGGTACAAAAATTCATACAGATATGATCATTCTTTCTATCGGTGTAGAGCCGGAAAGTAGCTTGGCAAAAGAGGCAGGATTGGAACTAGGAGTTCGAAATACGATTAAAGTAAATGAAACGCTGCAAACTTCTGATCCATCTATTTATGCGATTGGAGATGCGATTGAAGTAAAAGATTTTGTTACGGAAACAGAAACAATGATTCCACTTGCATCGCCGGCAAATCGTCAAGGTCGTCTATTAGCAGATATTATTCATGGCCATGCAGATTCTATATATAAAGGAACGATGGGGACATCCATTGCAAAAGTGTTTGAATTAACAGTAGCTTCAACAGGGGTGAATGAAAAAGTATTACAACGTTTAGATTTGCCTTATGAGGTAGTTCACGTACAAGCGAATTCTCATGCTGGCTATTATCCAAATGCGTATCCGGTTTTATTAAAGCTCATCTTTAATAAAGAAACGGGAGAAATTTACGGAGCGCAAGCTGTAGGCCGGGTTGGTGTAGACAAACGAATCGATGTCATTGCAACCGCAATGAAAGGAAAATTGAAGGTGATGGATTTACCTGATTTAGAATTGTCATACGCTCCGCCGTATTCTTCTGCTAAAGATCCTGTAAACATGGTGGGGTATGCAGCAAGCAATATTATTGAAGGACTTGTTGATATCGTGCAATGGCATGAAATTGATGATATCGTGGAAAAAGGTGGATATTTAATTGATGTTCGTGAGCCGAACGAATTAAAGCAAGGCATTATTAAAGGATCTGTAAATATTCCATTAGATGAATTGCGTGATCGTTTGCATGAAATTCCAACCGATCAAGAAATTTATATTACGTGTCAACTAGGCATGAGAGGATATGTAGCGGCGCGTATTTTAATGGAAAATGGGTATAAAGTAAAGAATGTTGATGGTGGTTTTAAGCTGTATGGGACAGCTCTACCAAACCACGTTGCACATGAATAGGAATCAAGTCCTGTCAATGTTGACAGGACTTGATTCTAAAAAAGTGTTTACAACATACCTAATAGGGTATAATCTTTAACAGAGAACAAGTGAAAGTATGGAGGTGCTCCATTGGAATACGGTCAAGATATGAAAAATCGTTTGAAGCGAATTGAAGGACAAATTCGCGGTGTCCTTCGCATGATGGAAGAGGGAAAAGATTGTAAAGAAGTCATTACACAACTGACGGCATCACGCTCTGCAATGGATCGTACGATTGGATTAATTGTCGGAACAAATTTAGAAAAATGCCTTCGCGAGCAATTTGAAAAAGGCGATACATCTAATGAAGATGTTATTAAAGAGGCTGTACAATTACTAGTTAAAAGCAGATAATCTGTCAATTTTTTTGGCAGATTTTAAAAAAGATTTTATTATACCCGTACAGGTATATGTATAGGGGAATACTATTCATACATGAATAAAATTATGAAACATACTACTGGAGGTATATAAAATGGATATCAAACAATTATTAGATGTAAAAGGATTAGCATGCCCGGTGCCAATCGTCAGAATAAAAAAAACGATGGATGCTTTGCAAACTGGAGAAGTGCTAGAAGTGCATGTAACAGATAAAGGTGCGATTAAAGATATTCCAGCATGGTCAGAAAAAGGTGGACATGAAGTGTTACAACATGTTGAAGAAGATGGAGTTTTGAAGTTTTGGATTCAAAAAGGGTGAGAACAAGGAGGGGATAATATGAATGTAGTGTTGAACGGCGTTTTGATTGTATTGATTTCCTTGTTTATTATTTCTCGTTTGTTACCTGTTAAGGGAGTGAAAAATATAAGTGGGAAAGAACTAAAAGATGAAATGAAGAAAAAGAATAAGAATAAGCAATTGATTGATGTTCGTACACGAGGTGAATTTAGAGGAAACCATATTCCAGGTTTTCGAAATATGCCATTAAATGAACTCATACAACAAGCAAATAGCTTAGATAAAAATAAAGAAGTAATTGTCATTTGTCAGAGTGGAATGAGAAGTAAACAAGCAGCAAAAATTTTGAAGAAAATGGGATTTAAACATATTGTAAATGTTTCAGGTGGTATGAACGCTTGGAGTTAAGGAGGAGGTAGGAAAATGAAAGAAATGACTGCGAAAGAATTAGAACGTAAATTAATGAATCATGAAGTGGTAAACATTATTGACGTACGTGAGGTAGAAGAGGTTGCGGAAGGGAAAATTCCAGGAGCACTTCATATTCCACTTCGTTTATTAGAGTTTCGGATGCATGAGTTAGATAAACAGAAAGAATACGTAATTGTATGTCTTTCTGGCGGGAGAAGCTCACGAGCAGCTCAATTTTTAGAAAGTTATGATTTCCAAGTGATCAATATGAACGGCGGTATGTTAGCTTGGGAAGGGAAAATAGAGTAACTGTTAAATAGATGAACAAAAGATACAAAGTCCTTTCAGTTGTGAAAGGACTTTGTACGGATTTTGAAATTACCTATACGGGTATGTGTAGTGATGTGCGTCAAGCATCGTCGAGGAATCTTTATACTGTGTCGAATCGCCGATATATCAGGGAACACATAGCGTCTTTATATAGAAAATTCTGGAGGTAGGAGGAGGCAGCATGGAACAACAGAAAAGAACAACAATTGTGTTATTTAGTGGAGATTATGATAAAGCGATGGCAGCGTATATTATTGCAAATGGTGCAGCAGCGTACGATCAAGAAGTAACGATCTTTCATACATTTTGGGGGCTGAATGCGCTTCGTAAAGATGAGCCGATAAAAGCAAAGAAAAATTTCTTAGAGAAAATGTTTGGAAAGATGATGCCACGCGGTGCAGATAAGATGGGGTTATCGAAAATGAATTTTGCAGGTATGGGACCGAAAATGATTAAGCATGTCATGAAAAAACATAATGCAATGCCACTGCCAGATTTAATTGATATGGCGAAAGAACAAGGTGTAAAAATTGTCGCGTGCCAAATGACAGTGGACTTATTAGGACTAAAAGAAGAAGAAATTATGGGAAATGTCGAATTTGCAGGAGTTGCCGCGTATTTAGCGGATGCCTCTGAAGGAAATGTGAATTTGTTTATTTAAAGTGGATAGAGGTATACAAAAAACCGCTGATTGTTCAGCGGTTTTTTGTATGTTTATATTAATTGTCATTTGTTTCACTAGTCGTTGTATTCTTTTGCGCAGTTGGTTGTTTATGTTCTTGGTCTTGTTTATTATCTGTATTTTTATCTTGCGTTACATTGTTTGTATCGGCAGGAAGACCAAGGTGTTCGCGGAGCTGCTTTGAGATGTCAGCGATATTTTTTTGATCAGGCATGTAGTAATATATATGTTTTGGAGCAGGGGTGGGTTTACAAACTTTATCCTCCGCCATATAGCAATCTTCTCCGGCTAGTTGAAGTTTTCCGATTGAAGCATTGATACCATATTTGTAGAATGATAACATATCGTCAAATGAGAAGTTTGTTTTAAATTCTCCATTAATATCATCAATAATTTTTCCTACTTTTGTGATGGATCCAGCGCTTGCTAGTTTTTTAACAATCGCCTCAATGACAAGCTGTTGACGTTGACCGCGCATGGCATCGCTATCAATTTTACGCGTTCTTGCTAGCGCAAGGGCCTGTTCTCCATTTAGATGTTGGAACCCTTTTTCAAGATGGATCGCACCAGCTGTATCGTTACTATCTTGTTCTGTAAATGTAACAGGCACATCTAAGTCAATTCCATCTAAATCGTTGACAACTTTTATGAAAGATTTAAAATTAAACCTTACAAAATAATCGACCGGAACGTTGAATAGTTTTTCTACCGTTTCAATCGTAGATTGAGGTCCACTGTCTTTTCCATTTTTTGCAACACCGAGTGAATATGAGTTTGTAATTTTATCTTTTTTCTTCTCTACTGGAACGTATGTATATGTATCACGTGGAATACTTAATAGTTTTACTGTTTTACTATCTTTATTAAACGTTGCAAGTAACAGGGCATCTGGATGAAATGCACCAGAATACTCTTTTTCACGCCCTTGATTTTCATCAATTCCCATAATTAACACAGATACGTTATTGGAAACGGGTTTAACCGCTTGTTCGCGTAATTCAGACTTTTCACCACGTTCTAAATTTTGAGAGGCATCTTGAACAGCGGAAGAAGCTTTATTTACTAAAAACCATGTGTAACTTCCAGCGCCAATTAAAAGCAAGACAATAATGAGCCCTGCAATTTTTAGTTTCTTATAGCTTTTTTTATGTAACTCCGTTTTTTGATCCATTCTATAAACTCCTTTATCAATAATCGGAGGTAATTCAGTCCTCGCATCAATTAATTATAATTCTTTGTTGTAAAAAAGAATATTACAAGTTATTTACATTTTAAAAATTTTCTCTCTATTTCGACAGTAATGTAGTGCAATAGATTGACGACAATATATACACACAAATTGAAAGCGCTTTTGTTTTTAGGCGGGCGAGAGTTACTCTAAGTTATATAACAAAACAACAAGGTTACCTGCGGCAACCTTGTTTATCCTGTTATTAGTGGGAGTATTACTGCCCGTAAAAGCCCCACTGATTAAAGTTTCACTTTATTTTATTCATATCGTAAGCACTCAATTGGATCTAGCTTCGCAGCTTTGTTGGCTGGAAGTAAGCCGAATACAATACCGATTAACATGGATAGTCCGACCGAGATTAAGCCTAATTTTACTGAGACAACGAGCGGCCATGCTGCAAATATGGATACAATCCAGGCAAAGAAGATACCGAGTACAAATCCGATTAAGCCGCCTAATGCTGTTAAGATACAGGATTCAATGAGAAATTGTGTTAATACTTTTCCGCGCGTTGCACCGAGTGCTTTACGGACTCCGATTTCACGTGTACGCTCTGTGACAGATACAAGCATGATGTTCATAACACCGATACCACCAACTAATAGTGAAATAGCTGCAATACCACCGAATACACTTTTTAAGATACCCGTGAACTTATCAATTTCTTTTAAGTCGTCTTGTAGATTTTGTACTTTGAATTTCCCTATGTGCTCTGGTTTTTTAGCATCATTTAATAATTTTACAACTGCATCTTGTGCAGCTTGTTTATCTTGACCAGGAGCAATTTTTACTGTGATACTATCATAATTATTTTTACCGAATAAAACAGGCCAGTTTTCTGCGGAGATAATACCTTCTTTAAAGTCCGCACCACCCATCATTGCTTTGATGGAATATACACCGACCACTTTGTAAGGTGTACCTTTCATATCTACATATAAGTTGGGCTCCCATGAAGAGAACAATTTATCGAATGCATCTTTATTTAATACAATTGTATGTTCTGGTTTATCTAGATCGGCAGCTGTTAAAAATCGGCCGTGTTCAAGTTGAAATTTAGAGGCATCATCAAAGTAATCTCCTTTAGCGCCAATTACATCAATATCTAAATCTTTTTTTCCCGCATATACTTTCGCTTTGCTTCTAACATCGGGATAAACATCTTGAACACCAGGAATTTTTGAGATATCGTCATACATACTTGCAGAAATTTTCCCGTCCATATCTGAAAAATCATCTGTTCTATAGTTTACTTGAAACTGATCTTTCTTTTCTTTCCCGATTTGTTCACGGAATTTAGCATTTGTTCCATCACCGATAGAGATAATGGTAATAATCGCACTAACCCCAATAATAATTCCAAGCATTGTTAAAATGGAACGCATTTTATGAGCGAAGATGGAGGAAAGGGCCATACGTATATTTTCATTTAAGTTCAAACTCAACCTCTCCAATCTTGGACGATCTTTCCGTCACGAATTACAATTTGGCGTGCTGCCGCTTCCCCAATTTCTCGATCATGGGTAATCATAATAATGGTAGAGCCTTGTTTATTTAATTCGTAAAAGAGATCCATAATTTGTGTACTCGTTTTCGTATCAAGTGCACCAGTCGGTTCATCGGCTAAAATGAATTTTGGATTATTCACAATCGCACGAGCGACAGCGACACGTTGTTTTTGTCCACCTGACAATTCATTCGGCAAGTGAGTTGCACGGTCGGCTAGCCCTACTTTTGCTAATGCTGCTAGTGCACGCTCGCGTCGCTCTTTTTTATCTACACCAGCATAGATTAGTGGTAGTTCGACATTTTGCATTGCATTGAGACGAGGGAGCAGCATAAAGTTTTGGAATACAAATCCAATTTCTTTATTGCGAATGTGCGCCAGTTCTGTTTCGGACATGTTTGAAATATTTTGTCCGGCTAACGTGTATGTGCCCGCTGTCGGTCTGTCTAAGCAACCGATGATATTCATTAATGTTGATTTCCCGGAACCAGATGGTCCCATAATGGAAGTAAATTCACCTTGGTTTAGTGTTATATCAATGCCATGTAGCACTTGAACAACTTCTTCTCCGTTTTGAAAAGACTTCGTGATGCCTTTTAATTCAATCATTTCATGTTAACCTCCATACCATCTTGTAAATCTTTTTCTGGTTTTGAGATTACTTGCTGACCTGTTTTTAATCCAGAAATTTTTGCTTCGCTATCTGTTTCAAATTCAATGGTAATGGCTTGTTCTTTTGCTTTTCCATCTTTTACAACGAATACGACGTTTTTATCACCTTTTTTCACGATACTGCTTTTGGGAACAACGATACCGTTTGCTTCACCAGATTTTGCTGTTACATAAACATGGAAGCCTGGTTGTAGGTCATCATTATTATCTAATGTAATAACGAAAGGATAGTTAGAAACTGTTTTGTTTTCATCCATATTTTTTACTGGTGTTGTTCCAATTTCTGTTACTTTTCCTGTCCATGTTTTTCCTGGTACTGTTTTAGATGTAACAGAAACCTCTTGGCCAACTTTCATTTGAGAGAGTTCATATTCAGATAACTGCCCTTTTACTTTTAATGGCCCAGCAGTGCGGATTGTCATACCATTCATAGTTGCTTTTTCTTCTGCACCTTTGCTAATGTCTTCGATTGTGCCATCTACAGGACTTGTTACTGATAGTGCATTTTCTTTTTCTTGATTGTTTTGTATCATTTGCTTCGCTTTTTCGACTTCAAACTTTTTCGTTTCAAGCTGCGCTTCTTGTGCTTGCACTTCTTGTTCAGCAGCTTTTAACATGTCACCTGCAGCACCAGATTGTTTTGCTGTTTGTAGTCTTTGTTTTGCTGCGTCCAGTTGTTTCTGAAGGAGTGAAACTTCTTTCTCGGCTAATTTCTTTTGCATTTCTGCTTCACTTTTTTCTAGTTTAATAGATGAGTTGCTATATTTAAAAAGCAACTGTCCTTTTTTTACTTGATCGCCTTTTTTAACGGCAAGCTCATAGTTACCTTTCGTTGGATCAAATGCAATTGTTTCGATACCGTTTGGAATAACTTCACCGCCAAATTTTTGTGCATTTTCAATCTTTTTTTCTGTTACTTTATAACCGTTGTATGCCATAGCCGGTGTAGATCCGCCAGCTAACGCAAAGTAAGAACCAGCACAAATTCCGATTGTTGCTAAACCGACAATTAATAATTTCGTTTTCTTTTTCATTCTATTTTCACCTTTTCGTCTCATTTTTGTCTCTGTAATCTCAGTATAATGTGGTAGGGGAGTCTGACAAATCGTTTTATCTTACAATAATATTACATTTTTGTAATATTGCAAGTTCATTATATATTGGATTTATAAAAAACCTTATAACTACTCAGTCACTCTATGAAAAACCGACAGAAAAGCATTGTTTGAAATGGCCTGAAGAAGCTGGCAATACACAAGGAGCGGTCAGGACCTTTTCGGTCACAGGCAATGTTAAAATAGAGGGCGGTGTATTTTCATAGAAACGACATGTATGTTGGAAAATGAATGAAAATTAACAGAAAATATATACAATTTAGAAAATATTTTATAAAATGGGATAAAAAGGATTGGAGTCAGGAGAATATGGCGAAGAGGGTGTTTATACATAGTTCAGAAGTCATTGTGCAACTTTTCTTATCGATTGTCGGAATTATTTGTGTAGGAGCATTACCTGGTTTGTTTCAAGGTTTAAAAATAGATTTTCATAAATATGTAGAAACGATTAAGATGGTATGCAATAATTTGTTGCATTTATCATCGATGACGTATATACCAATTAGTAATAGCGAACGTCCCATCCCCAAGCCGCTATTTCCACAACTATTTATCCACTATAAAGAGACAATGGTTATTTTTTTAGTAGCCTTTTTTATTTCACTTTTGATTGCTTTTTTCATTGTGTATATCGTTTTACGGAGTAACGCTAATGTTCAAAAGAAAATTAAATCATTTTTACTTTTTCTCGAATCTATTCCAGATATTCTTCTTATTATTGGTTCGCAGCTTTTCGTCATTTGGATTTTTAAACAAACAGGTATTTTAACTGTAAGTATTGCCGGGATAGGAGAGCAATCCGTTCGAGGATTACCCATTATCTGTTTAAGTGTACCGACAACGATTATGTTTATAAAACTAGTATTATTGCGTTTTGAAACCGAGCTTGAAAAAGATTATGTCCTATTCGCAAAGGCAAAGGGGCTGGACAAGCTTTATATTTTAAATCATCACGTTTTACGTAATGTATTATTAAGTACGCTCTTTTTTGCGAAAACAAACATTTGGTTTATGCTATCCAATTTGTACATTATTGAATGGTTGTTTAATACATACGGCATGTTTGTATTTGTAAGAGTAGCAGCTGAAAGGGATTTTGTGACAGGTATTCCGCTGTTTACAGTTAGTTTGTTGCTGCTGTATGTACCTGTTTTTATTATTTTTAAGCTGTTTCATTATTTCGTTCCAAATGCAATGAAAGAGAGGGGTTAGGATGTGGCAATATTTAAAACGTGATAAGCGCTTTTGGATTAGTAGTGGATTCATTACTATATTTCTTTTGTTGAGTGTTGGAAATACAATTTTTAACGATGGACATATTCGGAAGGTATCCATTCAGTTTAATAAAGATGGAATACCAGAAGTACCTCCATTTTCACCTTCGTTTCAGTTTTTACTTGGAACAGATAGAACGGGATTTGATTTACTAAACTTAGTAATTGAAGGAGCAAAATGGACAATTGGAATTTCCATACTCATCGCATTATTGCGCATTATATTTGGAGTTTGCTTCGGTGTTTTACTCGGTATGTACGTAAAGAGAGGGTTTACAAAACTAGAGGCTTTTTTTGATAGCTTTACAATTATTCCGATGGTTATGATTGCAGCTTTTTTATTACGACATGCAATTACAATTGGGAACGGCGAAGCAACGTCAACTTTTTTTGAACGAGCTTCGTTTGAAGTTATTTTATTAACGGCGCTCGCAGTTCCGACCCTTTCTTTGTACGCTGCCAACGAAATTCGTAAAGTATTAACAGAAGAATTTATAGATGCTGCAAAAATTTTAGGAGGAAGTAAATGGCATCTTCTTATAAAACATGTGTTTCCGCATTTGTACTCAACCTTTGTCATTGTATTTATGCAGCAGTTTGTCCAGACGCTTATTATTTTATTGCACCTCGGTTTATTAGGTATATTCTTTGGGGGAACGGTATTGTTTTTTGGGGGAGAGATCGATTCTTTTACTCATGAATGGTCAGGATTAATTGGGATATACTTTCGTTCTTTATCAGTGCACCCATGGATTCCGCTTGTACCGATTACTTGTTTTGGATTAACAATTTTTTCAGGGAATATGATTGTGAAATGTATTCAGGATGCGGTGGAGAAAGCAAGGTCAAGGAAGAGAGCGGGGCAGGAAGAGGTAGAATCGACACAGTCTATAACGGAAGTGAAGGAAGAGTTGTTTGTATTTAAGCATACGATGTGAGGACTTAAAATCTTTAAAACCCTCTTTTTAGGTGGGCGGGAGGTACTGGCCATGTGTGGTAGTGGTGGTCAGTTTCTCTCTCTTTCGAGGGGGTCATGTTGTCTTTTTATAGCAGTGACGTATATGTTGAAAAATGAAATTTTGATGGAGAGTTCCACATAGAGAAACGAAATAAGATTAATTTACAGAAAATATATGCAATTGGAAAATAGTGTGTAAAATGGAATAAAAAGAATCGGGGGTTAGGCAAATATGACAAAGAGGGTGTTTATACATAGTTCGGAAGTCATTGTGCAACTTTTCTTATCAATCGTTGGAATTATTTGTGTAGGAGCGTTACCAGGTTTGTTTCAGGGGTTAAAGTTAGACCTTTATAAATATGTAGAAACGATTAAGATGGTATGCAATAGTCTACTACATCTATCATCGATGACGTATATGCCAGTTAGTAATAGTACAAGACCAACACCAAAACCACTATTTCCACAACTATTTATCCACTATAAAGAAACGATGATTATTTTTTTAGCAGCTTTTTTTATTTCACTTTTGATTGCCTTTTTAATTGTCTATATCGTTTTACGGAGTAATGCTAGAGTTCAGAAGAAAATTAAATCATTTTTACTTTTTCTTGAATCCATTCCAGATATTCTTCTTATTATTGGTTCGCAGCTTTTCGTCATTTGGATTTTTAAACAGACAGGTATTTTAGCTGTAAGTATTTCAGGGATAGGGGAGCAATCCGTTCGAGGATTACCAATTATTTGTTTAAGTGTACCGACAACGATTATGTTTGTGAAACTAGTATTATTACGTTTTGAAACAGAACTTGAAAAAGATTATGTTCTATTTGCAAAGGCAAAGGGGCTGGATAAACTTTATATTTTAAATCACCATGTTTTACGTAATGTGCTATTAAGTACGCTTTTTTTTACAAAAACGAACATTTGGTTTATGTTATCTAATTTGTACATTATTGAATGGATGTTTAATACATATGGCATGTTTGTATTTGTAAGAGTAGCTGCCGAGGAGCATTTCGCAACAGGTATTCCTCTTTTTACAGTTAGTTTGCTGCTGCTTTATATACCTATTTTTATTATTTTTAAGCTGTTTCATTATTTCGTTCCAAATGCGATGAAAGAGAGGTTATAAAATGTGGAAACAGTTGAAACGTGATAAGCGCTTTTGGATTAGTAGTGCATTCATTACTATCATTCTTTTGTTAAGCATTGGAAATACAATTTTTAACGATGGGCATATTCGGAGGGTGTCCATTCAGTATAATGGGGATGGAATACTACAAGTACCTCCATTTCCACCTTCGCTTCAGTTTTTACTTGGAACAGATCAAAAGGGATTTGATTTATTAAACTTAGTAATTGAAGGAGCGAAATGGACAATTGGAATCTCCATACTCATCGCATTGTTGCGGATTGTATTTGGAGTTTGCTTCGGTGTTTTTCTCGGTATGTATGTAAAGAGAGGGTTTCCAAAATTAGAAGCTTTTTTTGATAGCTTTACAATTATTCCGATGGTTATGATTGCAGCTTTTTCATTACGACATGCAATTACATTTGAGAACGGGGAAGAAATGTCATCTTTTTTTGAACGAGCTTCGTTTGAAATTATTTTATTAACAGCGCTTGCAGTTCCGACCCTTTTTTTGTACGTCGCCAATGAAATTCGTAAGGTATTAACAGAAGAATTTATTGATGCTGCTAAAATTTTAGGAGGAAGTAAACGACACCTTTTGATAAAACATGTGTTTCCGCATTTGTACCCAACTTTCGTCATCGTATTTATGCAGCAGTTTGTCCAGACACTTATTATTTTATTGCATCTTGGTTTATTAGATTTATTCTTTGGGGGAACAGTAAAGTTTTATGGAGGAGAGACCGGTTCTTTTACTCATGAATGGTCAGGATTAATTGGGGTATATTTTCGTTCTTTATCAGTGCATCCATGGATTCCTCTTGTACCGATTATCTGTTTTGGTTTAACAATTTTTTCAGGGAATATGATTGTGAAATGTATTCAGGATGCGGTGGAGAAAGCAAGGTTAGGGGAGAAATCAGAGCAGGAAGAGATAGAAACGACACAATCTATAACACAAGCGAAGGAAGAGTTATTTGTATTTAAGCATACGATGTAAGAACTTAAAACCCTTTTTTAGTTGGGCTTGAGGGACTGGCCATGCGTAGAAGCGGTCAGGGCCTATTTCTGCCACGTGCGATGTTTCAAAACAAAGGTAGAAAGCGAGTGATAGCATGTTTTGTTTTTCGTAGCATTTCAAAGAACTCCCTCTTTTTGGTAACAGCCCCTAATAAGTGCTTTTTCTAATAACATGGTAATAGAGGGGGGAAAGAATATATTAGAAAGTTTTCTTGGACTTGAATTCAATCGTATACGCGGTTAAAATAAAAAACGAATTAATTACCATAAATTTCATTTTTGTAATGGTTGGGGATAAGATGTTAGTATTCTTGAGTGCAATTTTAGTAGGTGTTATGGTTAGTTTAAGAGTGTATGCTTTAAGCATGATAGAACGCCAAGCAGAAGAAGAATTATATGTTTTTTGTTCAAAATGCAATAAGAAAATTAGAAGGGGAAACTCAGCTCCATATTGTTCAAAATGTAATATATTTTTCTAATTCAGTAAAAATATATTATCCACTACTTCAAATGGAAACTTTATTAATTTAAAGTATGAAAATGTTTGCGATAACAATTCTTATTTGCAGAGTTAATTATATGCTTCATGCCTTCTCCTAGAAGGCGTAAATAGAACATATAAAGATATAAAAACAGAGAAAATGGGGAGCGCAAAACGCTCCCCATTTTTTCAATAGCCATGAATTCCTAGTCTTTTCACTTTGCAGAAACTTCACCTTCTGTTTGTGTTTGCGGAATGAAGTAGCCGACAATACCGCCGATAATTGCTGGAACAATCCAGCCAACTCCTAAGCTGTAAAATGGAATTGCACTTGCAAGAGATGAAATGGCAGATGGCATCATGCCGATGTTATCAAGTGCATGAATGCAGCTTATAATAAAGGCCGCAATCATGGCACCGACATATACACTTGGTTTTCTTTTCGTATATTTATCAATAAACGATACGAAAATTAAGATAATTGTAATTGGATAAAGGATAATTAATACTGGTAATGTCAGTTTAATTAATAAGCTTAACCCTAAGTTAGAAACAACAAAGCTAAATATGCACACCCACAGTACAAGCTTTTTGTATGATACATTTGTTAATACATTCGAAAAGTAGTTTGCAAATGCACTCACAACGCCAATTGCTGTCGTTAAGCAAGCGAAAATAATGGCTAGACTTAATAAGATGTTACCGCTTGTCCCAAATAAATTGTACATAACCGTTGCTAAGAGCTGGCCACCGTTTTCAAATTGTCCAAGGTGCCCGTTTGATGCGCCGATATAACCTAACGCAAAATAAATGACTGTTAAAAATAACGCCGCAATACTTCCGCATATAATCGTATATTTCGTAATTGCTTTTTTATCATGTACACCATTTTGACGAATGGCACTTACAACAATGTTAGATAATACAAGTGCTCCAATTGCATCTAATGTTAAAAATCCTTCTAAAAACCCTTTGAAAAATGGAATGTCTTTGTAGTCACCAACAGGAGTAGCGAACGAACTCGTTGGGGAAAGAATCGCTTTTGTTGCCATTACGGCAATAATAACAAGTAAGATAGGTGTTAAAATTTTTCCGATGTGATCCACTAATTTGGAAGGGTTTAATGATAGAAAGTAGGTAATCGTAAAGAAAATTCCTGTAAAGAGCAACATAGAATACCAGTGATCTTGGAACAGCGGTACGATTCCGATTTCGTATGAAACAGATCCTGTACGCGGGATAACGAAAAGCGGTCCAATAGAAAGGTAAATAATGATGGCTAAAATTGCTGCGAATTTTGGATGAACACGGCTTGCAAGTGTTTTGAAGTTGCCGCCTGCTAATGCAACTGCAACAATTGCTAATAATGATAAACCGACATCTGTAATTACAAATCCTGCGATAGACACCCACATATTCTCTCCAGATGAAAGACCAAGTAGGGGCGGGAAAATCATATTACCAGCACCAAAGAAAATCGCAAATAGCAATAAGCTAATTGAGAGAACTTGGGATGGTTTTAAGGTTGTACGCATTCTATAAAAATCCTCCTAGATTCTTTTTGTCGAAAATTCAAATAATTTGTCGAATTGATGTTTTTATTTTAAAGGTCTGACGACTAGAAAGCAACAGTTAATTTTTAAAAAATTACTAATTGATTTACTAAGTTGAATAATCATTCTAAGAAAGGGGATTGTAGAAACGGATGGAAAAGAAAGAGTGAAGGCCAAAAATGTGGAAGTTCTTCTAATTTTCGTGAATGAGTTATCAGAGGATATTCGGTTATTATACTGATAAATAATTTCATATCGTGATAAGGTAAATACTGTTATAAAAAAGAGGTGTTTAAATTGAATAACAAGTTTTTAGGATTTATTTTTGTTTCGGTAGATATGGTTTTCTTAATGTTATCATTAACACTATCAGCACCAAGTGTATTATGGGCAGTTTCACTTGGAACAAGTATTGTAATGAATATCACAGGCACTACCATTTTAATGAAATGTATTAAAACAGCAAAAGAGGGTTTATAAAAAACGAAGTGACCTCACAATTGAGGTCACTTCGTTTTTTCATATATTTTAAAAATATATTTGCCGATCTCGTTCTTCTTTTAATATTTCAACTGCTTCTCGAAAGCGCTGGGAGTGAACAATTTCGCGTTCTCGAAGAAAACGTAATCCATCGTTTAAATCGGGATCATCAGACATATTAATGAGCCATTGATATGTGGCTCTCGCTTTTTCTTCTGCGGCGATGTCTTCATATAAATCTGCAATTGGGTCTCCTTTTGCTTGTATGTAAGTTGCTGTAAAAGGAACGCCTGCAGCATTGTGATAGAAAATGGCGCTATCGTGATCAGCGTAGTGAGCATCAAGACCAGCCGCTATCATTTGATCAGGTGTGGCGTCTTTTGTTAATTTATATACCATTGTCGCAATCATCTCAAGGTGTGCAAACTCTTCCGTTCCGATGTCTGTTAATAAACCGATTACTTTGTCAGGAATGGTGTAGCGCTGATTTAAGTAGCGCAGAGCAGCGGCTAATTCGCCATCAGCACCGCCGTATTGTTCAATTAAATATTTTGCAAGTGTTGGATTACAAGTACTTACCTTTACAGGATATTGTAATTTTTTTTCATAGATCCACATATTTTCCCCACCTTTACAATTGCCATGGCCAAGGCCCTTTATTCCATTCCCAAGGAGCTTTTGAATAACTATTTCCGAACTGTTGAAGCGGTCCGTATTTTTCTTCGATTTGTTGTTTTAATAGTCTACGCTTATAGGAAAAATCATTAAATTGTTTAATGGATGTAACATCATCAGGATGGGTATCTAAATAGAGGGTGAGTTCTACGAGTACAAAATCGAGCTCCTGCATTTCTTCCATCCATTTATAAAATTCATCGGGAAGTGGTTGCGCCACGATGGTCTCACCGTCCTTTTTTATAAGGATTTTCATAATAATCATATAAAGCAGGCCACAATGTCCCTTTCTTTAGTGCCTCACTCGGAGAGAATTGCGGTAAGTTTGCTGGCTGAAATCCCATAAATAAATGAGGGGGGGTAAAATAGTATTTCTTTCCGATTGGTGGACAAGGGTCTTGTGGACTGTGATACGGTGTGTATGACCTCACGGATTTATTCAACCTATACACCTCCTTTGGAAAACATCGCTATTATGTATTGTATTCAAACATAATTATCGTTTATGACTCATATACAAAAACTAATAAGTGGAAAAGGAGGATAAGATGGCACATTCTGTTGTGTTAGAGGTTAGAGATTTGAAGAAAACATTATACTTTTATGAAGGTATATTAGGTTTTCGGTCAAGCATAGAAAGGCCGCAATTAGATGTACCTGGGGTGTGGTATGATGCAGGGGAAATGCGGATTTGTTGTATTTTAAATAAAGAAAAAGAAGTTACGCAATGTGAACAATTTCTTCCGAAAATCGAAGTGAATATACAATCCAATAAGGCGGAGAAGTTACTGAAAAAGTTAGCTTACTATCAAGTGATGTACACAGAAATAGAAGATTATATAGAGAAGAAAAAAGTGATATCTGTATATGATCCTGACGGGCATATGATTCAATTGCAATCACAATATGAGAGTGAAGAGTCAATATCATACGCAAAAGGTATGTGAAAATAAGCTAGTTATTGCTATTGCGAGGAGGAGAATATGATGGATCGAGCTTATGAAGAAAATGCATTATTCGAGCATCGGTTTTGGTTAAGGATTTTGGAAGATCATGCTCATTTTATAACGGATGCTTTAGCTCCTAAAGAAAAAGAAGAAATCGAGCGAGCAATGTATTTTATACAAAAATTTGATGAATTGAAAAAGGAAATTGGAACTACTGACTTAATTGCACTTGCAAAAGCGGCAAATGAAGCGGCAAATGAAATAAGAAAGTTTAAATTGCACATTTTACGTAAACAATTAGAAGGGAAAATTTCTATTCATTTAACACCGACATTTCTTAATCACATGGTTAATGAAGTCGAAGAATACATAACAATATTGAAGTATTTGACGGAAGGAAAAACACCTCCTCTTTTTCACGAATTGCACCATCATCTTCTTTGGCTAATAGATGCAGCCGGTCATGCAGAAGCTATGTCTGTCGGACTAGATTCGGTTGAAAAACGTTTAAAAGAAAAAAGTGAAGAATATGAAAAGCATTTTGAACAACTTTATTTAAAAGCTGTTGAAATGGCTGGTTATTTACGGACAGAATTAGTATCTTTCTCTGCTTTAAAGAAGTTCACAAAAGATGTTTCGCTGGAAATTACTTTATTTTCGCATTTTCTTCATGAACTAGAAGAGTTAGAGTTATCGGGACAAATGCTAAGCATGCTTTCGGGGAGAATGCCAGATCATATGGCAAGGGAAGAGTGCTATTATTTATTAAAACTGGCGCAGTCTTCTGGGATAGAGATTCCAAATTGTAAACCTTTTTAAAAACAAAAAAGCTAGATTCATTCTAGCTTTTTTTCACACTTATTTATAATTTAAAAAATTAGTCCGCAAACAATAAAAAATGATAATTACATCATCTTTTGATACAAAGGTAAATCATTTGGCGATTCATAATATCTTTTCTCGTGTTTAAATCCAGCGTAGCTCATATCTCTTTTTCCGACAATAGCCTCTGGTATTTATTCTACTTAGCCTTGAATTTCTTTACGCTAGATTGAAGCATATTAACAATCTCTTTTTCAAAAGTCTTATAAAAAGCATTGTTTGATAATGCAACAAATAGCAATATAAGACAAGCAACTTTTGTACCGCTATCAACTGAAAGATTTTCAAAGTTCCATTCCTTTAAAGTTTTTTCTCCTATGTTTACGATTGAGAACGCACCTGAAATATATGTAGCAAAAAAATGTGCCCGATAAAACGGTTTTAAAAACCTATCTGAATCGGATTTCCAAATATAAATAAAATGTAATAAAAATGAGAATATAGCTGATAAAATACTAGACGCTACTAGTATAGAAAGAAATGCTCCTATTGAATCTGGATCCATAAACATTGAAAGAAGTGGTGATGCCCAATTAGAAACTTGAAGTCCAAAGATTACTGTGAAAAAATACATAATTAAATAATAGAAATAAACAAACATATAGTACTCCTCTTCTAAAAAATAATAAAGTAAACGATTATATTTTGTGGTTCTGATGCGGATATTCTATTTTCTTGAGAAATTGCTTTGCGGCTTTGTTGCTTTTGTTGGTTTTCAATTTGTATTTATATAGTTTTTGACTATTAATGAAATCATGTTTCCACTTTGAAGTTTTGCGTGAGAACCATATTTAATTAGAATAATTACACTCTGCGTTACCGTCAATAATTTTTTGTAAATAAAGACTTTCTTTCTGCAAGCAGACTGTAAAGTTCATCGGGAGAGGCTATTCACTGGATAGTCTAGTATTCATACATAAGAGAAATCATTGACTTTTTAACTGAAACCTTTTAACATAGCGGTATAAAACATGTATATAAAGGGGAGTAGCTCTAGCAGCAAAGTCGTCATTACAGGGAGAAACCCTCGGCTTTGTTGGCAACAATCTTGTTGTTAGTGAGACCTTTACCAATCATGGTAAGGGCCCCTTATTGTCTTTTTAGGACCTTTACCATTTCGGTAAAGGTCCTTTTTGTATGCTGGAATAAGAGACCGAGAGAGGAGAAGGAATATGAGAAAGTTGTGGAAAAGAGTACGTCTAATTTTTCAAGTACGTAAATTCATTCCGTTTTTAGGTGAATTTTTTATATCAAAGGATGTTGAATTGCAGAAGAAAATGCTTTCTATCTTATTCTTATGTGGATATGTCATGTTTCCGTTTGACATCATTCCAGATTTTTTATTGTTTTTTGGTGTGCTAGATGATGTGGCGATAATTCTATTTGTTTTGCAGCGAATTGTGAAGATGGCACCTGTTCATTTACAGGATAAATATGGATTAATAGAATAGGAGAAAGATAGATGGAGCAACTGATTTTAGATTTTATTCATTACTTAAAACAATTCTCTTATTTTGGTGTTATGTTAGCCTTAACGTTTGAATTTGTTCCAGCCGAAGTTGTCTTACCGCTTGTTGGTTATTGGGTATATGAAGGTGATATGAATTTTTGGATTGCTGTTTTGGCAGGAACAATTGGAGGAACGACAGGACCGTTAACGTTGTATGCTTTAGGATATTACGGAGGTCGTCCTCTATTAATGAAGTATGGAAAGTATTTCTTTATAAAAGAAGAACAAATTCAAAAAGCAGATCAATTTTTTACGAAGTATGGTCCGGTAGTAGCATTTACAGGGCGATTCGTTCCAGGTGTACGGACACTGATTTCAATTCCGTGCGGTATGGCAAAAATGAATATTTGGCAGTTTATCATCTATACATTTGTTGCGATGTTCCCATTAACAGCGCTGTATGTTTATGTTGGGATGAAACTTGGTCCGCATTGGCATAAGGCCGGTGCGATAATTGAGCAATATATGCTGCCGATAGCAGGGATTATCGCTGTTTTTTTAATTGGTTTTGTGATGTACAAGCTTATTAAGAAAAAAAGTAGAAGAGAATGTCGATAAAAAACCGCCTTATCTCGGCGGTTTTTTACTTTTTTTTACAAACTTTTAATATTTTTTACCTTTGATTTATACTGCTTTAATAACGTTTCGCTAAAATATTCTTGTATTTTACAATATATACGAGGAGGATTTTTGTGATCAAAAGGACGTTGTGTAAAGTGAAGGGTCTTATTGGTTTTTTAGCAGTTTTCTTTTTAGTATTTACATCTTTTTCTTGGACTAGCTTCGCGGAAACAAGAGAAGAAAAAACAGAGAAAGAATCATCAGAAAAGAAGCTTGTTTTTCCGGTGTTAAGTGATGTGCACATTAAAAATAGTGGAACGGATGATACGTTTCGTTTTCAAAGAGCGCTGCAGCAATTAAATGCAGTAGCTCCAAGACAAGATGCCTTTGTAGTTGTTGGTGATTTTACAGACAGTGGTTCAACGCAGCAGTATGATCGTTTCTTCCAAACTTACAAGCAATATGGAAACCAAAATGCAACAGCTATGTATGCTCTAGGTAACCATGATTATTGGAACGGATTAATTGCACAAGATGCACAGAAACGGTTTCTTAAAAAAACAGGAATGGAATCTATCTATTATCACAAAGTTGTAAAAGACTATCATTTTCTTGTGATGAGCCCGGAAAATGGAGTAACACATGGATATTACTCAGATACACAAATTAATTGGTTGAAACAGGAATTAGTAAAAGCAAAACAAGCTGATCCAAGTAAGCCAATCTTTGTTTTTTTACATCAGCAAATTAAAGGAACAGTGTACGGGAGTCATGAATGGGGGACAAATGATAGTGCCAAAATTAATGAAGTCTTAAAAGAGTATCCACAAGCTGTAACATTTTCTGGTCATTCTCATTATCCACTTGATGATCCAAGGTCAATTCACCAAAAAGACTTTACGTCTGTTGGTACATCATCAGTTAGTTATATGGAAATAGAAAAGGGAAAAGTACAGGGAAATATACCGCCGGGAGCTGACACATTAAGCCAAGGTTTATTGGTAGAAGTAGACGATCAAAAAGTGACGATTCATCGCCGTGATTTTCATAATAACTCTTGGACAGGTGAGCCGTGGGTAGTTGATCTTCCAGCAAAGAAAGAATCTTTCAAGTATACAGAAGATCGTGATAAGGAAAAACCGGCATTTTTACAAGATGTAAAGCTGAAACTTTCGGATATAACAGAGACATCTGTGACAGCGACATTTCCGCAAGCTGTAGATAATTTACTCGTTCATTCATACCGTTTGCAAGCAAAAGAGAAAGCAACAGGAAAGGTGAAAAAACAACTTTTAGCCTTCTCCGAGTTCTACCGGGATCCGGTACCTAAAGAGCTGACATTTACATTAGATGGGCTAGATATTAATACGGAATATAACATAGAAGTAACAGCATTAGATTCATTTGGAAATGAAAGTGGTGCTCCTTTGCGCGAAGAATTTGAAACGAATACAGAAGTAATTGATCCGAATGCGAAAGTACCGAAAGCAGATGTATTCGATGTGAACTTTTTAGATGGTACTTTTAAAGATTATTCATCGTTTGGTGCAAATGGAAGTGTAAAAGGAAATGTGGCAATTGAGTATGAGAAACCTTTAAAGAAACACGTAATGAAATTAAGTGGACAGGATAATACATATGGATATATTCCATTTTCAAATGAGCAAAAAGAGAAGGTAAAGGATTCCTTTACACTGGAAGCAGCTTTTTCTATGAATCAAATTCGCAATCAAGCAATTATGGAAAATACCGAAAGCGGTGGAATTGGATTTGAGTCAACAGGTTCTGGTTATGTAGAATTATGGGCACATATTGGCGGCAGTTATAAACGTATTGGTGTACAGCTAGAAGCTAATAAAACATACCATCTAACAGGAACATATAATGGAAGTGAACTTGCAGTATATGTAGATGGAAAAAAAGTAAATAGTCAGCGAGTAACGGGGAAAGTGTATCATCCAAATGTACCGTTTGCAATTGGAGCGGATCCAACAAACGCTGGCAATGGTAATGTTCCATTAAATGGGAAAGTTGTACTTGCAAGACTATATAGTAAGGCATTAACGCCTTCTGAAGTGAAAGCGGCTTATCGTGAGTTTAATAACCGGATAAAAATAGAAGAGATTCATAACTTATATGAAGAAATGAATAAGGTGAAAGAAACATTGGCAGGTACTTACGAATTTGGAGAGAAATCTGGTCAATATTCACAAAAAGCGTTTACTGAATTACAAAAAGCATATAACGGTGCAAAAGAAACGTTTGAAAGAATGATGGTCACAAAAGAAGAAATCGTTACACTGTATCAATCGTTACAAACGGCACATCAAACCTTTTTACATTCTAAAGTGGCAGAAGAAAAGCCACAAACGGCGAAAAAAAAGCTTCAAGTAAAGATTAATGAGGCAAAAGATTTCTTAACAAAGATACAAGTAGGAACAGAGGTAGGACAATACAAGCATGAACCAGTGAAAGCATTAGAGCAAAAAATACAAGTAGCCGAAGCAACTGTACGTGATCAAAATATGACGGACCAACGTGCAGATAGTATAGAGCGCACATTAGAGGCTGCCGCTAAGCTTGTTGAGAATAGTATTAACAAATAGGGCGGGGAAGAGGCTTGTCAAGGACAAGTCTCTTTTGCGTGAGGATCATTTGGGACTTGAGGAAATAGAATATATGTTACAATAGAATAGAGATTGTTTAGAAGGAGCGGATAATGTGTCAAACCGAAAGATAAAACAAATTCTTGAGTATGTATGGGTTGGTATCGTGCTCCTAGTCGGATATAAATTTTTGGGAGATAAAAGCCTGTGGATGCTTTTTTTAATAACCTTTGTATTAGGGGGACTAGGAGCATTGTTTATTAACTTTTTCTTTGATAGTATGGAATCTTGGAAAAAGAAGAAAGAACAGAAATGATAAAGTGAAACTTTAATCAGTGGGGGTTTTCTTCATCCCCCACTGATTAAAAGCCCTCACCAATCGGGCTTTTACGGGCAGTTTATCTACCGCCTAACTTCTTAAGAAAAGCGGAAGCGGCTCGTTCAGAATCGCAGGACGTTGGAGTTCAAGGCAGAGAGGCGTTTTTTTGCCTCGTCCGAGGGGGCGAAACGACCGGAGATTCTAGCCGCTAGAGCTGGACAATGCTTTTGCTGAATTTTGAGGCGGGAGTATTACTGCCCGTTAATGCGGGATAAAAAAGCAAGCTCGCTATTTTTAGCGAGCTTGCTTTTTTACGCTTCTTTTTTTTCATTGTTTGGCTTAGAAAGGATTAAATGACTGTTTCGTTTTGAGTAGAAAAAGTATACACATAAACCGATTGTTAGCCATATTCCAAAGCCAATCCATGTTTCTTTTGAAAGGTTGAACATCAAGTATAGACAACAGCAAATTGCAATGATTGGTAAAATAGGGACAAATGGAACGCGGAATGCTCGCGGTAAGTCTGGGTGTGTTTTTCGTAGGATGAGTACGGCAAAGCAAACGAACGTGAATGCTGTTAATGTACCGATACTTACAAGGTTTGCAAGTATGTGTAAATCTAATAAACCAGCAAGCGCCGCAGCGCCAATCCCCATAATCCATGTGTTTACTAAAGGTATTTTGAACTTTTGATTGATGCGAGATAATGCTTTTGGCAGTAATCCATCGCGGCTCATCGCATAGGAGACGCGGACTTGTCCATACATAACGACAAGAATAACAGTTGTCATCCCTGTCATTGCTCCTACAGCTAGGAAACTAGCAATTGTATCTTCACCAACAAACCTTAGTGCAGAAGCAACTGGATCTGATACGTCTAATTTTGTGTAAGGAACCATCCCTGTTAGTACAAAGGAGACAGTGATGTACAATACAGTACAAATCAGAAGAGAACCGATAATTCCAATTGGCAAGTCGCGCTGCGGTTTCTTTGTTTCTTCGGCAGCAGTTGCAATCGCATCAAAGCCTAAAAAAGCAAAGAATACAGTTGCAGCTCCGGCAATAATGCCGTCGTAACCAAATGGTAGAAACGGTGTCCAGTTTTCTGGTTTTACATATTTTGCGCCGGCAACGATAAAGGCAATAATGACGGCTAATTTAATGAGTACCATAATATTATTTATGCGAGCGCTTTCGCGAATGCCTCTACTTAAGAGCAATGTAATAAAAAGGATAATGAGGACAGCTGGTAAATCAATGAAGCCTCCTTTTCCTATACCAGGGGCAGAGGCGATGATGGCTGGGAGTTTGATTCCAAATCCAAGCAGTAGTGATTGTAAATAACCAGACCAACCAACGGCAACCGCAGCAACCGCGAGTAAATATTCAAGCATTAAACACCAGCCGACGATAAAAGCAACAATTTCTCCAACTGTCATATAAGCATATGTATAAACGCTTCCCGAAATCGGAATAGAAGAGGAAAACTCAGCGTAGCAAAAAGCAACGCATGCACAAGTAAAGGCGGCAATGAGAAATGATAGCATAATTGCAGGACCAGCGTGCTTTGCCGCAACAATACCGGTTAAAACGAAAATGCCTGTCCCTATTACAGCTCCGATGCCTAAAAAAGTTAAATCAAGGGCGCTTAATGTTCGGTTGAGTTGACGTGGTGCTTCGGTTGTAAGGGGTTTCTTTCGTAAAAGTGTTTTCAAATTCAAATCTCCTCTCTGTAAAATGTTGGTCTTACTCCCACTAAAACGGGATCAATACAACTGCGAGGTTTCGTAGCACCTGAAAAAACGAAATAGAGAGTTGAGATTGTATAGTATATACATACAATGGAGGGTGGTGCAGTTGCACTTTTGGAATAAATATGTAATTTCACTTGTGAATTTATCATAATTCAGAATATTTTGTCAATAAAAACTGTAACAAATAAAACGACACAATTAAGCGAACACTACGGTAAAAAACGCATGCATGTTTACCTAGGAGAAGATATTATGTTATTTTATTTTGAACTTGTCGTCATTTTGCTTTGTACGAAACTGGCCGGTGATATTAGCGTACGGATCGGACAACCATCTGTATTAGGAAAGTTAATTATCGGTATTGTGATTGGCCCGGCGATGCTTGGCATTATCAATAGCTCTGAGCTGATTGATGAATTAAGTGAAATTGGGGTATTGCTTCTTATGTTTATGGCTGGACTTGAAACAGATTTAGAGGAATTAAACCGTAATCTTACATCATCCTTTGCTGTAGCAATAGGGGGGATTATCTTCCCGTTTGTTGGCGGATATATTGGAGGTCTTTTATTTGGGATGGTGCAGGCGCATGCCATTTTTTTAGGGCTACTTCTTTGCGCTACGTCTGTTAGTATTTCCGTGCAAACATTACGAGATCTTGGGAAAATGAATACGAGAGAAAGCACAACGATTTTAGGGGCAGCTGTATTTGATGACGTGATCGTTGTCATCTTACTAGCATTTGTAATGAGTTTTCTCGGCACACAAGATGTGAATATAACGATCGTCATTGCGAAGAAAGTCATATTTTTTGTCACGATCTTTCTTATTAGCTGGAAAGGTGTTCCGTTTATTATGAAGGTGTTATCGCCGCTTCGTGTTTCAGAATCATTAATTAGTGCGGCGCTCATTATTTGTTTTTCCTTTGCTTATTACAGTGAAATGATGGGGATTGCCGGGATTATCGGAGCATTTGCTGCTGGAATTGCGATTTCGCAAACTACATATAAGCATGAAGTAGAGCATAAAGTTGAACCGATTGCCTATGCCATTTTTGTTCCAATCTTTTTCGTAAGTATTGGGATGGAAATTACGTTTCACGGATTAGGGAACCAAATATGGTTTATTGTCATTATGACTGTTATTGCTATCTTCACAAAATTAATCGGCTCAGGACTTGGTGCTCGGTTAACAGGATTTGATTTGCGTTCCTCCATTAGCATTGGAGCAGGAATGGTATCAAGAGGAGAAGTAGCACTCATTATTGCTTCAAACGGATTGACTGCTAATTTATTGGCGAAAGAAAGTTTTACATCGATTGTCATCGTTGTTATTTTGACGACGATTATTACGCCGCCTTTGTTAAAGAAGTATTTTGTGTGAGAGCAGTAAAAAGTCCCCTGTATTTGCGTTGCGGGGGACAATTTCTAATTGTTTATCTTATTCCTTACATTCTCTGCTTGAACGGCATATATGAAAGCTTACGCCATAACCATTCAAGTGGACCTGTGCCTATTGTTTTTATGAACCAATGAGCGATAATCATCATTGCGATGCTAATGCCGATCCAAGCTGCTAAAATGGCGTACACACTATGAACAGGAGCAAGGTTCAATCCCCAACTATAAAATAAAAGTGAGGCTAAGATGTTTTGAAACACGTAGCAGCTGAGTGCCGCTTTTCCGATTGTTTCAAAACGAGCAAGCAACCATTTCCACCAGCCTTTTTCAAGTAGCCAACCAAGCAAGCCGATATAGCCAAGTGATAGTATTGGAGCGAACAAATAGCGAACGGGTAAATCGAATAATTCACCTGGCACAAGGAGTAGCATGTTTAACGGCAAACCGAGCCCGAGCCCCCATTTTAACAGCTTCTTTCGGATGTGTCTGCCTTCTTCGTTTGGTGACATGGCACCGCTACGGAAAAGACGAATGCCCCCAATATAGAGTGTAATGTTCATAAACAGGATGAAAATGACTTCTGTGCGCAAAGTGGCAAAGTTATGTAAACGGTAAGCGATTTGTTCCTGGTAGCTTCCTTCTGTGTAGATATCTTTCACTTCACGAAATCCTTTAGCCATCTCGGTAACCAAATTTTCATCATGGAGGAGAGCAATCGAAAGAAGAGAAACAATGACTATCCCAATTACATGAATATAGGCAGAGACTTTCATCCAGCGGTTCATCACACTGTCTCGGCAGCGAATGATAAAAGCGACGATGATGCCAGTGAATGCATAGCTCATTAAAATGTCATATTCAAACACAAAAAGATAATGCAGTAATCCGTCTAAAAATAGAAGAGTCATTGTCCAAATATAAAATGGTAGCCACGGTAATCCGTCTCGCTGTGCTTTTCGGTATTTGAGTTCTAGCCCCATACCGAACATAATGGTTAGTAGTCCGAGCAACTTTCCGTTAACAAATACGGCTTGTAAGGCGGCAAAAAACGTCTCCAAACTGCCAACTCGTCCCCTAGCTGACATAAAGGAAAGAAAATCCCCTGGATTGGCAAACAGCCAAATATTCGTTCCAAGTGTGCCAATAATGGCAAATCCACGTAATACATCGAGCAAACGAATCCGCTTAGGTTGTTCCATAAACCCTCCTCATTTACGTCCGTGCGTGAATGTTTTGATAAGACGTATTTTATTGATATGTATGTGTACTGAAGTGAAAATAGTCATAGTGTGGAAGAGATGAAAAGCACGGACGATTTTATATGTGATAACTTATTTGTTTTTTGGAAAATTATAATACCTAATAGGTATGTCCTGTATATTTTTGAAGTAAATATAAGGTGAGTTTTAAATAAGGGGTCTCAAAATGTGGTTATTTAGTAATGATTTTATAAAAGTAGTTGTTTGTACAAATTTTTTGAGAGTTCATCCCCAAAAAGAATGTTTCTATTTTGGGGATGAACCATTAGTCAGAAATACAAATCTGGATGCTTTTCACCCTGCGATTTCATGATTCTTTGCAAGATGCTTTGTATATTGTTGTTTAGGAGTTGCAGCGGATTTAAAATGCGAAAATAAGTAACAGCCACTAATCACAATCACACTTCCGACGATTTGCATCCACGTCATTTGTTCTCCTAATAAGAGAAACGCTAAAATAGCAGTGAAAATCGGATTGAAATTCAAGAAGATACCAGCTGTAGTTGCCCCTAATTTTTGGACGCCGATATTCCAGAAAACCATACATAACACAGTTGAGATTACACCTGTGTATAGAATAGATCCTAAGAACGAAGCGTTTACATTTGAAATTGTGAAATCAGAGATATTAAAAGGGATCAATATGATGAGACCAAAGATACCAGAATATAAAGTAGACATCATCGGTGTCGTCTTTTTTGTTGCCCATCTACTGCAAACGGAATAGATGCCCCATACGCATACGGCTGCCATCATCCACCAATCACCGATATTAAAATGTAAGGAAAACAGTGCATCTATTTTACCTTTTGAAAGAACGAGCGTAACGCCAAAAAAGGAAATAATCATCGATGTGATTTGCCATATATTCATTTTTTCCTTTAAAAATAGTGCCGAACAAGCAGCGATAGAAATCGTATTTAACGTAGAAATAAGTCCAACATTTGTAGCAGATGTATGCTCTAACGCCCAAAATTGAAAAATGTTAAAGAATACAACGCCAGTAACCCCCATTAGAAATAAAGGGAGAATGGCCTCTTTCGGCGGGAATAGTTTCTTTTCCTTCAGCCAAACAACTGGGAAAAGACAAATGACGGCAATACCCCAGCGAAGAGTCGTAAGTGTCATCGGCGAAGCGTGCCCGACAAGAGATTTTCCCACGACAAAATTTCCGCCCCACAATAGGCTTGTGATGAGTAATAAAATAACATAAGGCATAATACGAGTTAGCTCCTTTTACAAGAAAGTTGGGCTTGCGCATTGCCCGTTAATGCAGGATAAAAAAAGCCACTGTGCACGGTGGTGTAATACATATACTTTAAACTATGTAAATTGTAGCATTTTTCTTGTTTGTCATATATATTATTTTGTATAATTATTAAAATTCGAAATAATATAAAGTGATTAATTTGTTTTACAGAATTTTATTCATTTTACGCGTGATTGTCATGTGTTTTCGTGAATAATCTTTTGTGATGAAAAGGGAGATTGGAAATGGAACAGTTAGATCATTTAGATGTCCAAATTTTAAATGTGTTGCAACAAGAAGGGCAGCTAAGTAACGCGGAGGTTGCACGCCGCGTTAATCTTTCGCCGCCAGCTACACATGCACGGGTGAAACGGTTAGAAAATGAAGGATTTATTAATCGGCAAGTAGCCATTTTAAATCAAGAGAAACTTGGCTTTGACTTACTATGCTTTATTTTTGTCAGCACAAATATTCATCAAGCGGAGAAGCTCGAAGTGTTGGAAAAGGCGATGCGCGAAATGCCAGAAGTATTGGAATGTCATTGTTTAACGGGGGAGTATGATTATATTTTAAAAGTGGTGCACCGCGATCGAAATGAACTGGAACGTTTTATTCGTAAACTAAATATGCTCGGCATTACGAGAATTCAAACGAGTTTGGCGCTGCGGGAGATTAAGTATTCTACTGTGTTACCCTTGTAGGGTGAAAAAGATGGCGGAGCTGCTTAGCTCCGCCAATTATACATGCGGACGAATCCACAGTTTTGCAAAGTCTGTCCATCCGAAAGAGTCGATGGTGACATTTTGCAAGGCAGATGGGAAACTTCTTCTTTTTAAGACATGGTAGTAAAAGACAAGAAGGTACTGGTCGCTAAGAAGTTTTTCGATATTAGATATGAAGTCATATCGTTTTTCTTTACTTGGCTCTGCTATAAAACGGTCAAGCATGCCCTCGATTTGCTCATGATAATGTGGATGCCTGAAGCGATGAACGAAGCAGCTTTTATTTTTAAAGATATGTACAAAAGCCATTTCAAGATTAGCGTCGAGTACTTCTCCAGTTAAAATGATATCGGCTTGCTTAGCAATCTCTTCGTTAAAGTAATCAGTGACTAGAAAAGGATGAAGCTGCAGATGTATACCGAGTGGTTCACATCGTTTTTGTAACCAGATTGCATCGCGCTCGCTCCCTTTAAACGCAAAGAAATAGATGTGTATCGTCTCTCCGTTATACGTACTTTGTTGCAGGTATTCTTTCGCTTTTGATAAAGATGTTTCTTTATGCATTGTTCGGCTTTTATCGGGAAAGAAGCTATAAGCCGGCATGGTACGATTATCACCAAGGTCTTGAATTAACGATAGGGGATCCATGATTTCTGCCCATGCTTTTCGGAAAAAGATATCATGCTGCGGGCCATGTTTTTGAAAGTTAAACGCTGCGTATATACAGCCGATTTCTTCTGTTTCTACTTCTTTTTCTTCGTTACACCCCATATTTGGTAATTCGTAATTTGTTTGTATTTTTGACTGCTCTGGAACAAACCAAAATTCAATCTGATCAAGAAGTGCCCGCTCTTTAAAATAATCTGGAAATGCTTCTAAAATAACATTATCTTCCGTAAAGCTTTTTATTTTAAATGGGCCTGTGCCGCTATATTGATGAGTTTGAATCGTTACATCGTGCGGTAAAATGGACAGTTGCACAGAGCTTACGTAATGTAGAAAAAAGCGATTTGGTTTTCGTAAATGAAAGATAACTTGCAGAGGAGATGGGTTTTCTATTTTCGCAATTCCCTCTGTTAACCAGTCAAAAGGAGAGTGAACGGTCTGCAATCTTTCGAAGGAGAAGATCACATCTTTTCCTGATAATGTTGTTCCGTGATGAAAGCGAACACCTTTACGTAAGTAGAATGTCCACGTAAGTTGATCATCGCTTACTTCCCAAGTATGTGCCAAATGCGGCTCGATTTCGTCAACTTTTTCGTTATATCTCACTAATGTATCAACGACTTGGCTAATCAAGTGACTTTCTGTTGTGACAGCAGCAAAAGCCGGATCAATGGGGAGTAATTTTCGGTTATATGGAATTTTGAGCACATCATACAGATCGCCTGAAGTTTTATATCCAAAATAAGTATTTAATCGTTCTTCTATTTTTTCACGGAGTAAGAAAGGAAGCGGTTCTTTCAATAATAAAAATGCCTCTTTTAATTTCTCATTTTTTAAAAGCTCTTCAACATGCGGTAAAATCGCTTCTCCGAACGTTTGCAGAAAGTAAATTTCCGTTTTATTCCCGCGACCTCTCCCTGGTATCCAGTTAATTAGTTTTTCTTCACTCATTTTTTTCAGTAAAATCTTCACATTTTTTGTACTGCAAAATAAAATAGCGGCCAGTTCTTGGAGACTATTTTGAATGTGTTGTTTAGTTGGAAAGGAAAGTCTTAGCCGAATATAGTGGTCCATAATTTTCATGTTATACAGCTCCTTTTTCTAAAAGGGGAAACTCTTCTGAATATTTTAACCTTTTTCTTCCTCTTTTTCAAAGTAAAATGAAGAAACAAGAAGGAGGGGGAAACAGATGGGATTTTGGTCAATGCATCGCAACATTAAAATTAGAATTATTACATCCTTTTTAACTCGGACAGTAGGAACGATGATTTTTCCATTTATGGCGATTTACTTCGCCATAAAATTAGGAGCAGCACTAGCAGGGTTCCTATTGTTATTGAATGTAATTGCGTCACTCATTGTGGGTTTATATGGCGGCTATATTGCCGATACATTAGGACGGAAAAAAGTTATGATTATTGGACAGGTAATTCAAGTAATCTCTATTGCATGTATGGGAGTTGCGAACTCAGATTATATAGATTCACCTTGGCTTACATTTGTATTTTTACTAATCAATAGCATCGGTTCTGGCTTGATGAACCCAGCAACAGAAGCAATGTTAATTGATGTAAGTACACCGGAAAATCGAAAAATGATGTACAGCATTAATTACTGGGCAATCAATTTATCGATTGCGATCGGTGCGATTTTCGGAGGACTTCTCTTTGAACACTATCGTTTTCAATTATTTATATTGCTGACAGGCATTGCCTTATTAACGCTGTATTTAATTACAGTTTATATGGAAGAAGTATATGTCGTTCAAAAGAAAGTAGAAAAGCAAAACGTATTAACAGATATGGTAAACAATTACCGAGTTGTCATGAAAGATAAGGCGTTTATCATATTGTGCTTAGGAAGTATATGTGCATTATCATTAGAATTTCAAATTAATAATTACATCGGCGTTCGTCTGCAAAAGGAATTTGAAACGATAACATTTTCATTCTGGAACGGAAATAATTTTGATTTAACAGGGATTCGGATGCTCAGCTGGATATCCACTGAAAATACCGTATTAGTTGTGTTATTTTCAGCGCTTATGGTGAAAATCATGAATCATTTTGATGACCGGAAAGTACTGTATGCAGGTTTATTTATCTATACAATTGGGTTTACGATATTTGGAGCTAGTAACAGTCTATGGATTTTATTACTGGCAGGTTTGTTCCAAACAATTGGAGAAATGATGTATGTGCCAGTAAGCCAATCGATTCGGGCAGATATGGCAAGGGACGATGCGAGAAGTTCTTATATGGCCATTACCAGCATGGTCTTTCAAATCGCAAAGATGGTTGGAACGCTCGGCATTATGATTGGTTCTGTTATTGCTTCCTGGGGAATGAGTATTTTATACTGCTTCATCGGAATAAGTAGTATTCTTTTATTTAAGAAAGCGGTAGATATGTATCACCTTCAAAGGGATAAAGTAGAGAAAATAGGGTAATGTGAAGGCTGCTTGTTTTGAGGACAAGTAGCTTTCTTAAAGAATAGGAGGTAATTGTAATGAAAATTAGTCCAAAAGAATTTTATAGTCGTAATACACATTATATGATTAGGTCTGCAGTGGAAGAAGACGCAAAAAATTTGTCTGAAGTGCGATTACAAATAGATGGTGAAACAGAAAACTTAGATAGAGAGAAAGGCGAAGCGTACATAGACGAAGCGGGTTTTAAAAGGATCATTAAAGAAGATACAGACAGTGTTAGTAATCTATTTTTAGTAGCTGAAGTAAGTGGAAGAATTGTAGGTTTTTCAAGGTGTGAAGGGAATAAATTGAAAAGAACATCCCATAAAGTAGAATTTGGCGTGTGCGTATTACAGGAATATTGGGGATACGGTATTGGAAAGAACTTCTTAGAAGAATCCATTACTTGGGCAGACTCCCATGACATTAAGAAAATCACTTTGAATGTTCTTGAAACGAATGAGAAAGCGAAAAGTCTTTATGAAAGATATGGTTTTGAAGTGGAAGGGATATTGAAAAATGACAAAGTTTTATCGGATGGGAATTACTATAATACGATTTTGATGGGGAGGTTTAATGGATAAAAAACGATATAAAATTTAGGGAGAATAAGAGCGTCTGGCCGTGCATGGAAGCGGTCAGGGCCTTTTTCTACCACGTGCGAGGTTTAAAACAAAGGGAGTGGGAGAATGTTTCCTGTTTTAGAAACAGAAAGATTAATCTTAAGAGAACTAATAGAAGATGATGCACAAGGGATATTGAATTGCTTTTCAAATGAAGATGTATTACGTTACTACGGACAAAATCCACTAACAGATTTAGAACAGGTGAAACATATCATTAAGAATTTTTCAAATAACTACAAAGAAAAACGCGGGATAAAATGGGGAATTGAAAGAAAAGGGATAGAAGGAATGATTGGAACGATTGGATTTCATGACTGGTCTACCGAACATAAGAGAGCTGAAATCGCTTATGCATTTTTACCTGAATACTGGAGAAATGGGTATGCCACTGAAGCTGTTAAAAAAGTTACAACATATGGATTTCATGAGCTACATTTAACGCGGATTGGAGCAGTTGTTTTTACAGAGAATAAAGCATCTAATGTGTTATTAACAAAGTTAGGCTTTCAAGAAGAAGGCGTTCTTCGAAATTATATGTATCAAAATAATGTTGCGTATGATACGAATGTTTATTCCTTACTTCCAACTATCGAATTTACTCAAAACTAATTTTATCGGTGATTCAACATGAAGATAGTCGGATCATATTAAAAAGGAGCTGATTTCAGCTCCTTTTTAATTGAGGTATATCTTGCATTACAAGTTAGTTTATGGTATTTTATGGTTGTAACACTTGCATTGCAAGTTATTAGTCTAATTATTTACCTTGTATTACAAGGTATTAAGAAGTATGTACGAAAAAAGGAGAGAGACAATGGCTGATTCAACGCAAATGCTAAAGGGCATTTTGGAAGGCTGTATTCTAGCCATTATTCAAGAAGGAGAAATATACGGTTATGAATTAACAGAGAAATTACATAGTTATGGGTTTCACTCCTTTAGTGAAGGGACCATTTATCCTTTATTATTACGTATGCAAAAAGAAGGTTTACTAACAAGTGTGTTAAGGGAGTCAACTGCTGGCCCAAAACGAAAGTACTATCTTTTAACAGAATTAGGGGAGAAGGAATTGGATAGTTTTAAAGAGCGGTGGAACGATTTAAAACTATCTGTTGAAAACGTGATAAAGTGAAACTTCCATCGGTGGGGGGTTCTTCATCCCCCACCGATGGTTAGTTGAACCAATCGGGCTTTTATGGACATTTATCTCCCACCTATCTTCTTCGCTTCTGTTTCAGTCTTGAGGTGGGAGTCTTACTGCCCGTTAATGCGGGATAAATAAAGGGGGACAATAACATGTTATCTACGAAGTCGGAACAGTTCTTAATTGAACTGAGAATGTATTTATTGCAGCGGGGTAAGAAAGATGAGGATATCAATGAAATTGTCGACGAATTAGAAATTCACTTAACAGAAGCTGAAAAAAGAGGGCAGAGTGTAGATCATATTATTGGGGAAAGTCGTAAGCAGCACATGAAGAATATCGGAAAAGAATTGCCTGTAGATAAAGAAGGATTAATGAAACTCATTCCAGCAGCGATTTTGGTTATTATCGCTTATATGGCCTTTCCTCCAGCCATTAAGGGACAATTTAAAATTTCACAAAATATATTGTTATTTGGATCATTACCGTTATTTTTAACCTTTGCTGTATTCGCAATTACTTTATTGAAAGGTATTCCTAAAGTATATCCATCTACAAAAAAGTCGCTATTTCTAATGTTACTAGCTAATTGTATTACTATTGGTGGCTGGTTAGTATTCTATTTTTGGATGGATGGAAAAATGGATGCAAATTATTTTGTGGCAACTCCAACGCAAAACTATATAATTGCTGCCGTATGTATGCTACTTTTTGTTCTTTTTGCACTGTATACAAAATCTTGGATTACAATTTTTGCAGTATTTACACTATGTATTGGTCCAATCGCAGAGCGAATTATTCCAAGTGAAATAAATAAAGACCCGCGGTATATTACAGCAACTATTATTGTCTGTGTTGTCATAGGTGTGTTTTTAGCAATCTATTTCTATAGGAAAGCGAAAAATCATCAAGTTATTGAATAGGATCAATAGAAAGAATCCATTTTAATCAAAATGGATTCTTTCTATTTCAGTAAAATAACCCCGAAAAAGAAGACAAATTGTATAAAAGTCACTAAATATATAAACGTCATAAAAACCCGTTTTCGCTCCGTAACTGAAACTGGATACAATGCTACAATACTATTTCCCGAAAAATAATTCCAAAGGGCGCGGAGTTGTAAAAATGATATGTATAGGAAACATACCGCGGTGATTCCTTTTCCGATCAAGCTGGGAATGTAGTAAGAAATAAATCCTCCTACTAAAGTTAATCGTATATACATACCGAAGTAATCATTAGTACGTACAAAGGATAAACTATATAAATATAAAAAAGGAGATCGTTTTTTATATAGGATCCGTTCCATCCAAGTGGTGAGCCATTTTCTTTGTTTGACTTGCTGTTTGATTTGCGGTACATCTGTAAAGAAATGAACAAATTGATAAAAGCGCATGTCCATTTTTTCTTCTTGCTCTATGAAATATTCCCAATGGATGTGCCGCTTTTGTTTGTTCATCGTATATAAAAATAAGAGCGCTATGACAAGGAGTATACTTCCCACAATCATAATTGAAGTGAATTGAAACATTGTATATGTAATGGCTGCATTGCAGAATATCCGAATAAGCAACCAGTATGAAGCAATTTCTGTATTTAGATATGTCCAATGTATGTACATGTTCCACCACTTTATGAAAGCAAGGATGATAAAAGCTCCGCCTAAAAAAGCAGGTGTTGTATGTAATGATTGTCCGGCAAGCGGTGTAATGATGAGTACCGCACATAATAAGGGAAAGAGTTGAATGAGATAACTATATAAAAGAGAACGCTTAAAGTAATAGGTTAGTTTTTCTTCTATCGGCAATAGATATAGCATATCCGGCTTTTGTAAAAATGTTCGAATGGGGCAGCGAGTGAGTATCACCGTAAGTAAAATCGTCACAATGGTTAAGGCAACAGACTCAGATGGAAAGGAACGAAGAAATTTTGCATAATAATAGCTCCCCACACAAAGAACTAGTAGTGAGCTATAGATAAGTCCGCTTGCAATGCGGGCAAAGTACATCACAATTTTTTGCAGATGTTTCTGGAAGCGGCTTGTCCAAAGTGTTTCGATTGTCAATGAAATCACCTCCTTCCTTCATTATAAACTTAAGAGTGCTCCTCGTACTACCTGTTAATGCAGATATAGTTCTATGTGAAACAAAAAGTGACCTGTACTTTGAAACCTCGTATTTTCACACTGCACGTTGCAAAAAAGGGCCCTGACCGCTACCACACATGGCCAGATCCTCTCGCCCGCCTACAATAAGTTTTACGTAAATAAAAAAAGCAAGCTACCTTTTAGGCAACTTGCTCGTTTTGCTTCGCCTTCTTCTCATCGCGTTTCATTAATGGATAGAATGCAAATCCGACGACAAATAATCCAATACCAAGCAGGAATGTTTTCATATCAGAAGATCCGGTTTTAATAACCCATAGTGCATAAATGAGTGCAATCGCCGCAATGATTCCATCGATGATACGAGAACCTTTTTGATTTTCGTATGTTTCACCTGTCATCACGAGTTTCAGCTGGAAGATTGGTGAAACGAGATATGGAATTAAGTAGGCTAGTGTTGAAACGGTAATCACAAATGTATACGCCTCGGCAATTGTCCCGGATAGTGTTGAGAATAGGAACACTTGCGACATAATATTTGTTATACGAAGCGAATGAATCGGACTTCCTTTTTTATTTGTTTTTGTAAAGAAAGAGGGGAAGAACCCTTCTTTTGCTGCTTGATACGGTACTTCTGAGCTTAATAAAACCCAGCCAAGAATAGAACCAAATAAAGAAGTAAGTGCAAGCAGCGCCATTAATTTTCCGCCGCCATGTCCCATTGCTGCAGATAAGGCATCTGCTAATGGTCGTTCAGATGCTTGAAGCTTATCGATATGAAGAACGCCCATTGTTAAGATTGTAATTCCTAAGTAAATTCCAACAGTTAACAATAAACCAGCAACAGTTGCGTGTTTTACTGTTTTTGGTGAAACAGCACGGTTTGATAATAAGACAGCTGACTCGATGCCGATAAAGGCCCAAAGTGTTGTTAAGGCAGCTAAGTTTACTTGTGATAATAGTCCGTGTGAAATGCCTTCTTTATCAATAATCGGTGTATACCATTGTCCAAGTTTAGATGCTTGGAAGGCGAATAAAGTAACAACGATGAAAAGCAGGAATCCTGTTACTTTCGTTGTTGTTGCTAGGAAGTTTAGTTTCCCAGCACCGCTTATACCGTTCGTTAAAATCATGTGTGTTCCCCATAGTAACAGGGTACAAATAGAGAACGTAATTAGTTTTCCGACTGCAATGTCGAACGTTCCGACTGAAAATAATACACGTGTATCTTTCATAATTGGGAAAAAGAGTGATAAATAACCAGCAAATGATGTAATGATAGCTACGTTACTTGCCCAGTTTGCAACCCAGTAGCCCCATACGATGCTAAAACCTGCCATTTTCTTCGTTTTTTGTTTAGAAAACAGTGCATAAGCATGACTTTGCGGCCCTGTTGTTAAATCAGGACGACGAATTGCTAAATTACCGAAAACAAGTGCTAGCATTAACACGCCAAACCCTGTTGTTAACCAAGCTAAAGTAACACCAAGAGGGCTAGCTGTTTGTGCTAATGTACTCGGAACCATGAAAATACCAGCTCCGACCATATTTCCAACTACAAATGCAGTGAGTACCCAAAAGCCCCATTTTTTTTGTTGCATAGAAATTACCTCCAAAATTAGTATAACCAAGTCAAGCGAGGAGATATGTATGTGTTTGAAGTTCCAAACAAAACAAAAAAGCGCGTATATGTTCACGCGCTTCTCAATCTTATTAAGAAACCCACGGACATATCTCTCGATAGCTCTCCACAAGCAAACAGCTTGTGACAGTCCTGCACTTATTCAATGCAGACCCAGCAAAAAAGCATTGTGGACACTTCTTGCTTCGGCAATTATTCCTTTTTGATTTGTTCAGCGATGCCACACATCTCCCAAATCATACTATTAATAATTGCAACCTCTACCTCACCGAGATACGAATGAGGATTTATATATAAAGTTAACATAACCAAGGGTAACAAATGGATTTTTATTCGTCAATGCAAATCGATATAATCGGATGATTGTGAGAATAGAGTATGTTTGAAATAATGAAACAACTTTCGGATTTGTAACATATAATATGTATATAAAAAGAGGCGAAAGTGCATCTTTTATTATGAAGAGCACTTTATTTGAGAGGGATAATCGGATGGAGAGCTGGTTTAAGAGAAACTGCTTTATATGCGGAAAGGGAATGGATACGCGTGAAAAACCGGATCCAATAGAGGAGTTGAAAAAACAAAATGAAGAGCTCGCAGCTTCTTTAGAACAATGCATGAAGTTACTTTATAACATACAACGGAATATAAGTAAAAAAGCAGAAAAGGGTGCATTGCCTTCTCATTTTTCGTTAGGAGATAAGATAGAAGTATTTGAAGGAGAAACAAGTATAGAAGGCATCTTTATTGAGTGTACAAATGAATGGTTATATTGGATTAACGTAGATTATGACTTAACCATTAGTCATATAAACAGTGTAAAACGTATTATAAAAAAAGAGTCTATTCAAAAAGGATTTCTCTAACTCTTTTTGATATAGACCCAGTGTTTTACTGTGAGAGGGTTAAACACTTTGGAAATTATTAGGAAACTTTGCGAATGCTAATTGTATCTAAGCTTGTAACGTTGATATTTGCGTGACTATCAACCCAAACTAAGAAGTTGTTGTTGTCTATGCGGATGAAAACACCTCTGCCGTCAATTTCACGACCTGCTGAAAATACGCGAATTTTGTCGCCTTCTACTAAACCATTTAATGTGATTGCCAATAAGACCGCCTCCTCTCTATCAGAAGTTAATATATATATATGAAAAAGGTAGAGAATGTGTGCGGGGATAATGCAGTACTAGCAACTATTTTTATAGAGTTACATTAAATTCCATAATGTATTTTCTTACGAATATCGTTTACTTCCGTTAACCTTAACAGAGTTATCAGTCATATAAACAGTGTAAAACGTATAATAAAAAGAGCCTATTCAAAAAGGATTTCTCTAACTCCTTTTGATATAGACTCAGTGTCTTTTATGAAAAAATAAAACAATTTTATAGGTAATTAGGAAACTTTACGAATACTAATTGTATTTAAGCTTGTAATATTGATATTTGCATGATTATCAACCCAAATTAAGAAGTTGTTGTTGTCTATGCGAAGGAAAACACCTTCACCGTCGATTTCACGACCTGCTGAAAACACACGGATTTTGTCGCCTTCTCTTAACCCATTTAATGTGATTGCCATAAGACCGCCTCCTCTCTATCAGAAGTTAATATATATATATGAAAGTGATAGAGAGTGTGTGCGGGGGAAATATAGTTCCGTTAACTATTTTTAAAAAAATATAAAGGGAAGTAGAAACTATTTCCTACTTCCCTTTATAAGTAAATTTCTTTTGATTTTTTAACCTATAAGTCAAACGAATATTAAACCTCGCCCGTGGCAGAAAAAGGCCCTGACAGGGGTTCTCGCCCATCTAAAAAGTGGTTTTTGATGTCGTTACATCAAATTCAATACTGTTACTTTCTCGCGCGTCATCGATTCAAGGCTTCTACGAATACCTTGTGCGCCCATACCAGAACCTTTTACACCGATGAATGGGAAGTGATCTGGGCCGCGTTCCGTGCGGCCGTTAATTTGCACAGAGCCTGCTTCGATTTTGTTTGCAATGTGAAATGCTTTGTTAATATCTTTTGTAAATACACTTGCTTGTAAACCAAAATCAGACTTGTTGGCAATTTCAATTGCTTGTTCGTCAGAAGTAACGCGAATGACTGGGAGAATCGGACCAAATGGCTCTTCCCAAGCGACTTTCATATCTTCTGTGACGTGATCAAGAAGTGTTGGGTAGATTAAGTTACGCTCACGTTTGTTGCCGATGATAACAGTTGCACCTTTTTGAATTGCATCGTCTACTAAGCTTTGAACGAAATCCGCAGATTTGTCATCGATTAGTGGGACGATCGTGCTGTCTTGTTCCGGAGAACCAACAGATAGCTTTGTAATTTCTTCTTGTAATAAGCGAACGAGTTCATCTGCTACATGTTCATGTACAAGGACGCGTTTAATCGCTGTGCATCGTTGGCCAGAGTAAGAGAATGCCCCACTAATGATATGTTTGGCAGCTTCTTGTAGGTCTGCGTCTTCGCGTACAATACCAGGGTCTTTTCCGCCAAGTTCAAGGACAAGTGGAATCATAGCTGCTTTTTTCGCTAAATGTGTACCTGTATGTGTACCACCTGTGAACGATACCATATCGATGCCAGAATGCTCTACTAAATAATCACCAATGACAGAACCGCGGCCTGTTACTACGTTAACAAGTCCTTTTGGAAGGCCTGCTTTATGCAAGGCTTCAATCATTTTAATACCGCTAATTGCACCTTGTGTAGCTGGCTTAAAGATAACAGCGTTTCCTGTAATAAGAGCCGGTGCAAGCTTAGCAGCTGCTAAGTTGACAGGGTAGTTAAATGGTGAGATTGCAAGAACGATGCCAAGTGGAGCGCGCTGAATAATCGCAAGTTTAGATTTAGCGCCGCCAGGGAAGCTATCGCCCATCATACTTTCACCATGCATATGCATAGCCTCATCTACTGTGTAACGAATGAAATCAGCTGTACGAACAACTTCTTTTTGGGCATCTTTATACCCTTTGCCGACTTCTTTCATGATGATGTCAGCAATTTCATCTTGCATATTCACGAGCTCATCAGCCCATTTATATAAGTACTGTGCACGATCTTGAAGAGATGCTTCGGCCCAGTCTTTTTGCGCTTCTTTCGCCAATTGAATCGCTTCATCTACCTCTGTGCGAGTAATGGCTTGTACTTGTCCGATTACTTCATGAAGATATGGAGATGAAATATCGATTGTTTGCCCTGACGAGCTTTCTTTCCATTCTCCGTTTATATAAAACTTATACGTCTTGCTAGTTTGCATAGTAAGTCCTCCTAAAAATTAGTGACTTGTAAGAGTGAGTATATGGTGATTGTAGGGGGTTTGAAAAAAAAATTCAAATGAAATGTTTGTGAATCTATTTTTGGCACGGTTTTTGCATTCGCTTTCTTTGTTGTAAAATAAGGCTATATTAAAGAATTATGTTGATAGTAATAAATACAGGGAAAAGACCAAGATTTGGTCCTTTTCCTGTATTTATTACTAACTGATTACTTGTTTTGCTAACGAAATATCAGTATTAAAAAATTCTGAGTAGTCCTGTAAATGATAATCAGCTAAATCACTTTGACCTTGAAAAATGCACGTTAAAATTCCCAATTCTTTTGCGAGTAATAAATCTAATTCTCTATCCCAAGTAACGAAATCGATTCTGTGTTTTGTGTGTAAATGAAGATATGCTGATGGATTGGGTTTACGAGGAAAACCATTGTCAATAGTTATCATATCAACAAAGTATTTATCCCATCCGTATTATGTTAAGGTGGCTAAACTCCCGTTCCTATGATTATGGGTCATAATTACATTTTTATTTAACAGAGCCTAAAATAAAAAAACAATTGACAGAAAAGTCTTTAAAGTTATAAAATTAAAAATGGAAAATAAAAGAAGAAGGAGGTGTGCGTGATGATTGTAATCGTATATATGACTGGCTTACATGTTTTACACAATAAATATCATCACGCAACCTCTACGGACAAATAACGCTTCTTGTTAGCCTGAAAAGAAAGCGTACGTTGCGTGTGCCGTAACGTACGCTTTTATGCGTTTTTCGCATATCGTCAAAGCGACGGTATGCCTTTTTTTGTCTTTTTTTTTTAGATTGTTCCTATACATTTGTATAGTTTCAATAAGTAATTTTAGAAAGGTAGGAATGACGATGGAAAAGTATGAGGTGCGTATGGTAAAAACGGAGACGCTAGATAGCGGATAACGAGTCTATGTTTATACAACAACGAGAAGGGAGAGGTTATATTGTTTTCTGTATTACAAAAATTAACATGGTTTTTTAAAACGCATTGGAAAAGGTATAGCATTGCGATTGTTTGTTTACTTTTTGTCAATGTCATTGAGGTGATCCCGCCAAAATTAATTGGATTAGCAATTGATGATATAAAAGCTGGGGATTTAACAAATGCGGGAATTATGAAGTATGTAGGGATGTTGCTCATGGCAGCAGCTGCAGGTTATGTACTTTCTTATGTGTGGCAATATCAGTTATTTGGCGGTGCATTTGTGCTTGAAAAAACGATGCGTACGAAATTTATGGGACATTTGCTGAAGATGACGCCAACTTTTTATCAGAAAAACCGTACAGGTGATTTAATGGCGAGGGCAACGAATGATTTAAAAGCAATTGCCATGACAGCTGGATTTGGTATTTTAACGCTCGTTGATTCGAGTTTATATATGCTGACAATTGTGCTGATGATGGGCATTTCAATTAGTTGGAAGTTAACACTTGCAGCACTATTACCGTTGCCGATTATGGCGTATGCAGTGAGTACTTATGGAAAGAAACTACATGATCGCTTTACAGTTGCTCAAGATACATTTGGCGATATGAACGATAAAGTGCTAGAGTCGATTGCTGGTGTACGTGTGATTCGTGCTTATGTACAGGAAAGAGAAGATGAGAAGCGCTTCAATACGTTAGCGACAGATGTGTATGAAAAGAATATGAAGGTCGCAAAAATTGATTCGCTTTTTCAACCGACAGTGAAAATGCTTGTGGGGATGAGTTATTTAATTGGCCTTGTGTACGGGGCGTTTTTAGTATTTCAAAATGAGGTAACGCTTGGGGAACTTGTATCGTTTAATGTGTACCTTGGCATGATGATTTGGCCGATGTTTGCGATTGGGGAGCTGATTAATGTCATGCAGCGCGGGAATGCGTCGCTTGATCGTGTAAATGAAACGTTAGCATATAAGCAAGATGTACAAAACGTAAAGAAACCTGTACGTGTACATCAGCCAGACTGTATTGATTTTGAAGATGTATCTTTTTCTTACCCGACATCTTCTACGTTCAATTTAAAAAACGTTTCGTTTTCGCTTAGCAGAGGAGAAACGCTTGGGATTGTTGGAAGAACAGGAAGCGGAAAAACAACGCTCGTTCGGCAGCTTCTGCGTCAGTATCCACTTGGGACAGGGGAAATTGCAGTGTCAGGTATACCGATGCAAAATATTCATATCGATCAAGTATTAAGCTGGGTTGGATATGTTCCGCAAGAACACATTCTATTTTCCAAAACAGCGCGGGAAAATATTTTATTTGGGAACGGAGAAGCGAGTGAAGAGGAGCTGCAAAAGGCCATTGAAATTGCTGCTTTTACGAAAGACTTGGAATTTTTGCCGGATGGACTTGAAACGCTTGTTGGAGAAAAAGGTGTATCGCTATCTGGCGGGCAAAAACAGCGTATTTCCATTGCACGTGCAGTCATTCAAAATCCAGAAATTTTAATTTTAGACGATTCGTTATCAGCAGTTGATGCAAGAACGGAAGCCACAATTATTGAAAATATTAGGAAAGAACGAAGCGGAAAAACGACGATTATTACGACGCATCGTTTATCAGCAACGCAGCATGCGGATTGGATTCTTGTGATGGATAATGGGAAAATTGTTGAAGAAGGAACGCATAATATGCTGATTCAAAAGGGCGGTTGGTATACAGAACAGTTTGAAAGACAACAAGGGGAAATCGTAGAAGGCGAGGTGAAAATATGAGTGTTGGAAAACGATTATTTCAATATGCGATGAAAGTAAAAACAACGATTGGCATTGCTTTAGCGATGTTATTTATTTTCGTTATTGCGGAATTAGCTGGGCCGTTTGTGGCAAAAACGATGATTGATGAACATATTGTTGGCATTGAAAGGCCTTGGTATGAAACAGTAGAAGGAGATGATGCTGTTTTTTATCACAACACTTGGTATAAGCGAAGTGATCGGTTTGAAGCAGGCGAGCAGAAAGGAAAAGAAGTGCGCATTGTTCAAATTGGCCGCGACTATTATTTTATTCCGAATAAATTTTCACTGGAAGGAACGCGCTCTGTAAAAGGAGACATGGTGACGATTCAACAAGGGAAAGCGGCGCAAGTATATAAAGGAACTAAGCTTACAGGGAAGGAAGTTTTCTCGTTTTATCAACCAGAAATAAAACGATTATTGTTACTCGGAGGTGGATATTTAGCTCTTTTACTTGTTGTATCCCTCTTTGCGTATGGAAAACAATTTTATTTACAAAAAGCAGCGAATAAAATTATTCAAATTATGCGAGAAGACGTGTTTTCTCACATTCAAACATTACCGATTCGCTACTTTGATCATTTACCCGCCGGGAAAATTGTTTCTCGTGTGACAAATGATACGGAGGCGATTCGCGAGCTATATGTAACGGTATTATCGACATTCTTTTCTAGCTTTATTTATATTATTGGTATTTTTGTTGCCTTGTTCTTATTGGATGCAAAGCTTGCGCTTATGTGTTTAATCTTAATTCCGATTTTATGTGTGTGGGCAATTTTTTATCGAAAATATGCATCTGTATACAATCATAAAATGCGCTCACGTTTGTCGGACATTAATGGAAAAGTGAATGAATCCATTCAAGGGATGCCGATCATTCAAGCGTTTCGTCAAGAACGTGCGACAAAGCAAGAATTTGAACAATTAAACGAAGAGTATTATATGTACCAAAATAAAATTTTAAGTTTAAATGCAGCAACGTCTCATAACTTAGTTGGCGTACTCCGCAACATTGCATTTACTGGTGTGATTTGGTACTTTGGCGGCGCGTCATTAAGTGCAGCAGGAGTGATTTCGTTAGGTGTGTTATACGCGTTCGTTGATTATTTAACGCGATTATTCTCACCAATTACAAATATGGTGAATCAGTTAGCGAACTTAGAGCAAGCGCGCGTTGCTGCTGAGCGTGTGTTTGAATTGTTAGATGAAAAGGGAGAAACGGTGCGGGAAGAGCACATTCCGCAAATGCAAGGAAATGTTCGTTTTGATAATGTTTCGTTTTCTTATAATGGGAAAGATGAAGTGTTGCAGAATATTTCCTTTGATGCGAAGAAAGGGGAAACAATTGCGTTAGTCGGCCATACTGGATCAGGAAAAAGCTCGATTATGAATGTACTCTTTCAGTTTTATGAATTTCAAAAAGGCAGCATCAAAATTGATGGATACGATATAAAAGACATTCCAAAACAAGCGCTTCGCGAACATATGGGAATTGTTCTGCAAGATCCATTTCTATTTACAGGAACAGTTGCTTCTAATGTAAGTTTAGAGCAAGAACGTATTTCGAAAGAAACGATTGTGAAAGCGCTGCGTGACGTTGGAGCAGAACGTTTTGCGGGTAACATTGAGGAAGAAATAACGGAAAAAGGAAGTACGCTTTCGACAGGTGAAAGGCAGCTTATTTCTTTCGCCCGGGCACTTGCCTTTGATCCAGCCATTTTAATTTTAGATGAAGCAACATCTAGCATCGATACGGAAACAGAGGCAGTAATTCAACAGGCGCTCGAAGTCGTGAAAAAAGGGCGAACGACATTTATTATTGCCCACCGTTTATCAACGATAAAAAGTGCTGACCAAATTATCGTACTAGATCGTGGAACGATTCTTGAAAAAGGTTCGCATGAAGAGTTGATGGAAAAGCAAGGACGTTACTATGAAATGTATAATACACAAATGGCAAATAGTCAAAGTGCGTAACGTTCACGGAATGTTCAGATAATTTTAAAGTAATGTTTACAAGTAGGACGTATTTCCCCTTTGTCTATATGGTACGTTGAACAAAAGGGGGAATATAAATGGAGGAATTATCAGTTACTTTTAACATTGCGTTCTTTTTGTTATTATGCGGAATGATTGGATATTGTGTGTTAGATTCTTGAAGAACTTGCCAAAGTAGCAAGTTCTTTTTTTGTGCTTCGATGTTCACATGATTGATTTTGATTGAAAAGGATACACTAAGTGAGAACATTTTGATTGAAAAATGTTGCAAGATTGAATAGAATACGTTAATGTTATTCTTAAATTCCTATCAGAATACTTGGAGGATTACTATCATGAAAAAATTACTTTCATTTTTCGTACTTGCACTACTAGTTGTAGGAGTTGTAGCAGGTTGCGGAAAACAAGCAAAAGATAATACAGCGCCAAGCACTAGCAAAGATGCGCTTGAGCAAATTAAGAAGAGCGGAGAGCTTGTTGTTGGAACAGAAGGTACATACCCGCCGTTCACATTCCATGATGGAAATGGAAAGTTAACTGGGTTTGATGTTGAAATTGCAGAAGAAGTAGCAAAACGTCTTGGGGTGAAAGCAGTATTTAAAGAAACACAATGGGACAGCTTATTTGCTGGACTTGATGCAAAGCGTGTTGATATGATTGCGAACGAAGTCGGAATTCGTGAAGATCGCCAAAAGAAATATGATTTTTCTAATCCATACGTATCATCTTCAGCAGTACTTGTGATTCCAAAAGATAAAGATAAACCAGCGAAATTCACAGATGTGAAAGGTTTAAAAGCAGCACAGTCTTTAACAAGTAACTTCAGCGACATCGCGAAGAAAAACGGTGCAGAAATCGTTGGGGTAGAAGGATTTAACCAAGCGGTTGAATTATTAAACTCTGGACGCGTTGATTTCACAATTAATGATCGTTTATCTGTGTTGAATTATTTAAAAACAAAACCAGATGCAAAAGTAAAAATTGTTGATACAGAAAAAGAAGCATCAAAAAGTGGTTTAATGTTCCGTAAAGGCAGCGACAAATTGGTTGCTGAAGTAAACAAAGCATTAGATGACATGAAAAAAGACGGCACATACGAAAAAATATCGAAGAAATGGTTTGGTGAAGATGTATCTAAGTAATGCTATATTGGATTTAGATCGATTATCTGTTTGGATTGATATAACAAAAGCATCCTTCATGCCTATGCTGAAGGGTGCTCTTTTCAATACGATACCGCTCACATTGATTACATTTATAATTGGTTTAGCGTTAGCAACGGTAACAGCGCTATGCCGCATCTCGGGAAATCGTGTGCTAGAGTGGATTGCACGCATCTATGTATCTATTATTCGCGGGACACCGCTTCTTGTTCAGTTATTTATTATTTTTTATGGACTGCCGACAATAGGGATTACAATTAATTCCTTTCCAGCAGCGATCATTGGATTTTCGTTAAATGTCGGAGCGTACGCTTCAGAAATTATTCGCGCTTCGATTTTATCGATTCCGAAAGGGCAATGGGAGGCGGCTTATACAATTGGTATGTCGTACCCGCAAGCGCTGCGCCGCGTTATTCTGCCACAGGCAACGCGCGTTTCGATTCCGCCTCTATCCAATACATTTATTAGTTTGATTAAAGACACATCGCTGGCGTCATTAATTTTAGTAACAGAAATGTTTCGGAAAGCGCAGGAAATTGCAGCGACAAACTATGAATTTTTAATTGTTTATACAGAAGCAGGACTGATTTACTGGGTCATTTGTTTCTTACTATCGATTGTACAGCAAATGCTTGAAAAACGAGCGGAGCGTTATGTTTTAAAATAATCCTTGTTAAAAGGAGTTTTTGTTTTTATGATTTCAATTCAACATTTACAAAAAAGTTTCGGTGATAACACCGTTTTGAAGCAAATTGATATGGAAGTAGATAAAGGTGAAGTTGTTGTTATTATAGGGCCTTCTGGTTCGGGGAAGACAACATTGCTTCGTTGTCTAAACGTACTAGAAAAACCGAATAGTGGTGTCATTCGTATCGGTAAGGAAACACTCGATTTTTCGAAAAAAGTGACGAAGCGTGATATTGTGCAGTTGCGCACGCAAACAGGTATGGTGTTTCAACATCACAATTTATTCCCGCATTTTACAGCGCGTGAAAATGTAATGGAAGGCCTTGTCACAGTGAAGAACGTATCAAAAGAGAAGGCAAAAGAAAAAGCGGAGTACTTTCTGAGAAAAGTAGGACTCGGTGATAAGATGGATTTATATCCATTCCAGCTTTCAGGTGGACAGCAGCAGCGCGTAGGGATTGCGCGCGCGCTAGCGATGGAGCCGCAAGTCATTTTGTTTGATGAACCGACATCAGCACTTGACCCTGAACTTGTGCAAGAAGTGCTAAAAGTAATGAAAGAACTTGCACAGGAAGGTATGACAATGGTCATTGTTACGCATGAGATGCGCTTTGCACATCAAATTGCGAACCGTGTTATTTTTATGGATGGCGGTGTCATTGTGGAACAAGGTACACCGGAAGAAGTTTTGGTACATCCGAAAGAAGAACGTACGAAAAAGTTTTTACAAATGCTGCAGTAATATAGAAAGGTCTCAAGCGATGCTTGAGACCTTTTTGCCATATATATTTATTTGTGAAACCCGCCAAGGCTTTGTTCAGCCATTGCTACTAAACGCTTTGTAATTTCTCCACCTACTGAACCATTAGCACGAGCTGTTGTATCTGCACCTAATGTTACTCCAAATTCAGTTGCAATTTCGTATTTCATTTGGTCTAAAGCACTCTCTGCACCAGGTACTACTAATTGGTTGGAATTACGGTTTGTCATAGTATATATCCTCCTTAGTGTGAGTTTTGGTTGGATTAGCTGGAGTTGAACCAGAATCGCCCCGTTTGGCACTAATCCATCGTGTGGAGTGATTGTACTCATAGTATGGATGATACGTAGAAAGATATGCGAGATATTGTTTTGTAAAATTTGTAAATTTAAACAAATGCCAAAAATTACACATGTTCTGTTTGCATAGAAAAAATGTGCTTTTACATACTATGAATACACCAATACAAGGAGGTGATATAACATGGCTAGAAACAATAGTCTTGCAGTTCCTGGTGCACAAAGCGCTTTAGATCAAATGAAGTATGAAATCGCAACTGAGTTCGGCGTACAACTTGGCCCAGATGCAACATCACGCGCAAACGGATCTGTTGGCGGTGAAATTACAAAACGTCTTGTATCTTATGCAGAGCAACATTTAGGTGGTTTCCAAAAATAAATGAAAATGGTTATAGGGGACGGGAATACCGTCCCTTTTTTGGAGGAATCAAAATGGCGATATGTCCGCTTTGTAATGCATTAGAACATAAAGAATATACTTGTCCTAATTGTACGAGCCAGCTGCAAGATTGCGGGAAAACAGTCGATTATCTAGGACCATATAGTGCATATCAGGATCAAGAACTGCTAGAGAAAGTTGATGGACTATCTGCACATGACTCACAGCAATATTGCCTTCATCTGTTATATTGTCCGGTTTGTGAAAGGCAAACCGAAGTCACTGTACAGCTCATATAAAAACCCGTCTCAGCAAAAAGTTGAGACGGGTTTTTCGTGTATTTACATTTCCTGTTTACTGTTTTTGTTCTGATTTAGATGACGGTAATAATGAAGCGGTGCGGTACATACTTTTTCAATTAAATCAACATTTTGTTTGGTAAAGGCGGAGTAACTAGGGTTTAAATTGATATGATAGAGCCAAACAGCACCGTTATTGTCCATTACAATCGAAAGTTCTAATTCAAATAAGTGAGAAAAGGCATTTTCTAAAGTTTGAGGGACTTCTTTCGTAATGTTGTGTAAACTATCCTGCAGCAGTGTAAAGTCAATCTTAGATAGCTGATGTTGCCACTTTGTAAACGGAATACAACGTATTTGCTGTGTAAGAGGAAATAAGAAAGAATAAGGTGTGTCGTCTATTTGGATTAGCCTTGCTTGTTCTTCCCATATACCGTTTTTGTTTTTTTGTAAAAAAGAACGAATATGCACAGGGGATGTTCGCACCATAGATTGTACGTTATACTCACATGTTTGCAGCGCCGATTGTAACCAAGATAAAAATGGTTCTTTTGTTTGGAATGTTTTTGTCAAACATTGATTTTGTTCTAATGTAGTAACATGAAACATTCGGTTTTGATAAGAAATGTGATGAATGCTTTGTTTTGAAAATGGATGACAGGGCTTTAAAATCACATCTTTTTTTGTCTGTAATAATTGCAGAGTTGTCTTTTCATTTGCATGTTTGATTACTGGAACATATGGTGCTAGCTTTTTGTTTGTGGCAAGAGTTTCATACATATCGGCTTCATTTGGAAGTTCAGCGTTTAAAAATACGGATTGCGGGCGGCTTTGCAACCATTTGATAATTGGGAGCGCCTTCTTCATATTTTTTTCAGTTTTGTATGTGCATCGATTATAGATGTGAGATGGAATGGAGAATTGCTTTTCTACCCAATCTTGCTGATTGGCATCAAAAACAAGTCCGTTCACAAGCTCTGTTTGGGGATTGATGCTAAAGGGAGTAAACTGGGCAACGGTAATGTGATGGAAGCATGAGCGTTTTGCAATTTCTGTGTAGTATTCTCGCTCATGATGGAAACGTGATGTTAATAGTCCGAGAACCATAAGACAACCTCCTTTTATAGGGAACTAAACATGTATCTACTTGAGTAATATTCACAGAAATGTGTCTTATACCAACTATGAGTACTATTTTTAATGAATTGACTAGTATCTCGTTTACTGGCGCATTGTATAGCAGTTATAATGGAGGGTATGTGTATAAATCGATTAAAAACCCCTTTCTTTTTAGGTTGGATTTTTTGCTACATGCAAGAATGAAAACAAAGGGAGAAAGTAAGTGGCGATTTATATGTTAAAAAATGAAAATGGATTTATATATAAGAAACGGAAGGTTGATATATTGTGAATATGTGGCTAAATCTGCTAACAACGTCAGGAATAGGTGCGGTTATTGGCGGATATACAAATCATCTTGCCATTAAAATGTTATTTCGACCGCATCATCCAAAATATATTGGGAAGTTTCGGGTACCCTTTACGCCTGGATTAATTCCGAAGCGCCGGGATGAGTTAGCTGTACAATTAGGGAAGATGGTTGTTGATCATTTATTAACACCAGAAGGAATTGAGAAGAAGTTAACAAATGAGTTGTTTCATCAAGAGCTTATCGGTTGGGCTCAAACAGCAGTGGACAAAGTTCTAATGAATGAGCAAACATTGCATGAAGTGTTAGAGCAACTGGATATGATTCATATGGAAGAACGAGTTACAAAGCAAATTGAAGGTATCATAATACATAAAGTAGATTCATTATTTGAAACCTATCGTGCTTATACATGGGAACAAGCTCTGCCGCTGTCTATTCATGAAAAGATTGACGAGAAAATGCCAGATGCAGCTGCTTTTATTATCCGAAAAGCTATGGATTTCTTTGAAAGTGCAGAAGGAAAACAACGTCTCTCTAAAATGATTGATGACTTTTTTGCATCGCGTGGTACATTATTAAATTTGGTGGGCATGTTTTTAGGGAATGTAAGTTTAGTCGACAAGTTGCAGCCAGAAGTGATTAAGTTTTTGCAGCAAGAGGGAACGAAACAATTGCTGTCTGATGTGATGAGAAAAGAGTGGGAAAAGCTGAAACAGCGTGAAGTGAGTGAAGTAGAAGCATTCATTTCAAAAGAAGCTGTCCTAAAAGGCATTCTGTCTTTTGTGAAAGTAGAACGAACGGTAAGTACTGTATTCAATCAATCTGTTCGCGATGTATGTGCTCCGATTCGTGATAATGTAAGAAATAATGTGATTCCAAGTGTTGTGCGCAATGGACTGCAGTGGGCGACGAATCATATCGGGGATATTATGCAGCGCTTGCATTTAGCTGATATTGTCCAGCAAGAAGTAGAATCATTTCCAATTGAGCGTATAGAAGAACTGGTTTTATCTATTACAAAAAGTGAATTGAAAATGATTACGTATTTAGGTGCATTACTTGGTGGTGTAATTGGAGCTCTGCAAGGCTTATTATTAATTGTTATGTCATAAGGTGAATTTACTTCACATATGATACATAGTCTGATATCGTAGGAAGAGTATGTAAGGAACGAAAACATATAAACAATGTGATAATGTATCGCATTGCAAGGAGGATATATATAATGGCAAAAAACATGCATGATGTGGCGTATGAATTACAAAAAGCAATTGCAGAACATCCTGATTTTCAATTATTAAAAGTGAGCTATGCAGAAGTACAAGCAGATGCAGATGCGAAACAACTATTTGATCGTTTCCGTATGATGCAAATGGAGCTTCAACAAAAAATGATGCAAGGCGAGCAATTAACAGAAGAAGATAACCAAAAAGCGCAAGAAGTTGTAGCAATGGTACAACAAAACGCAAAAATTACAAACTTAATGCAAGCAGAGCAACGTTTAAATGTTTTAATCGGCGATGTAAACAAAATTACGATGAAGCCGCTTGAAGACTTATATAACGAACATATGTAATCATAAGGAAGAGACACTTTCTCGTTAGCGAGGAAGTGTTTTTTTATTTTTACAAAAGGGTGATGTAATCCATTGTTTTGGACGAAATATTTAAATAAGAGGAATTAGAATCGTTAATTGAGGAAGTCATCATTCTTGTTCATGAACACCTTCCTGAATTAGATATTCGTGAACAAAAGAAGCATATGAGATATGCGAAGTGATAAAAAGAAAGGTGTTTTCATGTTTTGAAAACACCTTTTTACTTTATTTAGAAACAAACGGATGCCCTTGAAAGTAAAAGCGCCATGGATAGTGCACCGCCTCTTCAGCGTAATCAATATTAATGCGCGGGCCTGCGGTAATGTTATATGTATGAGAAAGATGATGTTCTGGAGAAACCTGTTCCATATAGAGTTCATCACTCGTAAGGAGAAGCCCTTTTTGCTCTAATGTAATTCCCATTGCTTTGCAGAGCTTTCCAGGTCCATTTGTTAAGTTTTTGAACTGTGATTTTGTAATTGCTGTTTTTCCGTATCTTGCTTGTTTCATCTCTTCAATGCCGTCTACTGGCTCTAAAGCCCGAATTAACACACCTTGCGGGGTTCCTGCTGGTGCTGTAATGACATTAAAACAATGGTACATACCATAAATAAGATATACGTAAGCATGGCCGGGAGATTCGTACATAATTTCTGTTCGTTCTGTGCGGCGGCCGCCATAGCTATGTGCCGCTTTATCATCAGGTCCTTTATATGCTTCTACTTCGACAATGATTCCGCTTCGTTTTACTCCATCTACGACATGAACGAGTTTATGTCCAAGTAATCGCTTCGCAACGTCTAGTGTATCGCCTTCATACAAAGAAAGTGGCCATTTCATTTAGAAAACTCCTTTCGCAGCTTTGTATCTTATTAAAGCAAATTCATTGCACAAATGCCAATTCGTTCTAATTAACATTGTTGTTTCATAAATTAATGATAGAACAGTGCAGCTAAGAAAAGGGGGTACTGCATCATGATTTATCGTTTGTTAGCTCTTAATATAGATGGAACATTACTACTTTCAAATGGAAAGTTACAAAAAGGAACACGTGAAGCGATTGAGTTTGTAAAGAGAAAAGGTGTATACGTTACGTTCTTTACGAACCGAAACTTTCAATCTGCTCACAAAGTAGCGAAATCATTAAAATTGAATTCCTTATTGGTGACGCATGGCGGAGCATTTATTTCATCTTCATTAGATAAACCGTTAATTCAAAAACGATTATCAGAAGAAACAACATTTAATATTGTGCAGGTACTCGAACATTTTGAATGTAACGTTCGTATTTCTCATGAAAAGTTTTCCATTGGCAATCGCCATCAGCATACGCCAAATTTAATTGCCCGAACAGTTTTGTCCACTTCGGATCCACTCTTTTATCCGGTCCAATTTGTAGATTCGCTTGGCGATGCACTGCGTGATCAGCCAGTAGCTGCCCCGAAAATTGATGTGACATTTGCAAATCAAAGTGAAAAGCAACGTGCGCTTACGACTTTACAAAAATCATTTGAAAATGTGCAGTGTATTGAGTGCGGGAAAACACAAATCGAAATCGTACCGCCTCATGTATCAAAATTACGCGGACTACAATTATTAGGTGAACATCTTGGTATTGAGTTAAAAGAAATGGTAGCGATTGGAGATAGCTTCGAAGATTTAGATGTTATTGAAAGCGTTGGATTAGGAGTAGCCATGGGCAATGCCCCAACTGAATTGAAAAAAGCTGCCGATTGGATAACACGCTCCAATGATGAAAACGGCGTACAATATATGATCAAAGAACATTTTCGAAAACAGTTTCCAATTAAATTTTTAAACAATCATCTCCAAATGAAGAGATGGTAATCGGAAATCTCAGGCGGGTGCCTGAGATTTCTTTGTGATATATCAGCGATTGATAGAAAGATAAAGACCGTTCGACATAAATGGATTCGAGAAGAATGTATAATTTACTGTTATGTAAACAAAAAGAGATATGCACTCGTTTTGCCCTTTTGTTTTATAGCGCCGCACATGGCAGAAAAAGGCCCTGACCGCCTAAATCTTCTCGCTTATTTAAAAAAAAGAGGGGTTTTCCCATCCCAGGAGTTCCTTGTTGACCTCCTATCACCCTTCAAGTAAACTAAAGGAAGTTTGAAAATAGAAAAGGTGATGATTGTTGTTAATTTCAATTAAAACGTTACAAGATGATCGTTTTTTACGTCCGCTGCAAAATATTAGCGGCTTATTTTTTGAAGAAAGTACAGTAGCATTTGAACAAGAAGATGCAAATATCATTGTTGATATAAACATAGAAGGAAATGTGACGGCTTCTGCTCGTTTAACAGAAACCCTGACTGGAAATGTGTATGAAGAGACGTTTTCTAAAGATTTATCGTCCTTTACGGAAGAAAAGGAACGTATGAAGCAAGTAAAACATGTTGTTTCTTATGTATATTTATCTGTTCTTCAGCAGTTAACAGGCGTGGAGCAAAAGTGGGGAATTTTAACAGGTGTGCGTCCAACAAAGCTTCTTCATAAAATGCTGCAAAGCGGTATGTCAAAAAAAGCAGCACATCATGAACTGCGTGAAAGCTATTTAATTCATGAGGAAAAAATTGAGCTGATGCAACGTATTGTTGATTGCCAATTATCTGTTGTGCCAGATTTATATCGTTTAAAAGAAGAAGTAAGTATTTATATTGGGATTCCGTTCTGTCCAACGAAATGTGCATATTGTACATTCCCAGCTTATGCAATTAATGGACGTCAAGGATCTGTTGATTCATTCTTAGGCGGTTTGCATTATGAAGTTCGTGAAATTGGTAAGTTTTTAAAAGAAAAAGGCGTGAAAGTAACGACGATTTACTACGGCGGCGGTACGCCGACAAGTATTACAGCTGAAGAAATGGACATGCTGTATGAAGAAATGTATGAGTCGTTTCCAGATGTAAAGCAAGTTCGTGAAGTAACAGTAGAAGCAGGGCGTCCAGATACAATTACACCAGAGAAGCTAGATGTGTTAAACAAATGGAATATCGACCGCATTAGTATTAATCCGCAGTCGTACCATCAAGAAACATTAAAAGCAATTGGACGTCATCATACAGTAGAAGAAACGATTGAAAAGTATCACCTTGCTCGCGAAATGGGTATGAACAATATTAATATGGACTTAATTATCGGTCTTCCAGGTGAAGGATTAGATATCTTTAAACATACGCTAGAAGAAACAGAAAAGCTTATGCCAGAATCGTTAACGGTGCACACATTATCCTTTAAGCGTGCTTCTGAAATGACGCAAAATAAGCGTAAATATAAAGTGGCAGGCCGCGAAGAGATTACCGCGATGATGCATGAAGCAGAAGAGTGGACGAAAGAGCATCATTACGTACCATATTATTTATATCGTCAAAAGAATATTTTAGGTAACTTAGAGAACGTTGGCTATGCAATGCCAAGCCAAGAAAGTATTTATAATATCGTCATTATGGAAGAAGTGCAGTCTATTATCGGTCTTGGCTGCGGTGCATCAAGTAAATTTGTTCATCCAAAGACGGGTGCGATTACGCACTTTGCGAACCCGAAAGATCCAAAGTCATATAATGATGGCTATATAAAGTATACAGAAGATAAACTTAAAATTTTACAAGAGTTATTCGGATAAGAAACCGCCAGTTTGGCGGTTTCTTTTTTTGTAAAAGGTTGTCGAGAATGATCAGAAAAAGGAAGTAAAAATGAGCAGGAAATGTCTATTTGTGAACGAATTCATAAAATTATGAAAATTAAAAGGGGGAACATGCGGTATGTACATGACTGTTGGCAGAATTTTTGATTTAGCTGTGCAAAAATATCCACAGAAAGAAGCGTTAGTAGAACCTGCAAAAAACATTCGCTTTACATATAAACAGTGGGATATGGAAGTAAATAAAACGGCAAACGCACTTCTTGCAGAAGGCGTACGAAAAGGAGACCGCGTTTCTGTTTACTTATATAATTCACATGAATTTGTAACAGTTTACCTCGCTTGTGCGAAGATTGGCGCAATCTTTAACCCGATCAATTTCCGTTTAAAAGCGAAAGAAGTTTCCTACATACTGCAAGATGCTTCCTCTAAAGTTGTTGTGTTTGAAAAAGAAGTTGAATCAACAATTGCGTTAATTGAACGTGACTTTCCGCATACTTCATTTTGGTACATTGAAGAGGACACGCCGTCCTATGCCGCTTCTTATCATGAAAAAGTAAATGAAGCAAAGGCAGAACCGACAAGTATTGAAGTGGATGAAATGGATTATTGCTCGATGCTTTATACGAGCGGTACGACTGGGAATCCAAAAGGAGTGCTGCACCGCCACCGGGACATGGCTGAACATAGTATGATTTGTACATATTATATAAAATATACACGTAATAGCGTTGGATTAGTTGTTGCTCCGCTATATCATTGCGGCGAATTGAACGCCGGTATTTTGCCACGAATTCAAGTTGGCGGGAAAAACGTTATTTTGCATCATTTTGATACGAAAACAGTGCTAGACACAATTCAAGAAGAGAAAATTACAACGTTCTTCGCAGCACCGACAATGTGGAATATGCTACTGCAAGAAGATTTATCAAAATATGATTTAACCTCAATGAAGATAGGAGTTTACGGTGGAGCGGCAATGGCGCCGGCGCTTGTGAAAGAATGTAAAGAACGTCTGTATATCGATCTTGTGCAAATTTACGGGATGACAGAGTTTGGACCTGTTATAGCGTTTCTTGTAGAAGAAGATCAAATTACAAAAGCAGGATCAGCAGGGACACCTTGCTTTAGTCATGAAGTGCGCATCGTGAAATCAAATGAAGATGAACCATCAGAACCAGACGATGTACTTGCGCCTTACGAAGTTGGAGAAATCATTATACGCGGGACAAGTATGATGGCTGGATACTATAACCGCGAAGAAGCAACCAAAAAAGTAATGTATAAAGGTTGGTATCATTCCGGTGATCTTGGCTATTTTGATAAAGATGGTTATTTATACGTGGCAGATCGTGTTGACGATATGGTCATTAGCGGGGGTGTGAACGTTTATCCGCGCGAAATTGAAGACTTCTTGCATAGCCATAATGGTGTTTTAGATGTGGCTGTACTTGGAGAACCAGATGAACTATGGGGCGAGCGCGTCGTCGCGGTAGTTGTGAAGAAAGATGAGTCATTAACAGAAGAAGAATTAGAACGTTACTGTAAGGAAAGTGATGAATTAGCTGATTATAAACGTCCTCGTCGTTACGAATTCGCGAAAGAACTGCCGCGTAATGCGAGCGGGAAACTACAGAAATTTATACTCCGTGAATCTTTGAAGGAAGCGAAGAAATCTTAGGGTAGCGTAGAAGCGCAGCTGCAGTTTTGTAGCTGTGTTTTTTTTATAATTTTGTTATAATAATTGGAAATTTAATATTTTTATTTTTCGATATATTTTTTTATCAATGTGCATGTATCGATTGATAAAACAGAAAATCTGATTAAGATGTCTGTTGAATATTGATGTGATATGCAAGAAAAGGAAGTAGGATGATGGAGAAAAAGGTGAAAGATAGAATGAATGCTATGCAGCTACTTTATGTCTTGTTAGCTGTATTCGGGTTCGTTCCAGGTATTTTGACGGGGATGATTTTTGATGCACCAGGCTCAGAAAATGACATTTTCAGGCAGTGCATTTTCTATTCCTATCCTTGTTTTGTCTTAACATTTTTAGTAACAGCAATACTGGCAAGAATATTTTATCAAAGAGGTCAATATAAGGTAGTCAGATGGCTCAATATACTTCCTCTCTTTTGGTTCTTTTGGTTTGCTTTTTGGTTTTATTATTGGGTGCTGCAGGAAAAATAATGAAAAGGTATTAGGATATTTAGAGTTGTTAGCTTGATGAATTCAAACATGTATGTTTCAAGGCCAAAGTAATATAGCTGATTATCAGTTACACGACTACTCGGAGTTTTTTAGTATTGATTTTCGTATGCGGAAGTCAGTAGCTAATGCTTAAATTTACTCGCAATTTCGCTCGTTAAGTCCAATGTGGATTATCATTTTATATTTTGAATCCGAATTATAAAATCCATTCATGATAGAATAGGAAAAGTGAATTCAACTGAGAAAGGACTTCATATGAGAATTAATAAATTCGTTAGTGAAACAGGTTATTATTCAAGAAGAGAAACGAATCGTCTCATTGCCGAAAAGCGAATTACTGTGAATGGCGAAATTTGTGAACCTGGACAAGAAGTAGAGCCTGATGACATTGTACTTGTTGATGGGAAGCCGATTCCTAAGAAGACACATCCCATTTATATTGCATTAAATAAACCGGTAGGGATTACTTGTACAGCGGCGAAGCATATTGAAGGAAATATTATCGATTTTGTTAATTATCCGGAACGCATTTTTCCAATTGGCCGCTTGGATAAAGCATCACAAGGATTAATTTTAATGACAAATGACGGTGATATCGTTAATAAAATGATGCGCTCCGAATATGGTCATGAGAAAGAATATATTGTCACAGTTGATAAGCCATTTGACGATGCGTTCTTAAAAGGAATGGCCGGCGGTGTTACAATTCGTGATGGGAAAACGAATCCATGTGATATATATCGGATCAGCGACCTTGTATTCCGAATTATTTTGACGCAAGGGATGAATCGGCAAATTCGCCGGATGTGCCGCGCATTTGGTTATACCGTTACGAGGTTAGAGCGCATTCGGATTATGAACATAACAATAGATGGAATAGAAACAGGGCAGTGGCGTGATTTGACTGAGGAGGAACTGAGTGAGCTCCTTGCACTGTTAGGATAAAAGAAAAAGAAGGAGGTGATTTTGGTCACCTCCTTCTACTTGTGAGTCGCCGATATAGTGCAGACCCGTCTTTCTTATTTACGTGTGAATCCTTCTTCATCAAGGTATTGTGCTGCTTCTTTGTAAGAGTTAAATGTACCATCTAACTGTATCCCAGCATAAACGTTCCACATATCTTCATCTTCTTTAATAAGAGTTAAGATATGTTTGTCCTCATTTATCCACTCTTCTTCTTGAAAGTTCTCCGCAATTACAACTTCTTCTACTGGTTCTTGTGAAAGGACAGCCATTGATTTTTCAAGTAAGGAGCGAAGTTCTTCCGCTGAAAAATCGCGGATGTTCACCATTCCTTTATCGTTCGTTTTGTAGCCTTTTAGATGCCCGGCATAGACAAACCCATTTCCGTTCGGGTGTAAATGGTATACAACATTCTTTTTGTCTAGACGGCTTTCTTCATAATGAAAATTAATGCGTCCTAGAGAGACATTTTTTCTTTCTAGCTCAGGAAATGATTCAATAATCGTTAATTTTTCTTCAAAAGTTAGCATAGGTCCTCCGTAATTGTAATTAATAATGTGATGGTTCATTATATCACTCTGCTTGTAAGTCCACAATCAGATAAGCGAGCAAGGCAACAAAGAAAATGCTGACAGCCGGTGCGGTAAATACATGTCCAGCTGTAAATGCGATGCCAATTGCAAGTACGATTGCCGTGCCAAGCAACATATATTTTATGGTTAAAATAGATTTGAAGTTTGTGAGAATGCGAAACGTAAGCATGATGCCGAAGTAAACAAGTGGTAGTAGGTACATGATGAATCCAATGATTCCGAACCAGAAGAATAGATCATGGAAGTCCCTTTCTATCACTTTTGGTGTTTTTTCATAGTTTCCGGCATATCCCATGCCTAACAATTTTTGTGATAGTGGTGCTTCTTGAAAGTACTTTTGGTGCATGATTAGATATTTGTCACGATCACTATAAATTAAACTGTTTACTTCTCCAGTTGTTAAAGCTCTTTCTTCTTGTTTATTAGGTTGTTGTTCTTGTTTATTAGGCTGCTGTTCTTGTTTATTAGGTTGTTGTTCTTGTTTATTAGGCTGTTGTTCTTGTTTATTTGTATGCTGTTTATTGTATATTTGTAAATGAATTCCCATGTTTTTGGCGATGGGGGTAAACGGCGTTACAATTATGATGCCTCCTAATACAATCAAGGCGAGCATTGTATTAATAAGCTGCGGACGGCTTCGCTTCATCATATATTCGATAAACGAAAAGAATAGTGCCACTCCTAATGTCAAAATACTAGATATGTATGCAACCTTTGTTCCTATCATAATACTGGAATATAGTGCTAGCATTGTCGGAATCCAGTAGTATGATTGCGTAAAAGAAGTTGTCTTATGAATCGAATATAGGACAACAACAGGGAATGTAATGGCTAAAATGGCACCGATTTCGTTTGCGGCATAAAACCATCCTTTCGAGCCGATTTTCTCAATTGTATAACTTTGATAGTCTGTGCCAGTTGCGATGGAAATGACCATCACAATACTCATGAATAAACTTGCATATAAGAAATACCGTAATAATGTATCGTACGAATTTTGCTTGTTCTGCAAAGTTTTAAATACAAGAATATATCCAAACAACATAACGATTGGATACATACATTTGGCCATAAACTTAACTTCTTCTCCAAGTGAAATTGGATGTTTTACAACGAGATTATTAAGAAGCCCAGCAGTCATAGCAACACCTAGTAGGCAAATATATGCGAAAGGCTTTTTATTTTTCTGATAAATAAATAGATAAATCATCGCAAGAAGCATCACGCTAAAACGTACAACAATACTTAACGTTGCATCCATATGTAACATTTGAATTGACAATGACGTTAACAAATCTAAGACGGGTTGCAGTGCGATGAATAATAGAAAGAAATACGTGAAATTCTGTTTCTTTTGTATCAATTTCGTACCCATTTTGTCCCCTTTCATAATCGAAGAAATGAATGTTGCTTTTTCACAATACACTATTTTATTGATATGGTAAATAAATGTAAAATAATTTAGTGTAAATTCGACAGAAAATTAAGAAAAAAGAAGGTTTTTGAAAGCCCTTTCTATAATTATATAAGGATAACAGATTATAGAAGGAGAGAGAGAGTTTATGACAGTTTCTAGCAAGGCGGAATCAGTAGTTTTACAATATGAAGGACGAGTTGCGACGATTATGTTAAATCGTCCAGAAGTATTAAATGCATTAGATGAGCAAACGTTAAAAGAATTATTACAAAAGTTAAAAGAAGTAGCTGAAAGTTCTGTTCATGTCGTTGTACTATGTGGAAACGGCCGTGGTTTTTCGGCGGGCGGCGATATTAAATCGATGTTAGCAAGCGGAGATGAAAGTGCGTTTGAAGGCATTATGAATACTATTTCAGAAATTATTGTAACGCTGTATACAATGCCAAAGCTTGTGATTAGTGCGATTCATGGTCCAACGGCAGGGCTTGGACTTAGCATTGCTTTAACAGCTGATTACGTAATGGCTGATATTTCATCTATTATTGCGATGAATTTTATTGGAATCGCTTTAATTCCAGATGGCGGCGGACATTTCTTCTTACAAAAGCGCCTTGGAGAGCATATGGCAAAAGAAATTATTTGGGAAGGAAAGAAATTACCAGCAACCGAAGCGCTTGAAATTGGCATGATTGATGAAGTAATCGGTGAGAACTTCCAAGATGCAGTGAAACAGAAAATTAGTGAATGGCTGCAAAAACCAATTGCAGCTATGATTCAAACGAAGCAAATTTTGGCTGAATTAAATCGTTCTTCGTTAGAGCAAGCGCTGCAGCTTGAAAAACGCGGTCAATATGCAATGAGAAGAACAGCGGACCACAGGGAAGGAATTACTGCGTTTTTAGAGAAGCGTCCGCCGGTGTTTAAAGGAGAATAAAAGTTTTACAAAAATAGAAAGTGTTAACACATTTTTTGTATAATGGTGTTAGCACTTTTTTCTTGAATCATAGAAGGAGATATGGATGAGTCGTAAACAAAAAAGAATAATTATGAGTATTATGGGGGTATGGCTACTCATATATGTGCTGTTACACCGTACACCAACCGCAGCAATTCGAACTGCGATGTTTCTATCTGGAAACCCAAAGGCAGCTATGCAAAGTGAGATTGAGAGAATGGAAGATCGATATGATGGCGTTGTACCAGATCACCTCCGCGCTTTTTACGGTGTGCCAGAGAAAGAGTATGAAAATTATCAATTTCCAGAAATACGTCACATGTCATCTAGCATTTATATGTCGTCAGCTTGTGTAAAAAAACATTGGTTTTTATATTCTGCAGAGTTAGGGTGTTATTAAGTATATAAATCTAGTTTATTTTTCAACATATAAGTCACTGCTATGTATGGTCAGCTGCTCTTGCCCGCTTAAAAAATTTATATTTACAATAGAAGAAAACGGAGGTGTCCTCATGTCAGTTTATAATAAAGTCGTCCGCGACCGTGTACCAGAAATGATTTTAATGTCTGGTAAAACATATACGTCAAAAAAATTAAGTAAACAAGAATACATAGAAGAATTATCGAAAGTCGGCATTGAAGAAATGCGTGAGTTTGCATCTATGCAAGAACGTGAGCATGCATTAGATTCTTTAGCTGATGCATTGGAAGTGATTAAAGCATTGGCGCAAGCAGAAGGGGTAACGTTAGAAGATGTTGAGCGTATTCGTAAAGAGAAAGAAGCGGAGCGCGGCGGATTTGAAAAAGGTGTGTATTTAATAGAAGTGAATGAAGAGTAAAGGGCATCGCAATACATGCGGTGCCTTTTACTCGCTATTCGCGGGCGGTAAGATCCTAACCTCAAGATTGTGTGGAATCTGAAGAAGATAGATGGAGCTCTTAAATAAATATATATTATTGGAGAGGTTGAAGTATGGGAATTATTAATAAACAGATAACTCTCAGTGAAATAGAGATAATAAGAAACTCATTAGATAAATTGCATGAATACCATAACAGTAAATCAAAATTTTTTTCTGGTGATTATCCAAAAATTACATTTGAGGAACGTATTGAAGAATATAAAAAAAATTCAAAGTATGGAGAGTACAGAATTGAATTATTGATTGAGTCAGAAACAGACAATATATTAGGATTTTGTATAGCATATAGTAAAAAAGTAAGCGGGAAGATTGAGGTTCTATTTGTTGATGAAAAATATCGAAGAAACGGATTGGGTTTGAAATTAATGAATAGTGCAATGGAATGGTTTAAAGAAAAACAAATATATGAAATTGAATTAACAGTAGTGTACGGGAATGAAGCTGTATCGTTTTATAAGAAATTGGGATTCTATCCACGTTCAATTATTATGACAACTAAATCATAACGAGATTATGAGGATATTTTCTTGTTCAACTAAAGGGTACTTTAATGAAATAAAGATCACAGGAATGATCGAACCTTGTTTCAAGTCTACAATGGAAGTTTCATTTTATTTCTATTATACTGAAAATTGGAAAGATAAAAGAGAGGGGAAAAACATATGGTACATAACGTTAAAGACACAATGGAACTTATTAAACAACTCGTTTCAATTCCAAGTCCATCTGGAAATACGAACACAATTATTCGTTTTATTGAGAACTATGTAAAAGAGTGGAATGTAGAAACGAAGCGTAACAATAAAGGCGGCCTTATTATAACAGTAAAAGGAGAAGACGATACGAAACAACGTCTCCTTACTGCTCACGTTGATACATTAGGCGCAATGGTAAAAGAAATTAAAGCGGACGGGCGTCTGCGATTATCCATGATTGGCGGATTTCGCTGGAATGCGGTTGAAGGAGAATATTGCGAAATCGAAACAGCGTGCGGTAAAACGTATACTGGTACAATTTTAATCCATCAAACGTCCGTACACGTATACAAAAATGCTGGAGAAGCAAAACGTGACGAACAAAACATGGAAGTTCGTATCGACGAGCGAGTATCTTCACCAGAAGAAGTACGTGAACTTGGCATCGAAGTAGGGGATTTCGTATCATTTGATCCGCGGGTGCAAATGACAGACAGCGGCTACATCAAATCTCGTCATTTAGATGACAAAGCAAGCGTAGCGATCTTACTGCAATTAATTAAAAGATTACAAGATGAAAATGTGAAACTGCCATACACAACGCATTTCTTAATCTCTAATAATGAAGAAATCGGTTATGGCGGTAACTCCAATATTCCAGAAGAAACAGTAGAATACTTGGCAGTTGATATGGGAGCGCTTGGCGATGGTCAAGCATCAGATGAATACACAGTATCAATCTGTGCGAAAGACTCGAGCGGTCCATACCACTATGCAATGCGCAAACATTTAGTAGAACTTGCGAAAGCAAACAATATTGAATATAAAGTAGACATCTATCCATTCTATGGATCTGACGCATCTGCCGCAATCCGCGCCGGAGCAGATGTGAAGCATGGACTTATTGGTCCTGGTATTGATGCGTCTCACGCTTATGAGCGTACACATGAGACATCAATTGCGCATACGGAGGCACTTATTTATGCGTATGTACAATCACAGTTAGTAGAAGAATAAGGAATAGAGAAAAGAGCTGATCTTTGGTGGAGGTTGGCTCTTTTTGTATGATAATAATATTTTTTAAAATTCATTTACTTTTACTAGATTACTTATATAATAAAAAATGAAAGCACTTACATTTATAGGAGGTTTGTGATGAGAAAAGTAAAGAAAGATAGAAAATCACGCTCAATTATGCAAACGCTTGCATTATCGACACTTGTATTAGGAACATCCTTGCTGTACACACCGGATTCATCATCATCCTATGCTGCCACTAACGACAATAATGTAGAGTGGAATGGTTTATTTCACGACCAAGGTCCTGTTTATGATAGCGCACCAGAGCCGACATCTGCTCAAAGTGTGACGCTAAAATTCCGGACGTTTAAGGGGGATACTACTGGTGTCAATATAAAGTACTATGATACTGCTGATGGATCGTTCCGTGTCATTCCGATGTCTTGGGTTTCCGGCGATTCTACGGGAACGTTTGATTATTGGCAAGGAACAATCCCGGCTAGTTCTTCGCGAAAATATTATCGTTTCCAAATTACTGATGGGTCTACTTCTGTTTGGTATAATGCAAACGGTCCTTCTACATCTGAACCATCATCAGGGGATTTTTATATTATCCCGAATTTTAAAACGCCAGATTGGATGAAAAATGGTGTGATGTATCAGATTTTTCCTGACCGCTTTTATAACGGTGATTCCTCGAATGATGTGCAAACGAATGCATACAAGTATGACGGCGCATCAACTGAGAAAAAAGCTTGGGGGAGCAGTGTCTATGCTGATCCTGGTCATACGAACAACCTTGTGTTCTTCGGCGGTGATTTGGCGGGAGTCAATCAGAAGCTCGGTTATATTAAACAAACACTAGGAGCAAACATCATTTACTTAAATCCGATTTTTAAATCTCCGTCTAACCATAAGTATGATACACAGGATTATAGGACTGTGGATCCTGCCTTTGGGACAAACGGAACTTTGCAAACGCTATCATCTAATATTCATAGCACAGCAAACGGGGAAAAAGGATATTTAGTATTAGATGGTGTATTTAACCATACCGGGGACACTCACCCGTGGTTTGATAAGTACAATCAATCTTCTTCTTTAGGAGCCTTTGAGTCTCAATCCAGCCAATGGTCTAATTATTATACATTCCAGTCTTGGCCGAATACATATGCTAGCTTTTTAGGATTCAACAGTTTGCCTAAGCTAGATTATGGAGTGAGTGGTTCACCGGTAAGAAATGAAATCTATAACAATAGTGATTCCGTAGCAAAAACATATTTAAAAGCCCCATATAACATTGATGGTTGGCGATTAGATGCACCTCAATATACAGATGCCGGCGGTGCAGATGCTGGTGGAGGAAATGGTAGTAGTTTGGTGAATCACCAAATTTGGTCTGAATTCCGAAGTGCTGTGAAGTCTGTAAACGGGAATGCAGCAATATTTGGCGAGTACTGGGGAAATGCAAATTCTTGGACAGGTCAAGGGAACCAATGGGATAGTACCACAAACTTTGACGGGTTTACACAACCAGTTTCTCAGTGGATCACAGGAAAAGATTACAATAGCAATGCAGCTTCCGTATCTACTTCCGGGTTTGACAGCTGGTTACGAGGGACACGTGCGAATTATCCAGCAAACGTGCAGCAAGCGATGAGCAACCATTTATCAAATCACGATATTTCACGCTTTGGCGAACGTGCTGGCGGTGATATTTGGAAGACATATTTAGCACTTATTTTCCAAATGACTTATGTTGGTACGCCAACAATCTATTACGGAGATGAATATGGCATGATGGGAGGCGCTGATCCTGACAACCGCCGTACATTTGACTGGTCACAAGGGACTACTTCCAATCGTGCTGTAGCTTTAACACAAAAACTCATCAGCATCCGTAACCAATACCCGGCATTAAGAACAGGCTCGTTCATGACGCTGCAAACAGATGATACAAATAAAATCTATTCTTATGGCCGCTTCGATGCAACAAACAGAATTGCAGTCGTACTTAACAATGATTCTGTCGGCCATAGCGTAACCGTTCCTGGCTGGCAGCTCAGCATGCAAAATGGCAGTGTTGTAACAGACAAACTAACTGGTAAAACGTACACAGTTCAGAATGGAACTGTTACTCTTACGGTTGATGGACATTACGGTGCGATTTTAGCGCAATAAATCGTATAATGAATCTATTTTTATAGATTGTTTTTGTTTTGCTAGCTAAGCTGAGCAAACGATTAACCTTGAAATTTTAAAGTGTTTTTGAAACGAGCGAAGGCTTCCTTGATCTTAGTTAGGGGGCCTTCGCTATTTTTGGATAGAATACCACTTTTGTCAGTATATAAATATGTAATTTTACATATTCGGCTAAGTCTATCTACATCTTTAAAACTTAATGCTAAGATTATCCAGGAAAGCAGCAAATCATTTTTGAAAATAAGGAGGAATTCAGATATGTTCGTTAAAAGAAAACTACCTATACTTACGTTCTTATTATTACTATTTAGTTTAATCGTCACTGTTTTTCCTACAAATTCTGCTTATGCAGATGAGAACAATCGTATACTTGATATTTATGGAGATCCAGTCAAGACATCTAAAGATTATATAATGGTACGTAAAATTTGGGATGGTAAGCCTCGGCGTGATGCTTACGCAGGTGTAGGTCAGAAGAGACTTGGAGTAACTTATGAGAAGTTTGCGGGTTGGCATTATGTAATTCAGTATAAAGATAAATCTTATTATGGTACTGCTGAGATTCATAAAGATACAAAAGGTAATGAGTACTATGGTACACCTATCAATTTTGAAACTCCAGATGGGATAGAAAGTGATGGATATATAAGACATAATACGCCAGTTACCATGTCAATGTGGATTGGAGGGCCAAATGCTGAGGCAGGAGGAATTAAAAAATATGTCAATGCAGGGAATCGCGGCTGGATTTATTTTAGCGACCAATCCAAAAGCACGTTAACAGTTTGGGAACAAAATGCAAAGGAAATCAATTTAATAACAGGTAAAACGGATTATCTGAGAGATAAAATGGGAAGACCTTGTGATTGGTACAGTGCAGATCCACAAAATTCTAGCTATGGAGTTACAACATATTTCGAGCTAGAGACTTCAGAGCAACCATTTTCAAATCAAGATAAACTATGGGGAAGTTCTGCGCCGCCATATCAATCTGGTTATGAATTAGTACCTTTATCATAAAACGATATGCAACAAACAAAAAAGCGAAGAATAATAAATATTCCTCGCTTTTTTATAATGAAATTCTAGGTGGAAGCGATGCTATGTATGGAGTAGCATCGCTTTTGCCATTATAATAAAGTAAACTATACATTTTATATGTAATATTGTATATATAAATTTAAAGTTTCTATTTATATTCTTCGCTACTCAATACAATCTCATACTTTTATGGATTGAAAATAAAGGCATGATGTTTGAATAAAATTGCGATGCGTTATCTTTTCAATTAAAGAATTCTAAATGTGTTTTGATTAGACTTTTTTCAAAATAGGTTTATTTTTTATTTTATCAAAATTACTCAATATACTTGTACTTTATATAAATAATAATATCTTTTGTATAATTAAACTTTACTTTTTTATAAAATAGGTTTAATATAGATGTTAAGAAAGGAAGGTGTTAACTGTGAAAGAAAAATTTGGAGATTCCATAGTAAATAAAGTGTATGAACATAGAGTTTTAAGAAGAATGTCACAAAAAGATTTAGCTGATGCTGTTGGAGTTTCTAAGCAAACGATATTTGTTATGGAAAAGAATAATTATTCTCCTTCACTGGTGTTAGCATATCGAATAGCAAATTATTTTGAGGTTGATATAAACGAAATATTCTCCTATGTAGGAAAGGAAGATAATAATGATTGATTTATTAAACAAATGGATGTTAGAAAGCACAGATAATTTCAATATCGTTGTAGGTTTTACAACACTGTTATTTTTAGGTTCAGCACTTGTACTTTTTATTATCTATAAAAAAATGGGTTAACCAGATGAAAGAACAAATGCTATTTATTTAAAAATTACTTCTTGTATGTTTACTACTCAAATTCTAATGAATGCCATATTTATTTCTTTAGTTGATAAAGATATTGTGTATTTCCGCCAATTTTTTATATTATTTGAAGCCTTTGTATTCTTTGTTGGAGCTATTTATTCTATTAAATTATATAGAAAAGAATGCAAGTAGTTTACTTGCAAAAAAACAGTAGTGCATAAAATCACTACTGTTTTTTTATTGCCCCTTAAACGTTTTTAATCAAACTTTATTTTAAATCTACAACTTTTTCATCTTCTTATACAAATTCACCCGTGACATTCCTAGTTGTCTAGCAGCGTATGGCTTCATTTCTATCACCTCTTTTATCGCTTTGTGTAAAAAAAAATAGACACTGGTAAACAAGTTTGTCGTTAAAAGAATACACTTTTTTTGAAAAAGTGTAAAAAAATTTTAACTGAATATGAATTGTATTGTGCGTTTTATGAGTTGGCACGGTATTTGCTAATAAAAAGTAAAGAGAATACAAATAACGGAGGGACAAGAAATGAATATTAGTAAAACGTATACAACAATTGACGCACATGTAGCGGGAGAACCGCTTCGTATTATTACAGGCGGAGTACCTCCAATCAAAGGAGAAACGCAATTAGAAAGACGAGCTTATTGTATGGAGCACTTGGATCATCTTCGCGAAGTTCTCATGTATGAACCGAGAGGACATCACGGTATGTATGGTTGTATCATTACACCGCCGGCAAGTCCGCATGCTGATTTTGGCGTATTATTTATGCATAATGAAGGCTGGAGCACAATGTGCGGTCATGGAATTGTTGCGGTAGTTACGATAGGAATTGAAACGGGCATGTTCGAAGTGACAGGTGAAGAACAAAGATTTATTATTGATAGCCCTGCAGGAGAAGTGATTGCGTATGCAAAATACAATGGAAACCAAGTGGAATCTGTGTCATTTGAAAATGTTCCTTCATTTGTTTACAAGAAAGATATTCCTGTAAAAATTGATGGCTATGAATTTCAAGTAGACATCGCTTTTGGAGGAGCTTTCTATGCTGTTATCGACAGTAAAGAACTTGGTTTAAAAGTGAACTTTAAAGATTTACCTGCGATTCAAACGTGGGGCGGAAAGATTAAACATTACATTGAGAGTCAGATGGAAGTCAAACATCCACTCGAAGAAGGTTTAAAAGGTATATACGGCGTGATCTTTTCCGATGAACCAAATGGAAAAGATGCGACGCTGCGAAATGTGACCATTTTTGCTGATGGGCAAGTAGACCGTTCTCCTTGCGGTACGGGTACTTCAGCTAGACTCGCAACTCTCTTTGAAAATGGAGTGTTACAAAAAGGCGGAAGTTTCGTCCATGAGTGCATTACTGACGGACAATTTGGTGGAGAAATATTGTCATCAACAAAAGTAGCTGAATATGACGCGGTTATCCCAAAAGTAACTGGTCAGGCGTTTATTACAGGATTTCATCAATTTTTAGTGGACCCAAGAGATCCGTTAAAACAAGGGTTTTTATTAGATTAATGTTTGGAGAAGAGTTGTTTTCTGGCTAGGGAACAACTCTTCTTTATAGGAAAGGACGAGATAACATGTTAGTCATAAATGCAGCTGAACAAAGAAGTCTAGTAGATATGAATGAAGTAATGGAATATGTGGCGATTGCCCTGCAAGAGTTTTCAGCAGAAAGAACAATCACTCCGATTCGCTACTCGTTGCCATTTGCGAATTCGCAAAATACGGCATTAATGATGCCTTCAGTAGCGGAAGAACTTGGAGCACTTGGATTAAAGGTAGTAACAGTAGCACCGAATAATACGAAAATCGAAAAGAAAACAATTAACGGGGTTGTGATGCTCTGTGATTTTCAAACAGGCGAACCGCTTGCCCTTCTAGAAGGATCGTATTTAACGATGGTTCGAACGGGTGCCTTATCGGGCGTTGCAACGAAATACTTAGCTCGTCAAAATGCGAAAAACTTATGCATCATCGGTACAGGAGAACAAGCGAAAGGGCTTGCTGAGGCTATGCTTACTGTACGGGATATTGAAAAGATTATGCTTTATAACCGAACAGAGCAAAAAGCTGCCGAGTTTGCTGAGTATATGAAGGAGAAATTTAATAAACCTGTCTATGTATACTCTGATGCAAATGAAGCAGTACGCGAAGCCGATATTGTTGTCACAACAACGAACTCGTTAACGCCAGTTTTTTCAGACGCATTAAAACCTGGTGTTCACGTAAATGCTGTCGGCTCATTCAGACCAGCGATGCAAGAACTTCCGACTCACGTCATCTCATCAGCTGACAAAGTCGTAGTGGAATCAAAAGAAGCAGCACTAGAAGAAACCGGTGACCTGCAGGTTCCAATGCAAGAAGGAGTTTTCAAAGAAAGCGATCTTCACGCAGAGCTTGGACAAATCATAAGCGGAGAAAAGACAGGTAGGGAAAGCGATCAAGAAATTACCGTCTTTAAATCTGTCGGACTCGCTGTTGTGGATATTGTCGTGGCGAAATACTTTTATGAGAAAGCTGTTAAAAACGGAGTGGGGACGAGGATTGAACTATAACCAGTGTTTGAAATGGAAAACATAGCCCCATTCAGAAGCTTTTGCGGAATAAAGAGGTTGTTCATAGAATTCGTTTTCTATGAACAGCCTCTTTTTATGTGCTGAAATTTGTCGAATAGTCTTTATTTCATGTCGAAGAGCCGATATATTCCTAAAATCGGTCGATATATTTGAAAAAGCGCCGATATATTGGTAAGAATCGCTGATATCGTCTTATTGATTGATATGGAAGTACGTCTATTTGTACTAGAACAGGATTTAAAGAAGATAAAAAAGATTAAACCTTTAAGGTTCTATGTTTTTAGATACCTTAAATTTGTCAGAATATTGGTTATATTGTTGATAAAAACAACCTATATATTCCATAAAAACCAATTAATTGGTAATGTTTAGTTGTATTACAATTACAATCTAAAGGGGCGATATGTTATGAAAAAAAGCATGAAAAAAGGTATTGTAGGCGTAATTGCTGCAGGAATGTTAGCTATTCCAATGGCATCAAGTACATTTGCTGCAGAGCAATCTTCAGGGAAATCTGAAATTGTGTATGAAAATGATCACTTAAAGGCTAGTAAAACTTTTGACGAAAGTAATGTTAAGGGAGTTACATCTGGTGCTAAAGATGGCGGCTATTGGATTAGAGGGAAAAAAGGTAATCAAGTATATTCATCTTATAAACACTATAAGAAACAAGGCCGTGCATCAGTAACAAATGGTGAAGGTGATTATGAAGATGGCGGTTGGAAGCCAAAAAATGAATATAGTACGGCTGACTTACCTTGGACAAGTGAGGGTACAAATAAAGCAAATTATGATTATAAATAAAAGGAAAACAAGAGAGGTTGTTTAACCTCTCTTGTTTTTAGTTACATATCTTTTCAGGTGTTTATATCAGCATATTTTATATTTTAGTGAACAAATTGAGAAATGTATTCACTATTTTAAATTAAGTATGTAAGATTAAATTGTATATATTTACATATTAGTGATTTTTTGGAGGGGGTATTATGAAAAAGATTATTTATGTTTTATTTACTAGTTTACTATTACTTGTCGCAATGTGGGGATCAAATATATTTAAAGACTTAAAAATGAATAAGTTATTATATGAAAACACAACTAGTATTATCGTAAATTTTCAAGAAAACAAACCTCATTCCAAAGATTATATCGAATATTTCCAAAGGTTAGCGAAAGAACAGGATGTAAGCATTTCAAGATATATGTATAGAAGTGGCAATAATCTTGTTGTTTACACAACTGATGTTAGTCTACATAATCAAGTTGATTTGAAAAAAGGAAGAATCCCAAAGGAATATTCTAAAGATTTTATAAGTACTTCTGAGTTTGATGATAAAAAACAAGTCGGTGTAATGAAACAAATAGATTCTAACAGGGAGATTACCATTCGAAATTTAGATGAGTATAAAACATTTAGTGGGAACGGCGTATATCATATCTCTACTCAAGATCCAACAATCATCCAATCTATTCTCAATTTAATCAATAAAGATGTAGCAAATGCAGAAGTGTATGCGAAAAATAATTCGTCTGTATTCAATTTCGATATATTTCAAATCATTTGTATGACCTTAGTGGTTTTATGTACTTATATAGCGATTACTCACTATTTGATTGATCGATTAAAAGAATTGAGTATTATGCGTATGTTGGGTTATACGCTTTGGAGTATTGCAAGTAACTTTTTCTTGAAACTGACTAAAATTATGTTAATAGCTGGTTGTACATCTTATTTATTATTTAGTCTTTATTATATTTTGAATAATGGTTTAGATTATTATGTAGATTTAACCTTATGGTTTTGGATTATAGCTGTTATGCTCATTTTGATTTTAACGATACCTATTCTTTTGATTTTTATGTTTGTATTTATAAAGAATGTGAATGTATCCAAAATAAAAGGTGAAAAGCCTTATACATTCGTAATTTTGTTGAATTATAGTTTAAAGTGTGTTTTTATCATTTTTCTCTTATTCTCTATTTTCAATTGGAATCAAATACAGAATGAACTAAACCGAAAATTAGCTAATCTGTCTTCGTGGGATAAGACAAAAAATATTTATTCGACTAAAGTAACATATAACGGTGAAAATAATCGGGAAGTTGATTATAAAACGAGTCAGGTTATGAAAGAATTCTATCAAAATATGGAGAAAGAGTATAAAGGTTTTATGATAGATGCTTCTAACTATTCTATGCTTGATGGCGAATATATTTATAATTTAAACACAGAAGGAGAAGATGTTGAATTATCACCTTCTGGTAAAAGCGTAACAATAAATTTAAATTATCTATATTATAACCCTATTAAACCAAGCAGCGGTACGATCGAAGAGAAGATCATAAGAGATCCAAATGTAATGAATGTATTAGTCCCTAAAAAACTTCAAAAGTATGAAAGCAGAATAAAAAATGAGTATAGAAAACAATTTCATTTCGATAAAGTAGAAGTGGATAACATTTATAATGAAGAGTTAAATAAGCCTATCAATACGACGAAAGAAGAAGATTTATCGATTAACATCATATATACAGAAAATGATCAAAACTATTTTACGTATGATTCAATTATTGCAGAAGAAAATAAAAATATGATTAAAGATCCTATAGCAATTGTTGATACTGGGAATTTTCATTCTTCCGCCTATTTATCTTATGTTTCTAAAGTCTTTTATTTTGAATCAACAGATAAAGACCCGTATAGTTTTATTGTACCAGCAATCAATAAGAGTAATGCTCAATCATCTATTCAGCGTATCGGTTCATTATATGATAAGCATGGTCAAGAAATTCAGGACTTGAAAGAGGAAAAAGAAAAATTACTCGTTTTTATTATCATGCTTATTGTAGCAAATATAGTGATTACTTATAACACAGTATCTAGTTATTATCAAAAAAACAAACTAGAGTTATATGTAAAAAAAATATTTGGTTATAGTTCTATTGAGAGAAATAAATTAATGATTTGTTTACTCTTAGGTATTAATGTGATTCCAATGATCATTATGTATTTTTATTTCGGTAATATTATCCTTTTATCGGGAATTTGTATTATTACACTAGAGTTATTGACAAGTTATGTATTTGATAAAAGATTAAGCCGCAGAACTTTCAATTCTATTATTAAAGGAGAGCATTAATAATGATTGAGTTAAAACATATTAATAAACAATTTCATGATAAAAAGATACTGGAAGATTTTCATCTGAAAATAGAGAACGGTGATTTTATTGCGATTGTTGGAGAAAGTGGAAGTGGGAAAACAACACTTTTAAATATTGTTGGTTTATTAGAAAAAGCTGACTCGGGAGATATTGTGATAGATGATCAAATGAATCCGAATGCAAAACAAACGTTGCTGCTGCAACGCAACTGTTTTGGATATTTGTTTCAAAACTATGCTCTCATAGAAAATGAAACAGTCGAAAAAAACTTAAAAATTGCTTTGAAATATCAAAATCAAGTTGATAAAAAAGAACAGATACAACAAGCGTTAAAAGAAGTAAGTCTTTCTGGTTATGAGAAAAAGAAAATTTTTGAACTTAGCGGCGGAGAACAACAAAGAATCGCTTTAGCTCGTGTGATTTTAAAAAAATGTGACTATATTTTTGCTGATGAACCAACTGGTAACTTAGATAAAAAAAATAGAGACCAAGTCTTTGATAGTTTAAAGAAAATGAATGACGAAGGGAAAACAATCTTATTTGTCACACATGACTTAGAACTAGCTGAGAAGGCAAAAAGAATGATCAAATTATAATATATATTCAGTTCAGAACGATTCAAAGAATCGTTCTTTTTTTGTGTGCTGAAATTTGCCTGGGGGTCTTTATACTGTATCAATCGCCGAAATAATAATATAAGGGGCTTTACATTTATATGAGAATAGAAAAAATGTATAATTAAATTATATAGAAAATACGAAATTTGTAAGAGGGGCGGATTAAGATGGTACATACTTTAGTAAAAGGACAGAAAATAGATATTACAAAAACTCACCCTGGGATAAGTAGTTTATGTGTAGGATTGAACTGGAATGCACCGCTGAATATGGAAGTAGACGCATCGGCTTTTCTAGTAGGTGTTGATGGGAAAATTATAAAAGAAGAAGATTTCGTATTCTACGGGCAACCTTATTCTAGTTGTCAATCAGTTAAATTGAATCAAAATATTTCAAGTGGTAATAAACAGGAATTTTTCGTTGATCTCACGCGTATGTCCAAGGAAGTCCAAAAAATTGTGTTTTCCATTACGATTCATAATGCTGAGAAAAAGAAGCAATTTTTTCAAGATGTGACTCATATTCAAATGAAAATAATAAATGAACAAACAAGAGCAGAAATTATGAATTTCCCTATTACATATTCTTTTACAAATGAAAGTGCCGTTATTATGGGAGATCTGTATCGACATGCAGGAGAGTGGAAGTTTAATCCGGTTGGAGCGGGTTACTTTGGAGGATTAGCTGCGGTGTGTGAAAACTTCGGGATAGAGGTTGCGGAGGGCCCTGCCGCAGAGCAAAAAACAGTACCTAAGCCGGTAGAACAAAAAACAAAACCGGTTCAGGTTCCTATCACCAAGATTGAACTAAAGAAGAAACAATCTGTAAATATACAAAAATCTAAGATGGTTACAGCTACCCTTGAATGGAAATCAAATAATGACCTGGACTTATATTGTTACTATGTAACGAAAAGTGGTGAAGTAGGAAAGATATATTATAGAAATTTAGGTTCTTCTAAGGTGTCGCCCTATATTGAACTTGATGGAGATTCACAAGAACCAGGGAAAGAAACCATTCGTATCTATCGCGCAGAAACTGTAAAGTATATTTTATTTGCTGCGTACAGTGCCGTTAGCAATGGTGTAGGTAGTTTCTATTCTATGAAAGCAAAAGCAGTTGTAGATAATCATATGGGAAATGTCGTAACAGCACCTTTGCTAGAAAGAAACGATCATGCTTATTGGGTATGCATTGCGCATATTGATTTTACAAATTCATCCGAAATGAAAATTTCTCATGTAGAAAGTTACTCTAGAGATCATTCGGAAGCTTCGCCGTTGTTGTATGAGGATGGACGGTTCCGTATGGATGTTGGACCAGTTGAATTTAAGTATGAGGAAGACTATAAAAAATATTTTAAATCATAGAGAATATCTAGTAGTAAAAAACTCCAACTTGGTAAAAAAGTTGGAGTTTTTTACTGTTAGATATGTTCATCAGCTTGATCTTGTAAAATTGCCAATATCATGTGGTTTTCTTGATCGGTATCGTACTGGACAATGTCATCATACTCAAACAGTTCGAAGTCTTCGCTAAATTCTCTAATGTTTTCTTCAATTTCTTGATTACGACGAAACTCCATCATAATTGCTCGAAAGAGGTGGGGTTTAAGATTTGTAAGTAGCTTTAATAGACGGTTTTGGTAATGTACGGAAGCCATTTTTTCATGCTTATAATTAGGAAATATGCAGTTTACTTTCATGGGAAATGGTAAATATATGAATGGTTTGATAAAATGACGGTACGACCATTTTTAGAATAAAAAATGGAATTGTGGTTAAAAAAATACAAATCTAGCATGTTGGATAAATAAAGAATGAGGAGGTTTAGAGATGCCAGAAACTCTTGCGGATAAAATTGGTAACTTTTTTCACATTGGTTATACAGAAAATGAACGAAAACGTGATCAATATGACAAGTTGCATGACTATTTAAAATCTAAGGAAAGCGAAGTAAGGAATAAGATTGAGAAAGCAGAGTCGGCAAAGAGAGCCTATGAATCAAAAAGCAATAATTTGCCGCTTGGGAAAATTCCAGCTCGAGAGTTTGAGGATAAACGTCGGGAAAAAGATGATAAGTTATCAAGTCTCATGACTCAGTTTCATAGCTCTTTAGATAGCATTACCCATGCTAAAAATACAGCATACCAAAAGTACTTAGAGTACAAGGCGAAAGCAGAGGCAGAAGATCAAGCAGCTGCGGCAGGGAAGTAATAAATGCAAACTATGAATTCACAATGCATTTTAATAGAAATGGAGGTTTAAACATGAGTGGGAAAGAAATTGAAATTTCTGGTGACGGAGTAGTAAATGCAATTTCCTATGCACAGCAAATTGAAAATGGTGTAAAACAAGCACTCCAGCAAGCAAAAGACTTACAAGCAACTGTGACAGGTTCTCATTGGAAAGGTGAGACGCGAGATGCATTTTTATGTTATTTGGAGCTACTCATTAAGTTAAACACAGATATAGCACATGAACTTGAATACCATACAAAAGTGTTGAAAGAACTTGATACGCATATTCATACATTCTCTGACACAAATGAAGTGCGAATGATTAAAGGACTGTAATCGAAACGAGGGATCAAATGATGCAAAATCATATAGAAAGCTTCACTCCTTCTGAATTATATGTATTAGCTGGTGCAGCTGGAATTACCTATTTATTTGGTTTACCAGAACGTGAAAAACTCATAATGGGTGATGCCGATTGTGTAACGAAAGCAACCGAAAGCTTAAGAGGAAAAGGGCTCATTACGGAAAATGGCGGTCTGACAATGGCTGCATTTCAACTTATTGAATTACTAAAAGCATATCAAGAAAGTCAGGAATATACGCGATTCAATAACTTGCTTGTAGGTTTTTTACCAAAGGACAAAGACCGCGTAGCTGTACTAACGGAAATCAAGCAGGGTGAGGAATATGAATTCCATTACATGCCGAAGTGGGATGTATATGTATCATTATTAGAGAGAATTTCATTTTTAATGCGAGAACCAAGAGAGAAAGATACTACGTTTTTAACAAGTAAGATGACGCAGGAAGAACAGGAAACATTTGAAGAAATGGATTTATCACAAAAAGAACTATTAGCAATAGCAACTTTTCGCAGACCCGATACAAGAAATGTATTAGAACAAGGGAAATGGGATTGTTTCTTATACTTCACAGAGGGAGACGATTATATCCAAATTGATGTAGAGGGGAAACGATATGAGTGGATTAGTCTATATGCTTTAAATAAGAAGGTATATGATGTGTTAAAAATGCCATATAAGAAGTCGATTGATCCAAAAAGTTTTTCATTAGGAGGAATAAACTAATGCAAGCACAAATGACGGATGGCGGTTCAGGAGGGTCTAATGGCGGTTCACAAGTTTTAGTCAATTTCGCCGAAATGGTTGATATTGCAACGCGCCTGCAAAATATTTATAATCTCTATTCTGATGGCGTAGCTAAAAATATTGATAATCTAGCAAACTGTGACTTTTATCGACAAGGTGAAGCAACAAGAGTCGTTAAGCAATACAAAGATATATTAGGAAAAACGATGGAACTTGCAGACAACTATCAGATAGCAGCACTTGCCGTGAATTATACATTAGAAGAAATGATAAAAAAGGATGAAGAATTGCAAAGAATCCTAAGTGTTAGCGGTTAATCCATATATATAAGTTAAAAACCAACATAAAACCACTTGCTTTTTTATAGGAGGACGAGAGGGTCTGGCCATGCATAGGAGCGGTCAGGGTCTTTTCCTGCCACATGCGAGGTATTCAAACAAAGGGAGCAAGCCAGTAGCGGAATGATGTATTTTGTATAGCAGCGACTTATATGTCGAAACATTAAAACAGATTTATATAGAAATGGGGGATGAAAAGAAATGGATGTGCATTACAAACCAGGTGATTGGCAAAACATGAAAACAGGAATAGACCAAATCACAAGAGAAGCACTAATGGAATTAAGACAGGCTGATAACCTTCTAGAACGTCTAGAAGCAAAAATACATTCTCTAGACGCCGATCGAAGTATTCACTTTCAACATAGCAGTCAACAAGACACAATCAATAAATTACTTGACGACTATACGACACTAGGAAACTACTGCACAAGAGTAGGTCAAGTTGTATCCAGTCACATCGACGAACCCTTCTACAAAGACATGGACAAATTTGCAGGGAAAATGAGAGATATCTCTATTCAAAACTACTCTACGAAAAATCGAATTGGCTCTACCACTACGACAACGGTGCCAAACGCACACGGTTATGGCGCGGCACAAACGATTACGACGAAAAAAGATAAAATAACAGTGGATGATATTTTCAAAGACTCCGTAGCATTTGATAAAGTTCTCCATGCGCAGTATAAAGAAATAAAAGCACAAAATCCAGATGCGGAACTAGATTACGCCGAATACCGAAAACTTGTCCCATCCATGCGTGGATTCGAATATAAAACGATAGAAGACCAACAAAGAAAGCTAGAAACAGTGCGTGATTTCGCAATAGGAGCAGGACTCTTCGTTTTATCCATCGCCTGCCCGCCAGTCGGAATCACAGCTTCCGTTTTATATGGAGGCATGCAGCTTAAGAGTGCACGTGATGGAGAAGACTGGTTAACCGGCAGAAAGCTAAGCAATTCAGAACGAGTAGAGAACGGAATATTCGGAGCGCTCGATGCTATTCCGGTTCTTGGAACAGCGATGAAAGCGTTAAAAGGATTCAAAGGAACGATAGAGCTAGGCTCCCTTGCAAAGCTAACAAAATTGAAAGATGGAGTACCTAATTTTAACCCGAATTTAGGGAGAAATATGGTACAATCGTTGCATGATAGTAAAAATACATGGCTCCGTAACTTGAAAATAAAAGGTTGGAAAGCAGCAGATATACTAAACGCCGGGCATTATAAGGTAAAAGATGACGCTGCTCAGATTATAGATGGTGTAACAGGTGCCGCTGTCAAGGTGGTAGATGGTGTAGCAGGTGGAATTAATGTGGCGAGAAGGGCATTATTTGGTAAATCCCTGGATAATTCCTTAGCCTACGCTCACGCTGCCGATGATGCCGCCGGTGGGGCCAACACAGTTCTTCGTGGAACGGACTTGAGAGGTTCAGTGAAAGCGACTTTTGAAAATAGGAAAGAGGATATTCATAGTCGGATTTCGAAGTTGAAAGATAGTGCTGGTTCAGGGAAAGATAATTTGGTTCATTTAGCAAAAGCTTCTGGAAAAGATTATCCAAGAGTAGAGTTAGATGAAGTAATTGCTAAAGGCTATGATGAAGCAGGAAAATTAAAAGAGCGCTGGGTAGTTCCGAAAGGTTATAATAGTGTAGATGAATTTTTAAAAACTGTAGATGATGTAACGATTAAAGAATTTGGGTATGATAGTGTTGAAGAGTTTAAAGAAGTTGTAAGGCTAACAAATGTACATTTGAATGCTAAACCAAGACATAATATTATAAATAAGCCTTTAGCAGGAGGAACGCATGTGAAAACAGGAGTCAATTTTGATATTTTAGGATTCCCAATATTTAAAGGGGATGATGTTAAGTTTACATTAAGGCTAGAAAAAGAGTTTTATGTCATGAAGGATCCAAAACAATTTGAATTGTGTACAAATATACTAAAGAAAGCTATTGAAAAAGGGGAAGTGCCTAAAAGTGCTTTTAGTGAAGAGCAACTAGCACTTATTGATAGAGGCTTTGGTAAAATTAAAGGACTAACATGGCACCATCATCAAATACCTGGAAAAATGCAATTAGTAATAGAAAATATACATGGTAAAGTTAGTCACCTTGGTGGAAATAAATTATGGGGAGATGATTTAAGATGAGAAAAGATTTAAAGTGGGAATTTGCTGATTCGAGAATTGAAGAAAGCGAGATTAAAAATTTTGGCGCTAAGTTGGGAATAGAGTTTCCAGATGAGTATATAGAATGTGTAAAAATAAATGGTGGAGCGATTGTTTCGCCTTCAGAATTCGATGTTCAAGGGAAAGAGCGGATGTTCGGTTGTCTGTATAGTTTTGATAAAAATAGTAGTGAAAATATATATGATGCTTATGATGCTCGTAAAGAAACTCTTCCAGAAGGAGTTATTCCATTTGCGAATGATCCAGCAGGAAACCTAATCTGCTTTGATTATAAAAATCATGAAGAAGATCCAATTGTTGTTTTTTGGGAACATGAAGATGCATGGGAAAAAGAAGCACTGATGGAAAGTGAAGGGATTACAGCAGAAGAAGCAGAGGAAGTAGCAAGAGAAAATGTATTTTATGTGGCAAGTACCTTCACTGAGTTTTTAAACAAATTGCATGATTAATAGATAGTAAAAATAAAAGGGCTGTTCCATAAGTTGGTTTTACTTGCTTATGAAATAGTCCTTTTTTGTTTTAGAAGAAAATGATTTGTTTAACCGACATTTTAAATAAAGGCTTCATGTAAGCAAGTTGATAGCTAGTTTATATAAAGCCAATCAGCTTAAAGATAAAGATCTGGACTATAGTAGCTACATTCAAAGGCTTTGAATTGGCTAGAGACGGCACAATGATAGCGACTTATGAAGAGAGGAAAGGGTCCATTCAAAGTCGGGTTTCGAAGCTGGAAGAGAGTGGTGTTAAGGGTACGGGTAATGGAAGTAAGAAAGCCAGCCAGGCTAAAACAGCAGAGCAAGTAATAACAGATAGAACAAAAGGATTAGATTTAAACCCACATCCTATTCAGCAAAAACAATTAAGTGCTAAAAAGAGGAAAGAACTAAGAGTAAAATAGAGAATAGGACTATTACAAAAGCTGAGTATGAACAATATACATGGAATAAAAAATTTGCTAAACACAGAGCTTCTAGTGTAGACGATTTCTGGTATCAAGAACGTCAAAGAATATTAAATGATGAAACTCCAACAAGAAACTGAATTCAAGAACAATTAAATGATATTTTGAATGGTAAGAAACCTAAAGTAGGTGGAAAAACAGTACAAGGACACCATTCCTACAGTGCTTCACAATATCCGCATTTAGCGAATAAAGGGGAAATTATATATCCAGCTACACCAAGTGAGCATTTTAAAGGTTGGCATGGCCGTAATTGGAAAAATAGCCTACCAGGTAAACCAATTAATCCTATGAATGATTTTTAATCCGTGGAAGGAGACATTTAAATGGCTAAAATGAATGTGCGAATAGAAAAAGATGCTAATGAGGTAAAGTATATCTCTATTTTAAGAAAAAATACTAATAAGAGTATATCTGAAATAAAAGAATCACTTAATAATAATGATTTCATCTTATCGTATAATCTATTAGAGATTGATGAATTGTTAGAAATGAAAAAAATAGTAAGTACATTATTAGATGCTGGTGCTAAAGTCCATGTATATGAAGATAATAGGGAGGTTAGCATTGAGTTTTTAGATAATCTTATAGAATCTCATTTAGATACAGAAAGGTATCTGGAAGAAGTTGATGAGCAAATGTTTAATGAAGATTAAAACAGCTATTTTGTGAGTTCCTCGGGCACTTACCAGGGACATGCCCAATTTAAAAAGTCAACAGTGACGTGAGAAGAATGTATGAAGTAACCCCAAAAAGTTAGACACATATTTTAAGCAGCTAATGAGGGATGAGTTCGGTATTGTACGAGGGCACTGAAAAACTCCATCTAGTTCCATTTGGCGAGATATTCGACGATTCAACCGTCGAATATCTCGCCTTTTAATTTATAATAGAGAAACTAAATGCAGGTGGTGCTCCCAATGATTTCAAACCAAGAGACACTCAACTTAAGCCCGTACATGGCCATTTACGATATTGTCATGCCAAAAGATAATATGATTCGTCAAATTAACGAACTATATTTAAGGATATTGATAGTCCACATTTTTTAGCTCATCAAAGTCTAGAAGAATTTTGGAATACTTTTAGAAAAAACGGAGAACGCTTTCGTGAAATGCCTACCGTTTCAGAATATAACGAGGCATTATACGTATCTTTGAAGTCAGTTGTTTTGAGTGATACACAAGCTCAGAAGGCCGTTCAACGAGCAACAGAACAACAATTGTTTTATAAATTAATTGGAGGCGATTTTGTTCCAAGGATTCCTGGTAGAATTAATTTACCAAAACTTAAATAAAGGAGCACTTACATGGAATTAAATACTTCTGTAGTGGAAGCGGTATTGTTTAGTAACTGGTTAAAACATTGTGGAACAGAGAGTAATTTTCCTCAAGGAATTGAGTATACCTATTTATCGAATAAAAAGAAAATGGTTAAGAGTGTGAATGGGATAGAATGGGAAAATATTTGTCTCGAAGAAAGTAATAATTTAACGGGTTATTTAGCAAAAAATGAACCAGAAATATATAATAAAAATTGGAACACCTTAGTTAAAAAAATCAAAGCAGAGGTATTACCAAAAATTACTGACAATATTGAAAAACAAATAACGATATTGGGATTACCAAAAGATATATTAAATGCTATTAAATTCGATATAGTAAGTATAATAATGGTACTATCTTATGAAGAATATTATAAGTCAGCATTTTATAACGAAATGTTAAAAATCTATTTAAGTGGACATATTCCTTGTGGATGGAATGGAAAGTATCCAGAAGGAAATATATTTATATACTAGGGGGACAAAAATGACTAATGATGTAGAATATTACAGTGAAGTGAAAAAATGATTCAGCGGTTTTTAAATACTTCACAATTGGTTCCAGAAATATTAAACGAACAAGAAAAGCAAATAATAGCAACATTTTGTTTTGGTATGATAAATGGTTATTCTTTAAAAAGCAAAAAGAACGCCATACAGATACAGGGAGCTACAGTTGATATATTGATAGAAATGTTCTTCTATTTTCCAGCAGCTAGTGCGGAATTCTGTGATTTTTTAATTGAGTGCACAGATAAATCATTTCATCCAACTATGCATTCTATCATTCATAGAGGAATTCAAGGATATTATCAATATGAAGAAGATAAAAATAAAGAGTTGAAAGATAATATTGAGAATGTGATTGAAGTAGTAAAGAATCATTAAAATTAAGGGCATTGACTGAGAAAATTTAATCTTAGTTAATGCCCTTTGTGCATAGTACGAATAAAAGAGATTGGAAGTTAGTCTGGAGTAATATGGAAGATAATAGACACATCACTTGATTATGATACATTTGTAAGAAGGTTACAGATGTGGTCTCATTATAGATACAAGGGTGGAGTAGAAGGGTTACCAGGTACTCTAAAAAAATAAGGAGTAATGATATGGAATATAATGGAATGGAGTGGTTTCGGTGTGGTTTGGAGTTTCTAAATCGTTTGAGAATCTTGAAGAGTATGTTGATATAGAGTATATGGAAGATGGAGATTCAATAGACTCAAAGTTTGGGACAAATTTTGAGTTTGGTTATTATGATGAAGATAATATTGAAATTTGTTTTTATGAAGATACTAAAAATAATGTAGACGATATTTTAAATGATTTTTCTTATAGTGAACTAATTATCCCAAAAATAAAAGAGTTAATAAATGGTGATAATTTAGCATACAGTGTTAATTCTGTTATTGTACTTTATGATTTTCAATACAATGAAGCGAAAATTGAAGGTGAATCTGAAAATATAGAAATAAAATTTATTGGTACTGTACCATACAAGTAGATCGTACAAGTTCGTTAATTTAAATGTACTATTTTCCATGAAATACAAAAGATTTCATATTATCGGTATCAAATGATTGTACGTGCAAGCTTAAAGCACTTGATTGTCAACTATAGGCAACAAGTGTTTTTTATTTTAAGATTACAACATAGAGTACGGATAAAGCTAAGGTTGATTACGGTAAAATAAAAGAAAACCTTAAGTATGGAGGGAAATAATGTCTCTAGAGAGTATGATATCAAATTTAAAAAAGATGCGTTTTTTGGCTCATGAAGATGACAGTATAGAACTATTAGAAGAAATTTTAAATGAAATATCACAAACTGCTAATAATAAAGTAATTGGTGATTTGTGTAGTGTTTTTCATGATGAAATAGATGAACCTTCGATTATTGGTGATTTAATTAAAACAATTTTTTATATTATTGAACGGAATGGAATAGAAGAGGGATTATATGAATTAATTGAAGGCATGAACTACATTTTACCACAAGCTAGATATTGTGCTAAAAGGCTTTATAGAAGTCTTTTAGCTACAGATGATTTAATTGTTCCATTTATTAATGTTCTGAGAAAGGTTATACCCTCTAAGAAAGCGGAAGTAATCAATATTTTAAAAGAAATAAGTGATAAACAATCAAAGCAATACTCAGAAAAAGTCAATTTTATTTTTAAGGAAGTTATTCGATTAGAGAAGTAGGTGGATAAAAATATGAACTTACCAAAGGTTATTTTAGGTATACCAATAAATTGGATAAATAGAAATGATTTTAAAAATATGATGGATATTAATGGGGACTAATTGTTTGATAGAGAAGATATAGCGAAGATAAAAACACATAAAAGGGGGATCTCTTGAGAGGGTTCAAAGCATTATGAAGGCTGCAAGCGCTGTTCTTAGTGCTGGTGGTATTGCCGTAAATGTTGTAGATGAAATTAAAGCAGTAAAAAATAATGGCGGTAACTTGGATGATATGCTTATAGCACTTGAAGAATTAGGTAAGATATCCACCAAAAGGAGGTAGTGATAACATGGGAAATATACAACTAGCTAAAGGGATTCGTACAGCTATCAAGCAAAATAATGTTGAGAGAGTAGTTGAGTTAATTGGTTCAGATATGGAACTCTTAAATATGGATATGGGACCATTTGGAACTTTTCTTCATGTTGCAGCCACACATGGAAAGCTTGAAATAGTCAAGCGACTTATAGAATTAGGTGCTGACATAAATAAACGCGGTGGTGTATATGGTGGTGGGGCACTTAACCAAGCGGCTTCAAAAGGACAGATTGAAATTGTTAGGTATCTATTGTCTTGTGGAGCTGAAATCGATGTGGGTGAACCGGAAAGGAATCCTTTGTTTGGTGCAATTCAGGGTGGATATGTAGATATTGCAAAACTTCTGATTGAAAATGGCATTGACGTTCATGTTAAGTACACAGGAGAATATATGAAAAATATGGATGCATTAGCATTTGCACATGAACAGGGGCAAATGGAAATAGCAAATTTATTGGATTCTGATAAAGAAGAATATAAGGATACTACGCAAAATGGAAAAACTGAAATTTTAGATTATATAACAGAACAGTTTGGTCCCATTAATAATACAATCAGTGAAATCATACCTGGCAGTAGAGTAGCGGTTGATATTCAAGTTATACTGCCATCAAAAGAACGAGATTTTATAACTCTTGTGACTACAGGGATGAGTGATTTTGCAATGGATGATTCAGAAGACAGTAAGGGATCTAAGTATGCTGAATTAGTATTAAAGTTACCTGCAAATTGGAAAATAAGTAAAGATGAGATGACGAACGAAAGTAATTATTGGCCTTTGAAGTGGCTGAGAATGGTTGCTCACATACCTCACAGATATGATGGATGGTTAGAGGAAGGGGTCATTCTTCCAAATGGAGAACCTCCAATGCCATTTGCTTCTAATACAGCATTATCATGTATTTTGATCGGTAAATCTAAAGAGAGGAGAAGTTTTATAGATTCGGAAAATAGAGTAATCAATTTTTATACTTTAATACCTATTTATACAGAAGAAAGAATGACTGCTTTACAAGAAGGATATGAATATGTAATAGAAAAATTCAATGAATTTGGTATTTCAGATGTACTTGATATAAAAAGAGAAAACATTGGCTTGAAGAGAAAAAACTAGAGGAATTACTTTTATTTGTTATAACATGTACTATATGGAAGGGCGTTATGCCAGTATCCATTGACCTTGGGTGCTGTTTTTTAACAGACATACGAGATTGGCTGCAATGAACAGTATAGAACGCGACCATATTCGTTACTCAATTTATATTTACATAAAAGAATGGCAAAGCTCGTGGTGATAAATGTGAAAGAGTATTCTTTGCTATGTTGACTAATAAATTTTGAGTTGTATTTTTTACTAGAAACGGTCGTATGATACTCGCTATTTGTTTAAAAGGGTTGCAAAAATTACAATTTATAAAAGGGGTTAAAGTCTGATATTAGATATAAACCAGGAGAGTATGATTAATTTTATGCACTGATACTGGATTCGGTGTTGAGGAGTTAAGGGTAAAAGACTGGAGTAAGAAAATAGAGTAATTCATAGGGAGGATACAATGATAAACCAAAAAAAGTTAGAAATGGCTTTTAAAAGATATAGCAAAAATTTTGTGGATGGAATCAAATTTGAAGATGTGAAAGATAAATATAATGTCAGTAGAAGTAAGATTGAGAAAATTGTTGAGCAAAATGAAACAGAGAAAGATCACATACTATTAATAAATCTAAGCAAAATTTCCTCATATCACTTGTCATTATGGAAAAGCGATGTATTGATCAGCAGTGGAAACAATGCAGAAGGATTAAAGAACATGCAGAAAGTATTATTTTACCAGTGCATGGGACAGGATCTCTATACAAGTAGGTATCCAGGGATGATCTTGGGATATACGTTTAGAGAAGTCGTCCTTACATTAGTTCATTTTGCAATGTATGGATGGGAGAAAGAAGAAAATATATTATATGATTTTATGACTCATCACTTCGGTGAACATTTAATAGATGCCAATGAAGAGGATAGACATATTTGGTTTTTGCTAGAGCTGTACTTGCAGTATAGAAATAAAACCATCATGGGAACGAATAAAAAATTGTATCTAGCTGTGAAAAATAAGTTTAAGGAAGCTGAACTGCGATGCGGCTCAATCCCTGAAGACCTGAACATTTATGATGAAGTGCTGGAACATTGGTCGACTGGTGATTTAGAAGAAATAGAACATCTAATTTCGATAATGTCACAGTATCATTCTGCATTAGCTTCTGAAATCGGACAGCTAGGTGAATTTGGCGATTTCGGATACGGATTTTATCCTTATGAAATCTTATTCTTGATCCATGTAAGGAAACAAATAGGATTGCCAGTACCTACTCAATTCGATAATTTTCTGATGAATACTCCAGAAGCGAAAATGGTATTTGGAGAACGTGAGCCATACCCTGAATGGGATCCCGTGCTTCAGATGATCGATCAATTTTATCGTAAAAACTACCCGGAATATATTCCTAACAAGCATGGAGAATTATTTCAATAAAAGGGAGGAAGCTAATATGCCTGATAAAGGGATAGCACAGATTATATTTCCTGATAGCGAGGATTTGGAAACGTTTTTAAAAGAGCAAGGAAGTTATGACTTACATGAAGACCTATTAAAATATGGATTAACGACGAAACAGTTTTTATACGTTGACTATAAAGGTGAGGAATATCAAGAAATTGTCAATTTTATTCTTGATTACGAATTTGCCCACCAAATTGAATTAGCAACACAAGAAGAACTCGAGAAATTAGAAGCATTTCATTATGAATTTTTACCTGAAAAGATCAAGGAGGCCAACAAAATACTGTCACCAAAGGGATATGGATTATTTGCATATCCAAATTCAGGCGATTTCTTCGCACTATTCATTGGAAAAATAGAGAATATAACAAAATTGCTGCAAGAAGAAGTGCTGCACGATGATAGAATCCCTTTTCAAGAAAGGTGTATCAAGTATTATAGATAGACCTAAGGAGGATTCTATGGATAATAAGGAAAAAGCAATAAAAATCTATGATTTAATTGAGAATGGTGATATAGAACAAGCGAAAGAGATAATTGTTACTGATAAAAGTTTGCTTGACTTTGTAACACCTTTTGGAACGTGGCTACATGTTGCGGCTAGAGCTGGTAAACTGGATATGATAAAATTTCTAGTTGAATCTGGTATGGATATTAACATAAACGAAGGTGTACCCAAGTCAGCGCCTATTGCACATGCAGCTAGTGAAGGTGAAATTAGTATTGTAGAGTACTTATTTGATAATGGTGCAATATTAGATGTTAGTAATCCAAATAGAAATCCTCTATTCTCAGCGATTTATGGTGGGCACCTTGATATTGTAAAGTATCTTGTTCAGAATGGTATTGATATTACTGTTAAGTATACAGGAGATACTATGAAAGATATGGGAGCTTATGAGTTTGCTATTGAAAGAGGGCAAACAGAAATTGCTGAATATTTAAAGATGAACAGATTAAGGAATTAGCAAAAAAATATGACACCAGAACAACTAAAAAATACTTATTTGAATGTAAAATTAACACATTAGAGGAGGAGTTTAAATGGAACAATATTTAAAAGATTTTAAGTTGCATAGCAAAGCTCCGAATGAAATCATTGAAAAGTATAAATACATAGTACCAAATGAAATAATAAATTTATGGAGTAATTATGGATTTGGGACATTTATGCAAGGGTATTTTAAGAGTGTAAATCCAGAGGGATTTAAAGAGATTTTGGAGGAGAGTAGTCAAAGATATAAGGATTCAATAGTATTGTTTGCTACGGGTATGGGAGACTTAGTTATTTGGTCAGATGGATATGTTAGATTACTTAATTACAGGTATGGTAGAGTGACGACCGTTATGTTTACATTTGAATTTTTCTTTCAAAATATTGCTGATTCGGAATTTAGAAATGAAGATTTATCTTGGCAACCTTACCCCGAAGCGCTTAAACGATATAATGAGTTGGAGTATGATGAGTGTTTTGGTTATGTACCTCTACTAGGTCTAGGTGGAGCAGAAAAAGTAGAGAACTTAAAAAAGGTCAAATTGAAGGAACATATTCTTATTATTACTGGTTTTATGGGACCAGTACAATAATAGAATAAGCATGTATTTTATTACTACGCGAATAGAGATATAGGATTCGTTCTAATGACTTAGACTTACTACTTAATTTATATTTTACAAGTGGATATGATAACGCACAACTTATGAATGTAAGTGTCAAATTTCATTACTTTTAGAAGCATGACTACTCATAAATAGCTATATACAGTCAAACTAACCATCAGATATAGCAATTCATCCGCGCTCATGATTAGTTAAAGAAATTAAGTAGTTAATGACCTTCTGATGTATGAATAGAATACAAAAAAGGAAATCGAAATGATTTCCTTTTTCACTCAAATGTTTGCTGACAACTCTTCCCCGTCTCTCCTGCTTCTTGTACCTTATGTATACTCAAAACAAATTACTGCTTTTCTTAATTCTTTATTGAAAAATAGGTATATACGATCCGCACCATAAGCTTGAAAATAATAGCCTGTAGCAAATCCAACATATGTAAATGGGTGGCCATCTTCATCTTTTGGCACATACAGTAGATTGGTATAGTCAAAAATTTCGTCTTCGCTAACGCAATCTTCCAATAGTTCTTGCCCTTCTTCTGTCATAAAACGTATATAATCCAGAATTCCATTCACCTCGGGATAATTTAATCCCCAGCCATTTGTTTGTTTTTTGATAAACTCTTGTTCTAATGATTCTACGGATGTAAATTCTTTTCCAAAGCTAGAATAAGGATAGATTTTCTGATTACGTTGGAAAAATTCTTTACGGATTTGATAATCTTTTTCATTACGCACATAGGCTTTCTCTACAATGTCGGAAGGGCTCTGTTCAATTTCAAAGTAATTCCAATCTGCTTCAAATTTATACTTTCCGTCAATCACATCAAAGCCTAACGTATCTTCTTTCGTAAAATTCGTGTGAAATGTTTGGGTAAAATCGCCAACACAACCCTCGTGAATTTCCTTTGCTGACACAATATGTAACCATTGGTCCCATTCTGGTTCAATACATTGTAAGTTTATAGAGCAAATGGGTAAAAAGTGTTTTTTATGCTGCTCCAAATGATCATAAAACACTTCTTCATATGCAGGAAAGGGTTTAATGAATTGTTTAGGAATGTTCATCTGTTCTCCACCTTTATACAAGGTTTTTGTTTAATTTTATCTGAAACGTAGACAAAAAATAATTCCAAAATCAACTTATATTGTATATTTTGTTTAGGTAACACCCATGCTCATCAACTTTACGGGTTTGATGGATACCAAGAAAATTTTGTATCACTATCAAGTGGTTTATTCTGAGTTTCCTTTTTAATTAGGTTGAACCATTCAGTTAATATTTGATCTTTTGGTAATTGTGAGGCAGGGTCGTCTTCCCAAATGATGTGTGAAAACCAGGCCTTTGTTTCCCATTCAAATTGCAGTTCAGCAAACGAGATTGTAGGATGGTCCGCTTCATGAAATTGCAGGTTTACTGCATCTAAAACTTCTGAAGCTTGTGGTAACAACTCATCCTTAATTCTATTTTTAATCATCTGATCTTCTAGCTGATTCCAAAAATACAATTGCCCGTTAATTTGATAAAAAATATCAAAAGAAGCTTCTCCTTTTTTAAAATTAACCAAAATAAAAGCGCGTTCCACATTATTGTCAGCGGCTTTTACAGTATTGACAATTAAATTTTGTGCCATTGATACCCAAAAGCTATTTGCTTCTTCTATTGGAGATTCAACATATAATTCTTCACTTAGTTCATTGAGGGTTACCTCTCTATTGTTTGCTTGTTCTACTTTTTTGAAAAATCTACTAAAAAAGCCCATAACTTCCCCTCCGTGTTGTCATTTTCTCATTTTGTATTTCAATAATTAGGTAATAATTAATGCTATTGCCACTGTAATCATATCATTTTCAGATGGGTTATAAAACCGAGCTAATGAATGGAGTTTGTCCTGTTTACGTCAATCATGCTATTGTTGTTGATTCAATTTCCTTAAACCGATGAACCCTAAAGGATTGGAAGAATTAATGGAATAGGGCTGCGTTTATTAAATGAAATAGTAACTAAAGTAGGTTACCAGGATGTTGCAATTTGATAGGGAATTTGTTAATAGGGATTAACAGAAAAAGAAGGTATAAATTGAGCAAAAATTTAAGAGACGTTTTTAAAGGTAAATGACAAACACGCTTAATACATTTAGAAGGCTTATTCCAACTTGAATAATGGGGAGGAATGAGCCTTTTTTATGGCCAAAAACAAAGGAGGAAAAGGAAAATTTGACGGATGAAGCTGATGGAGATTTAAAATAAAGTTTAATCGCTTATAAGAAAGATTAACCGTTTCTAAAAAAGTTGCACCGTTGTACCATCTGGATTTAGTATTTATACTACGCCCTAGGGCATTGATTATGAAGAACAAAATTTAACTAGGTAGGTGTGAATGATGGTAGGTAAAGTGGATGATTTTTGCTTCTCTGAAAAATATGATTGTTGGGATGGATCTATAAACGTAAATTGTTCTGTTTCGTTTTTTGGACAAAACAAAATTGAGTTAGGTGGGTATTTAGAAAGTAATCAACCTTTAACAAAAGAAGCTTATAATACGCTATGTTATGTAAAAGAACACTTTGATATTGTTTATGAAAATATACTAAAGGTTCTATTTGAATTGCAATTGAAAGGTTTCATGAGTTACGAGATATATAATAAAAATGACGATACCTTTAGTTCTATTACTTTTAATAGTATGGAAGAAATTCATCCTTATTTGGGAACTCCTACATTTGAGATTTTACCTAACTATACGAAGGACAACTATGCTTACTTTGCCATTTCATTTCATGATGAAGGTTGCTTGCTATCTATTGAACATGGTCTTATAGCTTTATTTTTTAAAAATGATCTGATTCAAATTGAGCCTTCTGATTCCTATTGTATGCTTCAGAGGCTTATGGATTACGAGGAAGATTGTACAAAGTGGGAAAAAGATTTTTGTTTAGTGTGGTATGAACTTGCTATGAACAATTTATTTGAAGATAAAGAATTGTTTAGAGATAAGTGGTTGAAGGGTAAATAACTCTTTCCTTTTTTTCAATAAATTTTATAAGTTCGTTTCCCGCTTGATCATGAACTTTAAGCTTCTCAGCGAATAAATCATTCGGTGTAGCATTTGGTATTTCTAGAAATTTCCCCTGCTACGCTTAATGAGTTGTACGGATGGTACGGGGAAATAGTTTATCAGGAGAGCCGGTACTAGATGTTTTCCATTTTTAAGGAGGGTCTGAAAGTGCATTATATGTCCTTAATAGTTAGGCCAAATAAGAATATTGTTAAGTGCATTACTTCTTTAAGAAAATTTAGTCATAAATCAATTCATGAGCTAAAAAGAAATATAGAAGATGAAACTCCAGTTTTACAGTTTAGTTATTATGATACAGAAGAATTGATTAAACTTAAAACTATTGTTGTTAATTTGAACGTATTGGGTGCGGAAGTAAGAATTCTTGAGGAAGATAGACAGATCTCCCTTGAAATGTTGAGCAACTTAATTGAAACGTGTAGAGAAATAGAGAGAGCGAGAGAAGAATTAGATGATAGAATATTAGAAGACACTGAATAGAAAATCTTTGATAACAAATGAATAAAGATACTTAATAACTTTGTAAAATATATGCTTTGTAAAGAACATTAAAAAAGTTAGGTAGTTTTAAAAAGATGATTTTTGTATTGTGGTATTCCCCTGTAGTAGACAGCTGAAAGAAAGTTACTGTACTGTTGATTGTGGAGGGGATTTTTTGGGGAAAAAGAAGATCTTTTCGATTGACTTTAAAATGAAAGCTATTGATTTCGTAGAACATTATAGTTTGTCATTTCATGTGTCTTATGTTTTTCAATAATATCTGATTTTGTTAATTTTTTAAAAGGGGAAGTTTATATGGATAGTAGATTTGAAATCAAGAGATTATATAATTGTAGATTTTTGAAAAATCAGTCAGAATGTGAAGAGTTTGACGATGCATTAGAAAGCTTAGCAGATTGTGATGATGAGAAGCTTATTAAAGAGTTGTGTATAGTATTTGAGGATGAAACACAAGAGGAAGAAGTTATGTTTGGTCTAGTTCATTTTATTGAAAGTTTTGAAATGGAAAAATATCTAACAGAGATGCCTAAAGCTTTACCAAAAATGGTTGAGAGTGCAAAAGAGTGGGCAATGCTACTAAACATAAGAATTTTAAATAATGATTTATATAGAAGTGAGTATGCTAAAATTCTTGTAGGAATGAATAGTGATATAAAATTAACAGTAATCAATTTACTTAATGAAATTATTTCTGACGATCCTAAAAGATTCGAGGGCGTTGCTAATGAAATTCTTAGTAAATTAAAAGAGGCTGATAGAAATTCATTCATGTAGATAGAATAAAAACCGATTTGATAAATTAGTGTCATTTCGGTTTTTTGTTGTCTTTTTTGACACACGATATCAGTATCCATCGTGTTTGTACCATCACTGAAGAAACCAACTTTAAAATGGTATGAAACAACTCAATACAATCATTGCGAGCATTATAAGATGAAAGATAGCGCAGCAGGTGTAAGTGGATGAAGTAGAAAGTGAGGAAGATAGAATGTATATAAGTAAATTAAAAAATATAATTAAATCCAATAATGACTTATTAGACACATACACTAAAGAAAAATGCGCTGACTTCTCAAAGTAACTAACTATAGAGAAAGAAAATTTTCATTTTAGGGGGTATTTTGTTTTGTTAGCTTGATAGCGATGGGGTCCAACCAACAAAACGCGTATTTCGTACGCTAAGCAAATTTCGACACGAAAAAATTGATTTTGGTGTACACTAAGGATTTTTAGACGATGTAACAGAAACGATCGTTTTTTACAATGCCTGTTCCAACAAGGGCTCGTCCTTAATCCATTGATTATGATGTAAAAAACCTTGTCATATTAAAGTTTATATCCTTAGCGTACAAAATCTGCGAAATGTTGGTGCGGACCTTTTAGCCTTTATATATAGAGTGAGATAGGAAATTTATAAAAAGTGAATAATAACAATGGTTTAAGAGGTATAGAGTGTACCCAAAAGGGAACACCTGAAAAATAACGATTCATAAAAAAAGATGTCAATATAAAATGACATCTAAAACAAATAAATGGGTAACTTGTGCTTTTTACCATCTTCTGTTGGCCGAATAGGAGCTTTTTGGGTTTTTCTTGGTTCTCCGTATAAGTGTTATGTTAAGTTGAATGTTAACTTTTTTAATTTGTAGCAAAAGTTAACGTATATTTTATACATTGACATAGTACCAAAAAAGCACCTCCTAGTACTATACATTCATACATGTATAGTACTAGGAGGTGCAGTCTGTTTAGACACATTATTTGATTGGCGGCTTACTGTTAATCCCTATCTTTCTTCTAACACTGTATGTTCAATGTATGTTTTGTGATTTAGTATTTTGAAAGAGTAAGAAAAAGAAAAATGCACTTAATACTGCAGAAAAAGCTGCGATTAGAAAGGCGCCCTCATAGCTTACAAATGATACAAGTACTAATAGCTGAGGGGCAAAGATTTTACTAATGGAATATCGCATATTGGCTGCAGCAAAATATTGCGCTTTTTGATTAGCAGTAGCGATTCCCGCAATATATGCATCCTGTGTACTCACAACAAGTAGCTCAGCTACTGTAAACACTATTATTCCTATAAAAAAAGTGATGTAACTTTGCGAAAATGCAAAGATAATCATAGAGAGAGCATACAATAAACTCGATCCTACAAAGCTAAACCTTGTACTATATCTAGATAAAAGCCTTCCTACGATACTCCCAAAGACGATTACTACAATACCATTTGTCATTAATAAAGATGCGTAGTATTGAGAAGCATTTATTGAAATACCGAATATGGATACTCCTTGAGTTAAGTCCTCAATTACTTTGGAAGGAAGCAATATTTCCAATTTCATGAAAGCCTGAGCTGCAAAGATACTGGCTAGTACAAAAATGAATAGTCGCCTATCCTTTCCTATAAGAGCTAAAGTGGATAGGAAACTACTTTTATTAGATTTTTTTTCTATAGTCAAGTTTCTATTATCTCTAAATTCCGGGGTTCCCCATAAAGAAATAAAAAGAAGCAACAGAGCCGAAATTAAAGATATCCAAACAAACCATATCGGCATAGAATCAAATATAAAACTACCTATAAGTGGCCCGATGGTTACTGAAGCACTAAATATTTGATAGGATAATATATACGTTTTTTTCTGTTCTTTTTCATCAAGCCAATCCGAAATGTAGGATTTCCCTACTGGTAAATATGCGGCATATGTAAGGCTCATTAAAGCGAAACTCATATAAATTGTTACATTACTTAATACTAATCTTCCAATAATAAATAATGTAGTAGCAATTAGAAATCCTATGCTTGTTAGTATTATTACAGGTTTCCTACCAAACCTATCAGCAAGAATTCCTCCCCAAATGCCAGAAAACATTCCTAAAACTGCAATAGTTACTAAAGCAATAGAAACAATACCCGCATCCCATGCTTTTGTTAAATATAAAGTCATGAAAGGGAAAAGCATATAAAATAATATATTTTGAATACCTTCAGAAATAAGGCGTAAACGAATATGATTTTTTTTCATTTTTATATGATTTGTAGACATGTTGATTACCTCTTTAATGCGGATAGTCTCCAAGATATAATTCTCTATATGTTGCTGGTGTATTAGAATACCCCATATTGATACCAAAGTTAAGTGTTCTTGGGCTTACTGAAATAAGAGGATGGTTAAGCCTTTGTATATCACCAGTGACAATAACTCTAACAGTAGGTATATTAATAAAATCCTTTGTCAAATCGACATATAAAACATCACAACCAGGTATTTTTTTCTTCAATTGTTTAATGATATGTTGAATCGCTTGGTTAACACTTTTTATTTTTAGGCTAGGTTTATCTAGCATTGAAATACTTGGTGCTTTTCCCGCAATGTCTTTTTTATATAAATATGGGAGAGAATATATAGAGTTGACTCTTGATAACAACTTAGCTCCAGAAATGCTATTATTCAATGGGTTATTGGGGTCAACCAGTGCATCGCTTTGCATGGCTTCAGTAACGGAACGTTCCAATGCGATTTCAGGTGAAATTGAAGCACCAAAACCACTGAAAGCAAAATGCGTATCATTGTTTGGATTAACAATCCAAGTTCTGAATACAGGAATTTCTAAATCGTTTGTGTAATCTCTAGTTATTACTTCATACCCCATATCCTTCACCATGTCTATACGCTCTTTCAATACTTTGTTTGTTGAAGTCATATAGTCTAAACGAGGCAGAACATGTTGATTGGCTTGTCCAACCATCCAAGCATCATGCTCAATAATTTCAAGCAGTGCATGAAGAATGGCATCCTCAATAGTAGTTGCAGAAGCGAGTCCAGTAGAGGATCCTCCATAGAAACGACCTTTTGTATTTACATCATCCATAAACACCATTAAAGCTGGTACAAGTTTGTAATCATCCTTCACTAATGATTTCGCCCAAACCCAGTCAATTGCTGTATCAGGATTAAATTTATCATAACTTGTATTTTTATTTTGTATTGATTCGGCAATTGTATTCATTTCTATTGCGTTTTGCGTGACATCTTTATAAGATGCTTCTACAATGGGTACTGTTGCATGTTATTTTCAACTTCAACAACTGTGTTTGCTTCATTAATGATTTCCATTTTCATCCTTTGTCACCTCCTCTCATATAATCTTAAATACCATTTATAGAAATGTTACTATTCTCTCAGTAATATTTCTTTTCCTAGCCATTGAAGATATATGAAACTTATTGGCCATCTCATATGTAATTTTAGGAGAATAAGAACCTTCTTCAATTAGACTTTGATATAGTTTCTCATCTAATAGATTCTGTTGGGCTTTTGTTGGCATTGCTAAAGAAAATGCCACAATAAATAAAGCAAGAATAGATGTATTTTACAACGATTTCTTTTTTTGTAATTTATTTCCTGTTATTTTTCTATTTCATAATACTATGATGATATAAAAATTCAAATATTTTAAAAAAGTGGGATTTATTAGTGAATCGAAAAAGGCTTATTATCATGCGTGTTGATTATCTAATTTATTCCAATAAAATTATAGACAAAAAGAGAGATGCTTCTTGTAAAATGTGAGTTACGACACAAACATTTACGAAAAGAGGCATCTCTCATGAACAATGAATATCACATTCCAAACATTGATTCAACAACGATCACAGTTGGAAAAAATCGTTTATCATGGGCAGTCTACTACGGTGAACGTTCTGGTATTAACTTGCATGTTAGCTTCACAAATGAAACTGGTATGCCACTTCAAGTCATTGAAACAATGGGCCTAAACCATGACGGACCGATTGGGAAACAATTAGAAGACAAACAATTTATACTAGTTGGTAATTTAAGACGTGATAAATAATATCCTTGCTTATCTTGGATAGACTTCAAGTCTTGTAAACGAAAATATCCTAGGTCACGAATATATAGTTCATTCTTTTGTATCATGCCTGTGCGAGTCGCACCATACGACTGATCACTCCGTTTTCCAGGTTCAATTTTCACATCAGAAAATTCTCCACTCAACAAGTCATATTCTAGTTGAATTTTCACACCAGCTTTATGACTGCATCCTCCGGCACCAGGATAAGTAGATGCGAATCGATCTGGAACTTGAAAGGTTGTAGAATCAAGGATACGAATACGCTCAAAGTAAGCAGAAAGAGAATGAGAAATTTTAGATAACCCTCCAATTTTAGCTTGTAGAAGTGTAGTAAATACAGTTCAAAAAAAGGCTACAGAAGCCGAATTAAATCGTCGATTAAGTCCCTCCGTACTTAATAAAACGCCTGTTGAAGTTTCTAATTGACTACAAAGTTGAGTAAGAGAGGTAGTAGGGACCTGTTGATTTAACCATACACACAAAGATAAAAAATGATGCCCGTGGCATTTACGTTTTCGTTTCATGCCGCCTGCTTCTATAGCCAATTGATTAAGTGTAGCGGGAGACATATATCGATATAACTCTTCGGCAAATAAAGACAACTCTTGTTTTTGATGCATATTCATAAAAAGCACGTCACCCTTTCTCATTAATATAAGAGAATGGGAACGTGCTTTTAACTTCCAGAATAGTCCAAATCCTTAAGTTGATGGCGATGGGGCGGGCCCCCTAAAACGACAAAAAACTTGGAATTAAGCAAATTATCAATTGGTATTCTATAGATTTCTTTTGGAGTGGTTTCAGCTGAAGTTACAAAATAAAAAATGAGAAAGTTCGCGAAACTATATAATAATCAAAATATTATGGAAATGTTAATAGTGTGAAGCTTATAATTGAACTGGGTGATTAAAAGTGACTATACAAAATAAAAAGATAATTGATATCTGTGATAACCACAGACTATTCAAAAAATATTCACGTAACAGTATTCCAAGCGTAATCTTCATAGCAGGGTTAGGCGATAGCTATGAGACATGGAAAAAAGTCCAAGACCGAATATCGCAAAAAACATCAACCCTTTCCTATAACAGGTCGGGTATTGGCAGGAGTCAAGTCGCATCCGTCCCGACGACTTGCTATGATCTAGTCGAGGAGCTCAACGAATTGTTGCTAGCGCTTGAAGTGGAGAAGCCCTATATATTGGTGGGACATTCTTTTGGTGGTTTGGTCGCTAGATTATATGCCAGCCTTTATCCACTGAACATCTGCGGTATGGTTTTGGTTGACGCTGCACCGGAATATAAAGAACTTGCCTATGAAAAGGTTCTACCCGAAAATCTGCTTGCAAGAAATAGGGAATATTACGAGAATCCTATGTTGAATAGTGAGAAGATTGATAAAATACAAAGCTATAAGCAAATCGTTGATCATTCAAAGCAAAGTAACCTCCCTCTCACAATTATTACAAGAGGTTTACCTGACAATGTTGAAGAGGGATGGCCATCTCAAGAAATATTGGAAATTGAGCAAAGACTCCAAGCAGAATTCCAATGGCTATCAACGTCAAGCAAGTACCGGATTGCTAGTCGAAGTGGACATTATATTCATCATGATGAGCCAGAAGTTGTTATAGAGGAGATTATGTTAATGTTGAAGGAGATGGGGAAATGAGCGATACAAGGACCAAATTGATGCTGGATTGGCATAAGCGAAATGCCCCGATAAATAAGTATGTCCCTGTTCATTATATACATCCAGTGGAAGGTGTGTTGCAATTGGAAAGTCTTTCGTACTAGATAGTAAGGTTCCAAATGAATGGTTTTTGATAAATTCTAAAATAAGTTCTGAATCTTGCACTTCAAAATATTTAGGTGTATACATAAAAACCCTCCTTAAAGTGTAAAGATTTATAATGATTCATAAAATATAACATAGGTTATTCGGAAAATATTGTATATTATTTACTAATGTTCTTTTTCGCAATGAAATCAGTGATGTGTTGAAACGATGGGAGTAAGGATTTTAGCAGAAAGGAGAATAATAGATGAGTCAAATTGCGATTAAAATAAGCTCTAATGATGCGCTTCATACATATACAGTTCCTTTGAGAAAGTATACTGGTTTAGGAATTACAGACATAAAAAATAAAATTGAAAACGAAGAGTGTTTTGCCAAAACGGATGCGAACAATATTGACGATATACAGAATTTGAAAGGGTTAGTTGATAGTTTGTTAAAGTTAGGCGCAAAAGTAAAAATATTTGAAAGCGATGAATGTGGAGAGGGGACTTTTGATTATCAAGAAATTTCTTACCAAGAATTTATGAATCATATGAACCGATTAAAAGAAATTATGGAAGAATTACAGGATTATGATGATGCGTTAGTTGATGCTAGTACGTAATGAGATAAAAGGTCAAAAAATTGATAAATTAGAGAGGGAATATAATTAGAAGTCACGTCTACATTTTAACAAAGATACACGCTAAACGTGAAAAAACGCTAACTTTATCCCGCACTAACAAGCAGTAGGACCGCGCCTTAAGATTCAGAGAAAGCGAAGAAGATAGATGGAGGATGAAGAAAATTCCCACTAATGGAAGTTTCACTTTATTATTCTAAGGGGTTCATCAAGCCTCAACAACGATCGTTTTTGAGTTTCATTGCAAAAGAAAAAGCATGTTTTAGGAAACATGCTTTAGCCATAAAATATTTTATATGTTTAATCATGTACTTGCATAGAAAGATAATAAATCTCTTTATTGGTTTTAAAGACATAATCTTCATAACTACAAGCGTAATAATCTCCCATATCTAATATTGTTGGAGCAATCAGCTCAACATATCATCAAGCAAAAAGCTAAACATCTTCTTACATAAAATAAAAAAGGCGTATCCTGCCTACGGAATACGCCTTTTAACTATTCTTTTTCCTATCTTTAATCGTTGTATCTCCAAGTTGAGTATATAATAGTGCAGCATCATGGCTACTATGACCTAATTCTTTTTAGCATAGTGTGCTAACACTATTAGAAATAGATTGGGATTAAAACTCTTGTACTTTATGAATTATCATCTGATTTTTTCCTAATTTTTATTACCATCCAAGCCAAACGTTCCCTTCGTGCCATGATTTATCTGTATTTACTAAAGTTACAACATAATTTCCTGCTTTCATAGGGCCAAAAAAGTTTGTAACATGCTGGTTACCACTGGTCGGCTGTCCCTGTACAGTATGAGTTATTGTTTTTCCAGATGATAGACTTTTTACTACAACATTAAATTTAAAAGGTTTATTGTTTTGAAAAGCTACTCCAATATATCCGTTATCTGATGCAGGTACAGTTTTTTTCACTTGAATTGATGTAGAGAATTTGTAATTAGCATTATATTGCCATTTAAATGCTGCAGCTAGGTTTTCTTGCATAAAGTTATTTTGCTCAAAAGAATTTGGGGCAAAGGGGCTGGTAACTCCATTTGGGAATTCAGTTCCTTCTGAAATGTATTGTTGATTTACTGAAGAATTTGTTTCGGCTGCATTACTAGTTTCAGCCTTAGATTCTGATGGAGCTATTGTTGATACTCCTAAAACTCCAGATAATAGCGCACTCGTTACCAAAATTTTCTTAAACATACACTCATCACCTTTCCTTGGAATCAGAATTATCTAACTTTTTTATTATAGAATTAATTTACTTTTTTTTACATATCCAAAACTTGAGAAATATTTTTTAAAGAAGTAATTTGTCTTCACTCATTATCTCACTCTAATTTTCTATAATTTAGAGGATCAATAATAGGGGGATAAATATTTAAAATTATCCTTTTCAGTTGAAGTTTTCCAAATAATAAGTTACATTTTTAAAGTTCAAGACACTATATGACAGTACAAAAAGGGGAGAAACATTGTTACTATGTCAAAAATGAAATGGAAGAGTCGTGTATGTTATTTTGTTATTTTTATCCTGCTTGGAGCAGCAATAACAATCAAACCAGTGATCTCTAAAGCAGAGGAATCTGATGTTAATGTTACATTATTAGGTACTGCAGATATTCATGGTAGGTTTATGCCTTGGGATTATGCACTTGATGGTGCTAATATGAGTGGAAGTTTAACGCAGCTTTATACGGTTATAAAGAAGGTACGTCAAGAAAATCCAAATACTATATTATTAGATGCCGGAGATACAATTCAAGGGAACTCAGTAGAATTATTCAATGATAAGCCACAGTCTCCGATGATGGTAGCAATGAACGAAATGGGATATGATGCTTGGGCATTTGGAAATCATGAATTCAATTTTGGATTAGATACATTGAAAAAAGTTAGTGAGCAATATAAAGGAAAGACGTTAGCAGGAAATATTTACAAGGAGAATGGAGAGCGTTTTCTTCCTGCATATACGATAGTTGAAAAAGGTGGCATCAAAGTTGGGGTTATTGGCATGAATACACCAATGATTAGTGATTTTGAAAAAGGGACAGATCATTTGGTTGGTTTAGTGGTGAAAAATCCAGTAGAAGAGACAAAAAAGGTAATTAAAGAATTAGAAGGTAAAGTAGATGTAATGGTAGGGGTTATGCATATGGGACTAGAAAATGAGAATGGCATCCCTGGTACTGGGGTTCAAGATATTGCAAATGCTTGTCCAGAACTAAGCGCCATTTTTGCAGCTCATATGCATAAACTTGTTAAAAAAGAAGTTGTAAATGGTGTTATTATTACAGAACCAGATAAATATGGCACGCATATCTCACGTATTGACCTTACTTTTACAAAGCAAGATGGGAAGCTGGTTTTAAAAGATAAAACAGCTACCACTTTACCTGTAAAAAATGCGGATGGAACAACGGTATTATCTGATCCTACACTTGAAGAAACATTAACACCTTTTCACGAGTATGCGAGAGGAGATGCAAATGTTGTAGTCGCTCAATTAAAGGGGAGAAATCTTGTTCCTAAAAATGAAATAAATGGTATTCCAAGTGTGCAAATTCAGGAGACACCTTTATCAGATTTTTTTCATGAAGTCATGCTCTATTACAGCAAAGCAGATGTAGTAGCCCATCAAATTGATAACGATAATGCTCGTTTAGATGTAGGTCCTATTAAGAAAAAAGATATTGCGTATAATTACCAATATGCTTTGGGAGAAATTACAGTATATAAGATAACTGGAAAAGATTTAAAAGATTATATGGAATGGGCGGCGGGGTATTTTAACACATCTCGTGCCGGAGATGTAACAATTAGCTTTGATAAAACACGCCGTGCGTCTAAATACAGTACGAACGACTTCTTTGGAGGCGTGAAATACGAAATTGACTTAACAAAACCATATGGAAGTCGAATTACAAATTTACGATCTATTCGCACAAATAAACCAATCAAAATGAGCGATGTTATGACTCTGGGAATGAATGCATATAGAATGGAGGCTCTTCAAGCAAAAGGCGGGGCTTTAGAGGGACGTAAATTTGAACAGATTTGGTCATCTAAACAAGAGAATGCATTTGGCGAAACAGGTGGAACCATTCGTAATCTTGCTATTACATATTTAAAAGAGGTAAAGAATGGTGTATACACGCCAAAAGTTATGCATAATTGGAAAATTACCGGTGTAGACACACATTCTTCAGAGCATAAGGCTGTAGTGAATCTCGTAAATAAAGGGATTTTAGAAATTCCAAAAACAGAAGATGGAAAATATACAAATATAGCATCTATAAATACTAAAGATTCAATTACAAAAGAAGAGATTGTAGCACTCTCTCAAAAGGCTCATATTAATCCAGATCAGTTTAAACATGTAAAAACAAAAGGTGAATTTTACAAAAAACTTAATAGGGTTATTGAAAATATAGGGGAAATCTAATACTTAGATTGCTTTAGGGAAAGAGAAGAAGTAAGAATTGACTGGTTCGGTATTCAAAAGATATATAAGGTAAGTCAAATGAAATCTTGTTTGTATGAATGTTTTGATTTGCATTCTAATAGGGATGTTACAGTTGTAAGTTTTCGTACTGAGCAAGGGGTATAAGCCATTGAAGCACCATCGATTAATTCATATCAATACGGGAATCAACAAAACTAAGGGTGTTTTCATATAAGCAAATAAAGAGTACTTGATTGTCTTTTATAGGTAACAAGTGCTTTTTATTTTAAAACTATAATAAAGGATTAAGCCATAATATTTTTTGATGGAGGTGTAAAATGACAATAAAATTGTTGAATTTCCAAAGGAGTCGTTACATTTACAATAAAGTTATTTAAAAATGTCAGTGATGGTATTCAATTAACGAAATAAAGTTTATTCAGTTAACTGAGCAGTTTGATTAATACATAAAGGGAATTAAGCTGGTTTCATAGAATTAATTAGGCAATTCATTATCTTGGAGGAATGACTGAATGGCTGAATTGATTTATCATGTTGCGGTTTCACTGGACAATTTTATTGCGGATCAAGGTATGATAGAAGGAAATTTTAATAATTCTCTCTTTTTATTTGAGGGGGATCATGTCCCAGACTTTTTAGCAGATATTCAGGAATACGATGCCGTGTTGATGGGGGGGAAAACATATGAGTTTGGGTTTCAATTTGGTGCTAAACCTGGTGAACCTGGATATAAGGGCATAAAACATTACATATTTTCAAACTCCATACAGTTTGAGGCAAACGAGGAAGTTGAACTTATTAAAGGAGATGCTGTAGGGTTTATTAAGAACCTCAAAAAACAATATAACGGTAAAATTTGGTTGTGTGGAGGCGGAGAATTGGCTGGATCGTTGTTTAAACATAAACTTATTGATCAATTAGTATTAAAGGTTAATCCAATTATAGTCGGTGAAGGTATTTCTCTATTTGGTAGCGTAAAACCACGTCTTAAATTAAAGTTAGTGGACATGAAACAGTATTCTAATGGAGTTATCAAACCTACTTACAATATTATTTATACTTAGAATTATCATGGAGAACTACTTTTTTAAATTAATTTTAAAAAATAAAATTTCATCCAATTGTTTCACTATTGCAGAAGAATACTTAACTTATTAAAAAACTTTATTGTTGCTGGTTTTTTAAAAATTAGAGAAGGATAAATAAAATTAAATAATTATTCTAAACATCGTTCGATTGTTCGAACGGTGTTATGCGTGTTTATAGCGTAGAAATTAAACAACTTTATTATCATTACACAGGAGGGGAATTTATTGAAATACTGGGGATACAACGAATTATTTGAAGCGATCAAAGAGGACTATAATGATTTTTTAAGTTTAAATAGAGGATATAGAGAGGCAATAGCAAGACTAGTCGATGAATATTGGAATTTAGGTGAGATAGAAGATGTTGTGAGGGATACTGCGATAGGAGAGATTTTAATTACTCATGACAAAGTTTTCGTTGGTACTGTTGAAAGGATAACAAGGTGTTTAAGTATGTTTAACCGGTTAGGTGCGGAAGAGGAGTTAACTAAAGAGGAAATCGCGGATTTATCTAATAGAATAAAAAAAGTATTGGAAGGTCTAAAAAAGTAGAAATTGATTATAATCCATATGCTGGATAGTTTGGAGAAGCGGCTTTTCAAAAATAGAAATACAGTATAGGATTTGAGATGAAAAAGGCTAAATTGTTGAAGAAAAAAAGCTAACTAAATGAGATTTGGACTATGTGAAAATTCGGGTGAAAAAAAATGGATAAACACGATATCAATGAGTTAGAGAAGGTGCAAAAACAATTATTAAGTAACATTTCTTTAAAAAATACATTTAAACTAGAAGAGATAAAATTAGTAGCAGGAATAGACATTGCTTATTGGTCTAATGAGAGAATTGACTATGGAGTATGCTGCATTGTTGTGTTCGATTATCTTACAAAGGCAATTATTGAAGAAGTTCATCATATAGATAAAATTGAGTTTCCTTATATTTCTGGTTATCTAGCATTTAGGGAATTACCATTAGTGCTTGATACAGTTAAAAAATTAAAAAGTTTTCCAGACTTATATATGTTTGATGGAAATGGTTATTTACATAATCGTCATATGGGAATCGCAACGCATGCGTCTTTCTATTTAAACAAGCCAACGATTGGAGTAGCCAAAACGTATTTAAAAATAAATAATGTTGATTTTATCGAACCTGAAAACGAAGTAGGTTCGTATACTGAGATCATTGTAAATGAAGAAGTTTATGGAAGAACGCTAAGAACTAGAGAAAATGTAAAACCAATTTTTGTTTCTTGTGGGAATTGGATTGATTTAGATACTGCTACCCATGTTGTTTTGCATTTTGTAGAAAAAAATAGTCGGTTACCTATTACAACAAGATACGCAGATTTAGCTACTCATGAAGCAAGAAGAGGGGAACTTTCAAAGATAGAAAAGTAAATATGGTTTTAAAATCTAATAAAGAAAGACGCTTTTCTATATAAATTGAAAACTTTAAAGGAGAATAAAAGCATGTCAAAAGAAGAGAAATTAGTTATTTTAAATGAAACTTTTAAGAAAGAGGGAAGTCCAGAGGATATAGAGGGTTTGACAATTATGGTTATAAAACAAGTTTTCGATAAGATCAAGTCTGATAGAGAATATACAAGTTATAACGAAGTATTAAGAGATGTTATTTTCGAAGGAGTAAGTGGCATTATTAAAAACTCTTAAGATTAGCTATTTGAAAACTGCTAGTTAGTCTAACGCAGTATTTTCATACAAACTAATTTAGTTAAATTTGGAAATACAGAAGCTTTAAGATCAATAGACGAAAAGATAAGATTTATCAGGAGTGCTAATAATTGCCAAAGTTTTGGTTGATGAGTATAATGAAATCAATAAGTAACAAAAAGAGAAGGGCAGTGTAGGAAAGAATTTCTTCGCCTGTTAAGCGGTAGGTCGCAGGTTCAAATCCTTGCCTTCCCTGTTGTTTTATAGACATAGGGGAGTAGCTCAGTTTGGTAGAGCAACGTATTGAGTCTTTCCGCCTATCTCCCTTTTCTTCGAATTTATACTTTATAGATTTGGGCAGTGTAGAGAAGGATTTCTTCGCCTTGTAAGCCGTGTGTCATGGGTTCGAATCCCATCCTCTCGATTTTGGGATGTAGCTCAGTGGTAGAGCAACGTAATGAGCCTTTTCGCTTATCTCCCAAATCTTTAAGCATTACATATAACAGGAGCGGTGTAGATAGATTATACTTCGCTTGCTAATATGAAACGCTATAGATGCGGTAAGTTCCGCAACAATTTAGTACTTTTCTTTGATTCATAACACTAAGCGTCATATAGGAGCTGGGTTTGCGGGACTCGATTCCCGTTTCTCTGAATAAATTGTCTGTTCCTGTGTCTGATAGGTCTAAAGTGTTAGGAATGAGTGAAAAGAGCAACGTATATACGTTGCCCAGAGTGTTGGGAAACCCTTCAGGGTTTCCGACACTCTGGGAATTATTGATTTGTTAATGAACAAAAGAACTAGAAAATGATAAAAATAAGAAAAATAGCCCTTCACCTGACCGCTTTTGGTCAGGTGAAGGGCTATTTTTTTCATGTTTTGACAAGCTGCGGTAAGATATGCTTGCATTTGGACAGACTTCAGCCCTCGAAACCGAGTATATCGATAGCCATGTAGTTCCTTGGCATCCGCAAAACTCCGTTCAATAGTAGAACACCGTACTTTATATAGTTTTT
>NZ_JAQOTJ010000014.1 GCF_028401955.1 Bacillus sp. BP-3
ATATGCTTTGCCGTCTGCATCGTACGCTTGGAGATTATCAAACGTGTACCTCCAATTGGTTGCTTCTGTTACGTCCTGTGTTTGAATCACTGTACCATTTTGTAGTAAATCTACTTTAATTGTATTCGGACGAGCTGCCGCGTTGTCGTCTTTCCATGTTTTTGTTCCTTCTACTTTTATTTGACCCACTTTTGTATTTGTAATGTTATAACCATTGACTTCTGATTTATATCCTACTACTTCTTGTTCTTTTACTTCGTACTTATATGCTTTGCCGTCTGCATCGTACGCCTGTAAATTATCAAACGTGTACTTCCAATTGGTTGCTTCTGTTACGTCCTTCGTGTCAACTACTTGACCGTTTTGTAGTAAGTCGACTTTGATTTTGCTTGGACGTTCTTTCGCATTATCGTCTTTCCACGTCTTCGTTCCTTCTACTTTTGTTTGACCAACTTTTGTATTCGTAATGTCATAACCATTCACTTCTGATTTATATCCATCTACTGCTTGTTCTTTTACTTCGTACTTATATGCTTTGCCGTCTGCATCGTACGCCTGTAAATTATCAAACGTGTACTTCCAATTGGTTGCTTCTGTTACGTCCTTCGTGTCAACTACTTGACCGTTTTGTAGTAAGTCGACTTTGATTGTACTTGGACGTTCTGATGCGTTGTTATCGTTCCAAGTCTTTGTTCCTGTAACAGATGTAGTCTTCACTTTATTTGAAATTGATAGTTTAATTCCATCTTTAGTATCTGCTTTCACTTCAAACTCTATTTTTTTCTGAGAATCGAAATCAATATATTTTGGAGCCGAAACCTCTTGCACATAATATTTACCTGGTGGTAAATCCTTAATTTCGATTATGCCTTTTTCATCTGTTTTATATCCATCTCCAAGTTGTTCACCTGACTCTTTATACAATTTAAATGAGACATTCGGTATTACTTTTTCTTCATCTCCTTCAAGATGCTTAACAATCCTTAACGTTCCTTTAGGAGGTAAATCACCTTGAGCACCACCGCCAGATGTTATATTATTGACTTCGGCACTACCCGACTCAGAAACCGGTTGTTTGTATAGAACTTGATAATTAATCTTATAATCATTCTTAAAAAACTCTTGGCTCTTTCCGCTTTCCGTTATAGCAGTTGTATAATAAATCTCAAATAAGGTAGCATGTGCTTTATCCCTATAAATCCCAACTTTAAATGAGGTAGGACTAGTAACCTCAATCCTTCCATAACCTTTAGCTTCAAATTCTTGCAGTGATAAGGCTGTACGGCCGATGCTACTATTCTCAATAGTTATCCTGAAACTATCTTTATTAAGTGTTTGACCTTCTTGTAAACTATCAGACACAAGAATATCACTACCTAAATATTCTTTGTTTAGGTTTATATTCAAGAACCAACGCACTTCATCAGTGTTATTTGTTTGAATATCACCAGTTTTGTAGAAAAACGGATCAGAGCCTGTACCACTACTGGTTGGACCAGCAATCGTTACAGTTTGCTTATTTAAAGTTGTACCTAAATTTGTTTCAACATCTTTCTTTTGGTCCGTCCCTACATTAGTAGCTTGAACCGTAAAATTAAAATACCCTTTAATATTGTGAAATTTCTCCACCATATCATTAAATGTACATACCACATTACTTGCACTTACTTGACAAGTACCAAAATTATTACCTTGTCCATCATTTAATGAAATCGTTGCGTTATACCCTTGTAATTCCGGAGGCAGTGTTAATGTTAGTGTGTCTCCAGCCTTCATCTTATTTCCAGATTTATCACTAAAAGTTACATTTAGTTTAGTCTGTTCTCCATATTTTAGATTTGTTTTATCAATCGTAAAACTATCTACAAATCCTGTTGTACTTAACTCTTGTGCATTAGCTATTATAGGCAGTAAACTCTGACCTATAGTAAACATAAAAATCATTATAATTGAAAAAATCGAAGTTGCTCTTTTTAAATGCATGTGTTCCCTCCTGTAAATTCTAAATATAGATACAGTCCGATACAAACAAACTATAACAATGGTTCTATTATTCAATGTCATTGGGATGCTTTACTTAATTCTCAATAAATATTATCCCTCTTTTTCAGTCCTTCTATCGCTTAGATAAAGTAACACTTCCATCCACGGGGGTCTGATCCACCTAGTTTTCTCGATGTATGTAGGCCTCAAATATTCTGTTCTATATTGTTTAACAAGAATAGATAAGGATACCGATGAATATATGGGAATGATTTCATATCACAAATACAAAGGTAGTAGATAAACAACCATGATAAAACACGTGACAGTTAGTCGTCTTATTATGCTGTTAGGAGTGCGAAGCTACTTCAACCGACTCTGATACGGATCTCCTAAAAAAGCAAGAAGTAATGTTTATAATTGAATGCAGCATAACCGCTAAAGGACGTTATAGCTGTAAAACGTGCTGGAATATTTGTATTCTAAAGGATAATTTTGAGGATACGCTTTTTGTTACCGTGAATCAGGATAGAATTAATCCTTCATTACAAATCACCCTACACACCAAAACAAACAAGGAAAAACTAACGAGGATTTTCCTACTTTTACGTTATTACTATGACACATTATTGACAAATATCTTTAGAATAAAAAACCCTTTAGGTTTCATTCTTTTCTTCACCTATCCATGAAGTTTCTTGAATGATTCCCTAAAGGGGCCATCTATAATACTCCAAAGCTTTTTATTGTTTCATTCGTTGACGAGCGAATAACATTCCCCCTAAAACGAACAATATCATACCTCCAACAATTGAAATCATCTCCGCTGGTGTTCCTCCCGTTTTAGGAAGTAATACTGTCGTTTTATCGTTTTCTTTATTGGATGGAACTTTTATATCGCTATTTGTGTTCGGATCTTTCGGATCTATGTTTGGACCCTTGGATGGATCTTTGGGATCTTCATCTGTCCATTCCGGAATCTTTGTATTTGTAATGTCATAACCTTTTACTTCTGTTTTGTAGCCATCTACTGGCTGCTCTTTTACTTCATACTTATATGCTTTGCCGTCTACATCATATACTGCTAAATCTTTGAATTCATACTTCCAGCCTTTTTCAGCTGTTACTTCTTGTGTTGCGATTACTGTGCCGTTTTGTAGTAAGTCTACTTTGATCATTTTCGGACGATCTTTTGCATTATCGTCTTTCCATGTCTTCGTTCCTTCTACTTTTGTTTCGCCTACTTTTGTATTCGTAATGTCATAACCTCTTACTTCTGTTTTGTAGCCATCTACTGGCTGCTCTTTCACTATATACTTGTACGCTACTCCATTTGCATCGTAGGCTTGTAGTTTTTCAAATGTGTACTTCCAATCTGTTGCCGCTGTTACTTCTTTTGTATCTACTACTTTATTGTTTTGTAGTAAGTCTACTTTGATCATTTTCGGACGATCTTTCGCATTATCGTCTTTCCATGTCTTCATTCCTTCTACTTTTGTTTCGCCTACTTTTGTATTCGTGATGTCATAACCATTCACTTTTGATTCATATCCTGCCACCGGTTGTTCTTTCACTTCATACTTATAGGCTTTTCCATTTGCATCATAAGCTGCTAAATCTGCAAATGTATACTTCCAATCATTTGCTGCTGTCACATATTGCGTAAGTAGGAACGTATCATTTTGGTATAAGTCTACCTTAACTGAGCTTGGACGATCTGTCGCGTTACCGTCATTCCACGTTTTCGTTCCTTCTACGTTTACTTCTCCTACTTTTGTATTCGTGATGTTAAAACCATCTACTTTGGATTCATATCCTGGTACTGGTTTTTCTTTCACTTCATACTTATATGCTACTCCATTCACATCATAAGCTTGCAGATTATCAAACTTGTACATCCAATTTGTTGCTTCACTTACTTCTTTCGTGTCAATCACTTGACCGTTTTGTAGCAAGTCGACTTTGATGGCTTTATGCTCTTCCTCTGTGCCACCTTTCCACGTCTTCGTTCCTGCAACGGATGTCTTTCCTACTTTTGTATTCGTAATGTCATAACCATTCACTTTTGATTCATATCCTGCCACCGGTTGTTCTTTCACTTCATACTTATATTCTTTACCGTCTGTATCGTAGGCTGTTAAATTTTCAAATTCATATTTCCAACCCGTTGCTTCACTTACCTCTTTCGTGTCAACCACTTTTTCATTTTGATATAAGTCGACTTTGATTGTTTTCGGGCGATTTTGATTGTCGTCTTTCCACGTCTTCATCCCTGTAATGGATGTAGTTTTCACTCTATTCGAAATCGGTAATTTAATGCCATTTACAGCATCTGATTTTACTTCAAACTCTACTTTTGCCTGCGGATCAAAATCAATATAATTTGGAGCTGAAACTTCTTGCACATAATATTTTCCTGGTGTTAAATCCTTGATTTCGATAATACCTTTTTCATCTGTTGTATATTGACCTCCAACTTTTTCGCCTGAATCTTTATACAAATTAAATGAAACATTCGGTATTACCTTTTCTTCACTTCCTTCAAGGTGCTTAACAATTTTTAGTGTTCCTTTTGAAGGTACATCTCCGCTAGCTCCACCACCAGCTGACATATTTTCGACTGGATAAGTACCCGAGTCAGAAACTGGCTGTTTGTCTGCTACTTGGTAATCAATTTGATAATCATTCTTAAAGAAATCTTGTTTCTTTCCAGCTTCTGTTATAGTAGATGTATAACCAATCGAAAATGAGTTACCATTCGCTTTATCTTTCGGAATTACAACCTTAAATGAGGTATCACCAGTAAACGTAATCGTCCCATAATTAGCTTGAAAATCTTGGAATGATATACTTTTCCGATCAATTCCATCATCAACGATTATATAGAAACTATCTTTATTAAGCGTTTGGCCTTCTTGTAAATTATCAGTCACAGTAATATCAGTCTTTAATTTTTCTCTGTTTAAGTTTATATTCAAAAACCAACGCACTTCATTATCATTACCTGAGTTCATATCACCAGTTTTATAAAAAAACGGTCTCTCTCCAGGATCTGTACCACCACTAGTTGGACCGGTAATTGTTATAGCTTGCTTAGCTACAGTTGTACCAAAATTTGTTTCAATCTCTTTCTTTTGGTCCGTTCCTACATTATCAGCTTGCACTCTAAAGTTTAAATACCCTTTAATATTTTGATATTCACTCACTTTATCATTAAATGTACATACCACAGTACCATTAGTGACTGTACAAGTACCATAATCATTTAAATTAAAAGTTGTATTTAATCCTGTTAATTCTGGAGGCAGCGTTAATGTTAGTGTGTCTCCGGACTTCAGCCTAAATCCATTTTTTTCACTGAAGTTTATAGTTACTTTCGTCTGTTCCCCGCTCTGTAGATTTTGCTTAATCGTAAAACTATCCACAAATCCTACTGTATTTAACTCTTGTGCATTTACTATTATGGGCATTAAACTCTGACCTATAGTAAACATAAAAATCATTATAATTGAAAAAATTGAAGTGATTCTTTTTAAATACACGCTTTATGTTACCCCCCTCTTAATTGCAATATAGGTAATTTTCGGGGTGAAGAGGCTATAACAAAAATTCTATTACTCAATGTCATTGAGCTATTTTATTTACATATGTTGAATAGCCATTATAATCTTCGTCTCTTTCCTCACCCCTTCTATTAATTCGAAACTCAAAATGTTACTTCTATATAAACTCATCTAATTTTTCCTAATATATCTAAACAGTTAAATTATTGATTTGTACTATTTAACAAGAACAAATTTTAAAAGGATCTATGGCAACCATTCGCCTTGTTATGTAAGAGTATTATGTGGTAGAGATTGCAAAACTTCTTCATATCCATCGCAAAATGCTAAGTACGTAAAAACTCTAATGTGGGCAATATGGACGAGCCATTTCGCAATAAATATGCATCTAGCCACCTTACTTAATGATTCTCCAAATGAAGAACAAGAAGTACGGCGTATGACACAAGTCGAAAAAAACAGCTTTGAAGCGTGCTAGTATACTCGTATTCTAAAGAATGTCATTGAAGATAAGTTTTCTGTGACCATGAATCGAAGTGAAATCAGTCATATGCTAAATTTAGAGATACAAAACTGACCTACACGCCGAAACAAACTGGTAAGAAAAACAAGAAGTATTTTAACCTCAGCGCTATATGATTAAAAACGCTCCGGACGAAGTTTTTATTATTCATCTATACGGATAAATAATCATATTCTCCAAATCTGAATACAGTACAAACTTGAGGTAGTAAAAAAGCGTAATTGCCAACCAAATTTATATGCATTATGCAGAAATACATCAGTCAGTATTTTCATTTTTGGAGTATATAAATGTGTATTACAAAAAAGGTCTTCGCCTACTGGTTTTTATGTCGAAGAATGAAAGTAAAATTATATACAATAATTTTTCTAAAGAGGAATTAAATCTAAGAATCGAGATATTGACATATCTTAATGATTAATGGTAATATCGAAATTGAAAGATTTATATCCTTTCATTACCCTTATCAAATTATGAAAAATTAAATTGTACCGCACGTACTATATAAATTCATTTTGATTTATCAACATATAATTCGTTATTATGCAGAATAAAACATGAGTTGCATTCGCGCTTTCTACCTTTATTCTCACCCTTACATGTAGCAAGAAAAAGTATTGACCACCATTTATGCATGATTAACTACCCTCGCTTACCTAAACAGAAAGAGGGTTCTTATGTCATTTTTAAAATTTTATATTTGAGACACATAATTCCCTAGTTAATTGATTAGGTTAAACGTGTTCAAAGTTACTTGCTAATCGTTTAGACACTTGGTTAGATGAAGTATTATTTTAAATATGTGAAACATAATTTATAACAATCAGGTCATTCCTCCCCCTAAACAGAAATTATTTCTCAAGCCTATTATTCTAAAGTAATTACAAAAAAGCAATATTTTCTATTTTTTACGTCAATAATATTACACATTTTTGACACATATATATTTAGAACAAAAAACCGAAAACGATTTCTTAGGGATAATTTTCCAACATCAAACTGTATATGCGATATTTCTTCATGACCTTCCAAATTTCTTATTTTTAATATCTGATCAGTCTATAGACTGATCAGATATTTTTATATCACTTCTAAATAAAATAGATATATTCTTCATTACATCTTTTCTGGTGCAGATACTCCAACTAATGCTAATGCATTTTGAAGTGTAATGCGTACTGCACGCATTAAATCGTAACGAGCTTTGCTTAATTCTAAGTTATCCTGGTTTAATACTTTTTCTGCATTGTAGAAGCTATGAAGTGCTGCTGCTAAATCAAATGCATAGCTTGTAATACGGTGTGGTAGGCGCTTTTGTGCTGCTTCTGCAACTGCTGCTGGGAATTCACCCAATTTCTTTAATAAGTCTACTTCTTTCTCTGAAGCAACTAATTTGTAGTTCACATCGCCGCCTGCAGCTAATCCAAGTTCTTCACCTTGGCGAAGAATACTGCATACGCGTGCATGTGCGTATTGAGCATAGTATACAGGGTTTTCATTTGATTTTGATACCGCTAAGTCCATATCAAAGTCTAAATGAGAGTCACCGCTGCGCATTGCAAAGAAGTAACGCATTGCATCCACGCCCACTTCTTCCATAAGCTCACGAAGTGTAACAGCTTTACCTGTACGTTTACTCATTTTTACTTTTTCACCGTTTTGGTACAGTTGTACCATTTGAATGATTTCTACTTCTAATGTATCTTTATCGTATCCAAGCGCTTGAATTGCTGCTTTCATACGAGGAATGTAACCGTGGTGGTCAGCGCCCCAAATGTTAATTAATTTATCAAAACCGCGCTCTAATTTATCACGGTGATATGCAATATCTGGCGTTAAGTATGTGTAAGACCCATCGTTTTTAATTAATACGCGGTTTTTATCATCACCGTAAGTTGTAGAACGGAACCATGTTGCGCCCTCTTCTTCAAACACTTCACCGCGCTCTTTTAATACTGCAAGAGCTTCATCAATTTTACCGTTTTTATATAATGATGTTTCAGAATACCAAACATCAAAATTTACACGGAAGCTTCCTAAGTCCTTTTGAAGCTTTTCTAGTTCATATTTTAAACCGTACTGACGATAGAACTCATAGCTTTCTTCTGCGTCTGCTTGCACGTAACGATCGCCGAATTCTTCTGCAAGACGCTTACCAATTCCGATAATATCAGCACCATGGTACCCGTCTTCTGGCATTTCTTTTTCTAAACCTAACGCTTGCATGTAACGAGCTTCAACAGAAAGCGCTAAGTTATGAATTTGATTACCTGCATCGTTAATATAATATTCACGAGATACATCGTAACCTGCTTTTGCTAATACGTTACATAGCGTATCACCAACTGCCGCGCCGCGTGCATGACCTAAGTGAAGGTCACCTGTTGGATTTGCAGAAACGAACTCAACTTGTACTTTTTCACTTTTACCTGTGTTTGTTTCACCATAAGCTTCGCCGGCTGTAATAATTGCAGGGATTAAATCTGTTAAATAACTGTTATCCATGTAGAAGTTAATGAAACCAGGACCAGCAATTTCGATTTTTTCAATAGAAGCTTTTGCTTTATCAAAGTTTGCAATTAATTCTTCTGCAATCATACGAGGTGCTTTTTTCGCTACACGTGCAAGTTGCATCGCCGTGTTTGTAGAGAAATCACCGTGTGTTTTATCTTTTGGCGTTTCTAATATAACGTTTGTAATTTGTTCTTCTGTCGCTAATTCTGCTTTTACTACAGCCTCCTTAATTTCCTCTTTAATGAGTTCTTTTACTTGTTCTAAAGAGTTCATTATTGTGCCTCCTTAAGATTAATGGTAATTGTATATCGGCCTGCTTCTTGTTCACTTAGAAGCAATGCATACGTTAGAAAGAGTTGTCCCTTTTTCTTTTCTTCCGACCATTTAAAAAGGACGTTATCTGTTTTCGTTTGCAATGCAAACGTTCCAAGCTCACTTGTATACGTTCCTGTTGTCCACTCACCTTTTTTATGAGTTTGGCGCATCGAAACAGCACCGGAACGCATAATGAGAACTTGATCATCTTGGATTTTAATAATTGTCTTCACTTCGCCTTGTTCGTTCGGCTCTTGAAACGTTACATATGTACTTTGACCTTTTACATAGTATAGACCATTTATATCAAAAGCAATAGTTTCCTTTCGCACTCCCTCACGAATTTCTGTTACAAAGTGAACTTGTACTGGTAAGCCTGCAAGTTGTTGCTTCTCCACGTCTTGCACACCTTTCAAAATGTTATAGATATAGCATTTGTCTAGCTCCAGTGTCTAGAATATTCGGCATTCTTCTTCACCTATTCCAGACAAGCTACTGAAGTTTTCCTAAAAATAAAACACTCTTTCTATCATATCAAAAAACAGTGGTGTCTGTCTGCTGAAAGCTGTATTTCCAAAAACAATTTATACAATTTGCTTTCTAAATTGGCAGAAAAAAGAAAATCCCCACTCATAATCACGATATTACGATTATCCATGTGAAAAATAGAAAACCAAGTTCTTTGCAAACTCAGTTTTCCACTATTTCTTCAATTTTTCTAGCACATTTGTTGGCACTTCATTCTCCCGCAATTCAGCCCATCCTTGACCTTGGCTTCCTTTTGCATAGATTTTCAAATATTCTCCATGGCGCAATTCACGATTTATCATTTTTTTCACAACTTGCTTATTTCCTTCTCTATCATAAGCAGTAAAAGCATACAAATACGAATCTCCTTTTTTTTCACCTTGATTTGAGACAGCATAACATGCCTTTACTTCCTTGTTTGAAAAAAAGTTATCTACAAAGGCTTGCAAACCTTCTGTTTTTGATTGTAAATAAAAGGCTCCTGCCCCGCATAAAATAGCAACTACCACTACAACTTTCAATATTGTACGCATAAAGCTTTTCACCTCTTACGTAATAATTCCTTATTATTATCTTCAGTATAAAATTTATATAAGATAGTCACTATCGATTTTCCTTACACTTTCCTTACATCATTGTAAGAAAAGGTACTGAATATATGTTCCGATGAAAAAGCGACATAAAAAAGGCTATTTCGAATTCATTCGAAATAGCCTTCGCTTTTATTTTATCTAGCTACGCCTCCTAGGCCCTCGCGTCTAAGAACCTTCCCCGCCAAAAAGTAAAAAGCACTTTTTGCGAGAAAGAACCTTAGCCACCAGGCCTAAACAGTCGGCTTCGCTTTTATTTCTGCACCCATCCAAGTAACATTTCGCGCACAAATTTACTTGCTGCGATTGGTGTTTGATCACTGTGATCATATATAGGAGCTACTTCTACTAAGTCTGCTCCAACTACGTTTATATTTGAATTTGCAATTGCAACAATGGAATCTAATAGTTCTTTTGATGTAATACCACCAGCTTCTAACGTTCCTGTACCAGGAGCATGAGCTGGGTCTAATACGTCAATGTCAATTGTGACATAGACTGGGCGTCCTGCAAGTGTTGGCAATACTTTCTTTAATGGTTCTAATACATCAAATTTGTATAAGTTCATACCAACTTCTTTTACCCACTCGAATTCTTCTTTCATACCAGAACGAATCCCGAAAGAATATACGTTTTCTGGGCCAATTAAATCGCACACTTTACGAATTGGTGTAGAGTGAGATAAAGGCTCACCTTCATAAGATTCACGTAAATCTGTATGAGCATCCATATGGATGATCGCTAAATCTGGATATTTTTTGGCCATTGCCTTAAAAATTGGCCAAGACACTAAGTGCTCACCACCAAGACCTAGCGGAAACTTACCCGCATCTAATAGTTTTGTTACATATTCTTCGATCATGTCTAAGCTACGCTGTGCATTACCGAAAGGAAGCGGAATATCACCCGCATCAAAATATTTAACTTCCTCTAGTTCACGATCTAAATATGGACTATATTCTTCTAATCCAATTGATACTTCACGAATACGTGCTGGGCCAAAACGAGAGCCAGGACGATAACTTACTGTCCAATCCATTGGCATCCCGTAAATAACTACTTCAGCATCTTCAAAACTTGGATGACTTTTAATAAATACTTTACCTGAATAAGCTTCATCAAAACGCATATTCTTTTCCTCCTATCTGGAACTTAAGGTATCCCAACCTTTCATTTTGTCTCAAATTTGGAGCTATTGGCTCCTCTTTATCGATTTACCACGTCCTTCCCTGCGCGAAGGACGAAACTCCTTCTGCGGGAAAGACCCTTAGCCAGCAGGCCTAAACAGTCGGCTCCGCTTTTCTTACTGTCTAGCTCCAGCGGCTAGAATGCTTGGTGGCTTCGCGCCTTCCTCCGAGGCAAAAAAACGCCTCTCTGTCAGGAGCTCCATCCCCCTTCCATTCTGAGCAAGCCGCTTCCGCTTTTCTTACTTAATCAAATCCCCAACGAATTTCGGTAATGCAAATGCTGCTTTATGAAGTTCTTTTGTGTAATACTTCGTCTCGATTTCGTGGAAACGCTCTTCACTTACTTCTAACGGATCATACTTCTTAGATCCGATTGTGAATGTCCAAAGTCCACTTGGGTATGTTGGAATGTTAGCTGTGTATAGACGCGTAATCGGGAAGATTTCTTTTACGTCTTTAAACACGTTTGAGATTAATTCCGGTGTAAACCAAGGGTTGTCCGTTTGCGCTACGAAAATACCGTCTTCTTTTAACGCTTTAGAGATTCCAGCATAGAATCCTTTTGTAAATAAGTTTACAGCTGGACCTACTGGCTCTGTAGAATCAACCATAATTACATCATACTCATTTTCACTTTCAGCGATATGCATAAAGCCATCGCCTACTTTTACATCTACGCGTGGGTTTTCTAATTCACCAGCAATTTCTGGTAAGTACTTTTTAGAGTATTCGATTACTTTTCCATCAATCTCAACAAGTGTCGCTTTTTTCACGCTTGGGTGTTTTAATACTTCACGAATAACACCGCCATCACCGCCACCAACAACTAAAACGTTTTCAGGGTTTGGATGTGTAAATAATGGTACGTGCGCTACCATTTCGTGATATACGAACTCATCCTTTTGCGTTGTCATAACCATGCCATCTAAAATAAGCATGTTACCGAATTCTTCTGTTTCAACCATATCAAGCTTTTGAAATTCTGTTTGCTCCGTATGTAAAGTGCGGTTAATACGCGCTGTAATTCCAAAATGCTTTGTTTGTTTTTCCGTGAACCATAGTTCCATTGTGCGATCACGCCTTTCATTGCAATTTATAATGTGGATACACCATTAATGTCCCCTAACAAAAATAAAACAAAACATATAAAATGTATAGTTAAAAATATAAAAATACCGTAAATATATTTGAAACAAATTGTTTTTGTTCGTATATTTAGTCAATTATGTATAAAACAGTCAGAAAACCCTTTCCTAGGAAAGGGTTTTGCTATCATTTTTTACATTTTCACGAACTGGTATACAAATCATTACACAGCCAACTAGCGCCACAATTCCTCCTACTAAAAACGGACTTTGTGGTGAAATCACGTGACCAAGAATTCCAGATAGAATTGGTGCAATCGCTCCGCCTAACCAACGAACAAAGTTATATACACCAGACGTGATAGATCTTTCATAAGGTGAAATATCCATTACATAACTTGTAAATAATGCATTATTAAGACCAGACGCTAATCCTGATAAAACGATAAGTACAATTTGTAACCACATTACATGTACGAAGAATAATAAAATTAAAAAGCCAGCAAATACGAGTAAACTATAACGCAATAACATTTTCGGCTCATATTTCTCTTCTAATCGATGCGCAAGTTTAGCAGAACCATACGCTAACGCAAGACCCCATCCGCAAAAGACGAATCCAAGCTGAATAGCAGATAAATGTAAAATAAGCGGTGAATACGCCAAAACAACAAAGAAAGCATAGTAATATAACATCCCAGAAATGGCACCTTGTATGAAAGGTTTATATTTCACTAAGTTAATTAATTCTTTCAATCCAGCTGATTGACGCTTCACTTTGCGCTCTGGTTCTTTTACAAAAAAGAAAACGAGAATAAATGCTAAAGCAATTAAAACACTTGTCGCAAAAAACGGATAACGCCAAGAATACCCACCTAATAAACCACCTAACAACGGACCTCCCGCCATACCTAAACCAATCGCGGCCTCATACAACCCAACCGCTTCATGCACCTCTTTGCTCAGCGCAATTAATAATGTCATCGCCGTTGCAAAAAACATCGCATTTCCTAAACCCCAGCCAGCACGAAAAATAGATAACTGTGCAATGGTTTGTGATAACCCGCAAATACATGCAAATACTGTTACAATCGCAAGACCGATTGTCATCATACGCTTATCACCAAACCGTGCCGCAAGAAGACCAGCTGGCAGCATCATAATGGCCATCGTTAAAATATAAGCTGTAAATAACATTTCTACTTGCCAATGTGTTGCCCCAATCTTCTCTGCAATGATTGGCAAAATCGGATCGACTACTCCAATGCCTGAAAAGGCAAGAAACGTAGCGACAACTGTAATAAGCCTTCCAAATCGTTGTTTACTCTCCATATGAATCATTCTCCTCTTTCTAAAAACTTCGTTGCTCTTTCCAGGCTATGTTCTAATTCTTCTTTTACACGCTTCATTTGTAACATTTTCTTGTCTAGTGTCTCGATTTGATTCGCCAGCATATTTGCTATTTCTTGAATGACTTCTCGATCACGCGGATTTTCACTATTTTTTCTTTGCTCCATCCGTTCTTTAAGTGATAAGAAATACTGCATTTCTTGAAGCGTAATCCCTAATACTTCTTTCGCTTCTACAATTTTTTTAATTCTCTCCACGTCTTCGTCTGTATATAAGCGAATATTTCCTTCGCTGCGCTCTGGTGGATGAATTAAACCAATTTCCTCATAATAACGAAGAGTCCGCTTTGTTAAACCAGTTTGTTTAGTTACTTCCTCAATTTTATACACGTCTATCCCTCCTAATATTATTACATTTTACGTTAACGTTAACTTTTATGCAACTATTACACCTTTGTAAATTTTTCCTACAAAGGTTGTCTTTTAAATTACTCAGTTTCATAATTGAGTTAAAACAAATAAGAAGGAGAGCCTATTACATATGAAACAACCACTTATTTTTGCGCATCGCGGTGTGAGAAGTACACACCCCGAAAATACAATGATTGCTTTTCAAGAAGCAGAGCGTGTTGGTGCGCACGGCATTGAGCTTGATGTACACGTATCAAAAGATGGCGAACTTGTTGTTATTCACGACGAAACTGTGGACCGAACAACTAATGGAACAGGGCTTGTCTGTGAACAAACCGCCGAACAATTACAAACACTCGATGCTGGTAGTTACAAGGATTCTTCTTTTCATGAGGCAAAAATCCCAACGCTCCGCGAAGTGCTTATTTGGCTTTCTACAACAACACTACAATTAAATATTGAATTAAAAACAGATGTCATTCGTTATCCTGGTATAGAAGCGAAAGTTGTAGATCTTGTTCGCGAATTTCATCTTGCTAATCAAATTGTATTTTCTTCGTTTAACCATGAATCTGTTGCTCTACTTGCAGCTTTAGCACCAGAGATTCCCCGTGCGATTTTATACGATAAACCACTCGTAGATCCAATTGCTGAAGCAACAAAAAGACAGGCTAATGGCCTCCATCCAAACTTCGAATTACTCACAAAAGAGTTTGTACAAACGGCCCAGCAACAAGGATATATATTCCGCCCGTATACAATTAATGAATACGACGATTTACAAAAGATGATAGATTACAGCGTTGATGTCATCATTACCGACTGGCCTACACGTGCCTTTGAGCTTCTTTCTTAATAAGAAGCTCTTTTTTATATAAATACGAATTGAAAAAACGACCTGAAAATAACTTTCTTTTTAGGTGGACGAGATCATCTGGCCGTGCATAGCAGCGACTTATATTTCGAAAAATCAAAATGGATTTATATGGTTTAAAAACAACCCAAAACCTCAATACTAGTAAAGTGAAACTTCCTTTCATGGATGATTTTACTATGAAAGGTTTGCCCGCCCAATCGGGATTTTACGGGTAGTTCCCCCCTACCTATTTTCTTTAGAAATGCGGAAGCGGGGGGTTACCGCCCACAGATAGCGGGATAAAAGTATGCTATGAGGGGTGACAAAAGAAATGGAACTTACAACAAATGAAAAACAAGCGAAATATAAGCGCTTTTTCCTTACTGCACTGCTATCATGTGTCCTTTTCTTTGTTCTTACTATTTTCATTGTGTTACTTGTTGCAAAAATTCTAGGACCACCACCTGTTGCAGTTCCACAAACAACTATCTTTTATGCAAATGACGACTCGGTTATGGGGCAAAGTCATGGGGCGCAGGAACGCTATAACGTGTCACTCGATCATATTTCACCTTACGTAAGAGAAGCGGCACTTTCTATTGAAGACCAGCACTTTTATAACCATCATGGCTTTGATTTAAAACGCATAGGCGGGGCGATAATTGCCGACATCAAAGCGATGGGAAAGGTACAAGGTGCGAGTACAATTACGCAGCAATACGCACGTAATTTATATTTGGATCACGATAAAACATGGAAAAGAAAGCTATTAGAGGCAATGTACACCGTTCGTCTAGAAGTGAATTACGATAAAAACAATATTTTACAAGGATATTTAAACACGATTTACTACGGGCACGGTGCCTATGGAATTGAGGCAGCGGCGCGTCTTTATTTTCATAAAAATGCGAAAGATTTAAACTTAGCGGAGGCAAGTATGCTTGCAGGTATTCCAAAAGGACCAAGTTTGTATTCTCCCTATTTGCATAAAAACAGGGCAAAAGAAAGACAAGCTCTCATTTTAAATGAAATGGTGGAACAGGGATACATCACAAAAAAAGAAGCAGTAGCAGCAAAACAAGAACAACTCAGCTTCGCTCCGCTTGAAAAAGAAGAAGTGGCAGAAGTTGCACCTTACTTTCAAGATGCAGTACAAGCTTCTCTCATCAATGATGCTGGTCTCGATGAGCAAACGGTAACACGCGGCGGCCTGCGTGTATACACAACACTAGATCCAAAGCTACAAAAGATTGCCGAACATGCAGTAAACGAAACCATTCCAAGTACAACGGAGATTGAAACTGCTATTGTATCCATGAATCCAAAAACAGGCGAAGTTATGTCCCTTGTCGGCGGACGCGATTATAAAAAAAGCCAATTCAACCGGGTAACTCAAGCGTACCGACAACCAGGTTCTACGTTTAAACCTTTTTTATATTACGCCGCTCTTGAGCAAGGCTTTACACCAGCAACCCGCCTAAAAAGCGAACATACTGTGTTCACATTAGGCGACGGTGTTTCAAAATATAATCCGACCAATTATAAAAACTATTACGCCGATGACTTCATTACAATGATGCAAGCACTAGCTGTTTCCGACAACGTATACGCTGTAAAAACGCATCTTTTCTTAGGAGAAAAATCACTCGTAAAAACAGCGAAGCAATTTGGAATTACAAGTTCATTAAAAGATGTCCCATCGCTTGCGCTTGGAACATCTCCTGTAAAACCTCTTGAAATGGTAAACGCTTATGGCATGCTTGCTAACGGCGGCAAACAAGTAAACCCAACATTTATTCGGCGCGTGGTCGATCATGATGGCAACATTTTATATGATGCTCATTTAGAAAACAAACAAATTCTTGATGAAAACAATGCCTTTGTAATGGAAGAAATGATGACTGGCATGTTTAATAAAAGGCTAAGTAGCTACGCCTCCGTCACTGGACAAAACCTTATTCCAAAGTTATCTCGCACGTATGCCGGAAAGTCCGGTTCAACCGAGACAGATAGCTGGATGATTGGCTTTACACCAGATCTCGTAACAGGTGTTTGGGTCGGCTATGATAAACAAAAAACAATCTCTAATCCAGCTGAGCAAGTCTATGCAAAAAATATGTGGGCAACGATTATGGAGCAAGGGTTAGAAGAAGCTCCAAAACAAGGCTTTAAAAAACCCGCCAATGTAGTCGCGTTAAACATTAACCCTGAAAATGGGAAAATCGCCACGAAAGGGTGCCCTGTTTCTGTCAAAATGTATTTTGTAAAAGGGACCGAACCAACAGAGTACTGCATGGATCATATTGATGAGAAAGATGAGTTTGAGGCAGTGCTAAAAGAGAAGGACAAAAATAAACAAAGCTGGTGGAAGAAGTATTTTCCGTGGTAAAGAAAATTGACTGAAAAAGGGAGCGTATTCTATCGCTCCTTTTCTTTCTATTCATCCTTATTATTTACAATTGCTAATACTTGATGGTCTTCCCATTTTCCATTTATCTTTACATTTTTCCTTGCAATTCCCTCTTTATGAAAGCCTGATTTCTCTAAAACTTTTATTGATCCGATATTATGCGGCATAACGCCCGCCTCAATCCGATGAAGCTTTAACCCATCGAATGCGTAAGACACGACGAGCTTAACAGCCTCCGTCATATATCCCTTCCCATTACGGTGTTTGTCTAAGGTATATCCAATAAAACAGCTTTGCAAAGGACCGCGTAGTACTTCAAACAATGTAACAGACCCGATTAATTCTCCTGTTTCGTTTAGATAAATGCCAAATGAATACTGCTCATCAAGCTCCTGCTTTTCATTCCCTTTTCTAATACGTTCCTTTTGACCCTCTAACGTATAAAAATTATCCTCTCGTAACGCTGTATACAGTTGAAAAAAATCTTGGTTTTTCGATTCCAAATGCATCATAGCTTCCGCATCACATTCTTCTAAACTTTTTACAAAAATAGACTCTCCGCTCATTCTCACATTCCCACCTACATCCCTTTATTTTCTATTTATATATTTTTTTGACATATACCATAATTTTCCTGCGCGATCCAATTAAAAACATGTTTTCAAACAAATAAAAAGCCCCTTTCAACAAGAAAGGGGCTACCTATTACTCTCCTAACAATTCACTACGTAATTTTTCACTAGAAAAATTCCATAGCTCCTCATTATGCTCTTTCAAGAATGTTCCGAGCACTTTTTTAGAAGGCTCATCCATATGATCAACCATGATGTGACGCTTTAATGATTTATCCATTTTATTTACATGCTCAGGAAGAGATTTGTAACCGCGGCGAATTTCACGGTCTACTGTCATTTCACATGCAGTTACACCTGCATAATACGCACCATTTGCCGTACGCTCAATTGTTACCCACACGAGCCAGTAGGGTTTTGCATTTGGTACTTCTTCTTTATTGATTAAAAATTTAATTCCTTTTTCAACAGCACTGCGGGCATGCATTGCTCCGATATCCACAACTGCCGTTCCTTCAGTTACATCAATAATAACAGGAGAAATATTTTCAAGACTTAATGCGCCGACTCCAAAGCCACCATGTCCATCTGTAGAGTCATTTTTAATAATATTAAAACCGATTTGTTTCTTTTTCTCTGCCATAGAAAAGCCTCCCCTTCTAATACAATCCAAATAATGGCCCAATTATAGTATGCAACATACCTAAAACTCGCGGAATGATAACTTGAAATATTGGTTGAATCGTATAGCGATCTAACGGTGTAATGACAAGAATTAATAAAATGATTGCACCGTATTTTTCATATTGCGTCATTTTCGCGCGTATACTGGTTGGCGCTAAATCTTCCAAAACACGATAACCATCTAGTGGCGGAATTGGTATCAAGTTAAAAACAAACAGAACAATATTAATCCCAATAAAGATTTGAAAGAACTGAAATAGCGTCTCTCCTACCGCTACTGGGACCGCGTCAACAACTCCAAATTTCAGCAAACTATACCAAGCAGCAAGTCCAAAAGCCCCTAATAATAAATTACTAATTGGCCCCGCAATCGAAACACAAACTCCCGCAAGGCGCGGACGCTTAAAGTTATATGGGTTTACCGGTACAGGGCGAGCCCATCCAAAACCAATAAATAAGAATGCGAGTGCACCGATTGGATCAATATGAGAAAGGGGCGATATTGTTAAACGCCCTTGATTCTTCGCCGTTAAATCTCCAAATTTATAAGCAACATATGCATGTGCAAACTCATGTACAGAGAGTGCCATTGCAACTGCAAGAGCTAACAATGGTAACTCATGCAATGGGTATCTAAAGAAATTATCCATACTTCATCTCCTTCTTAATTATCTAAGCAAAAAATCCTTCATTTTCTGATTGTTCTTTTCAAGAATCCGTTATAATAGTACTGTAATCTACATAAAAGGAGCGATACATATGCCATACGTAACAGTAAAAATGTTAGAAGGCCGCACAGAAGAGCAAAAGAAAGCCCTTGCTGAAAAAGTAACAGCTGCAGTAAGTGAAACTACTGGTGCTCCAGAAGAAAAAATCGTTGTATTCATTGAAGAAATGTCTAAAAATCATTACGCAATTGGCGGAAAACGCTTAAGCGATCAAGAGTAATCATTGATATAAGAGAAGCAGCTGTGCTGCTTCTCTTACTCTTTTCCTTCTAATAAACGAATAATTTTTTCTTTTATTTTTCCTTTTCTCCCATCTTCATACAGTAAATCATGCGGATAGAATAGCTTTTGATCTGTTCGCTTCTTACCTGTAATTGCTTCTACAATGTCCGATTCACGAGACAATTCGCGCAACTCTCCATTTGGCATAAGCAGTAAAATTGGCAAGCGTTCTTCCTCTTCACCTGCACGGTAAAAGTCATACGGCAAATCCGACGTAGAATCTACTACTAAGTAATATTCCGGATCAAGCCCAATCTTCTTAAATAAACTATTTAATTCCACCCAATTGTTTAATCCGTGCTTTTCCGTAAAATCAACGCACTTGAACAAGTTACGGTTCATAAAACGACGGCATAAATCACTTAAAATAGCATCCTCTTCTTCTTGCCATACTTGGAAGTAATAATACATGACATTCTCGTCTAACTTTAAATAATCCTCTACTGTTACTTCTCCTTCAAATAAAGAATAGAAATGAACGGGGTGATATTTAAATGTATAGTACTGTTCATGCAACGCTTTCGCGCGGTGCAAAATTTTCGTTAAAATCACTTCAGCACTGCGCGTGACTGGATGAAAATACACTTGCCAGTACATTTGATAACGGCTCATAATATAATGCTCAACAGCATGCATACCGCTATATTTAATCACAACTTGATTATTAAATGGACGCATTACCCGTAATATCCGTTCCATATCAAAGTTTCCATATTTCACACCTGTGAAATACGCATCTCGTAATAAATAGTCCATGCGATCTGCGTCAATTTGGCTAGAAATCATACTAATCGCTAATTTATTAGTAGACGTTTTTGCAATGACATCCGCTACTTTTTGCGGAAACTCACGATCAACGCGGCTTAACACCTCATGAATTTCTGTATCACCGACTATAATTGCTTGTGTAAATTTTTCATGGTTTAGTTCAAAGACTTTTTCAAATGAATGCGAAAAAGGACCGTGTCCTACATCGTGAAGAAGTGCTGCACATAAGCACAACAAACGATCTTCGGCATTCCAATCTGGTCTTCCATCAAACACATCATCAATCATGCGGCGAATAATTTCATAGACACCTAGTGAATGAGTAAAGCGACTATGCTCCGCACCGTGAAAGGTAAAAAATGTCGTCCCTAGCTGCTTAATGCGACGCAGACGTTGAAACTCTTTCGTTCCGATTAAATCCCAAATTACGCGATCGCGTACATGCACATATTTATGCACTGGGTCTTTAAACACTTTCGTTTCATTTAATTTATCACTTACATATGCCATTAAAATTCACCGCCCTCCATTATACGTTCTTATTCCTATTATAAACGAAAGGCGAAACAGAAAGAAATGAAAGACTGTATATTCCTGCATAAAAAGAAAATCACCATCCAAAAAACGAAGGTGATTTTCTCTATCATTATTATTTTCCTAAAATAAACGTAGATAGTTCGTCTAATAACATCTCTTTACCAAGTGGGAAGTATCCTTTATTTAAATCTTCGTTTTTAATCGTATACACGCGGTTATTTTTTACAGCGTTCATATTCTTCCAGATGGTTTCTTCTTGAAATTCTTTTAGACGCTGCGCACCATCACCTGTTGTGAATACAAATAAGAAGTCTGGATTGTAATTAATTAATGCCTCTTTTTGTAACTGTACTAACGGCTTATCTACTGGTGTACCATTAACTGCTGGCAATTTTAAATCTTTAAATAGCATACTGCCGTATCCATAGTCACCATACACACGGAATGCATTCGGATATACAGCCATTACCATGAATTTTGCATTATCAGTTTTCGCAGTGATTTTATCATGTAAATTACTTGCTTTTTCATCGTATTTCTTTAACCATGCAGCTGTTTCTTGTTCTTTATCGAAGATTTTCCCTACTTCTTCAAACTTCGGACGCCATTGATCTAATGGAGTACTTAACATGACTGTTGGTGCAATCTTAGATAACTGATCATAAATTTTTTCTTGACGGTTGTTTACTAAAATTAAATCTGGTTTTGCAGCAGCTACTGCTTCAATATTAATTTTATCTCCCCAAGCAGAACCAACTGGTTTCACACCTTTTAATTTATCTTCAATATGTGCATCAATTTTTTCTTGCGTCGTATTTGCCGTAATAACCGGCTTCATACCTAAAATTAATAACTCTTCTGTTGACCCACTTAAGTCAGCAATTTTCTTTGGATTTGCTGGAATTTTAATTTCTCCTTTTGCATGTTTTACAACACGCTCTTCACTTTTTGCGTCTGCTTTCTTTTCTTCTTTCTTATCAGAAGAACACGACGCAAATAATATAGAAGTAATCGCTAATACGAAAACTAGTAGAGTAGCTTTAAATTTCTTCATGTTTCCCTCTCCTTATTCATTGTAGTAAAAGTGCTACAAGGGCTCTTTCAGTAAAGACAACTATCTATACAAATTTATAGAAATTAAACTTTTCCCCGCTAGAACAAACTTAAACCTGCTTACGCACTTGTCATCAAGTCATAAGTCAGACAAATTGGGTTGCCATTAACAGGACACGGAACCATTTGTGCTTCAATTTCAAACACTTCGCGGAGCGTTTCAGATGTCATGACTTCATCTGGCGTTCCTTGTTTCATTAATTTCCCATCTTTTAATGCAAGCATATGATCAGAAAAACGAGAAGCGTGATTTAGATCGTGAATAACCATCACTATTGTTCTTCCTTCTTCTTCATTTAACTTTTTTAATAAGTTCAGCACTTCAAGTTGATGTGCCATATCAAGGTATGTTGTTGGCTCATCTAGTACAAGTAAATCCGTTCCTTGTGCTAATGCCATTGCGATCCAAACGCGTTGACGTTGTCCGCCTGACAGCGCCTCTGCTGGACGATTAACAAATTCCTGCATACCAGTCACATCAAGCGCCCAGCGAATGTAACGATAATCTTCTTCTGATAACGTACCGAACCCTTTTTGATGTGGGAAACGCCCATATGAAACAAGTTCAAGTACGGTAAGACCTGTTGGCACTTCTGCTGTTTGTGGCAAAATTGCCATCTTTTTTGCAATTTCCTTCGTCGGCTGTTTCTCAATTGCTTTTCCGTCCAAATAAACAGTACCCCGTTTCGCTTTTAAAATACGCGATGCTGTTTTCAGGAGCGTAGATTTCCCGCATCCATTTGGACCAATGATGGTCGTAATTTTCCCTTCAGGTATTTCAACAGACAACCCATCAATAATTAAATTTTCACTATATCCAACAGATATCAACTCAACTGATAAAGATGGCATACAGATCGTCTCCTTATCTTGTTTTTATAAGTAAATAAATGAAATACGGCGCGCCAATTACCGAAATGACAAGACCTACCGGTATTTCTGATGTTGTAAGTAAGCTGCGCGAAAGAAGATCGGAAAACAATAGCAATAATGTTCCAATTAACGCAGCAGTTGGCAGCATAATTTGATATTTTCCACCTACTAAACGGCGGGCAAGATGCGGTGCTATTAATCCAATAAAACTGATTCCCCCCGCAACTGCAACAGATGCACCAGCTAAGCAAACAGCGATAAATAATAGCTTACGGCGTTCTTTCTCTACGTTCAGACCGAGACCCGTTGCCACCGCATCTCCTAAATTCATTACATTTAAAACGTGCGCTTTCATAAAAGCAATCGGTAAGAAAATAAGCATCCATGGCAGCACACTTAATACGAACTTCCAATCTGTCCCCCATAAGCTTCCCGATAACCAAATCGTAGCAAAACGGAAATCATTCGCTGTCATTTTCATCGAGAATACTAAACTCACCGCACCGAACCCAGCTGCTACTGCAATCCCAACGAGAATTAAACGAACCGGCGAAACACCATCTTTCCAAGCAAGTGCATAGATGATGCCTGCCGCTACTATTGCACCAACTAAAGCAAAAAACGGCAGAATGAATACAGATAAAAACGAGGTCATCGTCACTTTCCCAAAGAAGAAATAAACGAAGATTACAACCGACAATCCCGATCCAGCATTAATACCAATAATTCCTGGATCGGCAAGTGGATTTCGTGATAACCCCTGCATAATTGCACCGGATACTGCTAAAGCTGATCCGACTAAAAGAGCGACAATCATTCGTGGCATCCGAAAATCAAATAAAATCGTTGTTTGATCTTCTGCTCCAAGACCAACGAGCGTTTTCAACACCCCAACTGGTGAAATTTTGAACGTACCCGTATTTAAGCTAATTAAAAATACGACGCAAATTAACAAACCAATACTAGATAAAATTGAGATGTTTTTTCTCGTTAATATTCCTTGTCTCACATTTTCCCTCTCCCTTCTTTACGTGCTAAGTAGAGGAAGAATGGTACACCAACCATCGCTGTTACAGCTCCAATCGGCGTTTCAAACGGCGGATTAATAATACGTGAAATCATATCTGCACACTCAATAAGTAATCCACCTAAAACGGCAGAACACGGGATTATCCAGCGATAATCTGATCCTACAAGAAAACGTGTTAAATGCGGAATAACAAGACCAACAAATCCAACAGACCCAGCTATAGAAACCGCACTACCTGTTAGCACAAGTACAAGAATTGTTCCAATAAACTTAATGAGCTTCGTATTTTGTCCAAGACCAATGGCAATTTCTTCGCCAAAACTTAAAATCGTAATGTATCTCGCTAGCATAATCGCAATAATAAGGCAAACAAGACCAACTGGAAGTAACATGTTTAAACTCGTCCCTTTCACGCCAGCAACGCCGCCTGCATGCCACATACTAACTTCTTGCGCTAGATTAAAATATAAGGCAATCCCAGATGAAATTGCACCTAGTAAGGCACTAATTGCTGCTCCAGATAACGCTAGTTTAATTGGTGTTAATCCGCCCGGAGACGCTGCTCCAATTCCATATACAATACTTGCACCAAATGCTGCACCGATAAAAGAAGCAATTACAAACATTAAATATGGCGAGTTTGGGAAGAATGCAAACATGATGGCGATGCCGAATACCGCTCCATCTGTAATCCCCATAAGTGATGGAGATGCAAGTGGATTTCTCGTCATCCCTTGCATAATTGCACCAGATACTGCTAAAAATGCCCCTACAGCTGCTCCTCCAATTGCCCTTGGAAGACGCAATTCTTGAATGACACTATGATATGTAGTAGATGCGTCAAACTGAAATACCACTTGCCATACTGTTTTCAAGCTAATATTAGCGGCACCAAATGAAATAGAAACTGCCATACTTAAAGCTAATAAAACAGTTCCAACGATTAAAATCGTCAAGGCGATAAGCGGACGGCTTTTTATCTCTTTTATGTCTACCGATTCTTCTTCATAAACCTTTCTCATACTCACTTCCATCTACAACATCCTAACTTTCAATATGTATAACAAGAAAATGAAACTCATTCTCATTAAGGGACAAAAAAAGAAAACCAAGAATGAACTTGATTTTTGATAATGATTCTCAATATCGTCCTTTTTATTCTACAAACGCAAACTAAAATTTGTCAACCGCTAATTTTGTTATATAAAACTTTTTTCCGTTTCATAAAACAAAAAAAGATACGACATCGTATCTTTTTACTTGTTTAACTTTGCTTCAATTTTTTCAATTAACTCATCTTCATTTGGCGCTGCAACTGGACGGTTATTTACAAATGCAAATGATTTTTTACGACCAGGACCACAATATGATTGACAGCCAATTTGAATATCTGCACATTCATCTATTTTCTTTAAACGCGGTACTAACGTCTTGATATTCGTTGCCTGACAATCATCACACACACGAAATTCGTTTCCCATTTTATATAACACTTCCTCTATTTGAAACTTTTCTCAAGTACATATAACAATAAACACTAAATGGTATTTTACCTTTCTTTTCGATGCGATGCAAGTTTTCTTCCTGCAAGAAACAAATGGCATACAAACATATTTCCACTCAAAATCTACCATAATTTTGACAGCTTTGTATAAAAGCGATTCATTTTGTCCATTCTAAAAATAAGATATTGATAAAAAGAAAGGGAGATGAATCTATGAAAGTAAGACAAGATGCTTGGACTGAAGAAGATGATTTACTTCTTGCTGAAACAGTTTTACGTCACGTACGCGAAGGAAGTACACAATTAAATGCCTTTGAAGAAGTTGGTGATAAATTAAATCGCACTTCAGCAGCTTGCGGTTTCCGCTGGAATGCTGTCGTACGCTATAGTTACGATCAAGCATTACAACTTGCGAAAAAACATCGCAAAGACAAAATGCGTGCAAATGGGGGCGAGCAAGCGAAAAAACGTCTTTTATATACACCGCCGACTCCATCTACGGTAACATTGGATGACAATATTAATATTGAGATTGATATTGAACAACCTGTTCAACCCGTTCAGCCTATGCAAACTATGCAAACTACGCAAGCAATGCCAACAGATTCTTCCATTGCGATGCATGACGTTATCCGTTTTCTACAAACTCTCGGAACTTCTAATGTAAAAGTATCCGCACTCGAAAGAGAGAATGAGAGATTGAAACAAGACATTGCTGAGTATATGAGAAAAAATGCTGAGTTGGAACAGAAAGTTGAAAAATTAGAACAACAATCAACAACCGTTCAAGAAGATTACGAGACGCTCATGAAAATTATGAACCGTGCAAGGAAATTGGCATTAATGGACGATGAAGAGCGTACACAAACATCATTTCGCATGGATCGAAACGGGAATTTAGAGAAGATTGCAGAATAAGAAGGATGCTATAATAGCATCCTTTTAATTTTGGCTTCACTCTAACCTATAAAGTGAAACTTTCACTCGTTTTCTCTCTTTGTTCTAATCCTGGCATGTGGTAGAAAAGGGCCCTGACTGATCAGTTCCTCTCGCCCTCCTAAAGCAGAGGGGCTTTATGTCCGTTTTCAGCTTATATTTATAATCACTCTTTTTTGCTATAATAAATATTGTCATTTTATAGATAAGGGGTTATTTACATGAGCGATTCTCGTTCGATTTTATCTCAGCCAGAGTGGCGCATTGTTGATCAGTCAAGCTTAGGTCCACAATTTCATGCGCTGCAATCTTTCGCAATGGATGATACGTTATGTACAACAGTTGGGAATGGTACATCTGTCGCAACAATGCGCTCTTGGGTTCATCACAATACAATTGTTCTTGGCATTCAAGATACACGATTACCTTACTTAAAGCAGGGAATTGAATTTTTGAAAAAGAAAGACTTCCATGTTATCGTCCGCAATTCAGGTGGACTTGCTGTTGTATTAGATGAGGGTGTTCTAAACATCTCTCTTCTGTTCCAGGAAACAGATAAAGGTATCGATATCGACCTTGGCTATGATACAATGTGGCATTTAATTAAAGAAATGTTAAAAGATTACAACGTTACTATTGAAGCAAAAGAAATCGTTGGCTCTTACTGTCCTGGCAGCTATGACTTAAGTATTAACGATAAAAAATTTGCTGGTATTTCGCAGCGCCGTATTCGCGGCGGTGTCGCAGTACAAATTTATTTATGCGCTACCGAAAGTGGCTCTGCACGTGCGGCACTTGTTCGTGATTTTTACAACTTAGCAATTCAAGGTGCAGAAACTAGATTTACGTATCCTGAAATTGTCCCAAGTACAATGGCTTCACTATCTGAACTACTTGGTGAAACAATTACTGTACAAGATTTAATGATGCGCCTTTTACAAACATTACAGCGTTTTACGCCGCAATTAACGTCATCACAGCTGACAGTAGATGAAGTACCGCTATACGAGCATCACTTACAGCGCATGATTGATCGCAATAACAAATCACTTAGGTTAGAAAGCTAAAAATCCCCGCATATGCGGGGATTTTTTTTATAATTATAGCGCTTGTGCTGCTGTAATTAAAGCAAGCTTGTACACTTCTTCTTCGTTACAACCGCGAGATAAATCATTTACTGGCATGTTTAAGCCTTGTAAGATTGGTCCCACTGCTTCGAAGTTACCTAAGCGTTGTGCAATTTTGTAGCCGATATTGCCAGCTTCTAAGCTTGGGAATACGAATACGTTAGCGTCACCTTTAATAACAGAACCTGGTGCTTTCTTTTCTGCTACAGATGGTACAAATGCAGCGTCAAATTGGAATTCACCGTCTAATGTTAATTCAGGAGCCATTTCTTTCGCGATGCGAGTTGCTTCTACAACTTTTTCTGTTTCTGGAGATTTCGCAGAACCTTTTGTAGAGAAGCTTAACATTGCAACGCGTGGATCAATACCAAATAATTCAGCAGTTTTTGCACTTTCAATACCAATTTCAGCTAAATCTTGGCTGTTTGGTGCAATGTTGATTGCGCAATCAGCAAATACATATTTCTCATCACCGCGTACCATGATAAATACGCCAGAAGTTTTTGTAACGCCTGGTTTTGTTTTAATGATTTGAAGTGCTGGACGAACTGTATCAGCTGTAGAATGAGCTGCACCGCTTACTAAACCATGTGCTTTGCCCATGTGTACAAGCATAGTACCGAAATAGTTTTCGTCTTTTAAGATTTCACGAGCCGATTCCTCTGTTGCTTTCCCTTTACGGCGTTCAACGAAAGATGCTACCATTGCATCCATTTCTTCGTATGTAACTGGGTCATAAATATCAACACCCGCTAATGTTAAGTTCATGCTAGCAGCTTTCGCGCTAATTTCTTCTTTATTACCAACTAAGATTGGTTTTACTAATTCTTCTTTTGCTAAACGCTCTGCAGCGCCTAAAATTCTTTCATCAGTACCTTCAGGAAGTACGATAGAAATGCCTTTACCTTGAACTTTTTCTTTTACTGTTGTAAATAAATCGCTCACTAATAACCCTCCTACGAATTGAAATCCATATTTAAGAATACCGCTTTTTATCTCTATTTTAAACGTATTGCTTCTAAAAAATTGATAAAATAAAAATGATTATATTTTCCCAAAATTCTGCTATAAAATGTGACAATTTTGTGCGCCTGAGACTAAGATACATGCTTTTCCATCTATATATGATATAGTTAACGTGTAAAACTTGACTATTCGAGGTGAATCTAATGAGTGAAGCAGCAAAAACGTTAGATGGTTGGTATTGTCTACATGATTTCCGTTCTATGGACTGGGCAGCATGGAAAACATTGTCTAGTGATGAACGTCAGCAAGCAATGTTCGAATTTTTAAACATCGTTGAAAAATGGAATAAAACAGAAGCTGCAAAACAAGGTAGCCATGCCCTCTATACAATCGTTGGACAAAAGGCTGATATTATGTTTATGATTTTACGTCCAACAATGGAAGAATTAAATGAAATTGAAGCCGAATTCAATAAAACAACATTAGCAGAGTATATGCTTCCTACATACTCTTACGTATCTGTTGTGGAACTAAGTAACTATCTTCCTGCTGAAGAAGATCCATATCAAAATCCACAAATTCTTGCGCGTTTATACCCAATGCTTCCTAAAGCAAACCATGTTTGTTTCTATCCAATGGACAAGCGTCGTCAAGGCGAAGACAACTGGTACATGTTACCGATGGAAGAGCGCAAAAAATTAATGTATAGCCACGGGAAAATTGGCCGTCAATATGCAGGAAAAGTACGTCAAATCATTACTGGTTCTGTTGGCTTTGATGATTATGAATGGGGCGTAACATTATTTGCCGACGATGTTCTTCAATTTAAGAAACTTATATATGAAATGCGCTTTGATGAAGTAAGTGCACGCTACGGTGAGTTCGGGACATTCTTTGTCGGAAACATTTTACCAAGCGAAAAAGTTGCAAAATTTTTACACGTATAACAACAAAAAAGGACGAAAATTGTCCTTTTTTTATTGTTTTATATAATAGAAACCTCTAATTAAATAGAAAAATTATCCAAATCACTTACAAAATTGTAATCTTTCCATATTCAAACTCATGTTAGAATAGTACAAGCTACATGCTAATAACGATGCGAAGGTGATAATTTATTATGAGGAAAATGTTATCTATTTTATTAGGGCTCACACTCATGTTTTCTTTCATAGGAGCAACTCCCTCTTATGCGAAAGAAGACATACATATTGAAGCCGCTGCTGCTATTCTGTTTGATGCAGATACAGGAAAAATACTACACGAGCAAAACCCCGATGAATTACTTGCAATTGCTAGTATGTCAAAACTCATGGTTATATACTCCGTTTTAGAAGCCATTAAAGAAGGGAAAATCACCTGGGATACAAAAGTGAATATCTCTGATTATGCTTACGAAATTTCCCGTAACAATGAATTTTCCAACGTTCCATTTGAAAAAGGACGACAATATACAGTTAAAGAATTATATCATTCTATTCTTGTCTTCTCAGCAAATGGATCAAGTGTTGCACTTGCTGAACTTCTTGCAGGAAGTGAAAAGAACTTCTTAAATCTTGCAAATGAACATGCAAAAAAACTAGGGTTAAAGAAATATAAATTTGTAAATGCTACAGGATTAAATAACGCTGATTTAAAAGGCAAGCACCCGGAAGGAACAGATCCAAACGGTGAAAACTCTTTATCAGCTAGAGACATGGCAATCTTATCTAGAACAATTATGACAAAATATCCAGAAATATTGGAAGATACAAAACAAAGATTTAGAAATTTCCCTGATAATCATCCACGCCCAATTCGTATGGAAAACTGGAACTGGATGTTACCAGACGCTGCATTTGCATATGAGGGGACAGATGGCTTAAAAACAGGAAGTTCTGATTCAGCTGGATATTGCTTTACCATTACAGCCAAACGCGGTGATTTACGCCTAATCTCCGTTATTATTAAAACAAAATCAATGGATGAGCGTTTCATAGAATCCCGTGCATTAATGGATTACGGCTTCAAAAACTTTGAAAAACAGAAATTGAAAATAGATAAAAATAATACAATTCCTGTCGTAAAAGGAAAAGAAGATACTGTAGCTGTGACACCTGAAAAAGAAATAACGGTAGTCACCAAAAAAGGAAGTAAACCGCCTTACAAAATTTCTTATGAAGCAAACAAATCAATCTCCGAAGATGGAAGCTTAGTTGCACCTGTGAAAAAAGATGCCAAAGTCGGCTCACTTGTTTTAGAATCCACTGATCAATATGGTTTCCTTGATGGAAATAAACAAACGAAATTCGATGTAAAAACAACGCAGGAAGTAGAAAAAGCAAATTGGTTCGTATTGACAATGCGATCCATTGGAGACTTCTTTTCTAATATGTGGTTAAAATTATTTGGATAATAAAAAGCTAGCAAATTTGCTAGCTTTTTATTATCCAAATCTTCCTCAGCGTATTCCTTATTTCTTCTGAATAGTAATAACTTCACTTTAATTTCCTAATATATAAGTCGCTGCTATGCAGCAAGAAAATGTCCGCTACTTGCTTTCTCCCTTTGTTTTAAATGTTGCATGTGGCAGGAAAAATCCCCTAACCACCTTTATGCATGGCCAGATGCTCTCGCCCCTAAAAAGAAAGGGGTTTCTATTTCAGTTTTTCAACTAATATCTATAGAGATACATATTAAAACATGGTTTGGTTGTCATATCTGCCCCCTTTTTTTCATACCTATGAATTAGTAATTATTCTACACTTTCTTTTCTCTAGCGGAGTAATAAGAGAGGTGAAACAGATGGGTGTTATTGCATATACAGAAGAACATGTAAAACTACTTGCCAGATTAATGCGGGCAGAAGCAGAAGGAGAAGGACCTCAAGGAATGCTTATGGTTGGAAATGTCGGCGTCAATCGCGTAAAAGGAAATTGCTTAGACTTTAAAAAGATTCGAAACCTTCGTCAAATGGTATTTCAAAGTCCTGGTGGATTTGAGGCTACGCAAAAAGGTTACTTCTATCAGCGTGCTCGTGAAAGCGATATTGCTCTAGCAAGACGTACGATTCAAGGAGAGCGATTCTGGCCCGCTAATTTTTCGTTATGGTTTTTTAGGCCAGGAGGCGCCTGTCCACCAACTTGGTTTAATCAAGAAAACTCTGGTCGCTTTAAAAATCATTGCTTTTTCCAACCAAGTGCTGAGGATTGTCCAAGTGTGTATTAGTGAACTGAAAAGAGGAGGGATTTCGTATGGCACAGCAACAAAACCCATACTATGGGGGAGGATTTTATCAACCATCTGGCGGATATATGCAACCACAGCCCGGACAACAAGGACAACAAATGCCAACAACGCCGCAAGCTGCACAAGCACAACTTGCCGTTTCTCAAGGGATGCTTCCACTTGAGCAATCATATATTGAAAATATCCTTCGCTTAAACAAAGGAAAACCAGCAACTATATTCATGACATATGAGCGCGGCAGCACACTTGGTACACAATCCTATACAGGCATCATTGAGGCTGCGGGACGCGATCACATCATTTTAAGCGACCCTAAGTCTGGAAAACGTTACTTACTGCTTATGATCTATCTTGATTATGTAGAATTCCCAGGAGAAATCATTTACTTCCCAACACAGCAACCCGCAACTTATCCTCCAAGATAATAAGAAAAAGCTGGCATATGCCAGCTTTTGTTTTATTTCTATCCTGTACAAACCATTTGTAAGGGCCCAACTAGTTCAACTAGCCTCCTGGGAAGAAAAGCGTTTCCCAAGAGGAAGTTTCACCTTATAGCCCTTTTACAATCGCAGTCCCCAGTAAAATCCATCCTACAATAAATGCTACACCGCCAAGCGGAGTAATTGGACCAAAAAATTTTATACCAGTTGTACTTAATGCGTATAAACTTCCGGAAAACAGCACAATACCTGCTACCATACACCAGCCTGCCGCGCCTACAAGAGAAGATTGAATCTTATCCATTAATAAAGCAACAACAAATAATCCCCCTGCATGAAACATTTGATATGTAACACCTGTTTTCCAAACCTCTAACATTTTCGCTGAGATTTTCCCTTCAAGTCCGTGCGCTCCAAATGCTCCAAGCGCAACAGATAATGCTGCTGCAATACAACCTAATAAGAAGAAAATTTTCATTGGAATTCCCCTTTTTCTTTTTACTTTTATAATAAAAAATTTCCTCGAACACTCCAACTATTTAGCGTCTAAAAATCCAAAAGGGAGTTTCCATTTGCATCATCCTCTTTCACATATACAGGCTCTCCTGAAAATGAACCCATTGGCTGAACAGGCATTTGCGGTGCCACAACATTTGTTCTTAATGTTGGTTCAACATATGCAGAAGCTTCTGGCTGTTCTTCAAGTAATAGATCACATAATGCACGAACAACTAAAAGATGTTCTTTTGCTTTATGTGAGTCACTCCCTTTCGCTTTTGCAATTTCACTTGCCATTTTATTTAAAATCTTATCGCTAGATATTTGCATGCTTTCTCACCTCACGTATTGTAATTCTTTTTCAAATCGTCCCAATTTCTCTACTGGACCAAATACTATTATCATATCACGTTCTGCAAATTTTTCCGCTCCTGTTTGTTCCGATGTTTCATGCACTCAAACAATACTTTCATCTCTTTTCTCTATTTTCAAACTTTGCCATAACGAATCAAATACATATATACTAGAAATGGAAATACGAAAAAGAGGTCGATATATAATGAAAACATTTCTTTCTGCCCTGCAATGGGCATTATTTATTTTAGCCGGCAGCTTAATTGTTCCCATTAGTGTTGCCGCTAACTATGGACTAGAAGGCGCAGAAGCAATTGCATTCGTCCAACGAACATTATTTGTTCTTGGATTTGCAGGTATTTTACAAGCTTCCTTTGGTCATCGCTTACCAATTCAAGAAGGGCCTGCTGGACTTTGGTGGGGCATCTTTTCCTTATACGCAAGCTTAGGTGTTGTATTATTTGGATCAACTGGTGAAACGCTACGCGTACTGCAATATTCCTTCTTATTAAGCGGTCTCATTTGCATTCTTCTTAGTATATTTGGACTTATCGATAAACTTGTCCGCTATTTTACACCAACTGTTATTGGAACCTACCTATTTTTACTCGTTGCACAGCTAAGCGGATCATTCTTAAAAGGCATGTTTGGACTTAACGGACAGCATACAGCTGTTCAAGGGAAAGTCTTTATTCTTTCTCTTATCATTATTTTTCTATCTTTCTTTGTTACGAAACTACCTGTTATTGGTCAATATTCTGTACTGTGCAGTATTGTGATTGGGTGGATTTTATTTGCATGTTTCGGTCTATCAAATCCAATCACACCTGTATCAGACATTATCCGTATGCCATCTATCTTCGTATTTGGTACGCCTCGCTTAGAATGGAATATGGTTATTACCATTCTCTTTGTTACGTTGTTACTACTAACTAACATGTTAGCAAGTATTCGCGTTGTTCAACAAGTAGTTTCGAAATACGAAGCAACTGCCGTGCAAAATCGATTCAAACAGGCAGGAATTATAACCGGTATTAATCAGCTTCTTGGCGGTCTGTTTTCAGCAATTGGACCTGTCGCTATTTCTGGATCAGCTGGTTTTATTGCGACAACAAATATTTACAAACGACTACCGTTTATTCTTGGATCAACCTTTATTATTCTTATGAGTCTATTTCCAAAGGTTACTTCATTCATTGCAGCAATTCCGGTAGCTGTTGGCTATGCAGCCATTTATCCGGTATTTGCTAGTATGATTGGACTAGCATTTCGAGAATATGAAACTGTGAAAGATAAAGAACGCTTATTCAAAGTTGCAGGTCTCGCTCTCTTTACCGGAATTGGCGTTATGTTCATTCCATCAGATGCCTTTTCTTCACTGCCGCCATTCCTAGCATCCTTCTTAAGCAACGGTCTTGTACTCGGCTCTGTAATGGCAATTATACTAGAAATACTATTCTCTCGTTCAACAGATAAATAAGCGGGGTAAAGTGAAACTTTCCTTAACGAGTGGGTTTCTCGTTGAGGATTAGTTGAACCAATCGGGTCCTTACAGATGGTTTGTACTTTGCTTCCTTGTCCTAACCTCTTACCAGCTGTTTGGGCGGGGTAAGGTGAAACTTTCCTCAACGAGTGGGTTTCTCGTTGAGAATTAGTTAAACCAATCGACACAAAACGTAAACAAAATTGGCACGCTTCAAGCATTGCAGTCTATTTTAAGAATTGTTACGATAATAGAAACATATATGAGCAAGCAAAATATGCTTGCTCATATATACATTCATATAAAATCGATTCCATCTTCAAAAAGGTTCGATGTCTTACAATTCATTTCACATTATAAATTCATATTAGGAAGGATTGTTCAAATGTCTTATAAAATGATTGTACTAGATTTAGATGATACATTACTTCGCGATGACCATACGATTTCACCGCGTACGAAAGAAGCCCTAATGACCGCCCAAGAGCGCGGTGTAAAAGTTGTACTAGCTTCCGGCCGTCCAACATTTGCGATGTGGCCTATTGCAAAAGAACTAAAATTAGAGGAATACGGCAGCTTCATTTTATCGTTTAATGGCGCAAAAATTATTAACTGTAAAACAAACGAAGAATTATTTAGCAGTACTTTATCACCTGAAATTGTCCATAATTTATATAAAACAAGCCAAAACGAAGATGTGTGGATTCATACGTACATTGGTGATGGCATTGTGACAGAGGAAAATAATGAATATACAGAAGTCGAAGCTTATATTACAGGTATGCCAGTTATAGAGGTTAATAATTTTGTAAGTGCAGTGAAAGAACCTGTTGTGAAAGTATTAATGATGAAAGCACCAGAACGTCTTGCAGAAGTTGAAAAGAAATTACAACAAGAATTCGAAGGACAATTAAGTGTTATGCGTTCTAAGCCGTTCTTCTTAGAATTCACAGAATATGGTGTAACAAAAGGAACAAGCTTGCACCAACTTATCCAAAAACTTGGTATTACACGTGAAGAAGTGATTGCGATGGGTGATAGCTATAATGACCAGGCTATGATTGAATTTGCTGGCCTTGGCGTTGCAATGGGCAATGCACCGGACGACATTAAAGCCATTGCAAATCATGTAACAGACACAAACATGAATGATGGCGTTGCAAAAGTTGTAGAACAATTTGTTTTGAATAGCGAAGTGCTAGTTTAGAACTGTTTTCACGTTGAAGAGAACTAATCATCCATAAAATCGCGCCTGAGTCAAATACTTAGGCGCGATTTACTTTTTATATGTATTAGCTTGTGAAGATATTTTGAACTTTACACCATTATCATAGTGTAAAGTTTATTTTTGATTATAATGAAATAAACTAGGCTATTTTATTTACCAAAAGAATACAAATATATCATATACAAGCATACATAACTTAGGAGGCCATTTTATGTTATCAACACCGATTGGACGTTTAAGAGTCATTGGGGTACTGGAAGGGATTTCTTTTCTAATCCTTCTATTCATTGCAATGCCGCTGAAGTATTTTGCAGATTTTCCGAAAGCTGTTACTGTAACGGGTATGGCACACGGTGTCCTGTTTATACTATTCATCTTCGCTGTTATTCAAGTAACGACAATTCATAATAAATCAAAATTATGGGCGTTTGGTGCGCTTGTTGCATCTGTTATTCCATTTGGTACGTTCGTACTAGATGCAAAATTAAAACAAGAAGATAATAAATAAAAACAGACCGCTGCATCCGTAGTGGCCTGTTTTTTTACGTATAAATTCCTAAACGAAAGAATCCTTACTTATAGATTCGGAATTTGCCAATCAATCTCCCGTTCTCCGTTACTTACCAAGAAATGGTTTGTTTTTGAAAATGGTTTGCTGCCAAAGAATCCTCGTCGTGCTGATAATGGACTTGGATGAACAGATTCAATAATATGATGATTAGAATTTGTAATGAGCTTCTTCTTCGCCTGCGCAGGGCGTCCCCATAATACAAAGATAACTGGTTTTTCCCTCTCATTTAACAACTCGATAATGCGATCTGTGAAAACTTCCCACCCTTTTCCTTTATGAGAGTTGGCCTCTCCTTGACGCACCGTTAATACAGTGTTTAGTAAAAGCACACCTTGCTCTGCCCATTTTACTAAATAACCGTTATTCGGAATTGGGTACCCTAGATCATCCTGCAGCTCTTTGTACATATTTTGCAGTGATGGCGGCGTTCGTACGCCAGGTTGCACCGAAAAACTTAAACCATGCGCTTGATTTGGCCCATGATATGGATCCTGTCCTAAAATAAGGACCTTCGTATCTTGATAGCTCGTATAACGCAAAGCATTAAAAATATCCTCCTGCTTTGGATATACAACATGTGTACGGTACTCTTCTATTAAAAATGATTGCACTTGTTGATAATATGATTTTTCGAATTCAGGTGCTAATAGCTGTGCCCAATCATTATTTAATATTTGTTTCATTCTGTCACTTCCTATCGAATTAATTTACCATGTCTTGTTTTGTAAATACTACAAAAGCGATCATGAGCGATACAACTGCCCATACCGTGAGATTGAGTAATGAAAAACTCATCGATAATCCTTGCAACGCTGGTAACTGTCCTGACAAATAATCCGTTAGCGATAAGTTAACACTAAAAATATATTTTGCCCCTTCCCAGGACGTTGCAAAATTATTTAAGATACCTCCAGCAATTAACGCTGCCAGCATAATTCCCATACCGGCTGGTGTATTGCGAATCAGTACAGACACCATAAATGAGATTGTGCCAACAACAATTGCTACAAACCAAGCAAGTCCGTAAGCCATAACAATGTATTGCCACTGCGGAATGAGATGAACAAAACTTGTATTTAACGTATCCTTCTCAGTTGCAAAACCCGTCAGCACCGGCAAATCCCATCCAGCATAACCAAATACAATGCCTGATAACAAATAGGAAAGAACCCCTACAAGCAACAAAATGAGTGAAATAAACAACACCATCGTCACATATTTACTTAAAAGAATTTTCCAGCGCCGAATCGGCCGCGTAAGGAGCATTTTCATTGTTCCGTCGCTTCGTTCTCCCGATACGATATCAATTGCTACAATCATGATAAGAAGCGGGATAAATAGTGTAATTCCTTGTTCAATAAACATACGTACAAAAGTCGGTGCGCCCGGTGCACTTGGATTAATATTATGGTCTAAATAATATTGTTGCTGCTGCACTCTTACCTTTAACCACGATTTCCATTCTTCGGGAAGACGCGAATTATTTAAACGGTTTTGTGAATCAACGATTTGCTGCTGTAATGATACTTTCCAATCGCTCGTACCAAGGCGCTTTACAGTCGTCTGCACTTCTCTGTACTGTGCATAAACAAAAATCGGAATTAAAATTGCTAAAATAAGCATGACTACTACAATACGTTTCTTTCGATATATTTTCTCCGCCTCATTATAGACGAGGTTCGCAAATTCACGCATGTTGCTCCCCCTTTGTCAGTTCCATAAATAGATCTTCCAATGTAAATACAACTTGTTTTACACTATGAACGTCTACAGCGTGCTCAATTAACTGCTTATTATAAAAGCTTACACGCTCTTGATTCATGCGGCATAGTAGTCGCCCTTCTTCTATGACAAGTTCTGTCACTTCCCCCGAATCTTCAAGCAACGATTTCGCTTTATCTAGCGGCGTCACAACCCACTCCACACGGTCGCTTGCTTGTTTCACTAACTCTTCAACACTTGCGACCGTAATTACTTTCCCCTTATGAATAATTGCAACGCGGTCACATATCATTTGTACTTCGCTTAATAAATGACTAGAAATGAATACGCTCATGTTTTCTTCTTTCACAAGCGTATGCACAAACTCCCGAAGTTCCCGAATACCAGCTGGGTCGAGACCATTTGTCGGTTCATCTAATATAAGGAGTTTCGGACTGCCAAGAAGAGCTTGTGCAATCCCAAGACGTTGCTTCATCCCAAGTGAATATGTTTTCACTTTATCATGAATGCGTTCATCAAGATGTACCATTTTGGCAATTTCCATAATCCGCTCATCGGAAATCCCACCTAACATACGGGCAAATTGCTTTAAATTTTCAAATCCCGTTAAATATGTATACAATTCAGGGGTTTCAACGATACTTCCAATTTGCTTCATCGCACCGCAAAAATTTTCTTTTATGTCATAACCACCAATCGAAATACTTCCTTCTGTTGCCGTAATGAGACCGACAAGCATTCGAATCGTCGTTGTCTTCCCTGCCCCATTTGGGCCTAAAAATCCAAATACTTCCCCTTGCTGTATATCAAATGATACATTTTCAACGAGCGTTTTCTTCTTAATAATCTTCTTTAAGTTTCGTACAGATAGAATCGCCGTCATTTTTTCTCACCTCCAGCTAGTTTTAACTGGCTAACAACGTTTTGTAATAAACGATCTGCTATTAATGTATAACCGGCTTCATTCGGGTGAAAATGATCCGAATATAATAAATCCTTACCACGATTTTGGAACATATCAAACGTTGGGACAACATATACGTTTGAATAACTAAGCGCAAGCTTTTCTAATGATCCATTCCAATCGACAACAATTGGAGACGAGCCTTTTAACTCTTCTACATCTTCAAAAGGATTATACAAACCAATCCAAAAAATTGAGCTGTTTGGGTTTAAACTCCTTAATTGTTCCAAAATTTTCCTTGCGTTAGCTTGAAATGTTACGGTATCAGGACGATATGTCGTTAAATCAATGTTTCCAAGTGATTCCCATCCGGGAAATAAATCATTTCCACCAATTGTCAAAACAAGTACATCCGCTTGCTTAATTGCATACCTGGTACCGCTGCTTTCCATTTGTTTTAGTAAATCTGGCATTTTTGCACCGCTCACCGCTAAATTTGTGAGCGCTACCTTTTGTTTGTATTTTGTTTGCAGTTCATTCTTCATCCGTCCAATATATCCAATACCTTCTTTATCTCCAACACCGCGAGTTAACGAATCACCTAGGCTAACAATTTGTAATGTTTCCTTTTGTTGTTTCCCTTTCGCTTCTTTTTGCACGGTAGGAGTTAGCTTAGATGTTTTCGGATTTAGAACATCACTCACACTAGTAATAAATCCGTATGCAAATAAACAAAAAGACGCTAGTGCAACGAATAAAATAACTTTCACAAATTTCGATCTCATGCTACCCCCCCCTTATAGATTGACCATATTATACCAAACGGAATTTTGAAAAGCGATTTTCATTCTCTTATGAAAAAAGCACAATCATTTTGATTAAGATTGTGCTTTTCGTTCATGTTGTCAGTCTTTCCGTTAACTTCGCAAATAACTCAATTCTTTTTACTTCTGCTTCCTTATTCATAATTTGTTCATGTAAAATTGTAAATGCACCTGCACCAACTTCCACACTCGAATGAGCAATGGTTGTAATATCTAATATCTCTGCAACCTGTTGATCATCGCATCCAATAATTCTAATATCCTCTGGAATCGAAAGACCATTTTTTTGAGCAGCTGTTACAATACCAGCTGCAATATGATTACAAGATACGAGAAGAGCCGTTGGACGCTCTTTCATATAAAGTAACGATTGAACAATACGAGCCCCATCTTCTACTGTGAAACAATCTATAAATTGCCACTCTTGTCGTGGCGTAACATGAATAGATGATAAAGCATCTGCGTAAGCCCTTTTTCGATTTTGACTATTAAAACTATCGCTTCGTCCAATGCAGTAACCGATTCGAGTATGTCCCTTTTCTATTAAGTACTCCATTCCTAATGCAAACGTTTTGTAGTGATCAATATGAATACTAGAAATTGTATTAGATATCGTGTCTTCACACGTCACAATCGGGCCAAATGTTGCGTATTTTTCAATCTCCTCACAAGCATTTATTTTCGAACATATAATGACCCCGTCTAACTTTTTCATCTTTAACATATTCAAAATTTCTATTTCTTTATCAGCACTATAACCCGTTTGGCAAAGCATCATATTGTAATTATGTTTTGCAGCCTCTCTTGAAATACCCTCTATAATTGCACTGTAATATTGATTATTTACAAATGGAAGAAGCACACCAATCACATTTGTTTTTCCTCGTACTAAATGAATCGCATTCGAATTTTGCGTGTAATTTAACTCTTCAATAATGGCTAATATCTCTTTTCTTTTCTGTTCATTTACATATGGATGATTATTTAAAACGCGAGAAACAGTAGAAATCGAAACCCCTGCCATTTCTGCGATTTTTTTAATATTTGACATCAAACAAGCTCCCTTCTTCCTACATATTACCGCATCCAAAACAATTTTAGAATTTAGAAATATCCCCCTTGACCTGGTAAGCTTTCCACATTATATCCTGTGCTAGCAGAAGAAATAAGGAAGGATTGGTGTTTTATTATGCCATTAAAATTAGAACATATCTTTTTCATAGGTGGATTACTGTTACTTTCTCTCGGAATCAATATGATGACAACCATCACTTCATTTGGCCTTAGCCCGTATGATTCCCTTTTCATTGCTTTATATCAAAACTTTGGTTTAAGCATCGGCTCTTGGATGTTTATTATTAATTTGATTTTTACTCTTATCGTACTGTGTATGAATCGAAAGCGTATTACAATTGGGACAATTGTGACGATGGTGCTAATCTCTGTCTTTGTTGATATGATTGGCTCAGTTACAGTTATAATGGATGGCATTCGATCTCTTCCAAAGTATATAACACTCATATGCGGAAATGTATCTGTCGGCGCAGGTATTGGTATCTATGTTTCATCACAGCTTGGGACTGCACCGCAAGAAGCATTTGTATTAACAATCTCGGAAAAAACAAAATGGTCCTTTCAAAAAACTGAAATTTCTCTAGCTTGTTTATTTCTAACTGCTAGTTTCATGCTAAATGGTCCTATCTATTTCGGCACCATTATTCTCTCTTTTACAACTGGCTGGCTCATTCAAACATTTATTCAAGTTGGTACAAAAGCATTACAAAGTTGTCGTACGCAAGAAGCCCATTGAAAGTTATATACTTTCAATGGGCTTTTGTTGTTCATATATAATATGAACTCCTTCATTTACAACTTGAAGCGTTTCTACTACGCAATAGCTGAAAATTGATTGCAGCCATACCCTTATTTCTTCAGCACTTCCTTTTTTCACATAACAAAGTACAGTTGGCCCGGCGCCGCTTAAAGAAACACCATATAAATGTTCATGTTCTAATTCTTGAAGCTTTTGTAATTCAGTTACGAGCTCTTTCCGGTATGGTTCATGAAACATATCCTGTTTCATCATTTCCCCAGCAAGCACCCAGTCCTCCTTACATAGGGCCGCGACAAGTACATTAGCAACGCCGCTGCCACGAATACCGTCCATATACGGTAACGTACTCGGAAGCACATCTCTCGAATGAACTGTTTTTAGTTCATATGAAGGAATGACCGCGACAAGTTCTATATCATAAATAGGTTGAGACAAAAATGAAATATCTTTTCCATCATATGTTCCTATCATAAGGCCGCCATATAAGGCCGCTCCAACATTATCAATATGCCCCTCCATTTCCGTTGCAATCAATAACTTTTCTCTTCTAGATATATGTAATTCGCAAAGCTGATCAGCAAGTTCAATGCCCGCAATAATTGCCGAAGCGCTGCTTCCAAGTCCGCGCGCTAATGGAATATCACTGTCTAGATGAAGATGACAATAGGGAAGCTCCTTACTATAACGGGCAGCTACCATGCGCGCCGTCTGAATGAGTAAATTATTCTCACCTTTTGGAATCCCTTGAAGAATTGTTGTTTTCGCTGTGCATTCCCAGCTAGAGTGTGAAAATACATCTACCGTTAAATATTTGCTTACTGCAAGACCAATTGAATCAAAGCCTGGCCCAAGATTTGCTGTACTAGCCGGCACACGAATTGTAAACATAGGAGCCGCCTTCATCGAAGGACAACTCCTTGAATATGCTCAAACACAACCTTTTCATCATTTGGCAGCACAAGCGGTTGAATTTTTTTTGTATCAATCGCAATATTTGGGTCCTTTAAACCGTTTCCTGTTAAAACAGCGACAATGCCGCTTCCTTTTGCTATTTCTCCTGTTTGTACTTGTTTGTAAATTCCGGCAAGCGATGCACAAGAAGCAGGCTCCGCAAAAATCCCTTCATACTTAGCAAGCCATTCATATGCCCTAAGAATTTCTGCATCTGTTACCTCATCAATTTTCCCATTTGAATCATGAGCAGCAGCAACGGCCTTATCCCAACTTGCGGGGTTCCCGATACGTATTGCAGTCGCAACTGTCTCCGGTTCCTCAATTTTATATCCACGCACAATCGCTGCCGATCCTTCTGCTTCAAAGCCGCGCATCTCAGGTAAACCCGTGCCGCGCTTTTCGTTATACTCCTTAAAACCTTTCCAATACGCTGTAATATTCCCTGCATTTCCAACTGGAATGGCTAAAATATCAGGTGCTTTCCTAAGTGCATCACAAATTTCAAATGCTGCTGTTTTTTGTCCTTCAATGCGATATGGGTTCACTGAATTCACAAGTGTAATCGGTGATGAATCGCTAAGCTTTCGTACCATTTGCAAGGCATGATCAAAGTTTCCATCAATACTAATAATTTCAGCTCCGTACATGACTGCCTGCGCTAGCTTGCCATAGGCGATTTTTCCATTTGGAATCATAACAATACAAGATAAACCTGCGCGCGCTGCATAAGCAGCTGCCGATGCAGATGTGTTTCCTGTTGAAGCGCAAATAACCGTTTTGCTGCCAACTTCCTTTGCCTTTGCTACAGCCATAACCATCCCGCGGTCTTTAAAAGAACCCGTCGGATTTGCCCCTTCTACTTTCGCATAAACAGAAACACCCCATTTTTCTGAAAGATTTTCTAATAAAATAAGCGGTGTATTTCCTTCTGATAGCGAAAGCGACGGTGTTTGCTCATTAATCGGTAAATATTCTTTATAAGCAGCAAGTAATCCGTTCCACATTAGCGAGCATCTCCTTCAATACGGTAGTTTGCTTTCACACAATCTACTTCTTCATACGTCTCTAGTGTTTCGAGAATGTATGTATAATCTGCAAGGGATGCACGATGTGTAACAATAACGATTTCTGCTGCTCCTTTCTTTTGTAATGGCATTTGAATAATCTTTTCAAAGCTTACGCCTCGTTCAGAGAATAGTGATGTAATTTTCGCAAACACACCTACTTCATCCTTCACATGAAGGCGGAGAAACTTCTTCACATAAATTTCGTCTTCTGCTTTTAATACTTTTTTATATTGCGGCGTTACTGCACTATTTCCTGTTACACCAAGACGTACATTTTTCATAACCGCTACTAAATCAGATACAACTGCTGTTGCTGTTGGCAAACTTCCCGCACCTGGTCCGTAAAACATTGTTTCTCCTACCGCTTCGCCATATACATATACTGCATTATATTCGTTTTGAACGGCGGCAAGCGGGTGTGTATTTTGTAACAATGTTGGTTCTACTGTTACCTCTAATTTTTCACCATCGCGCTTCGCTACACCGATTAACTTAATTGTATAGCCTAGACTCTTACTATACGAAATGTCCTCCTCCGTAATAGATGTAATTCCTTTTACATTCACATCATGAAGTTCTACATTTGTAGAAAATCCAAGTGTTGCTAAGATCGTCATCTTTCGTGCCGCATCTAAACCTTCAACATCTGATGTTGGATCTGTTTCTGCAAATCCAAGCCGCTGCGCTTCATTTAACACGTCGTCATACGCTCTCCCTTCGTCAGACATTTTTGTCAAAATAAAATTCGTTGTTCCGTTCACAATACCCATCATTTTCGTAATCCGATCAGAAGAAAGACCTTCTACAATGCTTCGTAGAATCGGAATACCACCTGCTACACTCGCTTCATAAAACAAATCCGCTTGATTTTCCTTTGCTACAGTAAGAAGTTCTGCACCGTGAAGTGCCATTAAATCTTTATTCGCTGTGACAACATGCTTACCGTTTTGGAGCGATTGTAAAATATATGCTTTTGCCTCTTCTATACCGCCCATCACTTCAATCACAACATCAACATCTGGATTATTTATAATTTCATCTGGATTCCTCGTTAATAATGTAGGGGTTACTTGGACCTCTCGTTCTTTTTCTAAGTTTTGTACTAATACTTTTGCTACTTTGATAGGACAACCGATTTGGTGTGCTAAACGATCTTGATGATCTTCAATAATGCGCACGACACCGCTTCCTACAGTTCCAAGACCTAATAGGCCAACTTGAATTTCGTTCATAGTACTGTCCACCCCTTTAAAAATTGTATTTAGGTGCCATTATATAAGGTCAGATCACAAAAAACAATATATTTAGAACATTCTGAATAATAAAGATCGTTCTTTACAAAGAAAACGTTACCACGTGTTATGCTCAACTTCCTTTACAAAATATAAGGAGTTTCCTGATACACATAGTAATTCAACCAATTTGAGAATAGTAAATTTCCATGACTACGCCACCTTACTACTGGATTTTCCAAAGGATTGTCATGCTTAAAATAATTTTTGGGAATAGCAATATCCAATCCTCTTTGCTGATCGCGCTCATATTCTTGCTTTAATGTCTCACAGCTGTATTCACTATGACCAAGAACAAAAATATGCTTTCCATCTTTATTCATAACGAGATGAACACCGGCTTCTCCAGAAGTCGCTAACAGATCGAGCTCCTGTATGCTTTGAATATCAGATGCCCGTACTTCTGTATGGCGAGAATGCGGTGCAAAAAAGCTTTCATCAAAACCGCGTAATAGTTTCACATGCTCCTGCTGCACTTCATGTTCAAATACCCCAAACATCTTTTGTTCTAGCGGATATTTCGGAACGTCGTAGTGATAATACAATCCTGCTTGCGCCCCCCAGCAAATATGAAGCGTTGATGTGACATGTGCATTCGAATACTCCATAATTTGCTTCAATTCATCCCAATAATCTACTTCTTCGAAAGGAAGTGTTTCAACCGGGGCACCAGTAATGATAAGTCCGTCAAATTTTTCTCCTTCAATATCACGAAATGTTTTATAAAAGCTTGTTAAATGCTCCTGCGTTACATTTTTTGCTGTATGGGACTCCATATGAAGTAAATGGATATCGAGTTGAAGCGGTGTATTTCCAATTAAACGAAGCAACTGCGTTTCTGTTTCTTGTTTTGTTGGCATTAAGTTTAAAATAGCAAGCTTCAAAGCACGAATATCTTGCCTTTCTGCTCGTTCTTTCGTCATCACAAAAATATTTTCATTTTGTAATACTTTACGAGCTGGTAAATCTTTAGCAATGATGATCGGCATACTGTTTTCCTCCAGAAAGTGCTACCCCTAAATCAGCAATAATATCCGCCGCATCTTCAATACCAACCGATAACCGAATTAAATCAGGCGTTACACCTGCCAAACATTGCTGCTCTTCTGTAAGCTGACGATGCGTTGTGCTTGCAGGGTGAATGACACAAGTTCTTGCATCTGCAACATGCGTCACCAATGTGGCAAGCTTCACATTTCCAATAAACTGTTTAGCAGGTTCAAGGCCGCCCTTTATTCCAAATGTTAAAACACCGCTCGCACCTTTCGGTAAATATTTTTGCGCCAATGCATAATTTTCATTACTTTGAAGTCCAGGATAATTAACCCACTCAACGCATTCATGCTGCGATAACCACTGTGCAACGGCTAGTGCATTTTGGCTATGACGCTCCATGCGAAGATGCAATGTCTCTAAGCCAATATTGCTCATGTACGCATTGAATGGGCTCATACAATTTCCATAGTCTCTTAATAACTGTACACGAGCTTTCACAATATATGCCGCTTGCCCGAACTTTTTCACATAACTCACACCATGATAGCTTGGGTCTGGTTCAACAAATTCAGGAAACTTACTCCAATCGAAATTCCCTCCATCAATAACAATGCCGCCTAGTGAGCTTGCATGACCATCGATATATTTCGTTGTAGAATGAACAACAATGTTTGCACCATGTTCAAATGCATGACATAAATACGGTGTCGCTAATGTATTATCCACAATAAACGGTACTCCAAGCTCTTTTGCCGCATCAGAAAACTCTTTAAAATTCAGTACATTCATCGCTGGATTCCCAAGCGATTCCGCATATACAAGCTTTGTTTTCTCATTTGCGAGGGCAACAATTTCATCAGCAGATAAGTTTGGATTAAAGAACGTGACCTCAATCCCAAGCTTTTTAAGACTAACTGCAAATAAATTAAATGTACCGCCGTATACTGTTGATGAGCAGAGCAAGTGATCACCACTGCCACAAATATTTAATATCGCTAGCATAATTGCAGCTTGCCCTGATGCCGTTGCAACCGCACCAACGCCGCCTTCTAACTCTGTGAGCTTTTGCTCAAAGGCCGCAAGCGTCGGGTTTCCAATACGCGTATAAATATATCCTTCCGCTTCCAAATTAAAGAGGGCCGCTAAATCATCAGAAGTATCATATTTATACGTCGTGCTTTGATAAAGCGGCAAAACACGCGGCTCACCATTTTTTGGCGTATAGCCACCTTGCACACAAATCGTTCCTTTTCCCCATGATTCTTCCATTTCTCAATCTCCTTTCTTTTATAAAAAATAAAAAACTGCTCCTTTCCTGAATAAGAAAGAAGCAGTTTAGATAAACGCTCGCCATGTAGCCTTTCTTATCTTTCAGGAAATACCTGCAGGATTTAGCACAATTCCGATTTACGGCTGTTGCCAAGGTTTCATAGGGCCCGTTCCCTCCACCTATTCTTGATAAGACATATGCAATTACCGATGATTTTATAGAAATTATTTCCTCATGTCAACTTTTTTCTGAATGTTCTTAAAATATTTCATTAATTACCCCATCATTTCCACCACCAGACTTTACCGAGTAAAGAATATTCTGTAAAATTCAAGGTATGAATGACAAATCATTCACAAACCAATAGGAGGCGATACATACATGAAAGTCGGGGAAATGTTAACTTTTGAAAAATCATTTACGAGAGAAGATGTAGAGCTATTTAGTAAAATTTCTGGTGATGCCGGTGAACACCATGTCGTTCCAGATGAACATGGACGCGTAATGGTACAAGGATTACTAGTTGCAACATTACCTACGAAAATTGGCGGCGATTTAAATTTTATCGCAAGAGATGCGGAATTTACTTTCTTACGTCCAGTCTTTACCGGAGATACCGTTCGATGTGAAGTCACACTTACTCATCACGAAGAACAAGCAGATCGAGTAATTGCCGTTTCAAAGGCAGAATGCTTTAATCAAAACGGTAAAAAAGTGTTGGAAGGATCTTTTCAAGGGATTATTCGTCAATAATTAAAGTAAAACTTCCATCAGTGGGGGATGCTTCATCCCTCACTGATAGAAAACCTGCCCCGCTTATTTTTTTACTTCTCTCTAAACCGTGAAATGAGATTTTACCACCTACCACTTTCCAGAGACACAAATAACATATATACATGAATTTATTATATGAATAGAATGAAATAGGGCTTTAAATTTGAAAAAATACAGGAAATGTTCTATTTTAAGATAAAAAATACATTTTAAAAACCTTACTTACTATGTAAAATGAAAGAGTTATATTTTATTCATTATGGTAACCCTGAAAATACTATTTGCAACAATGTTATACCTTATATAAATGTTTCTACATCACTTATTATAAAGTGATCTTTTTTCTTTATAGGGATACTTTCAAAACTTAAGTTGATTGGTATATCACTGTGCCCCCTACACATTTTTCATATGAATTTCAAATAAAATTCATATAAACCCTTTAATATTAAACACTATAGGTAATTCTCTATCTTTTGTATCAATTCTCTTCAATAAGTTCTTTATAAAAATGGAAAAAGAACTGTTATAACATTTATAAGTATAATTATTTTCGTATCAAAATCCCGAATTTTTTCATAACAGACTATAACATAAAGGAGGCATAAAAAATGGAAATTAGGAGAGGCATGCATTCTTTACTTATCATGTACGGTATGTTTCTAGGTGCTATAGTTGGTGCTACAGTCTGGTTATTTTTAGTTACCACAAATGCTGGAATTCATTTTATTTGGGGATATTTACCTAAAGAATTTTCATTACCACCTTATTACACAATTTGTGTAACAGTGCTTGGCGGTGTTCTTGTCGGACTGTCACAAAAGTACTTCGGTACATGCCCGCGTTTAATGCCAGAGGTAATGGGTGAATATAAGAAAACAGGTAGGATTGAGTACCGTTTTGTGCTTCAATCTACGTTAACAGCTATTATTGTTTTAATATTTGGTGCAAGTTTAGGACCGGAAGCAGCACTTGTTGGAATTATCGGTGGACTTTGTACGTGGGTTGGCGATCGTTTTCATTTTACTTTAAAAGGAATGAAGGGACTAACTGAAATTGGAATTGGCGCTACTTTAAGTGTTATTTTTAATGCACCATTATTCGGTTATTTAGCTCCAAGTGAAAATGAGAATAAACCAATTGACGAAATTTCCAAAGGAAAAAAGACTATTGTATATCTCGCTACTACTTTTGCTGGTTTTTCTGTTTATTTATTACTTAGTAAGTTTGATAATCGAGGATCTTTTATTGTTGATTTTGGGAAAGGGTCTTTTTCATTACATGAATGGCTTGCCTTTTTACCTCTGATTTGTATAGGAGCTGGTGTCGGCTATTTTTATTTCAAGGTAGAATATATATTGGAAAAAATAGTCCATCCTTTTCAAGAATATAAAGTTACATTAGGAGTTATAGGTGGCATTCTTTTAGGGATTGCAGGAACTTTACTACCCTATACAATGTTTTCAGGAGAACATCAATTAAAAGACTTAGTCCATGAGTGGACAGCATTATCATTTGGGATGCTGCTTCTTTCAGGGGTTTTAAAATTATGTGTAACGGCAGTTTGTTTAAGTACAGGTTGGCGCGGCGGACATATTTTTCCAATTGTATTTGCTGGTGCAAGTATTGGATATGCTGTCGCTACTGTCATACCACTAGATCCAATTGCTTGTGTAGCCATTGTCACTACAGCCATTTCAAGCTATGCAGTACGAAAACCAATCGCTATTACATTATTATTACTCATGTTCTTCCCAATTAATTTATTGATACCAATGATTGGAGCTGCAATGATTGGTAATCTATTTCCACTCCCTAACCATAATGAACAGGAAGGAATAGTACAAAGCTAAAGTAAAAATATATAAGCAATACTACCGCTATGAAAGTGTTAGTACTGCTTGTTTTGATTGAACTACTTTCTTTTTTCACTTTGTACTTCCTCATATCATTGATATAATAATTAAAAATATGGTTTTCATTCTATCACCCAAGGGGGCTTTCAAAATGTCATTAAATAAAGCACTGACAATTGCTGGATCGGATACAAGCGGCGGCGCTGGTATGCAAGCAGACTTAAAAACATTCCAAGAGCTTGGTGTATACGGTATGACAGCTCTGACAACAATCGTAACAATGGACCCGCATAACGGTTGGGCACATAACGTGTTCCCAATTCCAGCGTCTACATTAAAACCACAACTAGAAACAACAATTGAAGGTGTTGGCGTTGATGCATTAAAAACAGGTATGCTTGGCTCTGTTGAAATCATTGAGCTGGTTGCTAAAACAATTGAGAAGCATAATCTACAAAACGTAGTAATAGACCCAGTTATGGTATGTAAGGGTGCAGATGAAGCACTTCATCCAGAAACAAATGACTGCTTACGTGACAAACTCGTTCCAAAAGCTTTAATTGTAACACCAAACTTATTTGAAGCGTATCAACTAAGCGGTGTCAAAATTAACTCACTTGAAGATATGAAGCAAGCTGCTGAAAAAATCCATGCTTTAGGAACAAAGTATGTACTTATTAAAGGCGGCAGCAAGCTAGGAACAGACAAAGCAATTGATTTATTATACGATGGAGAAACATTTGATATTTTAGAATCTGAAAAAATTGAAACAACGTATACACATGGCGCAGGTTGTACATACGCTGCTGCAATTACAGCAGAACTAGCAAAAGGAAAACCTGTAAAAGAAGCAGTTCAAGTGGCAAAGGAATTTATTACAGCTGCCATTCTTCATTCTTTCAAATTAAATGAATATGTAGGACCAACACATCACGGTGCATATCGTAGATTTGGCGCTGGAAAAGAACTTGTATAAAAAATAAAGTCGTCATTTGTGACGACTTTATTTTTTATGAAACACGATTTCTACCATTTCGTTTAGAAGAATACAATGCATCATCTGCAAGTTGAATAAACTCTTGTGGTGAATCTTTATAAATTGAAGTACCTACTGAAATCGTGATATTTAAACAACTATTATTTTGCAATCGAAACACATGATTCTCTACATCTGTTCTAATTTTTTCCCCTATATCTACAGCGAACTGTAATGTTGAATTTGGTAACAATAACGCAAATTCTTCTCCACCTTTTCGGAACACTAAATGCGGAAATGGAGAACTATTCTTCAAAATTTCTCCTACTTGCTGTAAAACTTCATCACCTGCTGGATGCCCATACTTGTCATTCACACGCTTGAAATAATCGATATCTACCAACAATAAACAGAGCGAACTTTCATCGCTTTTCTTATCTTCAATATGTCTATTCAATTCTGTATCAAACTTACGAACATTCCCAAGTCCTGTTAATGCATCTATCGTTGCTTGCTGTTTCATCACATGAAATAACTCGTTTGATTGCAAAACATAATGTGCACTTAAAAAAGTAATATATCCTGTCGTGATGCTAATAAGTAAGTATAGGCTTAATACAAAAACATCTTGGAAAACAAAATAAATCGCAAGCGATGAAATTGTTAAGCAATAAACATGTAACCATATCCATTTTTTCAGCATTGAAATATGAAATGTTGAAATAAGAGCACATCCAATACCCGTTAGTACAAGAACACATACAGATGGACACATTGAATAACCTGTAAACAACAAACGTGCAATTAAGAGAATGCTAGCCGATAGTAAACTTGCAATGGGCCCACCAATAATAGCAGCTAATATAACCGCAAGATATCGTAAATCTAACATTACACTCTCAACTTGAACACCAAACTTTATAAGCAGGGCACCTAAAGCACCCGTTACAATACCAACAAAACATTTCACTTCAAATGATAATGGCTCTTTTAATGAAGTATTTTTTAAAAGTTGCCCCCCAACAAAAATAAAGGAAAGAATAATAGTTGTATTAATAAATAGATCGTCTAGCATAAACATATACCTGGCCTTTCTACAACTTAACACTTTACAAAAAACTTGTCCCTTTCCTACTTATTATTGTATATTATATCCCTATAACTCCCAAACATTTTTTCTAGATGTTTCACGTGAAACTTTCAAACAAAAAAAGAGCGAAATCTCGCCCTTTTTTCACTATAACCTCGTTAGCAACATCTCGAAATTTTCCCACCCTTTGCATTAAATCTTGCCTCTTGCGCTTCAGCAAAAAATTGTTTTCGAGATAATACTTGCTCGTTTGGATGATATTGTTTCATATGCACAACGTACTTTTCATAACTCGGCACACCAACAAGTAAGCTAATAAATTGTTTTCGATATCTCCACATGTTAATTACTGTTTTAAGCATAATGCTGTGCCTCGCTTTCATCACGTGGAACATACGCTGCTTCTTTTAAAGGCATCGCTTTATTATTTAATACTTGTATCCATATTCTAATAGACGATATTAGTACTGCAATTACAACAAGCATAAAAATTCCACAAAGCGCTGCATCAATATAATCATTAAGAATAATTTGTTTCATCTGCGCTACGTCTTTCGCTGGTGCTAATAGTTTACCTTTATCTAGTGCACCTTGGAACACTTTTGCATGAGAGAGGAATCCAATTTTCGGATTTTCATGAAATAACTTTTGATAACCCGCTGTCATTGTCACAATTAGTAACCATGTTGTCGGAATGAGCGTCACCCAGACGTATGCCTTTTTCCCCATTTTAAACAAAACAGTCGTTCCAAGTAATAATGCAATCCCAGCTAACATTTGATTTGCAATTCCAAAGAGCGGCCATAATGTATTAATACCGCCAAGCGGATCAACTACCCCTTGATATAAGAAATAACCCCACCCCAGTACACATATTGTCGTTGCTACAATATTTGAAAGCGTAGAATCTGTTTTTGCAAACGGTTTATAAACTTGCCCTAAAATATCTTGAATCATAAATCGACCAACTCGTGTTCCTGCATCAATTGTTGTTAAGATAAAGAGCGCTTCAAATAAAATGGCAAAATGATACCAAAATGCCATTAACGCTTTTCCACCAATAACTTGAGAGAAAATATGAGCCATCCCAATTGCAAGCGTTGGTGCCCCGCCTGTACGAGATAATATCGTTTGTTCTCCAACGTTTGCAGCTAGCTCTTTCAATTCATTTGGTGTTACAGTAAATCCCCAAGAACCAATTACTTGTGCTGCCTGTGTTACATCCGTTCCAATAAGTGCTGGCGGGCTATTAATCGCAAAATATGTACCTGGTGTTAGTACACAAGCTGCAATCATTGCCATCGCTGCAACGAATGACTCCATCAACATAGCACCGTAACCAATTGATTGGGCGTGCCCTTCTCTTTCTATCATTTTCGGAGTTGTACCAGAAGAAACAAGTGCATGGAAACCAGAGACAGCTCCGCAAGCAATTGTAATAAATAGAAATGGGAATAAATTCCCCGAAAATACCGGACCTGTTCCATCAATAAATTTTGAAACTGCTGGCATTTGTAAATCTGGTGCAACAATGATAATACCGAGCGCTAAACCAACAATTGTTCCAATCTTTAAAAACGTACTTAAATAATCACGCGGTGCAAGTAATAGCCAAACAGGTAATGCAGAAGCAATAAATCCATAAATAATTAGCATAATGGCAATTGTTTCACCTTTAAATGTAAACATAGTCGCAAGCATTGGATTTTCTGCTACATATTGACCCGCTACAATCGATAAAAGAAGTAAAATAATACCAATAAATGACCCTTCTCCAACACGACCTGGGCGAATATACCGCATATATACACCCATTAAAATAGCAATTGGAATAGTTGCTGCAATTGTAAACATTCCCCACGGACTTCCTACAAGCGCTTTTACCACAACAAGAGCTAATACCGCTAATAAAATAATCATAATACCTAAAATACCAATCATTGCAATAAAACCTGTTACAGGACCGATTTCTGCTTTAATCATTTCACCAAGTGATTTTCCGTTACGGCGCATAGATGCGAACAAAATCACAAAATCTTGAACAGCTCCAGCTAATACAACTCCAACAATAATCCAAAGTGTTCCTGGTAAATATCCCATCTGTGCAGCAAGAATTGGCCCAACTAACGGACCAGCTCCAGCGATTGCAGCAAAATGGTGTCCAAATAAGACCCATTTATTGGTCGGAACATAATCTTTCCCATCATTTAGAAGCTCTGCTGGCGTTTTTCGGTTGTCATCCAACTCAAAAACTTTTTTTGCAATAAATTTACTATAAAATCGATACGCAACCGCATAGACAGAAACGGCAGCAACCAATAACCAAACTGCATTAATTGTTTCACCGCGAGATAATGCTAACACCGCAAATCCCGCTGCTCCTAAAGCCGCAATCACACCCCAAAGTAAAATAGATTTCCATGCTTTCAAATATAATCCCCTCCTATGTTATGTCTTAGAGGGAATTGTACTAAATTTTCAAAATATTTAGAAATAATATTCCTTATGATGAGTATTTCCTATTGTAACATGTCCAAATTCGGCCACGACCTGCTACAACTCAATTTTATTTCGAAGTCGTTTTACATAATTTCTGCTAACAGGAATTGGCTGATTATCATACTTTTCTAAATATAAATTATATGTCCCGTTATAATAAGGCTTTAATTCTTTCACATAAATAACATTAATAAGATAACTTTTATGCACACGTAAAAAATCATATGCCGCTAGCCTATTTTCTAATTCTTGTAATGTATATGTGGAAATATATCGATTATTATTTGTATAAATAGAAACGGTTTTATTTTCTTTATTCTTGCTTATGTATACAATATCATCTGGAAGAATATATGTAATTCCTTCATGGCTCTCAATCGGAAGCTTTTGCAGTCGATTCTTCTCTTGCTTTATTTTTTCTTGCTCAATACTATGCAATAAAAATTGCAAATCTTCCTGCCCAAATGGTTGCAATAAATAATAGAAAGCGTGGAAACGAAATGATTTAATTGCATCTTTTATATCATTTCCCGTGAATATAAATTTTGTGCTTAACGTTAATTGGCGCAGCAATCCTGCAACTTCAAATCCTGTTCCATCTGGTAAATCTGTATCTAGAAAAATAAAATCTGGCGTATGCTTTTTCGCTAATTGTAGTGATTCCATTCCCGTCTTTGCTTCAAAGCATTCCAAATTATTTACGTGTTCTGTGAAAAAATCTATTAATTGACCCCTGTCTTCTTCTCTTTCATTTACAATTAAAATTTTCATGTCTACCCAACCACCTAATCCTTTTGTCCATACGCCTCGTTGTATACATTCGCTTTTCTAGAAATAAACCCTTTTTACAAGCCAGTTTTCTATCAAATATATTATATTTTTGTCAGAAAACAATGAAAAGGAAGCTATATACAGCTCCCTTTTCATTATACTAATTCTCGTTGTTTTGTTTCCTGACCAAGCACAAGGACAGCAAGGGTACCAATTACAATGGCCGTACAAAAGATTGTAAAAATATAAGAGAGTGAAGCATGTGTAGCTACAAGATAACCAACTAATAATGGTCCTAAAATACCACCGATGCGTCCAAATGCTGCCGCCATACCAGCTCCTGTACCACGAATAGCGGTTGGATACTGCTCTGGCGTATACGCATATAATGCTCCCCAAGCTCCTAAATTAAAGAATGAAAGCAACATTCCTGCAATCATTAGCGTGATTACTGAATCTGCGGCTCCAAAGAAATATGCACTACATGCCGTTCCAAGTAAATATGTGACTAACACAAACTTCCGGCCAAGACGTTCAATAAACCAAGCTGCTGTAAAATAACCTGGAAGCTGTGCAAGTGTCATAATTAACACATATTGAAAACTTTTAATTAAACTAAATCCTTTTAGCACTAATACACTCGGAAGCCAAAGAAACATTCCATAATATGAAAATACAACACAAAACCATAAAATCCAAAGCATAATTGTCGCTCGTCTGTACTCCCCTGACCAAACGGCCTTTATGTTTGCAAATACGGATTGCTTTTGTTTTGCTTTTTGAAATTGCGGTGAATCAGGTAAACCCCATCGTAAATATAGTGCATAAAAAGCTGGAAGTGCACTTAAAACCATCGCTGTTTGCCAACCGTATGTTGGAATAATAAAATATGAGATAAGAGCAGCAATTAACCAACCACCAGCCCAAAAGCTTTCTAACAAAACAACAATTTTACCACGTTCATGAGCTGCAACACTTTCAGATACAAGTGTTGATGCAACAGGCAACTCTCCTCCAAGACCCATTCCAATACAAAAACGAAATATAAGAAATACGGTTAATGTTGTTGATAAAGCAGTTAACCCGCTTCCAACAGAGAATAATAATAATGTAATAATAAAAACAGATTTTCGACCGATTTTATCTGCTAATATCCCAAATACGAGCGCTCCAACTGCCATTCCAATGGAGTTAATACTACCAATCCACCCCATCTGCTGTGCACTAAGCTGCCATTCTTTTTGCAAAGCAGCAATAATAAATGAAAGAATCCCAACATCCATTGCATCAAATAGCCAACCAAGCCCAGCAATTCCGAGAAGCTTTCGATTTGAGATTTCCTTAATTTTCCCCACTACAGGCCCTCCTCAATACAGGTGTCTTTACATCATATTTTACATATGTATATCATAGAAGTAAAACAATTTATATGTAAAGATAATCATTGTTCATATGATTCTTATCATTTCCACAAAAAAACACCTCATACATAGGCATTTTTCAATGAGCAGCCGGATCCATACCCTTATGCCTGAAAATAAATATTTAAAAAAAGAAAAAAAGCAGCGATATTTCGCTACTTTTTCGACCGAACAACCTCTTTTAAAAATTCAACTAATACAAGTTGACGACGCCAGCGCGTTGGATTACTGCACAAACGGTAAAACCACTCTAAATGAATAGCTTGAATCCATTTCGGGGCACGCTTTACTTCTCCAGCCCAAACATCAAAGCTACCACCAACACCAACAGCTACTTTTGTATGTAAACGATGTTTATTATTTTGAATAAAGTTTTCCTGTCTCGGAAATCCAAGTGCAACCAGTAAGATGTCTGGCTTCACTTCTTGAATACGTTCGATAATTTCTTCTTCTTTCTCTTTTTTAAAATATCCATCTTGTGTTCCAACAATAGATACAGCTGAATATCTTTCTGTTAAAGTTTGAGCAGCTCTTTCGATAACGTGCGGCTTTGCTCCAAGTAAAAAGACAGATACAGCCTTCTTTTCTTGTGATAATCTTTCAAACAAATTACACATTAAATCAAAGCCTGCCACACGTTCTTTTAACGGTGTTCCTAGCATACCGCTTGCCTTTACAACACCAATCCCGTCTGGTGTAATAAGATCTACCTGAAGAAGCGTCTGATGAAACGCAGCATCCTTTTTAGCACACATCACGATTTCAGGATTGGCTGTTACAACTTGAAACGTATTCTCTTGTTTCTTTTCCAGTTGCTGCATTACATAACGAACTGTTTCTTCCATTGTCATCGTTGAGAAGGGCACGCCTAAAATATCAACTGTTTGCACTGCCATATTTACATATCCTCTCTATTTCAAATATCTTTTTCCACTACTAATTATTCTAACCTCTTACTTTTGCATACTCATTACTGCCAGACAAAACCTTCTCATACGCTTCATACGTATTTTCATATAAATTCCGTAACGAAAAATGGGAAGACGCATGGGTATACAAACGCTCACCCATCTCTACTAATTCACCATTTTTCCACTTTTCATATGCCTCTTCTAACGCACGAGTAAGCGCCGCAGCATCACCAATTGGAATAATCCAGCCATATGTATCATCAACAATAAGTTGGGACATATCACCAACATCTGTAGCAATAGAGGTTAAACGCTGATTCGCCCCTTCTAATAAAACAAGGGGGAAACTTTCACTATACGATGTTAATAAATTTATATGCGCTGCGGCATATAAATTCTTTGCATCTTCACGATGTCCTAAAAATAGAACTTTATCTTCTAATCCTTTTTGTTTCACTGTTTCTTTTAACTCATTCTCCATCGGTCCATCACCAAGTAACAGCACTTTAATTTGGGGAATTGTTGTGTTTTGCAACGCTTCAAATAATATTTCATGCCCTTTAACAGGGTGTAAACGGGCTACTTGAATTGCTGTAAATACATCTTCTTGTATATCAAAATTCTCTTTTAAATCATAAGGCTTTGCTGGCGTATGATCATATTCAATCCCGTTATAGATTGTACAAATTTTCTCTTCTGGTACACCTAGTGTTACCGTATTCATCTTAAAACGCTCTGTAATAGCAAAAAATAAATCAACTTTCTTAAACGAACGTAAATTTAACTTTGTAAAAATCCAACCTTTTAAACCACTCGTCATAAAATCTAACGTTGGATCACTGTGAATGGTTGTAACCCATTTTGCTTTTATCTTTCTTTTTAATAAAGAAAGATAAAAGTTGGCTCTTGCCCCGTGTGTATGCACAATATCAAAACCTTCTTTATTAATAAAAGAACGTATTTTTGAAAGAATAGATATATCATAACGAGATGATTGTGAAAAAACGTGTACTTTTATCCCTAATGCCCTCGCCTCGCTTGCTATTGCACCTTCTTCAAATACCGCTAATTCTACTACATCTTTTGGGAATTGTGACAAAAGTGAAATAATATGCGTTTTTCCGCCACCTGTTTCTGCTCCAGCATTCATATGTAACACTTTCATCTTTTTTCCTCCATTAAATATATTTTCTTATTTTTTACTATAGCAAAAAATAAAAGCTAACATAATGCTAGCTTTTATTTTTCCATTATTCTATTTCTAAATCAACGATTAAATATGCTAATAATACGACAAAGTAAATACTTACTCCCGGTGCCGTTAGCACATGTCCTGCTGTAAATGCAATTCCTAATGCTAATCCAAGGCCTGCTGCTAACAATGCGTACTTAACTGTCAATACTTCACGGAACCTTGTTATTAATACCATTAAGATTCTCAAACCATAATACAAAAACGGAATCATAAGAAAAATGAAACCGATAATTCCAAAAGTATAAAACCAATCATGGAAATCTCTCTCAATTATTTTTAGTTCTGAGACATCTTTAAGGTTACCACCATACCCCATACCAAGTAATTTCTGAGACATAGGTGCTTGTTTATAGAACTCTTTATACGTTTGCATAAATAATTCACGTCCGCTAAAAATAATAGCTTGTGTCTCAGCCTTTTTCTCTTCTTCTTTCGTTTTTTCTGTCCCTTTTACCGTTTCCTCTTGTTTAACATGATTCTTTTGTTGCCTTTCTTCCTCTTGCAATTTAAATACTTTATGACTGATCCCTGTATTTTTATATATTGGAGATAATGGAAAATATCCTGCTACTCCTACTAATATAACTGTTGCAATTAAACCATTTAACAAATATGGCTTTTTATTACGCTCTTTCCGTTGTAAAAATGCTTGTATAAAGCACATAAAAACAGCAATAACAACTGTGCAGACAATAGCTCCAGCCCCTACTTTTGTACCAATTGCAAACAATGAAAATATGATTAAAAGAGACGGAATCCAAAAATAACTTTTTGCTAAGCTTGTTGTTTTTTCAATAGAATATAAAACAACAACTGGGCATATAATCGCTAAAATCGATCCAAGTTCGTTTCCTGCAAAAAACCAGCCACGAGAACCTTCTTTAAAATAATCATAACTATTATAATCCGTTCCAGTTGCGATAGCTGCAACCATCGTTACATTTATAATTAGAGCTGCATATGCTATATAATTTCTCATCTTTGTATGCATTGTTTCTTTCATCTTTAATGACTTGAATACGAGAATATAGCAACTTATCATCACAAATGGATATAACGCCTTTGCAATAAACTTAAGGTCTTCCATTTGTAACATCGGATGTTTAATCATTTTATTATTTAAAAATCCTAATCCAAGGACAATTCCTAACCCAAGTAAATAGATAACATATTTTCGATTTTCTTTCATACGGGCTTGTGTAAGAATATAAATGCCACCAAGAGCCATAACAAATAAGCGTGTTATTACTCCAACCGTTGCATCGATTTTAAGCTCTAAAATACAAAACGATGTAAGTAAATCTATAATTGGTTGTAATATAATAAAAATCAATAGAAATTGTTCAAATTTATAACTTAAACTATTGTGATTTAACATCTTTACCCCCTATAAATATAGTTGCGTCATTCCAAATACTTATTATAGCATAAGTTTTCAATTGACTAGATGGTATTTTAATTGAATCATAAAATCCTATAAAATGTAATTTTCATTTCTTCCTTATCTACTTGCAAATACGGAAATCATCGCTATGCAAAATAAAACATATCCGTCACTCCAAGAACATTTATCCCGCTATTTGTGGGCAGTATTAAGATTAAGAGAGAAGAGTTGTCCAGCTCTATCAGCTAGAATCTCCGGGCATTTCATCCCCTCGGGAGAGGAAAAAAGTCCCTCTCCACCTTGTGCGTGGGCGCCCTGCGATTCTGAGCGAGCTGCTTCTGCCTTTCTAAAGAAGATAAGTGGGAATAGCTGTTCATAAATTCCCGATTGGTGAGGGTTTTCCATCAGTGGGATACAAAGAAGAAGTTTCACTTTATATGGCATTTTCAAACGCTTTCTTTCCTTATTCTTTCATTTTTTTTACATGTAGCGAAACAGTAATTGTTATTTTTATAACTTTAGTGTATATTCTTTCCTTGGAACATCTTTAGAAAGAAGGGATCGGAGCGATGTTTTTAATTGATGTGTTTACGTTTCTCGGCCTTATCGCAGCTGCCATTTCTGGTACATTAGTAGGTTTAAAAAAAGAACTTGATTTATTTGGTGTCCTTTGTTTGTCTGTAGCAACTGCACTTGGCGGCGGGATCATTCGAGATGTTATGATTGGAAACTTACCTCCAGTTGCATTTGTTCAACCCATTTACTTTTTTATTAGTATTTTAGCAGCATTATTTACTTGTATGTTTTTTGAACGAATTCATAAATTACAAGTTGTAATTATGCTCTCAGACGCCGTCGGTTTAGGCGTATTTACTGCTATCGGTGCAAATGCGGCCATTACTCATCATATGAATGCTCCTTTCTTAGTTGTTTCTATGGGAGTCATTACAGGTATTGGTGGTGGAATTTTACGTGATATGTGTGCGCAAGATATTCCATATGTCTTTCGTAAAGAAATTTATGCAATTGCCTCCATCCTAGGCGCAATTAGCTTCCTTATTACTTATGAGATGGGATCACACGTATTAGCTTTCTATATTTGTTTACTCGTAACATTTTTTATACGTGTAGTAACTTTTATCTATAATGTACATTTCCCAGTCTTTTTTAAAACACATGCAAAAATCCATAAAGGTCATTGACCTATTTTATAAAAAGGGAATTCTTTCATGGATTCTCTTTTTTTATATCAAATAAATCCGTTTAATTTCATATAACGATATGGAGAAATTTCAATAAAGTATATATAATAAATAAGGCACAGATATTGGAAATGCTTTAACAAGGGGTTTTTTACAAGTAGAGAAAGACATATATACAGGGGGACGATTATGCTAAATTTTTTTAAAAGGGAAAGTAATCAAACGAAAGAAAGAAGTATAAAAGAGCAAAGTAAAGATAAAACTGTAACATTTCTTGTACCCAAAGATTCCGATTTAGCCGCACAAATGAACATGTTACACGTAACAAAAGAAGATTTACAGATTGTAAAAGTGCTACAACCTTTTATTTATGAACAATTGGATTGGATTACAAAGAAATTCTATGAAAATATTACAAAGCAACCATACCTTATACAAATCATTGAAAAACATAGTTCCATTCAAAAATTACAAATAACATTAAAAAAACATATTGAACAACTATTTAGCGGTGATATTGACGAGGATTTTATTCAACGTCGCGTTCAAATTGCACGAAGACACGTAAAAATTGGTTTACATAGAAAATGGTATACATCTGCATATCAAGAATTATTCCGTTCCATCATTAAAATTTTCAAAGAGAAATTCACAAAAATTGAGGATTTTTCCTGCGCTGTACATGTACTAAACAAACTCTTTACGCTCGAGCAGGAACTTGTTTTAACGGCATATGAACAAGAATATGAAGCGATTCGAAAAGAACATGAGCAAGAAAAAGAAATGACCCAAATGACAATCAGCCATATCGCTCAAGAACTTGCTGTTGTATCAGAGAAAACAAATGCCTCCATTCACCAATTAACACAGCAATCAGAGAATATGATTGACATTGCCAAAACAGGTACATCACTAGCAATACAATCAGAACAAAAAGCAAATCAAGGAAAACAGCAGCTACATATTCAAAATCAGCAAATGGAAAGCATGAAGGGCAGCATGCAAACCATTATTCAAGATACACAAGAGCTACTTGTCATTTCCAAAAAAATTAACGAAATCATCGACATTGTAAAATCGATTGCTGATCAAACAAACTTACTTGCCTTAAACGCAGCGATTGAATCTGCACGTGCTGGTGAATTTGGAAAAGGATTTGCAGTTGTAGCAGGGGAAATCCGTAAATTATCAGAGCAAACAAAAGAATCTATTTCAAATGTAACGAAGCTTGTCGAAAAAACAAATGAACAAATTACACATGTTTCATCTTCTGTTGAACAAATTAATAACTTTGTCTCTGATGGAACAAATAGCATGAATGAAACCGACAGTTACTTTGAAGAAATTGTAAAAGATATGTCGAATTCAAAAGAACAAACTCAAAAAATTGAAAGTGAACTTGAGTTAATTACACATGTTATAAAAACAATTAAAGAGGCTTCTACAAAAATGTCCCTAACAGCTGATAGTTTAATGTCAGAATTAAATCGATAAAGCGAAGCTTCCATTCGTGGGGATTTTACTATCAACGAATAACGTGATAAAACAAAACTCCTATGAGTGCGGAATCAAAACATCCACACTCATAGGAACTTTACTTTTTAAAAAATAACTTTTGACAATATTGATTTATCATATATATCCCATAGCTTTGTAATATCAATAGACTTGGGACTAATACACCCTCATATACAATATGCATATTCATAAACTTTGTATACAAATGGCTCGCAATTATGAGTAGAAACAGCATATAATTTCTATTTTCCTGTTTTTGAACTAGAAGATGTAACATAGAGATTGCCGCAAATATCGTAATCATCATGTATATAAAATATCCACCTTTTATAAAGGTGTTTTTCATTTCTTGTTCCTCTAGCTTTCCTAAACTCATTTGAATAGAAGAAAAACGATCCTTCTCTATTTTATTCAACTTTTTGTTTATAAAATCCATATTATATTCTTTTTTCCCTTGTTCTGCTCTTTTTTCATTTTTTCCTACTAGGACAGATTGAATATACCCCTCGTTTGTAAAGGTGTATCGCGAATTACTTGATGTTCCAAGTGCATAACTTACTGCGTAATGAACACCATAAAATATAACACATACACCTACTAGTCTAATCAACATTCCTTTTCTATCTGGACTTTGTAAAACTTCTACTAATACAAGATACAAAACAAGAACTATAATTAAAAATAAGCCTAATGGACGAATCATATTACTGAAAGCAAATAAAGCAACGGCGACTCCCCACATATACGAATGACTTAATCCTTTATGTATAAGTAAGTAACAGGCAAAATAAAATAAACATGTTGCCAAATGCTCATTCGTTAACACAGAACAAAGCATGATATTAGGAATATACAAAGCATATAATACCGCTGCAATTCGGCCACATTCTTCATGAAATAGTTTTGAAGCAAGCTGATAAATAAAATAAGCGGTAGCTCCGCAATATAAAACATTACATACCTTTAAGACAAACGTTGCATCTCCGAAAAAACGAATTAAAAAGGATTCGTACATAATAAAAGGAGATTGAACTACAGTTTCTAGACTGCTAAAAATAGTATTTCCTTGTGCAACTTGTTTAGCAGCTTCATACATCACATTCATATCACTTTCGATCGGATCTTTCATTAATACAATAGATAGAAACCGGAGTAACACAGTACCAGAAATGAGAAAAATAATAAATTGTTTATCCGTAAATCGATATTGTAAAATAGAGGTAGTCAGCAAAAGTAAAATGATACAAACGCCTAATACAATCGCTAAACTAGAAGATTTTACATCAAAAACAGTTTTTGCCTCTCCAAAAGAATACCAAAAGGAATATGCAAAAAAGAGGAACATGAGTCCAACTACTACCTTGTAAAAAAAAGCTGAAAAACCTATCTGCATCTTGTCCATAACTTTATCCTATCGCACCTCTTTTTTCTCTTGTTAATAGGTATATATACCCTTAACTTCATATTTGTAACAAAACGATTTTATCACGAATAAAGAGAATACCGGTACTCTATTTCTATGACAAAGTTAGTAACATCGTATATTCTCCTTGCAATGTAAGCGAAATCTCTTTTACACTACAATCTATATACAGAGAAACTTTCATCCACTATTTCTAATGAATGATGGATGAAATAAATTAAGTTCTGATGAACATCATTAGAACACACGAAACAGGAGTAGATAACATGGAAAAGAAATTTATGAGAGAGTCAAGAGCGATAAAAACAACACGTGTTTTCCCCAATGACTTAAATAACCATCAAACATTATTTGGCGGAAAATTATTAGCAGAAATTGATAGCATCGCATCTATCGCCGCTGCCCGCCATAGCCGTGAGCATTGTGTAACTGCTTCTATCGATTCTGTTGACTTCTTAACACCAATTCATCAAACCGATTCTGTTTGCTATGAAGCATTCGTTTGTTATACAGGAAGATCTTCTATGGAAGTGTTCGTAAAAATCGTTGCAGAGGATTTATTAGGCGGAGAACGCCGCATTGCCGCTACTTGCTTCATCACTTTCGTCGCATTAAGAGATGGAAAACCAGCCTCTATACCAGGTGTAATTGCTGAAACAGAAGAAGAGCTCTGGTTATATAACACGGGCGGGGAACGTGCAGAAAAACGAAAAATGAACCGATTAAAAAGTAAGGAAATGGCAGAAGTACTAACAATTCAAAAACCGTGGAATGTGTAACTCCACAACCTCTTCTTGGCGAATGTATTCGCCAAGTTTTTTATATTTATGAAGAAATACCAAGCCCCCTTATATGCTATTTCCATACATTATATGCTATTTTTAATACAATTAAGAAAAGAATCGACTGTTGCTTTACAAAGTTTATCTGCGGTAAACTTATATCCGTAATTACTTAGAATGAAATACCTTACATAATTTGTTAGCTAGAAAAATATTTCGTACATATCACTCAATAAAAAAATCTTATACTATATATACAAGTTATAAAACCGGCCTAAAAACCCTTTTCTTTTTAGGAGAGACGAGGGAATTTGGCCTCGCATAAAGGCTCGTATGCAAAGCTTAAAACAAAGGTAAAAAGCGAGTACAGATCATATAGCAGCGACTTATATGTCGAAATTTAAAATGAATTTATATAAAATGGAATTGATTCACAATATCCGGCAGGTCATAACAGTCAAAATTATAGAATTAAAAATGCAAATTAGACTTCCAATATTGAATTCCTTTCAATAGAAAACACAAAAACATTTTATTTCAAGAACTATCAATGAAAGGTGAAATTATGCAAAAATCAATTGTATCAAATATTTTTTATAAATTATTGCTCAACACCTTTAATATCATCCTTCCACTTCTAGTAGGTCCATATGCATATCGAATGCTTGGGTCTCATTCAATGGGGACAGTTAACCTTAGCGAAACAATTTTTAATTATTTCTTTGTTTTTGCTACATTTGGCGTATATCAATATGGTTTACGTGAAATTAGCTTAGTAAAAAAAGATAAGAAAAAAACTTCACAATTGTTTACGAGTTTATATCTTATTAACTTTACAACTAGTATCCTTGCTTTAATTGCATTTTTACTTTTTAGTTACATTGGATATGGAAATAAAGAGGAGTTTCCAGTCCTTCTTATTTTTGGATTCAACTTTATTTCAAGTTTATTTTATGTAGAATGGTACAATGAAGCACATGAAAATTATGATTTCATTGCGAAAAAAACAGTTATTGTTCGTCTCATTTATGTTGTCCTTCTATTTATTTTTATTCATGGTGCAAATGATTACAAACAATTTGCAGGTTTATTAGTTTTATCAACATTTTTAAACCATTTTATCAGTTTTATATATGTAAAACGTCAAGTTAAGTTTGATTTTTCTAACATAACCATTGTTCCGCATTTAAAACCATTATTTTTAGTTGTTATTTTTTCAAATGCAAGTATCCTGTATACACAATTAGACCGACTTTTATTAGGGGAGTATGCTGGTAAATCCGAACTTGCTTACTATGTAATGGCTTTTCAAATTATGACGATTATTAATACACTTATGTTAAGTGTAATTCAAGTTACCGTTCCGCGGCTCTCTTATTTATCAGGAAATGCAGATGAAAAAGAGTATGAAGCATTATTAAATAAAATCTCAAAAGTGTACTTTATTACATTATTTCCAGCAGCTATTGGCTTAATGCTTATCGCTCATGGAACTGTTGTTATTTATGGAGGAAGTGAATATGCTAACGCTGGTAACACATTAGTTGCTTTTGCATTATACATGATTTCAATAGGTATCGAGTCCATCTTATCTAATCAAATTATTTACGTAAAAAAGAAAGAAAGCATTTTAGTACGTTTTTTATTCATTGGTGGTTTCCTAAACCTGATTTTAAATATCTCGCTTATCGTCTTTCATGTATTCACACCAACAACAGCAATTGTCACAACTACGATTGCTTACTGCTTGTTAATTGCACTGGAATATATATATGTAAAAAAGAAACTAAAAGTAAACTATACATTATTCGATATGTCGAAACTGAAATATCTCTTCTACTCACTTACATTTATACCGTTATCATTTCTCGTCCATATAACAATAGCAGGAAAAATCCTTTCTGTTCTTGTTACAATCATCACATGCGGATGTGTATATGCCTTGATTTTATTGATAACAAAAGATGAGATATTGTTTATGTTTTTAGATAAAATTAAAGGAAAACTGAAGAAAAAATGATGTAAGTAACAAAACACCATCTTGCTTGTTTAAGTGAATGAAACTTCTTTAAAGGAGCTGTTCCGATTGAAATTCTCTTTAATCATGGCGACCTGCGGCAGACGTGATGATATTATAGATTTACTAAAATCGTTAGAAAAACAAACATATAAAGGATTTGAACTCATTGTAGTCGACCAAAACGATACACCAATCGCTGATTTATTTAATGACTATAAAGAAAAATTCCCAATCAATTATATATACACACCAATCAAAGGGCTTTCCCGTGCACGAAACACAGGTTTAAAAGTAGCTGATGGTGATATTATCGCTTTTCCAGATGACGACTGTATTTACGAAACAAACGTGTTAGAAAACATTCAAGAAACGTTTAAACAAAATAAAAATATTCATTTTATTTCTACCAATACAACAAATGTAGAAGGGACAGGCTCTTTAATACACGCTCCTAAAACAGATATTATTTTAAATAATAAATATGGATTCATGGGTCCTTCCTTTGCCCTTTTCTTCACAAAACAATTTGTACAAGATGTAGGCACTTTTGATGAAGACTTAGGAGTTGGAGCGGGAACAATTTACGGAGCTGGTGAAGAAACTGACTTTGTACTTCGCGGTATGAAGAATGGGTATACAGGTTTATTTAAAAAAGATCTTTTCGTATATCATCCAGTAAAAGAAGAGATTATTAATGAACAATCATTAAAAAGAGCTATTTCCTATGCCGGCGGTTTCGGAAGAGTCATTCGCTTACATTATGGATTCCCTTACTTTCTACGCGCCATTGCCGCTGCTTCATTCCGTGCAGTGCAAAACGTCTCTACTGATAAACGAAAATTCCATACAAATCGCTTAAAAGGGATTGTTAGAGGATACTTTAAATAAATAAGTTCAGCAGTAAGCCCCCTATTTTAGCAGGGGGTTTACTGCTGGAAAATAGCACAATCAACTGACGCTTCCAACAGCTAATCTCAAATAAATAGAATAAAAAAACAACTGTCCAATACAGGAACAGTTGCTCTTTCTACAAGGGGTCTTTTCGTAAAAACAAGGGGTTTCTTTATAATCTCTAAACAATTATAAAATGAATAGACTAATGACTATTTATCATATTGGTATACAGCACACATTATCGTAGTTTTTTTATCATTATGTTTATTCACCTTTACAGTGTTTGTACCACCTTACTAACTAAAGTTTATAATATATACAAGAACTCCACTATCGATTTAGCTTACAAGAACATTACAATATTGTAATAAAAATCACATTATCTCAATAGAAAATCCCATAAAATTACAGTCGATTTTCATAAGGAATATGCGATAATTCAAAGATAAAAGATAGCATTATATTTAAGAATTTAGTATCATGATTCAAGATACTATTCTAAATAAAAATTGAAAAACCGACCTAAAACCTCTTTCTTCTTAGATAGGCAAGAGCATCTGAACATATAAGGATGAAAACAAAGGGAGAAAGTGAATGAGGTCATTTTTTATGCTGCGTAGCAGCGACTTTTATATTGAAAAATTAAAATGAACTTATAGATTTGAAATAGAGCGGAGGACACTATGAGCTTATTAACAGTTGAAAACCTAGGTCATACTTTTGGTGATCGTACACTATTTAAAGATGTATCAATGCGTTTATTAGCAGGAGAACATGTTGGATTAGTCGGTGCAAACGGAGTTGGAAAATCAACCTTTATGAATATTATTACAGGACAACTGATTCATGATCAGGGACGTGTAGAATGGACACCTGGCACCCACTATGGATACTTAGATCAGCACACAATTTTAACACCTGGACGAACTATTCGTGATGTATTAACAGATGCGTTCTTATCTTTATTTGAAAAAGAAAAAGAATTAAATACGATTGCTGAAAACATGGCAACAGCATCACCAGAAGAATTGGAAGAACTACTTGAAAAAATGGCAGAAGTGCAAGATGCACTTGAAGCAGGCGGCTTTTATTTATTAGATATTAAAATTGAAGAAGCGGCACGCGGTCTTGGAATTGATGCAATTGGCCTAGATCGTGATGTTTCGGCGTTAAGTGGTGGACAACGTACGAAAGTATTGCTTGCAAAGCTATTACTTGAACAACCTGAAGTACTATTACTCGATGAGCCAACTAACTATTTAGACGTTGAACATATTCAATGGTTAACAAGCTATTTAAAGGAATATCCTCATGCGTTCCTTTTAATTTCCCATGATACAGAGTTTATGAACAAATGTGTAAATGTTATTTTTCATCTTGAATTTTCAAAAATGACACGTTATACAGCAACATATGAAAAGTTCTTAGAACTAGCAGAACTGAACAAAAACCAACATTTACAAGCATATCAAAAACAACAAGAATTTATTAAACAGCAAGAAGATTTTATTGCACGAAATAAAGCGCGTTATTCAACAACTGGACGTGCAAAAAGTCGTCAGAAACAACTCGATCGCATGGAACGTATTGATCGTCCAGAAACTGCTATGAAACCGGAGTTTTCTTTTAAAGAATGCCGTGCAAGCAGTCGTTTTGTCTTTGAAGGAGAAGGTATAGAAATCGGCTATACGCACCCTCTATTACCAAAATTAACAATGACTGTTGAACGTGGTGAAAAAATTGCTATTGTTGGATGTAACGGGGTCGGAAAATCAACATTACTCAAAACAATTCTTGGAAAAATTAAACCGCTGAACGGGAAAATTAGCCTTGGTGATTTTTTAGAGCCTGCTTATTTTGAACAAGAAGTTAAGGCTGAAAATATTACACCAATTGATGATGTATGGAATGCGTTCCCACACTTAGATCAACATCAAGTACGTGCAATGCTTGCAAAATGCGGCTTAAAAAATGAACATATTTCTCGTCCATTGAGCCAATTAAGTGGTGGTGAACAAGCAAAAGTTCGTTTATGCAAATTAATGGCAACAGAAAGTAACTGGCTATTATTTGACGAGCCAACAAACCATCTTGACGTAATAGCTAAGGAAGAGTTACAGCGTGCTATGAAAGCATATAAAGGTACAATTATTCTTGTTTGCCACGAACCTGACTTTTATGAAGGTTGGATTACAAAAGTTTGGAACGTAGAAGAATGGGCAGAGAAAGCGGCTCAACAATAAAGTTTAACCAATTGGAGTCTTACTATTTACACATAGTGAGATAAAAGTATGCCTCTTGTCTAAAACAAGGGGCATATTTTATTATTTTTCTTCTTGAAAAACATTTTACCTTGTTGAAAAAAATTGTATTCTTATAAAGTGAAACTTTGAGTTCTTAAACGCCATAAATAGTGCTCTTTATTCCTGTATAAATCATTCTATTCAACAAGGGGTGTATCAAATCATGCTATCTATACAATGGAATCGTTTCAATTCATTTTTAGCAAAATGCTTCGTAATTTTGTGCTTATTTATCTTTTCTTTTTCTATTTGGAATTCTTATTTAACTGTTAAAGAAACTCTATTCGTTCGAACACTTATTAGTGCTCCCAGTATAATTATCATCATGATTTTGCTTATACTACTAACTTATCTTTGTAATACATACTTTTCAAAAACTACATTTATTATTTTATTAACACTTTGTGCGTTTATCACTCGATTCATTTGGATTCTAAAAATCCCAACACCAATTGAATCTGACTTTGCATTAATGTATAAGGGGGCTGTACAAGCGGCTCAAGGTGACTATAGTTTTTCAAGTTCTCCATACTACACAACATGGGTGTATCAACTTGGATTTACAATGTACCAAGCTTTCGTCATCAAATTATTTGGTAACCATATATTTATTTTAAAGTTGTTAAATGTTCTTTATTGTACAGGAACTACACTATGTGTATATAGCATTACAAGCGAAATTTTCAATGAGTGGACTGGACGCATAGCTGGATTATTGTATGCTTTTTTTATTCCAAGCATTATGATGAGTTCAGTCTTAACTAATGAACATCTTGCAACATTTTTATTTTATTTAGGGTTCTATTTATTAGTAAGGTTGTACAGTAAATATACTTGGATCTTTGTCGGAATTACACTAGCATTTGGTGATATAATACGCCCTTTAGGTAGTTTCGTCTTATTAGCTGTTATCATTTATCTACTCCTTCATGAATTTCTTGGAAAAGATAAAAAAACAATGTTTACTACAACAAAGAAACTTATTGGTATTCTTGTTACCTTTTTCGCGGTCCATTATATTGTAAGCTCTATATTCATTGCTACAGGAGTTACAAAGTATCCTTTATCTAACCGTGATCCTCTTTGGAAATTTGTCTTAGGACTTAATTCCGAAACAACAGGGACATATTCAGCGTCAGATGCTGAACAAATCATGAGTCTAGAAATAGGTGAAGAACGAAAAGCAATAGAAATGAAACTCATTAAAGAACGAATTGCTGATAAAGAAAAGCTATTCACACTCTTTGGAGATAAATTTTCCTCTATGTGGGGTGATACTGACTCCGCTGGTTACTGGAGTTTAAATCAATTAAATAAAAAAGAATTAATTGATACATCCATGAAGTATGAAAAATATGTGTATATGGCAACTATGTTATTTGGTGTGATAGGATCATTATCCCTTCTTTTCACAAAACAGAAAAACCTTCAATATACATTATTTCTCTTACTTATTATCGGATATATAGCTGTGCATTTTTTAATAGAGATACAGACAAGGTATCGATATTTTATCATTCCTAGCTTCTTCATTATTCAAAGCTATGGAATCTATGTAATTCATCGATATATGAGAAAAAAACCTCTTTCTTTTTAAGGTAGAGACCAGAGCATCTGGGCTGTCAGGGCCTTTTCTTGCCACATGCGGGGGTAAGTGCAGGTCATATTTTGAGTAATCTATATGTTTAAACGTCACTATAGATATATAAACTTGTAAATTTCATTGTTCTTTAAATTACATGTAAAATATTCACACCCAAAAAGATACTGGTGATTTCTGAATCGTCGATTGTGCCAGATGTGTTCCAATATAATAACAGCCTGTCCAAAAATGAAATAAACGGAACAGGCTGTTACATTTTTAGCGTCTAAACAGGATGAGAAAATCCCCATATCCCTCTTTTTCTAAATCCTCTTTAGGGATAAAGCGTAATGCAGCAGAGTTAATACAATAGCGCAAACCATTTGGTCCCGGTCCATCTGGAAATACGTGTCCCAAATGAGAATCTGCCTCTTTACTGCGCACTTCCGTTCTCGTCATATTATGACTTACATCTGTTTTTTCCTTAATACTTGCTGATAACATTGATTTCGTAAAACTGGGCCACCCACAACCGCTATCAAATTTATCTAACGAACTAAATAAAGGCTCTCCTGACACGATATCAACGTAAATACCTTCTTCTTTATGGTTCCAATATTCATTTTGAAAAGGTGGTTCTGTTCCGTTTTCTTGCGTAACATAAAATTGCATGTCAGTAAGCTTTTCCTTTAAATGAGCATTATCCTTTGGCCAATATCTTTTGATAAACGCATCACGCCCTGAACCTTGGCGATATAAAGCGTATCGAAACGAATTTTTCTCATGGTAACCTTGATGATAATCTTCCGCAGGATAAAATGTTGTAGCAGGTAAAATTTTTGTGACAATCGGCTTCGAAAAGCGCCCACTTTCTTCTAACTCACGTTTAGACGTTTCTGCGGCTTTACGTTGCTCTTCATTATGATAAAAAATGACTGTTTCATATGATTGTCCACGATCATGAAATTGACCTCCGGCATCAGTTGGATCAATTTGTTGCCAATATAAGCACAGCAATTGCCCATACGACATACGCTCTGGATCAAAAGTAATTTGTACCGCTTCATAATGCCCAGTTGTTTCTGAGCAAACTTCTTTGTATGTTGGATTTTCCTTATGTCCACCTGTATATCCAGATACAATCTTTATAACGCCATCCATTTCCTCAAATGGCGACACCATGCACCAAAAACAGCCTCCAGCAAATGTTGCAAATTCATATTTTTCATTTACAACCACTTCTTCACCCCATTATCTTTTTTTACAGTATGGCATACAAAAATGTAAGTTATAAATAAAAAAGCATCAAAATAGATGCTTTTTATTTCTTATTTACCATTTCTTCTTTCTCATCACTTATTACTTCTAACACATCGAGTAAAAACATAAAAATTGGAATTCCTATAATCAATCCCCATACACCTAAAAAATGTTCAGAGAAAATTAAAATCATAAATGTATAAAATATAGGTAAATTTGTTTTTTCTGACATAAACTTTGGATTTAAGAAATAACTTTCAATCGCATGAATAACTGCCACAATAATTAAAACATATAAAATATAAACCATGCCACCGGTATTATAAGCAATTATACAAAGTGGAAACAGCGAAATAATTACACCCGCGACTGGAATAAGCCCCAACAAGAAGATCATTAACGCTAGTCCAAGTAACTGTGGGAAACCTAAAATCCAAAGTGCAATGGTCGATAACACACAATTTACAATCGCAATTAAAAATTGCGCCTCAATCACTTTTCCGAATGAGCGAGCAAATTTTCTTCCAAAATACTCAATTTCATTATAGAAAATGGCTAGTTTACTCTCTTTGAACTTCGCTGTAAACATAACAATTCTTGACTTTTCTAGCAAGAAAAATAAGCTCAAAATAAGTGAAAGTAAAATTTGCAAACTTACTTTCCAAACGTTTGTAAGTGAATTATAAATAATATCAACGCCTTGATTCACATACTTCGATAATTCCACATGATCAATTGCAGAAACTAGATATCTAACTACCTCATTATCAGGTGGATTTCTTATAAATACATTAAACTGATACACAAGTTGCGTAATTTGTACCATTAAAACTGGTACATATTTGTATAATGTAATAACGATTCCACTAATTAATGCTGCATATAAAAATGCAATAATTATTTTCCTATTAATTGGTAAAAAATGTTCCAACTTGCGAGAAATAAATTTTTGAAATCTATCCATTAAATACGTAAGAATAAATGTAATCAAAATTAAATTAAACATGCTTTTCATCCCATATAAGATGAGCACAAGTAACCCTAATATGGCTAATCTCTGAAACCCTTTACTTTGAAACAGGTTTTTCATTTGCATAATCGAAGCGTGATCTCTCCTGTCCTTATAATTCATTTTTATTTTATTGTACAATATAAACGATACTTTCAGAACGTATTATTATAAACTAAATAAAAAGTTTTATTATGAAACATTAAAAACTGACGTATAAACAGTCAGATACAAGGTTTAAGAAAACCAGTACACGCCACAGTAACTTATAGCAAAATTTAAATGGATAGAAAAAACCCTCATCTGCTTTAACTATAGATGAGGATTTTTTCCATATACTCCACTTGCTTCTGTTTCACATTAATGTCTTAACTAAAGAATAGAGCAAATCTTTTTGTTGTTCAGTTGTCATAGTAAACCACAAGTTTTACAAACTTTTATCCTTATAGAGTAGGTATTTTCTTTCTGCTCCTTCTACAAATTGCGTATGCTCAGCAACTAAACGATAATTTTCACGAAGATAAGGAACTGTAACCTGATTTGGGCTCATTTTTGGATCGACTCTTAATACAACAAATTTAACTTTTCTCTCTTTTATATAACGATGTTGTTCATCCATATTTTCAGGATATTCATTATAATCAATGTTTTGTCTTTCAAAATAGCGGATATTCGGTACAATATCTGCCACCAAATAAAACCCTCCGTCTAACTCACCATAATTTAATAACGTTGGATTCGGTTCTTGATGCATGATTTCTGCAAATTTTTCTTGTGCAAGAGGTTCCTTCTGATAGAACTTTGAAGACTTCATATTTGAATTATAACCGAAGCAAAAGAAAATTGTTGCCATTGCCATCATTGATAGGGCAAACCATTTACTTTTATCAAGAGTAATCTGTGACTTGATATTAGCATTTTGAATAAAATGAGCGATTGCTATCAATCCAAATAGTCCTAAAGGAGTTATAATAAGGAAGTAGTATGGATAGCCTCTTCCCCCAATATATACTCCTACTATTAGGAAAATGATCGTACTTAAAAGCATCCATTTTTGGCTTCTATCTTTAAAATACTTCCATGTAAACATAAAATCAATTAGACCAACAAGAATTAACACTTTACTTTCGAAATTACCATTAAATGCATCTCCAAAAGTAAACGCAAAATTGGCTAGTTTTTCAACTTTACCAACTTGTGATGAATAAGTACCAAGATTAAATTTTAAATACACATCTATCAAATCTTGAATTGCATGATTCATACCAAAATAGATAAACCATGGAATACTTGCAAGAACTAGCCCCGCAAACGTGAAAACAATTGCGTTCACTAAGTCCTTCCATCTTTTTTCACCTATACAAATAATTAAAATTGCAAGATAGAATCCAATCCAAGCCCCGACAAGGGTAAATTTAATCCAAAATACACAGGCAATCATAATCCCATTTAGAAGAAAAATTCCTCGTTTAAATAGAGAATCAGAGCCATACTTATAATATTTAAATATCATATAAAGAAGTGTCATTATGAAAGGAATTGAAAACTCTTCAGCACTATCCCCAAAACGAAATGCATTTTGATTTAATACTAATACTGGGAAAAAAATAGATATAAGTGCAGAAGGCATCCACTTCAAATAAAGACGGGAAATCTTGAATGCTAAAACAACGTTAGCAAACATCGCAAGACTTTCCAGTATGTATACTCCAACGAAAGTAGTATGAGAAAACGAATAAGCTAATGCATGCAAACCATATAACAAAGGACCCTTTTGTTCAAAAATATCTTGATAAGGGACTACTCCATTAGCCATACCTTTTCCAACTGTAAAAAAGGCATTAGAGTCTACCCACTCACTTAACGTAAAGAATGGAGATGTCTGCGTAAAAAACAGCATAATAAAAAAGGAATAAAAAAATAAAAAGATATTTAGTTTTTCAAATGATATTGTATTTATCCTGAGATCATTAAATCTAACTGACTTTTTCATTTCTTTTAAGTCTTCCTCTCATTCATTTAATTAAGGCCAGGAACATTTGATAGCTAGCTTTAAATGCCACGCTAATGTAATACCTACCCTAAAAATTCATCCCCATCTTCAGACACGTACTAGGCAATAACCCAGCAGTAAGATGGGGATGATTTTGATTAGACACAGCCTAAATAATTGTTAGTAAATACTTATAAGGTTTGTCCATCCTAAGAATATTTTTCTATGGAATTCTCCTTAGCCATACATTCAACGAAAAACTTATACTAGACTCATAGCTTTTTTACGAATATCCACTCCAAAATACTTTTGTGAGGATGAATTTTCTTACTTTTCATTTACTTTTTGATCAAGTCTGATACGTACTCTTTTTGTTTCTCAAGAACACTATTTTTTTCAATTGTATACCTCGGTCGCCCTTTTGTTTCTTTGAAAATTTTCCCTATATATTCACCAATAATTCCAATTGCCAACAACTGTACTCCTCCAACAATCCAAATGGATAGCATTAACGAGGTCCAGCCACTAGTTGTATATGAAAAAACTTTTGCAAATAATGCATAAAGAGCAATTCCGATCCCAATAAGCACCATTAAAAACCCTAAATATGAAACGAATCTTATTGGTGCAACGCTAAATGAAGTAAGTCCGTCAAAAGCGAAGGCAATCATTTTCTTTAATGGGTACTTCGATTCGCCAGCAAATCTTTCTTTGCGGTCATAATAAACATTAGTAGATTTAAAACCTAATAGAGGAACAATTCCGCGAATAAATAAGTTTTCTTCTTGATATTTTATAAATTCGTCTAACGCTCTTTTGCTCATTAAACGATAATCTGCATGGTTGGGTACTAACTTAACACCCATTTTTCCCATTAGACTGTAAAACCATAAAGCAGTATTTCTTTTAAATTTAGTGTCAGTGTCTCGCTTATCCCGAACCCCGTATACAATCTCATAACCCTCTTGATATTTATCAATAAATTGATAGATAACGTTAACATCATCTTGAAGGTCAGCATCTATTGAAACTACGCAATCTGAAAACTCTCTTGCTGATTCTAAACCCGCGATTAACGCTCCTTGATGACCAAAATTTCTACTTAATTTTAAACCTTGAACATAAGGGTTTGTTGCTGTTTTCTCTTCAATTATGCCCCAAGTATTATCAGCGCTTCCATCGTCTACATAAAAAATGATACTTTCATCACTTATTTTGTTATTTGCAACTAAATCGTCCATAACCCTTGTTAGTTCTTTTGTTGTTTCTTCTAATGTAGCTTCTTCATTGTAGCAAGGAACAACAATCGACAATAGAGGTACATTGCGTGCCATTTTTCCACTCCTTAATTTTCAAAAAACTCTATTTCATATATCTTAAAAATTTTTAGCTTCAGTAATGCCTCAACTATTTTAACATATCCAGTTATAAAATGTAATAATACCCAGTAGCTTTTCAATTAAAATTAAAATTATTGTTAAGTATTTCTTTAACGTCTCTCCTAAGCAATGAGGAGCCTATTTGCTTATGGGAAGGTTTTCTTTGACTAATTTAGTTATAAAATGAAACTTCCATCAGTGGGGACTTACTGTCCGTTAATGCTGATAAACTTTTTAGCACTGACCTAATAAAAATTAATTTTTTATCCCTTTCGAATCCCAAAATAAAAAAGAAGAGAAATATTGATTCCTTTATTTCTCTTCTCCTTTTCATTCAGTTGATACCCTTAATCGTAATGAACCTTATCTACTTATGATAAGGTTCATTACGATTAATTCGAAATGCTCTATATACTTGTTCTAACAGTACCAAACGCATCAACTGATGCGGCAACGTCATTTTCGAAAACGACAATGACTCATTAGAGCGTTTCATCACTTCTTCACTTAATCCAAGCGATCCCCCAATAACAAATGCCACTTTGCTCTTCCCATATGTAGCAAGACGGTCTAAGTTTGCAGCAAATTCTTCTGATGATTTTTGTTTTCCTTCAATTGCTAATGCAATCACATGCGTATCATCAGAAATTCTATCCAAAATACGAATTCCTTCCTTTTCTTTTACCATTTGCATTTCTGCTTCACTCAAATTTTCTGGTGCTTTTTCATCTGGCAATTCAACAACTTCCACTTTCGCATAAGAAGATAGTCGTTTTAAATATTCTTCAATACCTTGTTTTAAATATTTTTCTTTTAACTTTCCGATTGAGATAATTAAGATATTCACATGTACTCCCCACTTTACAAACACATTATCCACAGAAGTTATCCACATATCCACATGCATCATCCACATATTGTGTGGGAATCTGTGTTCGACACAACATATATCGCCTTATTTTGACAAAATTCACATATTTTTTTCTCGTCTTCTGCATTATCCACATTGTGGATAACTGGAGCTACTTCACATTCATCCACAATGATATCTAGCGCCAACTCTACATGTTCTAAACAACAAGGTAACTTCATAATTTTCACCTCACTTATCCACAATAGAAAACAGGAGGGGGCCGCCTCCTGTTTTAATACTGCTGACTGCCTAATTTTACAGTTGTTGTTACTCGTTTTGCACCACGATAATATGTAATCGTCATCTTATCGTCAATTTTCTTATTGTATAGAATTTTTCGGAATGCAATAATATCCTGGACTGTTTTTCCATCAACCGCTACAATGACATCATATTCATGTAAACCAGCATCGTTACCTGGCGATGGACTTTTTACATCTAAAATACATACACCTTCCGTTACATTAGCTGGGATATGCAATGTTTTATCCCAATAATAAGTAGGAATTTCATTTAAAGATCTAAGCTCAACTCCAACATAAGGCCGTCTTACTTTCCCATACTTTTCGAGCTCATTCATCACAGGGACAGCTCTTGCAACAGGAATTGCAAGTCCAATTCCCTCTACCTCTTTTGCAGCAATTTTCATGGAGTTAATGCCAATAAGTTGCCCTGCTTCATTTACAAGAGCCCCACCACTATTACCAGGATTAATCGCAGCATCTGTCTGCAATACTTCTACTTGCCAATCATAATGTCCATCTTGATCTAAATCAACCGGTACAATGCGTTCATTGGCTGAAATAATCCCTTGTGTTACAGTACCTGAAAATTGTAAACCTAGTGGATTTCCGATTGCAAGTGCAGCTTCACCACGTTTAACTTTCGTAGAATCACCAAGATCAATAATCTTTTTCGCATATTTTTCATCAATTTGTACGACAGCTAAATCTGTTACAACATCGGTTCCTAAAATTTTTCCAGGAACTTTTTTTCCATCGCTCAAACTTACTTCAATGCGATTTGCTCCTGCTACGACATGATTATTCGTTACAATGTACGCGTGTCCATTTTCTTTCTTATAAATCACACCAGACCCTGTTCCTGCTTCTGAATCTGCTTCTGAAAAATTATCACGCTGAATGTTAATAATACCAACAACTGCTTCTGAAGCGCGGTCAACAGCCTTAACAAAACCATCTCCGGTATTCGCAACCTGAGGAGTAGACTGTGCTATATACTGTTTCTCTTCACTCGCCTCTGTTTCTCTTATTGTAGTCCAACCTAATTTCGAAAACGTTGGAATAGCAAAAGCAAATAATGTAGCACCAATGACTGTTCCCGCTACACCAGAAATAAAAATATGTTTATGCTTTTGCTTTCTTTTTCGTTTCATTTGCATATCTTCTTCATCAATAAAGGACATGTTTGCTCACCTAACCTTCCGAAAGCATCTCTATTTTCCTTTATTGTTTACCAAAATGAAGAATTATACGTATTGAATTTTAGTTGGCGCTTTCGGATCAGTATCGTGCAGCTGGAACGCTTCTCCTACAGCAAGTCCTCTTTCTTCAAGCACTTGCGCAACAGACATACGAGCAAGTTCTTTCATATTGTTATCTAAACTAAGGTGAGCCAAATAAATATGCTTTGTTTCATCAGTAATTACATCAGTCATTGCTAGAGCTGCATCTTCATTACAAACATGCCCTACATCACTTAAAATTCTTCGTTTAACACTCCATGGATAACGTCCCATTCGGAGCATTTCAACGTCGTGATTACTCTCAAACACAAAAGCATTGGCTCCCTTAATAATCCCTTTCATTCGGTCGCTAACATACCCAGTATCTGTAATAAGCGCTAATTTTCTTCCGTTATGATGAAACGCATAAAACATTGGCTCCGCAGCGTCATGTGAAACGCCAAATGATTCCACTTCAATATCTCCAAATGTTTTCACTTCTCCAGTCGAGAAAACAAATTTTTGCTCCGTTGAAATATTGCCAATTAAGTGCTCCATTGCATTCCATGTTTTCTCATTTGCATAAACAGGTAAATGATACTTACGAGCCAACACACCTAGCCCTTTAATATGATCACTATGTTCATGTGTGACAAGAATACCAGATATACTATTTATATCTAATTCGGCTTGGTGAAACAACGCTTCCATTGCTTTCCCACTCAATCCCGCGTCTACTAATAATTTTTCACGTTCTGTCCCTACATACAGCGCATTTCCCGTACTGCCGCTTGCGAGTACACTAAAATGCAAACTCATTTAGCCTCACTCCATTGCTCAATTTCCTTGTTGTCCTTACCTAATTGAATAATTTGTCCTTCTATTGCATTTACAAAGTAGTCCATTTTGTCTGTATACAAATTCCAGGTTGGAACAAGAACTTGTACATTTGAGGAAGAAGGAGCTACCACTGTTGCATAGCCTAATTTTGCTCCTTTTATATGAATCCCTTGTTTCAATTCAGTTTTCGTATATAACGTTTCTAATGCATTTCGGGCAGAAATAATATCCAACTCTTTATTTCGATCTCCCATCTCTTTAAATTCATACAGCATTGTTTGCGTATACGATACAATTTCCTTCTTTTCATTTAGTTCAGCAACAATCATCCCATGTTGATTATAAAAAAGTGGTTTATCCTTATATTTTTGAAAAAAATACACTCTCGATCCTTCCACTTTTCCTGCAGCACTGTATTTTTGTCCATCAATTACATAAGAACGTAGAAATTCACTATAATTATCACTTGCTGTTGTTTTTGCATTCCAAAATGGCTCTTTAAGCTTACTTACAAGTGTATTTGTCTCTTGTAGAGACACCGTTTGATTTTTTAAAGAATGTATATCTTCATCGGAAAAAACTCTATTTTTCGCCATAATATACGTATCTTTCGTCGGTTCTTTCGGAAAATTCTCAGCTGTAATTTTATCTGCCTTCATTTGTTCTTCAATATTCGTTTCCGTCGTATAATCAAGTTGGCTACTATCTTTTTTGTCTACAAACTGAAAGACGAGGAAGAGATCTAAAATGAAAAAGGTAACAATAAAAATTGTTTTAATCCTATTCCAATCCAATGAGCTCTCCCCCCTTCTCTTCACACCACTCTTGAACTTTATTGTCTTCACCGTACACAACATACCAAATAGGTTTTAAATTTACTGCAGCAATATTTTTCCCATCTGTCCCTGACTCCGGTGTAAGCTTATAACCTAATCGAATATCCTGAATTAATTTCATATCCACATTTTCATTTTTCCCCAGGGATTGTATAACAGTCTTACCATCCGCAAGAGAGATTGTTTGATCATCACCATATTTCCATGATAGCTTAAACAATGGACGCTTATAGGAAATTAATTCTTCTCCCCCCCATACTTCTTCTAACGTTGCCATGCCATTTTCGTTAAATACAGGTAAGCTATCAACATATAAACGATACGTTGTTTGTCTTTTTCTAGGGTTCATATATTCAAAACGATAAGCATCTGTTAAACCACCATGACCATTAATAAAATCAAAACTACGTTGAACAAGCGCATTTCCAGATATATTTGCTTGTTCTGATACAGCTGAATTTGTGTACTGTAACATTTGCTTTTTCTTTACTACCTGCATGAGGCGAATTCCATCTGTATATGTGTTTTCACGTTCATCAGATACTTTTTTTACATAACGAGGATCTGTAAATAGTGCATTTATAAATACATCCTCGGATATGTCACTTACTAAATACCCCATACTCTGCATATCCGTTTTCGTATCTGGTAAAAATATCTCTCTCGTTTCACTTAGTGCGTATTGAGAGTAATCCCTCGCACTAGCTGCAAATTGATCACGTGCCGTTTCAAGCTCTCGAAGCATAACTCCTTTTAATACCATATGATATACCTTGTGATGTTCATATGAAATGAAATATACAGGAATATTACCATCCCGACTTTTTTGTAAATCAATCATTATACGATTAAAGCTATATGACTCTGGGATTTTTTCTTTAATGGAAAAAACGCCTCTCGTAGAATCCAATGGTATATGTGTAGGAAAAATCATTTCAATCTTGTTTTTACCACGAATAAAGGAGAAGAATTGCTGTTTTGGGATATCATTTGATATATCTTTAAAGTCGGACAATTCTCCTCTTTCAAGCAACTTATATAACGGGTCAATGCTATCCATATTTTCGCTTCCAAGATGCGTATTCTCTTTATGAAAAAGAACTACAGAAGGCAAAATTACATTTACAAGGCTCTTCTGTTCTCCTTCTGTATTATCTTGTAAATATTTCGCATTTTGCAACTTACTAGAATCAGGTACATAGGTCCATAAATTAAAAGTAAGAAATATACTAATAACAACTAAGTTAATTAGCAAGACTGATTTTAATTTCTCAATATTCATTCCCAGTCATCCTCTTCTTCCTTTTCCATTGGAAGCGTGAAATAAATAGTTGTCCCTTTTCCTTCTTCGCTTTTTGCCCAAATGGAACCGCCATGAGCTTGAATCATTTCCTTGGCAATTGCTAGACCTAATCCTGTTCCGCCCAATTTACGTGAACGCGCTTTATCAACGCGATAGAAACGTTCAAAAATCTTATCTACGTTCTCTTTCGGAATCCCCATTCCTTGGTCGCTAACGCTTATTTCTAACATATCTTCTCTTTCCCGTAAACGATATGTTATTGTTCCACCTTCTGGAGAATACTTTAATGCATTTGAAATAATATTATAAAGAACTTGTGTAATTTTATCTTCATCGATCTCAATAAAACGTGTTCTCTTAGAAAATGAACGTTTAAACGATACATTCTGCTCTTTCGACATTTCAAAACGATCAATGATATTACTAAAGAATTGTGTAAAGTCTACCCATTCTTTCATTAAACGATATTCTGTACTATCTAATTTTGAAAGTTGTAGCAATGCGTTAACAAGTCGAATCATTCGCTCCGTTTCTTCTTGTGTTACCTGTAAGAACTGCGGTGCAATATTCGGATCTTGCCACGCCCCTTCACCCAATGCTTCCAAATAGCTTCGCATCGTTGTTAATGGTGTACGTAGTTCATGAGAAACGTTTGCCACAAATTCACGACGTTCCCCCTCAATTCGTTCCTGTTCTGTCACATCATATAGTACAGCGATGAAACCATTTACCTTTCCATTGTCTTTTTGAATAATAGAAAAGCTAGCTCGTAAAATATATGGCTCATCTCTTGTACTAAAATCTAATATAACTGAGTCTGGTTCTTCATATAAGTTCTCTAATGTGTAATCTTCTTGGATGCCTAATATTTCTAAAATTGATTGATCTAATGCCGTTTCACGTGAAACGTTGAGCATTTTTTCTGCCGGATCATTTAATAAGATAATATCTCCTTTTCGATCCGTCGCAATTACTCCATCTGTCATATGAGATAATACAGACGAAAGCTTCCTTCTCTCGCTCTCTGTAGAAGAACGGGCTTGTTGCAACTTCTTTGATAAGTTATTAAATGCCAATGCTAATTGACCAATTTCGTCATTACCATGCACTTTTACTTTACGAGAGTAATTTCCCTTTGCCATTTCAATAGCTTGCTTTCGCATATCTGAAATTGGTCTTGTAATGGTTTGTGCTAATAAAATACCTAGCACAGCTGTTACTAATAATGCGATAACTGTTCCCGTTGCAAAGATTTGATTAATGAGCTTCATTTGTTTATAAACATCTTCCATAGAAGCAACGATATAGATTACACAAGGTTTATCATTATTTGCTTGGATGGGCACCTTGATTGGAGTAGCAACAACCTGCACACGATTTCCTGTATTACGGTCTATTTCCAGTTTTTCAACAGGTTTTTCTTGCACTAAAGCTCGCTTTACCAATAAATCCGTTGTTTTTTTTCCGACAATACCTTGATTATGTTGATTTGATGTTGCTAACACACGACTATTCTCATCAATGACGCGAACCTCTTGGATGTCTGCTTTTCGATCAGAAGCAAAATCTTCTATACTCGTCTTAAGTGCTTCTTCAAGGGTAGAATCTTTTGTTTTATCTCTTTCTTTTGCAAATTCCTGCTTTAAATTGTAAGCAAGTAAGTTCGTTCGTTGTGTTAATGATTCTTTAAAACTCTTCACAAGATTTTTCTCTAACTCTCGAACGAAATAGACACCAATAATTTGCATTGCCATTAAAATTAATAGCATGTAAATTAATACGAACTTTAAGTGAATAGACTGAAAAAAACCAACTTTCTTCATAATATTACTCCTGCTCTGGATCGCGTAAGTAATATCCCACACCACGTCTTGTTACAATTAAAGTCGGATGACTTGGATTATCTTCAATTTTCTCACGTAAACGACGAACCGTTACATCTACTGTACGCACATCACCAAAATAATCATAGCCCCAAACGGTTTGTAATAAATGTTCACGCGTCATAACTTGTCCTAGATGCTTCGCTAAATAATGAAGTAATTCAAATTCGCGATGTGTTAACTCAATATTTTCCTCGCGTTTTGTTACACTATATGCATTTGGGTTAATCACAATTGGACCAATAACCATCTCTGCATTTTCTTCTTTTTCAGCTGCCCCTCCTTGTTGATGACGACGTAAATTCGCTTTTACTCGTGCTAATAATTCACGTGTACTAAACGGCTTTGTTACATAGTCATCTGCCCCCAGTTCTAATCCAAGAACTTTATCAATTTCAGAGTCTTTTGCTGTTAGCATAATAATTGGCATTTCATAGTTTTTTCGTATTTCACGACAAACTTCTAAACCATCTTTTCCCGGTAACATAATATCTAATAAAACCATATCTGGTTGTTCTTCATTTGCTTTTTCAATAGCTTCATCACCATCATGAGCCATTACAATTTCAAAACCTTCTTTTTCTAAATTAAACTTTAAAATATCTGCAATTGGTTTTTCATCATCAACGATTAAAATTTTCTTTCCCATCATATTAGTTTCCTCCTAAACATTTAATGCCTTCCTTACAGAAAAACCTCTAGCTTCAAATGCTAGAGGCTTCCTTTCATTCTATTTTAAAAGAACTAATCCCATTTGTAAAATTGCACAATATAAAAAGGATATTAAGCGGGCCCACTTAATATCCTGGAAGTGGCTCGGGACGGAATCGAACCGCCGACACGAGGATTTTCAGTCCTCTGCTCTACCGACTGAGCTACCGAGCCAAAACATATATATAAAACCACTAATTGTGGTATTAAACAAAAGTGGCGGTCCCGACCGGGGTCGAACCGGCGATCTCCTGCGTGACAGGCAGGCATGTTAACCACTACACCACGGGACCAAAACATACTATATAAAGAAGTGACCCGTACGGGATTCGAACCCGTGTTACCGCCGTGAAAGGGCGGTGTCTTAACCACTTGACCAACGGGCCACGAAAATAAAAATGGTGAGCCATGAAGGACTCGAACCTTCGACCCTCTGATTAAAAGTCAGATGCTCTACCAACTGAGCTAATGGCTCGTGTTCACCAATGTCATGTTTTCGTGACGACAGGATTTATAATATCATGAAATGTTTTCTTTTTGCAATACTTTTTTAAAATTTTTTATAAAAACGTGAAAAAAGAACCCATTTAATGTGGGTTCTTTTTTAATATACCGTATTTTTAAGAAAAAGACAAGATTAGATACCGTATACGTTACGAACAATATTTGTTTGGCTACGGTCTGGACCAACTGAGAACATAGATAATTGAATTCCTGTTAATTCAGAAACACGCTCTACATATTTTCTTGCATTTTCAGGAAGCTCATCTAATGACCTTACACCAGTAATATCTTCCGTCCAACCTGGAAGCTCTTCGTAAACAGGCTCACATTTTGCTAAAATGTTTAAGTTTGCTGGAACTTCATCTAAAACTTCTCCGTTGTATTTGTAAGCAACACAGATTTTAACAGTTGGAATACCCGTTAATACATCGATAGAGTTTAATGATAAATCCGTTAAACCACTAACACGACGTGCATGTCTTACAACAACACTATCAAACCAACCTACGCGGCGTGGACGACCTGTTGTTGTACCATATTCACGACCAACTTCACGAATTTGATGACCAATTTCATCATGAAGTTCAGTAGGGAATGGACCGTCACCAACACGGCTTGTATATGCTTTACACACACCTACTACACGATTAACTTTTGAAGGACCAACACCAGATCCGATTGTCACACCACCAGCAACTGGGTTAGAAGATGTAACGAATGGGTACGTACCATGGTCAATATCAAGCATAACACCTTGTGCACCTTCAAATAATACGCGACGGTTGTCATCTAATGCATCATTTAATACGACAGATGTATCGCATACATATTGTGCGATTTGTTGTCCATATTCGAAGTACTCCTCAAAGATTTCTTCTACACTGAAACCTTCTGTATCGTACATTTTTTCAAATAAACGATTTTTCTCTGCTAAACTGCGTTCAAGCTTTTCTTTAAATGCTTCACGATCTAATAAATCAGCCATACGGATACCAATACGAGCAGCTTTATCCATATATGCAGGACCGATACCTTTTTTCGTAGTACCGATTTTGTTATCGCCTTTACTCTCTTCTTCTAACTCATCTTGTTTTAAGTGATAAGGTAAGATAACGTGTGCACGGTTACTAATACGTAAGTTATCAGTGCTTACACCACGATCGTGTAAGTATTTTAACTCTACAAGTAATGCTTTCGGATCTACTACCATACCGTTTCCGATTACACAAATTTTTTCTTTATAGAAAATACCAGATGGAATTAAGTGTAATTTATATTTAACTCCGCCAAAAACAATTGTATGCCCAGCGTTATTTCCACCTTGATATCTTGCAACTACTTCCGCATGCTCAGAAAGAAAATCAGTAATTTTACCTTTTCCTTCATCGCCCCACTGTGTTCCTACAACTACTACTGAAGACATTATTCAAGCACCTCCGAAATTTTCAAACGAACTTTTCAAACAATATAATTGTACCAAAATGCAAAGAGAAGTCAATTTAAAAACGAACATTTTTTTATCTTTTATCTTTTTCGTTCGTAAGAACTTCTCTTTACCTATGTAAAGCATGATTTTTTACAAACAAAAAAAGAAACACATTTTATTATAAGAAATGTGTTTCTTTTTTATACTCTCACTATGCCGGCGGTGCATGCCCATCATCAAAGCGCCGTTCTAAGTTTACGAATTTGTTAAATTCCTTCACAAACGCCAGTTCAACTGAACCTACTGGACCATTACGCTGCTTAGCAATAATAATTTCAATTGTATTTTTATTTTCTGTTTCTCGGTCATAGTAATCTTCACGATATAAGAATGCTACTATATCAGCATCTTGCTCAATACTTCCTGATTCACGAATATCCGACATCATCGGACGCTTATCTTGACGAGATTCTACACCACGAGAAAGCTGAGATAAAGCAATAACTGGAACTTCTAGTTCACGCGCAAGCCCTTTTAGTGTACGAGAAATCTCTGATACTTCTTGCTGACGGTTTTCGCCAGATTTCCCGCTACCCTGAATAAGCTGCAAATAATCAATTAGAATCATTCCAAGACCATGTTCTTGTTTTAAACGTCTGCACTTTGCTCGAATTTCACTAACACGAATACCTGGTGTATCATCAATAAAAATACCTGCATTTGAAAGACTTCCCATTGCCATCGTTAGTTTCGCCCAGTCTTCTGAAGTTAAAGTCCCTGTACGAAGACGCTGTGCATCAATATTTCCTTCTGCACAAAGCATACGCATAACAAGCTGGTCAGCACCCATCTCCAAACTAAAAATCGCAACGTTTTCGTCCGTTTTCGTCGCAACGTTTTGAGCAATATTTAAAGAAAATGCTGTTTTCCCTACAGATGGACGCGCCGCTACAATAATTAAATCATTGCGCTGGAAACCCGCTGTCATACGATCTAACTCGGTAAAACCAGTTGGAATTCCTGTAACTTCACCTTTTTGATTATGCAGTAATTCAATTTTATCGTAAGCTGCTACAAGGACATCTTTAATGTTTTGAAAACCTTTTGTATTCGTACGCTGAGATACTTCTAATATTTTTTTCTCAGCTTCATTTAATAGGCTCTCAACATCATCTTCTCGTTCATAACCATCCGACACAATATGCGTTGCTGTCCGAATAAGCCGACGCAAAATCGATTTTTCCGCGATAATACGTGCATAATATTCTACATTGGCAGCCGTCGGTACAGCTTCCGCTAGTTCAGCTAAATAAGAAACACCGCCAATTTCTTCTAACAAATTTTGATCAGCAAGTGCTGCTGTTGCAGTAACTAAATCAATGGGCTCTCCTTTATCAGAAAGATCAAGCATCATCTGATAAATTTTTTGATGTGCCGTTCGATAGAAGTCTTCTGGCATTAGCATTTCCGAAGCTGATGTTAACGCTTCTTGATCGAGAAAAATAGCTCCTAATACGGCTTGTTCAGCCTCAATATTATGCGGAGGGGTACGATCAGCAAATACGTCACTCATACGTAAACCTCCTCTTCAATCTTTTGTTTATTGTTCAGTAACATGCACTTTTACTGTTGCCGTTACTTGTGGATGTAATTTCACAATAACGTTCGTATATCCTAATGCACGAATCGCATCGTCCATTTCAAATTTACGTTTATCAAGTTTAATATTATGCATTTTTTGTAAGCTATCTACAATTTGTTTACTTGTAATAGAACCAAATAAACGGCCACCTTCACCAGATTTTGCTTTTAATTCTACTGTTAACTTTTCTAGAGTTTCTTTTAATTCTTTGCATTTTTCAAGCTCTAATTCTGCATCTTTTTCTTCTTTACGCTTTTTCGCATCCAATGTTTTCACATTTGCATTTGTCGCTTCAATTGCAAGTCCTTGCTTTAATAAAAAGTTATTCGCATAACCATCTGGTACGTTTTTTGTTTCCCCTTTTTTCCCTTTACCTTTTACGTCTTTTAAAAAGATTACTTTCATAATTGTATTCCTCCCTCTAAATACTCATTTATAACAGATTGTAAGTTCATTTCTGCTTCATCAATTGATATGTCTTGTATTTGCGTTGCCGCATTCGTTAAATGACCGCCCCCGCCTAAATTCTCCATAACAAGCTGTACATTTACTTCCCCTAATGAACGTCCACTAATTCCAATCACACTTTCACTGCGCTGCGCAATCACGAAAGAAGCAACCACTCCTGTCATTGTAAGTAATGTATCAGCTGATTGGGCGATTAATACTTGATCATAAAACCCATCACCATCTACCTTTGCAATTGCAATACCATTTTTATAAATGTACGCATTTCGAATTGTTTTTGCAATTTGTAAATAATGGGCCATATCTTCTTTTAATAACTTTTGTACCAATATAGTATCCGCTCCATGAGAACGAAGATAGGAAGCTGCATCAAACGTACGTGCTCCAGTGCGGAATGTAAAACTCTTCGTATCCACTATAATACCTGCTAGTAAAGCTGTTGCCTCTAGCATATTCATTTTCAAACGCTTAGGCTGATATTCCAACAGCTCTGTTACAAGTTCTGCTGTAGATGATGCATAAGGCTCCATATAAACAAGCAACGGATCTTCAATGAAGTCCTCACCGCGGCGATGGTGATCAATTACAACAACATTTTCAATCTTATCAAGTAACTTCCTTTCCATAACCATAGATGGTTTATGCGTATCTACTACAACCAGAAGCGAATCATCATTCGCAAATTCAAGAGCCTGCTGCGGTGTAATAAAGCGCGACCATAATTCTTCGTGCTGCTTAACTTCGTCCATTAAACGCTTAATCCCTTTATCAGAATCATTTTCATCTAATACGATATATCCTTCGCGCTCATTCAGTTGTGTTACTTTTAAAATCCCAATTGCTGCTCCGATTGCATCCATATCCGGCGCTCGGTGCCCCATAATAATGATATTGCTACTTTCTAACACAAGATCTTTTAAAGCATGAGAAATCACTCGTGCACGTACACGAGTACGTTTTTCTACAGGATTCGTTTTCCCGCCATAAAACTTTACTTTCCCTGTCGCTTGTTTAATAGCCACTTGATCTCCACCCCGACCAAGCGCTAAATCGAGACCAGATTGCGCCATAGCTCCAAGTTCTACTAATGATAAATCACCAGAACCAACACCAATACTAAGAGTAAGAGGAATATTTCGTTTAGACGTCTCTTCACGTACTTGATCTAAAATATCAAATTTCCCTTTCTCCATCTGCATTAAAATACTTTCATTTAATACAACGAAGTATCGTTCCGATGAAGCTCGCTTCAAATACGCCCCATGCTTCACAGCCCATTCATTTAGCAAAGATGTAACATGACTTGTAATATTTGTACGCAATTGATCATCTAATCCTTGTGTTACTTCATCGTAGTTATCTAAATAGATAACAGCAAGTACCGTCCTTTGGTCTTCATACATTTTCTCAATTTCTGTTTGCTCTGTTACATCAAAGAAATAGATTAACTTCTCTTCTTTCCTCGCAAATACACGAAATTTCCGATTGTTTAAAGATACAATATCATTAGCTGTTTCCCCTTTTGTAAATAAAAGCAAGGTTTCTGATAGATCATACAAGTGCCATCCAGCTAAAGAATGTTGTCCTAAACAAGAAGATAAATATGGATTTGCCCAGTCAATCCCGTAATCCTTATTATATAGTAAAATTCCAATCGGCATTTGATTGAAAGCCTCATTACTTACTTTTTTTACCCTTGTAATCGTATCATTCGTATACTTTTCAACACTTTTTTGAAATGCAAGTTCAAATTTAATAACGAAAAATAAGACAATACAAAAAACAACAAAGGAAATCATCCCTGTCATCCAATGAAAATAAAGAAGAATGGTAATGAGCAAAAATGCTAAAAACGCCAATACATAAACAGGATATAGAAACCGCTGTTTCTTATAAAATTCAGGCATATATACAACTCCTATAAAGTGAAACTTCCATCAGGTAAGTTTTTATCCTCTACTGATGTTCAGTCGAGTCAGCTACACTTATCCTAGACGATCAAAGCCTGACCGTTTAGGATAAAAGCTTCGATTTCTATGTTTCGTTACAAAAAAGCCTTATAAAAGCACTTTTTTTCAAATATTTATTTTACCTGTACTTTCGATCGTAACGAAAAGCCTAAATCAATTATACCTAAGATTGTCATAAGAGGAAACAAAACCGGCACAAACAAACCTACAACAAAGATTAAGATTGGAACAGCTTTAGTATATCCTTTTGTATTTGTAAAAAAAGCAAGGAACGAAAAACCTTGAAACAACAGTAAAAAGGTAAAAATTGTTGATAAATTCAAGAACATCATTTCTACATATGAACCAGCTTCTATTTTTACAAAAGAAGCGGACAAAATAATCACGACATACAACCAAACAATACTCTTTGGAATTTGTATATCACGAAATTTGGGCCAAGATGCCGCCGTGTACTTTAATCGTTTTAAAACACGATTGGCAATTAAAATAGTAATCCAAGAAGAGAATAGCGAAGCCATAGCAAGTACAGTTGGTAAAAGCATCCCAATTGTATTAACCGCTTTTTTCAATTCAGCTAGCTGCCCTTCATTTACAGATGCACCCGCCATTTTCATAAACTTCTCGCTTTGTTCCATCGATTGTTTGAACATATCTTGCATCTGTTTCACAATATCTATATTAAAAAACTGTATGCTAACAATATACAGCAATACAAAACTTACAAGATATACAAGTGTCCCAACCAATAAAATTTCAATAACACTTTTTTTCTTTTTATACATATACCCTAATATAACACCTGTTACTCCGAACATAAGTGTATTCGCAATACTAAGAGGCGAACTCACAATAAGCGTTACTAGAACTGCCGCTCCTAATAACATACAAGCACCACTTAACTGATATCTTATCGTAAAAATAAGAAATGGCAACGGCAATGCAAACATAAATATAGCCCCTAAAACAGGCATATACAGAGAAGCAAGAAGCAAAATAGCATATAAAGCAAGTAATACTGCTCCTTCTGTAATGAGTCGTGTGCGTTTCATTTTTCACACCCTCTTTCTATAAAGTGAAACTTCTATCATGGTTAACAAAAAGAAAAGAATAGCAAAATGCACAGTAGAGTATCACTCTACTGTGCATTTCATACCTTTTTATTCACCAACATATGGTAAAAGTGCCATTTGACGAGCACGTTTAATTGCAACTGTTAATTTGCGTTGGTATTTTGCGCTAGTACCTGTTACACGACGTGGTAAAATTTTACCACGCTCAGAAACAAAGCGTTTTAGTAAATCAACATCTTTATAGTCGATGCGAGTGATACCGTTAGATGTAAAGAAACACACTTTACGGCGTTTCGCACGTCCACCTTTGCGTCCTCCTGCCATGTTCATTTCCCTCCATTTCGTGTTAAAATGTTCCGTCTACCCCATTAGAAAGGTAAGTCATCGTCTGAAATATCAATCGGTTGACCTACATTTGCAAATGGATCGTCATTTCTAGTAAATCCAGCATTATTGCCATTGTTACCAGATTGACCAAATGGGTTTTGAGAGCCTTGATTTCCGAACCCTGCTCCCGATGGTTGCTGATTGAATGAACCGCGTTGCTCACCACCGCTATTACGCGGCTCTAAAAATTGTACGTTCTCCGCTAGCACTTCTGTTACATATACACGCTTACCATCTTGTCCATCGTAATTACGAGTTTGAAGACGTCCGTCTACGCCTGCTAAGCTACCTTTTTTCAAATAATTTGCCACGTTCTCTGCTTGTTTACGCCATATTACACAGTTAATAAAGTCAGCTTCACGCTCACCTTGCTGATTCGTAAATGCGCGATTTACAGCTAACGTGAAAGTAGCTACTGCAACACCATTGGGCGTGTAACGTAAGTCAGGGTCCTTAGTTAAACGACCAACGAGTATAACACGATTCATCAATCGAACCACTCTCCCTATATATCTTAATGATTATTCTTCTTCTTTAACAACGATGTGACGAATGATATCTTCGCTGATCTTAGCTAAACGATCGAATTCATTAATCGCTTCTGGATTAGAATTTACGTTTAAGATCATGTAGAAACCGTCACGTAAGTCGTTGATTTCGTAAGCTAAACGACGCTTACCCCAATCTTTTGTGTTAATGATTTCTGCACCATTTTCAGTTAAAACGCCTGCAAAACGTTCAACTAAAGCTTTTTGAGCTTCTTCTTCCATGTTTGGACGAATGATGTACATGATTTCGTACTTTTTCATTACACTTTCACCTCCTTTTGGTCTAAACGGCCCATATTGGGCAAGGAGCAATTAATTTATAGTAATTACTCACGAGTTTAGATTATATCATAGTAAGTTAGAGGAATCAACTCACGAAAACATAAAAAACTTGGCAAATCCAATGAATTTGCCAAGTTAAATACTTTATTTTTTCCTAGGAAATAAAAATATTATACATTAAAGCGGAAGTGTACAACATCTCCGTCTTTCATAATGTATTCTTTTCCTTCTAAGCGTACTTTTCCAGCTTCTTTAGCAGCTGTCATAGATCCATTTTCTACTAAATCATCATAAGATACTGTTTCTGCACGAATAAATCCACGTTCAAAATCCGTATGAATGATTCCAGCACATTGTGGTGCTTTCATTCCTGTTTTAAATGTCCAAGCACGAACTTCTTGTACACCAGCTGTAAAATAAGTAGCTAATCCTAATAAATCATAAGCTGCACGAATTAATTGATCGAGACCAGATTCTTCAATACCTAGCTCTTCAAGAAAAACTTTTTTCTCTTGTTCATCTAACTCTGCAATTTCTGATTCGATTTTTGCACAAACCACAATTACTTGTGAATTTTCTTTTGCAGCAAACTCTTTTACAATTTGTACATATTTATTTCCAGACGGATCGATTACATCGTCTTCAGAAACGTTTGCTACATATAGCATTTCTTTTATTGTTAATAAGTGAAGACCTTTTACTACTTTCATTTGCTCCTCAGTAAATTCAACTGTACGAGCCGGCTGTCCTTCTTCAAATGCTTCTTTTAAACGAACTAAAATTTCATGTTCAAATACAGCATCTTTATCTTTTTGTTTCGCTAATTTTGTAACGCGTTCAAGACGCTTATCAACAGATTCTAAATCCGCTAAAATAAGCTCTAAATTAATTGTTTCAATATCTGCAATTGGATCTACTTTTCCTGCTACGTGCGTAATATTCTCGTCTTCAAAACAACGAACTACTTGGCAAATTGCATCTACTTGACGAATATGAGATAAGAATTTATTTCCTAACCCTTCCCCTTTACTCGCACCTTTTACAATACCTGCAATATCTGTAAATTCAAATACAGTTGGCACAGTTTTCTTTGGTTCTACAAGCTCAGTTAATTTATTTAAACGATAATCTGGAACTTCTACGATTCCAACGTTTGGATCTATTGTACAGAATGGGTAGTTCGCAGATTCTGCCCCTGCTTGTGTAATTGCATTAAATAGTGTTGACTTACCTACGTTCGGTAATCCAACGATACCAGCCGTTAATCCCATGTAATCCACTCCTATGACTCAATCTTCCATCATTATAGATAGTAACGAATAAAATGACAAGCTTCATCCAAACTTATCAAGTGAAACGAATAATCTTTTATAGACAATTTCTCCCCTTCCATCTTCCGCGGATTTCTTATAAATTTGAAGCGGGAATCTTACTACCCATTAATCGCTAAATAAAAAAACAGCAGCAACAACGCTGCTGTTTTCTATTTCATCTATTCTTCATGTTTTACAAGTACTTTCTTCACCTTGCGATCAAATTCTCTTCGAGGAATTAATACCGAATGGTTACACCCCTCGCACTTAATCCGGATGTCCATTCCCATCCGGATAATCTTCCAACGATTTTCGCCACAAGGATGAGCTTTCTTCATTTCCACTATGTCATGCAAGTTATATTGTTTTTGCTCCATTCTCTAAACTCCCCTCACTGCTAATTTACTTTCTCATTCATCAGTTCTTCACGGTTGTATAGAACCATACGCGGATATGGAATTTCAATCCCGTGTAAATCCAAACGATTTTTAATTTCTTTACGCAGTGCTCTCGCAACCACAAAATGTTGCATCGGTTCTACTTCAGCTGTAACCCTCAAAACAACCTCTGATGCTGCTAAACTCTGTACACCTAATAATTCCGGACGAGCAACCATTTGCTCATACCTTGTTGGTAATTCATCTAACAACTTTTCAAGAACTTGTTCTGCATGTTCAATATCACTTTCATATGAAATAGCTACATCTACAAAGGCAACACTATTAGTAACAGAGAAATTTGTTACTTCCTTAATACTTCCATTTGGAATAATGTGAATTTCTCCTGTCCATTTCTTCATTTTTGTTGTGCGTAAACCAATTTCTTGAATAACTCCTTCAAATTGACCTAAGCGTACATAGTCCCCTACTGAAAATTGATCTTCTAATAAAATAAAGAATCCAGTGATAACGTCTTTGACTAAGTTTTGTGCACCAAAACCAACCGCCAAACCTACAACCCCTGCACCGGCTAATAATCCTTTTGTATCAATTCCAAATACTCCTAAAATCGCAATTATTACAATAAAAAAGATAACATATGTTAAAATGTTTTCTAACAATTTCGCTACTGTCATCGTTCGTCTTTCAGAAATTTGAATTGGTGATTTGGCCTTCATTTTGAAAGCATTACGGATAATCACCCTGCCGAGCCGAATAACGACACTTGAAATAATAAAAATAAGTATGATTTTCAGCAAACCGAGACCGATATTCTCCCATAATCCTACGTTTAATAACCAATTTGTAAAGTCTGTATATAAGTCGTGAAATCCCTTCATCGCGACCTACCTTTCTATCTCATATTCATTATTTATTGTAACAGAATTTCTCCTATATTTTACGAAAAAAGTTCTTTCATACACTTTTATTTTCGCATTCCATGAGGTATAAAATAACACATTTTTTTATATACTAGTACTAGTATTCTCCAGACTACATGGTACGCTTCATCCTTTTTATACTTTATAAATCTATAAACAAGAGTGCCCTCTTCTTCTGCTCATATCATATCTTTTCAAACACTCTTATCCCATAAGAAAGCAACATCTACGCAGCAAGAATATCCGAATACCTAACATAGCATCAAGTTTCCCCTAGACTAAAAGTAAAATAGTTCTTACCTTAAGAGAAATATGTAATATGCAAAATCAAGTTTATCCCGCTATTTTGGGGCAGTAAGACTCCCACCTCAAGATTCTGAGAAAATGTTGTCCAATTCTAGCGGCTAGAACCTCCGGTCGTTTCGCCTCCTCGAACGAGGGCAAAAAGCACCTCTCCGTTGGGAGATCCAACGTCCTACGATTCTGAACGAGCCGCTTCCGCTTTTCTAAAAAAGATAGGAGGGAGATATAACTGCCCGTAAGAGCTCGATTGGGCAGGCTTTCCATCAGTGGGAGATGAGAAAAAACTCTCCACTGATAGGGGTTTCACTTTATATGAAATATACTAAATTCTATTAAAGGATGGATGCTTCATGAATATCGGAAGTTTTCGTTTACCTTTTTTTGAAAAAGATTCACAGCAGATTATGTATCATGATGCAAATTGCAATCAAACCATTAGTAGTTTTCTACTTTCTCATCTCCCAATCGAACAAAACTCTCCACTTATTATACTGTGTATTGGAACGGACCGCTCAACAGGTGATGCATTAGGACCCCTTGTTGGCTCAAAGCTACAAGACTGCAATATTCAAAATTTTCAGTTATACGGGACGCTAGAATCACCCGTCCATGCTTTAAACTTAGAAGAAACAATTACAGAAATACAAAAATCATTTATGAATCCCTTTATCATTGCAATTGATGCTTGTCTAGGAAAATCACAAAATATTGGTTCAATTACAGTTGGAAAAGGGCCCAGTAAACCTGGAGCAGCTATGAATAAAAATCTTCCCGCGATTGGTGATATGCATATTCATGGTATTGTAAATTTAAATGGATTTATGGAGTTTTTTGTACTACAAAATACAAGACTAAATCTTGTTATGAAAATGGCTACTGGTATTGCAGAAAGTATTATTGAAACTGATAAAAAAATTGCTGTAATGAAAAAAATAAACCATCTATAACTGAAGATGGTTTATTTTTTATCATTCTCCCGCTAAAATCTCTAAAATGCGTTGCAAATCATCTTTATTGAAAAATTGAATTTCAATTTTCCCTTTTTCTTGTTTCGTTTCTTTAATTTTCACAGATGTTCCAAATCGGTCTCGTAGTACCGTTTCTTGTTCCACAAAAAAGATATTTTTTTGTGGTTTTTGTTTCTTTGTTTCACGTGAAACATATTCATTCATCTGCTGAATAATTTGTTCCAACTGACGGACATTTAATCCTTCTTTTTTAATTCGTTGCAATAAATTGTTAATTTTTGTTTTGTCTTTTAACGCAAGTAGCGTTCGTCCATGTCCCATAGAAATGCTTCCATTTACAATCATGTCTTGTACGAAAGATGGGAGAGAAAGTAAACGAATGTGGTTTGCAATATGCGGTCTGCTTTTTCCAAGCCGCTTTGCTAACTGTTCTTGCGTTACCTTAAGCTCTTCCATGAGCATTTGATAAGCTAATGCTTCTTCAATAGGCGTTAAATCTTCACGTTGCAAATTCTCTAGTAGCGCAAACTCCATCATTTGTTGATCATTTAACTCTCGAACAACGGCAGGAACTGTTTTAATCCCTGCTTCTTTTGCAGCACGAAATCTCCGTTCTCCTGCAACGATTTCATATCCTTTAATACTTTTCCGAACAATAAGAGGTTGTAAAATCCCATGTTCTTTAATAGATAACGCTAATTCTTGAATTGCTTCATTATGAAAATATTTACGCGGCTGATATGGGTTAGGACGTAATTGATTTACTTGCAATTCTTGAATTGTTTCTCCCTCTTTCACATCTAAATCTGGAAAAAACGCATTAATTCCTCTTCCTAGTCCTTTAGCCACCTGCAATCACTTCCTTTGCTAAATCTAAATACACTTCTGCCCCCCTTGACTTAGCATCATACATCATAATTGGTTTTCCATGACTCGGTGCTTCACTTAAACGTACATTACGCGGAATAATGGATCTATATACTTTATCTCGGAAGTATTTCTTCACTTCATCAATTACTTGTAATCCTAAATTTGTACGAGCGTCCAGCATTGTTAGTAAAACACCTTGAATTGCTAAATCTTTATTTAAATGCTTTTGTACAAGGCGAACTGTATTTAATAATTGACTTAACCCCTCTAGGGCATAATACTCACATTGAACAGGGATAATAACAGAATCTGCAGCAGTTAATGCATTAATGGTTAATAAACCTAAAGATGGGGGACAATCAATAATAATATAATCATATTCATCACGAATTGGTTGCAGCGCACGTTGCAGACGAACTTCCCGGGAAATTGTCGGTACAAGTTCTATCTCGGCTCCTGCTAGTTGAATGGTAGCAGGGAGTACCTCTAAATTTTCAGTTGTTGTTCTCTGTATAACAACGCGAACATCCATGTCTTCCACCAGCACATTATAAATACATTCATTTAAATCTGATTTTTCAATTCCGACTCCTGTCGTTGCATTCCCTTGTGCATCAATATCAACAAGAAGTACTTTTTTTCCTGCTTGTGCCAATCCAGCTCCTAAATTTACCGATGTTGTTGTCTTTCCAACTCCACCTTTTTGATTAGCAATGGCAATGATTTTCCCCATGATGTCACCTACTTTCAACCTTTATATCTTATTCTTCAAATGATTATTTTCATTTTAACATGAAACAATCACGCTTCATTTGCTTCTGTATATTAAACTTCAAAATTTATTTACAAACTCCTTCTTAATTTTAAAAGAAAATATAGTACTTATAAAGTGAAACTTCCATCAGTGGGATGCTTTTCCCCGCTGATGGTTAGTTGAACCAATCGGGCTCTTAGGGGCAGTTATACCTCATCTTACTTCTTTGCTTTCCTTAAAATCTCAAGGTGAGGGATATTACTACCCCTTAGTAGCGGGATAAAGTGAAACTTCCATCAGTAAGACCTCACTATATAAATCAATTTTGATTTTTCGACATATAGATTGCTGCTATGCATTGTCAGATGCTCTCGTCCCTCTAAAAAGAGAGGGGAAGTGTCATTTTTTAATTTGAATTTATATAGTTTTTAATGCGTGACAAAACAAAAAGACCTCTACCGGGGGTTTGAGGTCTTTCTATTTTTCTTACTTCTTTTTGGGAATTTTAATTGTAATTTGATAGTATTCATCAAATTCTTCTTCTTCTGAATTCACATTTAAGCCACTATTCGCAACCATTTGTAAAGATTGACGAATGGTATTCATTGCAATACGCATATCACGGCTTACCGCTTTTTGTTTTGCTTTTCGTTTCGGTTTCGTTTCTTCTAACAACTTAGCAATTCTATCTTCTGTTTGCTTTACATTCAATTGCTTTTCAACGATTTCTTGCAAAAGTTGTAATTGAATCTCTTCATTTTTAAGTGGAATAAGAGCACGAGCATGGCGTTCTGTAATACTCTTCTCTAATAGTGCTTGTTTAATCTCTTCAGGTAACTTTAATAGTCTCAATTTGTTCGCAATTGTAGATTGTCCTTTGCCTAATCGCTGTGCTAATGCTTCTTGCGTTAAATTATGTAATTCAATTAACTTTTGATAAGCAACAGCCTCTTCAATTGCCGTAAGTTCTTCTCGTTGCAAGTTTTCAATTAAAGCAACAGAAGCAGTCTCAGTATCGTTCAAATTTTTTATAATAGCCGGAACAGTTTCCCAACCTAATTTTGTAGCAGCTCGAAAACGTCTTTCACCAGCGATAATCTCATATTTGCCCTCTTCATACTGTCGAACAACAATTGGTTGAATTAATCCATGTGTATGAATTGTAAGAGCAAGCTCTTCAATACGAGCATCATCAAAAATTGACCGTGGCTGATAACGATTCGGAACGATACTTGCTAACGGAATTTGTTTAATTTCTTCATGACTTTCTTCTTGTAGTGCTAATTCAGCCTCTTTATCTCCAAAGCCAAATAAACGAGAAAATGTGTTTTTCATACATATTCCACCACCTTGAATCCTATTGAATACTCTATACAAAAATGTTCCATGTGAAACATTTACGTTTTTATCCCGCATTAACAGGCAGCAATATCCCCATCTCAACATTTTTCCACACATTAAAGAAGGCAGGTTGAGATAAACTGTCCGCAAAAGCTAAATTTGTTGAACTAGCGATTAATAAGAAGCGCAGCCTCCCTACTAATCAAAGTTTCACTTTATTTCTTTCGCTCTAACGGGCAGTAAGCTCACGCCTTAACATTGTAATAAATCTAAAAGATAGGTGGTGGATAACTGCCTGTAAAAGCTCGATTCATTCAACTAACCATCAGTGCTAATAAAGTAGCTTACTGATATATAACTTAATCTTACGTCTAATAAGATTTATTTTTCAATAGGTAATTTATTCGGTGTTCCTGGTTTACGCGGATATTTCTTTGGCGTTTTTCTCTTTTTCTCAATCAATAAAACGTTACGATCACTTTCCTCAAATGGTAATTGAAACGTAAACATCTCTTTCAATTCGCCACCAAGCACTTGCAGAGCATACTTACCATTTTCAATTTCTTCGTTTGCAGCTGCACCTTTCATCGCAATAAATGTTCCCCCTACTTTCACAAGCGGTAAACACAATTCACTTAAGACAGAAAGGCGAGCAACAGCACGTGCCATTACAATATCAAAGGATTCACGTACTCCTTCCTTTTGCCCAAATGTTTCAGCACGATCATGACAAAATGCTACGTCTTGTAATTCCAATTTTGTTGCTAAATGATTTAAAAACGTAATACGTTTTTGCAAGGAATCGACAATTGTAATTTTTAAATTCGGAAAACATATTTTTAATGGAATGCTAGGGAACCCTGCTCCTGCACCAACATCACAAATAGAAAATGGCTTTGAAAAATCATGATAAAAAGCAGCTGTAATAGAATCAAAAAAGTGCTTTAAATACACGTCTTCTTTCTCTGTAATTGCAGTTAAGTTCATTTTTTCATTCCATTCAACTAATGTCTCAAAATAGATTTCAAATTGTTCTAACTGCCTATTAGAAAGAGTAATCCCTCTTTCTAATAGCATAGATTGAAATTGTTCTATATTCATCTCGCTATATCTCCTAACTATTTATTGGTTCGATACTCGTGCAATTTTTCCTTGTTCTATATACACAAGTAAGATGGAAATATCAGCTGGATTTACCCCGGAAATACGAGATGCTTGCCCCATAGATAGCGGACGGACATCTTTTAATTTTTGACGTGCTTCAGAAGCTATTCCAGAAATTGCATCGTAATCAATATCAACCGGAATCTTTTTACTTTCCATACGCTTCATTCGTTCTACTTGTTGTAAAGATTTTTCAATATATCCTTCATATTTAAGCTGAATCTCAACTTGCTCTGCTACTTCATCACTAACTTCTACTTCACTTGGAGCGAGAAGATGAATATGCTCATACGTCATTTCTGGACGGCGTAATAAATCACTCGCACGTATACCATCTTTTAATTCACTTCCGCCAGCTCCACGAATGAGCTCTTGTACTTCAGGACGTGGCTTAATAATAATGCTTGCTAAACGTTCTTTTTCTTTTTCAATTTTCTCTTTCTTTGCTGTAAAACGTTCATAACGTTCTTCTGGAATTAAACCAATTTCATGCCCAATCCCTGTTAAACGCAGATCTGCATTGTCATGACGTAATAATAATCGGTATTCTGCACGGGATGTTAATAAGCGATATGGCTCATTTGTACCTTTTGTGACTAAATCATCGATTAAAACGCCAATGTACGCATCTGAACGATTTAAAATTACTTCTTTTTTGCCTAATGAGCGGCACGCAGCGTTAATACCGGCCATTAAACCTTGTCCTGCCGCTTCTTCATAACCAGAAGTTCCATTAATTTGACCCGCTGTATATAAATTTTGTATTTTCTTTGTTTCAAGTGTTGGCCACAACTGCGTTGGTACAATTGCGTCATACTCAATTGCATATCCTGTACGCATCATTTCTACGTTCTCTAGGCCTGGAATGGTCTTTAACATCTCACGTTGCACATCTTCTGGTAAACTTGTTGATAAACCTTGTACGTATACTTCTTGTGTATTACGACCTTCTGGCTCTAAGAAAATTTGATGACGCGGCTTATCGTGGAAACGAACAACCTTATCTTCAATGGAAGGGCAATATCGTGGGCCTGTTCCTTTAATCATGCCAGAATACATAGCAGAACGATGTAAGTTTCCATCGATTAAACGATGCGTTTCTTCACTTGTATATGTTAACCAGCATGGAATTTGATCCATGATGAACTTTGTTGTTTCAAATGAGAATGCACGTGGTATATCATCACCTGGTTGAATTTCTGTTTTGCTATAATCAATTGTACTACTATCTACACGCGGAGGCGTACCTGTTTTAAAACGAACTAGTTCAAAACCAAGCTCTTCTAAATGCTCTGATAATTTGACAGATGGTTGTTGATTATTTGGACCGCTTGAATATTTTAAATCCCCAACGATAATTTCACCGCGTAAAAACGTACCTGTTGTAATAACAACTGTTTTCGCTGTATATTCTGCTCCAGTTTGTGTAACAACACCTTTACATACACCGTCTTCTACAACTAAGTGTTCAACCATCGCTTGACTTAATGTTAAATTTGGCGTTTCTTCGATTGTTTTTTTTAATTCATGCTGATACGCAAATTTATCTGCTTGGGCACGAAGTGCACGTACTGCAGGACCTTTTCCTGTGTTTAACATACGCATTTGAATATGTGTTTTATCAATATTTCTGCCCATTTCGCCGCCAAGCGCATCAATTTCACGAACAACAATTCCCTTTGCAGGTCCACCAACTGAAGGGTTACACGGCATAAACGCAACCATATCTAAGTTAATTGTTAACATTAATGTTTTTGCTCCCATACGGGCTGCTGCCAAACCAGCTTCACATCCTGCATGGCCAGCACCGATTACAATAACATCATAAGAACCAGCGTTGTATCCCATTTTCCATTCCTCCTTACAATTACTTTCCTAAACAAAATTGAGAGAATAACTGATCAATTAAACTTTCGTGTACAGTGTCTCCCGTAATTTCACCTAGTATTTCCCATGTTCTTGTTAAATCAATCTGCACCATATCAATTGGCACGCCGCTATGAATAGCCGCGATTGCATCACCTATCGTCTTTTCTGCTTGTGTTAATAAACCAATGTGACGGGCATTCGATACGTATGTCATATCAGCCGCTTCAATTGTTCCTTTAAAGAAGAGATCAGCAATTGCCTGTTCTAGCTCATCTACACCTTTCTCTTCAAGTAAAGCAGTTGTAATAACACGAGCTGAACCAGCTAATTTTGCAACACACTCCATATCAATTTGCTGCGGTAAATCTGTTTTATTTACAATAACGATAAAGTCTTTTCCTTGCACCGCTCGAAATAACTCTTCATCTTCATTTGTTAACACTTCGCTATAATTTACAACAAGAAGAACTAAATCTGCTTTATTCATCATATCTTTTGAACGTTCGACACCAATTTGTTCTACAATATCCTCCGTCTCACGAATACCAGCTGTATCAATCAGTTTCAGAGGTACACCGCGCACGTTCACATATTCTTCAATAACATCTCGGGTTGTTCCTGCTATATCTGTTACAATTGCTTTCTTTTCTTGTACAAGGCTATTTAATAGCGATGACTTTCCAACATTCGGCCTTCCGATAATAGCCGTTGCAATTCCTTCACGCAAAATTTTCCCTTGCTTTGAAGTTTGTAACAACTTTTCAATTTCTGATTTGACATAGGTTGCCTTCTCAATTAAAACACCATGTGTCATTTCTTCTACGTCATCGTATTCCGGATAATCAATATTTACTTCTACATGAGCTAACGTCTCTAAAATTTCTTGTCGCAAACGACCAATTAATTTTGATAATCGACCTTCCATTTGATTAATCGCAACGTTCATTGCACGATCTGTTTTAGCGCGAATTAAATCCATAACCGCTTCTGCTTGCGATAAGTCAATACGTCCATTTAAAAAAGCACGCTTTGTAAATTCTCCAGGCTCTGCCAAGCGAACACCTTGTGATAAAATAAGCTGTAATACTTTATTTACAGAAACAAGGCCACCATGACAATTTACCTCGACAATATCTTCACGCGTAAATGTCTTTGGTGCCCGCATAATTGAAACCATAACTTCTTCAATAACTTTATTTGTATCTAAATCCACAATATGCCCATACTGAATTGTATGAGATGGGACTGTCGTTAAATCTTTTCCTTTAAAAATACGGTTTACCTTCTCTACCGCATCATCTCCACTTACTCGAACAATGGCAATTGCACCTTCCCCAAGAGCTGTGGAAATCGCAGCAATTGTATCAAATTCCATGTTCTTTCACCTCACTTGCTTATTTCTCTATATTTCAACACGATTTTTTCTTTCACTAAATTATTAGGATACCATAACGAAACTGCGTAAAAAAGAATAATAACTTATTTTATTATGTCCTCACCTAAATCGCACTAAACTTATACACAGTGGATAAGTTTAGTGCAATTTGTTTATCCACAGTTTATTTTTCTGTCTTTATATTTTATCCAGTAAAAAACCGGCACTCAAACGAGTTACCGGTTTATCCCGCTATTCGCGGGCAAGTAATATTCCCACCTCAAATTTCAGCAAAAGCATTGTCCAGCTCTAGCGGCTAGAATCTCCGGTCGTTTCGCCCCCTTGGACGAGGCAAAAAACGCCTCTCTGTCGGGTGCGTGGACGCCCTGCAATTCTGAGCGAGCCGCTTCCGCTTTTCTTAAGAAGTTATGCAGGAGATAAACTGCCCGTAAAAGTCCGATTGGGAGGGCTAGTAATCAGCCTGGGATGCCCCCCACACACTGATTAAAGTTTCATTTTATTTCGGAGATACAACAACATGTCGATGTGGTTCTTTACCTTCAGACGTTGTAATCACATATGGATGATTTGAAATTGCTTGATGTATAATTTTTCTTTCAAAAGAAGGCATCGGTTCTAACACAACTCTTTTTTTCGTATTGCTAACTTGTTTCGCTAACCGAAGCGCAAGCGACTCTAACGTATTTTTTCGTTTATCACGATAATTTTCAGCGTCGATTGTTACACCGATATATTGTTTCGTGCTACGATTTGCAACAAGTTTTGTTACATATTGTAAAGAATTTAATATGTTCCCTCTTTTTCCAATTAATACACCTACATCACTACCAGAAAGTGTAAAGTGGACATCACGCCCTTTTACATCTGTTCCAACAATTACATCAACATTCATTTCTTTTATAATGCTTTTCAAATAAAGTTCTGCTTCTTCTACAGGATCTTTTTTTACAATGACCTCTACAATAGCAGGCCGTCCTCCAATAAAACCAAGAAAAGCTTTTTTCCCTTCATCAACAACATGTATCTCAACTTTATCTCTTGATACTTGCAATTGTTCTAATGCGAATTGCACTGCCAGTTCGACTGTTTGTCCTTTAGCAGTAATCATACTCACTTACTTGATCCTCCTGCCTTACTAGCCTTAAGATCCGGCCCTTTGATCAAATATGTTTGAGCAATACCAAAGATGTTACCTACCACCCAATAAAGGGATAATGCAGCTGGGAAGTTAATTGCGAAAACTAAAATCATAATAGGCATAAGCCAAAGCATCATCGCCATTTGTGGATTTTGTCCCGCAGTACCAGCCATTGCAAGCTTTTGTTGAATAAACGTTGTAATCGCTGCAACAATTGGAAGAATATACAATGGATCAGCATGACCTAAATCAAACCATAAAAAACTATGTTGTTTAATTTCTGCTGTTCTAATAATTGCATGATAAAATGCAAATAAAATTGGCATTTGAATAAATATTGGTAAACAACCTGCTAATGGATTGATACCATGCTTTTGATACAATTGCATCATTTCTTGTTGCAATTTTTGTTGAGTTGCTTGGTCTTTAGAGCTATATTTTTCTTTTAATTTTGCCATTTCAGGTTGTAATACTTGCATTGCTTTCGTACTCTTTGTTTGCTTAATCATTAATGGTAATAAAGCAAAACGAATGATAAGAGTCGTGATAACAATCGCTAAACCATAGTTATTGCCAAATAACTTTGCAAAATACGTGATTAATTGAGAAAGCGGGTATACAAAATATTCATTCCAAATTCCCGTACTTTGCGGTGTAATCGGCTGATTTGTTTGATTACAGCCAGCAGCAATTGCCATAACAGCAATAAGCATGACTAGTAAGCCTATCTTTTTTTTCACAGCCTGCTCCTCCTTGTTTAGGTATGTATATAGTGTAATTCATTTTCCTCTTTTTTCGCCATTTTTTGCCCGTTTAACTCCCGAGCGCTGCAGAGCATGAATTAAACTTTTCTTTAATTGTTCATAGTCCATGTCTGAACAAGGCTTCCTTGCTATTATAACAAAATCTTTCCCAGAATCTATCTCATCTTTTAATTCTGTAAAAGCTTGACGGATCATACGTTTAATACGATTACGCATGACTGCATTTCCTAATTTCTTACTAACGGAAAGACCAATTCGAAAATACGCTTGATCAGGCTTCTCTAACTGATATATAACAAATTGACGATTGGCATTTGATTTTCCATTTTGAAAAACAGCTTGAAATTCCTCATTCTTCTTTACACGATTCTTTTTCTTCATATCAATTGAACACTCCTGTATTTCGCCAGTGGAAAATTCATAATTACTAGAAAAAAAGACCACTGAACGATCAGTGGCCTACGCAGATAATACTTTTCTACCTTTACGACGACGAGCTGCTAGAACTTTACGTCCGTTCGCTGTGCTCATACGGCTACGAAAACCATGTACTTTGCTGCGCTTACGTTTATTTGGTTGATAAGTTCTTTTCATTATATGACACCTCCCTGAGGAATAACTGTTAAAGACAGTCCTATAAATTATAGTTAATTTGCTATGAAAATGTCAATGCTTCTAAAAATTTTAATCAAATATTCATTTTCTCCCTATTCACAAGGTTGTTCACAGCACACTCTATTTGTTGTGGATAATTTTTTTCGCCACTTTTTTCTATCCACAAATATTTTTTTCTTTTTTACACAGTATATCGTACTGTGGACAAGTTTATTCCACAAGGTATTGATTTTGTGGATAACTTTCCGAAATACATTGCTATCGCTATCTTTTTTTGATATTATAGTTGTGTTTTCACCTTGAACAAGTTTTTTATAATTATTTTTTATCCACAGTTTGTGTATAACTTGTGGACAGATATAATCACATGTGCATAAATAGTTTTCCACAATGTGTTTTTTTGTCGAAAACTCTATCTTATTATTTCAAGCGCTTTTTTCTTTTAAAAAGTGTTTCGTATAAATATACAGCGTTTTCCGCTTACGTTATACAAATATTAAACACACTGTTTACTCATCATCTTTTGTAAAGGAGGGACACCTATTGGAAAATATTTCGGATTTATGGAATAGCACCTTAAAAGAATTAGAAAAAAAAGTGAGTAAGCCTAGTTATGAAACTTGGCTTAAGTCTACAAAAGCGTATTCCTTAAAAAAGGACGTTTTAACAATTACTGCGCCAAATGAGTTTGCACGTGATTGGTTGGAATCCCATTATTCTGAACTTATTTCAGAAACAATTATTCATTTAATGGGAGCAGAACTTACAATTCGCTTTATCATTCCACAAAGTCAAACAGAAGAGGAATTTGACTATCCTCCTGTTCAAAAGAATAAAACGATGCATGATGAACCTAATCATTTCCCACAAAGTATGCTGAATCCAAAATATATATTTGATACTTTTGTAATCGGTTCTGGCAATCGCTTTGCCCATGCTGCTTCTTTAGCTGTAGCGGAAGCACCCGCTAAAGCATATAATCCCTTATTTATTTACGGAGGGGTAGGACTTGGAAAGACGCATTTAATGCATGCGATTGGTCATTACGTCATCGAACATAATCCAAACGCAAAAGTCGTTTATCTATCATCTGAAAAATTTACAAATGAGTTTATTAATTCTATTCGTGATAATAAAGCAGTTGATTTTCGCAATAAATACCGAAACGTCGATGTTCTGCTTATAGATGATATTCAATTTCTTGCTGGAAAAGAACAGACACAAGAAGAGTTCTTTCATACGTTTAATGCATTGCACGAAGAAAGTAAACAAATTGTAATTTCGAGTGATCGTCCACCAAAAGAAATCCCAACATTAGAAGATCGCTTACGCTCACGTTTTGAATGGGGACTCATTACAGATATTACTCCTCCAGATTTAGAAACAAGGATTGCGATTTTACGTAAGAAAGCAAAAGCTGAGGGGCTTGATATCCCAAATGAAGTTATGCTTTATATTGCCAATCAAATTGACTCTAACATTCGTGAATTAGAAGGTGCCCTCATTCGTGTTGTGGCATACTCTTCTTTAATTAATAAAGATATTAATGCGGATTTAGCTGCTGAAGCACTAAAACATATTATTCCAAATTCAAAGCCAAAAATTATTTCAATTTATGACATTCAGAAGGCTGTGGGGGATGTTTTCCAAGTAAAATTAGAAGACTTTAAAGCAAAAAAGCGAACAAAATCTGTCGCTTTCCCTCGTCAAATTGCAATGTATCTGTCTCGTGAATTAACTGATTCCTCTTTACCAAAAATCGGTGAAGAGTTCGGCGGACGTGATCATACTACAGTCATTCATGCTCATGAAAAAATTTCAAAGTTGTTAAAAACAGATACACAATTACAAAGACAACTTGAAGAAATTCGCGATATTTTAAAGTAATAATCAAATAATGTGAACAACGTGAATAACTATTCCTGTTTTACACACAGTCTATCCACATGTAGATAGACTGTTTTTCCGTCTTTTTCACGGGTTATCCACATATCCACAAGTCCTATTACTATTACTACTAATTTTTTATTATTATTAAATAAACTCAATTTCATACTTACCGGAGGTTTTCGATATGCATTTTTTAATTCAAAAAGACTACCTTGTCAGAAGTGTACAAGATGTAATGAAAGCTGTTTCCTCTCGTACAACCATTCCAATTCTTACAGGGATTAAAATTGTAGCAACTGAAGAAGGTGTTACATTAACAGGTAGTGACGCAGATATATCCATTGAATCTTTTATCCCAGTCGAAGAAGATGGGAAAGAAATTGTAGAAGTAAAACAACCTGGAAGTATTGTTTTACAAGCAAAATATTTCAGTGAGATTGTAAAAAAATTACCGAAAGATACAGTTGAAATTTCTTTAGAAAGTCATTTTATGACAAAAATAAAATCTGGAAAATCTGAGTTTAATCTAAATGGTTTAGATTCAGCTGAATACCCATTATTACCACAGATTGAAGAACATCATGTATTTCAAATCCCAACAGATCTTTTAAAACATATGATTCGTCAAACCGTATTTGCTGTATCTACATCAGAAACACGTCCAATCTTGACAGGTGTAAACTGGAAGGTATATAACAGCGAGTTGACTTGCATTGCAACAGATAGTCATCGTTTAGCACTTCGTAAAGCAAAAATCACAGGACAAACTATTGCGAATGAATTTCAAGCTAATGTTGTTATTCCAGGAAAAAGTTTAAATGAATTAAGTAAAATTCTTGATGAATCAGAAGAAGTGGTAGATATTGTTATAACGGAGTATCAAGTTCTATTCCGTACAAAACATTTATTATTTTTCTCTAGACTATTAGAGGGCAGCTATCCTGATACTACAAGACTAATTCCGCCTGATAGTAAAACGGATATTTTTGTAAATACAAAAGAATTTTTACAAGCGATTGATCGGGCCTCATTATTAGCGAGAGATGGACGTAATAATGTTGTGAAATTATCAACTTTAGAAAATCAAATGTTGGAAATTTCATCAAATTCTCCAGAAATCGGAAAAGTAGTAGAGGAAGTTCAATGTGAGCAATTTACTGGGGAAGAGTTAAAAATTTCGTTTAGTGCAAAGTATATGATGGATGCATTAAAAGCATTGGATAGTACAGAAATCAAAGTTAGTTTTACTGGTGCGATGAGACCATTTTTAATTCGTACTGTGAACGATGATTCCATTACTCAATTAATTTTACCGGTACGTACGTACTAAAATTATGATAAGGGTTACTAGTACAAATCTACTGGTAACCCTTTTGATTTCTCGCTATTACTTTCCTAATGCTTGTTTATTTAGTACAATGAAAGAATGAACACTTTTAGAAAGTGAGCGATTTATGATGAAACGTATTCAAATTTCGACAGAATATATTACATTAGGACAATTTTTAAAGCTGGCTGACGTGATTGATACAGGCGGAGCGGTAAAGTGGTTTTTACAAGAGTACGAAGTGTATGTAAATAAAGAGCTTGAAAATCGACGAGGCCGAAAATTATATACAAATGATATTGTTGAAATTCCGGAGATCGGAACATTTCAAGTTCAAGGATAAAGGGGGATCCCTTTGTATATTACAGAATTACATTTACAAAACTATCGCAATTATGAGAGGTTAGATCTTTCCTTCGAAGATAAAGTAAACGTAATTATTGGTGAAAATGCGCAAGGAAAAACCAATTTGATGGAAGCGATCTACGTATTAGCGATGGCAAAGTCTCATCGAACTTCTAATGATCGTGAACTTATCCGATGGGATGAGGATTATGGTAAAATAAAAGGGAAACTACAAAAAAGAAACAACTCTTTGTCTTTAGAACTAAATGTTTCTAAAAAGGGAAAAAAGGCAAAGTTAAATCAACTTGAACAACAAAAATTAAGTCAATATATTGGCGTAATGAATGTTGTTATGTTTGCACCAGAAGATTTAAATCTTGTTAAAGGAAGTCCTCAAGTACGAAGACGTTTTTTAGACATGGAGCTTGGACAAATAGCTCCTGTGTATTTGTATGAATTAAGTCAATATCAAAAAGTCCTTACACAGCGTAATCATTTGCTTAAAAAAATGCAAGGAAGCAGTAAGAATGATGAAACTATGCTAGATGTGTTTACACTCCAACTCGTTGAACATGGTGTAAAAGTGTTAAAAAAACGTTTTGAATTTTTACGTCTATTGCAAGAATGGGCAGCTCCAATTCATCGAGGAATTAGCAGAGGACTTGAAGAGCTAGAAATAGTTTATAAACCAAGTATAGATGTATCAGAATCCATGGATTTGTCGAAAATAGAAGAAGTATACTATGAAAGTTTCCAATCTGTGAAACAACGTGAAATCTTCCGTGGTACAACCTTAATTGGGCCTCATCGTGACGATTTGCAATTCTTTGTTAATGGGAAAAACGTTCAAGTTTTTGGTTCGCAAGGACAACAACGAACGACCGCGCTGTCCCTAAAGTTAGCTGAGATCGAATTGATTTATTCAGAAGTTAACGAATATCCAATCCTTTTATTAGATGATGTGTTATCGGAACTAGATGATTACAGGCAATCACATCTGCTTAATACGATTCAAGGAAAAGTGCAAACGTTTGTAACAACGACAAGTGTTGATGGAATTGAGCATGATACATTAAAACAAGCAAAAACAATTCATGTAACGAACGGCACAGTGGATTGTGGAGAAGAAGATAAATAACTTCTGTCTAAATGGAAAAGTAGGTGATCTTTGTGTCAATGGAACAAAAGCAAATGCAAGAGAATGCATATGATGAAAGTCAAATACAGGTGTTGGAAGGACTAGAAGCAGTTCGAAAACGTCCAGGGATGTACATTGGTTCGACGAGTGGAAAAGGTCTTCATCATCTTGTATGGGAAATTGTTGATAATAGTATTGACGAAGCATTAGCGGGATATTGTGATGAGATTAATCTAGCTATTGAAGAAGACAATAGTATTACAGTAACAGATAATGGTCGTGGTATTCCAGTTGGGATGCACGAGAAAATGGGTCGCCCCGCTGTAGAAGTTATTATGACAGTTCTTCATGCGGGTGGGAAATTTGGTGGCGGCGGTTATAAAGTTTCTGGTGGTTTACATGGTGTAGGTGCTTCTGTCGTAAATGCATTATCAACGGAGTTAGAGGTATTTGTTCATCGTGACGGGCAAATTCATTATCAAAAATATGAACGTGGTATTCCAGTTGCAGACTTAAAGGTTATTGGAGATACAGATCACACAGGAACAGTAACGCGTTTCAAACCAGATGCAGAAATTTTTACTGAAACTACGGAATATGAATTTGATACGTTGGCAACTCGTTTACGAGAACTAGCGTTTTTAAATCGTAATATTAAACTAACAATTGAAGATAAACGTGAGCATAAACAAAAGAAAGAATTCCATTATGAAGGCGGTATTAAGTCTTATGTTGAGCATTTAAATCGCTCTAAAGAACCGATACATGAAGAGCCGGTATATGTAGAAGGTGCGAAAGATGGAATTCAAATTGAAGTTGCTCTTCAATACAATGAAGGATATACAACTAACATTTATTCATTTACAAATAACATTCATACGTATGAAGGTGGTACGCATGAGGTAGGATTTAAAACAGCATTAACACGTGTGATTAACGATTATGGTCGAAAAAATAATATTTTAAAAGATGCTGATAGTAATTTAACAGGTGAAGATGTTCGTGAAGGTTTAACGGCTATTGTATCCATTAAACACCCAAACCCACAATTTGAGGGGCAAACGAAAACAAAACTTGGAAATAGCGAAGCGAGAACAATTACAGAATCAGTTTTCTCTGAAGCGTTTGAAAAGTTTTTACTTGAAAATCCAAATGTTGCTCGAAAAGTTGTAGATAAGGGAACGATGGCAGCACGTGCACGTGTAGCGGCAAAAAAGGCTCGTGAATTAACACGTAGAAAAAGTGCGCTAGAAGTATCGAGCTTACCAGGAAAACTTGCAGATTGCTCTTCCAAAGATCCTTCTATTAGTGAAATTTATATCGTAGAGGGTGATTCAGCGGGCGGTTCAGCAAAACAAGGGCGCGATCGTCATTTCCAAGCAATTTTACCGCTTAAAGGGAAAATTATTAACGTAGAAAAAGCTCGTTTAGATAAAATTTTATCAAACGATGAGGTACGTACAATTATTACTGCGCTTGGCACTGGTATTGGTGGAGACTTTGAGATTGAAAAGGCGCGTTATCATAAAGTTATTATTATGACGGATGCTGATGTCGACGGTGCTCATATTCGCACCCTATTATTAACGTTCTTCTATCGTTATATGCGTCAAATTATTGAGCACGGTTATATATATATTGCACAACCGCCATTATATAAAGTGCAACAGGGTAAACGAGTTGAATATGCTTACAACGATAAAGAACTTGAAAGTATATTAGCGGAGATTCCGAAGCAACCAAAACCAGGTATTCAACGCTATAAAGGTCTTGGAGAAATGAATCCAACGCAGCTATGGGAAACAACAATGGATCCAGAAGTACGTTCGCTTCTTCAAGTTTCGCTTCAAGATGCAATTGAAGCGGATGAAACATTTGAAATTTTAATGGGTGATAAAGTTGAACCACGTCGTAACTTTATCCAGGAAAATGCAAAATATGTAAAAAATCTTGATATTTAATGATTGATGACAGGAATCGGAGTATTCCTGTCTTCTACGTATAAATGAACATGATATATCGATCGGAAATGTAATGAGGAGGTGCTGGTTGATGTCAGACAACCAACAACAAGGCCGAATTCGAGAAATTAATATTAGCCAAGAAATGCGTACCTCGTTTTTAGATTATGCGATGAGCGTTATCGTATCTCGTGCACTGCCAGATGTTCGTGATGGATTAAAGCCTGTTCACCGCAGAATTTTATATGCGATGAACGATTTAGGAATTACTGCTGATAAAGCGTATAAGAAATCTGCACGTATTGTTGGTGAAGTAATTGGTAAGTATCATCCACACGGTGATTCAGCGGTATATGAAACAATGGTGCGAATGGCCCAAGATTTTAGTCAACGTTATATGCTAGTAAATGGACATGGTAATTTCGGTTCTGTCGATGGTGATTCGGCGGCTGCAATGCGTTATACAGAGGCAAAAATGTCCAAGATTTCTATGGAACTATTGCGTGATATCACAAAAAATACAATTGATTATCAAGATAACTATGATGGTTCGGAAAGAGAACCCATTGTATTACCCGCACGCTTTCCTAATTTATTAGTAAATGGTGCAACTGGTATCGCGGTTGGTATGGCAACGAATATTCCACCGCATCAGCTTGGGGAAGTAATTGATGGGGTATTAGCATTAAGTCATAATCCGGATATCACGATTGCAGAATTAATGGAGTATATTCCTGGACCGGATTTCCCAACAGCTGGTCAAATTCTTGGAAGAAGTGGAATTCGAAGAGCGTATGAAACAGGGCGTGGTACAGTAATTCTTCGTGCAAAAGTAGAGATCGAAGAGAAGGCAAATGGAAAACAATCTATTATTGTAACTGAACTACCATATCAAGTGAATAAAGCAAGATTGATTGAAAAGATTGCGGAGCTTGTTCGAGACAAAAAGATTGATGGTATTACAGATTTACGTGATGAATCAGATCGAAATGGTATGCGTATCGTCATGGAATTACGACGAGATGCTAATGCAAATGTGTTATTGAATAACCTATATAAACATACAGCACTTCAGACAAGCTTTGGTATTAATATGCTATCGCTCGTAAATGGAGAGCCTAAAGTATTAAATTTAAAAGAATGCCTATATTATTACCTGGATCATCAGAAGGTCGTCATCCGTAGACGTACTGCATATGAATTAGAGAAAGCGGAAGCGCGTGCTCATATTTTAGAAGGTTTACGCATCGCGTTAGATCATCTTGATGAAGTAATTACTCTAATTCGTAATTCGAAGACAGCAGATATTGCAAAGCAAGGATTAATGGAACGTTTTGGCTTAAGTGAAAAGCAAGCACAAGCAATTTTAGATATGCGTTTGCAACGTTTAACGGGATTAGAGCGTGAAAAAATCGAACAAGAATATCAAGAACTACTTGCATTGATTGCGGAGTTAAAAGCAATTCTCTCAGATGAAGAGAAAGTTCTTGAAATTATTCGTGAAGAATTAACAGAAGTTAAAGATCGCTTTAATGATACACGAAGATCAGAAATTACAATTGGCGGTATGGAAGCAATCGAGGATGAAGATTTAATTCCAGAGCAAAACATTGTAATCACACTTACTCATAATGGGTATGTGAAACGATTACCAGCTTCTACGTACAAAACGCAAAATCGTGGCGGACGTGGAGTTCAAGGTATGGGAACGAACAATGATGATTTCTTAGAACATTTGTTAACAACATCTACACATGATCATATTTTATTCTTCACAAATAAAGGGAAAGTATACCGGACGAAGGGATATGAGATCCCAGAGTATAGCCGTACAGCGAAAGGGATACCGATTATTAACCTGTTAGAAGTGGATAAAGATGAATGGGTAAATGCGATTATCCCGATTCGAGAATTTAGTGATGACCATTATCTATTCTTTACGACTAAACAGGGAATTGCAAAAAGAACACCACTTTCATCATTTGCTAACATACGTAATAATGGTTTAATTGCAATATCACTTCGTGAAGATGATGAAGTTATTTCTGTTCGATTAACAACAGGCCAAAAGGATATGATTGTGGGAACAAGTAACGGTATGTTAATTCGCTTCCATGAACAAGATGTTCGCTCGATGGGACGTAATGCAGCGGGTGTAAAAGCTATTACGTTAGGTGAGGAAGATCAAGTAGTTGGCATGGAAATCGTTGAAGATGAAATGGATGTTTTAATTGTAACGAAAAATGGTTATGGTAAGCGAACGCCAGTTGAAGAATATCGCCTCCAAAGCCGTGGGGGTAAAGGGCTTAAAACATGTAATATTACAGATAAAAATGGTAAGTTAATTGCTGTTAAGTCTGTAAATGGTGAAGAAGATATTATGTTGATTACAGCAGCGGGTGTTTTAATCCGTATGCCAGTTGATCAAATTTCTCAAATGGGACGTAATACACAAGGTGTTCGTTTAATTCGTTTAGAAGGCGAGCAAGAAGTAGCAACGGTAGCAAAAACACAAAAAGAAGATGAAGAAGACATACAAGAAGATCAAGAAGGCTCAGAAGAGTAAGGGAATTTCCCTTATTCTTTTTTTTATAAAAAGTACTTGCATAGGGAGAGTGAAGTCTATATAATAGGCAGAGTCAGCAATTCATTGAAACAAAATGTTGAAACAAGTTGTTGACGAACATGAAATGTTATGTTATATTATAAAAGTCGCCAAAACGCGATATTGAACTTTGAAAACTAAACGAAACAAACAACGTGAAACGTCAATTTTTATTTATGATGCTAGACAAACACTTTATTGGAGAGTTTGATCCTGGCTCAGGATGAACGCTGGCGGCGTGCCTAATACATGCAAGTCGAGCGAACCGA